>NZ_JAGIBH010000016.1 GCF_017744445.1 Caulobacter sp.
CGCTGCATCCAGTGCACCCGTTGCGTCCGCTTCATCACCGAAGTCGCCGGCTCGCCGGAAATCGGCCTGATCTCGCGCGGCGAAGACGTTGAAATCACGACCTATCTGGGCGCGGCGGTGACGTCGGAGCTCAGCGCCAACGTCATCGACCTGTGCCCGGTCGGCGCCCTGACCTCCAAGCCCTACGCCTTCGAAGCCCGTCCGTGGGAACTGAAGAAGACCGAGAGCGTCGACGTCATGGACGCCCTGGGATCGTCGATCCGCGTCGACGCCCGCGGCTCGGCCGTGCTGCGCGTGCTGCCGCGCATCAACGAGGACGTCAACGAAGAGTGGATCTCGGACAAGACGCGCTACGCCGTCGACGGCCTGGGCCGTCAGCGTCTGGACCGTCCGTATGTCCGCGTGAACGGCAGCCTGAAGCCGGCCACCTGGGCCGAAGCCTTCGCCGCCGTCTCGCCCAAGATCAAGGCGACTTCGCCGGACCGCATCGGCGTCATCGCCGGCGACCTGCAGGACGCTGAAAGCCTGAAGGCGACCAAGGACCTCTTCACCGCCCTGGGCGTGAAGAACCTGGACAGCCGCCAGGACGGTTCGGCCCTGGGCGCTGGCCCGCGCGAGAGCTGGCTGTTCAACTCGACCCTGGCCGGCATCGAGAATGCCGACGTGGTCCTGTTCGTCGGCGCCAATCCGCGCCTCGAGGCCCCGGTCCTGAACGCTCGCTTCCGCAAGCAGTGGATCGCCGGCAAGACCCGCTTCGGCGTCATTGGCGAGCAGGCCGATCTGACGTTCGACTACGACTACCTCGGCGCCGGCGCCAAGACGCTGTCGGGCCTGGCCAAGGCCAAGAACGACTTCGTCGCCGCCCTGAAGGCCGCCGAGCGTCCCGCGATCATCATCGGCCAGGGCGCTCTGTCGCGCGCCGATGGCGCGGCGATCCTCAAGGCCGCCGCCGGCCTCGCCAAGACCGTCAAGGTCGTGCGCGAGGGCTGGAACGGCTGGAACGTCCTGCACACCGCCGCCGCGCGCGTAGCCGGCCTCGACATGGGCTTCGTCCCGACCGAGGGTGGCCTGTCGGCCGCCGACATGCTGAAGCCGGGCGCCGTTGACGTCCTGTTCCTGCTGGGCGCCGACGAGTGCGAGGCCTCGGCTTCGAGCGCTTTCAAGATCTATCTCGGCACGCACGGCGACGCCGGCGCGCACAAGGCCGACGTGATCCTGCCGGGCGCGGCCTATACCGAGAAGAACGGCCTCTATGTGAACACCGAAGGCCGCGTCCAGATGGGCCGCCGCGCGGTGTTCCCGAAGGGCGAGGCCAAGGAAGACTGGTCGATCCTGCGGGCTCTGTCCGAAGTGCTGGGTCACAAGCTGCCTTACGACAGCCTGGACCAGCTGCGCGCCAAGCTGTTCGCCGACCATCCGACCTTCGGCCAGATCGACTACGCACCGGGTTCCGTCGCCACGTCGTTCGATGTCGGCGCCCTGGGCGCTGACGGCGAGGCTTCGGACGCGCCGTTCGAAAGCCCGATCAAGGCTTTCCACCTGACCAACCCCATCGCGCGCGCCAGCGTGACCATGGCCGAATGTGCGGCCGTGGCTTCCGGCGCCGCCAAGATCGCGGCGGAGTAGACCGTGGGCCCGACGAATCCGCTTCTCTGGTTTGGTCTCACGACGGGCGGCATCCTGCTGGTCGTGATCTGGGTTCTGCTGAGCCTGGCCTTCCTGCTGCTCGCCGACCGCAAGATCTGGGCCGGCGTCCAGATGCGCAAAGGTCCCAACGTCGTTGGTCCCTTCGGCCTGCTGCAGTCCTTCGCCGACTTCTTCAAGTTCGTGCTGAAGGAAATCGTCATTCCGGCCGGCGCCGATAAGGCGATCTTCCTGCTGGCCCCGCTGATCAGCCTGATCCTGGGCTTCGTGGGCTGGGCCGTCGTGCCGTTCGCCCCGGGCTGGGTCGTGTCGAACCTCAATGTCGGCATCCTGTACCTGCTGGCGATGAGCTCGCTGGGCGTCTACGGCATCATCATGGGCGGCTGGGCTTCGAACTCGAAGTATCCGTTCCTGGGCGCGCTGCGTTCGGCCGCTCAGATGGTGTCGTACGAAGTCTCGATCGGCCTGATCATCATCACGGTGATCCTGCTGGCCGGCTCGATGAACCTGTCGACCATCGTCGAGAAGCAGTCGGGCTGGATCTGGAACTGGAACGTCTTCGGCGGCGGCGGTCTCAAGAACCTCGTCATCCTGCCGGTCATGGTCGTGGCCATGGGCATGTTCTACATCTCGGCCCTGGCCGAGACGAACCGTCCGCCCTTCGACCTTCCGGAAGCCGAATCCGAGCTCGTGGCCGGTTACCAGGTCGAGTACAGCTCGACCCCGTACCTGCTGTTCATGGTGGCCGAGTATTCGAACATCGTCCTGATGTGCGCCATGATCAGCGTGCTGTTCTTCGGCGGCTGGAACCCGGGCTTCCCGATCACCTTCACGGCCGGCTGGCCGCCGTTCCTGGTCAACTTCCTGTTGGCCTTGGTGTTTTACGCCAAGATCGTCTTCTGGTTCTTCATGTTCGCCATGGCCAAGGCCATCGTGCCTCGCTACCGCTACGACCAGCTGATGCGCCTGGGTTGGAAGGTGTTCCTGCCGACCTCGCTGGTGCTGGTGGCCGCGGTCGCCGCGTGGCGCGTGTTCGGTCCGGCGGCCTGATGCGCCGCGCCGCGATCCTTGCTCTGGGCCTGGTCGGCCTTGCCCTGAGCGCCTGTGCTGGCGTCGCGGCGGTGGACCGGTCCTATTCGCTGGGCGACGGGGTGGTCAGCTATGACGACCTCCGCCGCGAAGGCGACAAGTGCAAGGCGTCCGGCGGGACCATCCGGGCCAAGCAGGACGGGGGAGACCCCGCCCAGCTGTCGAACTACACCTGCGTCATTCCCAAGGCTGGGAAATGAGGCGGGTTGTTCTCGGGATCGTAGCGGTGGGCCTGCTGGCCGGCTGTTCGACCTGGGGACGCGGTATTCAGCGACCGCCGCAGCGGACGCACGATGAGCAGGTCGAGGCGCGACGTGATCGCGAGGCCAAGACCAACAAATGCGTCATCGAGCAGACGATGCGGCGGCAGCAGAAAGAGCAGGGCAGGGACGTCCGTCCTTTCCCCAAGGAAAAGTGTTAGGAGAGCTCTGGTGTTCCAGCGCATCACTCAAGCGGCCAAGGGCGCGGCCCTTCTGGACTTCGCCGGCGCCTTTGGCCTGGCCATGAAGTACCTGGTCGCGCCGAAGAAGACCGTGATCTATCCGAACGAGCGCGGCCCGCAGTCGCCTCGCTTCCGCGGTGAGCACGCCCTGCGTCGCTATCCGTCGGGCGAGGAGCGCTGCATCGCGTGCAAGCTGTGCGAGGCCATCTGCCCCGCGCAGGCGATCACCATCGAAGCCGAACCGCGCGAGGACGGCAGCCGCCGCACGACCCGCTACGACATCGACATGGTCAAGTGCATCTACTGCGGTCTGTGCCAGGAGGCCTGCCCGGTGGACGCCATCGTGGAAGGTCCGAACATCGAGTTCGCGACCGAGACCCGCGAAGAACTCTACTACGACAAGGAACGCCTTCTCGATAACGGCGACCGTTGGGAACGCCTGATCGCGAAGAATCTGGAGTTGGACGCGCCGTACCGCTAAACGGTCGGGCGAATCCGAAACAGGCGGTGCGTCGTCCGGCGCAGCGTCATTGGACTTAAGTTATCAGGGGAGCCCTGGGCCGATGCCCTTGCAGGCGATCGCTTTCTATTTGCTGGCATTCGTGACCATCGCGGCGGGTCTTCTCGTCGTGTCGGCGCGCAATCCCGTGCACTCGGTGCTCTTCCTGATCACCGCCTTCTTCTCGGCCGCCGGCCTCTTCGTCCTGTTGGGCGCCGAGTTCCTGGCGATGCTGCTGATCGTCGTCTATGTGGGCGCGGTCGCGGTGCTGTTCCTGTTCGTCGTCATGATGCTGGACGTCGACTTCGCCGAGCTCCGTCAGGGCTTCGCCCAGTACCTGCCAATCGGCGGTCTGGTCGGGGGCATCCTGACGCTGGAGATGGTGTTCGTCGCCGCCACGGTGGCCACCAACGGCGCGGCCTCGAAGAACCCGCTGCCGAACGCCTCGCCGGGCGGCGTCCCCAACACCGAAGCGATCGGTCGCGTGCTCTACACCGATTACGTCTTCTTCTTCCAACTGGCGGGCCTGGTGCTGCTGGTCGCCATGATCGGCGCCATCGTCCTGACCCTGCGCCACAAGCCGGGCGTCAAGCGCCAGGACATCGGCAAGCAGGTGGCCCGCACGCCCAAGACCGGCATGGAGCTGGTTCAGATCAAGCCGGGTGAGGGGATCTCCGAATGATCGGCCTGCCGCACTATCTCGTCGTCGCCGCGATCCTGTTCACGATCGGCGTCTTCGGCATCTTCGTGAACCGCAAGAACATCATCGTCATCCTGATGTCGATCGAGCTGATCCTGCTGGCGGTGAACATCAACCTCGTGGCGTTCTCGGCCTTCCTGCACGACGTGGCTGGGCAGATCTTCGCCATGTTCGTGCTGACCGTCGCCGCCGCCGAGGCGGCCGTGGGTCTGGCCATCCTTGTGACCTTCTTCCGAAACCGCGGCGACATCGCGGTTGACGACGCCAGCATGATGAAGGGCTAAGCGACGTCATGCAGACGCTTGTCACCATTCTCGTTTTCGCGCCGATCATCGCCGCGGCCATCGCCGGCCTGTTCGGCCGCCGCATCGGCAACGTGGCTTCGCAGTCGGTCACCACCGGCGCGCTGATCCTGGCTTGCGGCCTTAGCTGGTACACGTTCAGCCAGTGGACCTGGGGGCACATGGAGGCCTTCACGGTCAACCTGCTGCCGTTCATCCACATCGGCGACTTCCAGGCCAACTGGTCGATCCGTATCGACGCCCTGTCGGCGACCATGCTGATCGTGGTCACGACGGTCTCGGCCCTCGTGCACATCTATTCCTGGGGCTACATGGCCGAGGACGACAGCAAGCCGCGCTTCTTCGCGTACCTGTCGCTGTTCACCTTCGCCATGCTGTCGCTGGTCACCGCCGCCGACTTCATGCAGCTGTTCTTCGGCTGGGAAGGCGTGGGCCTGGCCTCGTACCTGCTGATCGGCTTCTGGTTCAAGAAGCCCTCGGCCAGCGCCGCCGCCATCAAGGCGTTCGTGGTCAACCGCGTCGGCGACTTCGGCTTCGCCCTGGGCATCATGACGACCTACTGGGCGTTCGGCACGATCCAGTTCGCCGAGCTGTTCCCGATGATCGCCAGCCACGCCGGCAAGACCTGGGAATTCGCCGGTCACGCCTGGCCGCTGATGGATATCGCCTGCTTCCTGCTGTTCATCGGCGCGATGGGCAAGTCGGCGCAGTTCTTCCTGCACACCTGGCTGCCGGACGCCATGGAAGGCCCGACCCCGGTGTCGGCCCTGATCCACGCGGCCACCATGGTCACCGCCGGCGTCTATATGCTGTGCCTGCTGTCGCCGATGTTCGAATACGCGCCCGTCGCCAAGAACATCGTCACGGTGATCGGCGCGGTGACGGCCCTGTTCGCCGCCACGGTCGGCCTGACCCAGAACGACATCAAGCGTGTGATCGCCTACTCGACCTGTTCGCAGCTGGGCTACATGTTCTTCGCGGCGGGCGTCGGCGCCTATCAGGCGGCCATGTTCCACCTGTTCACGCACGCCTTCTTCAAGGCTCTGCTGTTCCTGGGCGCCGGTTCGGTGATCCACGGCATGCACCACGAGCAGGACATGCGGAAGTACGGCAACCTGGCCAAGCTGCTGCCGGTGACCTTCCTGGCCATGACGATCGGCACGATCGCCATCACGGGCCTGGGCTTCCCGCCGCTGCACCTGGGCTTCGCCGGCTTCTACTCGAAGGACACCATCATCGAAGCGGCCTTCGCCGCCGGTGGCCACAATTCGATCGCCATGTTCGCGTGGGTGATCGGCGTGCTGGTGGCTGGCCTGACCTCGTTCTACTCGTGGCGCCTGGCCTTCTTCACCTTCAACGGCAAGGCGCGCTGGGGTCATGACGACCACCACGCTCACGACGATCACGCGCATGACGCCCATCACGGCGCCGCGCACGAGACGCACGACGAGCCGCTGGCCGATGACCACGCGCACGACGACCACGGTCACGGCCATGGCCATGGCCACGACCACAAGCCGCACGAGAGCCCGTGGGTGATGCTGTTCCCGCTGGTCGTGCTGTCGATCGGCGCGGTCGCCGCTGGCTTCGTGTTCGTTGACTACTTCGTCGGTCACCACCAGGAAGAGTTCTGGCGCGGCGCCATCTACACCGCCCACAGCAACCACGTGCTGCACCAAGCGCACGAAGTGGCAGAGTGGGTGAAGTGGAGCCCGCTGATCGCTTCGCTGATCGGCCTGATCGTCGCGGCCTATGTCTACCTGCTGAAGGGCGACGAGCGCCTGGGCCTGAAAATGGCCGAGCGCAAGGGTCCGCTGTACGTCTTCTTCTACAACAAGTGGTTCTTCGACGAGCTCTACGCGGCCACGTTCGTGCGCTTCGCCAAGTTCCTCGGCGACCTGTTCTGGAAGGGCGGCGACCAGAAGATCATCGACGGCCTGGGCCCGGATGGCGTCTCCAACCTCTCGTATGAGGTCGGCAAGCGCACCGGCAAGCTGCAGACCGGCTATCTGTACCACTACGCGTTTGTCATGCTGCTCGGCGTCGCCGGCCTGCTGACCTTCGCCCTGTACGCCTTCCGTTGAGGGGGACGGAGCTAATGAGCGGCCTTCTCAGCCTTACGACCTTCGCGCCGATCGTCGGCGTCGCGGTGATCCTCGCCGCGCGCGCCTTCAATGGTGCGAGCGAAAAGACCGACACCCTGGCCAAGTGGATCGCGCTCGTGACCACGCTGGTCACGTTCGGCCTGTCGATCCTCCTGACCGTCCAGTTCGACCCGAAGAACCCGGGCTTCCAGTTCGTGGAAGACTTCGCCTGGTTCGCGGGCATCCATTACCGCATGGGCGTCGATGGCATCTCGGTGCTGTTCGTCCTGCTCACCGCGTTCCTGCTGCCGATCTGTATCGTGGCCAGCTGGAAGTCGGTCGAGAAGCGCGTCGTCGAATACCTGATCGCCTTCCTGGTCCTGGAGACCCTGGTGATCGGCGTGTTCTGCGCGCTGGACCTGATCCTCTTCTACCTGTTCTTCGAGTTCGGCCTGGTCCCGATGTTCCTGATCATCGGCATCTGGGGCGGCAAGCGCCGAGTGTACGCGGCCTACAAGTTCTTCCTCTACACGCTGCTCGGCTCGGTGCTGATGCTGGCCGCTATCCTGGCGATGATCAGCATCTCGGGCACCTCGTCGATCCCGGTGCTGATGACGTTCAAGTTCGCGCCGTGGCTCCAGACCTGGCTGTGGCTGGCCTTCTTCGCCTCGTTCGCGGTGAAGATGCCGATGTGGCCGGTGCACACCTGGCTGCCCGACGCCCACGTCGAAGCCCCGACGGCCGGTTCGGTCATCCTGGCGGGCATTCTGCTGAAGATGGGCGGCTACGGCTTCATGCGTTTCAGCCTGCCGATGTTCCCGAACGCTTCGGAGCTGTTCCAGCCGCTGGTGTTCGCGATGTCGGCCATCGCCATCGTCTACACCTCGCTGGTCGCCTTCCGTCAGACCGACATCAAGAAGCTGATCGCCTATTCGTCGGTCGCCCACATGGGCTTCGTGACCATGGGCATCTTCTCGGGCAACGCGGCGGGCGAGCAGGGCGCTCTGTTCCAGATGCTGAGCCACGGGGTGATCTCCGGCGCGCTCTTCCTCTGCGTCGGCGTCGTCTACGACCGCATGCACACCCGCGAGATCGCCTTCTACGGCGGCCTGACCAACCGCATGCCGCACTACGCCTTCGTGTTCCTGCTGTTCACGATGGGCAATGTCGGCCTGCCGGGCACCTCGGGCTTCGTCGGTGAAATCCTGACCATGACCGGCGTCTATAAGGCCTCGACCTGGACGGCGATCGTGTCGGCCACCGGCGTGATCCTGTCGGCCATGTACGCCCTGACCCTGTACCGCCGGGTCATGTTCGGCGAGATCACCAATCCCGAGCTCAAGACCATCACCGATCTGGACGCTCGCGAGATCCTGCTGTTCGTGCCGCTGATCGCGATGACCCTGATCCTGGGCGTCTATCCCAATCTCGTGTTCAACCTGACCGCGACGTCTGTCGACGCGCTCGTCGGCGCCTGGCGCGCCGCCGTGGGTGGGTGAGGAGCCAATGACGTTTTCCGCCAACTTCTCACTCGTCCTGCCTGAGATCGTCCTGGCGATCGCGGCGCTGGTTCTGCTGGTCGCCGGCGCCTTCCGGGGCAAGGTCGGGGCCATCTTCACCCTGGCCGCCGTCGCCTCGCTGGTCGCGGCCGCCGCCACGGCGGTGCTGGGTCCGCACGGTCACGCCTTCGGCGGCGTCTACGCGGCCGACGCCGCGGCGACCTACGCCAAGGTGGCCATCTACCTCTCGAGCGCCATCGCCGTGGTGCTGGGCGACCGCTGGCTGGCCCAGCGCGGCGACCAGAAGTTCGAATACGCCGTCCTGGTCGTCCTGGCCGCTCTGGGCATGGGCGTCACCGCTTCGGCCGGCGACCTGATCAGCCTGTATGTCGGCGTCGAGCTGCAATCGCTGGCCCTGTACGTCCTGGCCGCCATGCGCCGCGACGACGCCAAGTCGTCGGAAGCGGGCCTGAAGTATTTCGTGCTGGGCGCGCTGTCGTCGGGCCTGCTGCTGTACGGCAGCTCGCTGATCTACGGCTTCACCGGTTCGACCCACTTCAGCCAGATCGCTCTGGCCGCCGCTCACGGCGGTTCGCACGGCGTGGGCCTGCTGTTTGGCCTGGTGTTCCTGATCTGCGGCCTGGCGTTCAAGGTCTCGGCCGCGCCGTTCCACATGTGGACCCCGGACGTCTATGAAGGCGCTCCGACCCCGGTCGTCGGCTTCTTCGCCGCCGCGCCGAAGCTGGCCGCCATGATGATGTTCGCCCGCGTGCTGGGCGACGCCTTCCCGGGCTCGGTCGACCAATGGCGCCAGATCCTGGTGATCGCCGCGCTGCTGTCGGTCTTCGTCGGCGCCTTCGCGGGCCTGGCCCAGACCAACCTCAAGCGCCTGTGGGCCTATTCGTCGATCGCCAATGTCGGCTACGCCCTGCTGGGTGTCGCCGCCGGCGGTGAAGTGGGCCTGCACTCGATGCTGGTCTTCATGGTGCTCTACATGGTCGACGTCACCGGCTTCTTCGCCTGCCTGCAGGCGCTGAACCGCGATGGCCGTCCGATGGAGACGATCGAAGACATGGCCGGCCTGATCAAGGAACGTCCGGGCATCGCCCTGGCCATGACCGCGTTTTCGCTGTCGGCCCTGGGCCTGCCGCCGTTCTCGGGCTTCTGGTCGAAGTACTATGTCTTCAAGGCCGCTCTGGGCACGGGCGACGTGATGCTGCAATGGGCCGCCGTTCTGGGCCTGGTCGGTTCGGTCGTCGCGGCGTTCTATTATCTGCGCCTGATCAAATCGATGTGGTTCGACGCGCCGGCCGGTTCGGTCGACGCCCCGTCGCCTTCGGCTCGCGCCGTCGGCTACGCGGCCGCGTTCTTCTCGTTCCCGATCGTGCTTGTGGCTCTGGTTTGGCTGGATCCCGCCGCCAAGGCCGCCGCGGCCGCCTTTGGTCACGCCTGACGTGACGGGCGTCCCGCCCGTCGTCGTTCTGGACGAGATCGACTCTACCAACGCCGAAGCCCGTCGCCGGGCCGAGGCGGGCGAGGCCGGCCCTGTGTGGCTGGTCGGCCTCCGCCAGACCTCGGGCCGCGGCCGTCGCGGCCGGGCCTGGGAAACGGGCGAAGGCAACCTCGCCGCCACGCTGCTCTTCCGCACTGACAAGCCGCCGGCCGAAGCCGCCCAGGTCTCGTTCGTCGCCGCCCTGGCCGTCGCCGACATGCTGGGCCAGTACGTGCCGGCCTCGCTGGTCAGCCTGAAGTGGCCGAACGACCCGCTGCTGGGCGGCCTGAAGGTCAGCGGCATCCTGATCGAGTCCGGAACCTCGCCGCAGGGCGGTCTGTGGATCGCCGCCGGCATCGGCGTGAACCTGGCCCGCAAGCCGATCGACGCCGAGCGTCCCGCCACCTCGATCGCCACCTATCGCGAGATCCCGCCGCCGCATCCGACCGAGGCCATCGAGGCCCTGGCCGGCGCGTTCGAGCGTTGGTTCCGCACCTGGGGCGCCCTGGGCTTCCCCGCCATCGCCGACGCCTGGACGGCCCGCGCCCACGGCCTGGGTGAGCCCTGTGTCGCCCGTCTGGGCACCGAAACGGTTGAGGGCATCGCCGAGGGCCTGGACGGGGACGGCGCTCTGCGCTTGCGTCTGGACGACGGCCGGATCCGCCGGATCACCGCCGGTGACGTCTTCTTTGGAGCCGCCTGATGCTGCTGGCCATTGAACAGGGCAACACCAACACCATGTTCGCCATTCACGACGGCTCGTCGTGGGTGGCCCAGTGGCGTTCGGCGACCGAGAGCACCCGCACCGCCGACGAGTATGTGGTGTGGCTATCGCAGCTGCTCTCGATGCAGGGCCTGGGTTTCCGGGCCATCGACGCGGTGATCATCTCCAGCGTCGTGCCGCAGTCGATCTTCAACCTGCGCAATCTCAGCCGCCGTTACTTCAACGTCGAGCCGCTGGTCATCGGCGAGAACGCCAAGCTGGGCATCGACGTGCGTATCCAGAAACCGTCCGAAGCCGGCGCCGACCGCCTGGTCAACGCGATCGGGGCGGGGATGGTCTATAAGGGGCCGCTGATCGTCATCGACAGCGGCACGGCCACCACCTTCGACATCGTAGCGGCCGACGGCGCCTTCGAGGGCGGCATCATCTCGCCCGGCATCAATCTTTCGATGCAGGCCCTGCACGAAGCGGCGGCCAAGCTGCCCCGCATCGCCATCCAGAAGCCGGCCGGTAACAGGATCGTGGGGACGGACACCGTCTCAGCGATGCAGTCCGGCGTGTTCTGGGGGTATATCTCTCTGATCGAGGGTCTCGTCTCGCGCATCAAGGCCGAGCGCGGCGAGCCCATGACCGTCATCGCCACCGGCGGCGTGGCCTCGTTGTTCGAGGGCGCCACCGATAGCATCGACCACTTCGACTCCGACCTGACGATACGGGGTCTTCTCGAAATCTATCGTCGAAACACCGTTTCCGAGACCTGATGAAAAAATCCAAGAGCGACGAGCTCGTCTTCCTGCCGCTGGGCGGGTCGAACGAGATCGGCATGAACTTCAATCTGTATGGCTTTGGCCCGGCGCACGATCGCAAGTGGATCGTCGTTGACCTGGGCGTGACCTTCGGCGACCAGACGACGCCTGGCGTCGAGATCATTCTGCCGGACCCGACCTATATCGAGCCCTATGCTGACGACATCGTCGGCATCGTCCTGACCCACGCGCACGAAGACCACCTGGGCGCGGTGCACTGGCTGTGGCCGCGCTTGAAAGCGCCGGTCTACGCCACGCCATTCACCGCTTTCCTGCTGCGCGAGAAGCTGCGCGACGCCGACCTGCTGGACGAGGTGTCGATCACCGAAGTACCGCTGGGCGGTAAGTTCTCGCTGGGTCCGTTCGACCTGGAGCTGATCACCCTGACGCACTCGATCCCCGAGCCGAACGGCCTGGCGATCAAGACGCCGCTGGGTACGATCCTGCACACCGGCGACTGGAAGATCGACCCCGAGCCCCAGCTGGGCGCCCCGACCGACGAAGCCGCCATCCGCCGCCTGGGCGACGAGGGCGTGCTGGCCATGGTCTGCGACAGCACCAACGTCTTCGTCGAAGGCGAAGCCGGCTCGGAAGCCGACGTCCGCGTGGCGCTGGGCAACCTGATCCAGAGCCTGTCGGGCAAGATCGCCGTGGCCTGCTTCGCCTCGAACGTGGCGCGCATGGACACCGTGATCCGCGCGGCCCAGGCCAGCGGCCGAAAGGTTTGCCTGGCCGGCCGCTCGATGCACCGCATGGCCGCAGCTGCGCGTTCGGTCGGACTGCTGCAGGGCCTGGAGCCCTTCATCACTGACGACCAGGCCAAGCACATGGGCGAGGACGAGATCCTCTTCCTGTGCACCGGCAGCCAAGGCGAGGCCCGCGCGGCCCTGTCGCGCATCGCCGACGGCAGCCATCCGCATGTGAAGCTGGGGCAGGGCGACCACGTGATCTTCAGCTCGCGGGTGATCCCGGGCAACGAGATCCCGATCCGCAACCTGCAGAACAAGCTGGCCGATCGTGGCGTGCGCCTGCACACCGAGCGCGACACGCCCGGCATCCACGTCTCGGGCCACCCGTGCCGTGAAGAGCTGCGCCAGATGTACGCGTGGGTTCGCCCGCACATTGCCGTGCCGACCCACGGCGAGCGCCGCCACCTGATCGAGCACGCCGCCTTCGCCAAGGACCTGCAGGTCCCGCACGCGGTCAGCCCGCGCAACGGCGACATGGTGCTGCTGGCCCCCGGTCAGCCCGGCATCATCGACGAGGTGCCGGCCGGTCGTCTGTACGTGGATGGCGGCGTGGTCACGCCCGAGAACGGCGACGCCCTGCGCGAGCGCCGGCACGCGGCGTTCAACGGCATCCTGGCCGTGTCGATCGTGCTGGACGGCCGCAACAAGATCGTTTCGGGTCCGCAGGTGCGCGGCATCGGCCTGACCGGCGACGAGGAATACAGCCTGGACGACGCCCTGGACGACCTCGCCGAGGAAGCCGAGGGCGCCTACAAGAAGCTGGATGGCGACGCTCGCGAGATCGACGAGACCATCGAGAGCGCCATCTCCCGCGCCGTGAAGAAGGCCGCGTTCCGTATCTGGGAGCGCAAGCCGGTCGTCGAGACGACGGTCCTGCGCATCTAGTGAAGGCAGGGCGGCCACGGAAACGCCGTGGTCGCCCTATCTTTCCGCGCCGCGGACCTGGTGCTAGGCCAATCGGCAAAGACCAGAAAAGCGCAGCGGGAGTTCCCTGGAATGATCGGCAAGCTCAACCACGTCGGCGTCGCCACGCCGTCGATCGACGACTCGGTCAAGATGTACCGCGACCTCTTGGGCGCCACCTCGGTCACCGAGAAGTGGGCGATGCCCGAGCAGGGGGTCTGGGTTTGCTTCGTCAACCTGCCCAACAGCCAGATCGAGCTGATCGAGCCCTATGGCGAGAGCTCGCCGATCCACGGCTTCCTGGCCAAGAACCCCAAGGGTGGCCAGCACCACATCTGCTTCGAGGTCGAGAACATCTACGAAGCCCGCGATGACCTGGTGGCCAAAGGCGCGACCGTGCTGGGCGAGCCCCGCATCGGCGCCCACGGCACGATGATCATCTTCGTTCACCCCAAGGACATGGGCGGCCTGCTGGTCGAGCTCATGGAAACGCCCAAGGACGCTCACTGATGAGCCCGATTACCTGGTTCGCCATCTACCTGACCATCTGGTGGACGGTGCTGTTCGCCGTGCTGCCGCTGGGCTCGCAAAGCTTTCACGAGGCCGGCGTCACGCCGCCGCCAGGCGTGGATCCTGGCGCGCCGCTGAACCCGAACCTGAAGCGTAAGTTCATCACCACGACCTGGGTCTCGGCCGTCGTGTTCGTGCTGTTCTTCCTGACCGTGCACTTTCACCTGGTGACTCTGCCGGATCTTCCAGCCGCCACGTGACGTGCGGATGCACAAGCCTTGGGCGCGGAGCGGTCGATTTGCCCGCATTCGCCCAAGGCTTGGGCGAACCGCCTCATTGTTAGCGCTTCCCATGGATGGCCGTGCCCCAACACGTGTTCGGGCGGTAAGGTGACTTCAGGAGATCGGCCTAGCCGGTCTCGCTCTGTGGCGTCTTCCCCGACGATGACTTGAAAGGCCGCGCGGCGATCCGCGCGGCCTCTCTTTTTTCTACGGCGGAGCCTTAGTTTGGCCTCGCGCGTTGCCAAGCTGTCGGGGGAGGGGCTATCTCAGGCCCTTCTCGAATTCCCGGAGTTTCCACGCGCATGCGCTTGTCGCGCTATTTCCTGCCGGTGCTGAAGGAAGCACCGTCCGACGCCCAGATCGTTTCGCACCAGCTGATGCTTCGCGCCGGCATGATCCGCCAGGAAGCGGCGGGCATCTATGCCTGGCTGCCACTGGGTCTGCGCGTGCTGAACAAGATCGAGCAGATCGTCCGCGAGGAAATGGATCGCGCCGGCGCCATCGAGCTCTTGATGCCGACCATCCAGCTGGCCGAGCTGTGGCGCGAAAGCGGTCGCTACGACGACTACGGCGACGAGATGCTGCGCATCACCGACCGTCACAAGCGCGAGCTGCTGTTCGGCCCGACCGCCGAGGAAGTCGTCACCGACATCTTCCGCGCCTCGGTCAAGAGCTACAAGGACCTGCCCAAGAACCTCTACAACATCCAGTGGAAGTTCCGCGACGAGCGCCGTCCGCGCTTTGGCGTGATGCGCGGCCGTGAGTTCCTGATGAAGGACGCCTACAGCTTCGACCTCGACGCCGAGGGCGCGCGCAAGTCCTACAACCGCATGTTCGTGGCCTATCTGAACCTGTTCGCGCGGATGGGCCTGAAGGCGGTGCCGATGCGCGCCGACACCGGCCCGATCGGCGGCGACCTCAGCCATGAGTTCATCGTCCTGGCCGAGACCGGTGAAAGCGCCGTCTTCTGCCACAAGGACCTGGTCGAGATGCCGGCTCCCGGTCCGGATCTGGATTGGGCCAACGGCGATCTGCAGCCGCTGGTGAACCAGCGCACGGCGCTGTACGCCGCGACCGAGGAAATGCACGACGAAGCCGCCTTCAACGCCCTGCCGGAAGGCGACCGCCTGTCGGCGCGCGGCATCGAGGTCGGCCACATCTTCTCGTTCGGCACCAAGTATTCCGAGCCGATGAAGGCCACGATCCAAGGTCCGGATGGCCAGCAAGTCCCGGCCCAGATGGGCAGCTACGGCGTCGGCGTCTCGCGTCTGCTAGGCGCGATCATCGAGGCCAGCCATGACGAAGGCGGCATCATCTGGCCGGAAAGCGTCGCGCCGTTTGATGTCGGCATCGTCAACATGCGGCAGGGCGACGCTGCCTGCGACGCGGCTTGCGAGACCGCCTACAACGCGCTGAAGGCCGCCGGTAAGGACGTGCTGTACGACGATACCGACGCCCGCGGCGGCGCCAAGTTCGCCACCATGGACCTGATCGGTCTGCCCTGGCAGCTGATCGTCGGCCCCAAGGGCATCGCCGAGGGCGTGGTCGAGATCAAGAACCGCAAGACCGGCGAGCGTCACACCGCCTCGCTCGAATCCGTCCTCGACGGCCTGACCAAGAGCAAGACCGCCTGATGCCAGACGCCCGCGCCGCCGGTCCCTTCAGTCGCTGGGAGCGCTCTGTCGCTCGCCGGTATCTGTTCGCCAAGCGCAAGAACGGCGGCGTGGCGCTGATCTCGGTCATCTCGTTCAGCGCGGTGATGTTGGCGGTCTTCGCCCTCATCACCGTGATGAGCGTCATGAACGGCTTCCGAGCCGAGCTGCTGGGCCGGATCCTCGGCTTCAACGGCCACCTCTACGCCCAGTCGCCGATGATCAACGGCCCTGACCGCGACACCGTGATCCGCCGGATCAAGGCCGCGCCGGGCGTCATCCAGGCCGCGCCGATGGTCGAGGCCCAGGCCATGGTGCTGGGCCCGACCCAGGTGACCGGCGCCATCGTGCGTGGGGTCACCACCAGCGACCTGCGGCACATGTCGCTGATCGCCGGCAATATCAAGAAAGGCTCGATGGACGGCTTCGGCGTCGGCGAGTACGGCGGCGAGATCGTGCTGATCGGCGACCGTATGGCCCAGAGCCTGGGCGTGCAGCCTGGTGACCCCATCACCCTGATCTCGCCCTCGGGCCCGTCGACCGCCTTCGGCAGCTCGACCCAGGAAAAGAACTACATCGTCGGCGGCGTCTTCAGCGTCGGCATGAGCCAGTTCGACGAGGCCTTCGTCTACATGCCGCTGGCCCAGGCCCAGCTGTTCTTTGGCCGCGACACCTCGGTCGACTATGTCGAGATCAAGCTCGACGACCCCGACAAGGCCAAGGCGCTGAAGCACGACGTCGAGGTCGCCAGCGGCCCCGGCGCCCTGGTCAGCGACTGGCAGGACAAGAACCACAGCTACTTCACCGCCCTGCAGGTCGAGCGGAAGGTCATGCGCCTGATCCTGGGCTGCATCGTCGCCATCGCCACCCTGAACATCATCTCCAGCCTGGTCATGCTGGTGAAGAACAAGGGCAAGGACATCGCCATCCTTCGCACCATGGGCGCGGGGCAGGGCGCGATCCTGCGGATCTTCGTCATGGCCGGCGCCTCGATCGGCGTGGCCGGCACGCTGTGCGGCCTGGCCCTGGGCGCGCTGTTCTGCACCTACATCACGCCCATCCAGAACTTCGTGGAATGGGCCACCGGCACGGCCGTCTTCAGCGCCGACGTCTACATGCTCTCGCACATCCCGGCGAAGATCGACTGGACCGAGGTCGCGGGCATCGTGACCCTGTCGGCCCTGTTCAGCGTGCTGGCGACCCTGCCGCCGGCCTGGCGCGCCTCGCGTCTCGATCCGGTGGAGGCGCTTCGTTATGAGTGATCCGATCCTGGCCCTACGTGGGGTCGAGCGCGTCTACAAGACCGAGGCTGGCCCGCTGCCGGTGCTGCGCGGCGTCGATATCGACGTTTATCCGGGCGAGGTCGTCGGCCTGATCGGGCCTTCGGGCTCGGGCAAGTCGTCGCTGTTGCACTCTGCGGGTCTGCTCGAGCGGCCTGACGCTGGTCTGGTGGCCCTGGAAGGCCGCGACTGCTCCAAGCTGTCCGAGCGCGTCCGCACCCGTATCCGTCTGGGCACGGTGGGCTTCGTCTACCAGTTCCACCACCTGCTGCCCGAGTTCTCGGCCATCGAGAACGTGGCCATGCCGCTGACCATCGCCGGCAAGAGCCGCAAGGAAGCCGAGAGCCGCGCTCGGGAACTGCTGGAAGGTCTGGGCCTGGGTCACCGCCTGACCCACCAGCCGGCCCAGATGTCCGGCGGCGAGCAGCAACGCGTCGCCATCGCCCGCGCCCTGGCCAATCATCCCAAGCTTCTGCTGGCCGACGAGCCGACCGGCAATCTGGACCCGGCCACCTCGGCGGCGGTGTTCCAGGCCCTGTACCAGACCTGCCGCCAGCAGGGCGTCGCGGCCGTGATCGCCACGCACAACATGGAACTGGCCCGCTACATGGACCGCGTGGTCGCCCTGAAGGACGGCCACCTGGAAACCCAAAGCTTCAGCTAGAACTGATGGCGGAAGGCGGTCTGCACGACCGTCTGACGCTGGCGAGGGTCCAGGGCGAACCGCGTGCGATCACGGCGGAAGCTGTCGATATACAGCGCCTCGAACACGATCTGGGCGTTCGGCTTGACGTCCCAGCGATAGGCCGCCAGCCCCGACCAGCCGTGCTCGGCATTGTTGTCGAAGGCCTTGTTGGTGCGGTCCGTCGTCGAGAAGTGATCCAGGCGCGCGGTCGCCGAGCCCGGTCCCAGCGCCTTGCTGGCCGAGACATAGGCCGCCTCGAACCCGACGTCCGCCCAGATGCCGAAGGCGTTCGAATAGCCCATCAGGGTCTCGCCGGTCATGACCTGGGCCTTCACCGCGACGGTGTCCAGGTCCAGGCGCATGCCGAGGTTCCAGAACCGGGTCTCCCACGACCATTCGCGATTGGCGTCGACGCTGGTGCGGTCGCCTTCGTTGTCATAGCGGAAAAGGTCGAAGGCCAGGCGCGACGATGGCCGCCACTCGATCCGGCCGTAATAGCCGAACCGGCCGTCGATCTCGGCCAGGGGCGTGGTCGACGGGGCCTGGCGAGAAGCCATGCGGCCGGCCAAGGGCGGCAGCGGGAAGCGACCGAACACCGGCGACTTGATGTCGTGCAGCGCCCAGCCGCGGAAGGTCAATTCGGTGCCCGAGGTGTCGCCGTTCTTGAACACTCCGGCCGTAAACCCGAAAGTCTGGCCGGCCAGGCTGCGCCGGATCGTGGCCTCGACCCCGACGACCTTGGTCTCCTCGGCCACCCAGCTGTTGATCGCCGAAGGGGTGATGGTGTCGGGCACGGACCAGTCCAGGCCGTCGTGCTCCAGCGAGATCGTCGGATAGAACACGCCGGCCCGGGCCGAAAGGCGTAGAGCCGAGCCCGGCCGAGAACGATAGGCTAGATAGCCTTCGCCCATGTCGACCAGATGCCGCTGGCCGTCCTGACTCTCGGCCACGATCACGGCCGACAGGGTGTCGGAAAAGCGCGGGTTCCAGACTAGGGCGGCTTCGCCCAGGCGCAGGCCCTGGTGATCGTCGCCGAACCGGGCCTTGCCCAGGCCGCCGTCGATCCAGGACGTCTCGCCATCGGCAGCCGCCAGGCGCAGATCGACCAGGCCCGAAAGGGTGTCGCGGGAGAACAGGTCCGCTTGCGCGCAAGCCGAACCGGCGCTCGCCAAGACCAGGGCCGTCCCCACAACGGTCGAAGTCACTCTCCCCATGACAGGGAGACTGCGGGACGACCGCTGCGATTGCGTTAAAGCAGGGCCTGTTTCATGGCGGCGAAAAAGCCGGCCTGATCGATCTTCTTGATCACCCGTGCATTGGGCGGCCGACGCTTCAGGGCCGGGTCGGCGATCTCGATGTCCGGCAGGATAGAGTGTGAGACGCTGAGGTAGCCACGTGTCAGCTCGCCCATGGTCTCGACGTCGACCACGCAGTCCTCGGCTTTCAGGATCAGGCGCTCATCCAGGGCGATGGCGCAGGTGAGGGCGTCCGGGTGCAGGCTGCCGTCCAGTCCCTCGGTCTCGCGGGCGAAGGCCAGCGAGGCGCGGTTCACGTCGGTGAAGAACTTGGCCTTGTCGGTGCCCAGGGCTTCCAGCTCCGCCAGTTGCGCGGTGCTCCACAGGCCGTCGTTCAGCGTCAGGGTCCAGGTGGCGATCGACAGGTTGAAGCCGGCATTGACGACGATCTTGGCCGCCTCGGGATCGACATAGAAATTGTACTCGGCGGCCGGGGTGACGTTCCCGACGCCATTGTCCGTGCCGCCCATGACCCACAGATGCTTCAGCGCCTTGGCGATGCGCGGTTCGCGCAGATAGGCCAGGGCGATGTTGGTCAGCGGCGCCTGGGCGATCAGGGTGATCTCTCCGGGCGCGTCCATGATCCGCCGCACCAGCTCGTCGACCGCGTGGCCGTCGGCGGGGCGCTGGGCGGCTTCTGGAAAGCCGCTGTCGCTCATGCCGTCGTGGCCGAACACATAGGCGGCGTCCAATGGCGCGCGCGTGAACGGCGCCTGGGCGCCCAGATAGACCGGCACGCCGGCCTTGCCGCATTGCTCCAGCGTGACCAGGGCGTTCTCGGCATGCTGGACGAAGCCGACATTGCCGTGGGCGATGGTGATGGCCTCGACGGTCACGCCGGGGCGGGTGAGGGCGAGCATCAGGGAGAAGACGTCGTCGCCGGCGGTGTCGGTGTCGATGATCAGGCGCATGGCGCCGATCTGAACCGATCCGGCGGGCTTGGCCATAGGGACGGGGCGCCTATCGAGTGACTCGGGCGAAGAAAATGTGGTGGAACGTCGCGGAACATCTTGTGAACAGAACAAAACCGGAATATGGAACAAAACAAGAAATCTGTGGAGGTTCCGATGATCCGTATCGCGCGTGAGTCTCTGGCCCTTGTGTCGGTCGCCAGCTTCGTATGGATGATGTGTACGGTCGCCCAACTGGTGGCCTGAGTCTTTTGGTCGTGTAGCGGAGGTCGGTCATGGCGGACGGGGAAGGACAGGGTTTCGTCCACCTGCGGGTCCGCTCGGCCTATTCGCTGCTCGAGGGCGCCATCAAGGCCGACCAGATCGGCAAGCTGGCCGCCGCGGCGGGCATGCCGGCGGCGGCGATCGCCGACCGGGCCAACCTGTTCGGGGCGCTGGAATATTCGTCCTACGCCAAGGACGCGGGGGTCCAGCCGATCATCGGCTGCGCCATTCCCGTCACCGGCATCGGCGGCGGCCCGACCGAGCGCTGGGCCCGCGCGCCGACGATCATGCTGCTGGCCCAGAACGAGCTGGGCTATCTGAACCTCTCCGAGCTGTCGTCGATCGCCTATCTCGACAGCGCCGAACTGCCTGAACCGGTCGTGCCGTGGGCCAAGGTCGCCGAGTACAGCGAAGGCCTGATCATGCTGTCGGGCGGCACGGACGGTCCGGTCGACGCCCTTTATGCCGCAGGCAAGAACGCCGAGGCGTCGGCCGCCCTGGCCGAGATGCACCGGGTGTTCGGTGACCGGTTCTATGTCGAGCTGCAACGCCACGGCCTGCCCAAGCAGGCGGCCGCCGAGGCGGGCCTGGTCAACTGGGCCTATGACCATGACGTGCCGCTGGTCGCCACCAACGACGTCTATTTCGCCAAGGAAAACTTCTACGACGCGCACGACGCGCTGCTGTGCATCGCCGACGGCTCGTTCGTCGGACAGGACGAGCGTCGCCGCGTCACGCCCGAACACTGGTTCAAGCCGGCGGCGGACATGCGCAAGCTGTTCTCCGACCTGCCGGAAGCCTGCGACAACACCCTGGATATCGCCCGCCGCTGCGCCTTCATGGTGCACAAGCGCGATCCCATCCTGCCTAGCTTCCCGACCGGCGATGGCCGTAACGAAGCCGAGGAGCTGCGCTACCAGGCGCGCGAGGGCCTGAAGATGCGCCTCGAAGGGCTGACGATGTCGGCCACTTTGGAGGAGTATGAGAAGCGGCTCGAGTTCGAGCTGAACATCATCGAGAAGATGGGGTTCCCCGGCTACTTCCTGATCGTCTCGGACTTCATCAAATGGGGTAAGAACCACGGCATTCCGGTTGGTCCGGGGCGGGGTTCGGGCGCCGGTTCGCTGGTCGCCTGGGTGCTGACCATCACCGACCTGGACCCGCTGCGGTTCGGCCTGCTGTTCGAGCGCTTCCTCAATCCCGAGCGGGTTTCGATGCCCGACTTCGACGTCGACTTCTGTCAGGAGCGACGCGAAGAGGTGATCTCCTACGTGCAGGAGAAGTACGGCCGCGACCGCGTGGCCCAGATCATCACCTTCGGTTCGCTGCAGGCCCGCGCCGTGCTGCGCGATGTCGGCCGCGTGATGCAGCTGCCGCTGGGTTTGGTCGACCGTCTCTGCAAGATGGTGCCCAACAACCCGGCCGCGCCGGTGACCCTGGCCCAGGCCATCGACCTGGAGCCGCGCCTGAAGCAGGCCAAGAAGGAAGACGCCAACGTCTCGGCCTGTCTGGACGTTGCCCTGCAGCTGGAAGGCCTGTTCCGCAACGCCTCGACCCACGCCGCCGGCGTCGTGATCGGCGACCGGCCGCTGACCCAGCTGACTCCGCTGTACAAGGATCCGCGCTCGGACCTGCCGGCCACCCAGTTCAACATGAAGTGGGTCGAAAGCGCCGGCCTGGTGAAGTTCGACTTCCTGGGCCTGAAGACCCTGACCGTGCTGGACCGCGCGGTGAAGCACCTGAAGAAGCGCGGCTTCGAGATCGACCTGGGCAAGCTGCCCTTTGACGACACCACGACCTACGAATTGCTCGCTTCCGGCCAGACGGTCGGCGTGTTCCAGCTGGAAAGCCAGGGCATGCGGGACACGCTGCGCAAGATGCGCTGCGGCTCGATCGAGGAGATCACCGCGCTGATCTCGCTCTATCGCCCGGGCCCGATGGATAACATCGATACCTTCGTCGACTGTAAGTTCGGCCGAAAGCCCGTCGACACCCTGCACCCATCGCTGGAGACGGTGCTGAAGGAGACCTACGGCGTCATCGTCTACCAGGAACAGGTGATGCAGATCGCCCAGATCCTGGCGGGCTACAGCCTGGGCGAAGCCGACCTTCTGCGTCGCGCGATGGGTAAGAAAAAGAAGGAGGAGATGGATCTCCAGAAGATCCGTTTCGTCTCCGGCGCCAAGGAAAAGAACGTCCCTGAGGAACAGTCGGGCTCGATCTTCGAACTGGTGGCCAAGTTCGCCGGCTACGGCTTCAACAAGTCGCACGCCGCCGCCTATGCCTTCATCTCGTACCAGACGGCCTGGCTGAAGGCGAACACGCCGGTCGAGTTCTTCGCCGCGTCGATGAGCCTCGATCTGTCGAACACCGACAAGCTGGCCGTCTTCCACCAGGACGCTCGCAAGTTCGAGATCAATGTCCGGGCCCCGGACGTCAATGTCTCGGGCGCCGACTTCGAGGTCGAGAACGGCGAGGTGCTTTACGCCCTGGGCGCCATCCGCAACGTCGGTCTGGAAGCGATGAAGCACCTGGTGGCGATCCGCGACGAGGGCGGACCGTTCCGCGACATCTTCGACTTCGTCGAGCGCATCGATCCCAAGCAGGTCAACAAGCGCGCCATCGAAAACCTGGCGCGGGCCGGGGCTTTCGACCAGATCCACAAGAACCGCGCCCAGATCGTGGCCTCGGCCGACGTGCTGATCGCCCACGCCCAGAGCTGCCACGCCGATCGCCAGGGCGGGCAGGGCGGTTTGTTCGGCTCTGATCCAGGGGCGGGGCGTCCGCGCCTGTCCAAGACCGAGAACTGGAACCAGGTCGACCTGCTGGACGAAGAGCTGTCGGCCGTCGGCTTCTACCTGACCGGTCACCCGCTGGAAGACGTGGTCGGCATGCTGCGCCGCCGGCGCGTGGCCCTTGTGACCGAGGCCATGGGGCAGGCCGAGGCCGGCATGGAAGCCCTGCGCATGTGCGGCGTGGTCCGTCGCCGCCAGGAGCGCGCCTCGCAGAGCGGTGAAAAATTCGCCTTCGTCTCATTGTCGGATCCGTCCGGTGAGTACGAGGTGCTGTTCCCGCCCGAGAGCCTGCGCAAGTGTCGTGACGTGCTGGAACCGGGCAAGGCCGTGGTCATCAAGGTCCGCGCCAAGGCTCGGGACGGCGAGGTCCGTTTCTTCGGCGACGACGCCGAACCGCTCGAGAAGGCTATCGAGAACGTCGTGGCCGGTCTGCGGGTCCACCTGTCGCCGTCGGCCACCGAGATCGAGGCGCTCAAGCGCCGCCTGGAGCCGGCCCAGGGCCAGAAGGGCGGCGAGGTCACCTTCGTCGCCGCGATTGGCGGCGGTCGCGAGATCGAGCTGCGCCTGCCGGGGCGGTATTCGCTGGATGCGGCTCTGCGGGGCGCGCTGAAGACCGCGCCGGGCGTGGCGCTGCTGGAAGATGTGTAGGAATATTTTCCTATTTTGGTGCGAGCGCTGGACTTGTCGGTGTGAGAGGGATTCGAACTCTCGATAGAACTTGGCGCTGATGGACGTGTGAATGAGCCCGAAGCGGGCCACGAACAGGGAGAAGGCCGATGGCCACGCATGAGGGCGGATGTCAGTGCGGGCGTGTGCGTTTCACGGTCGAGGTCGGACTGGACGACCTGATCAGCTGCAATTGCTCGCGCTGCGGCAAGCTGGGCGCAGTCATGGCTTTCGCGGGCGCCGATGACTTCGAGCTGCGAAGCGGCGAGGACGCCCTGACCGAGTACCAGTTCAACACCCACAAGATCACGCACCTGTTCTGCGAGACCTGCGGCATTCAGTCGTTTGGGCGTGGAACCGCGCCGAACGGCCAGCAGATGGTGGCGATCAATGTCCGCGCCCTTGACGACGTCGATGTGTTCGCGCTGAAGCCGCAGCAGGTGGACGGCAAGTCGTTCTGAAGGCCTGAGCGGCAAGGCGCCAGCGTCAGGTCGGCTGAAAGCCACTATCGCGGCGACCTTGTCAGGGCGTAGCAGTCGCTTGGTCCCGCCGCCTCTCCCAGCTGGGGGCGCGCTTCCCAGTTGGCGAGTGTGGCTTCATAGTTCAGGCCCGCCTTGCGAAGAACGGCGGCTGACGCGGCGTTGTCGGGATGGCAGGTGGCCCAGACGCGGAAGATGTCCGGCTGGGCTATCGCCCAAGCCACGACGGTCGACGCTGCTTCGGTGGCCAAGCCCCGACCCCAGAAGGACTCGCCTAGGATGTAGCCGAAATCGGCCTTCGGCGGCGACAGTCGCAGTTCGATGACGCCTGCGAAGCGCCCGGAGACCTTTTCGATGATGGCCCAGGGGAAGGCCGAGCCGGATGTCCAGCAGTCTTCGCAGCGCACGGCGAAGGCCTGGCTATCGGCCTCATCGCGATGGCGGACGACGGGCATGAACCGCGTTGGCGCAGCCTCGCCCGCATAGGTTTGGAAGATCGCCGGGGCGTCCGAGCATTCGACCGGGCGGAGCCGCAGCCGGTCGGTCAGGAACTCTTCTGGCGGCCGCATCGGTCAAGAATGCGTTCGCGAGCGGATGTCCGCAATGGGGCTGGCGTCCGCGGCGGGACCCTCACTACCAGGCCGCCGCGCATCCATTCGCCAGCCCCGCCCGGAATAGTCGTCGCTCGGCCGCCCTGCCGCCCTTGACGATCACCGGTCGGTCCGCGCCGCGTAGCAGCGGCAGGTCGTCGAGGCTGTCGGTATAGGCGTAGCCCCAGTACTCGCCGTGGCCGGCTTCGGCCAGGGCCTGACATTCGCGCTGGTGGCGGCAGTGGATGTCGGCGACCCAACCGCCGGCGCGGCGCTTCAATGAGGCGCCCAGCACCTCGATCGGATGGCCCAGCGGCCCGATCAGTGTCCTGGCCAGGATAGCCGGAGCGGCCGTGACCACCACGACGCGGTCCCCGGCGCGCCAGGACAGGGCGTTTCGTCCCGTCCGAAACGACTCGCCGAACTGGTCGCAGGGGCGGCGTAAGCCGGTTTCGCAGAGCCCGGCCGTGGCGATCCACAGTAGAAACGAGGCTCCGGCGCGACGGGTACGGGGCAGGGCGACCATGGGGCCAGCCAGTGGCAGCGCCGCCATGACCGCGAGCGCACGAAGCGGCGACCCCCTTACCCGATGCCAAGGCCTCAAGGCCGTGGAATCGCCGTCCAGCAAGGTTCCGTCCAGGTCGAAGACCGCCAGCATCTGACATCCTCCGGCGTTTTCCGGGTGAAGACGCATCGATTGCGCCGCGGCTCTGTGTCGGAACGACGACGCCTTCGCGGAGGGACTGTGGAGCGTCGGTGAAGGACCGCGCCTTCCGGGGATGATCGTGCGGTTCGGCGGCCGGACAAGGCATCCTTGGGGCGGCGAAGGGGCTGGAGGCGGCCGGAAAATGCGGTCGGGGCTTGCCTTTTGGTCCCCGAGAGACTATTTGCGCCGCCATTCCACACGTGGACGTTCGGTTGCACCGGGGAGACATCCCGGCGTCGCCGTTCCGGTCCCGCTCCAGAATGGTCTGGAACGGGGGTGTCCGCGGAGGTTCAACCGGAAAAAGGATAAAGGCCCGATGGCTCTTCCCGAATTCTCCATGCGTCAGCTCCTGGAAGCCGGCGCCCACTTCGGCCACCAGACGCACCGCTGGAACCCGAAGATGGACCGCTACATCTTCGGTTCGCGCTCGAACATCCACATCATCGACCTGTCGCAGTCGATCCCGCTGCTGCACCAAGCCCTGGTGAAGGTCCGTGAAGTCGCCGCCGCCGGCGGCCGCGTGCTGTTCGTCGGCACCAAGCGCCAGGCCAGCGACCCGGTCGCCACGGCCGCCAAGCGCTGCGCCCAGTACTACGTGAACCACCGCTGGCTCGGCGGCACCCTGACCAACTGGCGCACCGTTTCGGGCTCGATCGCTCGTCTGCGCGAACTGGAAGGCGTGCTGGCCGGTGAAGCCCTGGGCCGTTCCAAGAAGGAACTGCTGCAGCTGACGCGCGAGCGCGACAAGCTGGAACTGTCGCTGGGCGGCATCAAGGACATGGGCGGCATCCCCGACATCATGTTCGTGATCGACACCAACAAGGAAGCGATCGCGATCCTGGAAGCCCGCAAGCTGAACATCCCGGTCGTCGCTATCCTCGACACCAACTGCGATCCGGACGGCATCACTTATCCGATCCCGGGTAACGACGACGCCGCCCGCGCGCTGCAACTGTATTGCGACCTGATCGCCGACGCCGTCCTGGACGGCTTGGCCGCTGGTCAAGCCGCCTCGGGCGTCGACCTGGGCGCCTCGGTGGCTCCGGTCGAGCCGGCCCTGGCCCGCGAACTGGCTCCGGAAGCTCCGGAAGCCGCCGCGGAATCGGCCGAAGGCTGATTTCCCTACGTGTCTCCATCCCGGCTGGGCCGGGATGCGGGACCGTCGCGCCCCTGACATGCGACCGGGCTAATAGCCCGGTCGCTATGCATTAGAGACTATGGCGGGCTAGAAGCCCGGTCGCTAACCGTTTGAATCTGGAGATTTTCGATGGCTGAGATCACCGCCGCCCTCGTCAAGGAACTGCGCGAAAAGTCCGGCGTCGGCATGATGGACTGCAAGAAGGCGCTGTCGGAAAACAACGGCGACATCGAAGCGTCCATCGACTGGCTGCGCGCCAAGGGCCTGTCCAAGGCCGCCAAGAAGGCTGACCGCGCCGCCGCCGAAGGCCTGGTGGCCGTCGCCACCGCCGAGCAAGGCGCCGGCGAAACCGCCACGGCCGTCGAAGTGAACGCCGAAACCGACTTCGTGTCGCGCAACGACCTGTTCCAGGGCGCTGCTCGTCAGATCGCCGGCGCGGCTCTGAGCACCGACGGTTCGGTCGACGCCATCACCGCGGCCAAGCTGGCCGGCGGCGAGAGCGTGCAGGACCACCTGACCAACCTGATCGCCACGATCGGCGAGAACATGATGGTGCGTCGCGCCGCCAAGTGGACGGTCGAGAACGGCGTCGTCGCCTCGTACATCCACAACGCCACCGCGCCGGACCTGGGCCGCATCGGCGTGCTGGTGGCCGTCGAGTCGACCGGCGACAAAGCCGCTCTGCGCGACTTGGGCCGCAAGATCGCCATGCACGTGGCCGCGACCGCCCCGCTGTCGCTGTCGCCGGACGATCTGGACCCGGCCGCCATCGAGCGTGAAAAGGCCGTGTTCACCGAGCAGGCTCTGGAATCGGGCAAGCCGGCCGCCGTCGTCGAAAAGATGATCGAAGGCCGTATCCGCAAGTTCCTGGAAGAAGTCGTGCTGCTGAAGCAAGCCTTCGTCATGAACCCGGACCAGACCGTCGAGCAGCTGGTCGCCGAGACCGCCAAGACCCTGGGCGCCCCGATCACCGTGAAGGGCTTCACCCGTCTGGCCCTGGGCGAAGGCGTGGAAAAGAAGCAAGACGACTTCGCCGCCGAAGTCGCTTCGATGACCGGCCAAGCCTAAGGCTTGCCGTCGGGGGCCTTCAGGGGCTTCTGACAAACAATTAGGGCGCGGCGCGTCTAGACGCGCGCCGCGCCCTTTTTGCGCCTGCCGTATGGCTGCGAAGCCTGGTTGGCAAAACACATCCCACTTCTGTAGAACGCACCGTAATGTGCGTGCCGACGACTCAGGAATAGCGGTCCCATGTCCGATACCAACGCACCTCAGAAATACCGCCGCATCCTGCTGAAGGTGTCCGGCGAGGTCCTGATGGGCGACACGCCCTACGGTATCGACACCAACACCGTTTCCGCCGTGGCCCAGGACGTGGCCGAGATCATGAAGTCCGGCGTCGAGCTGTGCCTGGTGATCGGCGGCGGCAACATCTTCCGCGGCATGGCCGGCGCGGCCAAGGGCATGGAGCGGTCCAGCGCCGACTATATGGGCATGCTGGCCACCGTGATGAACGCCCTGGCCATGCAGGACGCCCTGGAGCGCATCGGCGTCCAGACCCGCGTGCAGTCGGCCATCCCGATGGCTACGGTCTGCGAGCCCTACATCCGCCGCCGCGCTCAGCGTCACCTGGAAAAGGGCCGGGTGGTGATCTTCGCCGCCGGCACCGGCAACCCGTACTTCACCACCGACACCGCCGCGGCCCTGCGCGCGGCCGAGATGGAGTGCGACGCCCTGTTCAAGGGCACCAGCGTCGATGGCGTCTACACCGCCGACCCCAAGAAGGATCCGGCGGCCGAGCGCTACGACCACCTGACCTACATGGACGTCCTGGCCAAGGATCTGCGGGTCATGGACGCCTCGGCCGTGGCGCTGATGCGCGACAGCAACATTCCGATCGTGGTCTTCTCGATCAAGGGGCGCGGCAACCTGCTGAACGTCCTGCGAGGCGAGGGGACGCACACCGTGGTCTCCGACCGCGCCGCCTAATCATATAGAAGCGAGGAGAGCCTCATGGCCGCCGCCGAAAAACCCGTCCTGTCGCGCTACCGCGATCGCATGGACAAGGCCGTCGCCGCTCTGAAGGAAGAGTTCGGCAGCCTGCGCACCGGCCGCGCGTCGGCCAGCCTGCTGGACCAGGTGATGGTCGAGGCCTACGGCTCGACCACGCCGCTGAACGCGGTGGCCTCGGTCAGCGTGCCCGAGCCGCGCCAGATCAATGTCAGCGTCTGGGATCGCGGCGTCGTCGTCTCGGTCGAGAAGGCGATCCGCGCGTCGGGCCTGGGCCTGAACCCGGTCGTCGAAGGTCAGAACCTGCGCATTCCGATCCCGCCGCTGACCGAAGAGCGCCGCAAGGATCTCTCGAAGATCGCCGGCAAGTACGCCGAGCAGCAGAAGATCGCCGTCCGTAACGTCCGTCGCGACGCCAATGACGACCTGAAGAAGGCCGAGAAGGACGGCGCTATCGCCGAGGACGAACGCAAGAAGATGGAAACCGAGGTCCAGAAGATGACCGACGAAGCCATCAAGCGGGTCGACGAGGCCTTGAAAATCAAAGAACAAGAGATCATGCAGGTCTAATCGCCTCCCTTGAGAGTTAGTGGGGAGACGACGAGGGAAGGTTGAAGACAATGCCGGCGACCACCGGTCTGCAGAACGTTTCGGAACGCGCCGATGGCGCGTCCGGCCAACGTCTGCACGTGGCCATTATCATGGATGGCAACGGCCGCTGGGCGAAGCAGCGGGGGATGCCGCGCGTCCTGGGTCACCGGGCCGGCGTCAACGCCCTGAAACGCACCGTCGAGGGCGCCCAGAGCCAGAACGTCGGCGTGCTGACGGTCTTCGGCTTCTCGACCGAGAACTGGCGCCGGCCGGCGCACGAGGTCTCCGAGCTGATGAGCCTGCTCAAGGCCTATGTCGAATCGGATCTCGAGCGCCTGGCCAAGGCGGGCGTTCGTGTTCGTATCATCGGCCGTCGCACCGGCTTGTCGGCCGATATCGCCGAGGTCATCGACCGGGCCGAGAAACGCACCGCCGGCAATACCGAGTTCACCCTGCAGGTGGCCTTCAACTACGGCGGTCAGGCCGACATCACCGACGCCGCGCGAGCCTTCGCCGAGAAGGTCGAGCGGGGCGAGGCCAAGGCCTCTGACCTGACCGAGGAGACGTTCGAGCGGTTCCTGTCGACGTCGTCTTCGCCGGCTCCGGACCTGATCGTGCGCACCAGCGGCGAGCGCCGCATTTCCAACTTCCTGCTGTGGGAGTGCGCTTACGCCGAGCTGGTGTTCCAGGACGTGCTGTGGCCCGACTACGGCCCCGAGGCCCTGGCCGCCGCCATCGCCGACTATCGCCGTCGCGATCGACGTTATGGAGGGATCGCGGCCGATGACGTCGCCGTCGCCGGCTAAGCGCTTCAACTGGGGCAATCTGAAGACGCGCGTGGTTTCGGCCACCGTGCTCGTGCCTACGGTCGTGGCCGCCGTCTGGCTGGGTAACTTCTGGTTCCTGGCCCTGGCCCTGGTCTGCACCGCGCTGCTGGCGCGCGAGTGGGGCAAGATCAGCGCGCCCAAGGCGCCCAATGCCGTCGGCGGCGTGGTCGGCCTGTTCTGCGCCATCGCGGTCGCCGCCGCCTATCTGCATCTGTTCTTCATCGCCTGGTCGGTCGTGCTGGTTGGCGCGTTTCTGGCCGGCCTGATCGCGCGGGGCGCGGTCGAGCGCCGGGCCGATGCGGCCTATGGCGTTGTCTATATCGCCCCGGCCGTCATCGCCCTGGTCTGGGTCCGCTCGCTGTCCGACGGCCTGTGGTGGACGCTGCTGCTGTTCGTGGTGACCTGGTTCGCCGACATCTTTGCTTATGTGACCGGCAGCATTCTGAAGGGCCCCAAACTGTGGCCCCAGATCTCGCCCAACAAAACCTGGTCGGGCTTCATCGGCGGACTGGTGGCGGCGACGATCGGCGCCGTGCTGGTGGCTCACTTCGCTCATCTGAAGCTGGTTTGGCCCGCCGCGGCCCTGGTCGGCCTGCTGGGCGGCCTGGCCACCATGGCCGGTGACCTTTGGGAATCGATGCTCAAGCGCCGCTTCGGCGTGAAGGACAGCGGCGACATCATTCCGGGCCACGGCGGCCTGCTGGATCGCGTCGACGGGCTGATGTTCGCGGCGATCGTCGTCGCCGCCGTCCGCCTGATCGACCATGTGGGATGGGCCCATTGACCAACCCCCGTAAGGTGGTGGTGCTGGGTTCGACCGGATCGATCGGCCTTTCCACCCTGAGCCTTTTCGAAGAATCCGGCGCGCCGGTCGAGATCCTGGCCCTGACGGCGGGACGCAATGTCGAGCGCCTGATCGAGCAGGCGCTGCGCTGGCGGCCTCAGGTCGCGGTGATCGAGGACGAAACCAAGCTCCAGCAGCTGAAGGACGGCTTGGCCGGAACGGGCGTACGCGCCGCCGCCGGTGCGTCGGCGATCAACGAGGCCGCCGCGATGGGCGCGGACTGGGTGATGTCGGCCATCGTCGGCGCGGCGGGTCTGGCGCCGACCCTGGCCGCCGCCCGCACCGGGGCCGTGATCGCCCTGGCCAATAAGGAAAGCCTCGTCTGCGCCGGTCCGGCCCTGCTGGCCATCGCCAAGGCGGCCGGCGGCTCGGTGATTCCGGTCGACTCCGAACATTCCGCAATATTCCAGGTGCTGCAGCCCGACTGCGCCCACCGGGTGTCGCGGCTGATCCTGACCGCCTCGGGCGGTCCGTTCCGCACCTGGGACAAGGCCGCCATGGCCGCGGCGACCCCGGAACAGGCCATCGCCCACCCGAACTGGTCGATGGGCGCCAAGATTTCGGTCGATTCCGCGACGATGATGAACAAGGGGCTCGAGATGATCGAAGCCTCGTACCTGTTCGGAACCCCGGAAGACCGCGTCAACGTCGTGATCCATCCCCAGTCCGTGATCCATAGCCTGGTGGAGTACGCCGACGGCTCGACGCTCGCCCAGCTGGGCGCGCCCGACATGCGCCCGCCGATCGCCTGCGCCTTCGCCTGGCCCGACCGCCTGCCTTGGCCCGCCAAGCGCCTGGACCTGGCCGCCTATGGTCAGCTGACCTTCGAATCGCCCGACCTGGACCGCTTCCCGTCGATCGAGATCGCCCGAGAGGCGCTTCGGCTGGCCGGCGCGGCTCCGGCCGTTATGAATGCCGCCAACGAGGTCGCCGTGGCGGCCTTCCTTGACCGGCGTATCGGGTTTCTCGATATTGCCGCCTCGGTGGCGGGGACCCTCGAGCGCATGAACAGTCTTGGCACTCTGTCCGCCACGGATAATGACGACGCGGTCGAAAACGCGATGATGATTGACGCCAGCGCTCGCCGCATTGCGGCCGAGGTTGTCGCGCAAAAGCATCGCGGGCGCTGACCCGGGGGACCCGGCCATCTCATGACCGACGCTTTGATCTTCATCCTGTCCACGGTCTTCGTGCTGTCCGTCGTGGTGACCATCCACGAGCTGGGGCACTATTGGGCCGCGCGTGCGTGCGGGGTGGCGATCGACTGTTTCTCGCTGGGTTTCGGCCCACCGCTGGTCTCGTGGCGTGACAAGCAGGGCGTCGAGTGGCGGATCGCCTCGATTCCGCTGGGCGGCTATGTGCGCTTCTCGGGCGACGAGAACGCCGCCAGCGTGCCCGACCAGGACAATCTGGACGCGATGCGCGAGTCGATCGTGCGCCGGGAAGGCGAAGAGGGCGTCGCCAAGTATTTCCATTTCAAGCCGGTCTGGCAGCGGGCGATCATCGCCGCGGCGGGGCCGATCTCGAATTTCGTGCTGGCCATCCTGATCATGGCCGTCTTCCTGGTGATGGTCGGCTCGCCGCAGCGCGCCGCGGTCGTCAACGGCGTCGCGCCCGGCGGTCCCGCCGCGGTGGCTGGGTTCAAGGCCGGTGACGTGATCACCGCCGCCGACGGTCGCAAGATCGCCACCTTCCAGGACCTGCAGGGCTATGTGTCGCTACGCGCGAACCTGCCGATCAACTTTACGGTCACGCGCGGCGAGCAGCAGATCCACCTGACCGCCACCCCGCGCCTGGTCGAGATCCAGGACAAGATCACCGGTCGCATGAAGACGGGGCAGCTGGGCATCGAGAATGTCAGCCGCAGCCAGTTCAAGCGCTCGACCGTGCTCGGCGCCATTCCCGACGCGACCGTCGAAGTCTGGGGCATGATCAAGACGATCGGCTTCTATTTGGGGCGTCTGGTCACCGGTCAGCTGCCCGCCGACCAGATCAGCGGCCTGATCGGCATTGGCCATACGGCCGGCGCCGTCACCAAGGCCTCGGCCCAAGGCGCGCCGGATGTCGCCACCATGGTGCTGCGCGTCTTCATCTCGTCGATGCTGCTGATCGCCAGCCTGTCGGTCAGCATCGGGTTCATGAACCTGCTGCCGATCCCCGTCCTCGATGGCGGCCATCTCTTGATGTACGCCTACGAAGCCATCGCCAAACGTCCCTTGCGGGCGGATTTCCAAGCCGCCGGTTTCCGCGCGGGGCTTGCCTTGATCCTGGGTTTCATGCTGTTCGCGGCGTGGAACGACCTCAACCGCTACGACGTGTTCAAATTCATCGGCGGCCTGTTCACGTGAACAGCGCTCGCCCTCCGTCCATGATTGGTCACATGAACAAACTTCGCGCCCACAGCGCCGCGTTCGCCACGGGTATGGCGCTGCTCCTCGGCTCGACGGCCCTGGTGGCTCCGCAGCAGGCCTTCGCGCAGTCCGCCCAGACCGGGGTGGTGTCGCGCATCGTCGTGCAAGGCAACGAGCGCATCGAGCAGGGCACGGTTCTGTCCTATCTGCCGATCCAGCCGGGCGACACGGTCGATAGCCAGCGCCTCGACCTGGCGCTGAAGACCCTGGCGCGCACCGACCTGTTCGCCGACGTGAAGATCGAGATGCAGGGCGGCGACCTGGTCGTGAAGGTCGTGGAAAACCCGATCATCAACCAGGTGGTCTTCGAGGGGAACTCGTCCCTGAAGGAAGACAAGCTGAAGGACGAAGTGCAGATCCGCCCGCGCGGCATCTTCACCCGCGCCAAGGTGCAGGCCGACGTCCAGCGCATCATCGAACTGTACCGCCGCTCGGGCCGCATCTCGGCGACCGTGACGCCCAAGGTAGTCGAACTGCCGCAAAAGCGCGTCGACCTGGTGTTCGAAATTGCCGAGGGCCCCAAGAGCGGCGTCCTGGGCATCAACTTCCTGGGCAACAGCGAGTACTCGGACAACGACCTGCGCGACGTGGTCGTGACCAAGGAAAGCCGCTGGTACAAGATCCTGACCAGCAACGACAATTATGACCCCGACCGGATCGAGTACGACCGCGAGCAGCTGCGCAAGCACTACCGCAACCGCGGCTTCTTCGACTTCCGAGTCGTTTCGTCCGTGGCCGAACTGGCGCCGGACAAGAACGGCTTCGCCGTCACCTACACCCTGGACGAGGGTCCGAAGTACAAGTTCGGCAAGGTCACGGTCGAAACGGAACTGAAGAAGCTGGACGGCAACCTGCTGGCCCAGATCCTGCCGATCCGCGCCGGCCAGCTGTACGAAGACGAGAAGATCGAGCAGGCCACCGACGCCCTGACCTTCGCGGCGGGCGCCGCCGGCTTCGCCTTCGTGGATGTGCGCCCCAAGTACGTGCCCAACCGCGAAACCAAGACCGTCGACGTCGTCTTCCAGGTCCGTGAAGGTCCGCGCGTCTACGTCGATCGTATCGACATCGTCGGCAACACCCGCACGCTGGACTATGTCCTGCGCCGCGAGCTGGAAGTGGCTGAAGGCGACGCCTACAACCGCGTGCTGGTCGACCGTTCGAAGAACAACATCCGCCGTCTGGGCTTCTTCAAGGAAGTCGAGATCGAGGACGCGCCGGGCTCGGCTCCGGACCGCACGGCCCTGCGGGTCAAGGTCGAAGAGCAGCCGACCGGCGAACTGTCGTTCAGCGCCGGCTACAGCTCGATCGACAAGCTGGTGCTGGACGTCGGCATCACCGAGCGGAACTTCCGCGGTCGCGGCCAGAACCTGCGCGCCCGCGCCTCGGTCGGTTCGCTGCGCCAGCAGATCGATTTCGGCTTCTCCGAGCCGCGCTTCCTGGGTCGCAACCTGGTCGCCGGCGTGAACCTGTACACCTTCCGCTACGACCTGTCGGACTACGCGGCCTACGACACCAAGTCGGTCGGCGGCGACGTCCGCTTCGGCTTCCCGCTGACCAACGACGCGTCGATGAACCTGCGCTACACGATCCGCCAGGATAACGTGGACGTGGCCGACAGCCTCTGCACCACCGGCTCGGTGTCGCAGATCCTCTGCCTGCAGCGCGGCGCCTACATCACCTCGCTGATCGGCTATGGCCTGCGCATCGACAAGCGCAACGACCCGATCAACCCGACTCGCGGCTGGTTCGCCGACCTGAACCAGGATCTGGCCGGCATCGGCGGCGACGTGAAGTACCTCAAGACCGAAGCCGACGCCGGCTGGTACTGGGGCTTCACCAAGGACCTGGTGTTCAGCGCCACCGGTTCGTTCGGCTATATCGAGGGCTGGGGCGGCGACAACGTCCGCATCAACGACCGCTTCTATCGCGGCGGCACCTCGTTCCGCGGCTTCGAGATCGCCGGTATCGGTCCGCGCGACATCTCGAGCACCAACAACTCGATGGGCGCCAAGCTTTACGCCATCAGCACCTTCGAGCTGACCGTCCCGACCTTCCTGCCCGAGCAGTACGGCATCAAGGCCGCCCTGTTCAGCGACGTGGGTACGGCCGGTCTGCTGGATGACGTGGATCGCCAGAGGTCGCCCGGCGTCTTCGATCCCAACATCAAGGATAACCTCGGCCTGCGTGCCACGGCCGGTATCTCGATCGACTGGAAGTCCCCCATGGGTCCCATTCGATTCGATATCAGCCGTATTTTGGCCAAGGAAAGCTACGACCGAACCGAAACGTTCCGGTTCTCCACCTCCACAAGGTTCCAATAAACATGTCCAAGTTCCTGTCCGCGGCCGCGTCCAGCGTCGTCGCCCTCGCTATCGCGACCAGCGCTTCGGCCCAGACGGCTCCCGCCGCCGCGCCTGCCGCTCCGGCCATCACGCACGGTCCGGCTCTGCCGGGCGTCTGCATCCTGTCGACTCCGGGCGCCGTTGGCGGCTCGCAGGTCGGCAAGGCGGTCAACGCGCGCCTGCAGACCATCGCTCAGCAGGTCGAGGCCGAACTGAGGGGTGAGCGCACCGCTCTGGAGAACGAAGGCAAGGCCCTGGACGCCAAGAAGGCGACCACGGCCCAGGACGCCCTGGAGCAGCAGGCCGCCGCCCTGCAGGTCAAGGCCAACGCCTGGCAGCGCAAGGCTCAGCTGCGCCAGCGCGAAGTTGAAGCCACCGAGCAGAAGGCCATGTCGCGCATCTATCAAGAGATGGATACGCCGATTAAGCAGGCCTACCAGGCCGCCAAGTGCAGCATCCTGGTCGACCGCGAGGGCGTCCTGCTGGCCAACCCGGCCATGGACATCACGCCCGCCGTGGTGACCGCTCTGGACGCCCGCATCAAGACGCTGACCTTCGATCGCGAGCGTCTGGACCAGCAGCTCCCGGGCGCCGCCGCGCTGCAGCCGTCCAATAAGTAAGCGAATCGTCTCCCTTGGGTTTACCTAGGGGGAGCGTTTTTGCCGTGAGGAGCCATGCCGGACCCGCGTTTCTTCGATAGCCCGGGTCCGGCGTCGCTTTCCGAGTTGGCCCGGGCCGGCGCCGCCGAACTGGCGGACGCGGCTTGGGGCGACCGCCTGATCGCCCATGCCGCGCCGCTCGACACGGCCGACGCGCACGCGATCACCTTCTTTTCCGATGCTAAGCGCAAGGACGCCGCCGGGGCCACCCAGGCCGGCGCCTGTTTCGTGCGTCCGGAACACAAGGATTTTCTGCCCGCGTCCTGCGACGCCTTGGTCACCCGGCATCCGCAGGCCGCCTGGGCCGCCGCCGCCAATCGCTTGCACGCGCCGCGCCGCCATCAGGCTGGCGCGGCCGCTATTCATCCTGAAGCCGAGATCGAGGACGGCGTCCTGTTGTCACCGAACGTGACGATCGGGCAGGGCGCTCGCATCGGGCGCGGCACACGGATCGGCCCCGGGGCCGTGATCGGTCCGGGCGTTCTGATCGGCCGCGACTGCGTGGTCGGCGCCAACGCCGTGATCGGCTTCGCTCTGCTGGGCGACCGGGTTTCCATTTCCGCGGGCGCCGTGCTGGGTGAGGCGGGCTTCGGCGCCGCCGCCGGGCCGCGGGGCATGGTCGACATGCCTCAGCTGGGCCGGGTGGTCATTCAGGACAATGTCACGATCGGCGCCAACAGCTGCGTCGACCGCGGCGCGTTCGCCGATACGACGGTTGGCGAGAACACCAAGATCGACAACCTGGTGCATGTCGCGCACAACGTCCGTGTAGGACGCAATTGCGTGCTGGCGGCCTATACGGGGCTGTCGGGCAGTACGGTCGTCGGCGACGGCGTCGCATTCGGCGGCAAGGCCGGCGTCGCCGACCACTTGAACATCGGCTCGGGCGCGAGCATCGGGGCGGCCGCCTCGGTGTTCAAGGACGTGCCGGAAGGTGAAACTTGGACGGGCTTCCCGGCGCGACCGCTCAAGCGGTGGCTTCGGGAGACCGCATGGCTGTCGCGCATGGCGGGCGGCCGAGGGACGAAGGGCTGACAATGACCGAGAACACCGAGCAAACGGTGCGGACCGACATCGACATCGCCGAGATCCTGGCGCGTATCCCGCACCGCTATCCGTTCCTGCTGGTCGATCGCGCCGAGGACTACCAGGCCCACAAGTCGATCGTCGGCATCAAGTGCGTGACGGTCAACGAGCCCTTCTTCCAGGGCCACTTCCCAGGCAATCCGGTGATGCCCGGCGTGCTGATCATCGAGGCCTTGGCCCAGACGGGCGCGGTGCTGATGAGCAAGAGCCTGGAGGTCGATACCGAGGGCAAGACCATCTTCTTCATGTCGGTGGACAACGCCCGCTTCCGCACGCCCGTGCGCCCCGGCGACGTGATCCGCATGGAAGTCGAGGTGCTGCGCGCCCGCTCGTCGATCTTCAAGTTCAAGGGCGTGGCCAAGGTCGGCGACAAGGTCGCGGCCGAGGTCGAGTTCGCCGCCATGGTCGTCGAGACGGGGCCCAAGGCATGACGATCCATCCCACCGCCATCGTCGCTCCCGAGGCCAAGATCGCCTCGGACGTCCAGATCGGGCCCTACAGCATCGTCGGCCCGGACGTGACCCTGGAGGCGGGCGTACGCCTGCTGTCGCACGTGGTGGTGGAAGGCGCGACGACCCTGGGCGAGAACTGCGTCGTCCACCCCTTCGCCAATCTGGGCGGTCCGCCCCAGCACCTGGGGCACAAGGGTGAGAAGACAGAACTGCTGATCGGCCCGCGCAACATCATCCGCGAGCACGTGACCATGCACACCGGCACGGCCTCGGGTCGTGGCGTGACCACGATCGGTTCGGACGGCCTGTACATGGTCGGCTCGCACGTGGCCCACGACTGCATCGTCGGCGACTTCGTGGTGCTGGCCAAGGGCGCGACCCTGGGCGGCCACGTGTCGATCGGCGACTATGTGTTCATGGGCGGCCTGGCCGCCGCGCACCAGTTTTCGCGCATCGGCCGCTATAGCTTCATCGGCGGCCTGGCCGCGGTGACCAAGGATGTCATCCCGTACGGCTCGGTCTGGGGCAACCACGCTCACCTCGAGGGACTGAACCTGGTCGGCCTCAAGCGCCGGGGCTTCTCGCGCGAGACCATCAACGCGCTGCGCGCGGCCTATCGCCTGATGTTCGCCGACGAAGGCACCTTCCAGGAGCGCCTGGACGACGTGGCCGAGATCCATGCTGGCAATCCGGAAGTCATGGAGATCGTCGACTTCATCCGCGCCGACGCCAACCGCCCGCTCTGCCTGCCTGAGCGGGAAGTCTAGGGTAGGGTGATGCGCAAGCTGGGTCTGATCGCCGGCGGCGGGTCGCTTCCCGTCGAACTGGCGGCCCATTGCGAGGCCGCCGGACGGGCGTTTTCCGTCATGCGCCTGCGCGGGTTCGCCGAACCGACCTTGGCCCGCTATGCCGGCGTCGAGGTTGGCATCGGCGAGTTCGGCAAGGCGTTCAAGGCGTTGAAAGCCGAGGGCTGCGAGGTCGTCTGCTTCGCCGGCAATGTCAGCCGTCCTGATTTCGCCAAGCTGTTGCCTGACGCCCGGGGCGTGAAGGTGCTGCCCAGCCTGATCGTCGCCGCCCGCAAGGGGGACGACGCCCTGTTGCGCCGGGTGCTGGACGAGTTCGAGAAGGAAGGCTTCGAGATCGAGGGCGCCCACGAGGTGATGGGCGAGATGACCCTGCCGCGCGGCCGCCTGGGCAAGCACATGCCCAAGCCCGAGCAAATGGCCGACATCGACAAGGCCCTGCATGTGGCGCGCGAGATCGGCCGCCTGGACGTGGGGCAGGGCGCCGTGGTCTGCGACGGCCTGGTCCTGGCCGTCGAGGCCCAGGAAGGCACCGACGCCATGCTGCGCCGAGTGGAGCAGCTGCCAGGGGCCATCCGAGGCTCGGCCGAGCGTCCGCGCGGCGTGCTGGCCAAGGCGCCCAAGCCGATCCAGGAGACCAAGGTCGACCTGCCCACCATCGGCGTCGCCACCATCCAGCGCGCCGCCCGCGCGGGCCTGGCCGGCGTGGTCGGCGAGACCGGTCGCCTGCTGGTGGTCGACCGTGAGGCGGTGATCGCCTGCGCCGACGACCTTGGCCTCTTCGTGCTGGGGGTCGATCCGCAGGGGCGGCCCTGATGCTCAAAGTCATGTTGGTCGCCGCCGAGGCTTCGGGCGACGCGTTGGGCGCCAGCCTGGCCAAGGCGCTGCGGGCGCGGCTGGGCAAAGGCGTGACCTTCGTCGGCATTGGCGGGGCCAAGATGGCCGAGCAGGGGGTCGATAGCCCCTTCGATATCGCCCAATTATCGATCCTAGGCATCTGGGAGGGCCTGAAGGCCTATCCGACGGTCAAGGCCCGGCTGGACGACACCGTGGCCCTGGCGTCCCGCGAAAAGCCCGATGTAGCGATCCTGATCGACAGCTGGGGCTTCAACATCCGCCTGGCCAAGGCGCTGCGGAAGCTCGATCCCAAGATGCCGCTGGTGAAGTACGTCGCGCCGCAGGTCTGGGCGTATCGCGAAGGGCGCGCCCAGGGCCTGGCCAAGGCTGTCGACCTGCTGTTGTCGATCCAGCCGATGGACAAGCCGTATTTCGACGCCGCTGGGCTGAAAAACGTCTTCGTCGGCAACTCGGCCCTGGCCAAGCGCTTCGACCACGCTGACGGCGCGCGCCTGCGGGCCGCCGTGGGCGCCTCGGCGACCGACCAGGTCTTGCTGGTGCTGCCCGGCAGCCGCCCGTCCGAGATCGAGCGCGTCATGCCGGCCTTCGAGGACGCCGTGCGTCGGATCAAGGCCGACCGGCCCGACGTGGTCGTGGTGATCCCGGCCGCCTACACCGTGGTCGAGGCCGTGAAGGCTCGCGTGGCCGGATGGCCGTTCCGCGCCCATGTCATTGAGGACGAAGCGCTGAAGGACGACGCCTTCGTCGCCGGCGACGTGGCCCTGGCCTGCAGTGGCACGGTCACCACCGAACTGGCCCTGGCCGGCGCGCCCATGGTCGTCGGCTACAAGACTGGCGCGATCACCTACGCCATCCTCAAGCGCCTGATGAAGCCAAAATGGGTGACGCTGTTCAACATCGCCGCCGGCAAGGCCGTGGCGCCGGAACTGCTGCAGGACGCCTGCGACGGCGAAGGGCTGGCGCGTGAGGTCGGCAAGCTGCTGGACGATCCTTCACTGAGGGCCCGCCAGGCGGCTGAGCAGAGCGCTGCATTGGACAAGATGGGCCGAGGAATGCCCGACCCGTCGGAGGCCGCCGCCGACGCTCTGCTGAGCTTCCTGAAGGCTCACGGCCAAGGTGGTTAACCGGAGCTTTACGCTCGACTCCTAGTTTCGGTGGAACTGCCGCTGTGGAGTCGTCGTCGTGGCCATCGACCCGACCACGCCCCTGACCCCGATCCTTCCAGCCCATCCGGCCGGAACCCCTCCGGATTCGGTCGCCGTCCTGCAGGCCATGGCCCGCCAGGCCCTGACGAACATGAGCGCCGAGCTGGGCCAGATCGTCGACCGTCCTGCCACGCCTCAGACCCCCAAGGGCGGCACACCCGTCGAGCAGGTCGGCCAGACCTCCACCCAGGACGCGGGACACACCGCCGACGCCGCCAGCACGGCCAAGGGCGCGCCTCAGGCTCAGCAGCAGGCCCTGGCAGCCAAGCCGACACCAGAGACCCGCATGGCGCGCGCCGTGCGCACCGCCGCCGCCGAGGCCGTGCCGCGCCAGGTCGGGATCGCGCCGCTGATGGCCAATGTTCGCGCTGTCGTCGACCGCCCCGACATGCCGCCCGAGGTGCGCGAGGCGGGCAGGGCGTTGCTGGCCCAGACGCCCGAGGCGGCCGATCTGGCTACGCCCCAAGGTCTGCGCCAAGCGGTCGAACGCTCCGGCGTGTTCCTGGAAGCTCGCATGGCCCGCGCCGCCGCGACGCCACCGACGGCGGCCGGCGAGACCGCGCCCGCGCTCCCGCAGGCCAACGACATGAAGGCGGCGCTGCTGGTGTTCCGGGGCGCGCTGTCGGCCTGGCTGGCCCGCGCCGTTCCGCAGTCGGCTACTGAACCGCCGACAGAGCCTGCCGCCGAGTCGCGTTCGACCCCGACGGAGCCTGGCGAACCTACGGTCCGCGCCACGCCGCAGAGCGCCGGCGCCCAACCAGCTTTGGCTCAGACGACCCCGACACAGGCGGCCACACGTCCGTCGAGCCCAGCGCTAGCTCAAACGACTTCGGCCGAGGTCCCGAACGACGCTCCGGCCGTGACGACGCAGGCAACGTCCACGCCGTCGCCGACGATCGCACAGGCTGAAGAAGCCATTCCGGCGCCCAGGCCGAACATGCCAGCGCCACAGCCGCCCGAGGACGAGCAACTCGCCGCGCGGTTTGGGTCCTTCGTGGCCCCGCCCAAGGCTTCGCCGAATCCCGTCGCGACCATGCGGCAGGCGCTGTCGCCGCTGATCCAGGCCGGCCTGCTGGCTGAGGAGACCGTCGCCGAGGAGCCGCTTCCGCTAGCCGAGGCCAAGACCGTCGTCGCGCGCGGTTACGGCGCTCCGGCCGCCGAGATCGCCCGCTCCAAGGTCCCGCCGCCGCCCTACGCTGGCGGACCGATGGCGGGCCAGAAACCGACGGCTCCCGCGCTGTCCCCGGGCCAACCGACCATCGACGTCGTGCGCGGCCTGCTGAAAGGCGCGAGCGGCGCTCTGGCGCGCCAGGACCTGATGCAGATCGCCTCGCTGCCAGAAGCCCAGCAGCACGATCCCGAAACCCTTGAGACCCGCCCGCAAGGCGCGCGTCTGAACCTAGACCTGCCGTTCGTCACACCTCAGGGCGTGGCCGTCGCCCAGTTCGAGATCAGCCACGACGGCGGCGGTTCCAGCGGCGGCGCGGCCGGTCCGGCCGAGCGCACCTACAAGGCCCGGTTCTCGATCGATATCGAGCCGCTGGGACCGGTCCATGCCATGGTCACCCTGACGGGGTCTCGCACCCGCGTCTCGCTGTGGGCCGAGCGGGCTGAGACGATCGCGCGCCTGCGGGCCGGCGAGGAGAGCCTGGGCGCGGCCCTGCGCGAAGCCGAGCTAACCCCCGAGGTCGCCGTCCATTCCGGCGCGCCGCCATCGCCCGGCGGCGTCAGCCCGCTGGGCCATTTCGTGGACCAGGCCTCATGAGCGGGATCAGCGGACCCTCGGCGCGGCCGCGCATCGCCGTGGCCTTGCTCTACGAAGAACCCAACGCCCCCAAGGTCGTGGCCTCGGGCCAGGGTTGGGTGGGCGAGAAGATCATCGAGACGGCCCGCGAGCATGGCGTGCCGATCGAGGAAGACCCCGTGCTGGCCCAGGCCCTGTCGACCATCGAGATCGACGAGGAGATCCCCGAGGCCCTCTACCGCGCCGTCGCCGAGGTCCTCAGCTTCCTGCTCAAGCGCTAGAACGAAAAAGGCCCCGCCGAAGCGGGGCCTGATCCGTATCTCCGAGGAGAAAACGCTTAGCGCTTCTCGACCGGCACGTAGTCGCGTTGCGTGGCGCCCGTGTAGAGCTGACGCGGACGACCGATCTTGCGGGTGGGGTCCTCGAACATTTCCTTCCACTGGCTGATCCAGCCGACGGTGCGGGCCAGGGCGAACAGCACGGTGAACATGTTGGTCGGGAAGCCCATCGCGCGCAGGGTGATGCCCGAATAGAAATCGATGTTCGGGTACAGCTTGCGGTCGATGAAATACGGATCGCTCAGGGCGACCTTTTCCAATTCCTGGGCGACCTGCAGCAGCGGGTCGTTGTTGTGGCCCAGTTCCGCCAGCACTTCGTGGGCGGTCTTCTGCATGACCTTCGCGCGCGGGTCGAAGTTCTTGTACACGCGGTGGCCGAAGCCCATCAGCTTGTACTTGCGGTCCTTCACGCCCTGGACGTAGTCCGGGATGTTCTCGACCGAGCCGATGGTTTCCAGCATCTCCAGGGCTTCCTGGTTGGCGCCGCCGTGCGACGGGCCCCACAGGCAGGCGATGCCGGCGGCGATGCAGGCGAACGGGTGCGCGCCCGACGAACCGGCCAGGCGGACGGTCGAGGTCGAGGCGTTCTGCTCGTGGTCGGCGTGCAGGATGAAGATCCGGTCCATGGCGCGGGTCAGCACCGGATTCGGCTTCCAGTCCTCGGCCGGCACGGCGAAGCACATGCGCAGGAAGTTTTCCGAGTACGACAGGTCGTTGCGCGGCGACACGAACGGCTGGCCGACCGTGTACTTGTAGGCGCGGGCGGCGATCGTCGGCATCTTGGCGATCAGGCGATGGGCGCTGATCTCACGCTCGCGGGCGTCGTCGACATTGATGCTGTCGGCGTAGAAGGCCGACAGGGCGCCGACGGCGCCGGTCATGACGGCCATCGGGTGAGCGTCGCGGCGGAAGCCCTCGAAGAAGCGGTCGAACTGAGCGTGCAGCATCGTATGATAGGTGATGTTGCGCTCGAACTTGGCGAACTCGTCGGCCGTCGGGAGTTCGCCGTTCAGCAGCAGGTGGCAGACCTCGAGGAACGAGGACTTCTCGGCCAGCTGGTCGATGGGATAGCCGCGGTGCAGCAGAATCCCGGCGTCGCCGTCGATATAGGTGATCTTGCTTTCGCACGAAGCCGTGGACGTGAAGCCCGGATCGAACGTGAAGTGGTCGCTTTCAGCGTAGACCTTTCGGATGTCCAGAACGTCCGGACCCGTGCTGCCCTTGAGGATCGGCAGGTCGTAGCTCTTGTCGCCGATCGTCAGCGTGGCTTTATCGGTCATCATTAGACCCCTTCATAAATTGGAACGAGCAGTCCAACTTTCGTTTTCGCAGGTGCGTTATAGCGCCTCATGCGCGCTAGGCCAGGGCGTCGTCAAGGCGCCCCAAACTCTCTTCGCGGGAGAGCGCGGCCATGGTCTTGTTCAGGTCCGGAGCCGGCGCGCCGCCGGTCAGGATCCCGCGCAGGGCAGGGCCGAACTTGCCGAAGCCGACACCCTCGGATTCCGCGAACGTTTTCAACGCGGTTTCCAGGGTGGGGGCGTCGAAGCTGGCGACCGAGGCCAGTTGGTCCCGCAGGCGCTTCAGGCGCTCGACGGTTTCCTCGGTCAGCTGCTTTTGGGTTTTCTCTTCCAGCGCCAGCGGCCGCGTCTTCAGCGCGAAGGCGCAGTGGTCGACCAACTCCAGGATGGTCTTGGCGCCTTCCTTCACTTCCGGAACGGTGCGGGCGATGCGCTCGCGGGCGTCGGCGGGGAGGGTCTCGCCGCGTTTTTGAGCGGCGTCGAGGGCCAGATCCGTCAGGCGGGCGTCGTCGGCCTTGCGCAGGTGCTGGGCGTTGATGTGATTCAGCTTTGCCCAGTCCAGGCGCGCGGGCGCCTTGACCACGTCTGCCACGTCGAACCAGCTGATCGCCTGCTCGTCGTTGAAGACCTCGTCGTCGCCATGGCCCCAGCCCAGGCGGGCCAGGTAGTTGCGCATGCCTTCGGGGATGTAGCCCAGGTCGGCGAACTCGCCGACGGCTTGCGCGCCGTGGCGCTTGCTGAGCTTGGCGCCGTCCGGACCGTGGATCAGCGGGATGTGGGCGAAGGCCGGCACGTCCCAGCCCAGGGCCTTGTAGATCAGGCTCTGGCGGGCGGCGTTGTTCAGGTGGTCGTCGCCACGGATCACGTGGGTGACGCCCATGTCGTGGTCATCGACGACCACGGCCAGGTTGTAGGTCGGGGCGCCGTCGGCGCGCAGCAAAACGAGGTCGTCCAGCTCGATATTGCGGAAGGTCACCGGGCCCTTGACCATGTCGTCCACAACGGTCTCGCCGTCCAGCGGACCCTTGAAGCGAATGACGTGCGGGATCGACAGGTCGCCTTCGGGCGCGTCGCGCCAGGGCGAGCGGATGGCGCGGCCTTCAGCGCGGGCCTTCTCGCGGGCGACTTCCAGCTCCTCGACGGTCATCCAGCAGCGATAGGCGCGGCCGGCGGCCAACATCTCCTGCACGGCCTCGACGTGGCGCGGGGCGCGGGTGTGCTGGAACACGACCTCGGCGTCCGATTCCAGGCCCAGCCAGTTCAGGCCTTCGAAGATGGCGGCGACGGCCGCTTCGGTCGAACGCTCGCGATCGGTGTCCTCGACGCGAATAAGGAACTTCCCTCCCGTATGGCGCGCATATAACCAGTTGAACAGCGCCGTGCGGGCGCCGCCGATATGCAGGAAACCGGTGGGCGAGGGGGCGAAGCGCGTGACGACGCCAGTCGTGGAGGTGGGGTTCGACATGAGCTTCAAGTCTGTGGGGCTGGACGCCGAGATGGCGTCGAGGAACGCGAACCGCAAGGCGGTTCGGGCGGGGCGTCTTAGCATGCCGCTTCCTTCCGGGACCAGCCATTTTCCGCATCGCGGCGAACTTGGCTTAACCGTCAAAAATACAGTGGTTTCCGGGTGTTAGGCGCGGAACTTACTGATGCCGCGCCGGCGACAGCGGCTATGCGGGTCTCCTGGCGGGACGCCGCGGCGCTGACGGTCGCCGAACTGCGAGTCAATACGGCGCGGGCCTTCCTGTGGACGCCCGTGACGTTCGGCCTTGGCGCGGCCAGCTATCTGGACGCGAGCCGCGAGCCGTCGTTCTGGTTGCTGGGCGGCATGACGCTGGTCCTGGCGGTCGTCTGGTGGACGCTTCGGCAGCGGAACGCGGCCGCGCTGCTGGTGGCTGTGGCCAGTCTGGCGGCCGGCGGCGCAGCTGGAGGCCTGGCCGCCAAGGTTCGTAGCGACCGCGTGGCCGCGCCGATCATGGCCGGAGAGCGGGTCGTGCGGCGGGTGGAGGGTTTCGTCGTCGACGTGGTCAGTCCCGGCGCGGGCGGGCCGCGGCTGCTGATCGCCCCCGCCTGGGTGTCGGGTCTGCCGCCGGAGCACACGCCGCGCCGCATACGGGTGACGATCGGCGAGACCGAGACGCCGGCGCCAGGCCAGCCCATCCGCCTGCGGGCCATGCTGGGACCGCCGCCGCCACCGGCCGCGCCAGGATCCTATGACTTCGCCCGCGACGCCTGGTTCGACTCGATCGGCGGCGTGGGCTTCATGATTGGCGACTGGGACGTCGCGCGGCTGGACCCGCCGCCGTGGCGCCTGCGGCTGTCCATGGCGATCAATGCCTTCCGCTGGAGCTTGGCCCAGCGGATCCTGGCGCGGATGGGTCCCGAGAGCGGCGGTATCGGCGCGGCCATGGTCACCGGCCACGAAGCCTGGATCACCGAGGAGCAGACCGAGGCCATGCGGGCGTCGGGACTGGCGCACATCCTGTCGATTTCGGGCCTGCACATGGCCATTGTCGGCGGCTTCGTGTTCGGTGTGGTCCGGCTGGGCGTCGCCGCCTGGCCGTGGCTGGCCCTGCGGGCGCCGGGCAAGAAGATCGCCGCCATGGCGGGGCTCGTCGCCGTGCTGGGCTACCTCGTCATCTCCGGCGCGCCGCCACCGGCCGAGCGGGCGGCGATCACGGCCAGCGTGGCGTTCCTGGCCATCCTGTTCGACCGCCGGGCCATCACCCTGCACGGCTTGGCTCTGGCGGCGCTGTTGATCCTGGCGCTGAAGCCCGAGACCGCCGGCGAGCCGGGTTTCCAGATGTCGTTCGCCGCCACCGCAGCCTTGGTGGCCTTGGCCGAAGCCTGGCCGCGTCCGGTGAAGGAGATTTCGACGCCCTGGTGGATTCGCTGGCCGCAGGCGGGAATCGTCTGGCTGGCGGCCTCGGTCGCGGCGAGCCTGGTGGCGGGCCTGGCCACCGCGCCGTTCGCCATGCAGCACTTCAACCGCGTCGCCGTCTGGGGCTTGCCCGCCAACCTGGCGGTCGCGCCGCTGTCGTCATTCGTGATCATGCCGTTCCTGGCGATCGGGACCTTGCTGGAGCCCTTCGGCCTGGGGGCGCCGTTCCTGGCCGTGGCCGGCTGGGGCATCGACGGCATGGTCGGGATCGCCAATGGCTTCGCCGACGCCCACGGCGCGCAGAGGATCGTGGCCAGCGCGCCGCCCCAGGTGCTGGTGGTCGCGTTTCTGGGCTTGATGATCCTGTGCCTGTGGAAGGGCCGTCTGCGCTGGATCGGTGCGCCCATGGCCCTGGCGGTCGCCTTGTGGCCCAGGCCAACGCCGCCGGACGCCTGGATCGCAGCTGATGGCGCCACAGCGGCCGTTCGCTCCGGCGATGCCGCCGTGCTGCTGCGTACTGACGCCAAGCGCTTTGGCGCAGAGTTGTGGGCGCGCCGACGCGGTCTCGAGCCAGCAACCTGGAGCCTCTATGCCTGCGACAAGCGGGTCTGCGCGCCGGCCCTGGGCGCGCCGGTGCGGCTATCCCTGGCCTGGAGCCGCAAGACGCCTGACGCCGAGACGTTATCGGGCATGTGCGTGGCCAGCGAGGTGGTGGTCATCCGGGGCGCGGCGCCGGCGCGGATCCCGCCGCTGTGCGCTGACACCGTCCTGCTGGCCGCCGAGGATTTCGCGCGGGGCGGGGCCGCCGAGCTCTATCGCCATCCGGACGGCTGGCGCATCGTCTGGGCGCAGCCGCTGCGTGGCGACCGGCCCTGGAGCCGCCTGCTGACACCCGATGACACAGGTGGCGGCTAAGCCTCCGGCGCCTTCTGGAGGATCCGTGATGTCGAACCCGTTCGCTGCCCGCCGCGCCGCTTTCCGCGCCCTGCACGCCGAGGGCTGCTTTGCCCTGCCCAATCCGTGGGACGCCGGCAGCGCCAAGCGGCTGCAGAAGCTGGGCTTCAAGGCCCTGGCCTCGACCAGCGCCGGCGCGGCCTGGGCGCTGGGAAAGGACGACGGCCAGATCACGCGCGATGAGGTGATCGATCATCTGCGGATGCTGTGCGCCGCCACCGACCTGCCGGTGAACGCCGACTTCGAGGCCGGTTTCGCTGACACGCCTGAAGGCGTTGGCGAAAGCGTCACCCTGGCCATCGAGGCCGGTGTCGCGGGCCTGTCGATCGAGGACTGGTCGGGTTCGGCCCTCTACGACCTGCCGGTCGCTGTCGAGCGCTTGAAGGCCGCCCGCGCCGCCATCGACGCCTCGGGTCAGGATGTGATCCTGATTGGCCGCACGGAAGGCTATCTTCGGGGCAATCGCGACCTGGCGCCGACCCTGGAGCGTCTGAAGGCCTACGCCGAGGCGGGCGCCGACTGCCTCTACGCCCCGGCGGTGACCGATCCGGACGAGATCCGCGCCATCGTCCAGGCCGTGGCCCCCAAGCCGGTCAATATCCTGTTCTGGGGCTCGGACATGACGGTCGAGAGCCTGGGCGCGCTGGGCGTGCGCCGGGTCAGCACGGGCGCATCGCTGGCGGCGGCGGCGTGGGCCGGGTTCGACAAGGCTGCCAAGCGGTTGGCGGAGGAGGGGCGGCTGTAACCAGCCCACCTTCCAGGTCGTCATTCCCGCCCTTGTGGCGGGAACCCCTCTAACCGCCGCAGGTGCAGTCGGGGCTTCACGCCAAGCGATGGCTTGCCTCTCACGTGTCAGCTGAACCAGGGGTTCCCGCCACAAGGGCGGGAATGACGGGTAAATGAAAAGGCCCCGAACCTCAGGCGAGGTCGGGGCCAATTTTCAACTCGCTAGGGCAGCGCCTAGTGATACCGGCGGATCAGGCCCACCAGCTTGCCCTGCACCTCGACCTGGTCGGGGCCGAAGATGCGGGTCTCATACTTGGGGTTGGCGGCTTCCAGGGCGATTGAGCCGCCCTTCTTGCGCAGGCGTTTCAGGGTGGCTTCCTCGCCGACCAGGGCGACGACGATCTCGCCCGAGGTGGCGGTGTCGCCCTTCTTGATGATGACGTAGTCGCCGTCGAGGATGCCGGCCTCGATCATCGAGTCGCCCTGCACCTCGAGGACATAGTGTTCGCCGTTGCCCAGCATGGCTTCCGGCACCGGCAGGCGCTCGCGTTCGTGCTGGATGGCGTCGATCGGGGTGCCGGCGGCGATCTTGCCCAGGATTGGCAGTTCGCGACTGTCATTGGCCGGCGCCGCCGAGGCGGCCGGCGCGGGCGGAGGCGAACCGCCGCCTTCGAACACCTGCGGGCGGAAGGCTCCGCGGCCCTTGGGCGGCGCGGCCGTCGTGGCCTGCTGCGGTAGCTTCACCACCTCCAGCGCCCGGGCTCGGTGGGCCAGGCGGCGGATGAAGCCGCGCTCTTCCAGGGCCGTGATCAGCCTGTGGATGCCCGACTTGGAGGCCAGGTCCAGGGCCTCCTTCATCTCGTCGAACGAGGGGGAGACGCCGGTCTCCTTGATCCGCTCGTGGATGAACATCAGCAGTTCGTGCTGCTTGCGGGTGAGCATGTGAACCTCGGCTGGAGCGCGGAACAAACCGCAAACCTTTCGAATGTTCTCTAGGCGTTCCGCGTTAAAGTCAAGTCGAGCGTCGTTCGCTCGAGAAAGGTGTGGAAAATCAAGGACTAGCTTGGCCGATAGGGTAAATGTCGACCAGAATCAAAAGCTTAACGAAAGCTTTCAGGTGCGTTTGCGGGCCACGATGATGTCCTGGTCCTGCATGGGCTGGCTACGCCAGACGCCGAGCGCGACGGTCAGTACGTCCAGGCCCAGCGCCTCGTACTGCGCCAGGATCTCGGCCAGGTCGTAGGCGATCGTGTCTTCGGGCATGTCCGGGTTCGCCGTCCAGCAACCGTTCAGGGCGTGGACGAAGTCGAAGGCGATCTGGCCGTTTCCGGTGTTGGCGCGGGCTTCGTCGTCGATCAGGTACCAGGAGATGACGCTGGTCCCGGCGGGCTTCAGCACGCGGGCGATCTCGCGCGCGAACTGGGCCTGATCGGCCGCCAAGAGGTGGGTGAACACCGAGCCCAGCCAGACGAAGTCGAAACTCGCGTCCGGATAGGGAAAGACGAAGCGGCTGGCCGGCTGCGAGCCTTCCGGATTATACCGGTCGCTGTGCATGTCGGCGTGGGTGAATTCGAAGCGCGCATCGCCGACGGCGATATTGGCGCGGCACCAGTCGATGGCCTGGGCCATGACGTCGAAGCCGGCATAGCGGCCGGTCTCGTCCAGATAGTCCACAAGCGGCGCGGCGGCGCGGCCGATGCCGCAGCCAACGTCCAGGATGGCGTGGTGGGGCTGCAGGCCCGCGTCGATGAACAGCTGCTTGAACTGCTGGCCGACGCGCACGTAGTCGGCGTCGGCGGCGCCCACCAGGTGCCAGAGCTCTTGCGGCGCGGTCACGGCGTCGTTCACGGGCGGTGCAGGCGACAACACGCGACGCAGCTTGGACAGGAAGGCCCGCATCCGATTCCCTCTACTCGAGCTGGCGCGGACCCTAGCGGCGGTTGTGGGCTCAGCCAACCTTGCGGGCAGGTAGCGACTTGAAGGTGCGATCCAGGCGCAGGCCGTGGCCGTTCCACGAGAACAGCACCCGCTCGGCGCGGCCGACCAGGTTCTCGGCCGGGATGAAGCCCATGCCCAGCTCCGGCGGAAGGTCGGCGTCGCGGGCCACGTCCCAGGCGCAGGAGGCATAACCCTTCGGCGTCGAGCCGGGGTTAAAGCGGCTGTCCAGCGAGTTGTCGCGATTGTCGCCCATCACGAAGTAGCAGCCGGCCGGTACGGTATAGACGCCGGTATTGGCGGCCTGGGTGTCGGCGCCAAAGCTGTTGGTGGCGTAGGTGCGGCCATTGGGCAGGGTCTCGCGCAGGTGGCGGACCGGGATCGGCCAGGCGCCGGGCGAACCTTCGGCGTCGATGCCGGTGAGGGTCTGGGTCACCGGCGCGCCGTTGATGCGCACGACGCCGCCGCTCATCTGGATGCGGTCGCCGGGCAGGCCGATGACCCGCTTGATCACGTCGGTGCGGCCGTCGCTGGGCTTCTTGAACACTACGATGTCGCCGCGCTCGGGCGCCTGGCCCAGCAGGCGGCCGTGGCCCACGGGCGGGCTGAGCGGGATCGAGTGGCGGCTCACCCCGTACGGATATTTGGAGACCAGGATGTAGTCGCCGACCAGGAGGGTGGGCTGCATCGACTCCGAGGGGATCGTGAACGGCTGGCAGAAGACCGTGCGCGGGATCAGGAACACCACCAGCACGATGGCCATCGTCTTGGCGGTTTCGATCAGGCCTTCAGTCCACTTGCGCATCGCCGTCCCCTTGCTTGGCTCAAGTCAAGGTTAGGACGGCGAGCTTGGCTAAATCGTGGCGCGCTAGAGCACGGTCTTCAATTCCGGATGCTTGGGCGTGACGGGCGCGTAGAACGCCGCCAGCACCGCCAGGTCCTTCTCGTAGTCGCCGCTGGGCATCATCGCCGGGCCCAGGCCCACCACCTTGCGCTTGTAGTCCATGAAGCCGGGCACCATCGGCACGCCGGCCTTGAGGGCGATGTTGTAGAAGCCGGTCTTCCAGCCGCTGGCCTTGCCGCGCGTGCCCTCGGGCGCGATCGTCAGCATGAACTCGTCGCGGCGGGCGAACTCATCAGCCATGGCCTGGACTGTGTCGCGCGACTGCGAGCGGTCGATCGGCACGCCGCCGAGGTCCCTCATCAGGCGCTCGAACGGCCAGCGGAACAGCGAGGCCTTGCCCATGAAGCTGAGCTTCAGGTTCAGCGCGTCGGCCGCGCCCAGGAAATAAACGAAGTCCCAGTTACTGGTGTGCGGCGCGGCGATGATCACGAATTTGCGGGTCGTGGTCGGGGCGGAGCCCTCGATCGTCCAGCCCTCGCGCTTGAAGAAGGCGACGAGGGACCAATTCACCACGCGGGCGAGCCAATGCATTCGCGTTTCCTCGCGCGGCCGTGTTCTTGTTGAGTAGACTGTGAGCGGGCGCGGGAAAAAACGCCAGATGGCGCGTACCCGATCCCGTCAGCCGATCAGGGTCTGGGTGGCCGTCGTGACGTCGGCGTTGCGCATCAGGCTTTCGCCCACGAGCATGGCCTTGGCGCCGGTCGCTTCCATCCGCACGACATCCTCGTGGGTGAAGATGCCGCTCTCGGTGACCAGCAGGGCGCCCTTGGGCGCCTGGGTCGACAGGCGTTCGGTGACGGCCAGGTCGACGACGAAGCTCTTCAGGTCGCGGTTGTTGATGCCCACGAGGTCCGAGCCCAGGACGCCGGCGCGAGCCATCTCGGCCTCGTCGTGGACCTCGACCAGGGCGTCCATGCCCAGGCGCTTGGCCTCGGCCATCAGCTCGGCGGCCAGCACGTCGTCGATCATCGCCAGGATGACCAGGATGGCGTCAGCGCCCAGGGCGCGGCTTTCAGCCACCTGCCAGGGATCGACCAGGAAGTCCTTGCGGATGCAGGGCAGGGCGGTAGCCGCGCGGGCGGCCACCAGATACTCGTCGGCGCCCTGGAAGCTGGGGCCGTCCGTCAGCACGGACAGGCACGCCGCGCCGCCGGCCTCATAGGCGCGGGCCAGCACCGGCGGATCGAAGTCCTCGCGGATCAGGCCCTTGGAGGGCGAGGCCTTCTTGATCTCGGCGATCAGCGACAGCTTGCCAGGCGCATGATGGGCCTCCAGCGCGGCCTTGAAGCCACGCGGCGGCGTGGCGACCAGGGCGAGGGCGTCGACATCGGCCTGCGAGTGCTCGGCCTTGCGGCCTGCGACGTCCTCGCGCTTGTAGTTCGCAATCTTCGCCAGAATATCCGTCACGAGCAAACCCCCACACCGATCATCCCCGCGAAAGCGGGGATCCAAGCGGCCTTGGCCGAGTTCGCGGCGGACTCAGCTTGGGTCCCCGCTTTCGCGGGGATGATCGGATGAAGGTAAATGTCGGTCACGCGGGGACTTCCGTATTGGTGGCGGCCACCAGGCCGGCCAGCGCCGCCTTGGCTCGGCCTTCGTCGATGACGTCGGCGGCCAGTTCGATGCCTTCGACCAGGGTCTCGACCTTGTCGGCCACCAGGAAGGCGGCGGCGGCGTTCAGCAGCACGATGTCGCGATAGGCGCCCTTTTCGCCGTCGAACAGGCGGGTCAGGGCGGCGGCGTTGAATTCGGGATCACCGCCGGTGATGTCGGCCAGCGAGGCGCGGGGCAGGCCCACGGCTTCCGGCGTAATCGTGAACAGGTGGATGCGGCCGTCGCGCCATTCGGCGACCTCGGTCTCGCCCGTGGTGGTCAGCTCGTCCATGCCCGAGCCGTGCACCGACCAGGCGCGCTCGGCGCCCAGCGCGCCCAGCGCCTTGGCGATCGGCTCGACAAAGCGCGGGGCCGAGACGCCGACCACCTGCCGCTTGGCGCCGGCCGGATTGGTCAGCGGGCCCAGCAGGTTGAAGATCGTGCGGAAGCCCAGCTGCTGGCGGATCGGCGAGACGTGCTTCATCGCCCCGTGGTGGGCCTGGGCGAACAGGAAGCAGATGCCGGCCTCGTCCAGCGCCTTGCGCTGCTGCTCGCGCGTGGCGTCGATATTGACGCCCAGGGCGATCAGGACGTCGGCGGTGCCGGACTTCGACGTGATGGCGCGGTTGCCGTGTTTGGCGACCTTCAGGCCCCCACCGGCGGCGACGAAGCCGACGGCGGTGGAGATGTTCAGCGTGTGCAGGCCATCGCCGCCGGTGCCGCAGACGTCGATGACGTCGTACGGGTGCTCCAGCTGCACGGCGGCGCGGCGCATGGCGCGGGCGCAGGCGGCGATCTCACCGACCGTCTCGCCCCGCAGGCGCATGGCGGTGACGGCGGCGGCCACCTGGGCCGGGGTCGGTTCGCCACGCAGGCAGGCGGCGAAGAAGACCTCGGCGTCTTCGTCGCCCAGGGTCTGGCCGTCGGCCAGCTTGGCCAGCAGCGGCTTGAAGGCGTCGGACATGGCTAGACCCAGATCTGCGCGTCGCGCTTGACGTTGGCCAGGTCCATGAAGTTGGCCAGCATCTGGTGGCCGCCTTCGGTGGCGATCGATTCCGGATGGAACTGGACGCCGAACACCGGGCGCGTCTTGTGCTGCACGCCCATGATTTCGCCGTCGTCGGTCCAGGCGGTCACTTCCAGGTCGGCGGGAAGATCCTCGCGGCGGACGGCCAGCGAGTGGTAACGCGTGGCGGTGAACGGGTTGGGCAGGCCCTTGAAGATGCCCTTGTCGTCGTGGCGGACCTTGCTGACCTTGCCGTGCATCACAGCCTTGGCGCGGATGACTTCGCCGCCATAGGCTTGGCCGATGGCCTGGTGGCCCAGGCACACGCCCAGGATCGGCAGGCCCTCGGGCGCGGCCTGCAGCAGCGGCAGGCAGATGCCGGCCTGGTGGGGGGCCTTGGGGCCGGGCGACAGCAGGACGGCGGCCGGCGCCAGGCCCAGGGCCTCCTGCACGGTCAGCGCGTCGTTGCGGTAGACGACCGTCTCGGCCCCCAGCTCGTTCAGATAGTGGACGAGGTTGTAGGTAAAGCTGTCGTAGTTATCGATGACGAGGATCATGACGCCGCCTTTCGAGGTGCGGTTCTAGCCTGCGTGAAGCCTTTGTGTAGCGGCATTTTCGCGCGCGGCTTTCAGTTACGGTTACAGCGGTCGCGGTCTCAAGCATCATATGGGCATGGACCCGCGTGATTCCGCCCTGGACCCTGTCGCCGTCGCCTATGTCCGCGCTCTGCTGCGGCCGAAGACGCGCATCCAGAAGATGGCGCCGGTGCTGGCCGCCGCGGCCTTCGCCGCGATCTGTGCGCTGAGCTTCGCCACGGTGATGGTGCTGGCGCCGCCCGCGGTCACTCAGCACCTCCCGGACGATCGCCTGGGCGACTAGTCCTCAAGCGGTGAAACAGCCCTAAGGCTCAGCTGAATCGCCAGGCTTCCTCGGCCGCGCGCTTGAGGGCGCGGGACTTGTGCAGGGTCTCGTCGTACTCGGCGTCCGGATCGCTGTCGGCGACGATGCCGCCGCCGGCCTGGACGTACATCATGCCGTCCTTGACCAGCGCCGTGCGCAGCACGATGCAGGTGTCGACCGAGCCGTCGGCGCCGAAATAGCCGACCGCGCCGGCATAGCCGATGCCGCGCTTTTCGACTTCCAGCTCGTCGATGATCTCCATGGCCCGCACCTTGGGCGCGCCCGAGAGGGTGCCGGCGGGCAGGGCGGCCATCAGCACGTCGACCGGATCGACGCCGTCGGGGGCCGTGCCCTCGACGTTCGAGACGATGTGCATCACGTGGCTGTAGCGCTCGATCTTGAAGCTCTCGGTCACGCGGACGTTCGGGCCCTTGGGGCGCTCGGCCGGGGCATTGCGGCCCTGGTGGTTCAGCATGGCCACGCGGCCGACGTCGTTGCGGCCCAGGTCCAGCAGCATCAGGTGTTCGGCGCGCTCCTTGGGATCGGCCAGCAGTTCGGCTTCCAGCGCCGCGTCCTGCTCGGGCGTGGCGCCGCGCGGACGGGTGCCGGCGATCGGCCGGATGGTGATCTTGTTATCGCGCAGGCGGACCAGGATCTCGGGGCTGGAACCGACCAGGTTGAAGCCGTCCAGGTTCAGGAAGAACAGGAACGGCGACGGGTTGGTCCGGCGCAGCGAGCGGTACAGCGCGAACGGCGGCAGGTCGAAGGGCGCGCGGAAGCGGTGGCTGGCCACGACCTGGAAGATGTCGCCGGCGGCGATGTAGTCCTTGGCTTTGGCGACCACGTCGGCGTAGTCGGCGCGGCTGACCGGGGTGGTGAACTCCATCGGATCGCGGGCCGGACGCGGGGCGTCGTGGCCCAGCGGACGGTGCAGGTCGGCCATGACCGTCTCGATCCGCATGCGGGCGGCGGCATAGGCGTCCTGGGCCGAGACGCCGGCTTGCGGGCGTACGGCCGTGGTCAGGATGATCTCCTGGGCGATGGCGTCGAAGATCGCGACGATCTGCGGACGGGTCATGATCCCGTCCGGCAGGCCCAGCGTATCCTCGTTGATGTCGGGCAGGCGCTCGACCAGGCGCACCAGGTCATAGCCCAGGGCGCCGAACACGCCGGCGGCCATCGGTGGCAGGCCTTTGGGCAGGTCCATGCGCGAACGAGCGACCAGGTCACGCAGGCTGTCCAGCGCGCCGCCCGGCTGGGGCGTGTAGCGGCCGGCGGCGATGTCGTCGCCTTCCGCGATCTCGGCCTGGTCGCCGCGGCAGCGCCAAACCAGGTCCGGGTTCATGGTCACGATCGAGTAGCGACCGCGCCAGGTCCCGCCTTCGACGCTCTCGAACAGGAAGCTGTAGGGACGCGTCTGGGCGATCTTCAGATAGGCCGAGACCGGGGTCTCGAGATCATCGATCAGACGGGTCCAGACGACCTGCTGCCGTCCGGAATCATAGGCTTCCGAAAAGGCGTCGAACGCGGGTTCCAGACTCATTACTCGGCTTTCTTTCCAGCCTTGGCGTCCTGCGCCTTGGCCAGGGCGTCGGTGTCGACGCCGATGGCCTGGCGCGCCAGGGTCAGGTTGCTCTTGGTCTTCAGCTGCGTCTTGGCGGCGTTGCGCGAGGCCTCGCCCAGATCCCGCATCAGGCCGCCGGCCGTCTGCTGCTGGGTGAAGGCGGCGATCTGGGCCACCTGGGCCGACGGGGCGGCCTTCACGCCTTCCAGCTTGGCGACGACATAGGCCTCGCCCTGCTGGCCGGCGCGGGCGACGAAGGTTTCACCCGACTTGGCCGAGAAGGCCGCGCCCAGGAACTCCTGGCCCAGGCCCATGTGCTGGCGGGCGTTCTGGCGCGACAGGCCGGCGACCTTCTGGACCTTGGACTGGGCCGAGGCGGCGACGGCGTCCAGGCTCTCGCCCTTCTTGACGCGAGCGGCCAGGGCGTCGGCCTTGGCCTTGAGGCGCTTGCCCATCTCCTGGTTCAGCCAGATGCCGGTCAGTTGCGGCTTGATCTCGGCCAGGGGCGGCATGGCGGCCGGATTAATCTTCTCGACCTTCACGGCGTAATATTCGCCCTTGCCCAGCTCGACCAGTTCGCTCTCGCCGCCTTGCGACAGGCCGAAAGCGGTCTTGATGATGTCAGGGGTCAGGCCGACGGCCGGCTGGCCGACCGGGTCCGTGCCCTGAGCGGTCAGCGGGGCGGTCGTGGCGACCATGGCGCCGGCCTTGGTGGCGGCGGCGATCAGGTCGGCGCCGGCGTCGTGGGCGTCCTGATAGGCCTGGGTCTGGTCATAGGCCTTGCTCTGGGCGGCCTGGGCGCGAACCTCTGCCTCGATCTGCGGACGGACGCTCTCTAGCGTGGCCACGACGCCCGGGGTGACCTTGGTGACCTTGATCACCGAGATGCCCAGCTCGCCGGCGATCGGCGCGCTGACCTGGCCGGCGGGCAGGGTGAAGGCAGCGTCGGCGACCTTGCGGTCTGGCACGGCGGTCTTGGGCTTGTCGGTCAGGACGAGCGGGGTCTTGCCATAGGCCTTGGCCACGGCAACCGGATCCTCGCCCTTCTTCAGGCGGTCGGAGATCGCGGCGGCGGCCTTGGCGTCCGGGGCGGCGATCTGGATCAGCGAGCGGGTTTCCGGCTTGGCCAGGCTGTCCTTGCGGAAGTCGAAGGCCTTCTGCACGGCGGCCTGGTCGATCGTGACGGTCGGCTCAAGAGCCTTGGCGCTGACGCGCATGATCGACAGCACGCGGGTTTCCGGACGCGTCAGGCGCTCGGCGTTTTCCTTCATGAAGGCGGTCAGCTGGGCGTCGGTCGGCGGCGCGGGGCGCTCCACCGAAGCCGGGTTCACGGCGAAGGCGGCCACGTCGCGGGCTTCCAGCAGGTAGGCGCCTTGTAGGGCGGCGTAGACGCGCGGGGCCTTCAGGCCGTCGGCCACGGCCGAGAAAAAGTGGGCGTTGGCGATCTCGTCGCGCAGCGAGGCCTCATAGGCCTGCGGCGTGATGCCGTTCTGAGCCAGCAGCGCGGCGTAGGCCTGCTGGTCGAACTTGCCGGTGATCGGGCTGAACGGACGCTGGCCGGGCGGCAGGGCGCTCATCTGCTGGTGAACGATGTCGCCGACCAGCTTGTCCGACGGGGCCACGCCCATCTTCTGGATCGCGGCGGCCATCGATTCCTGCAGGGTCAGCTCCTGGACGATCTGGCGGTCGATGCCGCGCTCGACGGCCAGGTCAGGGGTGATGGCCTCACCGCCGCGCTGTTCCATCGCCTTGCGATAGTTGTCGAAGCGCGCCTTGAAGTCCTGGGCCGACATCGTGCGCGACCCGGCGCTGATGACACCCGAGCCTTGCGGGCCCTTGAACACGTCGCTGATGCCGAAGATGGCGAAGCTGACGATCAGCAGGCCAAACAGCAGCACCGCGAACGGCGATTTGGCGAAGGAGCGGAAACCGGCGAGCATGCGATCGAAAACCTTCCAGGGGACCGCCAAGCGAACAGGCAAAGCGGTCGAGAGCAGCGGGTATAGTAGAGCCGTGGGTAGCCGGGCAAGCGGCCTGGGCTTGACTTCCCAAGCGAGGGTGACGCCAAGAAGGCGTCCATGACCCTTTCGAGCACGACTCCCCGGCCGCTGATCGCCGGAAACTGGAAGATGAACGGCCTTTCGGCGGCTCTCGACGAGGCCCGCGCCGTCGCGGCGGGCCTGGACGGCCGGCCGGCCGGCGCCCGCGTCGCCATCTTCCCGCCCGCCACCCTGCTGCACCGCCTGTCGCAGGCCGTGGAGGGCTCGTTCGTCCTGACCGGCGGTCAGGACTGCCACGGCAAGGCCAGCGGCGCCCATACCGGCGACACCTCGGCCGAGATGATCGCCGACGCTGGCGGGACCTTGGTCATCGTCGGCCACTCCGAGCGCCGCACCGACCATGGCGAGACTTGCCAGCTGGTGGCCGGAAAAGCCGAGGCGGCCATCGCCGCGGGCCTGGAGCCGATCGTCTGCGTCGGCGAGAGCCTGGCGCAGCGCGAGGCGGGCGAGGCGGTCAGCTTTGTGATCAACCAGCTGCACAACTCATTGCCGCTCAGCCTGAAAGGCCAGGCGTTCAACGTCGCTTACGAGCCGCTGTGGGCCATCGGCACCGGCCATGTGGCCTCGGTCGACAACATCATCGAGATGCACGCGGCCATCCGCGCCGAGCTGATCAGCCTGTTCGGCGAGCAGGGCGAGACGATCCAGATCCTGTACGGCGGCTCAGTGAAGCCCGAAAACGCCCGCGAGATCCTGGCCGCGCCCAACGTCGGCGGGGCCCTGGTCGGCGGCGCATCGCTGAAGGCCAAGGACTTCCTGGCGATCGTCGAGGCGGCGTAGGGGCCACAAACGGCCCCAGAATCCTTGACATCGAGGCGCCCACGTGCGCCTTACCGCGCCTTGCAAATCACCGCGTATTCAAGACTTTCATGACCTCCATGCACGCCTATCGCACCCACAACTGCGGCGCTCTGCGCGCTTCCGACACCGGTTCCTCGGTGCGCCTGTCGGGCTGGATCCATCGCAAGCGCGACCACGGCGGTCTGGTCTTCATCGACCTGCGCGACCACCACGGCCTCACGCAGCTGGTCCTGCACCCGGAAACCCCGGGCTTCGCGATCGTCGAGCGCCTGCGCGCCGAAAGCGTCATCAAGATCGACGGCGAAGTCGTTGCTCGTGACGCCAGCGTGGTGAACCCGAACCTGCCGACCGGCGAGATCGAGATCCGCGTCTCGGCCGTCGAGGTGCTGTCGGAAGCCGCCGAGCTGCCGCTGCCGGTCTTCGGCGAGCCGGACTATCCGGAAGAGATCCGCCTCAAGCACCGCTATCTCGACCTGCGCCGCGAGACCCTGCACAAGAACATCGTCCTGCGCTCGCGCGTCATCCAGTCGATCCGCAACCGCATGTTCGCGCAGGGCTTCAACGAGTTCCAGACGCCGATCCTGACCGCGTCGTCGCCGGAAGGCGCTCGCGACTTCCTGGTGCCGTCGCGTCTGCATCCCGAGAAGTTCTACGCCCTGCCGCAGGCGCCCCAGCAGTTCAAGCAGCTGCTGATGGTCTCGGGTTTCGACCGCTATTTCCAGATCGCCCCGTGCTTCCGCGACGAAGACCTGCGCGCCGACCGTTCGCTGGAATTCTACCAGCTTGACGTCGAGATGAGCTTCGTCACCCAGGAAGACGTATTCGCGGCCATCGAGCCCGTGATGCACGGCGTCTTCGAGGAATTCTCGAACGGAAAGCCGGTCTCGCCGATCTCGGGCACGCACACCTTCACCAACGACCTGGGTGAATCGTTCGACCACAAGGGTTTCGAGCGCCTGACCTACATGCAGTCGATGGCCTGGTACGGCAGCGACAAGCCGGACCTGCGCAACCCGATCAAGATGCAGAACGTCTCGGAGCACTTCCGTGACGGCGGCTTTGGCCTGTTCGCCAAGATCCTGGGTGCTGACGCCAAGAACCAGATCTGGGCGATCCCGGCCCCGACTGGCGGCTCGCGCGCCTTCTGCGACCGCATGAACAGCTGGGCCCAAGGCGAAGGCCAGCCGGGCCTGGGCTACGTGTTCTGGTCGGAAGACCAGGGCGGCTGGGGCGGCCCGATCGCCAAGAACCTGGGTGAACCGACGCAAGCCCTGATGGAATCGCTGGGCCTGGGCGCTGGCGACGCCGCCTTCTTCGTGGCCGGTGATCCGGCCGTGTTCGCCAAGTTCGCCGGCCTGGCCCGCACCCGCGTCGGCACCGAGCTGAAGCTGGTCGACGAGAACCAGTTCAAGTTCTGCTGGATCGTCGACTTCCCGATGTTCGAGTGGAACGAGGACGAGAAGAAGGTCGACTTCAGCCACAACCCGTTCTCGATGCCGCAAGGCGGTCTGGAGGCCCTGGAAACCCAGGACCCGCTGACCATCCGCGCCTATCAGTACGACATCGTCTGCAACGGCTACGAGCTGTGCTCGGGCGCGATCCGGAACCACAAGCCCGAGATCATGCTCAAGGCCTTCGCCACCGCCGGCTACGGCCCGGAAGTGGTCGAGGAGCAGTTCGGCGGCATGCTGAACGCCTTCCGTTACGGCGCGCCGCCGCACGGTGGTCTGGCGCCCGGCATCGACCGCATCGTCATGCTGCTGGCCGACCAGGTCGCCATCCGTGAAGTCATCGCCTTCCCGCTGAACCAGCAGGGCCAGGACCTCCTGATGAACGCCCCGGCCAACGTGCTCGACAAGCAGCTCAAGGAACTGCACATCCGCACCGCGCCCCCCATCAAGGTTTAAGGCGCGGGCGAGAGCCCAGATACAAAGAAGCCCTCCGGTCTGAGATCGGAGGGCTTTTTCTTCATCAGTACTTCGGAGGCTTGGCCGGTTTCGGCGGCGCTGGTGGGGCGGGCGGCTTGGGCATCTCGCGCAGCAGCATGAAGCGCGCGCTCCGCACGCCGTTGCAGGCGCGGATGGTGAAGCCCGAGGGCAGGCGGATTCCATCGGCGCAGGCTTCGTCCAGCTGGTCCTGGTCCAGGCCCTTGGCTCCCGAGAAATCCGCGCCGGTCAGCACCGCGGCGCTGAGATCGGCATTGCGGAAGTCGGCGCCGTTGAACACCGCGCCGCGCAGGTTGGCGGCGGTCAGGTCGGCGTTGCGGAAGCTGGCGCCGTCGAACTTGCCGCCCGTCAGGTTGGCATGGGTCAGGTCGGCGTTCGAGAAGTCGGCGTCGCGGGCGTTGACGCCCTGCAGGCTGGAGCCGGTCAGCTCGGCGTTCGACAGGCGAGCGCGCTGCAGATTGGCGCCGACCAGCTGCGAGCCGTGCAGCTCGGACGAGGACAGGTCGACGCGGACCATGTTGGCCGATTGCAGGTTCACGCCGCTGCTCTCGACGCCCGACATCTTGGCGTCGGTGAAGTTGGCAGAGACGAAGTTGGCGCCGCGCATCTCGGCGCCGCGCAGGTCGGCGCGGGTCAGGTCGGCGGCGGCGAAGTTGCTGCCATAGAACATGGCGCCGCGCAGGTCGGCGCCGATCAGGACGGCCTTGGCGAAATTGGCGCCGGCGAACTTGGCGTTCATCAGCTTGCGGCCGGCGAGGTCACAGTTGGCGCACATACCGCCGAAGGAGGTCAGCTTGGCGACGTCCTTGTCTTCGATCGAGGCGTGAGCCTGGCCGGTCAGGGCCAGCAGGCTCAGCGTCAAGGCGGCGATTGAAACGCCCAAGCGGGACATCGACTTCTCCGTGCCAGTCCAACGATACGCGACTGTGTGAGTTACGGTTTGAACCGTCGGAGGGGCAGATGCCACTTAAATTGCGGTAATGACGGGGATTTAACGGCAGCGCGGAATGGAAAGCCCACGCGGCAGCAACGTGGAGTCGTCGCCGCAGGCGCCGTTCAACTGACCTTGGTTGAGACCCACGGCGCGGTTCATCTCGGCGCCTGAGAAGTTCACGCCCGACAGTCGCGCGCCCGAAAAGTTCGCGCCTTGCAGATAGGCCCCGACGAAGCTGGCATTGGTCAGGTCCGCGCGAGCGAAGCTGGCGCCGGTCAGCACCGCGCCATAGGCGTTGACGTCGCGCAGGTCGCCGCCGGCGAAGCTGGTGCGGTTCATGATCGCGGTCGAGAAGTCGGCCTGGCGCAGGCGGGCGCCCGCCAGATTCTTGCTCTTCAGCTCCAGGTTCGACAGGTCGGCCTGGAACAGGTTGCAGCGCGGGCAGTTGGCGCCATTGCGCACGGCCGAGAGCTGGCCGGCGTTCTGGGCGCTGGCGGTCGTCGCGGCAGCGAGCGCGACGAGAGCGGCGATCAGGGCAAACGGTTTCATTCTGGCGCACGTCCTACGCGGAAAAGGCTTCCGCACCATGCCGCAGCAAGCTTAACGCCAAGCCAACGCTGTTACGAGGAGGCGACCGGACCCGGACGGTCCGACTGCGCCCCGCAGGTGTCGCAGACGGTCATGCCGCCACGGCGGATCAGCGAGAGGTCGCCGCAGGCCGGGCACATCTCGCCCTCGGCGCCGGGACGATCCGCGCCCTCGACGCGTTTACGGCCGAACGAGGCGAAGACCAGGTTGTCGGGCGTGGCGCCGCGCGAGAAGCCCTTGGAGATGAACTTGCTGGCCAGGACGGGGTCCAGGCCGACATCGTCGATCTCGTCGTCCTCCAGCGGCTTGCCCCAGCCCAGGCCGTCGGCGTTGAACTGGCCGGTGTCGCCATTGGCCAGATCGTCGCGACCCAGGTACGAGACGCCCAGCTCGCGGAAGATGTAGTCTAGGATCGAGGTCGCCGACTTGATCGAGTCGTTACCCGACACCGGGCCGGCCGGCTCGAACTTGGTATAGACGAAGGCCTCGACGAACTCTTCCAGCGGCACGCCGTGCTGCAGGCCTAGCGACACGGCGATGGCGAAGTTGTTCATCAGGCTGCGGAACGCCGCGCCTTCCTTGTGCATGTCGATGAACAGCTCGCCCAGCTCGCCGTCCTCGTACTCGCCAGTATGCAGATAGACCTTGTGACCACCGACAGCCGCCTTCTGGATGTAGCCCTTGCGACGATCAGGCAGGCGGCGGCGGGCGCGGTCGCGCTCGACGATCTTTTCGACGACGCGTTCGGTGACGACGGGCTCGCGGACCGGCGCGGCCGCGCGAGCGGGTTCGGGCGCGGCCTCATCGGGCAGGTCCAGCTTGAAGTCGGCCGGCGCGGCGGCGCGTTGCAGGCGCAGGGCGCGAACGCCCGCGCGGGCGGCGGCGGCCTGGGCGCGCACGGCGTCCGCCGGGCGGCTATCGAAGGCCACCGGCACGATGACGGGCGAGGGCAGGCAGGCAAAGCTCTCGACGGCGGCCAGCATGGACAGGCGGTCGGCGAAGGCCGGAGCCTCGATCGAGCGGAAGGCCTCGCGCAGTTCCGGGTTCAGCGCCTCGCAATCGCCCAGCGTACCCGCGCCCAGGGCGTGGCGTTCGGCGGCGGCGATCTCGCTCGGCATGAAGTCAGCAAAGGCGAGTGTGTCGAAGTCGCGGCGTGCCACGTCCTCGGCCGAGGCGCCCAGCACGTCGCGCAGGAAGCCAGCGCCGACCACGGCCGGGGCGAAGGCGGCGCGAATGCCGTGATGCTCGCGCAGGGCGTTCTCGGCCTTCTCGATCTCGTGGGCGGTGAAGCCACGGGCTTGCAGCATCTCGTGGTCGATGGCCGGGCTGTCCAGCAGCGAGCCGTGACCCAAGGCGTGACGGCGCGCGGCGTCCAGGTCGACGCCTTCGGTCGAGAGCGCTTCGAAGGCGGCGGGGCTGAAGGCGGGCAGCAGCCAGCCGTCGGCGGTCTGGGTGACCGACACGGGCGACACGGCGCCGGCCGGGCCGACCGGGGCGCCGCCAAGGCGCAGGGAGGCCTCGACGTCCTCGAACGGACCGACCAGGGCGGCCGAGCGCAGGCCGTGCTTACGGGCCAGGGCGTGGGCGGTGGCGAGCGACGCGGCGGCCTCGGTGGCGAGGGCCGAACGCAGGGCGGCGGCGCGCACGCGGCGTTCGGCGACGCCCTTGAGGATGCTCTGCTTGTCCTGGGCGAAGGTCTCGTCCGCGCCGAGGACGGCGGCGGCCTCGGCGCTGGCTGACAGGGCAGCGCCGACCGCCAGGGCCCACAGCGCGGCGGCGCCGTCGCGGCCCTCGACGCTGGTCTGGGCCCAGCCTTGCGTGAGCAGGCAGTCGCCGACGCCGGCCAAACCCAGGCGGGCAGGGCGGTCGCCGCGCGCCAGCTCCAGGGCCGTGCCCCACAGGTGGCAGACATAGGTGAAGCGCTCGACGTCGAAGCCCTCGTCGTCGAGGAAGGCGCTGGCGTCGATGGCGGCGCTGACGCCCGCGCCGCGCGAGACCAGCTCGGCGTCGTTCGGCGACAGGGCCAGGGTCAGGGCGCTGGTCTCCCAGCCGACCTGGGCAGCCAGGGCCGAGGCCTCGTCGCCGGCGGCGACGGCCTGACGCGAGGCCGAGGCCACCATCGACAGTTCGCGCTCGGGACCTTGCTCGCCCAGCGAGGGACGTTGGGTGTCAGCGGTGGCGATGGCGTCCAGGATGGTGCGGTCGTCGGCGCCCAGCTCGCGGGCTTTGCGAGCGGCGCGGGCGAGGGCGGGGTTCTTGCGGACGTCCGAGCAGGCGCGGGCGTCGCCCGAGCAGCGGCGCACGGCGTCGGCGACCTGGGCCAGGGCGGCGTCCAGGCGCGCGGCGGCCTGGGCGGCCAGCAGGTGGCCCCGACGCTGGGCCAGGGTGGCCTTCACCGCGCTCTGGAACTCGAACTCACCGATGTCGGGCAGCAGCTCGAGGCCAGCCTGGCCGCCTGCGGGCGTGGCGACGCCCGACAGCATGGTGGCCAGCAGGGCCTCACGGAAGGCGGCGGCGTCGGCCTTGTCGCCGAACAGGCCGCGCGACAGGCCTGCTTGAGCGATACGATCGGCATAACGGGCAGGGCCGCCACCCAGCGGGGCCTTGGGCTCGATCTCGCCGGCCCAGTCCAGCCAGGCCTCGACACGGACGTCGCTCCAGGTGGGCGGCGCGGAGACCACGACGATCTCATCGGCGCGCTCGAGGTCGCGCCATTCCATGGCGGGGACAAGTCCGGCGGCTTTGGCGGGCGTGCGCATGGGCGAGTTCCGGTCCGGGCGGCGGTCGTGATATCTTACCAAATCCCTAACGACTGATTCCGTGCCGTCGGGATGCGCGTAAGGTCGCACCCCAAGCTAGAACCTCGCTCGCCGAGCCTCAATAGATGTCGTGGGTCTGGGGGCTCTAATCCACAAGATGTTGAAGTCGGCCTTGACCTAGCGGCGCTGGACGCTGCCAGCGTGGGGCGCTATGTTCCGGCCGCTTCGCCGCGCGTCTCGCGGTGACCCAAAGCCTTGCAATTTCAGGTGCGAACGTAGTGCTGAAAGCGATCTTCACGTGGTGGAACGGCGCGACCCTGGGTCAGCGTTTCCATATCGGCCGCCGCGGCGTGTTTGTGGGCCAGGACGAGCAGGGCAACCGCTACTTCGAAGCGCGCGACAACAGCGACTCGTACGACCAGCGCAAGCGCCGCTGGGTGATCTACAACGGCTATGCCGAAGCCTCGAAGGTCCCGCCGGACTGGAGCGGCTGGCTGCACTACACCTTCGACGAGCCGCCGACCCAGGTTCCGCTGAAGCGTCGCGAGTGGGAAAAGGATCACCTGCCGAACCTGACCGGCACCGTCTACGCTTGGCGCCCGAAAGGTTCGCTGACCCGTGGCGGCGAACGCGCGGTCGCCACCAGCGACTACGAAGCCTGGAAGCCGGAATAAGCCGCATGGCCCGTCGGGCTTCCCTGGCAGCCATCGCCGTCCTGTCCGGTCTGACCGTGACGGGCGCCGCCCTGGCGCGCCAGAACTCGACTTACCAGCCCCCGGCCGCGCCTCTGGCCCCTCAGGCGCCGCCCGCGCCGCGTCCGGCCCCCGCGCCGACGCCGGCCGGCGAGGCTCAGCCGACCCAGGTGACCCCAGCGGTCGCCAATCCCGTGCCGCCGGCTTCGCCCAAGCCCGGCGCCGTCGCGACGCCCAAAGTCACGACACCGGCCAAGCCGGTCGAACCCGCCAAGCGCCAGCGCTACTCGGTCGCCATCGTCCAGGCCTTGGACAAGGTCACGACCGAGACCATGCGGTTCGAGGTCCCGGTGGGCCAGCCGATCCGCTACAAGACTCTGATCTTCACCGTCCGCGCCTGCGAGACGGCCGCCGCCGACGAGATCGCGCCGGAAACCTCGGCCTATGTCGTCATCGACACTCAGCCCAAGGCCCAGGCCGGCCGCGCCGCGCCTCCGGGACGCCAAGTCTACAAGGGTTGGATGTACGCCAGCACGCCGGGCCTGCACCCGCTGGAGCATCCGGTCTATGATGCCTGGCTGATCGCCTGCAAGCAGTCGCTGCCGGTCGCCCCGCCCGCCAAGCCGTAGAAGTCGCCCGGAACCTGCAGGGCCTTGGCCAGCCGCCGACGATAGTCCGCGCGACTGATCTCGAGCGTCCCGAACTGCGTCAGGTGGTCGGTCAGGAACTGGGTATCGAGCAGCTGATAGCCGCCGGCCAGTAGCCGGGCGACCAGATGCACCAGCGCCACCTTGCTGGCGTCCCGCGCTGTCGAGAACATGCTCTCTCCGAAGAACGCCCCGCCTAGCGCGACGCCGTACAGGCCGCCGACCAGTTGGTCGCCTTCCCACGTCTCGACGCTATGGGCCAGGCCGCGCGCGTAGAGCTGGCCGTACAGGCGCTGGATGGGGTGGTTGATCCAGGTGTCGAGCCGGCCGGGCTTGGACGCCGCGCAGCCCTCGATGACCGCGTCGAAGGCGGTGTCGATCTTGACCTCGTAAGGACCGTTACGGACCGTGCGGGCCAGGCGCTTGGGGATGTGAAAGTCCCCGAGCGGCAGGATACCCCGCCGCTCGGGATCGATCAGGAACAGGCTTTCGTCCTCGCGGGCGTCGGCCATGGGGAAGACGCCACGCGCGTAGTAGGCGATCAGGTCGTCGACCGTGAAGGCGTCTTCCATAGCTACGCCCGGACTAGGCTTCCTGGGCTTTGATCCAGCGTTCCAGCCAGTGGATGTTGTAGTCGCCGGCCAGGATGTCGGGCTGCACCAGGAGGTCCTGGAACAGCGGGATCGTGGTCTCGACGCCGCCGACGACCATCTCGCCGAGGCAGCGTTTGAGGCGCGCGATGCACTCGGCGCGGTCGCGGCCGTGCACGATCAGCTTGCCGATCAGGCTGTCGTAGTACGGCGGGATCGCGTAGCCGGTGTAGATCGCCGAATCCAGGCGAACGCCCAGACCGCCGGGGGCGTGGAAGTCGGTGATCGTGCCGGGCGAGGGCGTGAAGGTCCGCGCATTCTCGGCGTTGATCCGGCACTCGATGGCGTGGCCCTCGAAGACGACGTCCTCTTGGGTGAACGACAGCGGCAGGCCGGCGGCGATGCGGATCTGCTCACGGACCAAGTCGATGCCGGTAATGGCTTCGGTGACCGGGTGCTCGACCTGCAGGCGGGTGTTCATTTCGATGAAGAAGAACTCGTCGTTCTCCCACAGGAACTCGATGGTCCCGACGCCCAGATAGCCGATGGCCTTGACCGCATCGACAACGATCTTGCCGATCTTGGCGCGCCCTTCCGCCGATAGGGCCGGCGAGGGGGCTTCTTCCAGCACCTTCTGGTGGCGGCGCTGCAGCGAGCAGTCGCGCTCGCCCAGGTGCACCACGTTGCCGTGGCTGTCGGCGATGACCTGCAGCTCGATGTGGCGCGGCTTCTGGAGGTAGCGCTCCATATAGACTGTGTCGTCGCCGAACGCGGCGCGGGCCTCGGCGCGGGCGGTCGCGACAGCTTCGGCCAGGTCTTCACGCGTCTGGGCGACCTTCATGCCGCGACCGCCACCGCCGGCGGCGGCCTTGATCAGCACGGGAAAGCCGATCTGGTCGGCCGCCGCGAAGGCCTCTTCTTCCGTGGAGACCCCGCCGTCCGAGCCGGGGACGACCGGGATGCCGGCGTCCTTCACGGCCTGCTTGGCGGTGATCTTGTCGCCCATCATCCGGATGTGTTCCGGCTTCGGGCCGATGAAGGTGAAGCCGTGCGCGCCGACGATCTCGGCGAAGCGGGCGTTCTCCGACAGGAAGCCATAGCCCGGGTGGATGCCCTGGGCGCCGGTGATCTCGGCCGCGGCGATGATCGACGGGATGTTCAGGTAGCTCTTGGCGGCAGGCGCGGGGCCGATGCAGACGCTTTCGTCCGCCAGGCGCACCCACATGGAGTTACGGTCGGCCTCGGAGTGGACCGCCACGGTGGCGATGCCCATTTCCTTGCAGGCGCGGTGAACCCGGAGCGCGATCTCGCCCCGGTTCGCGATGAGGATCTTGTCGAACATGAGCGTTACTCGATGACGACGAGCGGCTCGCCGAACTCGACGGGCTGGGCGTCCTCGACCAGGATCTCGACGACCTTGCCGGCCTTCGGAGCCGAGATCGGGTTCATGGTCTTCATGGCTTCGACGATCAGCAGGGTCTGGCCGGCCGAGACCGTGTCGCCGACCTTGATGAAGGCGTCGGCGCCCGGCTGGGGCGACAGATAGGCAGTGCCGACCATCGGCGACTTCACAGCGTCGCCACGGACGGCGGCGGGAGCCGGGGCCGCTTCAGCGACCGGAGCCGGAGCGGCGGCCGGGGCCGGCGCGGCGACGGGGGCCGGTGCGTAGGCCGGAGCCGCGGCCTGGACGTAGTTGACCGGGGCGGCGGTCAGTTCACGGGCGACGCGGATCTTCAGGCCGGCGTGCTCGACTTCGATCTCGGACAGGCCCGTGTCCTTCAGGATGTCCGCCAGCTTGCGGACCAGACGGGCGTCGATGGCCGGAGCTTCGACCGGATCGGCGGGGGCCTTGGGGTTCGACATGGAAGCTTACCTTGTTCTTCTGAGCGCCCCGGCGGCGGAAAACGCCGGGCGTTATCGTTGCTAAACGCGGATCAGGCCGAAAGCGGCCTCGATCGCCAGTTCATAACTCGCCGCGCCGAAGCCGGAGACGATCCCGGTAGCGGCCAGCGAAACGAAGGTGTGGCGGCGGAATTCCTCCCGCGCCGCCGGGTTGGACAGGTGGCACTCGATCACCGGGATGCTCAAGGTCTTGAGCGCATCCAGAAGCGCGATCGAGGTGTGGCCGTAGCCGGCCGGATTGAGGATCAGGGCCGAGGCCGACTCACGCGCCTCCTGAACCCAATCGATCAGCACGCCCTCATGGTTGGACTGGCGGAAGACCACCGAAACGCCACGCGAAGCCGCCCGCGCCTCACAGCGCGCTCGGACATCGTCGAGTGTGTCCTTGCCATAAATCTCGGGCTCGCGGGTTCCCAACAGGTTCAGGTTGGGTCCGCTCAGCACGTGGATCGGTTTTACCATGCGGCTCCGCCGTCGATTCCGGGAGGTCTTGTATAGCCGGTTCCGCCGGGTCACAAGCACGGCTCGCTTCGGAGGTGAGATGAGGCTTTTGCTGAACGGGGAAGAGCGGGACGTGGCCGACGTGGTCACCATCGCCGATCTGGTGGCCGTCCTGGGCCTGGACGCCCGCAAGGTGGCGGTCGAACGCAATCTAGAGATCGCGCCGCGCTCGACCTATGGCGACACCGCGCTGGCCGAGGGCGACCGCATCGAGATCGTCACTTTTATCGGCGGCGGTTGATCGTCCGCATTTGAAACGCGGGCTGACGGAGCGTAAACCGACCCCATGAACGCGCACGTTTCCCCCGACTCCGCCGTCGCTGACGCCGACGAAACCTGGACCGTCGCCAGCCGCACCTTCCGCTCGCGCCTGATCGTCGGCACGGGCAAGTACAAGGACTATGCGACCAACGCCGCCGCCGCCCGCGCGGCCGGGGCCGAGATCGTCACCGTGGCCGTGCGCCGGGTGAACCTGACGGATCCGACCCAGCCGCTGCTGGTCGATTACGTCAAGCCGACGGAATTCACCTATCTCCCGAACACTGCGGGCTGTTTTACGGGTGAGGATGCTGTGCGCACCCTGCGCCTGGCCCGGGAAGCCGGTGGCTGGGATCTGGTCAAGCTGGAGGTCCTCAGTGACCCCAAGACCCTGTTCCCGGACATGGAAGAGACCCTGCGCTCGCTGAAGCTGCTGGTCGCCGACGGGTTCCAGGTGATGGTCTACTGTTCGGACGATCCGGTCTATGCCCGCAAGCTGGAGGAAGCCGGCGCCGTGGCGATCATGCCGCTGGGCGCCCCGATCGGCTCGGGCCTGGGCATCCAGAACCGCGTCAACCTTCGGATCATCGTTGAGAACGCCAAGGTCCCGGTGCTGGTCGACGCCGGCGTCGGCACGGCCTCGGACGCGGCCATCGGCATGGAGCTGGGCTGCGACGCCATCCTGATGAACACCGCCATCGCCGAAGCCAAGGACCCGATCCGCATGGCCAAGGCCATGAAGCACGCGGTCATCGCGGGCCGTGAGGCGTACCTGGCTGGGCGGATGCAGAAGCGGCTGTACGCGGATCCCAGCTCGCCGCTGGCGGGGCTGATCTAGTCTTCACCCCAATACCGATCGTCCCCGCGAAAACGGGGACCCAAGCTGGGTCTGTAGGTTTGTCTCTAACCTTTGAGGTGAGCCGATCAGCCGCTTGGATCCCCGCTTTCGCGGGGATAGTCGGTGAGAGGAGGCTTAGCCCTTCGCCTTACCGGCTCGCGTCTGCTCGATCGCCAGCTTCAGGGCGTTGATGTCCGCGCCCGGGATCAGGGTGTCGCCGACGATGAAGGCCGGGGTGCCGGAGAGTTGCAGGGTCTTGGCCAGGGCTTCGGTGTCGGCCAGGTGCTGGGTCACGGCCTGGCTTTCGCCGGCGGCGCGGGCCTTGGCCATGTCGATGCCCATGCCCTGGGCGATGCGCAGGGCGCCAGCGGCGTCCAGGGCGTTCTCGGCCATCAGGGCCTTGTAGAGCTCCAGGCTCTTGCCCTGGTCCTTGGCGCCCAGCATCAGGCGGGCGGCGGCCTCGCTGTCGTTGCCGAAGATCACGAAGTCCTTCAGCACCAGGCGCACGTCGGGGTTCTTCTGGACCAGATCGACGATTTCGGGCGCGGCGTGGCGGCAATAGCCGCAGCGATAGTCGAAGAATTCGGTGACCGTGATCGAACCGTTCGGATTGATCACAACGTCGCGCGGGTCGCGCTCGATGGCCTGGCGGTATTGGCCGATAGCCTTCTGGGCCGAGACGGCCTGCTGCTGGGCCTGCTTTTCCTGCAGTTTCTGGCTGGCTTCCATCAGCACCTCCGGGTGCTCCAGCAGATAGGCGCGGACCTTCTCGCCGAAGGCCTTGTCGGGCTTGGCCGGGCCGCAGCCGGCGAGGGTCAGGCCGGCGATGGCGAACGGGACGACGAGGGTCGCGGCGCGACGGAAGACGGTCATAGAGGTCTCGGAAAAAGGAGAGGGGGCTTAGCGCCCCAGGTTGGATTGGGCGACGCCTTCCTTGGCCAGGTCCTTCAGGTCCTGGTTGGTCGGACGCGAGGCCAGGATGATGTCGGTGGCCCGACGCCAGTCCGGCGTGTTCTTGGTCAGCAGCTCGCGGGCGCGCATGGCGAAGACCTTGGCTTCACGCACGGCGCCCAGCGAGTAGTACTGCTCGGCGGTGGCCAGGCGGGCCTCGCCGTCCTTCTTCTGGGTGTCGTACGCCTGGGCCAGCAGGCGCCAGGTGACGGCGTTGTCGGGGTCGTTCAGCAGGCTGCGCTTCAGCTCCTGGACGCCTTCCTCGACCTTCTTGGGATCGTTCAGGCTGATCAGGGTCTGGCCCAGATTGATGCGCAGCAGGGCTGCGTCCGGTTTCAGCTGCACCGACTTGCGCTGCGGCTCCTCGGCCTGGGCGATGCGATTGAATTCGAACAGGATTTGGCCCTTCAACTCCCACAGATAGGGATTGTCGGGGTGCTGGTCGATCAGCGGCTGCAGCAGGTTCAGGGCCCGGTCGGGGTCCTTCATCTGGTAGTAGGCGATGGCCCGGGCGTAGCGGGCCGGGAAGCCGGTGTCGGTCTCCTTGTACTTCATCAAGGCGACCTGCGGGTTCAGGAACCCTTCCAGCTTGGCCTTCATCACCTCGTGCTGGGCCAGGTCTTCCGGCGTGTCGACGGCGCTGTAGTGAGGCTGGCGCTCGACGCGGCTGCGCAGCACCTCGATCCGTTCGGACGACAGGGGGTGGCTGCGGAAATAGGCAAAGCGCCGAGCCTGGTCGAAGATCTCCTGGTAGCGGAAGTTGTCAAAGAACTCGACGAGGCCGCGGCCCGACTGACCGGTGGCTTCCAGAAAGCCGGCGCCAGCCTGGTCGGCGCGTGATTCCTGCTCGCGGCTGTAGCCCAGGGCGCCTAGCGCGCCAGCGTATTGGGCGTTGCCCAGCAGCATGGCCGCGCCGTCGGCCGAGCCGGCGAGGGCGGCCAGCACCCCCAGACCCATCGTCAGGATCATCGGCTTAAGGCCCGCGCGCATCATCTCGTCGGAGCGGATCGGGTGGCCGCCGGCCAGGTGTCCGGTTTCGTGGGCAATGACGCCGCGCAGCTGGTTGGGGTTCTCGGTCTGCAGGATCAGGCCGGTGTTGAGGCCCATCTGCAGGCCCTGCGTCGCGAAGGCGTTCAGGGACTTGTCGCCGACGATCAGGATGCGGACGTTCTTGGGATCCAGCCCCGCCGCCGCGAAGATCGGGTCGGAGTCGTGGTGCAGGATCTCCTCGATCTCGGTGTCGCGGATCAGGGAGGGACCGTCGTCCTGGGCCCGGGCGACCTGGGGAACTCCGGACGCGAGAACGGCGAGCGCGGACAAAGCCACGCCCAGCTGTTTTCCGGCACGCCCGCTACGCGAGGTCATCGAATGATCTCCAGATCGCGCCCCCGCGAACCACGACCAGTCTAACTTGGAAGTCCAGCGGGAGGGAACAAGGGTTTCCGGGTCTCGCCATAACGAATTTGGCCCGCGCATCGGTCAGGACGCGCGGGCCATCATCAGGTCAGCCTACCGGCGCCACCAGCCCTTGCGGGGCTTTTCGGGCGGGGTGGTGATCTCGTTCGGGTCCGGCTCGGCCGGCGCGGCCGGTTCGGCAGCTTCGACGACGGGCTCGGGAGCCGGCGCCGGTTCCTGAGCAGCCTCGACCACCGGTTCGACGACAGGTTCCGGCGGAACCACGGCGACGCTCTCGGTCACGACCTCGGCGACAGCCTCGACAGCTTCCGGCGCGGCCTCGACTGCTTCGGCGGCGGCCTTCTTGCCGCGAGCGCGGGTGCGCTTGGGCTTTTTAGGCGCTTCCTCGGTCTCGGGCAGCTCGACCCAGACGTCGGCTGGCGGGCCGGCGATCACCGGCGGGGCCAGGATCGGGGCTTCAAACGGCTCGGCCGGTTCGGCGGCCTCGGTCACGACCTCGACGGGAGCTACGGCTTCGGCCTGGATGGCCTCGTCGCGGTTGCGGCGACCACGGTCGCGGCCACGGCGGCCGCGTTCACGCCCCGAACGTTCCTCACGTTCGGGGCGCTCGGCGCGTTCCGGACGCTCGACGCTTTCCTCGCGGTCGGCGCGGGCTTCCGGCGCCGGGCGACGCGGCTCGCTGTTGCCGCCGACCAGGGCGGCCGGGTCGTGCCAGGTGAAGACGTTCTCGCCGAACGGGACGCGCGGACGGATCCAGACGAAGGCGTCGGTCGGACGATCGCCGTCCTCGCGACCACCACGACGGCCGCCACGACGGCCCCGGCGGCGGCGGCGGCGGGCGCCGTCGTCATCGTCGCCGAACTCGGCGCGGTCATCGGCGTCGCCGTCGACTTCTTCCTCTTCGCCCTCGGCGTCAGCTTCGGTCTCACGCTCGTCGCGGCGGCCTCGGCCACGGCCACGATCACGACGGCCACGACGGCCCTTGCGGTCGCCACGATCGTCGTCGCGGGCCTGCTTGCGGGCAGAAGCGTCGTCGTCGTCGGAGTCCTCGCGCTCGATATCCTCTTCGTCGTCGTCGGAGATGATCTCGTCGTCTTCTTCCTCGTCCTCGAAGGCCGTGGGATCGAAGTCGTCGTCTTCCTCGACGTAGGGGGCCGGCGCCACGGCGATGCGCTCGCCCAGCTCGGTGCGCTCGATCTCCTGGTCGCCGGCGTGCAGGCTGTCATCGACCATGACGGTGACGTGCAGGCCGTGCGTCTGCTGCAGGCGCTGCAGATAGGCGCGCTTTTCGTTCAGGATGTAGAGGCCGACCGAACGCGAGACCTTCAGGATCACGGCGCCGGAACCCTTCAGGGCCTCGACCTCGACCGCGCGCAGGGCGGCCAAAGCGCTGGATTCGACCGAGCGAACGCGGCCGGTGCCTTCGCAGTGTTCGCAGACGTGGGTCGTGCCTTCAAGGACGCCGGTGCGGCGACGCTGGCGGCTGATCTCCATCAGGCCAAAGCCCGAGATCTTGCCCATCTGGATGCGGGCGCGGTCGTCCTTGAGAGCGTCCTTCAGGACCTTCTCGACCGTGCGGTTGTTCTTGGCTTCATCCATGTCGATGAAGTCGATCACGATCAGGCCGGCCAGGTCGCGCAGGCGCAGCTGGCGAGCGGCTTCCTCGGCGGCCTCGACGTTGGTCTTGAGCGCCGTGGCCTCGATGTTGCGCTCGCGCGTGGCCTTGCCCGAGTTGACGTCGATGGCGACCAGGGCTTCGGTCTGGTTGATCACCAGATAGCCGCCCGAGCGCAGCGGCACGACCGGCGAATAGATCTGGGCCAGATGGTCCTCGATCTTGTTCTTCACGAACAGCGGGGTCGGGTCGCGGTAGTTGAAGACCTTCTTGGCCTGGCTCGGCATCAGCATGCGCATGAAGTCACGCGCTTCCTTGTAGCCGGCGTCGCCCTCGACCCAGATGCCGTCCAGGTCCTTGTCGTACATGTCGCGGATGGCGCGTTTGACGAGGTCTTCTTCCTCGTAGATCAGCGCCGGGGCGACCGAGTGCAGCGTGTTGTCGCGGATATTCTCCCACAGACGCAGCAGGTATTCGTAGTCGCGCTTGACCTCGGCCTTGGTGCGCTTGGCGCCGGCCGTGCGGACGATCAGGCCCATGCCCTGCGGCACGTCCAGGCTCTGGACGACGCTCTTCAGGCGCTTGCGGTCGGTCACCGCCGTGATCTTGCGGCTGATGCCGCCGCCACGGGCGGTGTTGGGCATCAGGACACCGTAGCGGCCGGCCAGCGACAGGTAGGTGGTCAGGGCCGCGCCCTTGTTGCCACGCTCTTCCTTGACGACCTGGACCAGCATGATCTGCCGGCGGCGGATCACTTCCTGGATCTTGTACTTGCGCATCAGGCGGCGCTTGCGGCGCGCCAGTTCTTCTTCGACGTCGTCTTCATCGTCGTCGATCGCGTGATCGGCGCCGTTGTCGTCCTCGTCGTCACCGCCCGAGGCGCGGCGCGAGACGGGGATGTCGTCCTCGTCGTCGCCCGAGTCGTCGCGCATCAGCGCTTCCCGATCCGCGACCGGGATCTGGTAGTAATCCGGGTGGATTTCGTTGAACGCCAGGAAGCCGTGGCGATTGCCGCCGTACTCGATGAACGCAGCCTGCAGGCTGGGCTCTACGCGCGTGACCTTGGCGAGATAGATGTTACCGCGAAGCTGTTTGCGGGTCTGGCTCTCGAAGTCGAACTCTTCAACCCGGGTTCCGTCCACGACGACCACACGCGTCTCTTCTGCGTGTGCTGCGTCGATCAGCATCTTCTTCGACATTAAGGAAGTCTCCGCGGCGCGCAGCGGGCGCGAGGCCCGGTCGCCGATCTGAATGAAGGGCGCGCGCGTCGCCGATCGTCGCACCGTCAGCGCGGTTGCGAAGGATCGGGTGCCAAAGGCGATCGGGTGCGGCGCAGCCCATTGAGGTTTCGTTTGTCCCTACCGCGCCAGGCGCGGGATTGGATGGCGCGTCGTCGCCAGGAAGGCGTTTGAGCCCGACGCGAGCCCCTCGACACGGTGTCACGGCAGGGCTCTTGCCCGCCAGGTCGGCCGCGTCTCGAACACTATCTAGTCTGCCGTCTCCGCCTTGGAAGAGGTTCAGGACCACTTTCGAGGCACAGGCGGCTCGCGTGGAGTCGTGACGATCACGGACTTCGCGCGCGGCGGGACTGTAGCCACATCGGCGAGCAAAAGAAAAGCTTTCGACGGAGGATCTGGACTTAACCCTTTGGCTACCGCCTCTCAGCGATATTGACGTTCGGTTCACCAGTTCCGGCATACGCGGGCGGGGATGCGTAAGGTTCTTATCAGTTTGGCCCGCATGGGCTGGGTCCGCGCGGCGCTGATTATCGGCGGCCTGACGACGGCTGGCGTCGCCGTGGCGACCGCCCAAGGCCCCGCCGCGCCCGCTGGCGTGCAGAAGGTCCGCTTCGGGGGCGACCGCACCGAAACCCGCGTGGTCATCGACCTGGACCGCGCCGCGGCCGGCAAGCTGCTTTCCGACGGCATGAACGACCAGCGACTGGTCATGGCTCTGCCCAATGTTCTGGTTTCCGGCGACCTGCAGGGCACGGGCCAGGGCCTGGTCAAGCGCTGGGTCATCGATGAGGCCGCCGGCGGCGCCCGTCTGCGCCTGGACCTGGCCGGCAAGGCCGAGGTTCGCCGCCGCTTCCTGCTGCCGCCCGGCGACGGCGCCAGCGCCTATCGTTATGTCATCGATCTGAAGGCCGTCGACGGCGCCAGCATGGCCCCGAGCGCGCCGCGTCTGACCCTGGCCAGCGGTCCGGTGAAGGCCGCGCCGCTGCGCATGAAGAAGGTCATCGTCATCGACGCCGGCCACGGCGGCAAGGATCCCGGCTCGCTGGGCGCCAATGTCTTCGAAAAGGACGTGACCCTGGCCGCCGCCAAGGCGCTGAAGGAGCGTCTGGAGCGCACGGGCCGCTATCAGGTCGTGCTGACCCGCGAGACCGACACCTTCATCCCGCTGGAAGGCCGGGTGCAGATCGCCCGCCGCGCCGACGCCGATCTCTTTATTTCGCTGCACGCCGACTCGGGGCCCGACACCTCGACTCGCGGCGCGTCGGTCTACACCGTGTCGGACAAGGGTTCCGAACGCGTCGGTCTGGTCCTGGACAAGGACGACTGGCTGATGAAGGCCAACATGCCGGGCCGCGACCGCGCCGTCAGCCAGATCCTGCTGGATCTGAGCCAGCGCGCGACCAAGAACCGCTCGGCCGCCTTCGCCCAGCTGCTGCTGGCCAATGTCAGCCAGGAGACGACGCTGCTGCGCCGCAGCCACCGCGACGCCGGCTTCATCGTGCTGCTGGCCCCGGACGTGCCGGCCGTGCTGCTGGAGATGGGCTTCATCACCAACCCGGACGACGAAGCCTTCCTGACCACCAAGAGCAGCCGCGCTCGCCTGGTGGGGGCGGTGGCCGACTCGATCGAGGCCTATTTCTCGGCGGGTCTGCGGAAGTCGTAGGACTCCTATAAGAGGGGACACGCTTCCCCTTTTCTCCGCGCCGCTCTAATCACAGGGTGATCGTTCGCGCTTCGCCCTGGCGAAGGGTGCGACCGCAAAACCGCTTACGGTTCGGCGACAAGCGATCTAGTGAAGGGTGTGCGGCAGGCGAGGGGGCCTGCCCGACGGAGGTCGCGTGGATCTGAAACCCACCGAACGATGGATGGCCATCGCGGGCGTGGCGGTGTTGTCGGCCATCGCGGTCGCGGGCTTCGCGATCGCGATCTATGCCGCATGGCTGTTCCACGACATGCCCGACGCCGGTGAGCTGCAGGACTATCGTCCGCCGACGGCCACGCGCGTCTATGCGTGGGACGGCACCCTGATCGGCGAGTACTCCAAAGAGCGCCGGATCTTCATTCCTTACGATCAAATCCCGCCGCAGCTGGCCCAGGCCTTCCTGGCGGCCGAGGATCGCAACTTCTTCCAGCACGGCGGCGTCGACGTGGGCGGCCTATCGCGCGCCATGATCAAGAACGTCGGCAACGCCATTCGTGGCCGCCGCCTCGAGGGCGGTTCGACCATCACCCAGCAGGTGGCCAAGAACGTCCTGCTGACCAGTGACGCCACGGTCGGCCGCAAGTTCAAGGAAGCGATCCTGGCTCACCGCCTGGAGCAGTCGCTGACCAAGCAGCAGATCCTCGAGCTGTACCTGAACGAAATCTGGCTGGGCTATCGCTCGTTCGGCGTCGGCGCGGCCGCCTACAACTATTTCGGCAAGTCGCTGCCGGACCTGACCCTGGCCCAGTGCGCCTATCTGGCCTCGCTGCCCAAGGGGCCCGACAACTACCACCCGATCCGCAACAAGGCCAAAGCCCTGGCGCGCCGCAACTGGGTGCTGGGCCAGATGGCCGAGCAAGGCTGGGTCTCCAAGGAAGACGCCGCCAAGGCGATGGCTGAGGACCTGATCGTCCAGGCCGCGCCCAAGCGTGCCGCCTATCGCGACGCCGACTATTTCGTCGAGGAAGTGCGCCAGCGTGGCATGGCGACCCTGGGTCCCCGCCTGAACGAAGGCGGCTACTACATGCGCACCACCCTGGATCCGCGCCTGCAGACGGCCGCCCGGGTCGCGCTGATGGACGGCCTGGAAAAGTACGACCGCCGCCACGGCTGGCGCGGCGCCTGGGGTCACGTCGAATCGACCGACCTGGCCTGGGAAAAGACCGCTCTCGCCAAGGCCATTCCCTCGGAACGCAATACCTGGCGTCCGGCCCTGGTCGTCTCCAATGACGGGCGCGTGCGCCTGGTCAAGAAGGAGGGCGAGGGCCAGATTGTCGGCGAGGACATGGCTTGGGCCAAGAACGGCAAGGGCCTGAAGGCCGGCGACCTGGTGTTCGTCGAGAAGACCGACGCCGGCTATCGCCTGCGCCAGGTGCCTGCCGTCAACGGCGCCATGGTGGCGATGGAGCCCTATACCGGCCGGATCGTCGCGCTGGTCGGCGGCTATTCCTACTCGCTGTCGAACTTCAACCGCGCCACCCAGGCGATGCGCCAGCCCGGCTCGTCGTTCAAGCCCTTCGTCTACGCCGCGGCCCTGGAGAACAACTACACGCCCGCCAGCGTCATCGTCGACAGCGCCATCACCTTCAAGGGCGCTAACGGCGAGGACTGGAGCCCGGAGAACTACCACAAGGAGTTCTACGGGGCGCAACCGCTGCGCAAGGGCCTGGAGCAGTCCATCAACGCCATGACCGTGCGCCTGGCCCAGGGCGTCGGCATGAAGAAGATCGTCGACTTCGCCCAGCGAGCCGGCGTGGTGAAGAGCATGGATCCCGTGCTGGCCATGGCCCTGGGCGCGGGCGAGACGACGCCGTTCAAGCTGACCGCCGCCTATGCCGCCTTCGTCAACGGCGGCCGCCGCGTCGATCCGCACCTGATCGAGCTGGTCCAGGATCGCGAGGGCAAGGTCATCTTCCGCGCCGACAAGCGCGACTGCGAGCGCTGCGAGGCTGGCTTCAACGGCGATGAGAGCCCGCGCTTCGCCGCGCCGGGCGAGCAGATCATGGATCCGGTCACGGCCTACCAGATCACCTCGATGCTGCAGGGCGTGGTCCAGCGCGGCACGGCCGCCGCCGTCAGCTCGCTGGGACGTCCGCTGGCCGGCAAGACGGGCACGACCAACGAGTACCGCAGCGCCTGGTTCGTCGGCTTCTCGCCGAACCTGGTGGTGGGCGTGTTCGTCGGCTTCGACGACAACCGCTCGCTGGGCGAGGGCGAGACCGGCGCCACCGACGCCGTGCCGGTGTTCAGCGACTTCATGAAGGTCGCCCTGGAAGGCCAGCCGATCGTCGACTTCAAGCCGCCAAAGACGGCCAAGTTCGCCATGGTGCGCGGCATCCGCGAAGCCTTCCGTCCGGGCACAGAGCCGCGGGTCGAGGTCGCGCCGACCGGGCCGATCCCGTACGAGCAGCTGTCGCCAGGCCTGCCGCAGCCGGTTCAGCCGGCGCCGCAGCCGGGCAAGCCGCCGCCGCAGAAGGTCGATCCGCTCAGCGGTTTGTACTGACGTCATTGCGCGGGAGAGCGACGCGCGTTATCTCCCGCGCCCTTCAACACTGTCACGGAGTTACGTGATGCGACCGGATGTCGAGGCCGCCGCGGCCGACATCGAGCAGTCCGTGGGACTGCTCAGGAGGCGTCTTTGACTGGGATGTCGCCCTCCGAAAGCTCGATGAGCTGAACGCCCGGGTCGAAGACCCGACCCTGTGGGACCGCCCGTCGGAAGCCCAAGCCGTCTCGCGCGAACGCGCCGCCCTGGCCGCCAAGGTCGAGGCCGTGCAGTCGATCGAGCGCGACGTGAAAGACGCGATCGAATACGCCGAGTTGGCCGACATGGAGTCCGACGAGGACTCCCTGAACGACGCCCGCGCCCAGCTGAAGGCCATCAAGGAGCGCGCCGGTCGCGCCGAACTTGAAGCCCTGCTGTCGGGCGAGGCCGATGGCAACGACTGCTACGTCGAAATCAACTCGGGCGCCGGCGGCACCGAGTCGTGCGACTGGGCGGGCATACTGCTGCGCATGTACACCCGCTGGGCCAACGCCCACGGGATGCAGACCGAGCTGATCGAAGAGACCGACGGCGACCAGGCGGGCATCAAGTCCGCGACCCTTCTTGTGAAGGGCACGAACGCCTATGGCTGGCTGAAGACCGAGGCCGGGGTGCACCGTCTGGTGCGCATCAGCCCGTATGACAGCAGCGCCCGCCGCCACACCTCGTTCGCCTCGGCCTGGGTCTATCCCGTGGTCGACGACAATATCGAGATCGAGATCAATCCGTCGGACGTGCGGACCGACACCTATCGCGCCTCCGGCGCCGGCGGTCAGCACATCAACAAGACGGACTCGGCCGTGCGTCTGACGCACATTCCGACCGGCATCGCGGTGGCGTGCCAGGCCGGCCGCTCGCAGCACCAGAACCGCGAGGAAGCCTGGAAGATGCTGCGTGCGCGCCTCTACGAGGCCGAGCTGCAAAAGCGGGAAGCCGCCCAGCAGGCGCTGGAAGACACCAAGACCGACATCGGCTGGGGTCACCAGATCCGCAGCTACGTCCTGCAGCCCTACCAGATGGTCAAGGACCTGCGGACCAACGTCGAGACCTCCGACACGCAAGGCGTGCTGGACGGCGACCTCGACGCCTTCATGGGCGCTTCGCTGGCCCAACGCGTGGGTCACACCCGCGACGGCGGCGAGGCCTAGGCCTGACTAGTCCCGCTGGCGTCTCCAGGGCGTCAGCGGGACATAGGTCGCCGCTTCGGTTGGTCCCTGGCGGCTGACCTCGATCAAACCCCTTCGCTTCAAGTTCTCGACGGCGTTCTGGACGGTGCGCCGCGACTGGCCCGTGCGTTCGGCCAGTTCCGCGTGGCTGAAGCTGGCGCGGCCATCGGCATGCGCGGCCGTGATCGCCAGATAGACCAGGAACGACGACGGCTTGTGTCGTGGCCCACGAGGTCGGCCATCAGGGTGTCGAGCACATAGCGGTCGATGGCATAGCTTGGCGCAGTCATTGCTATAGCATTGCCTGCACGACTTCACCCGCGCAAGCCGGCCGCGCTACCCCATCGGTTGGTAGGGAAGGGGAGCGCCATGAGCGTGATCAGCAAGGTAAAGTTCGTCAGCATTCCGGTCAGCGACCAGGATCGCGCCCTGACCTTCTGGACCGAGAAGGTCGGCCTGCGCGTGGCGACCGACCAGCCGATGGGTAAGCAACGCTGGATCGAGCTCAGCATCCCGGGCGCGGAGACCGGGCTGGTGCTGTTCACGCCCGACGGCCACGAGGACCGCATCGGCAGCTTCTTCAACGGCTCGCTGGCCTGCGACGACGTCGAGCACGCCTATCGCAAGCTGACCGAGAAGGGCGTCGAGTTTGAAGGCCCGCCCGAGAAGCAGCCTTGGGGAACCTTCGCCAAGTTCAAGGATCCGGACGGCAACACCTTCGTGCTGTCGAGCCGCTAGTCCTCCGTATCCCCGGCGAAAGCCGGGGCCCAGATCGAACCCAGAGCGTTTGTCGATTGCGCGTGGAGTTGGGGCGCGAACACACCAGCCTCTCTGGATGAATCTGGATCCCGGCTTTCGCCGGGAAGACGGGCTTGGAGAGGGTGCAAAGAGAAAGCGCTCCGGATCCTTCCGAAGCGCTCTTTCCGAAACCTCTGAGAAAAGCCTCAGTCGGCGACCGGCTTGGCCTGGGCGATGGCCAGCGGTTCGGCGTGCGGCGCCGGCTGGGCCGGGGCGGCGGGGCGCTGGAACTTCAGGCTGCGGCCCTGGAAGAAGGCGCCGGTTTCCATGGCCAGCTGCTCGTGGGTGATGTCGCCGTCGACATACGAGGTGCCGTAGAGGCGGACCTGCTTGGAGGTGATGGCGCCGACCACGCGGCCGCGCACTTCCACGACCTCGGCATAGACGCCGCCTTCGATGTGGCCGGTCTCTCCGACGGTCAGGCGGCCGACGCGGACGTCGCCCTTGACCACGCCGTCGATCTGCAACTCGCCTTCGCCGGTGACGCTGCCTTCGATGGTGATGTCGGCCGATAGCAGCGAGGCCACCTTCGGGGGCGAGCGGCGGGCCTGCTCGACCGGAGCGACCGCCATCGGGGTGGGCAGGGGCTCGATGCGCGCGGGCGTCTTGCCGGACTTAGCTTGCTTGCTGAACATACTCACCAGCCTTCAAGAAACGATTGGGGTTCTGGGCCTTGCCGTTGACCCAGACTTCGTAGTGCAGGTGCGGACCGGTCGAGCGGCCGGTCGAGCCCATGGCGCCGACGCGGGCGCCGATGGTCACGCGCTGGCCGACGCGAACGCCGATGGTGGCCAGGTGGGCGTAGCGGGTCTTGAAGCCGCCGCCGTGGTCGATCTCGACCGTGTTGCCATAGCCCGAGCGCACGCCCGTGAACGAAATGACGCCCGGCGCGGTGGCCATGATGGGCGTGTAGAAGGCGCCGGGGAAGTCCAGGCCCGAATGGAAGGCCGGGCGGCGCGTGAACGGGTCGAAACGGACGCCGTAGCTGGACGACAGGGCCGGATTGCTGGTCGGGCGATAGAACGGCAGCTTCTTGCTGGCCGCGCCCAGGGCGCGCATGTCCGACATATCATTGGCCGCGTGCTGGATGCGGCTGGCGAAGTCCTCGTCGACGTCCAGGACGGCGGCGAGAGCTCGCGGATCCTTGGCCTCGATCAGCGGGCCGCCCAGCGACACGCCGCGGCCGGTGAAGTTGGAGGCGTCCAGGCCGGCCATGCGCATGGCCAGGCGCAGGCGCTCGGCGCGGCTCTTGGCGAAGCCTTCGGCGGCGTCGATCAGGCGCTCCTGGTCCATGCGGGTGGCCTGGATGCGCTGCACCGGGCTGGCGGCCAGCAGGCGCGGCTTGGCGACCTTCAGGGCCTCGGCGGCGCCGGGCACGCCCTTGAAGTCGGAGACCAGCAGGGCGAGGGCTGCGTGACGCTTCTCGACCGAGGTGGCCAGGTCGTCGAGGTTGCCGTTGGTGGCCGACAGCTGGGCGACGGCGCTGTTCAGTCGCGCTTGGCGGTCGGCGTTCAGGCGCTCGTAATAGGCTTTTTGCTTGATGACTTGCTGATCGGTCGAGCTGACCGCCAGGGCGTTGACGGCCATGGCCGCGGTGCAGACGCCCATCCACAGCGCAGTGACGGCGACGCCAGTCGCACCCAGCAGTTGCTTGTTGGTGGAGAACACATAACCGCGCATCTCACCGCCGGAGCGGATGTAGATATGCCGTTCGGGAAAAAGAGTTTCGAGAGACTGCCGCAGTCGCTTGAAGCGCTTAATCGCCATCGCCCGAGAACCCCCGTTTCAGGTCCGGCGATATGCTACGAGAAAGCGGGAACGTGCAAGACTCTTCGCGCCCGAAGTGAGCGCGAGTCGCAAAATATAACCTTGCGCCTCGATCCTTAACGTTTCCTGATCGCGAACGTCACCTGTTAAGGCTGCGCTTGCGCCGAAAGGTCACAGGTAGAGGCGCGGTTACAACACCTCTGCGACGAAGGCGTTCCCCTGAAAGACGAAATTTTACTTGATGGCCTTGGCGGCGTTCATCACGGCCTTGATGTGGCCGGGGACCTTCACCTTGCGCCAGACCTCGCGGACGACGCCTTCGCGGTCGATCAGGAAGGTCGAGCGGTCGATGCCCATATACTTGCGGCCGTACATGCTCTTCTCGACCCAGGCGCCATAGGCCTCGACGATGTCGCCCAGCGGATCGGCGGCTAGCTCGATGGTCAGGTCGTGCTTCTTGCGGAACTTGGCGTGCGAGGCGGCGCTATCCTTGGACACGCCGACGATCACCGCGCCCAGCTTCTGGAATTCCTCGACTTCCGACGAGAACTGCAGCGCCTCGGACGTGCAGCCGGCGGTGTCGTCCTTAGGGTAGAAGTACAGGACGACGTTCTTGCCCTTCAGGCCGGCCAGGCTGACGCGGCCGGTGTCGGTCGGCAGGTCGAAATCAGGGGCCTTGTCGCCGGGCTGCAGCATCGAACGCGTCCTTGAAATCTGTCATCCCGGCCAAGCGCGAAGCGCGCCGAGCCGGGACCGCCGCAGGCTCTGAGTCCTTGGCGGTCCCGGCTCTCCGCTACGCTGCGGCCGGGATGACAGTCAATGGTCTAACTAAACAGGCTTCACCAAGACGATCTTCTTCTTGCCGGCGGCCAGCTTGATGGTGCCGTCTACAAGATCGGCTTCTGTGACCAGCTGGTCGCCGTCTGCGATTTTAACATCGTTGATCCGCATCCCGCCCTCGCTTGCGAGCCGTCGAGCGTCGGACTTCGAAGTCACGAGACCGCAACCGAGGAACAGGGTTGATGCTCGAATTCCCTCGGCCAGCTCGGAGCGAGCAACTTCTTTGGTCGGCAGGTTCGCCGAAACGCCGCCTTGTTCGAAAGTCTTCTCGGCAGCCTCACGGGCTTTACGAGCTTCTTCATCGCCGTGAGCCATGCGTGTGGCCTCGTCAGCGAGCACTTTCTTGGCCTCGTTGATCTGGGCGCCTTGCAGGGCTTCCAGTTCAGAGATGCGTTCAAGCGGCAGATCGGTGAACAGCTTGAGGAACCGACCGACATCAGCGTCTTCGGTGTTGCGCCAAAATTGCCAGTATTTGAAGGGTTCAAGCTGCTCGGCGTTCAGCCACACCGCCCCGGCCATGGTCTTGCCCATCTTGGCGCCCGAGGCCGTGGCCAGCAGCGGCGTCGTCAGGCCGAAGGCGGCCTTCTGGTCGACGCGGCGGGTCAGCTCGACGCCGTTCAGGATGTTGCCCCACTGGTCCGAGCCGCCCATCTGGAGGACGCAGCCGTACTTGCGGTTCAGCTCCAGGAAGTCTGTGGCCTGCATCAGCATGTAGTTGAATTCGAGGAAGGTCATCGGCTGCTCGCGCTCGAGCCGCAGCTTGACCGAGTCGAAGGCCAGCATCCGGTTGACCGTGAAGTGCACGCCGTAGTCGCGCAGGAACTGCACGTAGCCGAACTTCGAAAGCCACTCATCGTTGTCGACCATGATGGCGTCGGTGGGCCCGTCGCCGAAGGTCAGGAACTTGGCGAAGACCTGCTTGATGCCGGCGATGTTGGCCTTGATATCGTCGTCCGACAGCAGCTTGCGGCTCTCGTCCTTGCCGGTCGGGTCGCCGACCTTGGTCGTGCCGCCGCCCATCAGGACGATCGGTTTGTGACCGGCCTGCTGCAGGCGGCGCAGCATCATGATCTGGATCAGCGAGCCGACGTGCAGCGACGGCGCCGTGGCGTCGAAACCGATGTAGGCCGTGACGATGCCGCCGGCGGCCGCCGCATCCAGTTCGTCCGAGTGGGTGATCTGATGGATGTAGCCGCGCGCCTCCAGGGTTCGCAGGAACTCCGACTTGAAGGCAGACGCGGCGGACATGGTTCGACTCTCTGAATGTGATGGGGCGCCGTCTAGCACGGCGAGGTCAGTCTGTGAGGGTTTCATTTCAAACTCCGGGGTGCGAGCCGGAGCGCATGATCGACTTGGAATGAAGTGACCCCGGCGAGGCGGGGTGGCGACGTGGCTGATCGTCCTCCCGCTATGGCAGCGGGCGGTAATAGGGGCGGGCCAGGACGAAAGCGTCGATCATGGGGCCTAGCTACCGTTTCACGGGCATGGCAGTCAACGGACCATGCGTATCCTTGGATTCATGACCGGCACCTCGCTCGACGCGGTCGACATGGCGGTGCTGGAGACAGACGGCCACGAGATCCAGGCCTTTGGCCCGGCGGGCGAGCGCAAGCTGCGCGAAGAGACCCGCGACCTGCTGCTGGTGGCGACCGAGATCGCCCGAGGCTGGCCGCGCGACAAGCCCGAGCCGGAGATCTTCGCCGAGGCCGCCCGCGCCGTCGCCGACGAGCACCTGCATGCCGCCGAGAGCTTCCTGGCCGAGCACGGCCTGGCCTGGAGTGACTTCGACCTTCTGGGCGTGCACGGCCAGACCGTCTTCCACGAGCGCCCGACGCCCGAGCGGATCGGCCGAACGGTGCAGCTTCTCGACGCCGAGCGCCTGGCCAAGGCGACGGGGCGGCCGGTGGCCTTCGACTTCCGCACGGCCGACGTGGCGGCCGGCGGGCAGGGGGCGCCGCTGGCCCCGATCTATCACGCTGCCCGCGCCCGCGCCTCGGGCCTGCCGGCGCCGGTGGCGGCGCTGAACATCGGCGGCGTGGCCAATATCACCCTCATCGGTGAGGACGAGCTGCTGGCCTTCGACACCGGCCCCGGCAACGGCATGATCGATCTGATGCTGCAGGAGCGAGGCTTGGGCCGCTTCGACGAGAACGGCCGCTTGGCCGCCTCCGGGCGTGTGGACCAGACGATCCTCGATACGTTCCTGGCCAGTTCGTACTTCGCTGGCCCGGCGCCCAAGTCGCTGGACCGCTACGACTTCCCGCTGGATCTGGTCGAGCCGCTGTCGGCCGAGGACGCCGCCGCCACCCTGGTGGCCTTCACGGCGGAAGCCGTGGTCAAGGCGTTCGACCTTGGCGCGCGGCCCAGCGCCCTGATCGTCTGCGGCGGTGGCCGTCACAATCCGCAGATCATGAAGGTGCTGACCGAACGCGCCCCGGTGCCGGTCAAGACCGCCGAGGACTACGGCTGGCGCGGCGACAGCATCGAGGCCGAGGCCTTCGCCTACCTGGCGGCGCGCACGGTCAAGGGCCTGCCGATCAGCTTCCCGGGGACTACCGGCGTGAAGGCGCCGATGACGGGCGGCCGGATCGTCCAGCCCTAGTGCAGCTTCAGCCGTCCAGACACCCGCTGCTGTAGCAGCCGCGCCAGCGCCAGGGTCACAGTGCGCCCCACGCCCAGGATCGCCCGGTGGTGGTCCAGGTGCAGCGACATATAGGCCCACTTGGCGATCAGGCCCTCGACGAAGAAGTTCGGGCCGCCCAACCCGCCCATCAGCGCGCCCACGCCCTTGTCGTTGCCCAGCGACACCAGCGAGCCGAAGTCGCGATAGACGAACGGCGTCGCGATCCGGCCCTGGTGCAGCCGGGCGATCAGGGCGCGTTCCAGATAGCTGGCCTGCTGGTGCGCGGCCTGGGCGCGGGCCGGGATGGTCTTGCCGTCCTTCCACGGCGCGGCGGCGCAGTCGCCCAGGGCCCAGACGTCCGGCGCCGAGGTCTCCAGGCGGTCATTGACCACGAACTGATTGCCGCGGTTGGTCTCCAGGCCAAAGCCTGTATTGGCCTCGGCGGCCTTGATGCCAGCGGCCCAGACGATCAGGTCGGCCGGGACGTCGCCCTGGCTAGTCTCCAGCCGGTCGGCATGGACGGCCACCACCTTGGCGCCCGTCTTCACCGCCACGCCCTTGCGCTCAAGGGCCAGCGTGGCCTTGTCGGCGATCTTCTGTGGCAGGCCGCCCAGGATCCGCGGCGCGGCCTCGACCACGGTGATGTCCAAGCGGAAGCGCTGTTCGTCGCCCAGGCTGCCCAGCAACTCGCGGTGGGCCTCGATCAGCTCGGCCGACAGCTCCACGCCCGTGGCCCCGCCGCCGACGATGGCGACGCGCATGATCTTCTCGGCCGAGAACGAGGCCTTGGTGAAGGCCGCGAGCAGCCGGGTGTGGAAGGCTTCGGCGTCCTCGGTGCGTTCCAGCAGGTGCGCCTGCTCAGCGCCGGGCGTGCCGAAGAGGTTCGAGCCGCTGCCGATCGCCAGCACGCCGTAGGTGAAGGTGATGGCCCGTTCCGGCGCCAGGACCTGGCCGTCGTCGCCGATGATCGCCTTAAGGGTCAGGCGCTTGGCGGCTGGGTCGAAGGTCGAGAGCTCGCCGAGCAGGAAGTTGAAGCCGTTGCTGCGGCCCAGGATCGAATACGAGATGCCTTCCTGGTGCACGTCCAGGGTGCCGGCCGCTACCTCGTGCAAGGTCGGTTTCCAGATGTGGAAGCTCGAGCGGTCAATCAGCAGCACGCGACGCTTGCCGTGGCGACCTCCGAGCCTACGGCCCAGCCGCGACGCCAGCTCCAGTCCGCCGGCGCCCCCGCCGACGATGACGATGTCGTAGTGCATCTCACCGCTCCTTGATATTCATCAATCGGTGAAAATATAAGATCGTGACCACTGTTACACCAGTGGCGCGACGCCGACCTAAAAGAGAAGGGGCAAAACGAAAAAGGCCTCCCCGGAGGGAGGCCTTCTGAAAAGCTCTAGATCGGATTTTCCGCCAGGCGCTTGTCGAGATAGTCGCTGACGCTCTTCTCGACGCTGGGCAGGTGCTCGGCCCAGAAGTGGGTGGCCTTGTCGATGACTTCGTAGTCGATCGTGATGCCCTTCTGGGTGCGCAGCTTGGTGACTACGCGCTCCACCTCGACCGGCGGGGTGATGGTGTCGGCCGAGCCCGTCAGGAACAGGCCCGAGGCCGGGCAGGGGGCCAGGAAGCTGAAGTCGTACATGTTGGTCGGCGGCGACACCGAGATGAAGCCGTCCGTCTCAGGGCGGCGCATCAAAAGTTGCATGCCGATATAGGCGCCGAAGTCGAAGCCGGCGACCCAGGTCTGGCTGGCGGCTGGGTTCGAGGTCTGCAGCCAGTCCAGCGCGGTGGCGGCGTCAGCCAGCTCGCCGATGCCGGCGTCGAACTCGCCCTGGCTGCGGCCCACGCCGCGGAAATTGAAGCGCAGGGTCGCGAAACCCCGCTTCATGAACAGGTGATACAGCTGCACGGCCACCGGGTGGTTCATGTGACCGCCGGCCTTGGGGTGCGGGTGCAAGATGAGGGCAATGGGCGCCGTTTCGGTCTTGCCCGGCGAGTAGCGACCTTCGATCCGCCCGGACGCGCCGGTCAAAATCACATCAGGCATATCGTTCCCTTGCGCTGGCAGCGGTCCGTCTTCCGACGATTTGGGTCGCCAGAATACTTGACCGCTGCGCTTGGTCTTCCTAAATCGCAGCCAGCAAGCGGGCCGCTAGCCCGCGCGCGAAGTCGCGGCTTGTAGCACACGCAAAAGCCGATGCGCGCGGAATCTGCAAGGGGTAAGGCGATGCGCCTGAGCACCAAGGGACGATATGCGGTCATGGCGATGACCGACCTGGCCAAGCGCCAGGACGAAAGCGAGGGCCGCGCCGTGGCCCTGGCCGAGATCGCTTCGCGCCAACAGATCTCGCTGTCCTACCTGGAGCAGCTGTTCGCTCGCCTGCGCCGCAAGGGCCTGGTGATCAGCGCCCGCGGCCCAGGCGGCGGCTATCGCCTGGCCAAGGCTTCGGCCGAGACCTTCATTTCCGACATCGTGCTGGCGGTCGACGAACCGCTGCGCGCCACGCGCTGCAACTTCACCAAGGGCCAGGCCAAGGGCTGCATGGCCGGCGGTGAGCGCTGCATGACCCACGGCCTGTGGGAAGAGATGGGCCGTCAGATCCACGGCTACCTCGCGTCGGTGTCGGTCGCCGATGTTCTTAACGGCGACCTGCGCCCCAGTCCGATGGGGATCGCGGCCGAGTGAGCATCCCCCGCACATCGGTCTATCTCGACTACAACGCCACGGCCCCTCTGCGGCCGGAGGCGCGTGAGGCGCTGCTGCGCGCCCTGGAGAGCCCGGCCAACCCGTCGTCGGTCCACGCCGCCGGTCGCGCCGCGCGAGACGTGGTCGAGCGGGCCCGCGCCGAGGTCGGGGCTTTGGTCGGCGTGCCGGCCGGGTCTGTGACCTTCGTCAGTGGCGGCACCGAAGCCAACGCCCTGGCCATCCAGAGCGCCAAGGTCGATCGCATCATCATCAGCGCGGTCGAGCATGACGCCGTCACCGAAACCGCCAAGGTTTCGGGCCTGCCGGTCGAGATTCTGCCGGTTGATGGCAATGGCGTCGCTGACATGGCTTGGCTGGCCCAAGCGCTCGAAGCGCCCGGCAAGGCCCTGGTCTGCCTGATGCTGGCCAACAACGAGACGGGTGTCATCCAGCCGGTGGCCCAGGCTTCCGCCCTGATTCGCGCCGCCGAAGGTCTGCTGCACGTCGACGCCGTCCAGGCGGCCGGGAAGATCGCCGTCGATTTCTCGGCCCTCGGCGCCGACACCATGGCGCTGTCGGCTCACAAGTTGGGCGGTCCGCAGGGCGTCGGCGCTCTGGTGGCCGGAACCCGCGCGAACGTCACCCGCCACCAGCACGGCGGCGGCCAGGAACGCGGCCGCCGGGCCGGCACCGAGAACGTGGCGGGCATCGCCGCCTTCGGCGCGGCCGCCCGCGTGGCGCAGGAAAGCCTTGCCTCGACCGCCGAAACGTCCCATTGGCGCGACGCCTTGGCCGAACGGCTCAAGGCCGAAGGCGCCGTGGTGCTCGGGGAGGGCGCGGCGCGTTTACCCCAGACGCTGTGTTTCGCTGGCGAGGGCTTCGGCTCCGAAGTCCAGGTCATGAACATGGACCTGGCCGGGGTCATGGTCAGCGCCGGCAGCGCCTGCTCGTCGGGCAAGGTCAAGGCCAGCCGCGTGGTGGAAGCCATGGGCCGGTCCGACCTGGCTCCGTTCGCCCTGCGTGTCAGCGGCGGCTGGGCCAGCACGGAACAAGATTGGATCAAGTGCGGCGACGCCTGGCTCGCCGCCTGGAAGCGTATCGGCGCTCGGCGCCGGGAGGTGGCGTAATGGCCGCGGTCAAAGAGACTGTCGAAACCGTCGCCGCGCTCGAGAAATACGAGCACGGCTTCACCACTGAGATCGACCAGGAGTTCGCCCCCAAGGGCCTCTCCGAGGACATCGTGCGCTTCATCTCGGCCAAGAAGGACGAGCCGCAGTGGATGCTGGACTGGCGCCTGGAGGCCTATCGTCGCTGGCTTGAGCTGGAAGAACCCGACTGGGCCAAGGTCAGCTATCCCAAGATCGACTATCAGGACACCTACTACTACGCCGCGCCCAAGACCAAGGAAGGGCCCAAGAGCCTGGACGAGGTCGATCCCGAGCTGCTGGCCGTCTACGAAAAGCTGGGCATCCCCTTGAAGGAGCAGGCCGTGCTGGCCGGCGTCGAGGGTGCGCCGCGCTACGCCGTGGACGCGGTGTTCGACAGCGTCAGCGTCGTCACGACCTTCAAGAAGGAGCTGGCCCAGGCCGGTGTCATCTTCTGCTCGATGAGCGAGGCGATCCGCGAACATCCGGAACTGGTGCGCCAGTACCTGGGCAGCGTGGTGCCGACCTCGGACAACTATTTCGCCTGCCTCAACAGCGCGGTGTTCTCGGACGGCTCGTTCGTCTATGTCCCGCCGGGCGTGCGCTGCCCGATGGAGCTGTCGACCTATTTCCGGATCAACGCCAAGGATTCCGGCCAGTTCGAACGCACCCTGATCATCGCCGACAAGGGCGCCTACGTCTCGTACCTGGAGGGCTGCACGGCCCCGATGCGTGACGAGAACCAGCTGCACGCGGCCGTCGTCGAGCTCGTCCTGCTGGACGACGCCGAGATCAAATATTCGACCGTCCAGAACTGGTACCCGGGCGATCCCGAGACCGGCAAGGGCGGCATCTACAACTTCGTCACCAAGCGCGCCGACTGCCGTGGCGATCGCTCCAAGGTGTCGTGGACCCAGGTCGAGACCGGCTCGGCCATCACCTGGAAGTATCCGTCCTGCGTGCTGCGCGGCGAGGGGAGCTCGGGCGAGTTCTACTCGATCGCCGTGACCAACGGTCACCAGCAGGCCGACACCGGCACAAAGATGATCCACCTGGGCGCCAACACCAAGTCGCGGATCGTGGCCAAGGGCATCAGCGCCGGCAAGTCGACCTCGACCTATCGCGGCCTGGTCTCGGCGCACCCGAAAGCCAAGGGCGCGCGCAACTTCACCCAGTGTGACAGCCTGCTGATCGGCAAGGAATGCGCGGCCCACACCGTGCCGTACATCGAGGCCCGCAACGGCCAGTCGGTGTTCGAGCACGAGGCCACCACCACGCGCCTGTCGGACGACCAGCTGTTCTACTGCCAGCAGCGCGGCCTCTCCCAGGAAGAGGCCGTGGCCCTGCTGGTCAACGGCTTCGTCAAGGACGTGCTGCAGCAGCTGCCCATGGAATTCGCCGTCGAGGCCCAGAAGCTGGTCGCCATCAGCCTGGAGGGCAGCGTGGGATGACCACCGTCACGCTCTACCAGCCGGTGGGCATGGAGGAGCTGCAGGATATCAAGGCGTCGGACTGGAAGGCCTTTCCGCCGCACGACATCGAGCAGCCGATCTTCCGGCCCACGACCAACGAGGCCTTCGCCGCGCAGTTGGCCCAGAACTGGAACGCCGCCCATACGACCTATCGGCGCGGCTATATCGTCCGGTTCGCGGTCAGCAAGACGTTCCTGGACGCCTACGAGAACAAGGTCTCCGGCACGCCGGGGCACGAGGAATACTGGATCCCGCCCGAGGATCTTTCGCTGCTGAACGCGGCCATTCAAGGCCATATCACCGTCGCCGGGACCTTCGCGGGCCACGACGCGGAATACAGAAAACTCAACGAGACCCATGCTTAAGATCCAGAACCTTCACGCCCGCGTCGAAGAGAAGCCGATCCTGAAGGGCGTCACGCTGGACGTGCCGGCGGGCGAGGTCCACGCGATCATGGGTCCGAACGGCGCCGGCAAGTCGACCCTGTCGTACGTGCTGTCGGGCCGTGGCGGCTATGAGGTGACCGAGGGCTCTGCCGAACTGAACGGCGACGACCTGCTGGCCCTGGATCCCGCCGAGCGGGCCGCCAAGGGTCTGTTCCTGTCGTTCCAGTATCCACTGGAAATTCCGGGCGTTCCGGCCCTGACCTTCATCCGCACCGCCCTGAACGCCCAACGCCGCGCGCGGGGCGAGGACGAGATCGCCGCTCCGGCCTTCCTGAAGCTGGCCAAGGAAAAGGCCGCCTCGCTGAAGATCGACTTCGACATGCTCAAGCGCGGCCTGAACGTCGGCTTCTCGGGCGGCGAGAAGAAGCGGATGGAAATCCTTCAAATGGCGATGCTTTCGCCGAAGTTCCTGATCCTGGACGAGACGGACTCGGGCCTCGACATCGACGCCCTGAAGATCGTCTCGGAAGGCGTGAACGCCCTGCGCTCGCCAGAGCGCGGCATGCTGGTCATCACCCACTATCAGCGCCTGCTGGACTACATCAAACCCGACAAGGTGCACGTGCTGGCCGCCGGCCGCATCGTCGCCTCGGGCGGTCCGGAACTGGCCCTGCAGCTGGAAGCCGAGGGTTACGACCGCTACGTCGGAGCGGCGGCTTGACCCTCGCCCTCAAGACCAGCGCTTCAACCACGCTGCCGTCTCGGCGAGACGAGGACTGGCGCTGGACGGACCTATACGGCCTGCTGCGAACGCTACCGGCGCCGTCGCCGCGCATCGCCGAAACGCTGCAACCTGGTGGTCCATTCAAGGGCTTGGCCAAGGCTGAACTGGCAATCGCCAACGGCCGTCATAACTGGTGGCCCGGCGCGGATAGTAAGACTGTTGAGTTCTTCGAGCACCAGTCACCGGACAATCCCTATGCGCCCGAAGAGCTGCCGATGGCGGCGATGGCCGCCGAGCAGGCGCTTGAGCCACCGGTTTCGATCATCCAGTTCAATGGCGATGACGTGGCGCTGCTGCGCTTGGTGACTGAGGCTACGGAGACCTCGCATCACGCGCGTGTTGGCGTCGTGGTCAAGACTGGCGTTTCGGCGACCCTGCTGGAAAGCTACGAAGGGAAGGGCGGTCGCTACCTGTCCAACACCCTGATCGAGATCATCGTCGAGGACGGGGCATCGCTTGAGCGTGTGGTCATTGCCGAAGACGCGGAAGAGGGCGTTGGCGTCAGCACGGCCATCGTTCGTATCGCCCCCGGCGCCAAGTTCGCCCAGACCGTCCTGACCTCGGGCGCCCGCCGCCAGCGGATCGAGACGCGGGTCAATCATCCCGGCGCCCAGGCCGAGGCCCGCCTGGACGGCGCCTATCTGCTGGACGCCCAGCGCCACGCCGACCTGACCACCGTCGTCACCCACGCCGGCGTCGAGGGCGTCACCAGCCAGCTCACCAAGGGCATGGTCACCGACCAGGCGCGCGGCGTCTTCCAGGGCCGCATCGTCGTTTCGCCCGGCGCCGACCAGACCGATGCGCGGATGGGCCACCATGCCCTGATCCTGTCGGAAAAGGCCGAGATCGACGCCAAGCCCGAACTGCTGATCTTCGCCGACGACGTCTCCTGCGCTCATGGCAACACGATCGGCGCGCTGGACGAGGACGCCCTGTTTTACGCCGAGCAGCGCGGCATCCCGCAAGCCGAAGCGAAAGCTATGCTGACCGTCGCCTTCGTCGGCGAAGTGGTCGACCGCATCGAGCACGAAGGCGCGCGCGAGATCGCCGCCGCCTGGGTCGCCCGCAAACTGGGGAGCGTCTGATGGCTTTCGACGCGCCCTTCGATGTCGCCGCGATCCGGGCCCAGTTCCCGATCCTGCAGCGCACCGTGCACGGCAGGCCGCTGATCTATCTGGACAGCGCCGCCAGCGCCCAGAAGCCCGATGCGGTGCTGGACACGATGATGGGGCTGGCCCGCACCTCGTACGCCAACGTCCATCGCGGCCTGCACACGCTGGCGAACGAAACGACGGAAGCCTATGAAAAGGCGCGCGAAACCGTCGCCAAGTTCATCAATGCCGAGCCGACCGAAGTCATCTGGACCAAGAGCGCCACGGAAGCGGTGAACCTGGTCGCCAGCTCGTTCGGCCTCAGCCTGAACGCCGGCGACGAGATCGTGATCTCCGAGATGGAGCACCACGCCAACATCGTGCCGTGGCACTTCCTGCGCGAACGCAAGGGCGTCGTGCTGAAGTTCATCCCGGTGCTGGACGACGGCCGCCTGGACATGGAGGCCTACAAGGGCCTGCTGACCGAGCGTACCAAGATGGTCGCCGTCACCCACATGTCGAACGTGCTGGGCACGGTCAACGACGTCGCCGAGATCGTCCGCCTGGCCCACGCGGCCGGCGCGCCGGTGCTGCTGGACGGCTGCCAGGGCGTGGTTCACACCCGCGTGGACGTCAAAGCCCTGGACGTCGATTTCTACGTCTTCAGCGGCCACAAGCTCTACGGCCCCACCGGCATCGGCGTGCTCTATGGCAAGGCCGAGCGCCTGGCGGCTCTGCCGCCATACCAGGGTGGCGGCGAGATGATCGGTTCGGTGTCGCTGGACAAGATCACCTATGCCGACCCGCCGCACCGCTTCGAGGCCGGCACGCCCGCGATCCTTGAGGCCGTCGGTCTGGGCGCGGCGATCGAATGGCTGAATGGCCTGGATCGCGACGCCATCTTCGCCCACGAGCACGCCCTGTACGAACGCGTCGCCGAGCAGCTGCGCTGCGTCAACGGCGTGCGGATCCTGGGCGAGGCGCCCGGTAAGGGCGCGGTGCTGTCGTTCACGGTCGAGGGCGCCCACGCCCACGACATCGCCCAGGTGCTGGACCGTTACGGCGTCGCCGTGCGCGCCGGCACCCACTGCGCCGAGCCCCTGATGCGCCGTTTCGGGGTCACTTCGAGCGCGCGGGCTTCCTTCGCCCTATATAATACCGAGGCCGAGGCCGACGCGTTCGTGGACGCGCTGGCCAAGGCGCGTAGCTTCTTCAGTTGAGCCGACCGATGACCGACGCCGCCGCCACTCCGGAACCCGTCACGGCAGACGCGCCCGCGCCTCTGACGCAGGACGAGCTGAACCGGCTGACCGATCAGCTGATCGACAAGCTGAAGACCGTCTACGATCCGGAAATCCCGGTCGACATCTACGAGCTGGGCCTGATCTACAAGGTCGATGTCAGCGACTCCAAGGACGTCGCCATCGACATGACCCTGACCGCCCCGGGCTGCCCGGTGGCCGGCGAGATGCCGGGCTGGGTGCGCGACGCGGTCATGGAGATCCCGGGCCTGAAGTCGTGCAATGTCGAGCTGGTGTTCGAGCCGCCGTGGGACGCCTCGCGGATGAGCGACGAGGCCAAGCTGCAACTGAACATGTTCTGATCGGTTCGAGAGCCATGGAAACCGCGATCACCGCACGTCCCCGCCGCCCGCGCCCCAAGGTCGTCACCCTGACCGACGCCGCGGCCGCGCGCGTGAAGGAGATCATGGATCGGGCTAGCGAGGCCTATGTCGGCCTCCGCGTCGGCGTGAAGAACGGCGGCTGCGCGGGCCAGGAATACGTCTTCGAGTACGCCAAGGAGAAGGGGCCCATCGACGAGGTCGTCGAGGACAAGGGCGTCACCATCCTGATCGAGCCCAAAGCCGTGCTGTTCCTGATCGGCACCGAGATCGACTACGAGATCACCAAGCTGTCGTCGAAGTTCGTGTTCCATAACCCGAACGAGACCGATGCCTGCGGCTGCGGCGAGAGCGTCACCATCCAGCCGGCGCCAGAGGCTCTGGACTGATGGACGAGGATCTCGACGATCTGTCCCGCGAGGCGCTGATCGACGAGGTTCGCAAGCTGCGCGCGGCGATCCGCACGCACCGGGGCAGCACGTTACACGAACTGTGTTGGCATCATCCGGACATGTGGGCCTTGCTGCCCGAGAAGACCGATCCTCAGCCCGTCGTCCCGGAGTGGCCGCAGTTCATGCGCGGCTGCATCCGCTATCGCCAGTCCCTGGACACGCAGCTGCCGACCGCACCGCGCGCCGACACTGAATTCGAAGATTGACCGACATGCTTGCCAAGACCCCGTCCTGCGTCGAATGCGGCCTGCCGTGGGGGGCGCCCCGCTTCAAGCACGAGGACGATGCCCCGCTGTATTGGTCGGACACCGGCCTGCTGTGCTCCAGTGGTTGCGCCCAGACCCACTTCGCCAAGCGCCGGGCCGAGGGCACGTTCGCGGGCGTACCGGCGGAGTGCCCGGTCGCGGTCTAGGCCGACGCCTGGACCACCCTCGGCTCTGACGCTTTTTTCTTCGGCGACTCCACCAGCACCGAAGCCTTCACCGGTTCGCCGCGCGCCATCGCGATCAGCTCATTGGTGCGGCCTTCGACGGTCGCCTCCAGCAGCCGCATGAACTCGGCCTTCTCCAGGCCTTGGGGCAGGGGCGGCAGGAACTCCACGGTCGCAATGCCGGGCTTCTTCGTCTTATCGGTCTGCTGCCAGAAGCAGCCCAGGTTCGTGGCCACCGGCACGACCGGCAGGCCGAAGTCCTTGCTCATGTAGTAGACGCCCGTGCGGTAGCGGAAATGCTCGCCCGGCTTGGCCAGGTGGCCTTCGGGATAGATCAGGATGCGCCGGCCCTCGGCGGCGACCTGGGCGGCGCTCTTGGACAGGGCCTTGCGGGCTTCGGGCCCGCCGCAGCTGTCGACGACGATGGCCCCGAACTTCTTCAGGATCGCCCCGACCAGCGGGAACTTCTCCAGGTGGTCGCCGGTGACGAAGCTGAGGTTCTCGACATTGGCGAACATCACGAAGCCGTCGCCCCAGCTGTGGTGCTTGGCGGCGATGATGAAGGGGCCAGCGGGCAGGTTTTCCTGGCCTTTCAGTTGCACCTTGACCCCGGCTAAGGTCTTCAGCGCCCACAGCATCCGCTGGCTGTAGAGCCGCAGGGCGAAGGCCACCGGCTTGCGGCCTGGCGCCAGGGCGGCGAAGGCGGCCGACAGGCCGTAGAAGATCGACAGGACCCAGTAGTAGGCGTTGAACAGCGCGCTGCGCATGGGATGGGGTCTTTCTCTAGCGAGCAAAGAGCACGGCCTGGACGGCCGCCGTCATGAGAGAAGCGTGGGCCGAGAGGGCGTCGGCGCCCAGGCGGCCATAGGCCTTGTTCTGCGCGGTCTGGGTGATCACCCCAATGGCCATGGCGGCCAGCACGCGCGGGTCGCCCGGCGGCAGCTCGGCATTGATCATCGCCCGCTTGATCACGTTCTCGACCAGAGTGACCGGATCGCGGCCGTCCTCCTGGTAGTAGGGCAGGAAGTGGTGCAGCTGCAGCAGGTGGAACGAGAACAGCAGCCAGTCCTCGTCGGCTACCGCGCAATAGGCCTGCACCAGGGCGGCGGCCTTGGCCTTGATTCCGTCGGCGGCGCCGGCCTCGTCCTCGATCAGCGTCGAAAGACGGCAGTGGCAGTCCATGAACAGGCCGACCGCCAGCGCGTCCTTGCTCTTCCAATGGCGATAGATCGCGCCCTCGGAGACGCCGGCGCGGGCGGCGATGGTCTTGGTCGTTGTGGCGTCGACGCCTTCGACGACGAAGGCCTCGAGGGCGGCGCGTTCGATGCGGGATTTGGCGCTCATGAAGGGAGCATCTCACGGCCAGCCAGAAATGCAAGTGAGTGTTCACTTACATTGTCGTAATCGTGATTGACCCGACGCAGTTGGGCGGCGACACACGGCCATGGTCCAGACGGTTCTGATCTATTCGATGGGTGAGGTCATCGGCGATGGCCTGATCAAGCTGCCCTTCATCGCCGGCCTGCGGGCGGCGTTCCCGGGCGCGCGCATCAGCTGGTGCGCGGCCAAGGTCGAGACGGTCTATGCCGGGCCGCTCAAGGGCGTCGTGGCCGGCTATATCGACGAGCTGATCCTGGAGGGCCCGAACGGGGGCCATCCGCTGGACATGCTGCCATGGAGCAAGCCGTTCGGCGGCCGCAAGTTCGACCTCGTCATCGACACCCAGGAGCATATCGGCCGCAGTGGCGTGGCTCAGCGCGGGGTGGCGGGACGCTTCGTCTCGGCCGCCCGGCATGCGCGGGACAAGGACTGGCCGGTGGCGGTCACGGACCGCCTGGCGCGGCTGCTGAGCCTGGCGACGGACGGGCAGGGCGCGCCTCGTCCATTGGCCCTGACCAACCCCGACGCCCTGAAGGCCGCCGAGGCCCTGCTGCCCGCCGGCCCGACCTATGTCGGCCTGGCGCCCGGCGCGGGCGGCCAGGACAAGCGCTGGCCACTGGAGAACTATCTGGAGCTGGCCCGCCGCGTCGCCGCCAAGGGCTGGGCGCCCGTGTTCTTCTTCGGCCCCGACGAGGCCGAGGACGCCGCCGTCGCCGCGCGCGAGGTCCCGCAGGCCTTGCAGCCCGAACGCAACCGAACCGACGGCTTCACGGCGGTGAAGGGCCCGCTGCTGGTGATTGCCCTGGCCGGGCGCCTGGCCGCGGGCGTGGCCAACGACGCCGGTCCCGGCCACATGCTGGCCGCCGGCGGCGCGCCGCTGCTGTCTCTCCAGCAGGACCTCCGCAAGTCGGTGAAGTTCCGCCCGGCCGCCCAGCGGCTTGAGATGCTGGTCGCGGAGGACTACGGAAGCGGCATGGGCGCCCTGCCGGTCGACGCGGCCTGGGACGCCCTCCAGAAGCTGGTCTCCGGAGCGTCCTGAATGTCCATCCTCGCGCCGATCTCGGCGGGCGAACTGGTCGACAAGATCACCATTCTGCGGGTGAAGGCCCAGCGCATCGGCGATCCGGCGAAAGAGGCCAATGTCCGCAAGGAACTGGCGATGCTGGAGGCCACGGCCGCCGAGCACCTGCCCGACAGCGCCGAGATCGCCCGCCTGACCGCCGAGCTCACCGACGTCAACGCCGCCCTGTGGGACATCGAGGACGGCAAGCGCGACTGCGAGCGCCGCCAGGACTTCGGGCCGGACTTCGTGGCCCTGGCCCGCCGCGTCTATATCGATAACGACAAGCGCGCCGCCATCAAGCGCGCCATCAACGCGGCCGCCGGTTCTGACATCGTCGAGGAGAAGAGCTACAAGCCCTATCTCGGAACCTCGGATAAATGACGCAAGTCGTTCGCGACGCTCGGGAAATGGTCGCCGGCATGATGCCGGAGCTGAAGCCTGGCCAATACGTCTTCTGCGCCACCGGTGATCGCGACTGGGCCGCGCTGCAGCCCCTGGCCATGTTCCGCGAGGCCGAGGGTGTCAGCCTGATCCTCGAGCGAGAGGCAGCCCAGGCCTCCGGCCTTACGGTCGAGGCGCCGATGGCCCTGATCACCCTGAATGTCTACTCGGCCCTGGACGGCGTCGGCCTGACCGCCGCTGTCGCCACGGCGCTGGCCCAAGCGGGCATCGCCTGCAACATGGTCGCGGCGCTGAACCACGACCATGTCTTCGTGCCGGCCGAGCGGGCCGACGAGGCGGTTCGGATCCTACGGGACTTGCAGGTCGCCGCTAGCGCCCCTTGAACGCCGCCGCGCGTTTCTGGAGGAAGGCGCTGACACCCTCGATGAAGTCCTCGGTCTTGCCGGCGAATTTCTGGGCCTTGCGTTCGGCGTGCAGTTGGCCGGTCCAGTCCTCGTCCAGGCTGTCCCAGACCAGCTTGCGGATCGCGCCCAGCGCCGCCGGGCCCTGGGCCAGCTCGACGGCCAGGGCATGGGCGGTCGGGATCAGTTCGGCGTCGGGGACGCAGCGGTTGACCAAACCCCATTGCAGCGCCGTGGCGGCCGGGATCTTGTCGCCCAGCAGCATCATCTCCATCGCCCGCGCCTTGCCGATCAGGCGCGGCAGCAGATAGGTCGAGCCGCCGTCGGGCACCAGGCCGATACGGCGGAAGGCTTGCAGGAAATAGGCGCTCTCGGCCGCGACGATGATGTCACCCATTAGGGCGATGGAGCAGCCGACGCCGGCCGCCGGGCCGTTCACAGCCGTCACGATCGGCAGCGGAAAGTCCCTGAGCAGGGTCATCAGCGGGTTGTAGGTATTTTCCAACGCCGAACCGGCGTCGGGCTTGCCGTCGACGTCCAGTTCACGCCCGGCCGCGCCGCCGCCCGAAAGGTTGGCGCCCGAGCAGAAGCCGCGGCCTTCGCCCGTCAGGATCACCGCGCGCGCCTCGATCTTGCCCGCCGCGATGGACGAGAAGGCGTGGATCAGCTCGCGGGCGATCTCCAGGCTGGCGGCGTTCAGCGTCGTGGGATCGGCCAGGGTGACGGTGGCGACGCCGTCCTGCGTCGAGACACGGATCTTCTGATAGTCCACGGCGGCTCTCCCTTCATTCGTTGGGAGAGTCTAGGCGCCTTTGCCCCTTGGGAAGGCTAGCGAAATCTTCGCAAGGAAACGCCGCCGGTCCCGAGGGAGCGGCGGCGCCAGGTAGGTCTTCTGCTGAAGAAGTTTAGGCCGCGTTGGCTGAGGCCGGCATGGATTCCGCCGCCGTGACGCGGTTACGACCACCGCGCTTGGAGGCGTAGAGCGCCGCGTCGGCGCGTTCCATGATCGAGTGGCCGCTCTCGTTCGGCTGGCGCTCGGCGAAGCCCGACGAGATGGTGATGGCGCCCAGGTCCTCGTTGGTCGAGCGACGCTTGAGCATGCGCGAGGAGACCTCGACGCGGATTTCTTCCAGGGTCGTGGCGACCTGGGCGGCGCTTTCGCGCGGGAAGATCATCGCGAACTCCTCGCCGCCGTAGCGGGCGGCGAAGCGCGGCGGGGCGGCGACGCGGCCGATCACCGAGGCGACGTAGCGGATGACCTGGTCGCCGGTCTGGTGACCCCAGGTGTCGTTGAAGCCCTTGAAGTGGTCGATATCCAGCACGGCCAGGCAGATGCCGGCGCCCTGGTCGTCGGCCTCGGCGCAGGCGCGCTCCAGTTCTTCGTCGAAGGCCTTGCGGTTGGCGAGGTTGGTCAGGCCGTCGGTGGTGGCGTCGCGGCGGACCTGTTCCAGGTGCTCGCGCAGGCGCTCGACCTCGGCGGTGGAGTCGGCCAGGCGCGTTTCCAGCGACTGGTTTTCCTTGTGCACGCGGCGGGTGGCTTCGGCCAGGTTGCCGACCACGGCCTTGATGGCTTCGACGTCGTTGGACTTGTCCAGGCTCTTGGTCGCGCCGGCCAGTTCCTTGCCGAAGGCGGCGTTCGACTTCTGGGCGTTCTGGATGGCCTTGGAGACGGCTTCCAGTTCCTTCGAAAGGATGTCGCCGGCGTCGCGGATCTGTTCGTTCAGGCGGGCCTTGGGCAGATAGGTGGCGGCCAGCTCTTCGCTGACCAGCTCGGTCATCGGTTCGCCCAGGGAGATCAGACGGGTCAGTTCACGCGCCAGCGCGCCGTCCGGGTCGGCGACGTAGTGCGTCCACAGCTCGAAGTTCAGCGCGGTCGGCCACACCTGGTGGCGTTCCATGAGCTCCAGCGCGCGCGAGGCGATCTTGTAAGCCTCGGGACCGCGCAGCGTGGTTTCGACGTCCGACATCTTTTCTTCCCCCATCGGCGCTTTCCCTTGCGGAAACACCGATCGCTTGGAGCCTGACCTTAAACTGGAGAGTTCTTACGAGCGGTTAAGAACGAACAACGTTCGCTTGCGCACGCTCTCCGGCTCGCTCATGGTGATCGCTGATAAGGTTGGTTTCGCGCCAGAACGTGAGGCCCTGGGGAGGAGCGACAAGGTCATGAATGCACCGGTGAATCTGTCTTTCGACGCCCACAAGGCGGCGATGAACGCGGTGTTGGAGCGCCAAAAGGCCGCGCACCTAAAAAATGGGCCGCCGAGCGTTGAAAAGCGCATCGATTGGCTCAACCGCTCCATTGATCTTTTGATCGGTCATCAGGCCGAAATCGCCCGCGCCGTTAACGAAGATTTCGGTTCGCGCTCGCCCGAGGCCACAGCCCTGACCGACGTCGCCGGCTCGATCGGACCGCTGAAATTCGCGCGCGAAAACGTCGCCAAATGGGTCCGGCCCGAGAAGCGCAAGACGACCCCGGCGATCCTGGGCCTGTTCGGCGCCAAGGCTACCGTGCAATGGCAGCCGAAGGGCGTGGTCGGCGTGATCAGTCCCTGGAACTTCCCGGTCAATCTGACCTTCGCGCCGCTGGCCGGGATCTTCGCGGCCGGCAACCGGGCGATGATCAAGCCTTCGGAATATACGCCGGCCACCTCGGAGCTGCTGAAGGCGATATTCGCCAAGGCCTTCGCCGAGGAAGAGGTCGCGGTGTTCGTCGGTGGACCCGAAGTGGGTCAGGCCTTCGCCGGCCTGGCCTTCGACCATCTGGTCTTCACTGGCGCGACCTCGGTGGCCAGGCACGTGATGCGGGCGGCGGCCGAGAACCTGGTGCCGGTAACGCTGGAGCTGGGCGGCAAGAGCCCGGTGATCCTGTCGCGCGGCGCCGACATGGCCACGGCCGCGGCGCGGATCATGAACGGCAAGACCCTGAACGCCGGCCAGATCTGCCTGGCGCCCGACTATGTCTTCGCCCCGCAGGACCAGGTCGAGTCCTTCGTCGAGGAGGCCAAGGCCGCCGTCGGCCGCTATTTCCCGACGCTGAAAGACAATCCCGACTACACCGCCGTCGTCGCTCAGCGCCACTACGACCGGGTGAAGGGTTATGTCGACGACGCTCGGGCCAAGGGCGCGCGGGTGGTCGAGATCAATCCGGCCGGCGAAGACCTGAGCCAGCAGGAGCACCGCAAGATCGCCCCGACCCTGATCCTGGATCCCACCGACGACATGAAGGTGATGCAGGAAGAGATCTTCGGCCCGGTCCTGCCGGTGAAGACCTACAAGACCGTCGACGAGGCCGTCGACTATGTGAACGCCCACGACCGGCCGCTGGCCCTCTACTGGTTCGGGACCGATGAGGCCGAGAAGGACCGGGTGCTGGAGCGCACGACCAGCGGCGGGGTCACGGTCAACGACGTGATCTTCCATGTCGCCCAGGAGGACCTGCCGTTCGGCGGCGTCGGCCCGGCCGGCATGGGCGCCTATCACGGCCACGACGGCTTCCGCGAGTTCAGCCACCGCAAGGCGGTGTTCCAGCAGCTGAAGAAGGACATCGCCCCGATGCTGGGCCTGCGCCCGCCGTACGGGGAGGGGATCCGCAAGTACCTGGCGGGCCAGATCAAGAAGTAGCTTCAACAGGACGGCGCGACATGCTCCAAGCGGCGCATGTCGTTGCCTCTGCGTCCGATCGTCGAAGCCCAGGACCTGCCGCGCATGCAGGTTCCCGAACTGCGCGAACGCTTCGCGCGGGGCGAGGCCGGGATCGCGTGGTCGCCGGAGCATGACGCCTCGATCGGCGCGCCGGCGGGCGTGCTGGGCGGTCCGGAAGCCGGCGCCTGGCCGCACGACGTCGCCAGCCCGCCGCCGGTGGACGTGCCGGCGACCTGCGCGATCGGCGAGGCCTGGTGGTTCCCACGCTACGGTGGCCTGATCGGGACCGACGGCGCGCTCTACAACGCCACGATCGGCGAGGTCCGGCACGGCTCGCAGGACCTGTCGATCCTGCCGGGTGTCGGCGAGAACACGACCCGCTTCGCGCCGCCCGCGACAGCGCCTGAGATCGAGGCGGGGGCGGTGTTCCTGCCCTGGGGCGCCGGCTTCAACTACGGCCACTTCGTCATCGACGCCCTGACGTCGCTGCAACTGCTGGAGCAAGCCGGGCTGCTGGAGGGCGCGCCGGTGCTAGCCCCGAAGCTGACGCCGTGGCAGCGCGACCTGATCGCCCTGGCGTTCCCGGGCCTTGAGGTCCACGAGGTCGAGGCGCCGGTCGTTCGGCTCAAGCGCGCGGCCTTCGCCACCAGCATGGACCACTTCCTGCATCACCCGAATGGCGTGCTTGCCGATGTCGCCGCTCGGATCCTGGCGCGAGCGCCAGCCGGGAAGGGGGCGCGCCGCGTCTATCTCTCGCGCCGGGGCCAGTCGATGCGGGTGATGGTGGGCGAGGCCGCGTTCGAGAAGGCCCTGGCGGCGCGCGGCTTCACCATCGTGCGGCCTGAGACCCTGAGCGCCAGCGAGCAGGTCGCCCTGATCCGCGACGCCGAAGTGCTGGTGGGCGCGAGCGGCGCGGCCCTGGCCAATGCCGTGTTCCTGCCGAAGGGCGCGCGGGTCGTGGAGATCCAGCCCCTGAACTTTACCAGCCAGTGGGTGAGGGCGGCCTGCCGGCAGGTCGGGGTCGACTGGCGTGGCTATGTCTGCGCGTCACCGTGCCCGGCGCGCGCGGCGCCGTTGCTGGCCAGGTTCCGCCGAGGCTTCAAGTTCGCCTTCAGGCCGCCCTTGGACGACCTGATGGCGTTCGTGGATGCGGCTCTTTAGAGGATGCCCTTGCGGCCGGGGACCCACGGGTCCAGCGGCTGCTGCTCCTCGCGCTTGACCATGCCGTAATAGCCGGCGACCCAGACGATCGCGAAGGTGAACAGGCCGCCCCAGAAGCCGCCGGGCGTGGCGAACCACACCGTCAGAGCGCTGATGGAGGCCGCGAGGCCCAGCATCGACCAGCGCAGCAGCACCGAGAAGGCGTGGTAGGTCTTCTCATGCGCGATGAGGATGGCTTCCTTGTCGAGTTCGGGTTCGATGGCGGCCACGTTGCAGTCCTCCCATTCTTGTTGGGCTAGATCCGCCGGGCTCCGGCGCGATCAAAGCCGAAAACGAGCGGAATGATAACAGCGTTCCGCGAGCCTGACCATTGGGCGGGAGCGACCGGTCCGGCTAGGCTGCGACCTCGCTCGCGATTCTGGAGGGACCCGTGCGCAGTCCCCTGAAGCTGCTGTTGCCCGCGCTGATCCCGTCCTGGAACTTCTTCGACGTGATCGCCCCGTCGCCGCGCGTCGAGTATGCCCGGCTGCGCTCGATCGGCGACACGGCGGGCGACTGGAAGCCGTTCCGGCCCAGGCCCCAGCGCCTGTCGCCGCTGGAGATGCTGACGCGCCTGGTCTGGAATCCATGCTGGAACGAGAGCCTGTTCCTGGTCAGCTGCGCCGAGCGCCTGTGCGACGACGAGACCGCCCATAGCGAGAGCGAGATCTTCAAGCGCATCGCCGCCGATGTCGTCCGCGAGCCGCAGGACGCCGAGCGGCCTTGGCTGTGTTTCCGCGTGGTCTTCGTCAGCCGCGCGGGCGAGGCCCTGGTCGACGAGGTGCAGTACCAGCCCGCGCCGCGCCGGTTGGCGGAGATCGCCGTCGGATGACGCTGCAAGCCGCCGCCCGCCTGACCGAGAGCCTGCTGGCCCTGGCCTTGATCCAGCAGAGCCTGGAGCACCTGGTGCGCTTCCGGAGCGAGCAGGTGCTGTTCGGCTTGCGGATCGCCCTGTGCGGGCTGGCGCTGGCCGGGATCGCCGCGCCGTGGCCGCTGGTTGGGTTAGCAGGACTGTCGGTGCTGATCCTGTACCGGTTCGAGGGGCCGTATAACGGCGGCAGCGACCGGATGGGCCTCCTGGCGCTGTGGTGCCTGACGGCATCGCGCCTGCTGCCGACGCTGCCCTTGCAGGAGCTGGCCTTTGGGTATCTGGGGGCGCAACTGATCCTGTCCTATTTCATCTCGGGTGGGGTCAAGATCGTGAACCCCGATTGGCGCTCGGGCCGGGCCCTGGCCGACGTGTTCCGGTTCTCGGCCTATCCAGTCAGTGAGGCTCTGCGGGGGTGGGCCGACCGGCCGCGGGTGCTGCTGGCGATGTCTTGGGCGGTGATGGGGTTCGAGCTAGTCTTTCCACTGACCCTGCTGTGGACGCCCGCCCTCATCGTGGGCCTAGTCGTCGCCGGGACCTTTCACCTGGCCAATGCTTGCCTGTTCGGCCTCAACCGGTTCTTCTGGACCTGGCTGGCGGCCTATCCGGCCATCCTGTGGCTGCAGGGGCGGCTGTTCCACTAGGTAAGCAAAAGGCGCCGAACCTGAGGTCCGGCGCCTTGGCTATTGTCTCGATGCCCGAGCCTTACTTGCCGCGCGGCGGGCGGGCCAGGAAGGCGGGGATGTCGTTGCCGAAGCCGACCACGCGACGGTCGTCCTCGTCGCGGTCGCGAACCGGCTGGACGCCGCGCACCGGACGCTCGGGGCGTTCCGGACGTTCGCTACGCTCGGGCCGTTCGCTACGCTCGGGACGTTCCGCGCGGGCGGGTCGTTCCGGACGCTCGGCGCGTTCGGTCTCGACCACCGGGGCGGCCTCGGCGCGAGGCGTGCGCTCACGGCGCGGCCGGCGTTCGCGGGCGGGACGCTCTTCGGAGACGGCGGCTTCCGGGGCGTCGACGGCGGCGGCTTCGACAGCCTCGGCCGGCGCCTCGGCGGCGGTCTCTTCCGAGCGGCCACGGCCACGACCACGGGGCGGACGGTCGCCGCGCTCGCCGCGATCGCGATCACGACCACCGCGCTTGCGATCACGGTCGCCTTCGCGCTTGACGGTCACGGCGTTGGAGTAGTCCAGCTCGAGCTTCTCTTCGTCCGGGGTCGAGCCGATCAGCTTGACCACCTTGTCGAAGCCCTTGTCGTCGGCCGGAGTGACCAGCATGTAGGTCACGCCCGTGCGCCCGGCGCGGCCGGTGCGGCCGATGCGGTGGACGTAGTCGTCGGCGTGGTGCGGGACGTCGTAGTTGAAAACGTGGCTGACGGCCGGGATGTCCAGGCCGCGCGCTGCGACGTCAGAGGCCACCAGGATCTTCAGCGCGCCCGAACGGAAGTCCGCCAGGGTCTTCATACGCTGGCTCTGGTCCAGATCGCCGTGGATCGGCGCGGCGTCGAAGCCGTGCACCTTCAGCGACTTGGCGACGATGTCGACTTCGGTCTTGCGGTTGCAGAACACGATGCCGGTCTCGATCTGGGCCTTCTCGACCAGGGTGCGCAGCGCCAGACGCTTGGCCTTCGGGTCGGAGGAGGGGACCTTGACCATCCACTGGGTGATGTTGGCGTTGGTCGTCGCCGGCTTGGCCACCTCGATCCGCACGGGATCGCGCAGGAACTGCTTGGTCAGGCGGGTGATTTCCGGCGGCATGGTCGCCGAGAAGAACAGGGTCTGCTTCTTGGGCGGCGTCAGCTTGAAGATGCGCTCGATGTCCGGGATGAAGCCCATGTCCAGCATGCGGTCGGCTTCGTCGACGACCATCATCTGGACGCCGGTCATCAGGAGCTTGCCACGCTCGAAGTGGTCGAGCAGGCGGCCGGGCGTGGCGATCAGCACGTCGACGCCGCGGTCCAGCTTCTTTTCCTGGTCGCCGAACGAGACGCCGCCGATCAGCAGCGCCCACGAGAGCTTTGTGCCCTTGGCGTACTTCTCGAAGCTGGCGGCGACCTGGTCGGCCAGTTCGCGGGTCGGGGCGATGACCAGGGCGCGCGGCATGCGAGCCTTGGCGCGGCCCGAGGCCAGGCGGTCGACCATCGGCAGGGTGAAGGCGGCGGTCTTGCCGGTGCCCGTCTGGGCGATGCCGAGGACGTCCTGGCCCGCGAGGGCGACCGGAATGGCCTGGGCTTGAATCGGGGTCGCAGTGGTATAGCCGGTGTCGGCGACCGCCTGCAGGGTCGTGGGCGAAAGCCCGAGGTCAGTAAATTCGGTCATTACACGCTGGTCTGATCCGGAGCCGCCCGTGCTTGGGCGAGCGGGCGGCGCGGATTCGCCAGACCTGCTCCGAAGCTGGGGATAAATAGGCGGAAAGTCGGCAAAGTCAATCGCCACAAGGCGATAGGGGGTATTCGGAAGGATATTCCTAAGAACGCTTTGGCGGCCCAAGTCGTTAGGCTGGCGCCTGAGCAACCACCGCTCTATATCCGCCGACACATGAGCATCGACCACGACTCCCGCCTTCGGCGCCTTCGTTTCCGCGCCTGGCATCGCGGCTTCCGGGAAGCGGACCTGATCTTGGGCCCGTTCGCGGACGTTCACGGCCCGAACCTGACATCTGCGCAGCTGGACACCCTGGAGCGCCTGCTCGAGGAGTCGGATCGCGAGATCTATGCCTGGATCGTTGGCCAGGAGCCGACCCCTGAAAAGTTCGAGACGGATGTCCTGGCGATGATCCGTGCTTTCAGGTTCGAGGCGCACGCCTCGCGCCCGACCGGAGACGGCGCTTAAAGAGCATGAGCTACGACGCCAAACAGATCGCCAAGGCCGCCGGCGGCCTGACCCTGGCCGGCGCGCCGGAGGGCTTTGACGCACTGGTGATGGCCGACATCGCCCGGGCGCGCGGCGGCCTGACCGCGTTCGTGGCCCGCGACACCGCTCGCGCTGGGGCCTTCATCGACGCCCTGAAGTTCTTCGCGCCCGAGATCGAGGCGGTGCTGTTCCCGTCGTGGGACTGCCTGCCTTACGACCGCATCGGTCCGTCCTCGGGCGTCTCGGCTACCCGCATGGCGACCCTGTCGCGCCTGGCGCGAGGCCTGGGCGAGAGCAAGCCGGCCATCCTGGTCATCGCCGCGCCGGCGCTTCTGCAGCGCGTGCCGACCAAGGACGTGCTGCTGCGCGCCTCGTACTCGGCGAAGGTCGGCAATGTCGTCGATATCAAGGACCTGGAGCGCTATTTCGCGGTCAACGGCTACACCCGCGCCTCGACGGTGTCGGAGCGCGGTGAGTTCGCGATCCGCGGCGGCGTCATCGACGTCTATCCGCCGGCCGCCGAAGAACCGGTGCGCCTGGACCTGTTCGGCGACACGCTGGAAAGCATCCGCGCCTTCGATCCCGAGACCCAGCGCTCGACCAAGCAGCTGAAAGAAATCGACCTGCTGCCGGTCAGCGAGGCCCTGCTGGACGCCGACGGCATTTCGCGGTTCCGGAAAGGCTATGTCGCGCAGTTCGGCGCGCCGGGCGATGATCCGCTGTACGCCGCCGTCAGCGAGGGCGGCCGCCGCGCGGGTCTCGAGCACTGGTTGCCGCTGTTCTACGAACGGATGTCGACCCTGTTCGACTATCTGCCCGCCGGCAGCCTGATCGGCGTCGACCACCAGGCCGCCGAGGCCCGCGACGAGCGCCTGTCGATGATCGTCGACGCCTATGACGCCCGCGCCAGCGCCGACCGCAAGTCGGCCTACCGCCCGCTGGCGCCCGAGGCCCTGTACCTAACCGCCGCCGAGTGGGACCGCGAGCTCACCGACCGCACCCACCGCCTGTTCACGCCGTTCCAGCCCCAGGGCCTGGACGTCGTCGATCTTGGGGCAAAACTGGGCCGCGTCTTCGCCGCCGAGCGGGCGCAGGACAGCGTCAACCTGTTCGAGGCCACCGCCGACCACGCCAAGAAACTTGCCGCCGAGGGCAAGCGGGTGCTGTTCGCCTCATGGTCCGAAGGCTCGTCCGAGCGCCTGGGGACCATGCTGGCCGACCACGGCCTGAAGAAGATCCCCTATGCCGGCTACTGGCAGGCGGCCAAGGCCAACGACCCCAAGACCCCCCAGCGCGTGGTCCTGCCGCTGGACCACGGCTTCGAGACCGACCAGCTGGCGGTCATCTCCGAGACCGACATTCTCGGTGATCGCCTGGCCCGTCCGCGGAAGAAGCGCCGCGCCGCCAACTTCTTGGCCGAGGCGTCCGCGCTGACGCCCGGCGACCTGGTCGTGCACATTGACCACGGTATCGGCCGTTATGAGGGCCTGAAGACCCTCGACGTCCAGGGCGCCCCGCACGACTGCCTGGACCTGATGTACGGCGGCGAGGCCAAGCTGTACCTGCCCGTCGAGAACATCGACCTGCTGACCCGCTACGGCGCCTCCGATCCCGAGAGCGTGCAGCTGGACAAGCTGGGCGGCGCCGCCTGGCAGGGCCGCAAGGCGAAAGCGAAAGAACGTCTGCGGGTCATGGCCGAGGGCCTGATCCAGATCGCCGCCGCCCGCCAGCTGAAGTCCGTCGAGGAAACCGACGCGCCGCAGGGCGTGTTCGACGAGTTCTGCGCCCGCTTCCCCTACGAGGAGACGGACGACCAGCTCAGCGCCATCCACGACGTGCTGGAAGACCTGTCGTCCGGCAAGCCGATGGACCGCCTGATCTGCGGCGACGTCGGCTTCGGCAAGACGGAAGTGGCCCTGCGGGCGGCTTTCGTGGTGGCGATGAGCGGCAAGCAGGTGGCGATCGTCTGCCCGACCACCTTGCTGGCCCGCCAGCACTACAAGACCTTCAAGGAGCGCTTCCAGGGCTGGCCAATCAAGGTCACGCGACTGTCGCGCCTGGTCACCGGCAAGGAAGCCGCCGACACCCGCGAAGGCCTGGCCGACGGAACGATCGAAATCGTCGTGGGCACCCACGCGGTGCTCAGCAAGCAGGTCTCGTTCAAGGACCTGGGCATGGTCATCGTCGATGAGGAGCAGCACTTCGGGGTCAAGCACAAGGAGAAGCTGAAAGAGCTTCGCGCCGACGTGCACATGCTGACACTGACCGCCACGCCGATCCCGCGCACCCTGCAGATGGCGCTGTCGGGTATCCGCGAGATGTCGATCATCGCCACCCCGCCGGTCGATCGCCTGGCGGTGCGGACCTATATCAGCCCGTTCGACCCGGTGACCCTGCGCGAGGCCCTGCTGCGCGAGAAGTATCGCGGCGGCCAGTCCTACTATGTCGTGCCGCGCATCAAGGACCTGGAGGACATCGAGAAGTTCCTCCGCACCCAGGTGCCCGAGGTGAAGTACGTCGTCGGCCACGGCCAGATGGCGGCCACCCAGCTGGAGGACGTCATGACGGCCTTCTATGAGGGCCAATACGACGTGCTGCTGGCCACGACGATCGTCGAGAGCGGCCTCGATATCCCGTCGGCCAACACCCTGATCGTCCACCGCGCAGACATGTTCGGCCTGGCCCAGCTCTACCAGATCCGGGGCCGCGTCGGCCGGTCCAAGGCCCGCGCCTACGCCTACCTGACCACGCCGGTCGAGAAGTCGCTGACCCTGTCGGCCGAGAAGCGCCTGCAGGTGCTGCAGTCGCTGGACAGCCTGGGCGCCGGCTTCCAGCTGGCCAGCCACGACCTGGACCAGCGCGGCGGCGGCAACCTCTTGGGCGACGAGCAGAGCGGCCACATCAAGGAGATCGGCGTCGAGCTCTATCAGCAAATGCTGGAGGACGCGGTCGCCGAACTGCGCCAGCGCCAGGGCCAGGAGGCCTTGCTGGAGGATCGTGGCTGGTCGCCGCAGATCAACACCGGCGCGGCCGTGATGATCCCGGACGACTACGTGCCGGACCTCAATGTGCGCCTGTCGCTCTATCGCCGCCTGTCGGACGCCGAACAGGCCGCCGACCGCGAGGCCCTGGCCGCCGAGATGATCGACCGCTTCGGCCCGCTGCCGGCCGAAACTGGCAGCTTGCTGAAGGTCGTGGCCATCAAGGGCCTGTGCCGCGAGGCCAATGTCGCCAAGATCGACGTGGGGCCGAAGGGCGCCGTCGCCAGCTTCCGCAATGACACCTACGCCAACCCGTTGGGGCTGATGCAGTACGTGGCCAAGAATAGCCTGATCTGGAAGGTCCGCCCGGACCAGAAGGTCGTGGTCAAGGGCGAGTGGGATAAGCCCGCTCAGCGCCTGGACGCGGCCGAGAAGATCCTGGCCGTGCTGGCCAAGCTGGCCAAGGAGTAGGGGGCTTTTAGGCCCCCTGCGGCTTCGCGGCGCGGATCTTCTGAAGCACGTCCTTCAGCTCCTCGCCCGATAGCGCGCCGCGGATGACATAGCCATTGATCACCAGGCCGGGCGTGCCCTGGAACTGCAAGAGCATGGCCTCGCGTTCGTTGCGCGCCAGTATGGCGTCGATCTCGCCGCCGTGGGCCTTCAGGTCGCGGGTCAGTCGGGGCCAGTCCAGGCCGGTCTGCCTGGCGACGCCGTTTATCATCGCCTTGTCGCTGAGACGCGTGGGCGAGAGCATGAAGGCTCGATGGACGGCCTCGTACTTGCCCTGATAGGCCGCCGCCAGCGCCACCCGCGCGGCGTGTTCGGAGACGTCGCCGAAGATGGGCCAGTCCTTGTGCAGGACGGCCAGCCCGCTGTCGGTCTTCACCGCCTCGGCCAGCACCGGCTCCATGCGCTTGCAGTAGCCGCAGTTGTAGTCGCCGTACATGACGATGACGACGTCGGGGGCTGTCGCGCCGAGGCGCGGGACGCCGGGGTCCTTGAGCAGGTCCTTGAAGCCATATTCGGCGGCGGAGGCGGGGCCGCTGACGGCCAGCGCGACGATGGACAGGGCTAACGCCACGAACTGACGGAACGGCATGGCGGGACTCCGGAGACTGGGGGAGGAGGCATAGCGGATTCGGCAAGAAACCCCTCTCTCATGGAGAGAGGGAGGGGCCCGCCGCGAAGCGGTGGGAGGGTGA
>NZ_JAGIBH010000170.1 GCF_017744445.1 Caulobacter sp.
GGGCCGGATCCAAACGCCCTCCCCCGCGACAGGGATGGCTATGATTGTGCGGTGGCTTTTAGCGCGGATGATTCAGCGGCGCGTAAAATCGACAAGGCGTTGATTTCGCTAGGTTCGATCTCGCGAGTTCCGAGCACTGAGCCTGCCCAATCCCCATAAAGCTCCCTCTCTCTTAGAGAGAGGGTTGGGGTGAGAGGTTACGGAGCCTGACGGAGCGCCGGCACGCCGTCTACCGGCGTACCCTCTCACCCTCCCACGCCTTCGGCGCGGGCCCCTCCCTCTCTCCATGAGAGAGGGAGTCCTGCGCTCAGTCTGTCCGTAGCGCCCCGGTCACGAGGATTTCCGACAATCCGGCGACACCCCCTGACGGCAGGCGCAGCGTCACGCGGATCAAACGACCCGCCACGGCCTCGGTCTCCAGCGTCCGGCTCTGGCGATCGTCCTGGTCGGCGATCTGCTCGACGAGCTTTTGCCAATGGCCCTGGCGGTCCTGCACTTCGGCGACCAGGCCGTAGGCGCCCGCCTGCGGGAAGGTCAGGGTCAGCCGATGCACCTCCACGACCCGCTCGAGGTCGAGGGTCAGCGCCATCACTGTGTCGCCGGCGGCCGGGGCCCAGTAGGTGGCGGGATTGCCGTCATTGACTAGCTGCGAGCTGTGGCCCGGCGCACTGCTGGTGGCGAAGGTGGGGTTGCTGGGCCCGAACACCTGGTCGCCCGCATGTTCGCGCAAGGGCGCGACGAACGGGACATAAGGACGGTCGGTGGCCAACGGCGTCTTGCCCGCGACGAAGGCCGGACCGGCCAGGGTGCGCACGCTCGTCGTCGCGTCCTTCAGGCTCGGCGACGTCGCGCGCAGCCGCGTGACGCCCGCCTGCCAGCTGCGCATCGCGATCGCCGCCTGGCCGTCGCGGATGACGATGTCGCCAGTAGGCGCGAAGTCGATCGCGCGGCCGGTCGGCAGTTCGCCGGGGCCGGCCTCGATCGCCAGCCGCACCGGCGGGCTGTTGCTGAGGCGGCGCCCCTGGGCGTCGAGCACGCTGACGATCACCTGCACGTCGTCCGTGCCGTCGGCGCGGGCGATGGTCGGTGCGCTGGTGGTGATGCTTAGCGCGGCCGGCTTGCCCTCGACCGGCCACACCGGCGGCGGGACCTGGGCATAGGCGTTGCGGTACCAGTAGTACTGGCGCTTGGGCAGGCGGAAATAGTCGATCATGCCCATGCCGCCAAAGCGTTTGCCGGCGACCGATCCGTGATCAAACCCGGCCCAGATGGCCTCGCCCGCGCGCCAGGGCAGGCGCCACGAGCCCTCCTTTTCCTTGTCGGCGCCCGGCGTCAGTGGCAGGTCGCCCCAGCCGGGCGCATAGGTCCCGGGACGATCCTCCATCGTCGATCCGTATTCGGCGACGAAGTTGGGGATGCCGGGGTTGGGGAAGAGGCTGGCGCCGTCGCCGTTGTAGCCGACAATGTCGCCCAGCTTGTCGATCTCGCCCCGCTGGGCGCCGTCGATCGCGGCCGGGCGGGTCGGGTCGAGTTCATGGCTCAGCGCGACCATCTCCTTCAGCAGCCGGCGCACGTCGGGCATCGTCTCCTTCTTGGTGAAGAACACCTCGTTATCCATGCCCCACACCACGATCGACGGGTGGTTGCGGTTGATGCGGACCATCTCGGTCAGCTGTTGCTTGACGCTGGCGTCGAAGTCCGCGCGATCGGCGACGTCGGTCGGGTAGGCGGACGCGCCCCAGGCGTGCTTGAACCCGGCGGTCCCCCAGAACGCCGCCTCGGACAGGAACAGCATGCCGATGCGATCGGTCGCTTCGGCGAAGTGCGGGTCGTGCGGGTAGTGCGAGCCGCGGATGAAGTCGAAACCCGCCTCCTTGATCATCCGCACGTCACGCGCGATGGCGCCATTGGTCACCGCGTCGCCCCACCCGGCCTGGTCCTGGTGGACATTGGCGCCCTTGAAGTAGCGATGCTCACCGTTGAGGAAGAAGCCGCGATCGGCGGTCCATTCGAACCAGCGGAAGCCGAAGTCGGTCTCGAAGCGATCGCGCTTCTGGCCCGCCACGCTCAGGGTGGTGACGGCGCGATAGAGCACCGGCGTTTCCGGGCTCCACAGCCTGGGGCGTGCGATCGGCGCCGACAGCTGTTTGGCGATCAGCATCACGCCGGGCGCGACGCTTACTCGGGCGTCGGGCAGCGTCGCCACCGCGCGGCCGGCGCTGTCCACCACGCGGGTCCGCACCACCACGTCGGCAGGCGCGGCGCCGTCGTTGCGCACCTCGGTCTCGACCGCGACCTTGCCCGAGGCGGCCGATAGGTCGGGGGTGGTGACGCGCGTACCCGTCCACGGCACGTGCACGTCATCCGAGGTGACCAGCCACACGTCGCGATACAGGCCGCCGCTGAACACATGCTCGCCCGCGCGCGGCGCCAGCGTCGCCTGCCATTCGTTGTTGACGCGGACGGCGACGACGTTTTCCCCCGCGTGGACAGCACGGGTGATGTCGACCGGAAAGCCGGTATAGCCGCCGCGATGATGCGCCAGTTCGACGCCGTTCACATAGACATGGGCGTCCTGGAACGCGCCCTCGAACTCCAGGGAATAGCGCTTGCCCGGCATGACGGCCGGTAGGGTGAAGCTTTTCCGGTACCAGCCGTCGCCGACGTAGAAGTCCGCCGCGCGGAAGTAGGGCATGGAAAAGCTGTGGGGCAGGCCGACGCGTTCCCAGCCCTTGTCGTCGAAGGCGGTCGCCTGCGCGCCGTCGACCTTACCCAGTTTGAAGCGCCAATCGGCGTTGAAGTTCGCGCGTGTGCGTGCGACCTCGCTCGAGGCGACGACCGAAACGGTTTCGGCCCGAGCGATCGCGGATCCAGCCGTGATGATCGCCATCGCCGCCAAGGCGCAGGCAGCTTGCGTTGTGCCGATCGCTCTCACGGCGATTCCTCCCAGGCAGCGGCTATTACTCCGACTTATTCCTAGCGGGCGGGCGTTATGGTTGAAAGTCGTTTCAGTAATGGAATGGCGCGGTTCGGCCACGGCATCCGGAATGCCGATCGACTTGCCTGATATCCGATATGGGGCGCCAGTGGCGCGCCGGCCTGATGACCGGGCTCGCCCCCTAACGCTCCTCGTCGAACCGGTTCTCGACCAGTTCGCACAGCGCATCCAGCGCCGCCTGCGCCTCGGGCCCTTCGGCCGCGATGTCGATGGTGGATCCGATCCCGGCGGCCAGCATCATCAGGCCCATGATCGAGCGGGCGTCGACGGAGGAGCCTTCGCGGCTGACCGTCACCTCGGCGTCGAAGCCGGACGCCATTTTCACGAACTTGGCCGAGGCCCGCGCGTGCAAGCCGCGCTCGTTGACGATCTCGACCGTTCTGGACGTCATGCCTGCTACTTTTCTCCGGCGAGCACGTAGGAGGCCACGGAGATGTACTTGCGTCCAGCCTCCTGGGCGTGGGCGACGCAGGCTTGCAGGGTCTCGCGCTGGCGCACGCTGGCCAGCTTGATCAGCATGGGCAGGTTCAGGCCGGCGATGACCTCGGCCTTGGTCTGCTCCATGACCGAGATGGCCAGGTTGCTGGGCGTGCCGCCGAACATGTCGGTCAGCAGGATGACGCCTTCGCCGTCGACATCGACTTCGGCGCAGGCCTTCAAGATATCCGAGCGGCGACGTTCCATGTCGTCTTCGGGACCGATGCAGATCGCCTTCACGGCGGCCTGCGGCCCGACGACATGTTCCATGGCGGAGACGAACTCTTCCGCCAGACGCCCGTGCGTCACGATCACGAGCCCGATCATGCCTTGTGTCTCAAACGGGATCCCCATTCCCCTTCGCGACGGGAGAGCGTCGCGCGGGCGGCCTTGATACGCCCGTTAGGATGGGACTCCAAGAGACTGCATCATGCGGTCGATTTTCAAGGGCGCGGCGGGTTCTCGCGGCCACAGGTCGAAGACGGGGATGGAAACGCCCGCGATCGGCGCGAACTGGGAATCGGGCAGGCGCTCGACGGCGTCAGGCGTCTCGACGCAGCGGATGACCAGGGCGATCTCGCAGAGGGCCAGGGCGGGCGTGCGGACCACGCCCAGGCCGCGGATTTCCAGCAGGCCGGCCAGGGTCTCGTGCGGCTTGCCCCAGGCGCGGCCGGCATTGGCGAAGGCCACGACGCGGTCGTCGGCGACCAGGCGAAAGCCGGCCTCGAGCGCGCGCAGGGCCAGGTCGCTCTTGCCGACGCCTGACGGGCCCTGGATCAGGACGCCGCGCCAGAAGCCGTCCTGGCGGCGGGCGATCAGGCCCCCATGGACGACCTCTTGGATGACCTCCGGAGGCCGAATCACGCGTAGGCCTCGGGCAGCTCGACGACGAAGCGCGCGCCGACGATCGCGCCGGTCTCGTCGGTGCGGTTCTCGGCATGGATCTGGCCGCCGTGGGCCTCGACGATCTGACGGGCGATGGACAGGCCCAGCCCCGAATTGCCGCCGAACGCCCGGCCTTTGGGGCGCGAGGTGTAGAAGCGCTCGAAGATGGTCTCGAGATTGTCGGGCGGTATGCCGGGACCGTTGTCGTCGATGATCACCGCCACGGTCGTCTTGCCGCGCGGGCGGATCATGTAGACGCGCACCTCGCCGTCATCCGGGCTGAACGAGCGGGCGTTGTCGATCAGGTTGCGGAACACCTGGCCGATCGGGGTCTCGCGCGCCAGCACCAGGGCCGTCTTCTGCGTCGCCTCGACGCCCAGACGCACCCGCACGCTGCCGGGCGCGGGGCCGGGGCGCAGCTGGGCCTCGTAGAGGGCGGCGACCTCGACCAGCAGCTTGGCCAGGTCCAGCGCCTTGGGATGCTCGCGCGACAGCTCCGCGTCCAGACGCGAGGCGTTGGAGATGTCGGTGACCAGGCGGTCCAGGCGGTTGACGTCGTTTTGCAGGATGGCCAGCAGGCGCGCGCGGGCGGCGGGCTCGGTGACCAGGTCCAGGGTCTCGATGGCCGAGCGGATCGAGGTCAGGGGGTTCTTGATCTCGTGGGCCACGTCGGCCGCGAAGCGCTCGATGGCGTCCATGCGCTCGGACAGAGAATGGGTCATGTCCTCCAGCGAGCGCGACAGGTCGCCGACCTCGTCGCGGCGTTCGGACAGGTCGGGCAGCGAGATGGCGCGAGCCCCTTGCAGGCGGACATGGTCGGCGGCGCGGGCCAGGCGCAGCACCGGCACGGCGACCAGGCGGTGCAGCAGCACGCTGGACAGCACGATGGCGACCATGGCCACCAGGATGAAGGGCAGCAGGGCCTTGCGCTCGGCCGAGATGATCTCGTCGATGTCGCCGGCTTCCAGCGTCAGGACGCCCAGGACGGCGCGGACGTGCTGGATCGGGATCGACACCGACACCACCCGCTCGCCGTCGTCGGCGATCCGGGTGCCGGCGGCGATGCGGCCCTTCATCGCCTGGGCGATCTCGTTGGCCAGGTCCTGGCGGGCCCGCTCGGCGCGGGCCTGGGCGGCGGGGCTGAGGTGGGTGGCCGGGGCCTTCTCGCCGGGCTTACGGGCGGGCGGCAGCACCTTCCAGTCGACGCGGTCGGCGACCACGAACGAGTCGGCCAGGGTCTTGCCGTCGGCGTCGAACAGGCGCGCGCGCTGGTTCTTCGGGATGAACAGCACCTGCAGGATCTGGCTGGCCAGGATCGGATCCAGCATCGGCTCGGGCTCGCCGATGGTGGCGCCCTGGTCGATGACCTTGGCGATCAGCGCGCCCTGGGTCGTCAGGGTGTCGATCCGCGCGTTGATCAGGCCGCTGCGCAGCTCGTTCAGCACCAAGGCCCCGACGATCACGATCGCCAGGGCCAGCACGTTCAGGGTGATGATCAGCCGGCCGAGCCGCGAGCCGCGCGGCCAGCGCAGGCGCCGACGCTTTTCGGGCGCCGGCTCAGGCTTCGCGGTAACGGTAGCCAACGCCGTACAGGGTCTCGATGGAGTCGAATTCCGAGTCGACCTGACGGAACTTCTTGCGCATGCGCTTGATGTGGCTGTCGATCGTGCGGTCGTCGACATAGACCTGATCGTCGTAGGCGGCGTCCATCAGGTTGTCGCGGCTTTTCACGAAGCCCGGACGCTGAGCGAGCGCCTGCAGCAGCAGGAACTCGGTGACGGTCAGGCGCACGGGGCGGCCGTCCCACAGGCTGTCGTGGCGGGCGGGGTCCAGCGTGAGCTTGCCGCGCTTCATGACCTTGGAGCCGGCGGCCCCGGCCGCGGCGGCGCCGCCGACCTCTTCCTCTTCCGGACGGGCGCGGCGCAGCACGGCCTTCACCCGCTCCAGCAGCAGGCGCTGGCTGAAAGGCTTGTGCATGTAGTCGTCAGCGCCGAGGTTGAAGCCCAGGATCTCGTCGATCTCGTCGTCCTTGGACGTCAGCATGATCACCGGGATCTCGGACGTCTGGCGCAGGCGGCGCAGCACTTCCATGCCGTCCATGCGTGGCATCTTCACGTCCAGGATCACCAGGTCCGGCGGGCTGGCCTCGACGGCCTCGAGCCCCGAGACGCCGTCGTAATAGGCCTTCACCGCGTGGCCGTGGCTTTCCAGCGCCAGCGAGACCGAGGCGACGATGTTCTCGTCGTCGTCAATGAGGGTGATGGCGGCCATTGCGTCGATCTTGTCCTTCGCCTTCCGTAATCTCATCGATCTTAGCCATCGACGAGATCAGCTTCAACGCGTGGCGCGGCAAAGCTTTCCCTGCGTTCTGTTCGGCCTTTGCGGCCCGAGGAAGGCGCCATTTGTCGGAAAAACGGCGCCTCAACCTCACCTTAAGGTCTTGAGACCCATAGTGGGGCTTCCTGGGGGAGTGGGTTCCCGGAGCTATCGGCACATGAGCCAAGTCCATTACGAGCTATTTGTCCGGCGGAAAGTCGGCGCGCAGTGGACGCTCGAGATCGCCTCGGAAAACCGCGCGCACGCGCTGCAGGTCGCCGAGGACGTCCTCGAGCAGGGCCGCGCCGTCGCCGTGCGCGTCAGCAAGGAAACCCTCGACAACGCCACCGGCGAATACAAGTCTATCGCCATCTTCACCAAGGGTATGGTCGACGGCGGCAAGCCCAAGAAGGAAGTCGAGCAGCGCGATCCGCTTTGCGTGCAGCCGGCCGACCTCTACACCGCCCACGCCCGTGACCGGATCGGCCGCCTGCTGGAAGGCTTCCTGAACCGGCACAAGGCCACCCCGTTCGAACTGCTGCACCGTCCCGATCTCGTCGAAAAGCTCGAGGCGTCCGGCACCGACCTGCAGCATGCTCTGCAGAAGATCGCCATTCCGGAAGCCGAGGCGCGCGGCCAGTCCGTGCACGAGGTCATCCGCCACTTCCAAGGCCTGGTCGAGCGCACGATCGCCAACCTGACCAAGGCCTTCAAGAAGGGCGAACTGCCCAATCTCGACAAGGAAGGCTTCGCGAAAGCCGCCGAGCGCCTGGTCGCCGACCCGGACCGCGCCTTCCTGCTGGGCGCCGGCGTCGCCGCCTCGATCGCCGTCGCCACCAACTGGAGCGACAAGATCGCCCGCCTGCTGGACCTGGCCGACGCCGCGCCGGAAGAGCCGCGCGCCCGCGCCGCCGCCCTGGCCGCCATCGAGCAGCCGCTGTCGGAGATCATCGGCTCGCGGGCCGGCATGGCCGACCTCTTGGACACCAAGGACGACCTGGGCGCCACCCTGGCGGCCATGACCCGCCTGACCGGCGGCGTCGCCGTCGAGGCCCTGATCAAGATCGAAGCCAGCGTCCGCAACTGCATGCCCGAGCTGTCGGGCACCGCCTATCGCCTGGGCGACTGGCTGTCGCGCGACGAGTTTCCCAGCGTCCGCAAGGCTATCGCGCAACGGGTGCTGACCGAGCTGAACGGCGTGCGCCGCCTCAAGCCCAGCGACGCCGAGCAGGAGATCGAATACCTGCGCGCCCTGGCCATGAGCCTGACCGCCGCCGCCGGCCGCATCCTGCAGGCCGAGGACATCCAGAACGCCTTCACCACGCGTTCCAAGACCCTGCTGAACGGCGACTTCATCGACTCGCTCTTGGGCCGCGACCGCTCGGCGCACGAAGAGATCAAGATGCTGATCCGCCTGGCCGAGAACGTCATGGGCGCGGTCAACAAGCGCAACGCCGCCCGCTGGCTGAACGCCAATATCAGCGCCATGCGCTTCGAGAAGGAAATGCGAGCCGGCCCCGACTCGCCGGTCGCCAAGCTCAGCCACCTGGCCGGCCTCCAACGTCAGCTGACCCGTTCGGGTCTGGTCCGCGAAGACTTCGAGCCCCTCTGCGCCAAGCTGGGCGACATCGGCGCCCTGATCGAGGCCGACACCCGCCTGCTGACCATGCTGGTCCGCGCCCCCGCCCCGCTGCCGCACCGCTTGCAACTGCTCGCCAAGCTGGCTTTGGGCGAGGCCGGGCCGAGTGGTCCGGTGGCCGAGAAGGCGCGCATGGAAGCCCTGAAGCTGGCGCGGGATCCGAGCTCGCGTGAACAGCTGGCGGGCTCTCCCCAGACCATGGACCTGATCAAGACGCTGGTGGCCCAGGCGGCTTAGCGCTTCAGCAGATAGAGCGTCTTGTTCGGGTAGTCCCAGACGGTCTTGTACTGCCTGAGGAAGGCGTAACCGAGAGTCATGATCCGGGGCGAGGTGAGGCCGATCGCCTTGGCGAAGGGCGCGGCGCCCTCGATGGGATGGCTGCCGATCTTGGCTAGCGGGATGGCGGGGCCCTTGGCGAACTGGGCCGCCTTGAGGTCGATCGCGCCCTTCTCGCCCGGCGTGGGCGTGATCGCCCCGGCGGCGGTGAGCTGTTCCAGCGTCGCCTTGTCGGCGAAGAGGTTGCCATACTGGCCGGTGTCGAGAACGGTCTCGAAATCGGTATCGCCGATCTTGGCGGTCAGCACCGGATTGTTGGGCAGCTTGGGCGTCTCGAAGGGGATGGCGGCGATCACGGTCTCGCCCTTCAGGAACGCCTTGGGGCCACCCTTGTAGAAGGTCGCCTTCGACGCTTTGTAGTCGACCTTCACCGCGTAGCCGTCCCAGAACTGATAGCCCAGCCAACCCAGGAAGTCGGGGGTGATGCGCTCCAGCTGCGCCGCGTCCTGGCTGCGGAAGGTGGTGACCCGGTCATAGCTCAGCCCGCCGGGCAGGCGCACGTCGTCGACGCTGGGGCGCAGGATCACGTCGTAGCTCTGGCCGCTGGCGAAATTGCCGCGCCCGATGGCGCGCCCCTCGGGTAGCTTGAAAGGGTTTTGGTTCAGGGCCAGCGCTTCGGACGCGCCGGTGTCGAACATGAGCTTGCCCTTCACGCCGTTGATCTGGACCTCCACGAAAGGGAACTCGCGCACCATCACGAAGGGGATCGAGACGGTGTCGCCCTTCAGGCGGAATTCCGGAGCGACCGCGGCGCGGCTTGGAGCTTCCTGGGCTCGGGCGGCCGGAGCGGCGAGCGTGCTCGCGAGGGTGAGCGCGATGGCGGCGGCGAAGGCGGTGCGAAGCATGGGCAGGTCCTGGTTGGAGGGGACGGATCGGCCTTGGCCGTTCCGTCCCGTTCGTGCGTCTGGATGGGGTCGAGATTACCGAGCGGCCTTCTCGATCGCGTCGGCCAGGCCGTCCGGATCGGTCAGGAACGGCGTGTGGCCGGTCTGCAGGGTGTATTCGACGCGCACCGGGGTCTTGGCGACCATCTTGGCCTGGAACGCCGGGCTGATGACCTGGTCCATGGCGGTGTGGATATAGACCTTGTCCACCTTGCCAAAATTAGCGGCGGTCACCTTCACCGGCGTGGCCAGCGGGGCCAGCGGCTCGTCCAGGATCAGGTCCGGGATCGCCTTGCGCAGGCCGTCCGGGCCGCCATTGGCGAACAGGTCGGCGCGGGCCGAATACTCGATCGAGGCGATCCCCTTGTCCTTCTGGATCTGCAGGTGCGGGCCGATCTTGGCGTCCGGATCCTGCTGGGCCAGCGAGACCAGCGAGTCGCCGTCCTGCGGCAGGTAGGCGGCCAGATAGACCAGCGTCTTGACCTTCTTCGGCGCCTGCTCGGCGGCGGCGGAGACGACGATGCCGCCGAAGCTGTGGCCGACCACGACCGCCGGGCGCTTGGTCGCGCCCAGGGCCTGGACGACGGTGTCGCGATAGGCGTCCAGGCTGACCTTGTCCGGCGTCATCGGATTGCCCGGGCGGCCCGGCAGGTTGACGGTGACGACCTGGTAGCCGTCCTTCTGCAGCTTGGCGGTGACATGGCCCCAGACATCGCCGTTCTCGAAGGCGCCGTGCACCAGGACGATGGGCGGCTTTTCTGCAGCCATGGCGTTGGCGCCGAAAGCGAAGGCGGAAGTGGCCAGAGCGGCGATGATCGTTTTCATTGTTCCCATTCCTCTAATCTTTTCCGCGACCTTCATCGGTGCGGCGAGGAGGAACTTAGGCGGCGAGGGGGCCTTGCGACCATGTTCGGGTCTCCGGATCGCATGATCGATCGTCCGGATTTTAGGACTAGGCGGGCGACTGGCGCCGAACCTCGCTGGGCGCGTAGCCGAAGTGGGCCTTGAACGCCCGGCTGAAGGCGGCGTCCGAGGTGTAGCCGCTGCGATAGGCCGCCTCGGTCACCTTCAGCCCGCCGCTGCGCAGCAGGTCGGCGGCGATGGTCAGGCGCCAGCGCGACAGGTAGCGCAGCGGCGGCTCGCCCACGGCGGCTGTGAAGCGCTCGGCGAAGATCGAGCGCGACATGCCGGCGATCTCGGCCAGGGACTGGACCGTCCAGCGATGGAAGGGGTCGCCATGCATGGCGCTCAGCGTCCGGCCGATGCGCTCTTCGCCCAGGCCCCCGAGCCACCCCATCCGGTTGGCCTCGCTGGCCGCCCAGCTGCGCAGCGTGCGGATCACCAGAAGATCGATCAGGCGCGAGATCATCAGGGACGAGCCCGGATTGGGCTCCTGCGCCTCGGCCACCAGGAAGCGCGAGATCGCCGCCAGCCAGGGCGGCGCGCCGTTTTCGCCCTTGGGAATGTGGATCAAGGACGGCAGGGACGACATGATCGCCGGCAGCGGGCTGCCCTCGAAGCTGAAGAAGCCGCCGACCAGCTTGGCGCCTTCTGCGTCGCCGCCGTGGCGCAGGACCAGGCCGTCGCGATCGAAATGGTCGGCGGCGACCGTCTCTATGCTTTCGATCGGCGAGCCGAGGGCGTCGGTCATGACGTGCCCCTTGCCCTGTGGCAGGAGGATAAGGTCGCCCTCGCGCGCCAGGATCGGCGCCTCGCCAGCCGGGGTGATCCACACCTGGCCGGTCTCGACAAAATGGAAGTGGGCTGGTCCCGCCTGGAAGCCCAGCCCCCAGGGTGCGCCGAGGATGGCGGTATAGACCAGCTCGCCGCGCAGCCGGATCAGGGTCAGCACCTCGGACAAGACATCGTTGCGCGCGGCCGACATGCCGAAGTCTTGGGTCATTCCGGACGATCCATCATGTTATTCGGAGGCTGCGGCATGTCCCGCCTCGGCCCCGGAGCCTAGGTTCTTCCCCATCGGCGCAGGCCGAAACAAGCCACTTTTTGCTTCATGGGGATACGAAAATGACCACCGAGACCACGAATTCGCCCGCCGCCACCATGGCTGCAGAAAAGCCGCCGATCGTCCTGGTTCACGGCGCCTTCGCCAACGCCCCCGTCTGGGGCCATGTCGCCGCCCGGCTGCAGGCCGCCGGCCATGAGGTTGTGGCAATCGACCTGCCGGGCCGCCCCGGCGCGCCGATGGAACCGGGCCAGGTGACCCTGGATCTTCACCGGGACGCCGTGGTCCAGGCCGTGCGCGCCCTAGGCCGCCCCGCGGTCGTGGTCGGCCACAGCTTCGCCGGCATCGTGACCGCCGCTGCGGCCGAGCAGGCGCCGGAGATCGTCAAGACCATGGTCTTCGTCGCCGCCTACCTGCCGCGGAACGGCGACTCGCTGGTGTCGCTGGCCCAGCAGGATCCGGACGCCAAGATCGGCCCGCAGCTGCGCATCGACCACGACAAGGCGATCGCCGTCGTCGACTACGCCGCCCGCGCCGAGCTGTTCGCCAATGACGGCCCCGAGGGCCTGAAGGCCAAGCTGCCCGACCTGATCCTGGACGAGCCGCTGGCGCCGCTGGCCACGCCCGTCAGCCTCACGGACGCCCGCTTCGGCCAAGTCGACAAGGTCTATGTCCGCACCGCGCTGGACCAGGTCATCAGCCCGGCCTTCCAGGATCGGATGTTGGCGGCTACGCCGGTGCGCGACACGGTGACCCTGCAGACCGGTCACCTGCCGTTCCTCACCGATCCGGACGGCCTGGCCAAGGCGATCACCGGCGCCGCGCAATAGCGCGGCGACGGTTCGCTGGATCTGTCGGCCCGTCCGAGCGCCCTACTTCGCCGCCTTGGCGTCCGCGTCGATCACCTTCAGATCCAGCCCCAAGCCCTTCAGCTTCGGCTCCACGACGGCGCGATCGCCAACCACCACCCAGATCAGCTCGTCGGGCCTGATGGCCTTGCGGGCGGCGGCGGTGGCGCTGTCGATGGTCACGGCGCGGACGTCGGTCGGGTAGTTGTCGGGATAGCTGTCGGGCAGATTGAAATTCACCAGGTCCGAGATCGTGCCCGAGACGCCCCAGCCGGTTTCCCAGTTGCCGGGCAGGGACAGGGTCAGGCTGTTCTGGGCCTTGGCCAGTTCGGCGGCGGTGATCGGCTTGTCGCCGATGATGGCGGTCAGTTCCTTGCGGGCCTCGGTGAACGACTCGGCGGTCTTGTCGGTCTGGACCGGGGCAAAGGCGACGAACATCCGGGTGCCGCGCGCGCCGCGCACGAAGCTGCCGGCGCCGTAGGACCAGTGCTTGTCCTCGCGCAGGTTCATGTTCAGGCGCGAGACGAAGTCGCCGCCGACCACGGCGTTGGTCACGTCGATGGCGGCCTCGTCGGCCGGATCGCGCGGCGCGAGCAGGTTGCCGACCATGATCATCGACTGCTGCGCGCCGGGACGGTCGATCAGATAGACCGCGCCCTTCTTGGGTTGCGTGATCAGCGGGGCCTTCTTCTGGGTCTGCGCGCCGGTCCAGTCGCCCAGCTGGGCCTCCAGCTTGGGCATGATTTCAGCCAGGGTGGTGTCGCCGACCACGATCAGGGTGGCGTCCTTGGGCTGCAGCCAGGCCTTCTGGAAGGCCACGAGGTCGTCGCGGGTGATGGCGCTCACCGTCGCCTCGGTCGACAGCAGACCGTAGGCGCTGCCCTCGCCATAGGCCAGCACCGGCAGGACGCGCGAGGCCATGGCGTTGGGGCTCTGCTTGGCCTGCTGGATGCCGGCGATCGACAGCTTCTTGCGGCGGTCGAGGTCGTCTTGCGTGAAGGCCGGGTTGCGCAGCACGTCGGCATAGATGGCCAGGGCCGGGTCCAGGGTGGTGGTCAGGGTGCTGAGCGAGATCGAGCCGGAGTCCAGGCCGTTGGAAGTGCTGAGCCCGGCGCCCAGCTGGGCCAGCTCGCGGCTCAGGGTCAGGTTGTCGCGATGGGTGGTGCCGTCGCTCATCATGCCCATGGCCAGGCTCGAGACCCCCGGCTTGGCGCCGCCGGCCTCGGCGGCCAGACCCGCGTCGAACTGGGTGCTGAGCAGGATCTGCGGGGTGTCGTGGCGCTCGGCGACGATCACCTTCAGGCCGTTCGACAGGGTCCCGCGCTGCAGCTTGGCGAAGGCGGGCGCCTTGAGCGCGCCGACCTCGGGCATGGTCTTGCGGTCGGCGCCGGCGGCGGCGGCCTGATAGTTGGGGAAGGGCGTGACGGTCAGGGTCAGGTCGCCGTCCGTCAGCCACTTGCGGCCGGCCGCGACCAGGTCGGCGGCCTTGGCGTCGCGGATGCGGGCGACGCTCTTCTTGTAGGCGCCGGCGTCGCCCAGGAAGACCTGGTTCTGGGCCAGAATGTCGGACTTGCCGCCGAAGCCGCCGATTCGCTCGGACCCGCGCACGATGTCGGCCAGCTGGTTGGTGCGGACCTTGGCGACCTCTTCCGGCGTGGGGCCATCGCGCAGCAGGCGCTGGAACTCCTCGTCGAAGGCCTTTTCGACCGCGGCCGCGTCGCCGCCCGGCTTGACGGTGATGGTGACCAGGAACCAGCCGCCGATCTCGCTGGCATAGGCGCTGGCCCCGACCTGGGTGGCGGTCTGGTCGGTGAACACCAGCCGCTTGTAGAAGCGCGAGGTCTTGTCCGAGACCATCACGTCGCTGAGCAGGCTCAGATAGTCGACATCGGCCGCGCCGAAGCCGGGGATGTTCCAGACCTTGTAGATCCGCGACTGGGGCACGCGGTCCTGCATCTCGGCGCGCTGCGAGCCGGTGCGCTTGGCGACCCATTCCTTCTGGCGGGCCACGGGCGGGCCCGAGGGGATGTCGCCGAAGTACTTCTCGACCTTGGCCTTGGCTTCCGCGACCGTGATGTCGCCGGCCAGGACGATGGTGGCGTTGGCCGGGCCGTAATAGGTCTTGAACCAGGTCTTCACGTCGTCCAGCGAGGCGGCGTCCAGGTCTTCCATCGAGCCGATCACCGTGTGCCCATAGGGGTGGTCGCGGTGGTAGGTGCTCTCGGTCAGCATGGTCCAGACCTTGCCGTAGGGCTGGTTCTCGCCCTGGCGCTTCTCGTTCTGGACGACGCCGCGCTGCTCATCCAGGCGGGCCTTGTCGACGGCGCCCAAGAGCCAGCCCATGCGGTCGCTTTCCAGCCACAGCACCTGGTCGAGGGCCGCCGTCGGGACGTTCTCGAAATAGTTGGTGCGGTCGTTGTTGGTGGTGCCGTTCATGTCGGTGGCGCCGACCTTCTCCAGCGCCTTGAACCAGTCCTCGTTGTAGTGCTCCGAGCCGTTGAACATCAGGTGCTCGAACAGGTGGGCGAAGCCGGTCTTGCCGGCGGGCTCGTTCTTGGAGCCGACGTGGTACCAGACGTTCACCGCCACGATCGGGGCCTTGTGATCCTCGTGCACGATCACGGTCAGGCCGTTGGCCAGCTTGAAGGTCGTGTGCGGGATGTCGATCGAGGGCAGGTTCACGGCCATCGCGCCGGTGACCTTTTGCGCGGGCTTGGCCGGCGTGGCGGCAAGAGCAGGCGCGCCGGCCAGCAGGGCGACGGCGGCGACGGAAGCGAGCAAGGTCTTCATGACGATCCCAGGTGATAGAGCCGCTCCCCGACGAGCGAAGGTTTCACCTTAGGTTGCGTTTCGAGGTGAAAACAAGCCCAAGCTTGCGAGCCGTTTGACTCTTCCCCGACGGCGCCCGGTAGGGTCGCTCTCGTGCGGTCGACAGGACCGTTCGGAGAGACCGCCATGGCCGTATTCACCGTGCTCTATCCCGCCCGCGACGGGGCGAAGTTCGATCTGGACTACTACGAGGCGACCCACATCCCGCTGGTCAAGGACGCCTTCACGGCCACGGGGCTGGAGCATGTTCAGGTGCTCAAAGGCCTGGCCGCGCCGGGCGGTGGTCCCGCGCCATACATCGCGATGGTCAATCTCACCTTCCGCGACGCCGAGGCGCTGGCGGCTTCGCTGGGCGGACCCCGCGCGGCCGAAGTGATGGCCGACGTCGCCAACTTCACCGACATCCAGCCGATCGCCCAGATCAGCGAGGCGCGTTAGTCCCCAAGCCTAACCCAGGATCGCGGCGAGGGCGTCGACCACGCGCTCGACGTCGCCGTCGGTCATGGCCGGGTACAGCGGCAGGGTCAGGCAGCGGGCGTACCAGGCGTCCGCGCCGGGCAGGTCGGCCAGGCCCTGGCGGTTCACATAGTAGGGCTGGCGGTGCACCGGGATGTAGTGGACCTGCGTCCCGATCCCCTGGCTCTTGAGGCTGTCGACCACCGTGCGGCGCGACAGGCCCTCGGCCTCGAAGTCGATCAGCACGGTCAAGAGGTGCAGGGCCGGATCCGAATGGGCCGGGCTCGAGGCCAGCCGCACGCGTGGCGTACGCTGCGCCAGCAGCTTGGCGTACAGCGCCGTCAACTCCCGGCGGCGGGCCACGAAGCGGTCCAGCTTGGCCAGCTGCGACAGGCCCAGGGCGCACAGCACGTCCGGGATGCGGTAGTTGAAGCCGAGCTCCGACATCTCGTACCACCACGGATCGCCGCCCGGCTGTCGGACCATGCCGTGCGAGCGCAGCAGCCGGGCCTTGGCGGCCAGTTCGGCGTCGTTGGTGGTCAGCATGCCGCCTTCGCCGGTGGCCAGGGTCTTGACCGGGTGGAACGAGAAGCTGGCGAAGCTGGAATAGGCGCAGTCACCCACCGGATGGGCGACGCCCTTGAAGGTCCCTATCGAGCCCAGCGCGTGCGGCGCGTCCTCGACCAACACCGCGCCTGAGGCCGAGGCCATGGCCTTCAGCGCCGGCAGGTCGCAGACGTCGCCGCGCAGGTGCACGGGCAGGATCGCCTTGACCCGCTTGCCCTTGATGCCGCTCAGCGCCCGCCCGAGCGTGTCGGGGGTCATCAGGCCGCTGTCGGGATCGACGTCGGCGAACACCACCTCGGCCCCGACGTAGCGAGCGCAGTTGGCGGTGGCCAGGAAGGTCACCGACGGCGCGACGCAGACATCGCCTTCACCCACGCCCAAAGCCATCATGGCCAGGTGCAGGGTCGCCGTGCCGTTCGAGACGGCGATCGCATGATCAGCGCCGACCTTGGCCGCGAAAGCGATCTCGAAGGCCTCGACCGTCGGGCCCGTCGTCAGGAAGTCGCCGCGCAGCGCCTGCGCGACGGCGGCGATGTCGTCGTCCTCGATCGTCTGGCGACCGTAGGGCAGGAAGCCGCTCATCGCGCGGCCTTCTCCTCCAGCATGGCCAACAGGCCTTCCGGCGAGAGCCAGTCGTGGTTGTTGTCGCTGCTGTACGAGAAGTCCTCGGCGACCGGCTTGGCGCCGTCGTCGGCCGAGTAGGGCGTGCGGCCGAACTCGGCGAAGTTGGGCTCGATGGCGAAGCGGTCCTCGAACTCGACGGTCGAGCGCGAGTCGTCGGCGCTGATCATGATCTCGTGCAGCTTCTCGCCCGGGCGGATGCCGATCACCTTCATGCCGGCCTCCGGCGACATGGCCTTCACCAGGTCCGGCATGGCCATCGAGGGGATTTTCGGGACGAAGATCTCGCCGCCGCGCATCATGGTCAGCGACGACAGCACGAAGTCCACGCCTTCGTTCAGGGTGATCCAGAAGCGGGTCATGCGCGGGTCGGTGACCGGCAGCTCGGTCGCGCCCTGGCTCAGCAGGCGGCGATACAGCGGCACCACGCTGCCGCGCGAGCCGACCACATTGCCGTAGCGCACGACGCAGAAGCGCGTGCCGATGTCGCCCGACAGGTTGTTGGCCGCCACGAAGGTCTTGTCCGAGGCCAGCTTGGTCGCGCCATACAGGTTGGTGGGGTTGCAGGCCTTGTCGGTCGACAGGGCGACCACCTGCTTCACGCCGTTGTTCAGGCTGGCCCAGACCACGTTCTCGGCGCCCAGCACGTTGGTGTGAATGCACTCCGACGGATTGTATTCGGCCGCCGGCACCTGCTTCAGGGCCGCGGCGTGGATGACGATGTCGACGCCGCGCAGGGCCAGGGTCAGGCGCTCGCGGTCACGCACGTCGCCTAAGAAGAAGCGCAGCTTGGCGACCGTCGCCTCGTCGAACTGCTCGCGCATTTCGAGCTGCATGTCGCTCTGCTTCAGCTCGTCGCGTGAGTAGATGATGACCTTGCGGGGATCATAGCGCCGCAGCACGGTCTCGATGAAGCGGCGGCCGAATGAGCCTGTGCCGCCGGTGACCAGGATCACCTTGCCGTCCAGATCGAGCGATTTGGGAGAAAAACGACCCAAGTCCAGCCTCCTGCGACGTGTGCGGCGCGTCCATGAGCCGCGTCGAATCGTGGTTAACGCCCCTGTTTGCGCCTCCAGATGTAAAGAGGACGTCAACCACGTTGCGGTAGCAAGGCGTCATGCGCCGCACCCGCCTCCTTCCGATCGCCCTGATCGCCGCCCTCGCCGGCGGCTCCCTGGCCGCGCCGACGGTCGCCTTCGCCGGTCACGGCGGGGGCGAGGAGAAGAAGGCGCCGCCGACCTATTTCGCCCTGGACCCGATCAATGCGGTGGTCCTGCGCCGTGACGGCCGCCGGGGCGTGATGACCGTCGAGGCGGGCATCCAGGCCAAGGATCCGGTGCTGATGACCCGCGCCCAGGCCTCGACGCCGCGCCTGCGGGCCGCTTTCGCCCAGGTGCTGATGATCTATGCCGCCGGCCTGCGCGGCGGCGTGGCCCCGGACATGGACCATGTCGGCCGCGAGCTGCAGAAGGCCTGCGACCAGGTGCTGGGCAAGCCCGGCGCCAAGGTTCTGATGGGCTCGGCCCTGCTCAGCTAACTCTCGACCCGCTGACCTCTATCAAAACATCATGCCTTCCTAGGCCTTGTGCCTAGGACCCATGGCGCGGCTGGGCTGTGCTTACGAGCACGCGAGCCGCCAAAGTGGGCGGGCGCAGGGTGGCGGCTTGAGCAGCGGAACGATGGGTCCTAGGCACAAGGCCTAGGAAGGCAGGGATGGAGAGCTGAGAAGATTTAGCTCTTCGACTTCCGCCGCGCCCGAAAGAACCCTCGCAGCAAGTCCGCGCTTTCCTCCGCCAGCACCCCGCCGGTGACTTCCGGCCGCCAGTGGCAGGTCGGTTGGGCGAAGAACTTGGGGCCGTGCACGACCGCGCCGCCCTTGGGGTCTTCGGCCCCGAACACCACCCGGCCGATCCGCGCATGGCTGATGGCCCCGGCGCACATGGCGCAGGGCTCCAGGGTCACGACCAGGGTCAGGTCGGTGAGGCGGTAGTTCTCCAGCTTGGCGGCGGCGGCGCGCATGGCCGCGATCTCGGCATGGGCCGTGGGGTCATGGGCGGCGATCGGACCGTTGCCGGCCGTGGCGATCACCTCGCCGGTCTTCGGGTCCAGGATCACCGCGCCGACCGGGGTTTCGCCCGCCTCGGCCGCCGCGCGGGCGGCGTCCAGCGCCAGCCGCATCATGCGGTGGTCTTGATCCTCGTCCTGATCGGTGTGCATTACCAAGAAAAGCCCATCGAGAGATGCGCCCAGCCCGAGAAGGACGCCGAAAATGACCAAACCTCACGATCCCCTATACGAACCGCACCTCGACGGCGAGGACGGCGATCTGGAGAACGGTCCTGGCGAGCGGGTGGCCAAGGCCCTGGCGCGGGCCGGCGTGGCCTCGCGGCGCGAGGTCGAGCGGCTGATCGAGGCCGGTCGCGTGGCGATCAACGGCAAGGTTCTGACCACGCCGGCGGTGAAGGTCCAGCCCGGCGACTTCCTCACCGTCGACGGCCAGCTGGTGGCCGAGCGCGAGCCGACCCGGATCTTCCGCTACCACAAGCCCACCGGGCTGATGACCACTCACAACGACCCCAAGGGCCGGCCGACCGTGTTCGGCTCGCTGCCCAAGGACCTGCCGCGCCTGATCTCGGTCGGCCGCCTGGACTTGAACTCCGAAGGCCTGCTGCTGCTGACCAATGACGGCGAGCTGTCGCGCGCCCTGGAAACGCCCAGCAACGCCTGGGTTCGCCGCTATCGCGCCCGCGCCTTCGGCGACACGACGCAAGCCAAGCTGGACAGCCTGAAGGACGGGATCACCGTCGAGGGCGTCAAGTATGGTTCGATCGAGGCCAAGATCGACAAGGCCCACGAAAAGGCCGGCGGCAAGAACATCTGGCTCACGGTCAGCCTGTCGGAAGGCAAGAACCGCGAAGTCCGCAAGGTGCTGGAAGCGATCGGCCTGAAGGTCAACCGCCTGATCCGCATGTCCTATGGCCCCTTCGCGCTCGGGGTGCTGGAAGCCGGCCAGATCGAGGAGGTCGGGCCGCGAGTGATCCGCGAGCTGCTGGAAGGCATCGTCTCCGAAGAGAACATGCCGACCGGCGACCGTCCCAAGTTCGGCGGCATCGCCAACGCGGCCAAGGCCCCCGGTACGGCCGGCGGCGGCGACGTCCAGCGCCGGGGCGCGCCGCGCGCCGATCGCGCCGTCAAGCTGGACGTTCCGGAAAAGCCCGAGAAGCCGGTCTACAAGGCCGGCTGGGCCAAGCCGAAGAAGAAGGTCTCGCCGCATGGTCCGGCGAAGGGCCCAAGCAAGGGTCCTGGCAAGGCTCCGGCCGCCAAGGCTAAGCGCCCCGCCAAGTCGATCGAGAGCAAGTTCATCGACATCGGCAAACCCGCCGCGCGCGGCAAGCCGGCGGCGCCGCGTCCAGGCGCCAAGCCCGCCGATGGCGCGGCGCGTCGGGTGTCGGAGAAGCCGGGTCGGGCGGCGGCGCGTTCAGGGGCGAAGCCGAGCGGTGGCGTGGGGCGTGGTCCGGCGCCGCGTGGCAATGCTCCGCGCGGTGGCCCCAAGCGGTAGGCTAACCGCAATCCACAACCTGCCTTCCTAGGCCTTGTGCCTAGGACCCATCGTTCCGGGATCTCCGAGGAGGCAAGCGTGCGCCCACGCTGGCGGCAATCTGCTGGAAGCTTTGGGCCCAGCCGATCCATGGGTCCTAGGCACAAGGCCTAGGAAGGCAGTTGTTGTGTGAGTGCGAAGGTGGAGGTGTGGCCCCTAAGCCGCCGCCGCCGCCGAAGCGCCCGTCCAGCGCCGCAGCGCCGGCCAGCGCAGCGACAGCTCGGCCACGCCGATGAAGCCCGCCAGGATCACCAGGGCGCTGCCGATCAGCCCGGCGCGGAACTCGTGCGGGGCGTCGGGGTGGCTGGTCATCGGGCGGATCAGCAGCACGATGACGGCGTTGTTGGCCGCGTGGGCGCCGATGCCCAGTTCGATGCCGCCCAGCCGCAGGGCCATCCAGGTCAGGCCGGCGCCCATGGCCGCGCGCACCAGGAAGGCGTCGATATTGGGGTCCAGGTGGATGGCGGCGAACAGCAGGCCGTTCAGGACCATCAGCGCCACGGGATTGTGGATGTAGGCGGCGCTCTGCTTCAGCAGCCAACCGCGGAACAGGATCTCCTCGGCGGCGGCGGCCAGCACCAGCAGGGCGGCGGCGAGGGCGGCATAGATCGCCTGTCCGGCCAGGTTGGGCGCCATGCGGCCGATCGGCGGATCCATCGCCTCGCCGCTCAGGGCCGCGCCGGCGACGACGGCGGTCATCACCACCCCGACCAGCACCAGGCCGCCCAGCAGCAGGCGCCAGCGGAACGCCTGGCCGGCATTGATGTAGTCGGTGATCTTGCGGTGGTGGATCGCACCGGCCGCGAACACGAAGCCGACCGCCGCGCCCAGGTTCACGCCGGCCAGGACGGTCAGCAGGAACAGCGACTGGCGCGCGGTCGGGAAGGCGGTGGGCGAGGCCGAGAATACGGAAAACAGGTCGCCGGCCGCCGGCGCGCCGTCCAGGCCGCTGACCACCAGCATGGCGATCAAGGTCGCGGCGATACCGCCCAGCAGGGCGCCGACGGCGGCGGCCAGCACGCCGATCGGCACGGCGAAGGCGGTCCGCCACGGGTCGCGGTCATAGGGCGACAGGTCGGCCAGGAAGCGCGACCGCCTCACCGTCCCCATCAGCTCGCCCATGCCCATCGTCGGATCGCCTGTTGCCTGTCGCGGCGACTAAGAGGGAACGGCCGCGATCTTGTAAAGCGCGCGCTTGCCGTAGGGCGCTCGGGACGGCACACATCCCGTTACGAGTTGTAAGGGGATAAGCATGAGCGACGGCGTTTTGAGCAAGGACGGGCACGACAGCACGCCCGGGCACCTGCATCGGCTGGTGCTGTTTTCCGACGCCGTGTTCGCCATCGCCATCACCCTGCTGGCTATCGAGATCCACCCGCCGCACCACTGGCATGGCGTGGCCGACCTGTTCGCCCAGATGGGCGCCAAGCTGACCGCCTATGCCGTGTCGTTCGCGGTGGTCGGGGTCTGCTGGTTCAGCCACCGTCGGGTTTTCGCGCGCCTCGAACGCGCCGACGGCGGCCTTGATGTCTTCAACCTGGTTGTCCTGGGCCTCATCGCCCTGCTTCCGCTGGCCACGGAGCTGCTGTGGGAGCAGCGCGGCGGCGAGGCGGTGCTGATCTATATCGGCCACGTGGCGTTGATCGGCCTGGCCATGGGTCTGGTCTGGGCCTACGCGGCCTTCGTGGGCAAGCTGACCCAGCCTATGCCGGTGGGCGAGGCGGTGTTCGTGCTGCTGCGCGTGGCGCTGCTGCCGGGCCTGATGTGCGGTCTGACGATCTTCAGCCTGGTCAAGCCGTGGGGCTGGGCCCTGCTGGCGGCGCTGGTGATCGGCCTGAATTTGATCGGCCGTCGCCTGACCCCGAAATCTACGCAAGAGGCGGCCGCCTGATGCGCATCGTCTCGGGCCAGTATCGCGGTAAGGCCATCGCCACGCCGCCGGGCGGCACGACCCGTCCCACCTCCGACCGCGCTCGCCAGGCGGTGTTCAACATCCTGGAGCACGCCGCCTGGGCGCCGGAGCTGCACGGGGCGCGGGTGATCGATGTCTTCGCCGGCTCGGGCGCGCTGGGGCTGGAGGCCCTGTCGCGCGGAGCGGCCTTCTGCCTGTTCGTCGAGACCGACGACGCCGCGCGCGGCGCGATCCGCGAGAACATCGACGCCATGCACCTGTTCGGCGTCACCCGCGTGCACCGCCGCGACGCCACGGACCTGGGGCCCCGCCCGGCCAGCGCCGGCGCGCCGTTCGACATCGCCTTCCTGGACCCGCCCTACAACAAGGGCCTGGGCGAGAAGGCCGTCGCCGAGATGAAGGCTCACGACTGGCTGGCTCCCGGCGCGATCCTGATGTTCGAGCGCGGCCGGGGCGAGGTCGATCCGGTGCTGGAGGGCTTCGAGCAGATCGACGCGCGCGACTACGGGGCCGCGCGCGTCCTGTTCTACAAGCTCACCACGCCTTAGTCCCGACGCGGTTGTCGAGCTGAGCGCGCAGGTTGGAGAGGCCCATCCGGGTGATCCGGTAGGGCCCGCCGTCCTGGCTGGCGATCAGCCGCTTGCGCTTCAGCGACTGGAAGACGCCGATATTGCAGTCGGTCAGCGCCCAGCCGTCGCGGGTGATGCAGTCGGCCGAGACGATCTTGCCGTGGTCGTCGCGTTCCAGTTCGATCCGGCCGCCTTGGGCCAGAGCATGCAGCGTGCGTTGCTGCGGTTTGGAGATGTTCAAGGGATTGTCCGAGAGATCGAGGCATACGATCGCGCGCCACCAGCGGGGACGCGCGGGCGGATAGCGGGCCTCTTGGACTTTCGAACCGAAGCTCGGAGCCTTTAGGCCCGCGCCTCGCGCACAATCTCGGACATGAACCACACGGCGTGAGTTGGTGTGGGCAAGATAGCGATGGTTTTCAGGACCACAAGCACACACCCATCCGCCTCCCCGGCGAAAGCCGGGGCCCAGATCTCGGGGCGCTTGGGTGGGTTGGAAGAGTGCTGAGCTTCTAGAGTCCAGGCAGCGCTCCTCCAGCTGGGTCCCGGCTTTCGCCGGGAAAACGGCTGTGAGGTTACGGCGCCTTGCTGACGCTGTTGTCGATGCCGGTGACATTGACCTTCGGCGGCTTGGTCGCGCGCCAGCGGACGGTCTGGTCGGTGCCGGTCACGGTGACGGGCGCGCCGGGCGCCAGGTCGATGGTGATCTTGCTGCCCGTGCCCGTCAGGGTCAGGCCCGCGCAGGCGCCCGTGAAGGTCAGGGCGTGGTCCGTGCCTTCGACGACGGCGGCGCGGCCGTCGCACGCGATCGTGCGGGACTGACCGATGCCGGTGACGCGCACCGCGTCGGGCGCGCCGGCCAGGCCGGAAACAAGCGCGAGCAGGGACAGGGAAATCATGACGCGGCGGTCCTCGTGGTTGCAGCTCGGCTGCAAACGCGCGGGACGTCCCAAGGCTCCACCACAGGTAGCGGCTATTTCTTGGCCTTGGCCGGGGTGGTCTGGGCGACCTTGACCGGCGCGCCCTGCTGGCGGGCCTCGCTGACCAGGCCGGCGCAGTCGGCGTCCTTGGCTTCGCCGGTGGTGACGAAGGGCAGCAGGGCGGCCAGCGGATTGATCAGCGAGCCCAGCGCCGCGGCGATGCCGCCCTGGCCCACGGCCTGGCTGGCGTCGAGGCCGGGCTTCGGAGCCATCAGCGGACCCTTGATGGTGATCGGCACGAACAGGCGCACCAGGCGCGGCTTCTTGCTGTCGCCGGCGATGCGGAAGTCGATGCGCTCGGTGCGCAGGTCAACCGTGCCGCGGCCCTTGGCCAGCACCACGCCGGTGTCGGCGACCAGGGTGTTGGTGGTCATCACCCCGTTCTTGACGTCGAAATCGGCCACGGCGCAGCGCACCGGCGTCTCCTTGTTGCTCTTGGACAGCAGCAGGATTAGGCCCTTCGACGCATTGACGCCCAACAGCTCGGCGAAGGCCTGGCGGATCTGGCCCTTGGGGGCGACCAGGGTCACCGAGCCGTCGGCGGTCGAGGCCGCGCGGTGCACGCTGTTGCCGGTCCCGGTCAGCTTGGCGCGGGCCAGGACAGTCCCCTCGATGGCCGGCTTGCCGTCGGTCTTGAACGGGATGAAGTCCTCCAGGCGCGCATTCAGCAGCCGCACGTCGATGTCGGTCTTCGGCGTGTCCGTCCGGGCGTCCAGGCGGACCTTCCCCTTCAGATCGCCGCGCGAGAAGGTCAGGGCGATCGGGTCGACGGTCAGCACGCCCTTTTCCAGGACCACGTCGGCGCTGACCTTGCGCAGTGGCAGGTTGGGCGCGTTCACGGTGTCGGCGCGGTAGGTGACCTTGGCGTCCATGGCGCGGATGCGGTCGACCTGCAGGGTGGCGTCGGGCAGCAAGCGCTGGGTGGCGTCGCGCTGGGCGGCCTCGACCTTCTGGCCGGTCGAAGCGGTCTCGCCACGACCCGTGGCCGGGGCGGCGCCGAACAGGCTGCCCAGGTCGTCGAAGTCCAGGCGGCGCGAGCGCAGGTCGGCTTCCAGATAGGGTCGCTCGCGGCCAGTCAGCACGAAGAGGTCACCGCGGATGTCGCTGTCGCCCACGCGGCCCGACAGCTTTTCGAAGTCGTAGCGGTCGCCTTTGCGCACCAGATGGCCCGAGACCTTGTAGGGCGGGGTGTTGGGCAGGGTCAGGCCGGTCAGGTCGTGTAGGCGGTTCAGATCGGCGCCAGAGATCGACAGCTGGGTCTCGAACCGGCCCAGATCGAAGGGCTTGGTCACATTGCCCTCGGCCGTGATCTTGGTCGAACCGGCCTGGATCGACGCGTCGAACGGATAGGGCCGGCTGGGCGAGATGTTCAGCAGCGGGCCGCCGGTGACCTGGGCCACGAAGGCGGACTTGTTCAGGCTGCCCTTGCCCTCCAGCACGAAGCGGCCGCCCTTGTCGCCGGCGCGTTCCTGGGCGTTGACCGTGCCGACGAACAGCGCGCCGCGCTGGCGGTCGTCCACGCGCAGCTGGCCCTCGTTGATCACGAAGCGCTGGATGGCCGGCAGCTTCAGCGGCTTGTCGCTCTTGGCCGCGCCGAAGGTCCAGTTGGCCTTGCCGTCCTTGTCGCGCAGCAGGCGCACGATCGGCTTGTCGACCGCCAGGAACGGCAGGATCACGTCGCCCTTCAAGAGCGGCAGGATCTTGATCTGCACGGCGATGCGCTGGACCTGGGCCATCTGGCCGGCGTCCTTGTCGACCGTCTTGGCCCAGGCCGGCTGGCCGATGCGCAGGTTATAGGCCTCGGCCTTGGGCGAGAACGACCAGGGGTGGACCCGCAGGTCGCCGGCGATCACCACCTCGCGCTGCAGCTGGGCCGAGGCGTAGCGGCCGATCGGGCCGCGCAGCCAGTTCCAGTCGAAGATCACGAGAAAAGCGATGACCGCCGCGACCAGCGCCAAGGCCGAGCCGATGCCGATCCGCGCGCGCCGAGACAGCCCCCGGAAAGGGTTCCGAGGCGGTCTGGGCGCGGGCATGACGTCGGCGGTGGACAGGATCGTGGCTCCGGTTGAACCCACACAACGCGTGAGCCCAGCGGTCCTGTTCCAATTTGAAGCGTGTTAGGCCTGGGACGGTGTCGTCAGTAGACGAGACCCATCCGGCAGACGACCGCCCCCGCGATCAGAAATACGGCGATAGCCACCAGTTCATAGGCCTTGAAAAACGGCCGGCTCGGCGTGCGCATGGTTAGTTGTTCCCCCGTCCCATTTTGGTGCGTGTAGACGCTCTTGGCGCAAGGGCGGCGCCACCCGCTTTGGGTTAGGGCGTCTTGCCGGGCCAGATCAGGTAACCGGCTTCGTCGCGCCCGGCGGCGACATAGCCGTACGCATAGGGCGGCGGATAATTCACGACGGGACCCCCACGGCCCTGATCGTAACCGTCTCCATAGGCGCGAACTTGCTCGTACTCGTATTGATCGACGCGGCGGTCATAGGCCGACTCGCGGCGCGGCGCGCCATAGCGGTCGCCGGCATAGCCGCCGCCATAAGACCCTTCGTAGCCGCCCTGATATCCACGCGGATCCTGGCGCGTCTCGATGTCGAGGCGGCGATTGCCGTAGCCCCATTGGTCATGATCGGACCAGCCGCGATCGGTGTCGCACTCGACACGATCCCAGCGATAGGCGCCGCCCGGGCCGGTCACCCGGCGGACGACACAGTCGCCCGGCCCCGAGTTCGGCGGCAGCAGCTCCGCGTCCAGCGGCAGGCCCACGCCCCGATGCGGCTGGGCCATCGCCGAGGTGGCGAGACTAGCTAGGGTCAAGGCCAGGACAGGCAGGAAGCGGAGCGCGTTCATGGAGGTTAACAAAACATTTCCCGCGCGGTGGTGAGTGCGGTTTCACCCAACAAGCGAGCGTGGCCGTGGGCGCTTCCCTTCGCGCCGCGCCGGGGCTAGCGTTGCGTCAAACAAATGTTTGAGGCGGCCATGGCGATCGAGGCGGTGATCTGGGATTTCGGCGGGGTGTTCACGACCTCGCCGTTCGAGGCCTTCCGCCGCTACGAGACCGAACGCGGCCTCCCTGCGGACTTCATCCGCACGGTCAACGCCACCAATGGCGACGTGAATGCCTGGGCGAAGTTCGAGCGGGCCGAGATCGACGCGGCCGCCTTCGACACCCTGTTCCTGGAGGAGGCCACGCGGCTGGGCCACGCCGTGCGCGGGGCCGAGGTGCTGCCGCTGCTCTATGGCGATCTGCGGCCTCGGGTGCTGGACGCGCTGAAGGCCTGCAAGGCGCGGTTCAAGGTCGGCTGCATCACCAACAACGTCCCCACCGGCCACGGTCCCGGCATGGCCCAGAGCGCCGAGAAGGCCCTGGCGGTGGGCGAGATCATGGGCCTGTTCGACGCGGTGATCGAAAGCTCCAAGGCAGGGGTGAGAAAGCCCGATCCGCGCATCTATCAGATGATGTGCGAGCTGCTGGATGTGGCTCCCGAGGCCTGCATCTACCTCGACGACCTAGGCATCAACTGCAAGCCGGCGGCGGCCTTAGGGATGACGGCGATCAAGGTGTCGACCGAAGAGCAGCTTCTCATCGACCTTGCTCAAGCGACCGGATTGTCGTTCTGAGAGGACAAAGTTCTCTCGGAGATTCCCATGTCCCGTCCCCGCATCGGCGCTGACGCCGCGATCGCCCAGCTGCAAGGCTGGAGCGCCGCTCCGGACCACAAGGACGCCATCGCCAAGACGTTCAAGTTCGCCGACTTCAATGAGGCGTTCGGCTTCATGACCCGGGTGGCGATCATGGCCGACAAGCTGGATCACCATCCGGAATGGTTCAATGTCTACAACCGGGTCGAGGTGCTGCTGACGACGCATGACGCCGACGGGGTGACGGAGCTGGATGTGCAGATGGCGAAGTTCATGGATGCTGCGGCGGCTTAGCGCCCCCTCCGTCTCGCTGCGTATCCGCAGCGATCCACCTCCCCCGTTTCACGGGTGAGGAGAACATGCTCCCTCCTGCCCCGCTTGCGGGGGAGGTGGCGCGGCGCCGATAGGCGACGTGACGGAGGGGGCGTCCACGATCGGCTCTTCCCTCCCGCTCCCTTCCGGTTCAAACTATCGTTTGAATTAAAATCGGGAGGACGCCGAAAATGGCGCAGAGCACGGGCCGGGTCGCCGGCAAGAAGGCCTTCATCACGGGCGGGGCCCAGGGCCTGGGCGCGGCGGCGGGGCGCATGCTGGCCAGCGAAGGCGCCAAGGTCGCCCTGGCCGACCTGAATCTGGCCGGCGCGCAGGCCGTGGCGGCCGAGATCAATGCCGCCCACGGCGCGGGCACGGCCTTCGCCTACCAGCTGGACGTCACCCAGGAAGACCAGTGGATCGAGGTCCTGGAGCAGGCGAGCGCCGACATGGGCGGCCTGTCGGTGCTGGTCAACAATGCCGGCATCGGCGGCGACGGTCCGATCGAGAGCCTGGACTTCGGGCTCTGGAAGAAGGTGATGTCGGTCAATGTCGACAGCGTCTTCCTAGGGGCCAAGCACGCCCTGACCCACATGCGCGCCCACCAGCCCGGTTCGATCATCAATCTGAGCTCGATCGCCGGCCTGATCGCCAACGGCAATTCGCCGGCCTACAACGCCTCGAAGGCGGCGGTCTGGCTGCTGTCCAAGAACATCGCGCTGTACTGCGCCAAGATGAAGCTCGACATCCGCTCGAACTCGATCCACCCGACCTTCATCGACACCCCGATCCTGGACGGCTTCTCGGCCCGGTTCGGCAAGGAGGAGGCCTTCGCCAAGCTGGCCCGCCAGGTGCCGCTGGGCCGGATCGGCGAGCCGAACGACATCGCCAACGCGGTGCTCTACCTGGCCAGCGACGAGAGCAAGTTCATGACCGGCGCCGAGATCAAGGTCGACGGCGGCATTTCGGCGATGTGATCGAGCTTCCTTCTCCCCTTGCGGGAGAAGGTGTCAGCGCAGCTGACGGATGAGGGGTTGAAGAACGCAAAACGCCGCGACAAGCCGATCGGCCGTCGCGGCGTTTCTGTCTGTGCAACCCCTCACCCGGCCCTTCGGGCCACCCTCTCCCGCAAGGGGAGAGGGGAAGGGATCAGCGCGGCGCGCGCTTGGCCAGGATCCGCTGCAGCGTCCGGCGGTGCATGTTCAGCCGCCGGGCCGTTTCCGACACGTTGTGACCGCACATCTCGTAGACGCGCTGGATGTGCTCCCACCGCACGCGGTCGGCGCTCATCGGATTCTCAGGCGGCGCCGGGGCGGCGTCCTTGGCGGCCAGCAGGGCGCGGGCCACGTCGTCGGCGTCGGCGGGCTTGGACAGGTAGTCGACCACCCCCGCCTTCACCGCCGCCACGGCGGTGGCGATGTTGCCGTAGCCGGTCAGCATGATGACCTTGGCGTCGGGCCGCGCGTCGCGCACCGCCTCGACCACCTTCAGGCCCGAGCCGTCCTCCAGCCGCATGTCCAGCACCGCGTGGGCCGGGGCGGCGCCGCGCAGGATGGTCAGGGCCTCGGCGACGGAAGCGGCCAGCGTCACCTCGAAGCCGCGCTGCTCCAGCGCTCGTCCGAGCCGGGTCCGCAACGGGCCGTCATCGTCCAAAAGCAGCAGCGTCTTGTCCGGCAGCGCCGCGACCAGCTCACCAATATCCGCCATGAAGTCCGCGCCTCCCCAGCGCCAATACTCAACAGGCCAAATAACAACCCATAGTGTCCAGGATACGCAACGTACTTCAAGCCCCGATAAAGCCGGGAGCTTCAAGCGCCGGCCTGGGCCAACGGGCCGAGACTACGGCGCCGCCACGACGTCCATTACGGAAATCCACGGTGGCGCCGGTTCGTTCCAGCAAGGTCTTGGCGATGAAGAAGCCCAGCCCCATGCCGATATGTCCCGTGCGAGAGCCTTCCGCCCCGGGGCGGGTGGTCACGTACGGCTCGCCCAGCTTGGCCAGCACCTCCGGCGAGAAGCCGGCGCCGTCGTCGCGGGCCTCGATGACGATGTAGCGGGCGTCGAAGCGGGCGATGACGATCACCTCGCTGCGGGCGAAGTCGACCGCGTTCTCGACGATCGAGGTCATGGCGTGGATGATCTCGGGCCGCCGCCAGATGTCGGGCGCCGTCTCGCCGGACGGGCCGTTGACCACGGCCTCGACGCGGATGCCGTGCACCATGTGCGGCTCGATCACGTCCTGGACCAGCTGGACCAGGCTCATGCGCTCGTGCACGGCGTCCTTGGCCTCGGGCATCTCGGTCAGGCGCTGCAGGATTTCGCGGCAGCGGGCGGCCTGGCCGATCAGCAGTTCGGCGTCCTCCCGGATTTCCTCGCTGACGGCGTTGCGGGCCATTTCGCGCGAGACGACCGAGATCGTGGCCAGCGGCGTGCCCAGCTCGTGGGCGGCGGCGGCGGCCAGGGCGCCCAGGGCCGACAGGCGCTGCTCGCGGGCCAGGACGGTTTCGGTGACGTTCAGGGCCAGTTCCATCCGCGCCGACTCGCTGGCGGCCTGCCAGGCATAGGCGGCGGTCAGGCCGATGCCGATGATCCGGGCGCTGACCATGGTCCACAGCATCATCGGGCTGGGCGTGGGCGAGGGGACATGGCCGGCCAGGGTGGGCAGCGGCATGTGGAACAGCGCCAGGGTCACGGTCGAGGCGACGGCCAGCAGGCCCAGGCCCAGGGCGTAGCGCGCCGGCAGGGTGGCGGCGGCCAGGGTGACGGGGGCGATCAGCAGCAGCGAGAACGGGTTCAGCGCCCCGCCGGTCAGGTACAGCAAGCCCGACAGCTGCAGGATGTCGAAAGCGATCTGCGCGGTGGCCTCGCCGTCGCGCGCCAGGCGCTGACCGCTCGAGGCCAGTCCCAAGAGGACGTTCAGCCAGGCCGACAGGGCGATCAGGGTGAAGCACAGCGCCCACGGCACCTGCAACTTCAGCGCGAGGCCCGCAATCAAGAGGACGGCGACCTGGCCGACGACCGAAAGCCACCGCTGGGCCAGCAGGGTGCGAACCCTTAAGCGTCCACGGCGCAGCCCAGGCGCGGTCCAGGACCAGGCGTCGTCTTGCGCCGGTTCCTCACCCGGATTATCGAGCCCTTTATGACGTTGATCGTCGGGCGTTCTCGCGAACGAAACGTCAGTCATGTCCGCAAGATTGTCCATATTCTCGCGCCTGGCGAGAGTAAAAGATCGGGCGGACGCAAAAGGATGGAATGCACATGCCGCGTCACCGCCTTGTCCTGATCCTCGCCTGCGTCGTCGGCCTGGTGATCACCGCGGGCCTGGCCTGGAACGCCGGGGTGTTCAAGTCCGAGCCGCCCGTGCCGATCGGCGGGCCGTTCCAGATGGTCGACCAGAACGGCAAGCCCGCCACCGAGAAGGTGCTGAAGGGTAAATGGAGCCTGGTGTTCTTTGGTTTCACCTACTGCCCCGACGTGTGTCCGGGCACGCTGCAGGCGCTGTCGGCGGCGACCGACCAGCTGGGTCCCAAGGCCAAGGACCTGCAGATCGTGTTCATTTCCGTCGATCCCGGCCGCGACACGCCCGAGCAGATGAAGACCTACCTGTCGAACGACTTCATCCCGAAGTCGACCATCGGTCTGACGGGCACGCCCGAGCAGGTCCAGGTCGCGGCCAAGGCCTACAAGGTCTACTACGCCAAGAGCGGCGAGGGTCCCGGCTACACCATGGACCACTCGACAGTGACCTACCTGATGGACCCCAAGGGCCGCTACAAGACGGTCATCCCCTACGGCACGCCCCCCGACGAGATCGCCCGTCGTGTCGGCGACGCGATGCGCGAAGGGTAACGGGGCGGCGCGCTGATTTCAGCGCGTCCTCATAATTTGCTCATGCCGCTCAGGCGGCCTGGGCGGCAGGGTCCGGGCTCCTTCAACAAGGGGGCCTGGCCCATGACCACCGACATCACCCTCAAGCGCGGCAGCCGCTGGACCCTGCTGGTCTGGATCGGGGCGGCGCTTCTGCTGCTGACCCCGGCGTTGGCCATGCGGTTCACCAAGGAGGTCGTCTGGACGCCGTTCGACTTCGGGGTCTGGGGCGCGATCCTGGCTCTGGCCTGCGGGACGTTCGAGCTGGCGGTGAGGGCCTCGGGCAGCTTGGCCTTCCGGGCCGCCGTGGCCATCGTCGTGGCGGTGAGTTTCCTGACCGTATGGATCAACGGCGCGGTCGGGATCATCGGCGACGAGGACAATCCCGCCAACCTGATGTTCGGCTGCGTGCTGCTGGTCGCCGCCGCCGGCGCCTATGTCGGACGGTTCCGGGCGGCGGGCCTGTCGCGCGCCCTGCTGGCGGCGGCCTTCGTCCAGGCGGTGGTGGCGATCGTCGCTCAGTTGATGGGGTCACGGGAAGGCTTCGTGATCAGCGTCGTCTTCGCCGGGGCCTGGCTGCTGGCGGCCTGGCTGTTCGGCCGCGCCGCGCGGGTCGAGGCGGGCTAGGGCCCCATCCTTTCGGCCTTCACGAAGTCGATGAAGGCTCGCAGCGGCGCGGGCATGTGCCGCCGGCTGGGATAGTACAGATACGGCCCGGTGAACGGCGGCAACCAGTCTTCCAGCACCGCCTCCAGCCGGCCCGCCGCGATGGCCGGGGCCACGAAGTCCTCGAAGGTGGCCAAGAGGCCCACGCCCGCCTCGCAGGCGGCCAGTTCCAGATCGAGGCTGGTCGAGGTCAGGCGGGCCGGTGGATCCAGGCGGATCGTCTGGCCGTCCTTCTCGAACTCCCAGGCATAGGTCGCGCCGCTGGGGAAGCGGTGGCGGATGCTGGCGTGGTCCAGCACCTCGCGCGGATGCCTGGGCCGGCCGTGGGCGGCGAAATAGGCCGGAGAGCCGACCAGCATGAACCGCTGTGGGCCCGACAGCGGCACGGCGATCATGTCCTTCTCCAGCCGCTCACCATAACGCACGCCAGCGTCGAAGCCGGCGGCCAGCACGTCGATGAAGCTGTCCTCGGCGATGATCTCGACCGCGACGCCGGGATGCTGGGCCAGGAACTTCGGGATCAGGCGCGGAAAGACGACCTTGGCCGCCACCAGCGGCACGTTCAGGCGCAGCGTGCCGGTCGGGCTGTCGCGGAAGGCGTTGACCTCGTCCAGGGCCAGGGCGACGTCGGACAGGGCCGGGGTCAAGCGCTCCAGCAGTTTCTGGCCGGCCTCGGTGGGGGTGACGCTGCGGGTGGTCCGGTTCAGGAGGCGCACGCCGAGGCGCGTCTCCAGCCGCCGCACGGCCTCGCTCAGCGACGAGGCCGAGACGTTGCGCAGGGCGGCGGCGGCGCGGAAACCTCGGGCTTGCGCCACGGCCGTGAAGGCGTCGAGATCGGCGAAGTCGGCATGCTGCATTGTGCGAAATTCCGAACGGCCCGTGCGGATCTTATCGGATTATCGCACGAGAGCTGCGGGCGCATAACCCTCCTCACCCCAAGGAGAGATCCCCATGAAAACCCGCCAACTTGGCCAAACCGGCCCCGTCGTTTCCGCCTTCGGCCTCGGCTGCATGGGCATGTCCGACATGTATGGCCCCAGCGACCGGGCCGAGAGCCTGGCCACCTTCGACGCCGCCGTCGAAGCCGGCATGACCCTGATCGACACCGGCGACTTCTATGGCATGGGCCACAACGAGATGCTGATCGGCGAGGCGCTGAAGAGCCACAAGCGCGACAAGCTGGTGATCAGCGTCAAGACCGGCGCCCTGCGCGATCCGAACGGCGCTTTCCTGGGCTTCGACGGCCGCCCGGCCGCGATCAAGAACTTCCTGGCCTATAGCCTCAAGCGCCTGGGCGTCGACCACATCGACATCTACCGCCCCTCGCGCCTGGACCCCAGCGTGCCGATCGAGGACACCGTCGGCGCCATCGCCGAGATGGTCCAGGCCGGCTATGTCCGCCACATTGGCCTGTCGGAAATGGGCGCGGAAACCATCCGCAGGGCCGCCAAGGTCGCGCCGATCGTCGACCTGCAGATCGAATATTCGCTGGTCTCGCGCGGCGTCGAGAAGGACATCCTGCCCACCCTGCGTGAGCTGGGCATCGGCATGACGGCCTATGGCGTGCTGTCGCGCGGCCTGATCAGCGGCCACTGGACCAAGCAGCGCTCCGAGGATGTCGGCCGCGACTTCCGCGCCCACAGCCCCCGCTTCCAGGGCGACAACCTGGACGCCAACCTGAAGCTGGCCGAGGCCCTGCGGGCGGTGGCCGAGGACAAGGGCGTGACCACGGCCCAGGCCGCCATCGCCTGGGTGGCCTCGCGCGGCGACGACATCGTGCCGCTGATCGGCGCCCGCCGCCGCGATCGCCTGGCCGAGGCGTTGGGCGCGCTGGAGGTCAGCCTGACGCCCGCGGATCTGGCCGCCATCGAGGCCGCCGTGCCGGCCGAGGCGGTGGCGGGCACGCGCTACGCCACGGCGATGATGACCCATCTCGACAGCGAACGCTGAGGCCTTGCGCGGCGCGGGGTTCAGGGCGTCAGATGGCGTCCTGAACCCCGTGGAGCCCCGCATGTTCGAGTCCCGCCACATCAGCATCCGCATCCACAAGTCGGCTGAGGCGGTCTACGCCTTCACCCAGGATCCGGAGAGCTTCACAAAGTGGGCGGCGGGCCTGGCTTCCGGGCTGACCAGGGATGGCGACCAGTGGATCGCTCATGGTCCCGACGGCGACGTGCATGTGAAGTTCTCCGAGCCGAACGCCTACGGGATCCTCGACCATTGGGTGACCCTGCCGGACGGGACGCAGCTCTACATGCCGCTGCGCGTGGTCGCGAACGGCGAGGGGAGCGAGGTGGTGATGACCCTCTACCGCCCGCCCGGCATGTTCGACGACGCCGCCTTCGCCCGCGACGCGGCTGCGGTGGCGCGGGATCTGGCCAAGTTGAAGGCGCTGGTCGAGGCATGACGGTGACGCTGAGACCGACCGGACCCGGCGACCTGGGCTGGATCGTCCAACGCCACGGCGAGCTCTACGCCGCCGAGGAGGGCTGGGACCACCGGTTCGAGGGCGTGGTGGCCGGCGTCGTCGCCGACTACGTCAAGACCTACGACCCGGCCCGCGAGGCCTGCTGGATCGCCGAGCACGAGGGTCGCAAGGTCGGCTCGATCATGCTGGCGCGCGAGGACGATACGACCGGCCGGTTGCGCCTGCTGCTGGTCGATCCCCGCGCGCGCGGCCTGGGCGTCGGCGAGGCCCTGGTCGGGGCGTGCATCGAGCGGGCGCGGGAGGCGGGCTATGCCGAGATGGTGCTGTGGACCCAGGCCAACTTGCTGCCGGCGCGAAGGCTCTATGCGCGGTTCGGGTTCGTGCTGGAAAAGAGCTGGGACTATGACGGCTTCGCCGATGGGCTGGTGTCGGAGAGCTGGCGGTTGAGGCTGTAAACAATAATCCGCTCATCCCCGCGAAAGCGGGGACCCAAGCCGAGTTAGCCGCGTCGTCATCGTGTCCAGTCCAAGCGCCGCTTGGGTCCCCGCTTTCGCGGGGATGAGCGGTGGTGGGGTTAGCTCGTTAGATGCGTGCGCCACGCCTCCCGCAGCACCTTCTTGTCGATCTTCCCGGTCGCCGTCAGCGGCACCGCCGCGAACACCACGTCATCCGGCGTCCACCACTTCACGATCCTCGGCGCGAGATAGTCCAGCACATCCGCCTTGCAGACCGCCGCGCCCTCATGCGCCTCGATCACCAGCAGCGGCCGTTCCTCCCACTTGGGATGCGGCACCCCCACCACGGCGGCGATTTTCACGCCTGGGCAGCCGGCGGCGACGTTTTCCAGGTCGATGGAGCTGATCCACTCGCCACCCGACTTGATGACGTCCTTCTGGCGGTCGGTGATGCGCATGAAGCCGTTGGCGTCGAGCGTGGCGATGTCGCCGGTGTCGAACCAGCCGTCCGCCCGCGCCGCGTCGGCGTCCTTGCGGAAGTAGCGGCGCACCACCCAGGGGCCGCGCACCAAGAGGGCGCCGGAGGTCTCGCCGTCCCAGGGAGCCTCGGTCCCGTCCTCGGTCTCGACCCGCAGCTCGATGCCGAACTGCAACCGGCCCTGGCGGGTCCAGATGGCCTCGTCCATGGCCTCTTCGCCCAAGGCCGCGAGGGCCGGAGTCGGGGTGGCGACGACGCCGATCGGGCAGGTCTCGGTCATGCCCCAGATCTGCAGGGTCTGGACGCCGTACAGCCGCTTGAACGCCTCGGCCATGGCGCGCGGCACGGCGCTGCCGCCGATCACCACGCGCTTGAGGGTGTCGGGCCGCTGGCCGGTCTTTTCCAGCCAGTCCAGGTACATCGTCCAGATGGTCGGCACGCCGCCGGTGAAGGTGACGCCCTCGCTCTGGATCAGCTCGTGCAGGCTGGCGCCGTCCATCCTGTCGGCGGGCAGCACGAGCTTGGCGCCGCAGATCGGCGCGCTGAACGGCAAGCCCCAGGCGGTGGCGTGGTAGAGGCTGGAGCAGGGCATGACGACGTCGAAGGCGGTGAAGCCGAACGCGCTGTTCAGGCCTCCCGCCATGGCGTGCAGCACCACGGCGCGGTGCGAATAGAGCACCCCCTTGGGATCGCCCGTCGTGCCCGAGGTGTAGCAGAGGAAGGCCCCGGCGTTCTCGTCGAACGAGGGCCAGGGATAGGTTTCGGGCTCGCGGGCGATCAGGGTCTCGTAGTCCTCGGCCGACAGCATGATCAGCGTCCGGACGGTGGTCAGTTGCGGTGCGATGCGCTCGACCAGGGTGGCGAAGCTGCGGTCGAAGAACAGGATCGAGCTTTCGGCGTGATTGATCGTGTACACGATCTGCTCGTCGAACAGCCGTGGATTGGCCGTGTGCAGCACCGCGCCGATCCCCGGGACGGCGTAGAACAGCTCCAGGTGACGGTGGGTGTTCCAGGCCAGCGAGGTGACCCGGTCGCCGGGCTTCACGCCCAGGCGTTCGAGGGTGTGGGCCAGCTGCGCCGAGCGGCGGCCCAGGCCCGCATAATCGTAGCGATGGATCGGCTCGTCGATCAGCTTGGAGACGATCTCGCGCGCGCCATGGGCCTGGGCCGCATAGGTCAGGATGCCGCTGATCATCAGCGGCGTCGTCTGCATCAGGCCCGGCGTCATCGGCCCCTCTCACTTATCGTTGGGAGGAGCCTAGACCGTGGAGGGCGAAGGCGCCTAGGCCGCGCGGCGGCGGCCTTGAGCCTCGGCCGGACCGACCTGGAAGCGGCCGACCAGCACCGCCAGCTCGCTGGCCTCGCCCTTCAGCGCGTGGCTGGCGGCGGTGGCTTCCTCGACCATGGCGGCGTTCTGCTGGACGACCTGGTCCATCTGGTTCACCGCGACATTGACCTGGTGCAGGCCGGTGGACTGCTCCTGGGCCGAGGCGGCGATCTCCTTGACCAGGGCGTCGATCGAGGCGACCTGGCCGACGATGGCGCGCAGGGCCTCGCCGGTCTGGGCCACCAAGTCGACGCCCGCGCCGACCTGCTGGGTCGAGGTCGAGATCAGGGTCTTGATCTCCTTGGCCGCGTCGGCCGAGCGCTGGGCCAGGGCCCGGACTTCCTGAGCGACAACGGCGAAGCCGCGACCGGCTTCACCCGCACGAGCAGCCTCGACACCGGCGTTCAGCGCCAGGAGGTTGGTCTGGAAGGCGATCTCGTCGATGACGCCGATGATCTGGTTGACCTGGGTCGAGCTGCTTTCGATCTCGCTCATGGCGTTGACCGCCTGCTCGACGATGTGGCCCGACTTTTCGGCGCCGGCGCGAGCCTGGACGACCAGGGCCGAGACGTCACGGGCGCCGTCGGCCGTCTTGCGGACCGTGGCGGTGATCTCGTCCAGCGCGGCGGCCGTCTCTTCCAGGCTGGCGGCCTGCTGCTCGGTGCGGCGCGAGAGGTTGTCGGAGGCCTCGGCGATCCCGTCGGCGCCGCTGCTGACGCCGCCGGTCGCGGCGTTGATGGCGCGGACGGCCTGCTGCATGCGATCGGCGGCGGCGTTGAAGTTGGTCTTCAGGCTCTCGGCCTTGGGCGAGAAGGCGATGGTGATGCGGTGGGTCAGGTCGCCGCCGGCCATGCGGTCCAGAGCCTCGGTGAGGGCGGCGATATTGACCGCGTCGCTGCGGGCGATCTGCGCCTTCTCGGCCTCGTTGGCGCCGCGCTCGGTCTCGACGGCGGCGCGGTGGGCGGCGGATTCGGCCTCGACGCGCAGCTTCTGGATGGCGGCGTCCTTGAAGTGGGCGACAGCCTGGGCCATCTGGCCGACCTCGTCCTTGCGGCTGGTGGCCGGGATCTCGACGGCGTTATCACCCGTCGAAAGCCGGCGCATGGCGGTCGCCATGGCCGCGACCGGCGCGCCGATGGCGGCCGACAGCAGCCAGCCCATCAGGCCGGCGATGGCCACGGCGGCGATCCCGCCAATCAGCAGGGACAGGTGCGCCATGGTCTGGGCGGCCTTGGCCTCCTCGGCGCGCTTGGCCACCCGCTCCTGGGCGGCGGCCAGCAGCTCCTTCTGGATCGCGCGGATATCGGTGAGGCTCTTCTTGCCGGTCAGCTGGCCGGCCTGCTCGCGGCCCGTGGCCGGATCGGCCATCAGGGCCATGGACGGCTCGCCGATGGTCTTGCGCCAGGTCGCCATCGCCTCGCGCAGGCGCTGGATGCGGGCCTTCTGCTCGGGAACGGTGGTCTTGGCCTCGAAGGCGTCGAGGCGGTCGTCGAACCTGTCCTTCGACTGCGTGTAGGTGTCGGCGAACTTCGGATCGCCCATGATCACATAGCCGCGCAGGGCATTCTGCTGTTCCAGCACCAGCGCCATGATCTCCTCGGCCTGGGCGGCCAGGGAAAGGCTGCGCTAGGTCGAGATCATCGCCTCGTCGATGCGCTTGAGACTGCTGAAGACCAGGGCCGAAGAAATCGCCGAGGCTAGAATGACGGCGCAGAATGCAACGCCTAGTTTTGCTGGTATTTTTAGGTCTTTAAAAGACATGTCGCCGGGTCCCTGACACACACAAGAGATGTGTCAGGAAATCGGCGATTAATCTTAAGAACCCATTGCAAAATTTGCAAAGAACAAGGTTCTGTTAATTGTGAATATTTGCGATAACGGCGTCACCCATTTGAACAGTGCTTAGCGCGCCGCCCAGGTCTCGAGTCTTCGCGCCCTGGTCGAGTGTTTTCTTCACAGCCGTGAGAAGAACATCGGCGGCCTCGACCTGCTTCAGCGACCAGCGCAGGGCCATTTCGAACGACAGGATGGCGGCCAGCGGATTGGCCAGGCCCTTGCCGGCGATGTCGGGGGCCGAGCCGTGGATGGGCTCGTACAGGCCCGGCTTGTTCGGGTCGCCGATCGCGGCCGAGGGCAGCATGCCCAGCGAGCCGGTCAGCATGGCCGCCGCGTCCGACAGGATGTCGCCGAACAGGTTGTCGGTGACGATGACGTCGAACTGCTTGGGCGCGCGGACCAGCTGCATGGCGCAGTTGTCGGCCAGGATGTGTTCCAGCTGGACATCAGAGTATTCACGGGCGTGCAGGTCGGTGATCACCTGCTTCCACAGCAGGCCCGATTCCATGACGTTGCTCTTCTCGGCCGAGTGGACCTTGTTGGTCCGGCCGCGCGCCAGTTCGAAGGCCACGCGGCCGACGCGCTCGATCTCGCTGGTGGTGTAGACGGCGGTGTCGAAGCCCTTCTTCTGGCCGTCGGCCAGGGTCTCGATGCCGCGCGGCTCGCCGAAATAGACGCCGCCGACCAGCTCGCGCACGAACATGATGTCCAGGCCCGAGACCAGCTCGGTCTTCAGGCTGGAGGCGCCGGCCAGGGCTTCGAAGCAGTAGGCCGGGCGCAGGTTGGCATAGACGTTCATCGCCTTGCGCAGGCCCAGGAGGCCAGCCTCGGGGCGCAGGTGGCGGGGGGCGTTGGCCCATTGCGGACCACCGACGGCGCCCATCAGCACCGCGTCGCTGGCGATGGCCTGGTCGCGCACCTCGTCCAGCAGCGGCGCACCATGTGCGTCGTAACTCGAACCGCCATAAGGGGCTTCCGAGACCTCGAGGTCCGGGGTGAGGGCGGCCGCGACGCGGCGCACCTCCGCGCAGACTTCCGGGCCGATGCCGTCGCCGGGCAGGAGGAGCAGGGTGGACATGAGGCTTCTCTCTAGATCTTGCGGCTTAGATTTTACGGTAGTCGGAGACGTCGAACGACGAGAGGTCGCGGCCGTGCACGCCCAACTCGGCGCAGGCGGCGCGCCAGGTGGCCATGTGCGGGGTGGCGCGATGGAATTCCAGCGCCGCCTCGCTTTCGAAGTGCTCGTAGACCCGGATGAGGCCGGGATCGAGCGGGTCTTCGGTCAGGGCGTAGTCCAGGCAGCCGGTCTCGGTGCGGGTGTTCTCGACTTGGGCCCGCAGGTGCGGACGCAGGTCGGCGAGGCGCTCGGGTGCGATGCGGATCGTGCCGGCGAGGATGAGGGTCATGCTGGTCGTCCGCCTCACAAAACCTCGTCATCCCGGCCGTAGCGAAGCGGAGAGCCGGGACCCAGGGGCGGCTTCACTGCGCTTGGCCCCTGGGTCCCGGATCGGCCTGCGGCCGTCCGGGATGACGAGCTGTTTGTTATCCTACGCTTCCAGCCAGGGCTGGCTGATCGCGCGCTTGCTTTCGAAGACGTCGATGTCGCCGCCGTGCTGCAGGGTCTCGCCGATGGCGTCCAGGCCCTTCAGCATCTTTTCCTTGCGCACGGGATCGATGTCGAAGCGGATCACCTTGCCCGACGGCGAGACCACGGTCTGGGCTTCCAGGTCGACGCTGACCATGTGGTTGCCGCCCTTGGCCTCGTCCATCAGGGCCGAGAGTTCTTCAGCACTGACCACCACCGGCAGCAGGCCGTTGTTGTAGCAGTTGTTGTTGAAGATGTCGGCGAAGCTGGTCGAGATCACGCACATGATCCCGTAGTCCATCAGCGCCCACGGGGCATGCTCGCGCGAGCTGCCGCAGCCGAAATTGTCGCCGGCGATCAGCACGCTGGCGCCCTTGTACTCCGGCCGGTTCAGCACGAAGTCGGCGATCGCGTTGCCGTCCCCGTCGAAGCGGAAATCGTAGAACAGACCCTTGGCCAGCCCCTCGCGCTCCACGGTCTTGAGGAACTGCTTGGGGATGATCTGGTCGGTATCGATATTGGCCAGCTCCAGCGGAGCCGCGCGGCCGTCGAGGCGGGTGAAGGCTTTCATAGGGCCCTCCTTTAGTTCTTCAGGGTCTGGGTGATGACCCAGCGTTCGTTGCGGAAAAGGTTCTGGCGGGCGACTGGGTCGAAGGTCGTCATCCGCATGGTGCAGTCGGCTTTCACGGGGAGCCCGTATCTCGTGTCGACCTCGAACAGGCAATCGGTGCTGCTGTCGAACTTGAGCTGGGCGAGCAGGGCGCGGGCTTCGGCGTCGTTCCCCATCATCGTCGAAAGCGCCTGGCTGATGCTCTTGGCCGCCTCGACTGGGTCCAGGCTCTGGCTCCAACGGACGATGTCGACGCCTCGCGCGGCGTCCGTCTTTTCGAGGGCGAGATCGCCGTTGCTCTTGATGGGCATTCCGCCGAACGGATTGGGCAAGGCATCGACGAAATGGAGCGGTTTGCCGCGCTTAAGAGCCTGGTTCACTGGGATAGTCAGGATGCGGTCGTCGCGCGCCACGACATAGGTCGCCTGGGCGGCGTCCATGCGCGCGACGTTGTCGGCGAATGCCCCCAAGGAAGCGGCCTCGTCCTGTGTCATATCCGCCGTCTTGAGCAGGTCCGCGCGCATTTCTGCCGCGACGCCTGACCAGTCCTCGACGGTGCGGGGGTTGAGGTTCTTGTCCGCCAGATAGACCACCGAGCGTCGCGTGGCGCGCTCGAAGGCCGTCTGCAGCTTCGTCCCCCCGCCGGGGGGCGAAGCGATCTTGGCTTCCACCAGCCTGCGCTGCACCCGGTACCCGCTCGCCGCCGGCTCCACGGTCTTCTCATAGGTGGCTGAGGCGTCGGTCGTTTCGGTTCGGCCGCTCCGGATATTCTCGCGGTGGTACTCCACGCGCATGTCGACCCGCGCGGGCTTGGGCAGGTTCAGCGGGGCCGAGAAAGCCTCCGCCGCCATCAGCATGGCGGCCAGGGCGATCACGACAGCAGCGTCCGCACGTCCACCAGATGCCCCGCGATCGCCGCCGCCGCCGCCATGGCGGGCGAGACGAGGTGGGTGCGGCCGGCGCGGCCCTGGCGGCCTTCGAAGTTGCGGTTGCTGGTCGAGGCGCAGCGCTCCTGCGGGGCCAGCTTGTCGGGGTTCATGGCCAGGCACATCGAGCAGCCGGGCTCGCGCCAGTCGAAGCCAGCGGCCTTGAAGATGGCGTCCAGGCCCTCGGCCTCGGCCTGTTCCTTCACCAGGCCCGAGCCCGGCACGACCATCGCCTTGACGTGCGGGGCCACCATGCGGCCATGCAGGAAGGCGTCCTGCACCACGGCGGCGGCGGCGCGCATGTCCTCGATGCGGCTGTTGGTGCACGAGCCGATGAACACGCGGTCGATCTTGGCGTCCGAGATCGGTTGACCAGCGGTCAAGCCCATATAATCGAGCGCCCGGTGAGCGGCCGCGCGCTTGTCGGGCGTGGCGAAGCTTTCCGGATCCGGGACGTTGCCGGTGACCGGGATGACGTCCTCGGGGCTGGTGCCCCAGGTGACCATCGGGACCAGCGCCGCGCCGTCGATGACCACCGTGCGGTCGAACTTGGCGTCGTCGTCGGTGAACCAGGTCTTCCAGCTGGAGACGGCCATGTCCCAGGCCGCGCCTTTGGGGGCCGACGGCTTGCCCTGGATATAGGCGAAGGTCTTGTCGTCCGGCGCCACCAGGCCGGCCTTGGCGCCGCCCTCGATGGTCAGGTTGCAGAGGGTCATGCGGCCCTCCATCGACAGGCCGCGCACGGCCTCGCCGGCGAACTCGATGACATAGCCGGTGCCGCCGGCGGTGCCGATCTCGCCGATGACGGCCAGGGCGATATCCTTGCCGGTCACGCCGGGAGCCAGCTGGCCGTCGACGCGGACCAGCATGTTCTTGGCCTTCTTCTGGCGCAGGGTCTGGGTGGCCAGGACGTGCTCGACCTCGGACGTGCCGATGCCGTGGGCCAGGGCCCCGAAGGCGCCGTGGGTCGAGGTGTGGCTGTCGCCGCAGACGATGGTCATGCCCGGCTGGGTGCGGCCCTGCTCGGGACCGACCACGTGGACGATGCCGTTGCGGATGTCGCCCATCGGGAAGAATTCGATGCCGTTGTCGGCGACGTTGCGGGCCAGCGTCTTCAGCTGCAGGCGCGCTTCTTCGTCCTGCACGGCGTCGACGCCCAGCGACTGCCCTTCCGTCGGGATGTTGTGGTCGGCGACGGCGAGGGTGCGATCAGGCCGGCGCACCTTGCGTCCGGCCGCGCGAAGGCCGGCGAAGGCCTGCGGGGTGGTGACCTCATGGATGAGGTGCAGGTCGATATACAGGATGGCCTCGCCGTCGGTTTCGTTGACGACGTGGGCGTCCCAGATCTTGTCGTAAAGGGTTTTGCCGGACATGGCGGGGATATAGGGCGGATCGTGCGCCAAAATCCAGTGGCGGCGGGCTCTGGGGCCAAATTCTTGCGTTCTGTGTCGCCCGATCCTCAAGAAAGGGCATCACGTTCCAAGAGGGGCGCTCTGAAACGACATAGGGCGCGCCAGTGGTTTCGGCGCGCCCTAGCATCATTCTTTGCTTCCGGGGGCCGATGGCTCCGCCCGGAAAGGGCCGTCCACTAGAAAGGAGACGGTCTGGAAGCCCGGCCTGAACCGGGGGTGAAACCACCATCTCACGGAACGAAGTTTTGTCAACAAGCGTGCGATCGCACCAAAGCTTGACTACAGGGGCCTCGCCAGCGGCGAGACGGCGGGCGACTCCAAAGGCGCGACGGCGGCGTAGCGGGCGATCAGCGGGTCGGCGGCGGCCTGGGCCAGCACCCAGTCGCGGAAGGCGGCGATCTTGCGCACGCGGGCCCGGTCGCTGGGATAGGCCAGCCAGTAGCCGCCGGTGTAGCGGGCCACCACGTCGAACGGCATGACCAGGCGCCCCTCGGCCAGCTCGCGGGCGAAGAAGATCGGCGAGCCCAGGGCCGCGCCGTGGCTGGCGAGAGCGCTGGCCACTTCCAGGGCCTGGGCGTCGGAGGCCAGGCGCGGGGCCAGGCGGTCCTCGGCGACGGTGACCCCGGCGGCCTGGAACCACTCTTCCCATTCTCGGGCGATGCCGATCCTGGGGATGTCGAGCAGGTCCTCCGGCTTGGAGAGACCGCCGATGCGGGCCAGGAACTCGGGCGAGACCAGCGGCGTCTGGACGGCGGGGATGAGGAAGTGGGCGGTCATGCCCGGCCATTGGCCCTGGCCGCCGCGCAGGGCCATGTCGACGCCCTCGCGCGACAGGGCCACGACCCGGCTGGAGGCCTCCAGCCGCACGGCGATGCGCGGATGGGCGATCTGGAAACCGCCCAGGCGCGGGGCCAGCCACTGGCCGCCCAGGCTCTGGACCGTGGTGATCGACAGCACGCCCTCTTCGGTCTCGACCAGGTCGGACACGGCCGAGCGCAGCAGGGACATGGCCTCGGTGGCCGCGCGGGACAGCCGCTCGCCGGCCGAGGTCAGGGTCACCTCGCGGGGCAGGCGGTTGAACAGCAGCTGGTCCAGCTGCTGCTCCAGGGCCTTGACCTGCCAGCTGACGGCGGCCTGGGTCACGCCCAGCTCGTCGGCGGCGCGGGTGAAGCTCTTCAGGCGAGCGGCCGCCTCGAACACGCGGATGGCGGCGAGCGGCAGGCGGGCGAGGATGTCGACCATAGGTTTCTTGGCATAAGCTTACCTTATGCATAGCCAAGGAGACCGCGTTTGTCATCAGCCCGGTGAACGCCGATCTTCCACGTCATCGGCAGCCAAGGAGGGCCGCGATGATGGACCAGGCGCTCAAGATGCATAAGGAAACTTCGTTCGGCTGGGTGCTGGCGTTGCAACAGCTGTGGGCGCTGCTGCGCGCCCCGAGCCCGTCTGAGAAACACCCGCGCCTGATCCAGCCGCGATAAGGCGCCTTGATCCAGGGCAATCGCTGGCCGGCCTCGACGCCGACCATCGCGACGAGTTGCCCGGCTCCAACGTCGTGGTCCGCTTCCCCGACTAAGCGCGCAAAGAAAAAGGCCCCGGCGTTTCCGCCAGGGCCTCGTTCTTTTCGAAGTGCCGGAGCCTTAGGCTTCGGTCGAAGCCTTCGGGCCGCCCGAACGCTCGGCGATACGGGCCGACTTACCGCGACGGTCGCGCAGGTAGTACAGCTTGGCGCGACGGACGACGCCGCGACGCTTGACTTCGATGCTTTCGATGCTCGGCGACAGCAGCGGGAACAGACGCTCCACGCCTTCGCCGAACGAGATCTTGCGGACCGTGAAGCTCTCGTGGACGCCCGTACCGGCGCGGGCGATGCAGACGCCTTCATAGGCCTGAACGCGCTCGCGCTCGCCTTCCTTGATCTTCACGTTGACGCGCAGGGTGTCGCCGGGACGGAATTCCGGGATCGCGCGGACGGCCAGCAGACGGGCCGATTCTTCTTGCTCGAGCTGAGCGATGATGTTGATCGCCATGATCATTTCTCCTTGGGCTTACCCGTTTTCGGGCCGCCTTTTGCCTGTTGATTGGCGAGATGCGCTTCCCAGAGGTCTGGACGCCGCTCGCGAGTAGTCTCTTCACGCATACTGGACCGCCACTGAGCGATCTTCTTGTGATCGCCCGACAGCAGCACCTCGGGGATATCCAGTCCTTCGAACGTCCGCGGTCGCGTGTACTGCGGATGCTCCAGGAGGCCGTCCTCGAAGCTTTCTTCCAGCGTGCTCTCGATATTCCCCAGAACACCCGGGGCCAGTCGAACGCACGCCTCGATCACGACCATCGCCGCCGCCTCGCCACCGGCAAGGACCGCGTCTCCGACCGAGACCTCCTCGAACCCGCGAGCGTCGAGCACTCGCTGATCCACCCCTTCGAAGCGGCCGCACAGCACCACGATGCCGGGCGCCTTGGACCACTCTCTTACGCGCGCCTGGGTCAGGGGCCTGCCCCGGGCGCTCATGTACAAAAGCGGCCGCCCATCACGCTCCAGGCTATCCAGCGCAGAGGCGATGACGTCCGCTTTGAGCACGGCTCCCGCGCCGCCACCCGCGGGGGTGTCGTCGAGGAAGCCGCGCTTATCCTTGGAAAAGGCCCGAATGTCCAGTGTTTCCAAACGCCACAGGTCCTGTTCCTTCCAGGCGGTCCCGATCATCGAGACGCCGAGCGGGCCGGGAAAGGCCTCGGGGAACATGGTCAGGACGGTGGCGGTGAAGGGCATGGGGGCTCTTTAGCCGCAGGCGCGCCGAGAGTCGAAGGGGTGTCGAAGGCCCGCGTTCACCAACAGCGTTTTCGGCTTGTTCACCCTCCTGAGGGACATTCACGCCGAAAAACTTCGCCTGAGATCCGTCCATGCCGACCTTGAGCCGCCTCATCCGACGCCTGAGCCAGGGCGCCAGCGCCTTTGGCGGCCGTCTGCAGCGCGACCAGCGCGGCGCGATCGCCGTGCAGTTCGCCCTGCTGGCCATCCCGCTGTCGGTGCTGGTCTTCGCCCTGGTGGATCTGGGCCGCATGGGCCTGCAGCGCCGCCAGATGCAGGACGCCCTGGACGCCGCCACCCTGATGGCCGCCCGCTCGACGGCGGTGACCGACGCCGAGCTGGAAGCGATCGGCGACCCGGCCTTCGTGGCCGAGATCGCGGGCCTGAACCTGGGCCTGACCGCCTCGAACTCGACCTTCAAGAACGGCGCGACCAACCACGTGATCGGCACGGCCACCGGGGTGCTGAAGCCGATCATCGCCAACCTGTGGACCGGAGCCAACTTCAACGTCGTGGCGACGTCGGACGTGGTCCGCTCGTCCAAGGACCTGGAAGTGGCCGTCGTGCTCGACATCACCGGCTCGATGTCCGGCTCGCGGATCACCGATCTGAAGACGGCCTCGTCCGACCTGGTGGACATCATCGTCCGCGACGTCCAGACGCCGTTCTATTCGAAGGTGGCGATCGTGCCGTACTCGGTCGGCGTGAACCTTGGCTCCTACGCCGACGCGGGCCGCGGCGCGGTGCCGGCGCGCAACATCACCGCGATCACCAAGGCCAGCCAGGCGGTGGTGACCTCGAACGGCCATGGCTTCATCAAGGACGACCAGATCTCGTTCGCGGGCGTCGGCGGCATGACCATGCTGAACGGCAAGACCTACACCGTGAAGTCGGTGACGACGAACACCTTCACGATCGACGCCAATACCTCCAACACCAACGCCTACACCTCGGGCGGCGTGGCGACCTGCGAGAAGAGCACCAATCCGGGCTGCAAGGTCATCGCCTATACCAGCGCCGGCAACACGTCCGAGGAACGCGACATCAGCACCTGCGTCAGCGAGCGCACCGGCACGAACGCCTATACCGACGTCGCGCCCAGCACCTCGCCGGTCGGGACCAACTATCCGACCACCAAGGACGACAGCATCAGCTCGGCCAACCCTTGCCCGAGCGCGACGATCACGCCGCTGTCCAGCGACAAGACCGCGCTGAAGGCCCAGATCAACGCCCTGGCGATCGGCGGCTCGACCGCGGGCCAGATCGGCTTCGCCTGGGGCTGGTACATGGTCTCGCCGAACTTCGGCTACATGTGGCCCAATGCCTCCCAGCGCCCGGCCGCCTATCTGACCAAGGACCTGATGAAGGTCGTGGTGCTGATGACCGATGGCGCATTCAACACGCCCTACTGCAACGGCGTCATCGCCAAGGACGCGGGCTCGGGCAGCGGCAACGCCAGCGACCACATCAACTGCAAGGCCACCAACGGCGACCCCTTCACCCAGACCAGGGCGATGTGCGACGAGATGAAGAAGACCAAGTACGGTCTGACCATCTACACGGTCGGCTTCGACGTGGACGACAGCACCGCCAAGAGCATGCTGCAGTACTGCGCCAGCAAGTCCGAGAACGCCTTCTTCCCGTCGACGGGCTCGGAGCTGAAGACGACCTTCAAGTCGATCGCCCAGGAGATCTCGGCGCTGCGGATCGCCAAATAGGTTAGGCTTCCGGAGCGGCGCCGTAGCGGTTGACCATGGCCTGGCTGGGCTGCGAAAGCAGCACGACCAGCGCCAGCAGGACAGCCAGGTAAAGCAGGTTGTTGAAGAAGATCGCGAAGAGCAGAATCTCCGAACCTGGGAACGGCGTCTCGAAGTTGCGGACCAGGATGTAGAAGCCGCCGAAGCCGAACGCCAGGAATGGCAGCGGCGCCAGGCCCCACCAGGCTCTCCGCCCGGTGTCGTGCAGGCGGCGCGCCACCGCGGCGGCCAGCAGGGCGACCACGGCGACGATCTCGACGCCCATGAGCAGGATCAGGCCGCTGAGGTCAGGAAAGTCCTGCTCGACCGTCGTCGGGATCAGAAGGCTGACGGCAATCATATTGCCGGCGCCCATGACGATCATCAGCAGCAGGATGACGACGCCGACATACGGCCAGAACACCCGGCGCGGATCGCGCCCGGAAAAATCCACGAGCCTGCCCAGGTTGTGTCCCAGGAATTCCAACCGCCCCTCCCCAGAAGCAGAACGCACTCGCCGGGACCATGACGTCGAGGCGAGCGCGCGCAACCCTCTTTCAGAGGTTGTGGGGGCTTTTAGGCCAGTTTGATCTCTCGCAGGCGCTGCTGGAGGAATTCGTCGGCAGTAATCGACTCCGGATAGCGGTCTGGATTCTCCGGCGTGATGCAGTTGGGCAGGGTCTTGATCTCGTAGTCCGACGCGAAGTGCAGGAAGAACGGCGTCGAGTAGCGCGGCAGGTGGCGGCGCTCGGGCGGCGGGTTCTGCACGCGGTGGATGGTCGAGGGCAGGACGTGGTTGGTCAGGCGCTCCAGCATGTCGCCGATATTGATGACGATGCAGCCCGGCGGCGGGTTGATCGGCAGCCAGTCGCCGTTGCGGTCCAGCAGCTCCAGGCCGCCTTCTTCGGCGCCCATCAGCAGGGTGATGGTGTTGATGTCGCCGTGGGCGCCGGCGCGCACGCCGGTGGCGTCCAGCGGGATCGGCGGATAGTGCAGCAGGCGCAGCACGCTGTTGCCGTCCTGGACGGTCGGCTTGAAGAAGTCGCGGTCCAGCTTCAGGTAGGTGGCGATGGCCTCCAGGACCTTGCCGCCCATGTTATCGAGCGCGTTGTAGAACCAGCTGACGTCGTGCTTGAAGGCCGGGATCTCGGCCGGCCAGACATTGTCGGCCATGGTGGCGCGGAAGCGGTGGCCGGGCGGCAGCTCGCGGCCCATGTGCCAGAATTCCTTCAGGTCGTGGTGCGTGGCGCCCTTGGCGGTCTCGACGCCGAACGGGATGTAGCCGCGCGCGCCGCCCTTGACCCCGGCATACTGCTTCTTGGTCTCGACCGGCAGAGCGAAGAAGGCCTTGGTGTCGGCGATGGCCGCGTCGATGCGGTCCTGCGGTATGTCGTACTCCGACAGCACGGCGAAGCCATAGCGCTCGAACGACGCGCCCAACTCCTGGGCGAAGCGCGGGAAGTCCTTGCTGTAAAGGGAGAACGAGATCGGATCGATGGCGGACGTGGACACTTCTTCGAACCTTGGAGTGAGTAAGTTCCTTATTACTACACCGAGCTGGGGACGAAACGAAGGCCGTTCATCCTGGCTTCAGGCGCGGTATTGGAACTTGACCATAAGATGGGCGTTTGCCCGTTTGACCTTGATCTACAACAAAGACGAGAGAGTTGCGACAATGCGCAAGATCGCTCTGGCCGCCCTGCTCATGGGCGCTACCGCGCTGACCGCCTGCACCACCACCGACCCCTATACGGGCATGCCGGTTCGCAACAACACCGGCACGGGCGTGCTGGCGGGCGCGGCGGGCGGCGCTCTGCTGGGCTACTTGACCAACACCAACAAGGGCGAGCAGGGCCGCAAGAACGCGCTGATCGGGGCAGGGATAGGCGCGCTGGCCGGCGGCGCGGTCGGCAACTACATGGACCGCCAGCAGGCCGACCTGCGTCGCAGCCTGGAAACCTCGGGCGTCATGATCCGCCGCAACGGCGACCAGATCGTGCTGGTCATGCCCAGCGACGTCACCTTCGCCGTCGACAAGTCGGACGTGCAGCCGCAGTTCACCCGCGTGCTGGACGACGTGGCCCGCACCCTGAACGCCTATCCGCAGACCACGATCGACGTGGTGGGCCATGCCGACTCGAGCGGCGGCGCCGACTACAACCAGGGCCTCTCCGAGCGCCGCGCCAGCGCGGTGGCCGACTACCTGACCCATGCGGGCCGGGTGCTGCCGGACCGCGTCTTCGTCGCCGGCATGGGCTCGCGCCAGCCGATCGCCGACAACGCCACGGCCGCCGGCCGCGCCCAGAACCGCCGCGTCGAGATCATTCTGCGGCCGCTGACCTAAATCATCTTAAGGGCGCGGAATTGTCGCGCCTTTGATCCAAACGGTTGCTTTTCCCTCGCGCCGTCGCCAAGTCGTCGGACTTCGAATGGCGTGGCGCGAGGATTGAAGTGACGAAGGCGAGCGAAATCAGTCTGACCAAGCAGGCCTATGGCCTGACCGAGGACCTGATGACGCCGAACGCGGCCGTCTACTGGATCGACCTCGTGATCTCGGTCGCCCTAATGTGGAGCGGCCTGTTCGTCGCCGCGACGACGGACAACCTGGCCATCGGCCTGGTCGCCGGCGCCGTCAGCGTGCTGGCCCTGTATCGCGCCCTGAGCTTCATCCACGAGCTGACCCACCTGCGGGCCGATGAGGCGCCGGGCTTCCTGGCGGGCTGGAACGCGCTGGTCGGCGTGCCGCTGATGACCCCGTCGCTGATGTACGAGGGCGTGCACAACATCCACCACATCAAGGACCGCTTCGGCACCGCGCTGGATCCGGAATATCTGCCGCTGTCGCGCTTCACGCCGCTGAAGCTGGCGGTGTTCCTGTTCGTGGCCCTGCTGGCGCCGCTGGGCGTGATCCTGCGCTCGGCGATCCTGATCCCGCTGTCGTTCGTGGTTCCGCCGCTGCGGACCTATGTGCGCACCAAGCTGTCGGCCCTGATGATCAATCCCGACTTCGTGCGCGAGGACCTGCACCGCTGGCGCGCCGGCTGGATCGCCCAGGACGTGGCCTGCTGGCTGTGGTCGTGGGCGGTGATCGCCGCCACCGTCGCGGGCTGGATCCCGCTGCGCTTGACCCTGACGGGTCTGGCGATCTTCGCCGTCGCCACCTTCGTCAACCAGGCCCGCACCCTGGTCGCCCACCATTGGGACAATGACGGAAGCAAGATGACCCTGGACGAGCAGTTCCTGGACTCGGTCAACGTGCCGCCGCCGAACCTGGCCTCGGAGCTGTGGGCCCCGGTCGGCCTGCGCTACCACGCCCTGCATCACCTGCTGCCGCGACTGCCCTACCACAACCTGGGCAAGGCCCATGCGCGCCTGACCGCGGCCTTCGCGGCGGACTCGATCTATCACCGCGCGTCCGAGAAGGGCCTGTTCGAGGCCCTGACGGATCTCTTCCGCCGCGTGGCCCGCAAGACCCCGGTCGACCAGCCCGCGCATTAAGCGTCAATTGAGAGCTGGCGTGTAAGGAAGATCTCCTCAAGCGGAGGCCTTTCGGACGTGAGCACGGCCGGATCATTGCTGGATCTCGTCGGTGTCGGCGAACGGCTGGCCAAGCCGCTGCTGGAGGCCCTGCTGCCGCTGGGCTCGGCCTTCTCCCTGGTCTCGCTGGTCAGCGCCCTGGTCATCGGCGCCGTGCACATCGTGCTGGATCGCCGGGCGCGCGGTCGCAAGACCTCGCCGCGCCTGCTGTGGAAAGCGCTGTTCCCGCGCAAGATCTGGCTGTCGGCGTCCAGCCGCGCCGATCTCGTCTTCTTCGTCTTCAATCTGTGGGGCGCGGGCATCCTGATCAGCTGGGCGCTGCTCTCGGGCCAGGCGATCTCGAAGGGTCTGGCCAGTTGGCTGGGCGACGCCGTGGGCGCGGGTCCGCTGGGCTGGGTGCCCTGGCCGCTCGTGGCGGTGGTCGGGACCGTGCTGGGCTTCCTGGCGTATGAGCTGGGCTACTGGCTTGACCACTGGCTCAGCCACAAGGTCCCGTTCCTGTGGGCCTTCCACAAGCCGCACCATACGGCCGAGGTGCTGACGCCGCTGACCGTCTATCGCGTCCACCCGATCGAGAGCCTGAAGTTCTACAACATCGCCGCCCTGGTCAGCGGTTCTACCGGCGGGGTGCTGGCCTGGGCGTTCGGGCCGGCCTGGCACGCGCCGCTGGCGTTCGGCCAGAATGCCATCTTCCTGGTGTTCATCATGACGGTGGTGCACCTGCAGCACTCGCACGCCTGGATGACCTTCGCGCCCTTCGGCAAGTGGCTGCTGAGCCCGGCCCACCACCAGATCCACCACTCGGCCGACCCGGTGCATTTCGGCAAGAACCTGGGCAGCTGCCTGGCTGTCTGGGACCGGATGTTCGGCACCCTGCACGTACCCGGCGCGCGGCCCAAGGACCTGACCTTCGGGGCCATCGCCGCCGATCCACACAGCCTGACCGGCGGCTTCGCCACGCCGTTCGTCGAAGCGTTCCGCCCCCCGCCCGCTCCCGAGCTGCAAGCGGCCGAATAAAGAAGCGACGCGGGACCGGCGGGGCCACGCGTCGCGTTAGGTTTGGGCTATTTCACGCGGTGGTCCGGCCGCGCCATATCCCCCACGACGGGGCCGACCGGACCGATCCGCTCGGCGCGAGAACGCTGCCAAGGGAATGGATGCGTCGGCCTCGCGCCACGCCGACCCCGTAGAGCCGGGCCGGGGGCGGAGCAACGGCGGCGCCGGCGTTTGAGACGCGCGGTCATGAATTTGAGACTCCGCGCACACGGGTATTCCAGGACATTGACGGCAAGGGCCTTTCGGCGTCTGGCTTCGGCCTCGCCTATCGTTGGTCCGAGTTCGTCGCATGCCGTCTTCGCTGCCCCAGTTCCAGGCCGGCACCCGGATCACCCCGGGGCGCGAGGGCGCACACGCCTATGCCGAAGCCATCGCGCCTGTGTTCGATGTCCGCCTGAGCGACGCGGCCGAGCGTGGCCCGGACCTGGGGATCAACAGCTTCAACATCGGCCCGCTGGTGCTGGGCCAGGCCCATATGAGCGGCGGCGTGTTCGGCTATGGCCGCGACGGGCGCAAGATCGCCGCCACGGGGCTGGAGCTGGTCCTGGTGCAGATCATCGTCGAGGGCGAGGACGTCCGCTCCACTGGTCGCTCCACCGGCGGCGACGAAACCGTCGCGCGGACGGGTGATGTCTGCCTGCTGGACCTGACCCGCACCTTCGCGTCGCAGACGGCCCACTGCACCAACATCAACCTGGCCCTGCCGCGCGACGCCTTCGACGCTCGCGACATCGACCTGGATCCGCTGCACGGCCTCGTCTTGCGCCGCGAGAGCGCCGGGGCGCAGCTCTTGCGCTCGCACGCCGAGAGCCTGATGCGCGTGGCCCCCGACCTCGCGCCTGAAGAGGCCTACGGCGTCGGGCGGGCGACCACCGACCTCCTGGCCGGCCTGACCCTGGGCCATCGCGGCGAAGACACCCGGCGGGCTGCGGCCGAGACCCAGCGGGCCCGTCTGCGGCGCTTCATCGACGCCAACCTGCATGACCCCGACTTGGGCGCTGAGCTGCTGTGCCGCCGCTTCGGCGTCTCGCGCGCCTCGCTCTATCGCCTGTTCGCGCCGCTGGGCGGCGTCAGCGAACACATCCGCAATCGCCGCCTGCGCCGGGTGTTCGAGGCCCTGTCGGACCCAACCCAGTCGCAGGGCATGGCCCAGGTGGCCGAGCGCTATGGCTTCACCGTGTGGTCCAGCTTCAGCCGCGCCTTCAAGAGCCGCTTTGGCATGACGCCCGGCGAGGCGCGCGGGCAGGGCGCCGTTGCCGCCGCGAAGGCCGCCGTCCAACAGGCCGCGAACGGCGACCTGTCGGATTGGCTGCGAGCGCTGGACGCGGCTTAGGTCGTCCCTTCCTGCTGCGCCCGTTCGCGCAGTTCCTCGTCCAGGCTGGCGGTGTCCCACGCCCCGCCGGCGTCGCCGGGGCGCATGCGATGCAGGTCGGCGTCCAGCAGGCGGTCCATGGTCTGGGCCGCGTCGCGCGAGGCCAGGATATAGGCCTCCTCCTGACCCCACATCGGCCGCAGCTCGTCGAACATCCGCCGATCGTGGCGGCGGAAGAAGGCCGCGGCGCGGTGGGCGCGGTGGGCGCGGAAGCCCAGCTTCTGCAAGGCCGTCGAGCCCAGGGCGAGAGCCGACTCGAAGGTCTCGCGCTCGACCGCGTCGGCGCCGTTGGACAACAGGTCGTAGGCGTGGCGTCGGTCCCAGGCGCGGGCCAGGATGATCAGGTCCGGAAAGGCCTTGCGGGCGGTCTCGACCAGCTCGACGGTCTTTTCCCGATCATCCAGGGCAACGATCAGCATGCGGGCCCGCTCGGCCCCGGCGGCGCGCAGCAGGTCCAGGCGCGTGGCGTCGCCATAGTGCACCCGGCGGCCAAAGCGGCGCAGCAGCTCGATCTGCTCGATGTCGCTGTCCAGGATGGTCGACTTGAAGCCGTTGGCGGTCAGCAGGCGGCCGGTGATCTGCCCGAAGCGGCCAAAGCCGGCGATGATGATGTCGGGCTCGCCCTCGTCGAAGTCGCCGGTGTCGGGGACGACGTCGGGAATGGCCGCGTCCATCAGGTCGGCGACGCGCTCGTACAGGATCATGGCCACTGGTGTGAGGGCCATGGAGACGGCGACGGCGGCGGTCAGCAGGGCGGCCAGCTGGACGCCGATGACGCCCGCGCCGACCGTGAAGCTGAGCAGCACGAAGGCGAACTCGCCGCCCTGCGCCAGGGCCGTGGCCACGGCCAGGGCGCCGCGCTTGGGCGCGCCGAACAGGCGGGCGATGCCGTACATGACCAAGAGCTTCAGGGTCATCAGCCCCAGGACGATGCCCAGCAGCTGCAAGGGCTGGCTGGCCACCAGCGGCAGGTTCACGCCCGCGCCGACGGTGATGAAGAAGAGGCCCAGCAGCAGGCCCCGGAACGGCTCGATGTCGCTTTCCAGCTCGCGGCGGAACTCGCTTTCGGCCAGCACCACCCCGGCCAGGAAGGCGCCGAGCGCGGGCGACAGGCCCACGATCTGCATCAGGCTGGCCACGGCGACCACGATCAGCAGGGCCGCGGCGACGAAGATCTCGCGCAGGCGGGCCTTGGCGATAAAGCGGAACACGGGCCGCACCAGGTAGCGACCGCCGCCGATGACGCCCGCCACGGCGGCGAACACCGACAGGGTCTGGGCCCAGATCGGCAGGTGCGAGACCAGACTGCCGCCATGGCCGCCGCCGGCCTCGGCGTGGTGCGCCGCGCCGGTGGCCAAGAGGGGCAGCAGGGCGAACATCGGGATCACCGCCAGGTCCTGCAGCAGCAGCACCCCGAAGGCGGCGCGACCGACCGGGCCTTGCCTCAAGCCTTTCTCATCGAGGGTCTGGAGCACGATGGCGGTGGAGGACATGGCCAGCACCAGGCCCACGGCAAGGGCCGTCTGCCAGGGCAGGCCCAGCGCAAGGGACGCGCCGGCGATGGCCAGGGCCGTGCCCAGCACCTGGGCGCCGCCGAGGCCGAAGATCGCCTTGCGCATGTCCCACAGCATCGAGGGCTGCACCTCGAGGCCGATCAGGAACAGCAGGATGACGACGCCGAACTCGGCGAACTTCATGACGTCGGCCTGGTCGCCGACCAGGGCCAGGGCGAACGGGCCGATGACCACGCCGGCGATCAGGTAGCCCAGCACCGAGCCGAGCCCCAGCCGCTTGGCGATCGGCACCGAGACGACGGCCGCGCCCAGATAGACCAGGGTCTGGGTGAGGAAGTTCTCCATGCCGTCTTACGCCTCCACGCTCTTGGGCAACAACGAGGCCACGCGCGCCTTGTAGCGCTCAGCCTCGGCCTTCAGGGCCGCGTCGTCTTTTACCGATGCGCCGTGAACCACGAACGGCGTCTCCCATTCCATGCCGCACAGGTGCGCGGTCTGCTCCAGCGGCCGCAGGAACTCGTCCATCGAGAACCGGTTGTAGCCGTGCATATGGTAGGCCTTGGCGCTGGCGCCCGTGGTGCAGGCCACGAACAGGCGCTTGCCCTTCAGGGCCTCGCCGTCCTCGCCATAGGCGAAGCCGTGCAGCCAAACGAGATCCAGCCACTCCTTCATCAGGGCCGGGGTCGAGTACCAATAGAGCGGGAACTGCAGGGCGATGACGTCGTGCTTCACCAGCGCGGCCTGCTCGGCCTCGATATCGACCACGAAGTCCGGATAGCTCTCGTACAGGTCCTTGAAGGTGACGCCGGAAAGGCCTTTGGCCGCCTTGGCCAGGGCCCGATTGGCGCGCGAGCGTTCAAGCGCCGGGTGGGCCAGCACAAGAAGCACCCCCGGGGTGGCAGGCGTCACGGAGCCGGTGTTAGCGTCGGACATCGATTGGCCCTTCCGGAAATAATTTCATCAAGGGTTGAATTTCTTTGCAGCTCGGGCGACACGGTTCGCCAACACGACCTAGCAAAGTCGGACAAGGGAGACACCATGGTCGACAAGGTGAAGACAGACGCCGTCGAGGCCCTGGCCGGGCTGTTGTTCGACGGCATGACCATCATGGCCGGCGGGTTCGGCCTGTGCGGCATTCCCGAGAACCTGATCGCGGCGATCCGCGAGGCGGGGACGAAGGACCTCACGGTCATCTCCAACAATTGCGGCGTCGACGGCTTCGGCCTGGGGATTCTCCTCGAAAACCGCCAGATCAAGAAGATGGTCTCGTCCTATGTGGGCGAGAACAAGCTGTTCGAACAGCTCTACCTCAGCGGCGAGCTGGAGCTCGAGTTCAATCCGCAGGGCACGCTGGCCGAACGCATCCGTGCGGGCGGGGCGGGCATTCCGGCCTTCTTCACGCGCACCGGCTACGGCACCCTGGTCGCCGAGGGCAAGGAAACCCGCGAGTTCGACGGCGAGATGTACGTGATGGAGCGCGGCCTGACCGCCGACCTCGCGATCGTGAAAGCCTGGAAGGCCGACGCCGAGGGCAACCTGATCTACCGAAAGACCGCCCGGAACTTCAACCCGATGATGGCCACGGCCGGCAAGAAGACCGTGGCCGAGGTCGAGGAACTGGTCGCGATCGGCGAGCTCGACAAGGACGCCATCCACACGCCCGGCATCTATGTCGACCACCTGGTGAAGGGCGCGAAGTTCGAGAAGCGCATCGAGCGCGTCACCACCCGTTCGAAGGAAGCTGTCTGATGGCCTGGACCCGCGATGAGATGGCGGCCCGCGCCGCCAAGGAGCTGCAGGACGGCTTCTACGTGAACCTCGGCATCGGCATCCCGACCCTGGTGGCCAACTACATCCCCGAAGGCATGCACGTGACGCTGCAGAGCGAGAACGGCATGCTGGGCATGGGGCCCTTCCCCTATGAGGGCGAAGAAGACGCCGACCTGATCAACGCCGGCAAGCAGACGATCACCGAGCTGGAGTCGAGCTCGTACTTCTCGTCGGCCGACAGCTTCGCGATGATCCGCGGCGGCCACATCGCCCTGTCGATCCTGGGGGGCATGCAGGTCTCGGAAAACGGCGACCTGGCCAACTGGATGGTGCCCGGCAAGATGGTCAAGGGCATGGGCGGCGCCATGGACCTGGTCGCCGGCGTCAAGCGCGTGGTGGTGGTCATGGACCACTGCGAGAAGTCGGGCGCGCCCAAGCTCTTGAAGGCGTGCTCGCTGCCGCTGACCGGCGCCGGCGTGGTCGACCTGCTGATCACCGAACTGGGCGTCTTCGAGATCAATCGCGGCAAGACGCCGGTGAAGCTGATCGAACTGGCCCCGGGCGTCACGGTCGATGAGGTGAAGGCCAAGACCGAGGCGGCGTTCGAGACGTCTCTGTAAAATCCCCAATTCTCGTCATCCCGGACGGCCCACAGGGCCGATCCGGGACCCAGGGGCCAAGCGCACTGCGGTGACCCCTGGGTCCCGGCTCTCCGCTTCGCTGCGGCCGGGATGACGACGTTAGAGTTTCAGCCAGTACGGATGCTCCAGCGTCAGCGCGACGTAGCGAGCGGTCGGCTTCCCGTAAGCGCCGGCGATCTCCTCCAGCACCGAAGCCGGATCGCCGCTCCGCGCCTCCACCGTCCGCGCCGCATGCGGAAGGCGCGTTGGCGCGATCATCACCAGCCCATGCCGCGACACCGCCCCCTGGCTGGCGAAGGCCTCCGAGCGGTTCGTCCGCGACCAGGCGTCGAGCGCCGTCGCGAAGGCCAGCTCGTCGAAGCCGTTGGTGATCCGCACCGCGACCTTCTCGGCCCGCCAGGCATTGGCCCAGCCTGAGAGGCCCGCCATCGCCGCATCGGTCCCAGCCCGGAACGCCGCGCCGTCATGGTCCTGGACGGGCAGGGGGACGCCCAGCTTGGCGGCGGTCTCCCGCATCACAGCCTCGCCGGCCAGGATCACGACCAGCGGCTTTGCCAGGGCCGGAGAGCCGAACAGGACCAGCAGGAACACAAACAGACGCAACATCGAAACCTCCCGTGAGACGCGGGAAGCATCGCTGTCGGACGCCGTCTCGAAAGGACGGTTATCCCTCGAAAGCCGCCAGCCCTATTTGGCCTGGTGCAGCGGCCGCGGCGGCAGGCCGGTGATCGGGTCGCGGGGCAGGGGCGCGAAGCCCTCGGCGATGAACAGGTCCACCCGGCGCGAGCGCTTTTTGTCCAGGCGCACGCGGGCGATCTGCAAGCCGGAATGGGCCTTGAAGTCCTGCTCGATCTCGGGGCGATAGCCGCCTTCCAGGCTGACGATCAGGGCGCGGCGGCCATAGTCAGCGTCCAGCGGCGTCTGCGCCTCGGCCTGGTTCTGGGCGTAGGCCTCGTGCACCCACATTCTCAGAGGGGGCGCGCCCGGCTGGCCGAAATAGTCGCGGCCGTAATAGGCGGCGGCGTTGTAGACGAAGCGGTCGTCCATCGCGACGGCGCTTAGAGGGCCACGCAGGGCGGTCTCTTCCCGCGAACGCTCGATGATCGCCTGGACGGTCTGGTCCCAGCCTCGCACCCGCTTGAAGCCGTTCGACAGGCCGGTGGCGTCGACCACCTTGGGGCTGATCATGCAGGCGATGAAGAAGGCGGCGAAGGCGGCTTGCAGGGCCAGGCCACCGATCATCCAGCGGCGGGCGTTCCAGCGCAGCAGCCAGCCGGCCGTCAGCACCGAGCCGGCCACGAAGGCCGCGCCCGCCCAGTTGGCGTTGGCGCGCGAGACGAAGGCCTCGCCGGCCACGATGATCAGCGGCGGGGCCGAGAAGCACAGCAGCAGCAGGTCGGGTGAGGTCATCTTCTTCTTGACCCCCAGCCAGATCGCGCCGCCCAGCAGCACCGCGAACGGCAGCGGGCCGAAGACGCCGAACTGCGAGCCGACGAACTCGATCAGCTCCCGGAAGTTGAACAGGGTGTGGGCGCCCCAATTGGCGTTCGAGGCGGTGTGCTTGACCGTCGAGAAGTGGTGGCTGGCGTTCCAGGCGAAGTTGGGGGCCAGGGTCAGGACGAAGGCGGTGACGAACAGCACGGCCGCCGCCGGGCACCAGCGCTTGCGGGCTTCCTTCGAGATCGCGAAGTGGATGACGATGCTGCCCAGCACGTAGATCGCCGCGTATTTCGACAGGAAGGCGCAGCCCAGGGCCGCGCCCATGCCGGCGGCGATGAAGTAGCGGCGCGGGGCGGTCTCCACGGCCAGGGCGACATAGGCCCAGATCGTCAGGGACAGGAAGAACAGCAGAGGCGCGTCGGTGGCGATCAGGCCCGAGGACAAGACGACACCCGGCATCAGGCTGTAGATCGCCGCCGCGACCAGGCCGGACCAGCCTCCGTAGAGGTTCTTGGCGATGCGGTGGATCACCAGCGCCGTGGCGCCGTGCAGGAGTGCGGCGGACAGTCGCACCCACGGCTCGGCGTCGCCCCCGATATGGGTCGTCAGCCAGATCAGCCAGGCGATCATCGGCGGCTTGGAGAAGTAGCCGAACGCCAGTTCCCGCGACCACAGCCAATACTGCGCCTCGTCGGGATAGAGCTCCAGAGGCGTTGTGAATAAGGCGATCAGACGCAGGACCGTCAGCCCACCGACCATCAGCAGGGTGAGTCGCCAGGCGCGCGATTCGCCACTCGGTTGAGGGGCGGGGAGGGCGGAAATTTCGGGGGAAGGGGTCGCTGAGGCCATGACCTCTAATTAGCCAAGTAAGAAAAATTTGACCAATTCTTCCGCGTTAACGAAGGTTTATGACAGTTTACGAGTGGGCGTGGCCTTTCCGTCACCAAACCTTCTAAAACTTTCGCTAAACGGCCCCAACGACGCTGATCCATGCCGGTCCGACGGCGGGCGCGTCGAAAAAATGAGGGGATCCTTCAAATGCGTATGAGAAATTTCGCCCTGGCGACGACCGCCCTGGTCGGCTGCCTGGTCGCTGCTGGCTCGGCCTTCGCTCAGTCGACCGGCTCGCAAGCCAACGAAGTTGAAAACGTCGTCGTCACCGCCGCGACCAGCCGCGCCGTCGGCGGTCAGATCGTCGAGACGCTGCCGAAGTCGCGCGCCTCGGTCGACGCCGAGTTCCTGGCCTCGCAATCGACCGGCCAGAACGTGTTCCAATCGCTGAACCTGCTGCCGGGCGTCAGCTTCACCAACAACGACCCGTACGGCTCGTCGGGCGGCAACCTGCGCCTGCGCGGCTTCGACGGTAACCGCGTCTCGGTCACCTTCGACGGCGTTCCGCTGAACGACACCGGCAACTACGCCGTGTACCCCAACCAGCAGCTGGACGCCGAGCTGATCAGCCGCGCCAGCGTCAACCTGGGCACGACCGACGTCGACAGCCCGACCGCTTCGGCCACCGGCGGCACGATCAACTACGTGACCCGCAAGCCCAGCAACGAGTTCGGCGGCATCGCCACCGCCTCGGTCGGCGAGAACAACTATCGCCGCGGCTTCCTGATGCTGGACTCGGGCGCCATCGGCCCGTGGGGCACGAAGATGTTCGCTGCCGCTTCGTACCAGAAGTACGACAAGTTCAAGGGCCCGGGCTCGCTCGAGAAGAAGCAGTTCAACGCCCGCATCATGCAGGACATCGGTGACCGCGGCGACTTCGTCAGCCTGGCCGCCAACTACAACATCAACCGCAACAACAACATCCGTTCGCTGACGCTGTCGGACTTCCGCACCTTCGGCAAGACCTACGACTTCGACGCGGTCTGTAACCCGGCCGCCGTCAGCGGCGTCGTCGTTCCCGGCAACTGCACCAACTTCTACGGCCGTCAGGTCAACCCGTCGAACACCGGCAGCCTGCGCGGTTCGGCCCTGTTCCACCTGACCGACAACGTCCGTCTGACGGTCGACCCCTCGTTCCAGTACACCCTGGCCGACGGCGGCTCGCAGCTGGCCACGATCTCGGAAACCGACGGCAAGGTCCGCGGTGCCAGCTCGGCCGCCGGCAAGGACCTGAACGGCGACGGCGACACCGCCGACACCGTCGCGTTCTTCGCGCCCAGCGTCACCAACACCCGTCGCTACACGATCACCAGCTCGCTGATCTGGGATCTGAGCGACAATCACCGCATCCGCGTCGCCTACACGGGCGACTACGGCCGTCACCGTCAGACCGGCGAGTTCACCACCCTGAACGCCGATGGCACGACGACCAACGTGTTCGGTGGCAAGGACGGCCACGGCGCCAAGGTGCTGACCGCCGACGGCAGCTTCCTGCGTAACCGCGACCGCTTCTCGATCGCCCAGCTGAACCAAGCCGCCGCCGAATACCGCGGCAAGTTCATGGACGCTCGCCTGATCGTGAACCTCGGCGTCCGCGCGCCCTTCTTCAAGCGCGAGCTGAACCAGTACTGCTACACGCAGAACGCCACGAGCCTGGCCGGCATCGTCACGGGCTTCACCGCCAACTGCACCACCCAAGCCCCGAACGCCGCGGCGGCCGACGGCAGCGTGACCTTCGGCACCTCGGCGACGAAGTTCATCAAGCCGTTCAGCGCGACCGTGAAGTACGACAAGGTCCTGCCGAACGCGGGCGCCAGCTATGACCTGGGCGGCGGCGGCAGCGTGTACGTCAGCTACGCCGAGGGCTTCTCCTCGCCGCGTACCGACAACCTGTACACCGCCACCCTGGTGAACGGTAAGGGCGCTCCGGCCGACACCCGTCCGGAAACCACCAAGACCTACGACCTGGGCTATCGCTTCTCGAAGCCGACGTTCATGGCGACCGCCGCTCTGTGGAAGACCGACTACAAGGACCGCATCGTCCAGTCGTTCGACCCGGACCTGGGCATCAGCATCGACCGTAACGTCGGCGCGGTGAAGGCCTACGGCTTCGACTCGCAAGCCGCCTGGGCCCTGGAAGAGTATCTGACGGTCTCGGCCTCGTTCTCGTACAACAAGAGCGAAATCCAGCAAGACCTGCTGCTCAACGCCGCCGGCAACACGCTGAAGCTGAAGGGCAAGCAGATCGTCGAAACCCCGAAGTACACCTTCGGCGGCCGCGTCGATTGGGACATTACCGACGCTCTGCACCTGGGCGTGCAAGGCAAGTTCACCGGCGACCGCTACTCGACCGACGTGAACGACGAAGTGGCTCCGCACTACACCGTGTGGGACATGTCGCTGCAGTACGACCTGCCGTTCGCCAAGCGCACCTACGCTCAGCTGAACGTCAACAACCTGTTCAACGAAACCTACTTCGGCTCGATCAGCTCGCGCTCGAACGCGGTGGCGGTGACGGGTTCGGCGGCCAGCGCCCCGACCTACTTCATCGGCGCTCCGCGCACGGTGCAGTTCACCCTGCGCACCGAGTTCTAAGAACTCCGCGCTGGGAACAGCAAAATGGAGAAGGGCGGTCCTCCGGGGCCGCCCTTTTTCTTTGTCACGTAGGTTTGCTAACTAGGCGGCGCTTGACCTGACGGCCCCAAGGGGCCATCTGCGCCCCCTTTCGCGTTTCACCCCTTCAATGGGCTTATCGATGACCGTCACCGTCCCCGCCGAATGGGCTCCGCATCGCGCCATGTGGGTGGGTTTCCCCAGCCACGCCGAGCTGTGGCAGGAAGACCTGGAGCAGGCTCAGGCAGAAGTGGCCGACCTGGCCCGCGCCCTGGCTGGTCCGGGCGGGGAACGCGTGCGCCTGATGGTCGTCGGTGACGAGGCCGAGGCCGCCGCGCGGGCGCTGCTCGGCGACACGTCGGTCGAGATCGTCCGCGGCCAGTTCGGCGACATCTGGCTGCGCGACACCGGCCCGATCTTCTTCGACCGCGATGGCTCCGCCGTCGCCGCCGGCTTCAAGTTCAACGGCTGGGGCGGCAAGTACAGCCTTGAGGGCGACGACATCGTCGCCGAGCAGATCGCCGCCGCCTCGGGCGCGCCGCTGGTCCGCAACGGCTTCATCCTGGAAGGCGGCGCCCTGGACCACGACGGCAACGGCACCATCCTGACCACCCGCCAGTGCCTGCTCAACGACAACCGCAACAGCGGCTGGGACGAGGCCTCGGCCACGTCCGCGCTCGCCGACGCCCTGGGCGCCAAGAAGGTGCTGTGGCTGGGCGATGGCCTGCTGAACGACCACACCGACGGCCATGTCGACAACCTGGCCCGCTTCGTCGCGCCGGGTGTCGTGGCCTGCCCGATGGCCTATGGCATGGATGATCCGAACGCGGACGTCTATGCGGAGACCGCCCGCCTGCTGGCCGGCATGACCGACAGCCGCGGCAGCCCGCTGCAGGTCGCCCGCATCCCCTCGCCGGGCAAGATCCTGGACGAGGACGGCGAACCGATCCCGGCCTCGCACATGAACTTCCTGATCGCCAACGAGGCGGTCATCGTGCCGATCTACGCCGAGGAGTCGGGCGCCTTCGCCGTCGAGGTGATCAAGGGCCTGTTCCCCGAGCGCCAGGTCATCGGCCTGGCCTCGACCGCCATCCTGACCGGCGGCGGGTCGTTCCATTGTATTTCACAGCAAGAGCCGGAGACCGTCTAAATGGCCCGCACGCTCAGCGTCGCCGCGATCCAGACCTCGTACGGCATGGATCTGCAGGCCAATATCAAGAAGACCGAACACTTCATCCGTGAAGCCGCGTCCAAGGGCGCGCAGGTCATCCTGCCGTCGGAGCTGTTCCAGGGACCGTACTTCTGCGTCGCCCAGGAAGAGCGCTGGTTCGCGGAGGCCCATCCGTGGCGCGAGCATCCGGTGGTCAAGGCCATCGCGCCGCTGGCCGGCGAGCTGGGCGTGGTGATCCCGATCTCGATCTTCGAGCGCGAAGGCCCGCACTACTTCAACAGCCTGGTCATGGCCGATGCCGATGGCTCGCTGCTGGGCGTCTATCGCAAGAGCCATATTCCGGACGGTCCGGGCTATATGGAGAAGTACTATTTCCGGCCCGGCGATACCGGCTTCAAGGTCTGGGATACGCGCTTTGGCCGCCTGGGCGTCGGCATCTGCTGGGACCAGTGGTACCCCGAGTGCGCCCGCGCCATGGCGCTGATGGGCGCCGAGGCCCTGTTCTATCCGACCGCCATCGGCAGCGAGCCGCATGACCCCAGCCTGGACACCGCCCTGCCGTGGCGTCGGGCCATGCAAGGTCACGCCGTCTCGAACGTGATCCCCGTCATTGGGGCCAACCGCATCGGCTTCGAGCCGTGGGACGGCTATCCGAACGGCGGCCAGACCTTCTATGGCTCGAGCTTCATCGCCGACCATCGCGGCGACCTGGTCAGCGAGCTGGGCCGTGCCGACGAGGGCCTGGTCAATGCGACCTTCGACCTGGACTTCCTGACGACGCACCGCGCCGCCTGGGGCTTCTTCCGCGACCGCCGGCCGGAGTTCTACACGGCGCTGGCCAACGGCCGTCCCGCCTGATGATCGCAACCGACCGCCTGGTATTGCGCCCGGCGGTCGACGCCGATCGGGACGCGATCGCGGCCCTCAACGCTCACCCGCAGGTGGGCGCGTGGCTGGGCGGCGTCCGGGATCGGACTGAAAGCGACGCCTTCGTCGATCGCGTCCAGGCGCATGAGTTCCAGCACGGCTTCGGCTTCTGGGCGGTCGAGCGCAAGGCCGACCGCCGGCTGATCGGCATGACCGGCGTCTGGTGGGTTCCGCCCGAGATGGAGATGCCGGACACGGTCGAGATCGGCTGGCGCTTCCATCCCGAGGCCTGGGGCCAGGGCTACGCCACCGAAGCGGCCAGAGCGGCGCTGGCCTATGGCTTCGAGGCCTTGAAGCTGCCCGAGATCATCGCCTTCACGGCGCGCACGAACCTGGCCTCGCAAGGGGTCATACGCCGGATCGGGATGATCCACGACCCGGCGCGAGACTTCGATCATCCGGGGCTGGCGGAGGATCATCCGCTGCGGGCGCATGTGGTGTTCGTGGCAAAGCCATAACCCACAAAACCGATCTCCCCGGCGAAAGCCGGGGCCCAGATCGAACCCAGGGCGTTTCACGCTTTGTCGCGGAGCCTAGGCGCGAACACCCCAGCCGCTCAGGCTGGATCTGGGCCCCGGCTTTCGCCGGGGAGACGGAATGGGGGATGACTCAGGCCGCTGGGCACCCCTCCGGCGCGCCCTTGGCCTTGGAGGCCGCCACCTCCGCTCGCGCCTTGGCCAGGTCGCTCATGAAGCCCGGATCGTCATGCAACCGCGTGACCAGGGCCGCGCCCAGATAACGGCCCGCCTCGACGTCGCTCTGGAAGTGGACGCCGCAGATGATCCGGCTGTCGCCGAACGCCTTGCCGCGCGCCAGGATCGGGCTGGCCTTCTCCGGAACCAGTTCGGCGATCACCGAGGCCCACGCCCAGCCGATCAGGCCGTGGCCGGACGGATACGAGCCGTCGGTGTTGATCCAGTCCTCGCGCGGCACGCAGATCGGCGCGGTGTTGCCGACCGGCGGGCGCGGGCGCTGATAAACCTTCTTGGCCGGCTGGTAGATCTTGGCCGCGTCGTCGGTCAGGCGCAGCAGCAGGCTGGCCAGGGTCGGGGTCGCCTCGGCGCTGAGCGTGACGCCCGCCGCGCATGAGAACGCCTTCATGCCGTTCTTGCCCGACAGGTCCGCGTCGGCGATGGCCCGGCTCCAGGTCTCGGTGTTGACCAGCTTGCGGGTTTCTTCGAACTGGGCGCGCTCGGCCTTGCCGCGCGGGCTGTCGGGCGTGGGCGGCGGGCCGATGATGGTCGCCGCGTCGATCGCCCCGGCCGGCAGGTAGCCGGGCGGCGGCTTCACCCAGCCGGCCGAGGGCGGGGTCATGGCGACGGCGGCCGGCTTGGCCGCTTGAGCCTTGAACGGATTGGCCTTGAACAAGCTGGGTTGGCCGTCGCTGGAACAGCCGGCCAGCGCCAGGCCGCTCAACGCGGCGGCGATCAGCACGAAACGGGTCATGGGGTGCGTCCCTGAGGTCATGTGACCACAGAGCGGCGGGAATTTCTCGCGTCAAGCGAAAGCGGATTGACGAGCGGATATGTTATTTCATAACACTTCCTCGCGGCCGCTCCCCCGGCCAAGTTTCCGTGGTTTCAGAGACCCTTCATGCTCCGTCGCGTCGCCTTCTCAGCCGCGAGCCTCATCGCGCTCGCCGCCGCCGTTTCCGCTCACGCCGCCGATGCGCCCGCCGCGCCCGCGAATTCGCCGGAAAGCGACACGGAGGTCTCCAAGGTCGTCATCACCGCCGCGCCCTACGCCGTGTCGCTGGACACCGTGACCAGCAGCGTCAACGTCATCACCCGCGACAAGCTGGACGTCCTGCCGCCGGCCGGCCTGGGCGACACCCTGAACGGCCAGCCGGGCCTGCGCTCGACCTTCTACGGCCCCGGCGCCAGCCGCCCGGTGATCCGCGGCCTGTCGGGTCCGCGCGTGCTGGTGCTGGAGAACGGCGTCGGCCAGGTCGACGCCTCGTCGCTGTCGCCCGACCACGCCGTGGCGTCCGATCCGGGCGAGGCCTCGCGCATCGAGGTGCTGCGCGGCCCGTCGACCCTGGCCTATGGCGGCTCGGGCATCGGCGGGGTGGTTAACATCATCGACGAGCGCGTCCCCTCGACTCCGGCCGAAAACGGCTTCGAGGGCCGCATCGCCGGCTCGGCCTCGACCGTCGACGACGGCAAGTCGATCAACGGCTCGGCCAAGTTCGGCAAGGGCCCGCTGGTCTTCGCCATCGACGCCGACCACCGCAAGAGCAGTGATTACAGCGTCCCGACCGCGCCGGTGTCCTCGCGCCTGGCCAACCGCGACGGCCTGACCCCGGACCCGGACAAGACCGTCAAGAACACCGACGTCGAGATGGACGCCTATGGCGCCGGCGTCTCCTACGTGCACGACAGCGGCTTCCTGGGCGTGGCGATCAAGAAGACCGACACGACCTACGGCGTGCCCTACCTGCAGGTGCTGGCTCCGATCGATCCGGATGCGGAAGGTCCGGTCTCGATCCACCTGCAGCAGACCCGCTACGACCTGCGCGGCGAGCAGAACGTCGACCTTGGCCTCTTCGATAAGGTCCGCCTGTCGGTCGGCCACGCCAAGTACCAGCACGCCGAGGTCTCGGTCGAGGACGGCGAGGTCGGCACCCGCTTCCTGTCGGACGGCACCGAGGGCCGTCTGGAGCTGGTCCAGAAGGAGCGCGACGGCTGGCAGGGCGCGGTGGGCTTCCAGGCCCTGGAGCGCCACTTCTCGGCCATCGGCGACGAGGCCTTCGTGCCCTCGACCGACATCAAGGAATACGGCGTCTTCACCCTGCAGCGCCTGGACCGCGGCGTCTGGGGCGTCGACGCGGGCCTGCGCTTCGATTCTCGCGAGCTGAAGACCGACTTCGCCAGCAAGCAATTCGACAACGTCTCGGCGTCGCTGGGCCTGTTCTACAAGCCGGCCGACAAGCAGTTCGTGGCACTGGCCCTGTCGCGCAACGGCCGCGCCCCGACCGAGTTCGAACTGTTCGCCGACGGCCCGCACCCCGGCACCGGCGGCTACGAGGTCGGCGACGCCGACCTGAAGTCCGAGAAGGTGACCTCGCTGGAGGCGACCTATCGCTACACCGGCGATCGCCTGCGCCTGGAAGGCCACCTGTGGGGCGCCTGGTACGACGGCTTCATCGAGGAGGCCCCGACCGGCGCGGTCGAGGACGACTTGCCGGTGTTCCAGTACTTCCAGACCAACGCCAAGTTCCACGGCGCCGAGGCCGAGGCCTCCTACGTCGCCTGGCGCGGCGGCGAGCAGTCGCTGAAGCTGGAAGGCGTCTATGACTGGGTGCGCGGCTCGACCGACCTGGGCGGCGCCCCGGCCCGCGTGCCCCCGTGGGCCCTGACCGGCCGGGTGGTGTGGAGCGCTCCGCGCCTGGACGTCCAGGCCGAGGTGCGCCGCGTGGCCAGCCAGAACCGCACGGCGACCTTCGAGTTGCCGACCGACGGCTACACCCAGGTCAACGCCATGGTCACGTTCAAGCCGCTGGCCGACTCGGGCCTTCGCCTGTTCGTCGACGGTCGCAACCTGACCAACGAGACGATCCGCGAGCACGCCTCGTTCCTGAAGGACTTCGCGCCCTCGCCGGGCCGCTCGGTCCGCGCCGGCTTCGCCTGGCGCTTCTGATCCTGAATGCGAGACCCCCAGCAGCCCCGGGGGTCTCGTCGGTCCGGGGCCTGGACCGTTCCTCCCCCTTGTTCAGGCCCCGGACTTCTCGCCTGAAACGGCGGATATCAAGCTTAACGGCTCGCGCGGGGGATGAATCCGGGCCCTACAGTCCCGCTATGACAGCGGCCCAGATTGCCGCGTTCCACGGGATCGGCTAGAACGCCGAGCCTTTGCGGTCGTCTTGAAGCGTTCGAGCGTCCGTTCCTAATTCTGTCGTAGAGCTCTTCATGACCCAGTCCTCCGGCGAAATCACCGGCAACGTTCTGTTCTACAAGTCGCCCGAGCCGCTGAATCGCGAGCAGCACGCCAAACTGGCCCTGGTCCACAAGGACAAGCCGTATGGCTTCGCCGCCGCCGGCACGGCCGTGCCGCTGACGGTTTCGGAGTTCGCTCCGGCCGCCCTGACCTTCCCGGTGATCTTCGCCGGCGACGACAAGGTGCCGCTGGCCGTGATGGGCCTGAACCAGGCCGAGAACCTGTTCATCACCGCCGACGGCGCTGTTGAAGCCAACGTCTACATCCCGGCCTATATCCGCCGTTATCCGTTCGTCCTGGCCAATGACGACACGCAAGACCGCCTGATCGTCTGCATCGATGTCGGTTCGGACCTGCTGTCGACCAAGGGCGACACCCCGCTGTTCGACGCCAAGGGCGAGCCGACCGAGTACACCCAGAACTGCATCAAGTTCTGCGACGACTTCGAAGTCGAGCGTCGCCGCACGGACTCGTTCGTCCAGATCCTGAAGGACAACGACCTGTTCGAGCTGAAGAAGGCCATCTTCCAGCCGCAGGACGAAACCGGCGCCCCGAACGGCGAACCGGTCACCGTGGCCGAATACTTCGGCGTCTCGGAAGAGAAGCTGAACGGCCTGTCGGCCGAAAAGCTGAAGGAACTGCAGGAAAACGGCGCCCTGGCCCAGATCTATGCGCACCTGGTGTCGCTGCTGGGTTGGGATCGCCTGATCAACAAGACCATGCTGCTGCAGGCGCAAACCGGCGCCGTGAACTAAGGTTCGGCTTCAGCTGAAGACGAGAGGGCGGCGGGGCTTCGGCTCCGCCGCCCTTTTCTTTTATCGCGCGAAGATGCTGCGGGTCAGGCACGAGAAGACCAGGCGCCCGGCCTCGTCGAGCAGGTCGTGCTGGGCGATGACGATGCCCTTGCCTTCGCCGACCGGGTCCTTGCCCATCACGGTCATGCGGCCGCGCAGCAGTTCGCCGACGGGCGGGTTGCGCATCCAGCGCAGGGCGTCGACGCCCAGGCGCTTGGTCTGGGGCCAGGCGGCGCTGGCCTCGACATCCAGGCGGGTCCAGATCGCGAAGACCATGCCGTCGGGAGCGCCGTTCTCGACGGGCCAGCCGGGGGTGAAGGCGGTGATGAACGCCTCCAGCGCCCTCTCGTCGACGGCGCGCGAGCCCAGGTTCACGACCTGGCCTATCTCGATGTCGTCGAAGGCGGCGGGCATGGGCGTCTCGTCTCCGGATGATTCCCTAATCGACTGTCGACCGCGCCTTGGCCATTGTCGAGCCGCCGTTGGCGGGCCATGTGTTCGTCCGCCGTCGTTTTCCTCCCCTCGGATCCGCTCATGTTCCTCAAGAGAGCCGTTCTCGCCCTGCAAGCCTTGTTGGCGGCGACCTTGTTGGCCGGCGCCGCGCTCGCGGGTCCCGTGGTCAATTCCGGGCACATCGAGTCCGAGCTGGTCGCCCAGGAGAGCGGCATCGCGCCGGGCGGCACGATCTATGTGGCCCTGCGCCAGAAGATCATTCCCGGCTGGCACACCTATTGGCGCAATCCCGGCGACGCGGGCGAGGCGACCAAGATCGCCTGGACCCTGCCGCAGGGCTGGAGCGCCGGCGACATGGTCTGGCCGACGCCGCAGAAGGCCAAGCTCGGTCCGTTGCTCGACTACGCCTATGAGGGCGAGGTCTTCATCCCGGTGCCGATCAGCGCCCCGGCCGACGCCCCGGTGGGCGCGACGATCAGCCTGAATGCCGCCGTGCAGTACCTGGTCTGCGAACAGGTCTGTGTGCCCGAGGACGCCAAGCTGACCCTGCTGCTGCCGGTCGTGGCCGGCGCGGCGGGCGCCGATCCCAGGTGGGGTCCGGTAGTCGCCGACGTTCTGGCCAAGGCGCCCAAGCCGGCGGGCCTCAAGGCGGTGTTCAAGCTGGACGGCCAGAGCCTGAAGCTGGCCGTCACCGGCGGTCCGCTGAAGGGCGCCGACATGGCCGGGGCCTATTTCTTCCCCTATTCGCCCAAGGTTATCGAGCATGCCGCCGAGCAGGTCATCGATCGTGGTCCCGAGGGCCTGACCCTGACCCTGAAGCCGGGCTACGACTTCGTTGGCGGCGGCACGCCTCCGGCCGAGCTGCAAGGCGTGATCGCCACCAAGGCCGGGGCCTGGGAGGTCACCGCCACGGCAGGCGAGCCGCCCGCTGCGGCCGGTGGGCTGGGCGCGCCCGCCGCCGAGACCGCGCCGGCGACCGGGACCTCCGGCGGTCTGGTCGGGGCCCTGGTCTTCGCCTTCCTGGGCGGGCTGATCCTGAACCTGATGCCGTGCGTCTTCCCCGTGCTGTCGATGAAGGCCGCCAGCCTGGCCGGCCATGCCCACGACGCCGGCAAGACCCGCTTGCAGGGCCTGGTGTTCCTGTTGGGCGTCGTCGCCACCTTCCTGGCCCTGGCCGGCCTGCTGCTGGCCGTGCGGGCCGGCGGCGCGGCGGTGGGCTGGGGCTTCCAGCTGCAGTCGCCGGTCGTCATCGCGGGTCTGGCCTTGCTGATGTTGCTGGTGGCCCTGAACATGTCGGGCGTCTTCGAGATCGGGACCTCGGTGCAGAACGTCGGCTCGGGCGCTTCGGCCCAGGGCGGCGCGACCGGGGCCTTCTTCACCGGCGCCCTGGCCGTCGTCGTGGCCGCTCCGTGCACCGCGCCGTTCATGGCTGGCGCGCTGGGCTATGCCCTGACCCAGCCGGCCGTCATCTCGCTGGCGGTGTTCCTGGCCCTGGCCCTGGGTTTCGCCGCGCCGTTCGTGGCCGTGGCCTTCATCCCCGGGCTCCTGAAGCTGCTGCCGCGTCCGGGCGCCTGGATGGACGTGCTGAAGAAGGGCTTGGCCTTCCCGATGTATGGCGCGGCCCTGTGGCTGGTCTGGGTGTTCGCCCAGCAGTCGGGTCCGCTGTCGCTGGCGCACCTGCTGGCCGCCGGCGTGCTGGCCGCCTTCGGGGCCTGGCTCTATGGCCTGGGTCAAGAGCGCCGGGCTTCTGGCAAGCCGGCCCTGGTCTCGATCCTGGTCGCCCTGCTGTCGCTGGGCCTGGCCATCGCCATCGCGACCGTCGGCGCCTTGCACGCCGCGCCGCCGACCGCCGCCGCGACGTCGGCCGAGACGTCGACCGGTCCCGGCCTGGCCGCCGAGGTCTGGTCGCCCGAGAAGGTCAAGGAACTGCAAGCCGCCGGCCGTCCGGTGCTCGTCGACTTCACCGCCGCCTGGTGCGTGACCTGCCAGGTCAACGAGAAGGTGGCGCTGTCGGGTTCGAAGGTCGCCGACGCCTTCAAGGCCCAGAACGCCGTCTATCTGAAGGCCGACTGGACCAATCGTGACCCGGTCATCGCCAAGGCCCTGGCGCAGTTCAACCGCGTGGGCGTGCCGCTGTACGTGGTCTATCCCAAGAACGGCGGCCAGCCGGTCATCCTGCCCCAGCTGCTGACCGAGGGCCTGGTGATCGAGGCGATCGAGAAGGCGGGGCAGTAGAGGCTACCCAGATTGCCTCCCTAGGCCTTGTGCCTGGGGCCCATCGTTCCGCGGGCGCGACGTCAGCCGTTGCGCGTCAGCGAGCGCCGCGCTCGTTCGTCGGGGGCGAGCCAAGCTGACCCATGGGTCCTCGCCACAAGGGCGAGGAAAGCAAACGAGGGAATTACTTCTTCTTGTCGCCGCCGAACGGCAGCCGTTCCTTGACCTTGTCGATCGGCGTCTTGGTGACGACGACCGGCGGCGGGATCACGGGCGTCTCGACCTTGATCGGATAGGCGCGCCAGCCGGTCTGGATCAGCTGGTTGAAGCCCTGGCACTTGGGCAGGTAGCGGACCATGCCGGTGCGCGGCTTGGCGAAGGGCGCGAACTGCATGAGGTTCTGGCGCTTGGGGTCGACGAAGCGCCAGTCGGTCGGCAGGCCGTAGCCCTTCTCGCCGCCCAGCCGCACGGCTTGGTAGGCCAGGTTCGCCTGGAACGGCGTCACCCCGTAACGGATCATCGCCCGCAGGAAGATGGCGTCGGCTTCCTCGCGCTTGCCGGGCTCGCCGATCGTGTAGAGCCAGTCGTGGACGATGGCCGCGCGGGCCGTCGGGCCCTGCGGATCGACGAAGCCCTGGCCGTACCAGGGCACGCTGGCGAAGTCGGTGACGTACCAGCGCGGCACCACGATCACCTTGCCCGTCTCGACGTCGCAATAGGGGAACTCGGCGTCCAGCGTGAACAGCTTGCGGCCGTCCTTGGTCTGGTTGAACAGCATGATCGGCTGCGGCGTCAGCGAGCTGGGCGGCGTGGGCGCGACGACCGGCACGAAGACGGTGGTGTTCGTCTCGGTGGCGCAGGCCGCCAGGAGCAGGCCGGAGCCGATGACGGCGGCGAGGGTCTTGGTGCGGGACATCGAGCGAGGAGAGCAGGGGAGGAGGATGCAGACGTTCTGGGCGTCGGGCTCTCTTGGATCAAGCAAGAATGGCGAAGTTTCGACGCATACGCGTATTGTTCTGCGACCGTTTCGCAAACCGTCGATCCATGAGATGGTGCCGCCGGGGGAACCCTCGAAGCTGGAGAACCGACATGTCGATCACTCGCCGCCTCGTCGCCGCTGGTCTGCCTTTGACCGCGCTCGTTCCGACCTTGGCGCACGCCAAGCCCGCGCCTGAGTTCACCGCCGTCGACGCCGACGGCAAGACCCGCTCGCTGTCGGAATTCCGCGGCAAGACCGTGGTGCTGGAGTGGGTCAACGAAGGCTGCCCGTATGTGAAGAAGCACTATTCGGGGAACATGCAGGGCCTGCAGCAGGCCGCCCGCGCCGACGGCGTGGTGTGGCTGACCATCGCCTCGTCGGCCCCCGGCAAGCAGGGCTATTTCGACGCGCCCGCCGCCAAGACCTGGATGGAAGCCAAGGGCGCCAGGCCGACGGCCCTGTTGCTGGACGGCGATAACAAGGTGGCGACGCTCTACAAGGCCAAGACCACGCCGCACATGTTCGTCATCGATAAGACCGGCGCGGTCGTCTACGAGGGCGCGATCGACAATATCCCGACCAGCAAGGTCGAGGACCTGGGCAAGGCCAAGAACCTGGTCGCCGCCGCCCTGGCCGACGTCAAGGCCGGCCGCAAGGTGGCGACGCCGTTCGAGACGCCCTACGGCTGCTCGGTGAAGTACAAGGACGCTTGATCCCAAACCCCCGTTTTCCCGGCCTTCGCCGGGGAGACGGGGGTGGGTTAAGCCGCCGGCTGCGGCGGCGCGGTGATCACTTCGACATTGTCGTTCAGCAGATAGACCATGTCGCGCAGGGCCAGGTCCTGGGCCTTGATGGTCGTGGCCGCGCCGACGGCGGTCAGTTTCTCGGGCAGGTCCTGGCTGATGCCGCGCAGGATGCACTTGAGATCGTCGACGGCGCCGCGCTCCTTCAGCGTCACGTGGCCCTTCATGTCCAGCGCCGAGAGGTCGGCGATCTGGGCCGAGAAGCCGTCGAAGCTTTTCAGCTTCAGCGCCGCAGCGGTCGGGTCGGCCTTGGCCAGCGCCTGACGGTAGGCTTCGGTCTGCGCTTTCAGTTGCTTGGCCCGCTTGACGATGTCCATGAACAGCGGCTCGCCGGCGACCGATTGCGGGATCACGGGCTGCTGCGCCACGGCTGGAGCCGGGCCTGCGGCCTGCCCCGGATTGAACGAAGCCATCCAGAGCATGGCGGAAAAGGCGACGGCGTCGCAGGACATGGGCTACTCCCGCAAAAAACGTCATTGGTCTGCCATGACGTGGCGGCAGCCGTTTGATAAGCCGCTTCGCGTAAACACCGATTTACCAAAAGGACGTCTCTGCATGGCCGACCTCGACACCGCCTGGAACCGCCTGGAAGACGCCGCCAAGGCCGCCGGGGAGAAGCGCATCGTCGAGTTCTTCGACCACGAGCCGGGTCGTCTGTCCGCCCTGACCCTGGACGTCGCCGGCCTGCATCTCGATCTCTCCAAGCAAGCCTGGGACGAAGCCGGCCTGGAAGCCGCCCTCGACCTGGCCCACGCGGCCGATGTCGAAGGCGCCCGGGCCCGGATGTTCGGCGGCGAGGCGATCAATTCGTCGGAAGGCCGCGCCGTGCTGCATACCGCGCTGCGGGCTCCGGCGGACGCTGACTTCAAGGCCCTGGGCCAGCCGGTGATGGCCGATGTCGACGCCGTCCGCGTCCGGATGAAGGCCTTCGCCGACGCCGTCCGTTCGGGCGAAATCAAGGGCGCGACCGGCAAGCCGTTCAAGGCCATCCTGCACATCGGCATCGGCGGCAGCGACCTGGGTCCCCGCCTGCTGTGGGACGCTCTGCGCCCCATGAAGCCCAGCATCGACCTGCGTTTCATCGCCAATGTCGACGGCGCCGAGTTCGCCCTGACCACGGCCGACATGGATCCCGAAGAGACCCTGGTCATCGTCGTCTCCAAGACCTTCACGACGCAGGAGACCCTGGCCAATGCCAGCGCCGCCCGCGCCTGGCTGGTCGAGGCCCTGGGCGAGAGCGGCGCCAATCAGCACCTGGCCGCCATCTCGACCGCGCTGGACAAGACCGCCGCGTTCGGCGTGCCGAACGAGCGGGTGTTCGGCTTCTGGGACTGGGTCGGCGGTCGCTATTCCTTGTGGTCCTCCGTCAGCCTGTCGGTCGCCGTCGCCTGCGGCTGGGACGTCTTCCAGGGCTTCCTGGACGGTGGCGCGGCCATGGACGAGCACTTCCGCAGCGCGCCGCTGGAGAAGAACGCCCCGGTCCTGGTCGCCCTGGCCCAGATCTTCAACCGCAACGGCCTGGACCGTCGCGCCCGCTCGGTCGTGCCCTATTCGCACCGCCTGCGCCGCCTGGCCTCGTTCCTCCAGCAGTTGGAGATGGAGTCCAACGGCAAGTCGGTCGGCCCGAACGGCCAGCCCGCCGCCCGAGGTACGGCGACGGTGGTGTTCGGCGACGAGGGCACCAACGTCCAGCACGCCTATTTCCAGTGCATGCACCAGGGCACGGACATCACGCCCATGGAGCTGATCGGCGTCGCCAAATCGGACGAAGGCCCGGCCGGCATGCACGAGAAACTGCTCTCGAACCTCCTCGCCCAGGCCGAGGCCTTCATGGTCGGTCGCGCCACGGAAGATGTGGTCGCCGAGCTGAAAGCCAAGGGCGTCTCCGAAGCCGAGATCGCGACCCTGGCGCCCCAGCGCACCTTCGCCGGCAACCGTCCGTCGACCCTGGTGGTCCTGGAGCGCCTGACGCCCCGGACCTTCGGCGCCCTGATCGCCCTCTACGAGCACAAGACCTTCGTCGAAGGCGTGATCTGGCGGATCAACAGCTTCGACCAGTGGGGCGTCGAGCTGGGCAAGGTGATGGCGGGCCGCATCCTGCCCGAACTCGAGAGCGGCGCGACGGGCCAGCATGACCCGTCGACCACGGCCTTGATCCAGCGGCTGAAGAAGTAGCCGCTAGAAGGTCTTCCGCACCCGCAGGCTCACAAACGTCCGCGGGTTGATGTCGCGGTCCTCGACATAGGCCACGGCCCGGTCCGTCGCGCGGTTGGCGAAGACCGTGCGGCGGATGGTGAAGTCGTCCCACAGGTTCAGCTGGGCGCGGATCGCCAGGGTCGGGGTCGGCTTGTACTCGGCGAAGGCCTCGTAATAGGCCGAGCCGCGCCAGACATTGGTCTGGTCGACGTCATAGGTGCCCTGGCCCAGCAGCGGCAGCCAGTTGATGCCCCACTGGGTCTTGTACTTCAGCAGGTCCTGGGTGAAGCCGATATTGGCCTGGGTCGGACGGATGCCCGAGATCGGCCGGTCCTTGCCCGTCGTCGGGTCCTTCACGTGCGTCTCGTTCCAGTCGTTCTTGAACGTGAAGCGGCCGCCCTTGATGCCGAACTTGTCGACCGGGATGACGATATTGACCGACAGCTTGTCCAGGGTCGCGTCGCCGATATTGCCCGTCGCCGACAGGCCGCCCGGCAGCGGCAGGCGGTCGATCACGCCGATGATCTCGTCGTGGCGGTACGCGACCGAGACGATGCCCTCGCCCCAGAAGCGGCGCTCATAGCTGACCTCGGTGATCCAGCGCTGCTCGGGCTTGAGGTCGACATTGCCGCCATAGACGGTGCTGTCGTCCAGGTCGGACGAGGCGGCGAAGTCGTTGAAGTCCAGCTGGCCCAGCTCGCGCTCGAACCGGAAGCGGAACTGGTTGTTGGCCTTGGGCGTCCAGGTCGCCTGGAAGCGCGGCTTGGCGTAGAAGAAGCTCTCCTTGTTGGACGCATCGCCCGACTGCTTGATCGTCGAGGTCTCCAGCCGCAGGCCGCCCTCCAGGGTCAGCTTGGGGTTCACCCGCCAGGTCGCCTTGGTGAAGGCCTCGCCGCGCAGCTCCTCGACCTTCACCGACGCGCTGGGCAGGGCCACGGCCGCGCCGCCGACGCTGTAGGCCTGCTTCACGTCCAGCATGTTGTAGGCGCCCTCGGCGCCGGCCTCCAGCGTCAGGGCCTTGGAGAACTCGTAGCGGACCAGGCCGCGCACGATCGACTCCGAGCTGTCGCCATCGGCCACAAAGCGCTGTTGCGGATCCTTGACCCCCGACAGGGTCTGGTCGCTGGTCGAGACGTTGTCGAAGTTCTCGAAGCTGTGGATGGCGCGGGTTTCCAGGTTCCACTTCGGGGCCAGCGGCCGGGTGTAGGTCAAACCCAGCTCGGCCGAATGGCTCTCCTCGGCATAGGCGCTGCGGCGGAAGGCGACGGGCGAGGACAGCTCCTGCCATTCCTGCCAGTCGTTGACGCCGTAGCGGGCCGTGGCCTCCAGCTTGCCGCCGGCCACCGGGCCGGTGAAGTTGCCGCGGATCGAGCGCCCGCCGCCCCAGCCGTCATTGATGAAGGCCTCGTCGCGGATCAGCTTGCCCGTGCCGTCGTGGCGGACGTTGCGGCCCACGCCGTTGCTGTCGCTCATGCCGGTGCCGTCGCTGAGCGTCACGCCCCAGCTCTTGTCGCCATTGGTCGAGGTGAACTGGTAGCTGCCGCCATAGATGTCGTGGCCGCCATCGAAGTTCACCGAGTTCAGCGTCAGGATCTGCTGGTGGCTGACGCCCTTCTTCAGCACCACGTTCACGACGACGGCATAGCCCTGCATGTCGACGCCCGGGACGCCGCCGCGGATCAGCTCGATATGGTCGACGCGATCGGCCGGCGTGCGCGACAGCACGTTCGAGCCGGTGTCGTTCTTCGACGCCGGGCGGCTGCCGTTGATCAGGATGTTGCCGACCGCGCCCTCGAAGCCGCGCGCGCCCGAACCGTCGTCCACGTCGAAGCCCGGCACCCGATCGACCATGTCCAGCGCCGTGTTCGGACGCTGGGCGGCGAAGAACTCGGGCTGGAACACCAGCAGGCCCGTCGCGGCGGGCGCGGCCACGGGAGGCGCGGCGACCTGTTCCGGAGTCTGGGTCGTCTCGCCAGCATGCGCCGTACCGGCGAGCAGCAGCATCGTGGCCGACGTGGCCAGCAGAATGGACTTGGTCATCACTGGTATCCCCTCAGTGAGGAGAGGTCTGGACGCCACGCCCGTTCATCTCAAGTTACAAGCCGGAAATGTAGGTTACTTCGATGTCAGATTACATCGGGTTCATCTGCTGACGCTGCTTCGACTGCTGGCGTTTGTGGATAAGTCTGGGTGCAATGCGGGTTTGACTTAACAATTGGTGTATAGGTCAGCCCTGGCGAGCACGCCGCCGGGCTTCCGTCACCAGCCGGTCCATCACCGGCGTGCGGCTGGGCGCCAGCAGCTCGGCCCGGCCTTCGGCGAATATCCGCCGGTTCTCGGCGCAGGTCGCCCGCATGGCCGCCAGCTCCTCGGGCGGAACCTTGTCGGCCAGCGCCTCGGCCTCGCGCGCGGCGCGCTCGGTGAGGCGCTCCAGCTCGTCGTAGAAGTCGAGGAACGACCGGGTCTTGCTGACGATGTGGCGCAGGCGCTTGCGGCGCGGGGGTTTGGACTTGGGCATGTGTTTCTCTCCTGATTGATGGGCCGGCGCTGACCCCTCCACCGGCTTCGCCGGTCCCCCTCCCCCAGACGGGGGAGGAGAGAGGTCTTTCGCCCCGGCACGGCGCGGTGCGTTCCCTCTCCGCCCCGCTTGGGGGCGGACAGACCTGCGCAAGCAGGTCAGGTGGGG
>NZ_JAGIBH010000017.1 GCF_017744445.1 Caulobacter sp.
CCGCAGATATAGGCGCCGGCGCCGTGGTGGACGTAGAGGTCGAAGTCCCAGCCGTGGACGTTGTTCTTGCCCACGAGGTTGGCTTCGTACGCCTGCTTGATCGCCGCTTCCAGGCGCTCGCGCTCGAAGACGTATTCGCCGCGGATGTAGATGTAGCAGGCGTGGGCCAGCATGGCGCGCGAGGCGATCAGACAGCCCTCGATCAGGAGATGCGGGTCATGCCGCATGATCTCCCGGTCCTTGCAGGTGCCCGGTTCAGATTCGTCGGCGTTGACGACCAGGTAGTGAGGACGACCTTCCTTCACTTCCTTGGGCATGAACGACCACTTGAGGCCGGTCGAGAAACCGGCGCCGCCCCGGCCGCGCAGGCCGGAGTTCTTCATGTTGTCGATGATCCAGTCGCGCCCGGCGTCCAGGATGTCCTTGGTGCCATTCCAGCAGCCGCGCTTCTTCGCGCCCTCGAGGCCCCAATCCTGGAGACCGTAGAGGTTCGTGAAGATGCGGTCCTTGTCTTCTAGGATACCGACCATGACTCAGCTTTGCGGATCGAATGGATGGGCGCGCACATAGCGCGTCCGACGAATGATGACATAGGCGAAAAGCAGCCAGCCCGCGCCAATCGTGACGAGACCGGCGACAACCGCCCAGAACGGCGCGCCTTGAACGGTGCGGCCCCAGATCAGGAGCAGCGCGCCGACGAGGCAGGCCACGAAGCCCACGCCGCGTTCACGGCGATGCAGGCCCCGGATGGTGTCGACATAGGCCGCCCGGCGGGTGTTCAGGGCGCTGTCGTCGATCATGACGAAGCCCCTTCCCTCTTGGTCGCGCGCATCCAGCCCAGGATGAACCAGATTTGCGAACCAAGACCCCCGACCAGCGCCAGGAAGAAGACCGGCAGCAGCCAGTCGATCTTCAACGACACCGCGCCAAAGATCGCGACGCCGGCCAGCACGAAGCAGACCGCGGTGATGACGATCATCACGGTCAGGCGCTTCTTCTGGATGACGGCGTCGGCGGTCATGTTAGGCGGTCGGCTCCGGCTTTGCCTTCGTCGCCTTGGGCTTCTCGGGCAGGTTCGGAATCTTGATCTTCTTGGCGTACGAGCCGTCGTACAGCTTCGGATCCGTCAGGGTGTGGATCGCGCCTTTCGGCTCCGACGACACGCGGCCTTCGTAGCTGCCCGGCTTCGGGTCCTTGCCGGCCGCGAAGTCGTCCAGGATCTGGGCCAGGCTCTCCGGCGTCAGATCCTCGTAGTAGTAGTCGTTGATCGCGGCCATCGGGGCGTTGCAGCACGCGCCCAGGCACTCGACCTCTTCCCAGCTGAACTTGCCGTCGGCCGAGACGTGGTTGGCGTCACCGATCTTGTCCTTCAGCACCTGCTTCAGGTCCAGCGCGCCGCGCAGCTGGCACGGCGTGGTGCCGCACAGCTGCACGAAGGCGACCCTGCCGACCGGCTGCAGCTGGAACATCACGTAGAAGGTGGCCACTTCCAGCACGCGGATGACCGGCATCTCGAGCTGCTTGGCGATCTCCTGGATCGCCGGCTCGGAAATCCAGCCTTCCTGCTTCTGGGCCAGCCACAGCATCGGGATCACCGCCGACTGCTTGCGGGCGGCGGGATACTTGGCTTTCCACCAATCGGCCTTGGCCTGGCTGTCCTTCGAGAAGGCGAAGCTGGCGGGCTGTTCCTTGGCGAGACGACGTACGCTCATCGGGCGAAATCCACGCGGACGATCTTGTCGCCCTTGAAGGTGTAGATGGCGGCGACCTGGAACGGCGCATCGCCGTTGCCGCGGTCGACATGCTCGTGGTCGATCACGTTGGACCCGACCACGATGCGGTTCAGCAGCTTCGCGTGGTTCTTGGGGAACTCGGCGAAGGTCTTGGCATAGAAGGCGCGATAGGCGTCGAGGCCCGTGCGCGCCACGTCGCCGTTCAGGCCCGCCACGACGACGTCGTCGGCGAAGTGGGCGCAGTGGGCGTCCAGGTCCTGGGCGTTGTAGGCGTCGAGTTGCGCCTGGGCGATCGCTTCAAGGCTCACCGGTCGACCTCGCCGAACACGATGTCGAGCGAGCCCAGGATGGCCGACACGTCAGCCAGCTGGTGGCCGCGGTTCATCCAGTCCATCGCCGCCAGGTGGGAGAAGCCCGGAGCCTTGATCTTGCAGCGGTACGGCTTGTTGGTGCCGTTGCTGACGACGTAGACGCCGAACTCGCCCTTCGGGGCTTCGACAGCCGCGTAGACCTCGCCTTCCGGCGTCTTGAAGCCCTCGGTATAGAGCTTGAAGTGGTGGATCAGGGCTTCCATCGAGCGCTTCATCTCGGCGCGACGCGGCGGGCTGACCTTGTTGTCCTCGGTCAGCACCGGGCCCTGCACACCACGCAGCATTTCAACCGCTTGCAGGATGATCTTGGTGCTCTCACGCATTTCCTGCATGCGGCACAGATAGCGGTCGTAGCAGTCGCCGTTCTTGCCCAGCGGGATGTCGAACTCGAACTCGTTGTAGTTCTCGTACGGCTGGTTGCGGCGCAGGTCCCAGGCGATGCCCGAACCGCGCACCATCACGCCCGAGAAACCCCAGGCCCAGGCGTCCTCCTTGCTCACCACGCCGATGTCGACGTTGCGCTGCTTGAAGATGCGGTTGTCGGTGATCAGGCCTTCGATGTCGTCGCAGATCTTGGGGAAAGCCTTCGCCCAGGTCTCGATGTCGTCGATCAGTTCGGGGGTCAGATCCTGGTGGACGCCGCCCGGACGGAAATAGTTGGCGTGCAGACGAGCGCCGCAAGCGCGCTCGTAGAAGATCATCAGCTTCTCGCGTTCCTCGAAGCCCCAGAGCGGCGGCGTCAAGGCGCCGACGTCCATGGCCTGGGTCGTCACGTTCAGCAGGTGGTTAAGGATGCGGCCGATCTCGCAGAACAGCACGCGCACGATCTGGCCGCGCTTGGGCACTTCGACGCCCAGCAGCTTCTCGATGGCCAGGCAGAACGCATGCTCCTGGTTCATCGGCGCCACGTAGTCGAGGCGGTCGAAGTACGGGATGTTCTGCAGATAGGTGCGCGCTTCCATCAGCTTCTCGGTGCCGCGATGCAGCAGGCCGATGTGCGGATCGACGCGTTCGACGATTTCGCCGTCCAGCTCCAGCACCAGGCGCAGCACGCCGTGCGCGGCCGGGTGCTGCGGGCCGAAGTTGATGTTGAACTTGCGGACGGGCGTTTCCGGGATCGCCGGAACCGTGGCCTCGTCACGGAAGAAGTCGGTCGCCGCGGCGGGCGAGTTCGTGCCGGTCATCAGTTCTGACCTTCGTTACGCTGCTCGATGCTGAGCGACACAAGCAGTCCTGCGATCAGCAGAACCACGCCCAGCAAGGTGATGATGGTGGTCGCGACGTCCCAGCTCTGGGAAATCGCGGCCTGTGAGAGCGGCAGAGCCAGCAGGACGGAAGCCGCTCCGAGCAGCGCGCTGCGCAGCTCGGCCACTTCCATCCTCCGGATGCTGGCGCCGACGGCCAGCATGATCACCGAAACCATGATCGCGACGCCCAGCGACTTGTTCTGCTCCGGGCTGATCACCGGCGCCTTCGTGAACCACCCCGTCAGCCGCATTCCGATGGTCATCAGGAACGCGGTCGAAAAGGCGACCAGAAAGAACGAGGTGGCGGAACGAAACGTCGGCCGTCGCAAACCCATGAGTGATCATCCCTGGCTCGCTATTGAGCTTTCTCGTCGCCGGGCAGCGCGTACTTGGCGCCTTCCCAGGGCGAGAGGAAATCGAACGCACGGAACTCGGTAATCTTGACGGGTTCGTACACGACGCGCTTGAGCTCGTCGTCATAGCGAACTTCCACATAACCCGTCATGGGGAAGTCCTTCCGCAGCGGATGGCCGTGGAAGCCGTAGTCGGTCAGGATCCGGCGCAGGTCCGGGTGGCCCGAGAAGAAGACGCCGTACATGTCGAACGCCTCGCGCTCGAACCAGTCGGCGACCGGGAACACCGGCGTGGCGCTGGGCACCGGGGTGTCCTCGTCCGTCATCACCTTCAGGCGGATGCGGGTGTTCTTCACCATCGACAGCAGGTGGTAGACCACGTCGAAGCGCGCGGCGCGCTCGGGGTAGTCGACCGCCGTCAGGTCCACCAGCTGGTGGAAACGGGTCGCGGCGTCGTCACGCAGGAAGGTCAGGGTGTCGACGACGCCCTCGGCCTTGGCCACGATCGTCAGTTCGCCGAACGCCACCGAATGGCCCAGCACGCCGGGCGCGCGGGCGACGATGTCCTGGCCCAGGGTTTCGAGATCTTGGCTCATCGCTCGATCGTACCCATGCGACGGATCTTCTTCTGGAGCTGCAGCACGCCGTAGACCAGGGCTTCGGCCGTGGGCGGGCAGCCCGGCACGTAGATGTCGATCGGCACGACGCGGTCGCAACCGCGCACGACGCTGTAGCTGTAATAGTAGTAGCCGCCGCCATTGGCGCAGCTGCCCATCGAGATGACGTAGCGGGGCTCCGGCATCTGGTCGTAGACCTTGCGCAGGGCCGGAGCCATCTTGTTGGTCAGCGTGCCGGCGACGATCATCACGTCCGACTGACGCGGGCTGGCGCGCGGCGCGAAGCCGTAGCGCTCCAGGTCGTAGCGCGGCATGGCCGAGTGCATCATCTCGACGGCGCAGCACGCCAGGCCGAACGTCATCCACATCAGCGAGCCCGTGCGGGCCCAGGTGATCAGGTCGTCGGCGGCGGCCGTAATGAAGCCCTTGTCGGCCAGCTGCTGCGAGACCCCGTCGAAGAACGGGTCGTGCAGCTTGGGGTCATAGCCCTCGACCGTCGAACGGCCGCCCGAAAACGCCGGAACGGTGGTGGCGGGAACGATCACTCCCATTCGAGGGCGCCCTTCTTCCATTCATAGATAAAGCCGACGGTCAGAACGCCGAGGAAGGTCATCATCGACCAGAAGGCGAACTGGGCCACGTCGTGCGGCAGCTTCATCAGCGTGACCGCCCAGGGGAACAGGAACGCCACTTCCAGGTCGAAGATGATGAAGAGGATCGACACCAGATAGAACCGGACGTCGAACTTCATGCGCGCGTCGTCGAAGGCGTTGAAGCCGCATTCGTACGCGGACAGCTTTTCCGGGTCCGGCGCCTTCGGCGCGAGCACGGCGGCCGCGAGGATGAAGACGATGCCGATGGCCGCCGCGATCCCTAGGAAGATCACGATCGGCAGGTACTGGAGAAGGAAGGCGGTCATGACAGCCCTTGGCTTGAATCGAGCGGGTTGTAGCCCACTGTCGCCAACGCTTCAAACACCCGAAGCACATTGAGAAACGATCGCAACTGGACCTGCTTTCCCTAACGCCGGTCTGGGAAAAACAAGGGTCGCGATGATCAGGCCCCACAGCTGTTCCTGGCGACTATCCACACGAATTCGAGGATCGGACAGCAGCCAATTGTCGCTTCTTCGATATGGCCGTTGACACGAGTCTTCGCCCGACATATCAGACGCCCCTCGCCGATCGGCGGGTCGCACTTTCGCCTCGGCGAAGGGATATGCGGATGTAGCTCAGTTGGTTAGAGCGCCGGCCTGTCACGCCGGAGGTCGCGGGTTCGAGCCCCGTCATTCGCGCCACCCTTTCTTGAAGGAGTGGAAAAGCACCCTCCCCTCGGTCTACGGACGACCGTCGCGCCCTGGCGCACGACGCGGATGTAGCTCAGTTGGTTAGAGCGCCGGCCTGTCACGCCGGAGGTCGCGGGTTCGAGCCCCGTCATTCGCGCCACCGTCCAGTGGTTTCTCCTAAAATCGAGAATGGTTTCGGCAACGACTTGTGTTGCTGAGCGTGCACGCCATGTAGCGGACATGACCCGTTCCGCTTACCCGCAGTTCTCCGTCCTGGATCTGGCGCCCGTTCCGCAAGGCACGCCCGTCGGCCAGGCGCTCAACAACAGCCTCGACCTGGCGCGCCACGCCGAATCTCTCGGCTTCCACCGCTACTGGCTGGCCGAGCATCACAACATGCCGGGAATCGCGTCAGCCGCGACCGCCGTCGTGATCGGCCACGTCGCTGGCGGAACGAAGACGATTCGGGTCGGCTCGGGCGGCGTCATGCTGCCTAACCACGCCCCGCTGATGGTCGCCGAGCAGTTCGGCACCCTGGCCGCGCTCTATCCGGGCCGCATCGACCTGGGCCTGGGCCGCGCGCCGGGCACCGACCAGGCCACCATGCGGGCGCTGCGCCGCTATGCCGGGGCCGTTGATTCGTTCGCCCAGGACGTCGTCGAGCTGCAACACTGGTTCAAACCGGCCGAGTTCGACCAGAGCGTCCGCGCCGTACCGGGCGAAGGCCAGGACGTGCCGATCTGGCTGCTGGGCTCTTCGACCTGGGGCGCGCAGCTGGCCGCGGCCCTGGGCCTGCCATTCGCCTTCGCGGCGCACTTCGCGCCCGACTCGCTGCTGGACGCCCTCCTCCTCTATCGCCGGCACTTCAAGCCGTCGGAGGTCTTGGACAAGCCCTACGCCATGGTCTGTATCGGGGTCTGCGCCGCGGACACGGACGCCGAAGCGACGCGCCTGGCGACCTCGACCCAGCAGCAGTTCCTGGCCCTGCGCCGCGGCCGCCCTGGCCTGCTGCCGCCGCCCGTCGACGATATCCGCGAGCACGCCTCGCCAGCCGAGCTGGCGGGCCTGGACCACACCTTCCAGTACTCGGCGATCGGTTCGCCCGAGACCGTGAAGCGCAAGATCGACCAGGTGTTGAAGCTGACCGAGGCCGACGAGCTGATGTTCGCCTCTCAGATCTACGATCACGCCGCGCGCAAGCGCAGCTACGAGATCCTGGCCTCGCTCAAGGCCTAGTGATCGCGCAACGGGACCCGGCCGCCAAACGCTTGGCGGCCGGTCAGCTCACCGTAAATGCCGCATAGCTGGCGGAACACCGCGTCCCAGCCATGCCGCTCGACCGCACGACGACGAGCGGCCGCGCCGATGGCGGCGATATCGCGGGCGAACAGCGTCTCGATCGCCTCGGCGAACGCGGCCGGCTCGGAGGCGACGGCCAGTTGCCCTACCTCTTCATCCACAGATTCGGCTACGCCGCCGGCGGCGACGCCGACCACGGGCAGGCCACAGGCCATGGCCTCCAGCACGATCAGGCCGAACGGCTCATTGTCATTGGCGTGGACGAAGGCGTCACAGCTGGCCAGCACGCCAGCCAGAGCAGCGGGATCGCGGACATAGTCCAGGCACAGGGCGCGATCGCTGACCGGCGCGCCGCCGCCGGCCCCAACGAACAGCAGCTTGTACGGCGCGCCTAGGCGCTCGACCGCGCTGACCAGCACATCCAGCTTCTTCTCGCGCGCCGGACGGCCGGCGAAGACCAGCAAGCGCTCGTCAGGCGCGACGCCCAAGCGGCGGCGTAGAGCGTCACGATCGGCGCGGGCGGGATGGAAGAGTTCCGTGTCGACGCCCAGCGGCAGGCCGATGGCATTGTGAACGCCCGCCTCGATCAGACGACCGGCGATGAAGCGGCTGGGCGCCACGGCCTGGTCGAACTGGCGATAGATCGCCGCCCAGCGCTTCTGGACGGGCTTCTCGGCCCACTCGCCGATATGCAGCGCCGCCAGCTTGCCCAGATCGGTGTGGCAGAAGCCAACGACGGGAATGCCCAGGGCGTCCCCTGCCCTCAGCGCCGCCAGGCCGGGGGTATAGGGATCGCCGGCTTCGATGATGTCGGGGCGCTGGCGGATCAGGCGGTCCATCCAGGCGGCCTTGACCATCGGCCAGCGATAGCCCGCGCCGAATGGCAGCGGCGCGGCATAGATCGAGACGCGCCCCTGGCCGTCATAGGAATCGCGCGCGCCCGGCACGACCAGCGTATGGCGGACATCTTGACGATTGGCCGCCAGCCAAGCGCGCTTGGACGCCAGGTACCGACGCACCCCGCCGCTGCGTGGGGCATAGAGCATCGTCGTATCGACGAGACGAACCGGGCCGTCAGTCGGCGGAGCGATTTGGGGCTGAGAACCACGCAGGCCGGCGGGCCGAGTCAGGGTCGTGTCCGTCACGCCGATTCCTCATCGCTACTCCAGGCCCCCCATTCGGCCCTGGAACGATAAAGCTTTTGCGACACTCACAGTTCCTCGCCGTTCCCGGACGATTTCAGAGTGACGCCGCGACGCTTCAGGGCCTCGCGCAGCAATACCTCTACCTGAGCATTCACGCTGCGCAACTCCGCGTCGGCCAGTCGTTCGACAGCGGCCAGCACCTCGGGGCGGACGCGCATCAAGAACGCGCGCCGCCCGCCCTTGGCTCCCTTTTCAGAATCCTCGGCCACGTCAGCCGTACAGCGTGCCGGTGTTGACCACGGGCTGGGCTTCGCGGTCGGCGCACAGCACCACCAGGAGGTTCGAGACCATCGAGGCGCGACGTTCGTCGTCCAGGGTGACGACACCGCGCTCGCTAAGCTGGCTGAGCGCGCTCTCGACCATGTCCACAGCGCCGGCCACGATCGTGCGGCGCGCGGCCAGCACGGCCTCGGCCTGCTGACGCTTGAGCATCGAACCGGCGATCTCGGGAGCGTAGGCCAGGTGCATCAGGTGCGCTTCGTCGATGGCCACGCCGGCGACGTTGCAGCGCTGCTGCAAGTCCTTCTGCAGGCGATCGCCCACCTCCTCGGCGTGGGCGCGCAGCGTCGGCTCGCCCTCCTCCGCGTGGTCATAGGCATAGTGCGAGGCGACCTCGCGCAGGCCCGTCTCGATCTGGATGTTCACGAAGGCGGCGTAGTCGTCGACGTCGAACAGGGCCTGGGCTGAGTCCTGGACCCGCCAGACGATGTTGGCGGCGATCTCGATCGGGTTGCCGCGCTTGTCGTTGACCTTCAGCGTCTCGCTGGTGACGTTGCGCACTCGAAGGCTGATCTTCTTGCGGCCATACCAGAACAGGATCCAGCGCAGGCCCGTCTTGCGGTCGGTGCCGACATACGAGCCGAACAGGTTGATGGCGTAGGCCTCGTTCGGCTGCAGCGAATAGAAGCCGGCCGACACCAGCAGGAACAGCAGGACCAGGCCGACGCCGATCGCCGGCAGCTCCTGCGTAAAGGCAAAGATCCCTCCGCCCAGCAGGAAGGGCAGCGCCAGCAGCGGCAGGCCGCCACCCATGCCCCCATGCGGGCGCTCGGTCGTGCGATTGATGGTGCGGGTCTCGGACATGACGCTCCTCCAGCGGTGCGATCAAAGTGATATCACTTTGATCAACGTTACGCAGATTAAAACGGCGTCATGCGACCGCCTCCCCGCGCTAGACAGCGCGAGGTTGGAAATGGATTGATGCTGGAAGGATGGTGGGCAGTGAGGGGATCGAACCCCCGACCCTCTCGGTGTAAACGAGACGCTCTACCGCTGAGCTAACTGCCCTCTTGGGAGCGCGCTTCTAGCCGCACCCGCGCGCCGCGCAAAGCGCAAAACGAAAAGGCGGAACGTCAGCCCCCCAGGATGACGCTCCGCCTCTTGTAAGCGGAAACTGGTTTAGCCGTTCAGCGAGGACTTCAAGCCTTCGCCGACCTGGAAGCGCGCGGTCTTGGATGCGGGACGGTTGACCGTCTCGCCGGTGCGCGGGTTGCGGGCGGTGCCTGCGGCGCGGGTCACGGCCTTGAAGGTGCCGAAACCGACCAGGCGAACGTCCTGACCCGATTTCAACGAGTCGGTGACGGCGTCGATGAAGGCTTCCAGCGCGTCCTTGGCCTGGTTCTTGTTGATGCCCGCCTTCTCGGCGATCGCCGTAACGAGTTCGGCTTTTGTGGTCATGTTTTTCTCCCAGCCTGAGCAGCGCCGCTTATTCCTTACGGCGCTTGGCTCAGAGGGGGATTATGGCGGTAGAAAATGCCCCGTCAAACGCGAGCGGCGCGGGAAACTCCCGCGCCGCCTAAGTTATCAACGATTAGTTGCGTTTAGTGGGTCAGAACGGCGTCCCCGTCGGGGTCGTCCTTCTTCGCACCCGCAGCAATCGGCTCGTCAGCCTCGTTCCATTCGACCGGGGTCAAGGGGCCGGTGAGGCCGTGCTTGAGCACCTCGTCCATGGTCGAGACCGGGATGATTTCCAGCCCGTCCTTGACGCTCTGGGGCACATCCGCGAGGTCCTTCTCGTTCTCCTGCGGGATCAGCACGGTCTTCACGCCAGAGCGCAGAGCCGCCAGCAGCTTTTCCTTCAGGCCGCCGATGGCGGTGACCCGGCCGCGCAGGGTGATCTCGCCGGTCATCGCGATATCCTTGCGGATCGGGATGCCGGTCAGGACCGAGACGATGGCCAGGCCCATGGCCGCGCCGGCGGACGGACCGTCCTTGGGCGTGGCGCCGTCCGGCACGTGGATGTGGACGTCGGTCTTTTCGAAGATCGGCGGCTTGATGCCGAACTGCACCGAGCGCGAGCGGACGTAGCTGTTGGCCGCCGCGATCGACTCCTTCATCACGTCCTTGAGGTTGCCGGTGATCTGCATGCGACCCTTGCCCGGCATCTTCACGGCTTCGATGGTCAGGATGTCGCCGCCGAACTCCGTCCAGGCCAGACCGGTGACGATGCCGACCTGGTCGACTTCGTCGGTCTCGCCGTAGCGATACTTCTTCACACCGGCGTACTTGGCCAGGCGCTCGTCGTCGATGGTGATCGTGGCCAGCTTTTCGCGAGCCAGATCACGCACCGTCTTGCGCGCCAGGGCGCCCAGTTCCCGCTCCAGCGACCGCACGCCGGCTTCCCGGGTGTAGTAGCGGATCAGGTCGCGGATCGCCTTGTCCGGAACAACGAACTCGGCCGCCTTCAGGCCGTGATCCTTGGCCAGCTTGGGCAGGATGTGCCGCTTGGCGATCTCCAGCTTCTCATCCTCGGTATAGCCGGGGATGCGAATGATCTCCATGCGGTCCAGCAGCGGCTGGGGCATGTTCAGGCTGTTGGCCGTCGTGACGAACATCACCTGCGACAGGTCGTAGTCGACCTCCAGATAGTGGTCGCCGAAGGTCGAGTTCTGCGACGGATCAAGCACTTCCAGCAGCGCCGAGGCTGGATCGCCGCGGTAGTCGCTGCCCATCTTGTCGATCTCGTCCAGCAGGACGAAGGCGTTCGTCGTCTTGGCCTTTTTCATCGACTGGATGACCTTGCCGGGCATCGAGCCGATGTAGGTGCGGCGGTGACCGCGGATCTCGGCCTCGTCACGCACGCCGCCGAGGCTCATGCGCACGAATTCGCGACCGGTGGCCTTGGCCAGCGACTTGCCCAGCGAGGTCTTGCCGACGCCGGGAGGACCGACCAGGCACAGGATCGGGCCCTTCAGCGAGTTGGTCCGGGCCTGGACGGCCAGGTACTCGAGGATCCGCTCCTTGACCTTTTCCAGGCCGTAGTGATCGGCGTCGAGGATTTCCTCGGCTTCCGGCAGGTCGATCTTCTTGGTCTTGGCCTTGCCCCACGGGATCGACAGCAGCCAGTCCAGATAGTTCCGGACGACGGTGCTCTCGGCCGACATCGGGCTCATGTTGCGCAGCTTCTTCAGCTCGCTCTCGGCCTTGGTGCGGGCTTCCTTGGAAAGCTTGGTCTTCTTGATGCGCTTTTCGAGATCGATCAGCTCGTCGCGCGAGTCATCCGGGTCGCCCAGCTCGCGCTGGATCGCCTTCATCTGTTCGTTCAGATAGTACTCGCGCTGGGTCTTCTCCATCTGGCGCTTCACGCGCGAGCGGATCTTCTTCTCGACCTGCAGCACCGAGATCTCACCCTCCATCAGGGCGAAGACCTTCTCCAGGCGCTTCACGACGTCGAAGATTTCCAGCAGGTGCTGCTTGTCGCCGATCTTCACCGACAGGTGGGCGGCGATGCTGTCGGCCAGCTTACCCGGCTCGGCGATCTGCGGGATCGACGCCAGGGCCTCCGGCGGCACCTTCTTGTTCAGCTTCACATAGTTTTCGAATTGCTCGACGACCGCGCGCGACAGGGCTTCGGCCTCAGGGCCGGCGCCTTCGTCTTCGCTGACTTCGCCGATCTGGGCCTCGTAGAAGGATTCCTGATCGGTGAACTTCACGACCGCGGCGCGGCCCTTGCCCTCGACCAGCACCTTCACGGTGCCGTCGGGCAGCTTCAGCAGTTGCAGGACGGTGGCCAGAACGCCGACATCGAAGATGTCACCCGGCGCCGGATCATCATCCGCCGAGTTCTTCTGGGTGACGAGCAGGATCTGCTTGTCGCCGCGCATCACTTCCTCAAGGGCGCGCACGGATTTGTCGCGGCCCACGAAGAGCGGCACCACCATGTGCGGGAACACAACGATATCCCGCAGCGGCAAGACAGGAAGCGTACGTAGTTCGGACATGTGCTCAATACTCCCGGCCTTCAGCGCCCCTAGACGCCTTGGCCCTGCGGGCCGCCGTAACATCAGACGATGCGCCTGAGTCGAACGACCCGTCCGCCCGTGACTGGGCGAATGGTCGTTATTTATGTGGACGTTTTACAACAGGGTTCAAGCTCACTCGCCTCACAGCGGCGACAGGTCGCGCGTGACCGGCGAAGCTGAAGTGAATATGCCCCGCAAAGCCGCATAGCGGGCAAGTTCGCCTAAACACTGTCAGGAAAACGACTTTCGCTCGCCCAAGCTTTTCGTGGCGCGAATGCCTCACCGGTCGTCCAACAGATTTACGACACCGGTTTATCCACGAAAAAGGCGCGCCTTCCTGTGGAAGACGCGCCCTGATTTTCGCGGCGAAGCTTGGCGATTAGGCCGAAGCCGCCCCGCCCTTCTTCTCGGCGTAGATCAGCAGCGGCTGAGCCCGGCCTTCGACGACCTCGGCATTGACCACCACTTCCTCGACGCCCTCGTAGTTGGGCAGCTCGAACATGGTCTCCAGCAGGATGCCTTCCATGATCGACCGCAGGCCGCGCGCGCCGGTCTTGCGGGCGATGGCCTTCTTGGCGACCTGGTGCAAGGCGTCGTCGGTGAAGGTCAGGCCGATGTTCTCCATCTCGAACAGGCGCTGGTACTGCTTGACGAAGGCGTTCTTCGGCTCGGTCAGGATCTTGACCAGGGCGGTCTCGTCGAGATCCTCCAGGGTCGCGACCACCGGCAGACGGCCGATGAATTCCGGGATCAGGCCGAAGCGCTGCAGGTCGTCAGGCTCGACGTTCCGCAGGATCTCGCCCGTGCGGCGCTCTTCCGGATCGGTCACTTTCGCGCCGAAGCCGATCGACTTGGCCGCGCCGCGCGCCGAGATGATCTTCTCGAGGCCGGCGAACGCGCCGCCGCAAATGAACAGGATGTTCGTCGTGTCGACCTGCAGGAACTCCTGCTGCGGATGCTTGCGCCCGCCCTGCGGCGGCACGGAGGCGACAGTGCCTTCCATGATCTTCAGCAGGGCCTGCTGCACGCCTTCACCCGACACGTCGCGGGTGATCGACGGGTTGTCCGACTTGCGGCTGATCTTGTCGATTTCGTCGATGTACACGATGCCGCGTTGAGCGCGCTCGACATTGTAGTCGGCGGCCTGCAGCAGCTTCAGCACAATGTTTTCGACGTCTTCACCGACGTAACCGGCTTCGGTCAGCGTCGTGGCGTCGGCCATCGTGAACGGCACGTCGATGATTCGGGCCAGCGTCTGGGCCAGCAGCGTCTTACCCGTACCGGTCGGACCGACCAGCAAGATGTTCGACTTGGCCAGTTCGACGTCGTTGTTCTTCGAAGCGTGGTTCAGGCGCTTGTAGTGGTTGTGCACCGCCACAGCGAGGACCTTCTTGGCGTGACCTTGACCGATCACGTAATCGTCCAGGACCTCGCAAATCTCGCGCGGCGTCGGGACGCCGTCCTTGGACTTCACGAAGGCGATCTTGTGCTCTTCGCGGATGATATCCATGCACAGTTCGACGCATTCATCACAAATGAACACCGTCGGCCCGGCGATGAGCTTGCGCACCTCGTGCTGGCTCTTTCCGCAGAAAGAACAATACAGAGTGCTCTTGGTGTCGCCGCTCGCGGCTTTCGTCATGATCGCTTCTCACACTATGGCGACTTACGGCTTTACGCCGCGACGCCCCTCCGAGCGCACACACCGCCACCGAAGCAGACAGGATATACGCCGGGAGTTGTCTAATCCTTGACATTCCCCGATCCGGGCTCGGTTCACAAGCCTTGCCGGCGCCTTTCCTCGCCTCAAACGCTCAGTGGGCCGGATCGTGTCATGACCTCGTCATCTAATTTGGGCGATTGGCGCGCCGACGCAAGCGCCGAGCGACTAAGCCCTTACCGCCGTCCCAGGAACCCCTTATTACGAGAACCGGAATCGTAGAGGTCGAGCGCGGGAAACGCGCTCCTTGGGAAGGTCGATGGCGAAGCGTTCGTTGATGTCGAAGGGTTTGAGCGCGTCGCGTCCGATGACCGGCGATCTGGGCGATGAGCCCGCGCTCGTCGCTTTCGACTTCGACGGCACCCTGACCGTCAAGGACAGCTTCAACGCCTTCCTGAAGTGGCGCGCCGGCCGCAAATGGACGCGCGGCGTCATCCGCCTGACCCCGTCGCTGATCGGCTACGTGTTCGACCGGAACCGCGCGAAACTCAAGGCCGCCGCGGTTCGCGAGTTCATGAAGGGCGCCACGGTCGAGCAGATCGAGAACGACGCCCGGGCCTTCGCCCAGGCCTTTGCGCCGTCCCTGCTGCGCCCCGACGCCCTGGCCGTCTGGCGCTCGTGGCGGGCCAAGGGGGCCAAGCTGGTGATCGTCACCGCCTCCCCCGAAATCACCGTCGCCCCCTTCGCCCGGGGCCTGGGCGCCGACATGCTGATCGGCACGCGCCTGATGACCAATGACGACGGCCGCATCCTGGGCGGCCTCGATGGGAACAACTGCCGGGCCAAGGAAAAGGTCATCCGGCTGCGCGAGGTCTTTGGCCCCGACGTGCACCTGACAGCGGCCTATGGCGACACCTCGGGCGACACCGAGATGCTCGCGATCGCAGACGAGAAGGGCTACCGCGTGTTCCGGGGCAAGCCCGCAACCTGAGCGGATTTGCCGCAGGTTTCCGAGCATAGAAAAAGCCGCCGATCGCGAAGATCGGCGGCTTTCTCGTTTCAGTGAAGCTTACTGGGAAGCTTCGCGCCTTATTCGGCGCCGGCCTCGGCCGCTTCACGCGAGTCGTACACGTGGTCGACCAGGCCCCAGGCCTTGGCTTCTTCCGAGCTCATGAAGTGGTCGCGGTCCAGGGTGCGCTCGACCTCTTCATAGGTGCGGCCGCAATGCTTGACGTAGATTTCGTTCAGGCGGCGCTTGGTCTTGATGATGTCCTCGGCGTGACGCTCGATGTCCGAGGCCTGGCCGCGGAAGCCGCCCGACGGCTGGTGCACCATGATGCGGGCGTTCGGCAGCGCGATGCGCTGGCCGGCGGCGCCGGCGGCGAGCAGCAGGCTGCCCATCGAGGCGGCCATGCCCATGCACACCGTCGAGACCGGGCTCTTGATGTATTGCATGGTGTCGTAGATCGCGAGACCGGCCGTCACCACGCCACCCGGCGAGTTGATGTACATGGCGATCTCTTTCTTGGGGTTCTCCGACTCCAGGAACAGCAGCTGGGCGCAGATCAGACTGGCCATGCCGTCCTCGACCGGACCGGTCAGGAAGATGATCCGTTCCTTCAGCAGGCGCGAGAAGATGTCGAAGGCGCGTTCGCCGCGGCTGGTCTGCTCGACCACCATCGGAACCAGGTTCATGGCCGTCGCCATCGGATCGTACATCATCGGGATCACCCTTCGTCGTGTGTGCTGGGCAAGCGCGGAAAACGAATCAGCCCCCGCGCGCCGTCGCTACCGCATATCGCGTGGCGCTTAACAGGTTGCAAGGAGCCGGCGCTTTCGTGGCGGCATGAAAAAAGGCGCGGACCTTGCGGACCGCGCCTCGTTTCTCTTGCCTTCGGCTGGCCTTAGCCGCCGTAGCCTTCCGGCAGGTCGTCTTCTTCCAGGAGCTCGTCCTTGGAGACTTCCTTTTCTTCGATCTTGGCCTTGCCGAAGATCAGGTCGACGACCTTGTCTTCGTAGATCGGGGCGCGCAGGGCGGCCTGCAGGTCGGCGCGCTGGCGGTACATGTCGAACACTTGCTGGGCCTGAGCGCCGTACTGGCGGGCTTCGCGCATGATCGCGTCGGTCAGTTCCTGGTCGGTGACGACGACGTCGTTCTTGCGGCCGATTTCGGCGAGCACCAGACCCAGGCGCACGCGGCGCTCGGCGATCTTCTTGTACTCGTCCTTCAGCTGGTCTTCCGACTTCTCGGCGTCTTCCGGCGGCAGGCCGCCACGGGCCTTGTCGGCCTCGACCTGTTGCCAGATGCCGGCGAACTCGGCGTCGACCATGCGCGGCGGCAGGGCGAAGTCGTGCTTGGTGTCCAGGACGTCCAGCAGAGCGCGCTTCAGCTTGAAGCGCGAGCTGTTTTCGTAGCGGCTGCCCAGGTTCGACTTCAGCAACTCGGTCAGGGCGGCCAGGTCCGACAGGCCCAGGCGCTTGGCCAGCTCGTCGTCGGCCTTGCCGTCGACCGGGGCGCGGACTTCGGTCACCTTGGTGGCGAACTCGGCGTCCTTACCGGCCAGTTCCTTGGCTTGGTATTCTTCCGGGAATTTCACCTTCACGACGATTTCGTCGCCCGGCTTGGCGCCGACCAGTTGGTCTTCGAAGCCCGGGATGAATTGGCCCGAACCCAGGACCAGCTCAGCGCCTTCGGCCTTGCCGCCGGCGAATTCAACGCCGTCGATCGTGCCGACGAAGTCGATCAGCAGTTGGTCGCCGTCCTTGGCCTTCACGGTCTTGCCCGTGCGCGGCTCATAGGTGCGGGCTTGCTTGGCCAGTTCGTCGAGGGCCTCTTGGACTTCCTCGTCGCCGACCTTGTAGACCGGCTTGACCAGCTCGATCGACGCCGGGTCGATCGGTTCGAATTCCGGCATCACTTCGACGGCCAGGTCGAAGACCAGGTCTTCGCCGCCGTTGATGACCTTGTCCATGTCCGACGTCGGGTTCAGCTCGGGCTGACCGGCCGGACGCAGCTTGTTGTCTTCCAGGACCTTCGAGGTCGTCTCGTTCAGGGCCTGCTCGATGACTTCGCCCATCAGGCCCTTGCCGTACAGGCGACGAACGTGGGCCGTCGGCACCTTGCCGGGACGGAAACCCTTCACGTTCATCTGCGGCGCGACTTCGGCGATGCGCGCTTCCAGGCGCGTGGCCAGTTCACTTGCGGGCACCGTGACGCCAAAAACGCGGCTGAGGCCTTCGCCCGACTTTTCAACGATCTGCATCGACATTCTTATTTCTCGGGCCCGAGACGCCGCGCGCTCGAACTCCGCCCTGGGGGTCCAAAAGATCGACGCCGCCCGCGAGGCCGGGGCGGCGAAAGAGCGCCCTTATGTCACGACGTGCGCGAGCATCCAAGAGCGCGATAAGTAAAACTCGTGACAGCGTTTGAAGCCGTCACGAGCGATCTGGTGCGGATGAGAGGACTCGAACCTCCACGCCTCTCGGCGCTAGAACCTAAATCTAGTGCGTCTACCAGTTTCGCCACATCCGCGTGCGAGGGGGATTACGGACTTAAACCTTGCCGCGCAAGTCCGGTCAGCGTCGAGCGTACAGGTCGGCCAGCACGGCGGGCGCCAAGCCCGGCAGGTCTTCGGCGGTCAGGCCCGGTCCATGACGGGCGCCGCATTCGGCGTGGATCCAGGCCCCGGCGCAGGCGGCCTCGAAGCTTTCCATGCCCTGCGCGATAAGGCCGCCAATGAAGCCGGCCAGCACGTCGCCCGAGCCGGCAGTGGCCAACCAAGGCGTTCCGTTCAACGACACAGCGGCCCGGCCGTCCGGCGCTGCGACCACGGTGTCGGGGCCCTTCAGCAGCACCACGGCCCCTGCCCGCTTCGCCGCCTCGCGCGTCGCCGCGATCCGCTCGGGCGTCCTGGCCAGCAGGCCTGGGAAGATTCGCTCGAACTCGCCGGGATGCGGGGTCAGGACGTCGTCGCGGTCCAGACAGGCGAACAGGCTTTCGACGTCGTGCCGGAAGCTGGTCAGCGCGTCGGCGTCGACGACCAAGGCCGCGCCGGTCTGGGCCAGGGCCTGCAGGTTCAGCGCGGTCGCCTCGCCCACTCCGGCTGCTGGACCGATGATCACCGCGTCGGCCTCCTCGGCGGCGACGGCCAGGTCGGCTTCGGCCCCGAACGGGGCCAGCATGATCGCTTCCAGGTGGGCGGCGTTGACCGCCAGGGCCCCCGGCGGCGACAGCACGGTCACCGCGCCAGCGCCGATCCGCAGCGCCCCGCGCGCTGCCAACCTAGCCGCACCGGTGTTCCACATCTCGCCGCTGACCACCTTCAGCCGGCCGCGCGTGTGCTTGTGAGCGTCCAGCGCCGGCCAGGGAAAGCGCTTGCCCCACAGGTCGGGGTCGTTCTCGAACAGGTCCGCGCCTTCGGCGGCCCACAGGCCGATGTCGGCGACGACGATCTCGCCACAGGCCTTGCGCCCCTCGACCAGCACGTGGGCGCGCTTGCGGCGGTGGAAGGTGACGGTCAGGTCGGCGCGGAAGGCGACATCGCCCAGCGGCCGGCCGGTGTCGCCATGCAGGCCCGACGGCGTGTCGACCGCGACAAGGCTCAGCGGCTGCTCGGCGGCAAGACGCGCCAACCTGGCGACGTCGCCCTCCAGCGGCCGCGACAGGCCCGCTCCGAACAGTGCGTCTATATAGAGCGTGCCGGCCGACAGCTCCGTCGACAGCGGCCGGACCTCGCCCTTCCAGCGCGACGCGGCCCAACGGCAGGCGTCGGTGGACGGCGGATAGGCGGCCTCGACCACGACCTGCCAGCCACGTCGGCGCAGGTGACGGGCGGCGACATAGCCGTCACCGCCATTGTCGCCCGGCCCGCACCAGATCACCACCGGACGATGGGCGTAGCGCTCCCGGATGGCCTGGGCCACGGCCTCGCCGGCCCGCTCCATCAGGACCGGCGTCGGCGTGCCGCGCTCGACGGCGGCGCGATCGGCCGCGGCCATCTGGGCGACCGTCAGAATCTCTCGCGCCACGCCTACTCCTTCACAAGACTTGGCTCTGAGCTTCGCGCCCTTTCTCGGCCAGGATCAAGCGGTCGCCGTCGATCTTGAACACCGTGCGCGAGCAATGGTCGGGCCGGAAGGCCATGACCTCGCCCAGCCCCATCGCTACGCCGACGGCCGCGTTGAGGGCGACGAAGTGGCTGAACACCGCCGCGCCAGTATGTTCGCGCAGAGCGCCGGCCACGCTTTGCGTCCAGCCGACATAGTCCAGATCGCCCTCGATCTGGTCCCAGCGCCCGCCAAACGCCTGACGCAGCCAGGCCGGCCGCTCCTCATGGCTCAGCGCCGCCGGGGTCGGGATCTCGCCGACCCGCGGGTCGATGACGATCTCCACGCCCAGGGCGTCGGCCAGCGGTTCGGCCGTCTCGCGACAACGGCGCAGCGGCGAGGACACCACCCGTGTCGGTCGCTGATCCTTCGGCAGGGCCAGGATCTCCTTGGCGACGGCCAGGGCCTGCAGCAGGCCCGTGCCGTCCAGGCCCGGATCTTGGTCGTCTCCGCCCCAAGTCGACGCTGGTTTTCCGTGGCGGATGACGTGCACTTTATTCATGGCGCTCAGTCCGGGACGAAGAGGTTGCGCACGCCGTCCGGATGCGGACCGACCACGCCGGTGCGGCCGACGCCTTCACGGCCCTCCAGGTCACGTAGCACCTCCGGGTCGTCCGGCGTCTGGGCGACGAAGCGGCGGCCTTGGGCGTCTCGACCGATGACGATGCCCATCCGCAGGCCTTCGCGACCATGGACGACGGTGTAGGTCTCGATCGTCGCAGCCCCCTCCGGCTTCTCGACGATCTCGGGATGCGGCAGGGCGTCGATGCGGGCTTGCAGCACCGAAGGCGCCTCCCGCTCCCATTTCCCCTCGAAGGGCCGGGTCGAATAGATGCCGACCGACTGCTTGGTCAGGAACCAGCCGTTGGCGGTCGACAGGCCCCAGGCGCCGGGCCGCTCGCGCAGCTTGGCCACCATCTCGGCGATGGCGTGCAGGGCGTAGTTGTTCCCGGGCCCGCCGAAGTAAGGCAGGCCGCCGGTGATGGTCAGGCCGCGCGGATCGTCCAGGGCCAGGCCGATCTCCTCGGCCCCGATCCGCACCGCCGAGGGAAAGCAGGAATAGAGGTCGATGATGTCCAGGTCCTCGACGCTGATCCCCGCCATCTCCAGCGCCCGCTCGCCGGTCAGGCGCATGGCGGGACTGGAGTGATAGTCCTGCCGTTCCAGCGGATACCAGAGGTCCGAGGCGTCGGCGCAGCCGTGCAGGAAGACCCACTTGTCCTCCGGCACGCCCAGCTCCCGCGCCTTGCCGACGCTGGCGATCAGGACCGCAGCGGACTGGTCCACCTCCATGATGGCGTTCAGGTACTTCGGGTACGGATAGCCGACCATCCGATTGCGTTCGGTCACGGTCACGAGTTCCTCCGCCGAACGCTCGACCGGGAACCAGGCATACGGATTGGCGGCGGCGACCTTGGTTAAGGGCGCGAAGAATTCGCCCAGCTGCTTCTGGTGGTCCGCCAGCGACCGCCCGTCCCGCGCCCGCAGCGCGTTCTCGAACAAGGGATAGGTATTCACCGGATAGCCCAGGCCGTGCGCCCCCTCCTGCTTGGTGACACCCGGACGCGGGTCGCCGATCCGCTGCGGCGTGCTGGTGATGTCGTCGCCCCAGCCGTCGAAGCCCAGGCCGCCCTTCATCCGCTTCATCAGCGAACCCAGGAACTCGGCGCCCGTCACCAGGGCCAGCTGCGACTCGCCCCTGGCGATCCGTTCGCAGACGACATTGACCGCCTGCTGGGGACTGTTGCCGCCGGTCTCGGTGTAGACGCTCCACGCCGGCGAGGCCGACAGCGCCCTGGCCAGCGAGGCCGGCGGATCCGCCAGGCGCGGCAAAGGCAGCTTCGACAACCCTCCTGGCGCGTCGATACTGAATGCAACGACCGCCAAAGCGTCCAGATCGGCAAGAACCGACCCCGTCAGGCCAGCGCCGAGCGAGGCTCTTTCCGCCGCAGTTTTCAGCAATTCCAGCGGAGATGGTGAATTTCCAGCCTCGCCGCGATACGTGAATTGGCCCGCCCCGATCAAAACCGGCGTGTCGTCGCGCATTTCCACCCCCGTTCAAACGGTCGTTTGCCGCGATCGTATGTGTCAAACGGCGCATCGCAAGCCCATTTGGCCGCGAATTCGAAAATGCGCATTTCGGCGGCGCCAGGCGCCCAAAAATGCGTCACATGCCTATGAGACAACCGAACGGTCATAAATGTCGGCGGCGCTCGCTTGCGACGCTTCGGTCGGCGTGATGGTTGCGCGCTCAGTGAAGGCGGCCAGCCGCCGACGGGACCGAGTGGAACCGATGAAGAAGATCGAAGCCGTCATCAAGCCGTTCAAGCTGGATGAGGTGAAGGAGGCCCTGCAGGACATGGGCGTCCAGGGCATGACCGTGCTCGAAGCCAAGGGCTATGGCCGTCAGAAGGGCCACACTGAACTCTATCGCGGCGCCGAGTACGTCGTGGACTTCCTCCCCAAGATCAAGGTGGAGGTTGTTGTCGAGGACAGCCAGCTGGAACCCGCGCTGGAAGCCATCACCCGCGCCGCCCGCACGGGCCGCATCGGCGACGGCAAGATTTTCGTCTCGGAGATCGCGGAGGTCATCCGCATCCGAACCGGAGAAAACGGCCCGGCCGCCGTTTAGGCCGGTTCGTCAAACACTTAGAGACTCTACAAAGGGGATACGGAATGAGCACCGCCAAGGATATCCTGAACCTGATCAAGGAAAAGGACGTCAAGTACGTCGACGTCCGCTTCACCGACGTGCGCGGCAAGCTGCAGCACGTGACGTTCGACATCGACCTGGTCGACGATGACTTCCTGAACGACGGCACAATGTTCGACGGCTCGTCGATCGCCGGCTGGAAGGCCATCAACGAGTCGGACATGAAGCTGCGTCCCGACCTGTCGAGCGCCATCATCGACCCGTTCTACCAGCAGACCACGCTGGCCCTGTTCTGCGACGTCGTGAACCCCGACGACGGCACCCCCTACAACCGCGACCCGCGCTCGATCGCCAAGGCCGCGCTGAACTATGTCAAGTCGGCGGGCGTGGGCGACACCGTCTACTTCGGCCCGGAAGCCGAGTTCTTCATCTTCGACGACGTGCGCTGGTCGACCTCGCCGAACAACACCGGCTACTCGTATGACTCGAGCGAACTGCCGGTGAACTCGGCCAAGGAATATCCGGAAGGCAACATGGGCCATCGCCCGGGCCCGAAGGGCGGCTACTTCCCGGTGAACCCGGTCGACAGCTGCCAGGACCTGCGCGGCGAAATGCTGGCCGTCATGGGCGAGCTGGGCATGAAGCCGGAAAAGCACCACCACGAGGTGGCCCCGGCCCAGCACGAACTCGGCCTGAAGTTCGACACCATGGTCGTCATGGCCGACCGGATGCAGCTGTACAAGTACGTCATCCACAACGTCGCCGCCGCCTACGGCAAGACGGCCACCTTCATGGCCAAGCCGATGTTCGCCGACAACGGCTCGGGCATGCACGTGCACCAGTCGATCTGGCAGGACGGCAAGCCGCTGTTCGCTGGTGACAAGTACGCCGGCCTGTCGCAGGACTGCCTGTACTACATCGGTGGCATCATCAAGCACGCCAAGGCCATCAACGCGTTCTCGAACTCGACGACGAACTCGTACAAGCGCCTGGTGCCCGGCTACGAAGCCCCGGTGAAGCTGGCCTACAGCTCGCGCAACCGCTCGGCCTCGATCCGCATCCCGCACGTCGACTCGCCGAAGGCCAAGCGCATCGAAGCCCGCTTCCCGGACCCGATGGGCAACCCGTACCTCACGTTCGTTGCTCTGCTGATGGCCGGCCTGGACGGCATCATCAACAAGATCGACCCGGGCGCGGCCGCCGACAAGAACCTGTACGACCTGCCGCCCCGCGAGCAGAAGAAGATCCCGGAAGTCTGCGGCTCGCTGCGCGAAGCCCTGGAAAGCCTGGACAAGGACCGCGCCTTCCTGAAGGCCGGCGGCGTCATGGATGACGACTTCATCGACAGCTACATCGAGCTGAAGATGGAAGAAGTGATGCGTCTGCAACTACACCCGCACCCGGTCGAATTCGACATGTACTACAAGTGCTAATCGCGTAAGCGCTTAGACAGACGCGGGGCCGGAGAGCGATCTCCGGCCCTTTTTCGTTGCGCCGCAAGGTGAGCGACGCGCCATAAGTAGAATAGATTATTACTTACTAGGCAGCGCCTGAACAAAAATGTCGCAAGTTCGCAACAGAACCGACGTAATCGGCCAAACTGAGCCGTTTTCGCGCGTTCTGAGATATCCCAACAGCCTCCGATGAGCCTATCGCAGCGCAATAGAAGCGCCGCTAACGCCCCGGTCAGAGTCGGCGGACGGCGTGCTCATCACAGGATGTCTCCATGCACCCCACCCGCTCCTTCCGCCGCGCCCTCGTGGTGTCCTGCGGCCTGACCGCTCTCGTGGCCTCTCTGGCCGCCGCTCCGGCCGCTTTCGCCCAAGACACCAAGGTCGGCGAAATCATCATCACCGCCCAGAAGCGCAGCGAAAACCTGCAGGACGTGCCGGTTTCGGTCGCCGCCATCGGCGGTGAGCGCCTGCAGTCGGCCTTCGCCGCCGGCGACGACATCCTGACCCTGTCGGGCAAGGCCCCGGGCCTGTACGCCGAGTCCTCGAACGGCCGCGTCGCCCCGCGCTTCTACATCCGCGGCCTGGGCAACGCCGACTTCGATCTGGCTGCCTCGCAGCCGGTGTCGATCATCCAGGACGACGTCGTCCTCGAGAACGTCGTGTTGAAGAGCTCGCCGCTCTACGACCTGGACCACGTCGAAGTCCTGCGCGGCCCGCAAGGCACGCTGTTTGGCCGCAACACCACGGCCGGCATCGTCAAGTTCGACACCATCAAGCCGTCGGACGAGACCAAGGGTCGCGCCACCGCCTCGTACGGCAGCTACAACACCTTCACCTTCGATGGCGGCCTGGGCTGGGCCGTGGTCCCGGGCAAGGTCGCGGCCCGCGCCTCGGTGCTGTTCCAGCGCCGCGACGACTGGATCGACAACACCTTCACCAAGAAGCCGAACACCCTGGGCGGCTTCAACGAGAAGGCGGCGCGCCTGCAGCTGCTGTTCACGCCGACCGACAAGCTGTCGGCCCTGTTCAACGTCCACATGCGCGACCTGGACGGCACCGCCGCCGTGTTCCGCGCCAACGTGCTGACCAAGGGCTCGAACAAGCTCAACGCCAACTACGACCGCGACGAAGTCGCCTACAACAACCCCGCCAATAACCCGCAGAAGTACAAGGGCGCCGGCGCTTCGGCCAAGATCGAGTACGACTTCGACGGCGCCAAGCTGACCTCGATCACCGCCTATGAGAACACCCACGGCTACAGCCTGGGCGACATCGACGGCGGCAATCCGGGCGGCCCGGGCTTCATTCCGTTCCAGTCGGACACCCAGGACGGCATCAAGAACCTGTTCCAGTGGACCCAGGAAGTCCGCCTGGCCAGCGACACCGACGGCCCGCTGAGCTGGCAGGTCGGCGGCTTCTACTTCGACACCAAGTACGACATCCAGACCAACCCCTTCTTCATGCCGGCCACCACGCTGCGCCAGAAGAACAAGGCCTGGGCCGCGTTCGGTCAGGCCTCGTACAAGGTCAACGAGCAGCTGACCCTGACGGGCGGCCTGCGCTACACCGACGACGACAAGGACATGAACGTCGTCTCGGGCCCGAACCCGGCGCCGTCGGTCGCCGTGTCGGACTCGAAGGTGACCTGGGACCTGTCGGCCTTCTACAAGATCGACGAGGACGTCAGCGTCTACGCCAAGGTCGCCTCGGGCTTCCGCGGTCCGTCGATCCAGGGTCGTGACATCGCCTTCGGCTCGCCGGCCTCGGCCGCCAAATCGGAAACGATCATGTCCTACGAGCTGGGCCTGAAGAGCGAGCTGTTCGACCGTCGCGTCCGCCTGAACGGCGCGGTGTTCACCTACAGCATCGACGATCCGCAGTTCAGCGCCGTCGGCGGCGGCAGCAACTCCAACCGCCTGATCAACGCCAAGAAGGGCGACGCCTACGGCTTCGAACTGGACAGCGAGTTCGTGATCACCCCGAACTTCGTCGTCACGGCCGGCTACAGCTACGCCCACACCAAGATCAAGGACAGCACGCTGGCCGTCGCGCCCTGCGCTGCCTGCACCGTCACCGACAAGCTGACGGCCGCCGGCCTGGCCCTGGTGGACGGCAACCCGTTCCCGAACGCTCCGAAGTACACCTTCGACTTCACGGCCCGCTACTCGGTGCCGGTGGCCACGGGCGAGCTGTTCGCCTTCACCGACTGGAAGCGCCAGGGCTACACGAACCTGTTCCTGTACCAGTCGAAGGAGTTCTACACGAAGGGCGACTTCGAAGGCGGCCTGAAGCTGGGCTATGCCAACAAGGAAGGCGGCTGGGAAGTGGCGGGCTTCGCGCGCAACATCACCAACGAGAGCAATATCAAGGGCGCGATCGACTTCAACAACCTGACCGCGTTCGTCAACGAACCCCGCGTGATCGGCGTCTCGATCGACGCACGCTTCTAAGACCTTCGGGTTCTGAAACTGGAAAGGCCGCGGAGCGATCCGCGGCCTTTTCTTTTGCGCCTAGAGCTTCACCGGCCCTAGAGTTTCACTGGAATGGTCTCGAAGTGCTGCGGGAAGCCGGCGATAATCGGCCGGGCCTTGGCGATGGCGGCCTGCACGGCCGGCAGCTTCAGCGACGCGCCGTGGGCGTCCTTGTCGGTCCAGACCTCGGTGATCCAGATCGCGTCGGCGTTGGTCGGGTCCTTGGCGATCACGTAGCTGAGGCAGCCGGGCATGTCCCCGACGCTCTCGCCCAGGATGGCCAGCAGGTCGTCACGCTTGCCAGGCGCAGCCAGCATCTGGCCGATCAATCCGTACATGGGCGTCTTCTCCTGGGCCTTCGTGGTGGTCGATAGCGCGGCGACGGCGAGGCCGCCCGCCAGCACGTCGCGTCGGATGATCTGGGTCATGGGCCGTCTCCTACCGCCAGGGCGGACCGGATCGTGGCAGCATCCGCCGAAGCCAGGGCCGCGCCCAGACCCAGAAGATGCAGGGTGTTGACGCAGATGGGCAAGCCGGCCGGTCGCACGACCCGCACGCGCTGCCGCCAGGCCGGAGCCTCGACCAGGTCCAGCGGCGCGATGATCGTCCCGCGTCCAGCGGCGCAGCTCTCCATCGCCTCCTCGATCTCGCCGGTGTGGTCCAGGCGGCGCAAGGCATCGGGCTGGTGGCCGAACACCGTCTCGAACCAGTGACCGAAGACGAACTCGTACTCGTCATAGGTGGCGAAGGTCGTGGTCGCCATGGCCTCCAGATTCGCCGGGGCGTTCGCATCGCGGGCCACGGCCAGGACGATCTCCTCCTGCGCCAGTGGCTTGGACTGCACCGGCGCGGCGGTCACCGGGCGATAGGTGACGGCCAGGTCGGCCGCGCCGCTGGACACCGCCGCCAGCACCGTCTCATGCGCGCCGAAGGTCAGTTCCAGCGGGCGATCGGCCGGCAGGCTGGCCATCAGGCGCGGAGCCAGGCGATAGCGGCCGAACGCCGAGACCGTGGCGATCCGCAGCGGCTTGAGCGCCGGATCCTCCTGGGCCAGCCGCATGCGCGTGCGCTCGACCTCGTCCAGAGCCCGGCCGACGCTCTCGAACAACGCCTGCCCCGCCGCCGTCAGCCGCAGCGCCCTGCCCGCCCGCTCGAAAAGCGGCCGGCCGATCTCGGCCTCGAAACGCTTGAGGTCGTGGTGGATGGCTGGCGGCGACTTGCCCAGGCGCGGGCTGGCCGCGGCGATGCCGCCCGCCGCTGCCACCGCGTGGAACACCGCCGCCCGGCGCAGGTCCGCGTGCCGCATGATTTCAGGGTCCGAAAGAATGGCGCTCTTTGTTCGAAATATCGCCGACTAGCGTTCGCCGCCAGGTCTGACCCATGACCCCTTTGCTCCTGATCGCCCAAGCCGCCTTTCTGTTCGCCTACGACGTCGATCGCGGGAAGGAGGACGCCTTACCTGGGCCGACCTGGCCGGCCGCTCCAACCCGCTGGGCAAGGCCGCCGCGCTGGCTGAAGCCGTCGAAGTCGAGAGCTGGTCCTATCGGCCCGAGCTCAGCCGCATCCCTAGGCCTTGCACTCGCCTTCGGACGCGACGCTGACGCCGGCCACGGCGGCCTGACAGGCATTGCCGTAGGTCTTGCCGTCGCAGCCGCAGACCGGCTTGTAGATCATCGGGCAGACCTGCGGCTTCTTGCGGCACGTCCCCGCCGCATCGGCGATGGTCTTGCAGGCATTGACCTCCATCTGGCAGGTCAGGCCCGCCTGGCACTGGAAGCCGGCGAAGCCGCCGCACATGCCGCCCTCGGCGACCGGCGTACGCGGCGACTGCGCCGGCGGCGTGCCGCCGCCCGAGGCCGGCGCGGTGCAGGCAGTCAGCACAATCATGGCGAGACAGGCGAGCAGACGGCGCATGGACGACCTCCGATAGGCGCGCCGCTTAAAGCGTGCCGCGCAACAAATTTGCCGTAAATGCGTCCGTCGGACGCTGTTCGACTTGATAGCGCGGTTCTTTTCGTCTGTCCTTCCCGCCTCTTCGAGAGTCGGGGTTTTTCATGATCAGATGGCGTAGCGTGGCGATGGCCACGAGCCTCTTGGCGCTTGGCCTCTCGGCCTGCGCGACGACCGGGACGACAGCGCCCGCCAAGCCCGCCGCCAAGGCGCCTGAAAAGGCCGAGGCCAAACCGCTGCCCAAGGGCCTGGACGGCCAGGCCTCGACGGGCTTCCCGTCGACCTACGCCCCGCTGCCCTCGCGCGCCACGGCCTTTGTCGGCGCGACGATCCTGACCGCGACCGGCCAGCAGATCGAGAACGGCGTCGTCTTCGTCTCGGGCGGCAAGATCTCGTCCGTCGGCGGTCCCGAGACCCCGATCCCGGCCGACATCGCCGTGGTCGACGCCAAGGGCAAGTGGATCACCCCCGGCATCATCGACGCCCACAGCCACCTGGGCGTCTATCCCTCGCCCGGCGTTCAGGCCCGCTCGGACGGCAACGAGGCTACCGATCCCAACACCGCCCAGGTCTGGGCCGAACACTCGGTCTGGCCGCAGGACCCCGGCTTCAACCGGGCCCGCGCCGGCGGGATCACCACGCTGCAGATCCTCCCTGGCTCGGCCAACCTGTTCGGCGGCCGCTCCGTGACGCTGAAGAACGTCCCGGCCCTGACCATGCAGGGCATGAAGTTCCCCGACGCACCGTACGGCCTGAAGATGGCCTGCGGCGAGAACCCCAAGCGCGTCTATGGCGGCAAGGGTCGTTCACCCTCGACCGCGATGGGCAACGTCTTCGGCTATCGCAAGGCCTGGATCGACGCCGCCGACTATGCCCGCAAGTGGGATGACTTCCGCGCCAAGCAGCAGAAGGGCGAGAAGGCCGACGCGCCCAAGCGCGATCTGCAGATGGAGACCCTGGCCGGCGTCCTGAAGGGCGAGATCCTGGTCCAGAACCATTGCTACCGCGCCGACGAGGAAGCGGTGATGATCGATATCGCCAAGGAGTTCGGCTACAAGATCACGATGTTCCACCACGCGGTGGAGAGCTACAAGATCGCCCCCCTCCTCGCGAAGGAAGGCATCTGCTCGGCGACCTGGGCGTCGTGGACCGGCTTCAAGATGGAAAGCCTGGACGGCATCGACGCCAACGCCGCCATCCTGTGGAAGAACGGCGCCTGCGTCGTCATCCACTCCGACGACCCGATCATGACCCAGCGGCTGAACCAGGAAGCCGCCATCGCCATGACCGCCGGCAACAAGCTGGGCTATGGCATCACCCGCGCCGAGGCGATCAAGTGGATCACCGCCAACCCGGCCAAGGCCATGGGCATCGGCGACAAGACCGGCTCGATCGAACCCGGCAAGGCCGCCGACCTGGTGGTCTGGAGCCGAGACCCGTTCAGCGTCTACGCCCAGGCCGAGAAGGTCTTCATCGACGGCGCGCTGATCTATGACCGTCAGGACAAGCGCTTCCAGCCCAAGTCCGATTTCGAGCTCGGCCAGCCCGGCCAGGGAGCGTTCAACTGATGATCCGGCCCCTCCTCCTCGCCAGCGCCGCCTGCGCCCTGGCCCTCCCCGCCGCGGCCGAGACGGTCGCCATCGTCAATGCCCGCATCGAGCCGGTCTCCAGCGCCGCGATCCCGAACGGGACCCTGCTCATCCGCGACGGCAAGATCGCCGCCGTCGGCGCCAGCGTCGCCGTCCCGGCCGGCGCCAAGGTGATCGACGCCAAAGGCGGGGTCGTCACCCCCGGCCTGGTCGCGCCGTCGTCGAACCTGGGCGCCTCCGAAGTCAGCGGCGTCCGCGAGACCCGCGACGACGGCACCGGCAGCCACCTCAGCGCCGCCTTCGACATCGCCTATGGCGTCAACCCGGTCTCGCCGATGATCGGCCTGGCCCGCGACGGCGGGATCACCAGCTCGGCCGTGGTGCCGGTGCTGTCCGGGACCGGCGGCGGCGCCCACGAGCATGCCGATGACGGCGTGGTCGAGGAGATGACCGCCGGGGCCAGCGGCGACGGCGATCCCCCGCTGTTCGGCGGCCAGGCGGCGTTCATCCGCCTCAAGGCCGGCGCTTCAGACATCGTCGAGGCCTCCAAGCTGGCCGTCACCGTCTCGCTGGGCGAGAGCGGCGCTCGGGCCGCCGGCGGCTCGCGCGGCGCGGACCTCGTCCTGATCCGCTCGGCCCTGGAGGACGCCCGCGCCTTCGCCAGCCGTCGCGCGGCCTTCGAGCAAGGCGCCACCCGCGACTTCGGCCTCTCGCGCCTGGATCTGCAAGCCTTGATCCCGGTCGTGCAGGGCAAGACCCCGCTGCTGATCCGCGTCTCCCGCGCCGCCGACATCCGCCAGGCCCTGAAGCTGGCGGCCGAGGAGAAGATCCGCATCGTCCTCGAAGGCGTCGAGGAAGGCTGGATGGTCGCCCCCGAGATCGCCAAGGCCGGCGTGCCAGTCATCGTCGATCCGCAGGCCGACCTGCCCGACAGCTTCGAGGCCCTGGGCTCGCGCCTGGACAACGCCGCCCGCCTGAACGCGGCGGGTGTCACGGTCGCCATCAACGGCGCTCGCGACTTCAACAACCTGCGCCAGGAGCGCCTGAACGCCGGCCTCGCGGTCGCCAACGGCCTGCCCTACGCGGCCGGCCTGGCCGCCGTGACCCTGACCCCGGCCAGGATCTGGGGCCAGGACGGCAAGATCGGTTCGCTGGACGTGGGCAAGGTCGCCGACGTCGTGGTCTGGAACGGCGACCCGCTGGAGACGACCAGCTGGCCGCTGAACGTCTTCGTCGGCGGCGTCGAGCAGCCACAGGACAGCCGCCAGACCCAGCTGCGGGATCGTTACGCGGCGACCGACCAGAGCGGTTACCCGCCGGCCTACCGCTAAGACCCGATCCGCCCCCGGCAAAGGCTGGGGGCGGATTTCTCTTTTCAGGGGAAGCGCGCGAGCCCATACGAGGCCCCCGCGTTCGAATCGCTTAAGACTCCCCCGATGTCCTCCGACAAGACCCCTTCCCTGTTTGGTGACGACGACGCCCTGGCGCCCGTCCCCGCCGCGCCGTTCCAGGCCAGCGTCGAGCCTCACGTCGAGGCCCCGCCGCGCCCGATCCCGCCGCCGCCGCCATCCAAGGCCGCCCCGCCCCCGCCGCCCTCGAAGACGAGCGCGCCCGGCGAGTATTCGGCCGCCGACATCGAGGTGCTGGAAGGCCTCGAGCCCGTCCGCAAGCGCCCCGGCATGTACATCGGCGGCACCGACGAGCGGGCCCTGCACCACCTGTTCGCCGAAGTGCTCGACAACTCGATGGACGAAGCCGTGGCCGGCTTCGCCAAGACCATCGAGGTCAAGCTCGACGCCGACGGCTTCCTGTCGGTCAAGGACGACGGCCGCGGCATGCCCGTGGACCCGCACCCGAAGTACCCCGGCAAGTCGGCGCTGGAGGTCATCATGACCGTCCTGCACGCCGGCGGTAAGTTCACGGGCAAGGCCTACGAGACCTCCGGCGGCCTGCACGGCGTCGGCGCCAGCGTCGTAAACGCCCTGTCCGAGCGCGTCGAGGTCACCGTCTGGCGCGACGGCTTCGAGCACCTGCAGGTCTTCTCGCGCGGCAAGCCGCTGGGCCCCATCGAGAAGGTCCAGCCGTCGAAGAAGAAGGGCACCATGGTGCGCTTCAAGCCCGACGACGAGATCTTCGGCGAAGGCACGAACTTCAAGCCCGCCCGCCTGTACCGGATGGCCCGCTCCAAGGCCTATCTGTTCCGCGGCGTGCAGATCAAATGGTCTTGCGATCCCTCCCGTATCCATGACCAGACCCCGCCCGAGGCCGTCTTCCACTTCCCCAACGGCCTGGCCGACTTCCTGGCCGAGCGGACCAAGGGCCTGACCACGATCACGCCCGAAAGCTTCTCGGGCCGCATCGAGCGCCAGGGCGAGGCCGGCGCCGTCGAGTGGGCCGTCAGCTGGACGCCCCAGGGCTTTGGCGAGCACGACGGCTTCATGCAGTCGTACTGCAACACCGTGCCCACCCCCGAAGGCGGCACCCATGAGAGCGGCTTCCGCGCCGCCCTGACCCGGGGCCTGAAGGCGTATGCCGACCTCAAGGGCGAGAAGCGCGGGACAATCATCACCGCCGACGACGTCGTCGCCCAGGCCGGTGCCCTGATCTCGGTGTTCATCAAGAACCCCGAGTTCCAGGGCCAGACCAAGGAAAAGCTGTCCACGACCGAGGCCCAGCGCTTCGTCGAGGCGGCGCTGCGCGACCCGTTCGACCTGTGGCTGACCTCCAGCCCGAAGAACGCCCAGGCGCTCTTGGAGTTCGTCATCGAGCGGGCCGAGGAGCGCCTCAAGCGCCGCAAGGACAAGGAAGTCACCCGCGCCAGCGCCACCCGGAAGCTCCGTCTCCCGGGCAAGCTGGCCGACTGCGCCGGCGGCGCGGTGGACGGCGCCGAACTCTTCATCGTCGAAGGCGACTCGGCCGGCGGCTCGGCCAAGCAGGCGCGGGACCGCAAGTACCAGGCCATCCTGCCCCTGCGCGGCAAGATCCTGAACGTGGCCTCGGCCAGCGGCGAGAAGTTCACCGCCAACAAGGAGCTGTCGGACCTGATGCTGGCCCTGGGGGCCCAGGGCGGAAACAAGTATCGCGAGGAAGACCTCCGTTACGACCGCATCATCATCATGACCGACGCCGACGTCGACGGCGCCCACATCGCCAGCCTGCTGATCACCTTCTTCTACCGCACCATGCCGGACGTGATCCGCCAGGGGCACCTCTATCTGGCCCTGCCGCCGCTCTACCGCATCGCCCACGGCGGCAAGAGCGAATACGCCCGCGACGACGCCCACAAGGACGAGCTGCTGGCCACGGTGTTCAAGGGCAAGAAGCCCGAGATCGGCCGCTTCAAGGGCCTGGGCGAGATGATGGCCTCCCAGCTGAAGGAGACCACCATGGACCCCAAGAAACGCACCCTGGCCCGCGTGACCCTGCCGCGCTCGGAAGAAGCGGTGGAAAGCCTGGTCGAGACGCTCATGGGGCGCAAGCCCGAGCTGCGGTTCCGGTTCATCCAGGAGAACGCCGAGTTCGCGGCGGCGGATCTGGATCTGTAGTTGTCGCCACTTGCCCCCTCCGCGCTTCGCGCTCCTCCCCCGGAGGGGGAAGAAGGTTCGCGGATCACCTTCCGCCCCCTCCGGGGGCGGACGACCTGCGTGAGCAGGTCAGGTGGGGGCAAGTGAAAGCGTCCTCGCGCCGAGTAGCTGCGAGTGGATGGAAAGGGACGCGGAGCGCCGGACAGCGTCCGGAGTGTTTGAATAGAATACCGTTTCGACGAAGCCCGACGCTCCGCGCGGTCGTTATCCGATGAGCCAGCGGCGCGCGGGGTATTAACCCGCTTCCGACAGTCGGCCCCCGACGGGCGGGCCGAGGCGACGAACCCCGGTCCCGGACTACGCGGGCGATTTCAGCCCACGCCTGCCGCTCTCATCGACCCGACATCCCCCGTCGTTTCTGTGTTCCAGGGCCGACCGCCGTAGGAGGGATGCAGTTGCGGGTCTCCCCGCGCCGACGAGCGCTACCCGCTCGACCACCCCTGACAGCCGTCACGATCGCCGGCCGGACGTCCCTTCCAAGCCGTCAGGTAGGAAGAGGATACGGCAGATTTTGAGGCCGGGGACGCACAGGCGTGAACGCTCGTCAGTCACCCTTCTCCCCTTGCGGGAGAAGGTGACCGCCAAAGGCGGTCGGATGAGGGGTCGCGCCAGCCTAACCCCTTGCGCCGCAACGCTAATCCGACAGGCCTATCAACCCCTCATCCGGCGCTACGCGCCACCTTCTCCCGCAAGGGGAGAAGGTAAAACACCCGTCCCCGTCGCTGCGTTCGCCCCCTGCTCGGCCCGCATCCGGTACGCCATCACCGCCGTATGCCCCAGCCGCTCCACCAGCCGCCAGTTGACGATGGCTCCCAGCGGCGCGCCGACCACAGGGATGAACTGGGCCAGTTTCGCCAGGTCGATGTGGTCGCGGTACTGCTGCTGGAAGGCCCGCCAGTCGAAGTCGTCCAGATGCTGGGGATGCGCCCGCGCCTCCCAGTCCTCCAGCGCCGCGAACACCCCGGCCCGGTGCTGGGCGTCCGAGAACGCCAGCTCGAAGACATGCAGGATGAACAATCGCTCGGGCAGCTCCGTCCCGTCATGGCCGAAGATCGCGGCGATCTCGAACAAGAGCTTGATCTTGAAGCTCATCAGCAGCGGGAAGTCGGCCGCCGCCAGCAGGAAACCCCCGGCCCCGGTGACCCCGCCCTCGGCCGCCGCCGCCTTCTTCCACCCGTCGATCGCCTTGGCCGCCCTGGCCCGCCGCTCGTCCAGGGTCAGCCCGATCAGCGGCGACCCGGTCGTGAAGTCCGACCCGACCAGCAAGGCCCGCGTCATCCCCTCGATGCCGGCGGTGATGGCGGCGTGGACCTTCTCCGGGATCAGCCTGTTGATCCGCTGCTGCGTGGCGCGGGCGATGCCATTCAGTGGGCCGGGCGGGCGGAGGAGGTCTTCGCGCCAGGTAAGGAGGTCGGGGGAGAGGGGCATGGCTCAGAAGTAACCCTTCTACCCTTGCGGGAGAAGGCGCACCTCGCCCGCCCGGCCCAAGCCGAGTCCAGCTAACTCGTCGAGCGCCAAAGACGTAACGGGCCGCTCGTGTCCTCGCTTTCGCGGAATGAACGGCAGTCTAGAGGTTCTAAGGGCATGGAACCGCTGGGATCACCCGCTCGCCCGGCTCCCCGCTGAGGGTCTCCTTCGGTTTCGCCGCTATCAAGGACGCCACGTGCAAAGTTTAGATTGACACTCTACATAGCCCCTATGTAGAGTGTCGAGCATGATACGAGAACCACAGCTTACCCCCACCACAATGCGGGTTTTGGAGGCGCTCCTCGAAGCCCCCAATTCCGCTGGCGCGGATATTGTAAAGTCGACAGGGCTTGCCACCGGTACGGTCTATCCGATCCTGCTTCGCCTTGAAGGCGCTCGGTGGTTAAGCAGCTGCTGGGAAGAAGGAGAGCCCTCAACTTTGGGGCGTCCGCGTAGACGGTTTTACTCCGTCACCGCAGAAGGGGCTCGAGCAGCACGCCAAGCCGCACTGAAGCTGCATGAAGTGGCAGGGAGGCTGGCATGGAGCTAAAAGCCATAATAATCGCAGTCTTCGTGACAGCTATTGGTGGTGTATTCCGCTCAGAAATTGAGGCATGGCTGCCCCATTTAGCCAACCGACTTACCCGTATTGCGCTTCGCCAATATTCCGCCCCCCTCCGCGATCGCCTTTCGGAAGAATGGGAAGCCCACCTTTCCTTTGTACCCGGACCACTGTCAAAAGTGTTTGTTGCTCTAGAGTTCTGCAGAGCCGCATGCATTATGAAGTTGGAAACCTATGCTTCGCGCTGGAGAGCAAAACTCGCTGTACAATTGTTCGTCACCATATTGAAAATATCGACCACTTTTGCGAATGGTTTCGCAAACTTGATGTCGCGCGCAAACAAGAGGAAAAACAAAAGAATAAATATAGTAGGATATACGTTTATTATAATTCCCTTTATATACACCGGATTAATATCGCATCTGATTGTGGAGCAGTGTGCAAAAATTAATTTCATACCAGGAGACAGGTGGGACGAAGAAGACAGAGAAATCCTTTTGTTTCTCAAGAAACTTCAAAAGCAAGGCCTAAAAGCTTTCAGATAACCCATCCACACCTCCCCTCGCCCTATCCCCACTATCCCCAGCCCCGCCACCTCGCCCTACCCGGCGGGTCGCCCTATATGGCAACCAACACGTTCACCACGCCGGGCGCCCGAGGCTTGTCCAACCAGTTCAGACTACCGCTGGCCGCCACGCCGACCTATGCTCGGGAAGACTTCGCCGTCTCGCCCGGCAATAGCGACGCCGTGGCGCGGCTGGACGCTTGGCCGGACTGGTCCGAGGGGCGGCTGGCGCTGGTCGGGCCGGCCGGGAGCGGCAAGACGCACCTGGCGCGAGCCTGGGCCGCGCGGGCCGACGCGGTGATCATCGACGCCACCGGCCCGGCGGCGGCCGCGCCCGACCTGCCGGCGCTGCGCGGCAAGGCCATCCTGGTCGATGACGCCGACCGGCGCGGCGAAGGCCAGGCGCTGTCGGACGAGGCTTTGTTCCACATCCTCAACATGGCCGGGGTCGACGGCGGGACCGTGCTGCTGACCGGCCGCGTCGCGCCGCTGGCCTGGGAGACCTCGGTGGCGGACCTGCGCTCGCGGCTGAACGCCCTCTCCGTGGCCGCGATCGAGGAGCCCGACGACGTGGTGCTGGAGGCGGTGCTGCGGCGGGCCTTCGCGCAGCGGCTCTTGAAGCCCGATCCGGACCTCTATCCCTACCTGGTTTCGCGCCTGCCCCGCTCGGCGGCCGAGGCGATCGCGGCGGCGGACCTGCTGGACGAAGAGGCGGCCGAGCGGCGGCGGGAGTTGAACAAGGCGCTGGCGCGGGACGTGCTGGGGGATTTCGAGGGGGAGGAGGAGCTTTAGGGCTCACCCCTACTCCGTTTCCCCGGCGAAAGCCGGGGCCCAGATTCACCCCGATCGGTTTGAGTGTTCGCGCTCAACCGCTTTGACCAAATTCCAATCTCCCTGGGTTCGATCTGGACCCCGGCCTTCGCCGGGGAGACGGTATTGGGGGTTGTCTTCGTCCCGTCACTTGTCTCGTTCACCATGGCGGAACACACTCCGCCTATAGTGATCCCATGACTGACGCCGTGACCATGCCGCTAGCCGCAAATGTTCCGCAGACGGAAAGCCAGACGAGCCTCGTCCTCGACGGCGAGCTGATGGCCTCGCCCGAGCGGTTCTTCAATCGCGAGCTGTCGTGGCTGGCCTTCAACCAGCGGGTCCTGGAAGAGAGCGCCAATCCGCGCCACCCGCTGCTGGAACGCCTGCGGTTCCTGTCGATCAGCGCCAACAACCTCGACGAATTCTACATGGTCCGCGTGGCCGGCCTGAAGGGCCAGGTGCGCGAGGGCGTGCGGGTGGTCAGCCAGGACGGCCTGACGCCGGGCGAGCAGCTGACCCACATCAACGCCTCGGCCTTCGAGCTGATGACCGAGCAGCAGAAGATCTGGCGCCAGGTCCGCACCCAGCTGTGGGACGAGGGCCTGAAGCTGCTGGACGCCAAGGACATCGAGGGCGAGGACCGCAAGCTGGCCGAGGACATCTTCCTCAACCAGATCTTCCCGGTGATGACGCCGCTGGCCATCGACCCGGCCCACCCGTTCCCGTTCATCCCGAACCTGGGCTTCTGCCTCGCTTTGAAGCTGCGCCGGATCTCGGACGACAAGCATCTGTACGCCCTGGCCCCGATCCCCTCGCAGGTGCGGCGGTTCTGGGAGCTGAGCTCGGTCGTCACGCGCGGCAAGAAGCGCCAGCGCAAGATCGTGGCGCTGGAAAGCTTCATCATCCTGTTCCTGGACCACCTGTTCCCCGGCTACGAGGTCGAGGGCCGGGGCCTGTTCCGCCTGATCCGCGACAGCGACCTGGAGATCGAGGAAGAGGCCGAAGACCTGGTGCGCGAGTTCGAGGCGCGGCTGAAGAAGCGCCGCCTGGGCCGCGTGGTGCGGGTCAAGATCCAGACCACCATGCCGCCGGACCTGCGCGAGTTCATCATCGAGGGCCTGCGCGCCGAGCCGGAAGACGTCGTTTTGGTCGACGGCAAGCTGGGCCTGGCCCAGATGTCGGAGCTGATCCCGCCGGACCGTCCGGACCTGAAGTTCCCGCCCTTCAACGCCCGCTTCCCCGAGCGCATCCGCGACCATGGCGGCGACTGCTTCGCGGCGATCCGCGAGAAGGACATCCTGGTCCACCACCCGTTCGAGAGTTTCGACGTGGTGGTGCAGTTCGTGCGCCAGGCGGCGCGCGACCCGAACGTGCTGGCGATCAAGCAGACCCTCTACCGCACCTCCAAGGACAGCCCGATCGTGGCGGCCCTGATCGAGGCGGCCGACAACGGCAAGAACGTCACCGCCCTGGTCGAGATCAAAGCCCGCTTCGACGAGGAGAATAACCTCAAATGGGCGCGCGACCTGGAGCGGGCCGGCGTGCACGTGGTGTTCGGCTTCGTCGACTGGAAGACCCACGCCAAGCTGTCGGTGGTGGTGCGCCGCGAGGCCGACCAGACCCTGCGCACCTACTGCCACTTCGGCACCGGCAACTATCACCCGCAGACGGCGCGGGTTTATACCGACCTCTCCCTCTTCACCTGCGACCCCGCCCTGGGGCGCGACGGCGGCAAGCTGTTCAACTTCATCACCGGCTACGCCCAGCCCGGACGGCTGGAGAAGCTGTCGTTCTCGCCGCATACGCTGAAGCCCGACCTGCTGCGGATGATCGAGAGCGAGGCCGACGCGGCGCGTGCCGGCAAACCGGCCGCCATCTGGGCCAAGATGAACGCCGTCGTGGACCCGCAGATCATCGACGCCCTGTACGCGGCCAGCCAGGCCGGCGTGCAGATCGACCTGGTGGTGCGCGGCATCTGCTGCCTGCGTCCGGGCATCGCGGGCCTGTCGGAGAACATCCGGGTCAAGTCGATCGTCGGCCGCTTCCTGGAGCACGCTCGCGTCGTGGCCTTCGCCAATGGCGGGCCGATGCCCAGCGCCCAGACGCGCCTCTTCATCAGCTCGGCCGACTGGATGCCGCGCAACCTGGACCGCCGCGTCGAGAGCCTGGTGCCGATCGAGAATCCGACCGTGCACCAGCAGGTGCTGGACCAGATCATGGTCGCCAACCTCAATGACGAGGCCCAGAGCTGGAAGCTGGACAGCGAGGGCGACTACGCCCGCGACCCGGCCTGGAACAGCAAGGGCGCGTTCTCGGCCCACGACTACTTCATGACCAATCCCAGCCTGTCGGGTCGCGGACACAAGACCACCGACATGCCGCGGGCCTTCGACCACGTGGGCCCCAAGCGGAAACGGTGAGGCGACTAGGCCTGCTCCTGCCGCTGGCGCTGCTGACGGCCTGCGGGCCGACGGGCCAGCGGCGGGCGGACCTCTGCGCCATCCAGGCCCTGCCCTCGCGCCCCGGCGTCGACCGCTTCGGCGTCCCGCCGGGCGTGGAGCGCAAGGCCCAGGCCGAAGGCGCGGTCTACGGGCCAGGGATCGCCGGCGGCTACCGGATCCGCTGGTGGGGCCTGTGCGGCAAGAAGGCCGACACCACGGACATGATCCTGATCGGCCCCACGCCCTGGGCCCTGACCAAGGGCGGCGAGCGCGCCCACGGCCGCCAGGTCAGCTACGGCACCTGCTATCACCGAAACGATGGCGACGGCTGGCGCACGGTGGCCTGTCGGATCAATCCCTAGACCGCGACGGCTACGGCCGCCTCGAACGCCGGTGAGCCGATATTGGCCCGCGCTGTGCGCAGCCGCGCCAGGCCGTAGGCTTGCCGGCCCTCGGGCGTGTCCAGCAACGGCTCCCCCAGCGCCAGGCCCTGGTGGAGAACGTCCAGCTCCGGCCCGTCCAGCCTCTCCGCCCTCGCCTGCCCGGCCAGGAAGATCGCCGCGTGGAAGATGTGGCTGACCTGCCGGAACAGCCACAGCCTCGCCCGCTCGACGTCGGTGGCCTCGCGGTTGAAATAGGTGCGCAGCAGCAAGGCCTCGGCGTCCGGATCGGCGGCGTAGATATTGGCGATAGCCGCCAGGTCCACGTAACGATCCGCCCGGAACGCCGCCTCCCAGTCGATCAGCCACACCCGACGGCCGTCATGGATCAGGTTGCGCGGGTTGAGGTCGTTGTGGCTGGACACCGGCTGCGGCCTCAGCGCCTTGCAGGCCGCGTAGAGCCGCCGCCAGGGCGCGAAGGCTCCGTTCGGGACCGAGCTCTCCGCCTGCCCGACCAGCGCGTCGAGCCCGTCCAGATAGTCGACCAGCGGCGGAAAGCCTTCGATGCCGTGCAACACCCGCACCGCCTGGGCCAGCTCGACCACGAGGTCAGCCCGCACGCCCAGGTGCTCCCGCGCCTCGATGTGATCCAGAATCGCCACCCCGTCGTCCGGATCGGCATACCGCACGCGCGGCGCCAGGCACGCCTCGGCGGCCAGCTTCATGCAGGCATACGACCGATGCGGATCGCGCAGTTCGTCGCGCTCAGGCGCCTCGACCTTGAGCAGATAGCCGATGCCGCCCACGCGGACGCGCCACACGCCCGCGCCCGACAGTCCGCCGGACAAAGGCGTCCAACCGTCGAGAGCGTCGGTCCCGAACGCGACGCGCAGGGCCTTGGCGACGGCAGGAAACTCAGCGGGCGAAGGCGACATCGGCGGAACCTCTCGAAAGCGGCTGCCTTATTCACCCGGATGAAATTAGAGTCAATATAACCCGGATAATATTTTGAAGCGTTTTCCGACAAGCCTTTCGGCGCGTTCTTCCCCATGCAATTTCGAACGGACCGGCTTCCCCTGATCCGCGAATAGGCTAAACCGGACCCATGCCATTCCAGGCGCCGCGCGACGCGGCCGTGATCGATATCGGCTCCAACTCGGTCCGCCTGGTGGTGTACCGGCTGGAAGGCCGCGCCATCTGGACCGTCTTCAACGAGAAGGTCCTGGCGGGCCTGGGCCGCGACCTGGCCAAGACCGGCCGCCTGGCGCCCGACGGCGTCATCCAGACCCTGCAGGCGCTCAAGCGCTTCCGCGCCGTGCTGGAGGCGGTCAATCCGGCCGAGACCTTCGCCGTCGCCACGGCCGCCGCGCGCGAGGCCGAAGACGGCCCCGACTTCATCGCCCGCGTGAAGGCCGAGACCGGCTTTTCCGTCCGTGTGCTGAGCGGCGAGGAAGAGGCCCACTACGCCGCCGTTGGCGTGCTGGCCGGCGCGCCCGACGCCACCGGCGTGGTCGGCGATCTGGGCGGCGCCAGCCTGGAGCTGATCCGCCTGAACGCCACCGGCGCCGGCCAGGGGGTGACCCTGCCGCTAGGTCCGTTCAGCCTCAGTTCCCCCACCGGTTTCGACGGCGAGCGCGTCCGCCGCCTGGCCCGCGAGCGCATCGCCGCCGTCGCCGACGACTTCAAGACCGACACCTTCCACGCCGTGGGCGGCGCCTGGCGCAACCTGGCTTTGCTGCACATGCGACTGTCGGGCTATCCGCTGCACGTCGTGCACCAGTACGAGATCCCGGCCAACGAGGCCCTGGAGGCCGCGCGCCTGGTCGCCCACCAGTCCAAGAGCTCGCTCGAGCGCATCGAGGGCATGAGCAAGAAGCGCTCGGAGACCCTGCCCTACGCCGCCGTGGTGCTGGAGACCCTGATCGAGCAGCTGCAGCTCAAGCGCATCGAGATATCGGCCTTCGGCGTGCGCGAGGGCCTGCTGTTCGAGGCCATGCCGCCGCGCGTGCGCGGCCTGGATCCGCTGATCGAGGGCTGCACGGCCCTGGGCGCCCGCCAGGGCGTGGCCGACGACCTGGGCGTGGCGCTGGACGCCTGGATCACCCCGGCCTTCCGCACCCTGCCCCCGCTGTTTGGCGAGCGTGACGGAATCCTGGTCTCGGCCGCCTGCCGCCTGTCGGATGTCGGCGCCCGCCTGCACCCCGACCATCGCGCCGACCTCGTGTTCGAGCAGGTGCTGCGCGCGCCCATCGCCGGCCAGACCCACGCCGAGCGCTGCTTCCTGGCCGTGGCCGCCCACGCCCGCCACGCGACCAACTTCCATCCACCGGAGCTGCAGACCCTGGAGCGCCTACTGGATCCCGCCCAGCTGAAACGCGCCCGCGCCCTAGGCGCCGCCATGCGCCTGGCCTGCGACCTCTCGGGCCGCAGCCCCAGCCTCCTGGTCCACTCGCGCCTGACCCTGGACAAGAACCACCTGACCCTAGCCGCCGAGCCCGGCTTTGCCGATCTGCTCCTGGGCGAACAGACCAGCAAGCGCGCCAATACTGCCGCGCAACACCTTAACCTGAAATCCAAGATTATTACCGGATAGTTTCAGGTATAGACGGCGTCAAAATCATGCTTAACCGAGCCTGAACTTCCCCAATACGGGGAAAATGACAAGTTGTCGCAGGCAAACGCGGTTCTTCGAGCATGGTTTGTTAGCTTTACCTCGCGCATCGTGACCTCAACAACAAAGGAGGTCAGTGATGTTGCAGCGTAAGTTCGACTATCTGGACGCTATCGCCCCCTTGGCCGACAAGACTCCCGAAGCCGCCAAGCGCCCCGACCTGCGGATCGCCAACGATCACGACGCGGCCGTCGCCAGCGGCGCCCGCACCCTGCAATCGGAACTGGGCCGCGTCTTCGCCCAGGAAAACACCTGGTCGGTTCGCCGCACCGTCGCCATCGGCGTGGTCTTCCACCTGGGCGTCTTCTGCGCCCTGGGCCTGGCGGCCGGCGGCGCGCTGAGCCAGTTCGCACACCACTAGCCAGCCGCTATTCCAGCGCCCGCAGGTCCCGCCCGCGTGTTTCGCGCCCCAGGGTGACGACCAGCGCGAGCGACAGCACCGTCAGGCCTCCCACGATCGCCGCCGCGACACCCAGCGGCGGCGCCAAGGCCGCGACGCTGAGCCCCTGAGCCAGCAACCCGCCCAGCTTGCTGCAGCCGGCGATCCAGCCTGAAGCGCGTCCTCGGATGCGCAGCGGGAAGTTCTCGGCCGTATAGGGCAGGATGATCGAGATGACGCCGCTTGAGCCCACGATCAGCAGGGCCAACGGCGCGATCGGATTGGCCAGGGCGGCCACGCCCAGGCTGCGCAGGAGCAGGCCGAACAGGCCCAAAGCCGTCAGGCCCAGCATCAGGGCCAACGCTCCGCGCGTGCTCCAGGCGCTGTAGAGCCAAACCGACACCGCCACGGTCGGAGCGGCGATCAGGGTCGATTTGGCGATCAGGCTCGAGGCGGCTTCGACGCTGACGCCCTCAGCCACCAGGGCGCTGGGCAACCACAGCAGAATCCCGAAATTTACGAGGCCCCAGGCCAAGGCGGCCAGGGTCAGGGCGGCCGTGACGCCGCGATAGCGGTGATCGATCGGCGGCAGGTGCGAGTGATCGGGCTCGGCCGCCGACGCGCCCGTGCGGATGGCCGCGCCGAAGCGGCTGAGCATGGCCAGGGCCTCGGCCTTGCGGCCGGTGTGCAGCAGGAACCGCGCGGACTCGGGCAAGAGCGGGCTCAGAGCGATCAGGATCAAGCCGGTGGGCAGGTTCAGGAACCACATGACCCGCCAGCTCCAGACCGGCTGCAGCCAGGCCGACAGGGCGCTGGCGGCAAAGTATCCGCCGACCGCGCCGATGCCGCCGACCAGAACCAGGCTCCAACCTCGGTGCTTGGTCGGCATGATCTCGGCCAGCAGAGCATAGGCGACGGGCAGCATGCCGCCGGCGGCCGCGCCCATCAGGAAACACATGCCGACGTTCCACCAGAAGTCCGGCATGGCCCCGCAGATCGAGGTGCCGACGAACATCACCGACGACAGCAGGATCGAGGCGCGCCGCCCATAGATGTCGGCCAGCCAGCCCCACAGGAACGAGCCGACGACCGTGCCCGACAGCGCCGCGAACGGCAGGGCCGAGGCGATGGCGCCGGTCACCCCGTACTCGACCTTCATTCCCGGCACGACGAAGCCCAGGCTGGCCGGCTTCATGATGTCGATGATCAGGGCCAGGGCCAGCAGCGCGCACATCAACCAGTGCGACCGGGTCAGGGGCGCGTCCTCCGGCGGAGCGATCTCGCCATCGATGCTGGTGTCGTCGTCGACGCGCGGCAGCAGGCCGAAGGCGGCCAGGCCGATGCCGACCAGGATCACCGCCATGCCCCACAGCATCTCGGCGTCCATGGGCATGCCGACCAGGCGGAAGCCCATGTTCCGGCCCATCCAGTACATGGGCAGATGCAGGACGACGCCGGCGGTGACCAGCAGGCACCCCAGCCAGAAGGCCCAGCCGTGACGGCGATCCCCGAAGAGCTGTGTCAGCATCGATGTCCCCCTGGCCGGGCGCGCTCATGACTCGGCGCGCCGCGATCGGCAGCCAAGGTGGCTCAGGTTCGGTCGGGGGTGAAGCCCCCTACCCCGACACCTCGGCCGCGCTGGTCACCGCCGGCGCGCCGCTGTCCAGGTCCAGATAGTCGGTGAACGGCAGCTGGAAGGCGCGGTCGAAGAATTCGGCCTGGAAGCGGAAAGGCAGGTTGGCGTCGCTGTTCCACAGCATGACGATGCCGGTCTTGGTCGCCGGGTCGAACATCATGGTCGAGCGATAGCCCGATACCCCGCCGCTATGGCCGATCAGGTGGTGGCCCTTGTAGTCGAAGCTGCGCATGCCCAGGCCGTAGCCGGGCGACTTCAGTTCGCGCGCGATGTTCAGGCGGCCATAGGGCCTGCCCGTAGCGACGCGGGCGCGCTGCACCTCGTCCAGCACGGCGGGCGGCAGGACGTCGGGGCGCAGGCCCATCTGGGCCTGCATCCAGGCGGCCAGGTCGACGATGGTTGAGTTGACCCCGGCGGCGGCGGGCACGCGGTAATAGGCCTCCGACAGCTTCAGCTCATTGCCGTGGCGATGCGGCCGGGCCCAGTGGGCGGCCGAGGTCAGGCCCGCCATGCCGATGGTCGCCCCGCTCATGCCCAAAGGCTGGAAGATCCGGCGGCGCACCGTGTCGGCATAGGGCGCGCCGGTGCGCTCGCGGATGACCTCGCTGATCGTGTCGTAGGCGATGTTCTGGTAGCTGTGGCAAGTGCCCGGCGGGCAGACCGGCTTCAGCGCCCCGAAGCTGCCGCGGATCTTGGCCGGGTCCTGACCGTCCTCCAGCTGACCGTCATAGGCGTTCTTGCCCAGGCCGGTGCGCTGAGACAGCAGCTGCTCGATCGTCAGGCTGGTCTGGGCCTCGCCGGGCAGGCGCAGGCTGGTGTCGAAGATGCCCAGGGGGTCATGCAGCGAGAAGGTCCCGTCCGCCGCCAGCCGCGCCGACAGCGTGCCGGCGATGGTCTTGGACAGCGACGCCCAGCGGAACACCGTCTGGGGCGTGACCGGCTCGCCGTGCTGGCTGGCGGTGACGCCATATCCCTTCACGAACGACAGCCGCCCCTGCTCGACCACGGCGACGCCCAGGCCCTCCATCGAGGGGTCGCTCATCATGGAATTGATGCGGGCGTCGAAGGCCTTGTAGTCGATGGTCCCGTGCCAGTCGGCCGGCGCCACGGGAAGCGGAGCGGCCAGTTGCGCGGTCGCTTCGGGGCCCGTCTTGGCGGCGTGGTCGCGGGCGCGCGGCAGCAGCACCGCCCCGACGATGACCAGCAGCACGCCCCCGGCGATCAGCCACTGAACATGCCGCTTCTTGCTGAGGACCCCGACGTCAGACACTACCGATAGAACCTTGAATCACCTGGGAGACTTCTACGCAGGATCGCCCGCCATGTGGGGCGAAAATAGGTAGAGGTCAGCCGAAAAGCGCCGTGTAGAGGTCCTTGGCGTTCACCGGCTTCTCGACCCAGCCGGTCATGCCCGCCTCGCGGCAGGCGGCGACCTCTTCTGGCGAGACCGCGCCGGTGACGGCGATGACCGGAGTGGCGCGATTGGCGCGGCTGGCGCGCAGGCGGCGCGTGGCCTCCAGGCCGTCGACGCCGGGCATGCGCACGTCCATCAGGATGGCGTCGAACACCTGCCGCTCGGCCATGGCCAGGGCGGTCAGGGCGTCCTCGGCGGTCTCGACGCGCGCGCCGAAGGCTTCCAGCATCTGGCGCAAGGCGCGACGGTTGATGTCGTGATCGTCGACCACCAGGATCAGCGGCGCCTCGCCGCGGGTCTCCAGGGCCTCATCCGGCGTCGGCGCGGGCGGCTCGGCGCCGTGGGGCGCGGGCAAGCGCAGGGTGAAGCGGGCGCCGCCGTCCTCGGCATTGGCGGCCGACAGCTCGCCGCCCATCAGCCGAGCCAGGTCGCGGCTGATCGACAGGCCCAGTCCCGTGCCGCCGAACGATCGCGCGGTGTCGGCCCCCGCTTGCTCATAGGGGCTGAACAGGCGCTCGATCTGGTCCTCGCCCAGGCCCGGCCCGGTGTCGCGCACCTCGATCGAAACCATGCGCGGCGGTTGGTTGTCGACGCGGACGCCGACCGTGACCGCGCCCTCGGCGGTGAACTTGATGGCGTTGCTGAGCAGGTTGTTGAGCACCTGGCGCACGCGCATGGGATCGCCCCGCACCCACTGCGGCAAGTCTTCGACGCCATTCAGGACCAGACAGACGCGCTTGGCCTCAGCGGCGGTGCGCCAGAAGCCGACCGTGTCGCCGACCAAGGCCCGCAGGTCATGGTCGACGATCTCGACCCCCATGCGCCCGGCCTCGATCTTCGAGAGGTCCAAGAGGTCGTTCAGCAAGGTGCGCATCATGGCGCCGGCGTCGGCGATCAGCGAGGCGCCGGATTGGTCGCGCTCCAGGGCTTCGGCGCCGTTCAGGATGGCGTTGATGGGCGTGCGCAGCTCGTGGCTGACCATGGCGATGAAGGCCGACTTGGCGGCGGTCTGGGCCTCGGCGGCGCGGCGGGCGGCGCGCTCGGCGGCCAGGGTGCGCTGCGACCACAGGAAGACCATCGACAGCGTCAGGCAGAAGAGCCCGACGCCGGCCAGGAAGAATGGCCAGATCGGATCGTGCACGGCGCCGGCGACCAGCGGCGTGACGACCAGGTAGCTGACATGCGGCGTGACGGCCGCGACGAAGGCCGCCACGCAGCCCTGCGCCCCCATCAGGGCGGTGATGATCGAGCCGGACAGCAGCAGGATGGCCCCGGCCGCGCCGACGGGCGTGCCCGTGGCCCAGACCGGAATGGCCAGCCAGCCGAACACCAGGGCCAACGCGATGTCGGCGGCGAGGTTCAGCGCCACGATCCGACGCGGGTCGACGCTTTTCAGAAAATGGTTGAGCGCCGCCACTTCGGCGACCTGGGCCAGGACGTACAGGGTCGACCAGGGCAGGACGAACTCGAGGCCCGGCTTGGCGATCGCCAGAGCGGCCAGCACCAGGACGACGAAGAGGCGGAGGGGAACCTGCTTGCGGCGCGAAATCGCCGCGGGGCGGTAGGCGACCGCCAGATTCTCCCAGAAAGCACTCAACGCTAATCCCCTACTCGGCGCGTCCGGTCTCCGTGGGGCCCCGGGCGCGACGCCTTGTACGCCAGCAATCCTTTGCGTGGCCTTGTACAGGACCCGATACGGGTAGGAAAAGCCCTACTTCCCTTAAGGTCATAGGGCTTTCGAGCGCGGCGTATTTAGTCAGCCTTGGGCGCGCGACGCACTTCGACGACGCGGACCTTGGCGCCGTCCAACACCAGGGCCAGCTCGCCGCGCTTGATCTTCAGGGCGTCGGCCCCGAAGGCGTCGCGGCGCCAGCCGGCCAGGGCCGGCGTGGTGGCGTTGTCGTCGGCGGCGATCTTTTCCAGGTCCGAGACCGTGGCGATCAGCTTGGACGCGACGCCTGCCTCTTCGGCGCGGGCCTTCAGCAGCACCTTCAGCAGCTCGACGACGGCGCCGGCGTTCTGGGGCGGCGGCGGGCCGGGCTTGTCGACGACCGGGGCGTAGCCTTCCGGATCGGCCAGGGCGGCCTTGATCGCCGCCAGCAGGTCGGGACCGAACTTGCTGCCGCCGAAGCCCTTGGGCACCCCGCGAAGGTTGTTGAGGGCGTCCAGGCTGGTCGGCGCCTGGGTGGCCAGCTCGTCGATGGCCTCGTCCTTCAGGATGCGGCCGCGCGGCTGGTCGCGGTTCTGGGCGGTGCGCTCGCGCCAGGCGGCGACGGCCTTGAACACGGCCAGATACTTCGGTGCGGTCTTGCGCGGACGCAGGCGGCGCCAGGCCTTTTCCGGATCCACGTCATAGGCGGCCGGATCCGAGATCGCGGTCATCTCCTCCTCGACCCAGGCCAGGCGACCCGAGGTCTCGAGACGCTCGCGCAGGATCGGGAAAAGTTTCGCCAGGTGCGTGACGTCGGCCAGGGCGTAGCTCAGCTGGGCGTCGGTCAGCGGCCGGCGGGCCCAGTCGGTGAAGCGGCTGGACTTGTCCAGCTCGATGCGCAGCATCTGGCGAACCAGGGCGTCATAGGCGATCTGCTCGCCGAAGCCCGCCGCCATGCCGGCGACCTGGGTATCGAACAGCGGACGCGGCATGGCCTTGAGATTGTTGAAGATCTCGACGTCCTGACGCGCGGCGTGGAACACCTTGAGGATGCTGGTGTCACGCATGACGGCCAGCAGCGGCTCAAGGTCGATGCCATCGGCCAGAGGGTCGATGACGGCTTCGTGCGTCGGCGACGCGACCTGGATCAGGCACAACTTGGGCCAGTAGGTCGTCTCGCGCATGAACTCGGTGTCGACGGCGACGAAAGGCTCGCCCGCGAGCGCATTACAGAACGCCGCCAGCTCGGCGGTGGTGGTGATCGGCTTCATCGGCTGCTAATAGCCTCGCGCACCCCCGAGTCTGCAAGCGTCAAGACGCGCTCAGCCTACCGGGAAAGCAAATTTTCCGCGTGTTCGGAGGATCTTACCGTCCTCCGATAGATCCAGAGCGAGCGCCAGAGCGACCATGAGCGATCAGCCGAACGGCCTTACCTACGCCCAGGCGGGTGTCGATATCGACGCGGGCAACGCCCTGGTGGACGCCATCAAGCCCCTGGCCAAGGCCACCCGCCGCCCCGGCGCGGAAGCCAGCCTGGGCGGTTTCGGCGCCCTGTTCGACCTGAAGGCGGCTGGTTACGAAGACCCCCTGCTGGTCACCACCACCGATGGCGTCGGCACCAAGCTGCGCATCGCCATCGATGCGGGCATGCACGCCACGGTCGGCATCGACCTGGTGGCGATGTGCGTCAACGACCTGCTGGCGCAGGGCGCCGAGCCGCTGATGTTCCTGGACTACTTCGCCACCGGCAAGCTGGATATCGAGACCGCCAAGAGCGTGGTCGCCGGCATCGCCGAGGGCTGCAAGCTGGCCGGCGCGGCCCTGGTGGGCGGCGAAACCGCCGAAATGCCGGGCATGTACAGCGACGGCGAATACGACCTGGCCGGCTTCTCGGTCGGCGCCGTGGACCGCGACGACGTCCTGCCCAAGCTGGACAAGCAGCGCGCCGGCGACATCATCATCGGCCTGGGCTCGTCGGGCCCGCACTCGAACGGCTATTCGCTGGTGCGCCGCGTGGTCGAGCGCTCGGGCCTGGCCTGGGACGCCCCCTGCCCATTTGAAGACGGCAAGACCTTGGCCGAGGCCCTGATGGCCCCGACCCGCATCTATGTGAAGTCGCTGCTGCCCCTGCTGCAGTCGGGTCGCATCAAGGGCGGCGCGCACATCACCGGCGGCGGCCTGATCGAGAACCCGCCCCGCGCCATCGCCGAAGGCCTGGCCGCCGAGTTCGACTGGAACGCCTGGGCCCAACCGCCCGTGTTCGACTGGCTGGCCCAGGTCGGCGGCGTCTCGGAACATGAGATGCGCCGCACGTTCAACTGCGGCGTGGGCTTCATCGTCATCGTGGCGCAAGCCGACGCCGAACCAGTCCTGGCCGCCCTGCTGAACGCTGGCGAGGACGCCTTCATCTGCGGCCAGCTGGTCAAGGCTTGATGAGCGCAAAGACAAAGGTCGCCGTCCTGATCTCGGGCCGGGGCTCCAACATGGAGGCCCTGGTTCGCGCGGCGAAGGCGGCCGACTGCCCGTTCGAGATCGCCCTGGTCCTGGCCAACAAGCCCGACGCCGGCGGCCTGGCCACGGCGGCTGCCGAAGGCATCGAGGCCCTGTGCGTCGACCAGAAGCCCTTCGGCAAGGATCGCGAGGCCCACGAGCGGGCTATCGACGCGGCCCTGCGCGAGCGCGGCATCCAGGTCATCGCCCTGGCCGGCTACATGCGCATCCTGACCCCGTTCCTGGTCGACGCCTGGGAAGGCCGGATGCTGAACATCCACCCATCCCTGCTGCCCGCCTATCCGGGCCTGGACACCCACGCCCGCGCCATCGCGGCCGGTGACGCCGAGGCCGGCTGCACGGTCCACCTGGTCACGGCCGGCGTCGACGAGGGCCCGATCCTGGGCCAGGCCCGCGTGCCGATCCTGCCGGGCGACGACGACCACAGCCTGGCCGCCCGCGTGCTGGAGCAGGAGCACAAGCTCTATGCCGCCACGCTCTCCGCCTTCGTGACCGAACGCCTCTGACCAAGGCGACTGGGACGGCGTGTCGCAGGCCCTAACGGCGCATAAAGCCTAACGGGTCAGAACTTCGTCACTATGTGTCGCCATGATGCCCTTCATGGACGCCTGGATCGCCGATCTCTTTCGAGTCGCCGCCGACAACGCCGGTTTCGCCGGCGTGGCGCTGTTCGTCTTCACGCTGCTGGAGGCGCTGCTGGTCGTCGGCCTGCTGATCCCGATCCTGGGCGTGATGCTGGCCGCCGGCGCGCTGATCGCCCAGGGCGTGCTGCATCCCGTCGAAGCCATCCTGTGGTGCAGCGCCGGCGCGGCCGCCGGTGACGCCGTCTCCTATCTGATGGGCCGAGGCCTGGGCGGCCGTCGCGCCACCCGCTTTCTGTTCGCCGGCAAGCGCCGCCTGGCCGCCCGCGCCAAGCTGCTGACCCGCCGTCACGGCGTGCTGGCCATCGCCGCCGCCCGTTATCTGGGCCCCGCGCGTCCGTTCATCCCGATCCTGGCCGGCGTGTCCCGTTCGGGCGGCTGGAGCTTCCAGGTCGCCAATATCCTGTCCGCCCCGCTTTGGGTGGTCTCGCTGCTGGCCCCCGGCTATCTGGCCGCCCGGAACTTGCAGATGTTCGGCAGCAACCCGGCCCTGGCCAGCGGCATCGTGCTGGCCGTGATCCTGGCCGTCGGCCTCGTGGCCATGGGCTTCAAGCGCACCCAGCGCCTGCGGGCTATTTAAAACCGGCTATCCCCGCGAAGGCGGGGACCCAAGCTGAGCCTGACGGTCGAGCTAGACCACGCCGCATCCTGAAAATCGGCTTGGATCCCCGCTTTCGCGGGGAAGATCGGGCCGTGGGTATATCTATTTAGGGTCAGTCTGCGCCGCCACACTGGCCATCGCGTCCAGCACCCGCTTGGCCTGACTGGCCGCCAGCCCGCCATTCGGATCCGCGGAGATCGGCTTCAGCAGCTGATAGGCGGTTGCCGCATCGTCGGCGTAGAGGAAGGCCATCGCCGCCACCAGGCGGATCTTCGTCACCTCCGGCGCCAGGGTCACGGCCCGACGCAGCAGCGCGAGCCGCTCTGGCGACGGAGTGTCGCCCTCGGTCATGGTCTGGGCCAGCAGGAACAGGGTCTGGTAGTCGTTCGGTTCGGCCGCGTCGGCCTTGCGCAGATAGGCCTCGGACTGGGCCAGCAGCGCCGTGCGGTTCGCCTTGTCGGCCGCCGCCCGATACAGCTTGCTGGTTCCCATCAGCCGCAGAGCTTGCAGGTTGTCGCCATCCTCGGCCAGCAGCTGCGTCAGCAGCTTCTCGCCCTTGTCGCGGTCGCCCAGGGTGATCTCGGCCCGCGCCAAGGCCTGGCGACTGTAGCGCTCGTCCGGCCGGCGCGCGGCGGCCTTGCGGATCTTGCTCAGCAGGTCGGCGCGATCGGGCGCGGCCCCGGTCTTCATCTGCTGCAGCTCGAGGATCAGGTCGTCGGCTCCCGCCGGCATCCTTCGGATCTTGATTGGCGCTGCCGGGCCGCCGACTCGCGTCAGCGTCGTAACCACCGGCTCCTTGCGCACGAATGCCCGCAAGGCATCGGGCAAAGCCTCTAGCGGCTGACCGAACACCTCCGCCCAGATCGCCTTGGGATCCCCCTCAGCGCCCGCGACACGGTCCAGATAGGTCGCCAGCCGCGCCTTGCGGTCGGGGTCGGCCCACAGGTAGCGAACCAGCAGGGCCGACTGGGCGTCGAAGCGCTGGCGCTCGGGCAGGCTCCAGGCATCGCCGGTCTCGGCGATGATGTCGGGGATCCGCTCCAGGCCGCGCATGGCCAGGGCGTCGTCGAACAGGGCCGGCGTGCGGCCGATGGCCAGGGTCTTGGGCTGGATGTCGACGCTGCTGTAATAGATGGCCGCGCCCTTCGTCAGCCAGCGCGGCTGGCGGAACGGGAAGTTCTCGCTGAAGAAGTGGAAGGCGTAGGCGCCCAGCACCACGTCATCGCCGGCCGTCCAGTCGACCACGCCGAAGAAGGCGAAGTCATCGCGCACCACCACGGCGAAGATGTCTTCGACCTCGGCCACGTCCAGCGACAGCGCGGTGACCGCCGCGCTGGGCATGAAGCGGCGATACTGGGTGTTCATGTTCGCCCCGACCTCGGCCGCGCGAACCAGATAGATCGGAAACTTGCGCGGCGGCGGCCCGTCCTGGCGGCCGTACAGCCCCCGCAGCAGCTGATCCAGCGCCTCCAGGTCGGCAACCGTCTTGCGCAGGATCTCTGGGTTCTCGTCGGAATAGACGACGACATGCTGGCTCTCGGCCCGCAGCCACCGGCCACTGGCCTGGGGCGAGACGACGACGTCGTCGACGGACTGGGCGTGGGCCGGCGCGGCGCCGGCCAGCGCGACCGCCAAGCCACACGCGATCGCGATGTCTCGAACAGCCGCCAAACCTGGTCCCCCACAGACTCCCTGCGGAAGAGATAGGCCAAGGCCGCACAAAACGGATGTCATACGCGCAAAGAAAAAGGCCGGAGCTTTCGCTCCAGCCTCTTCCTGTCGATAAGGCGGAAAGCCTTAGCCGACGATTTCTTCTTCGGTGAAGAACTGGGCGATTTCGATGCCCGCGTTCTCCAGGCTGTCCGAGCCGTGGACCGAGTTTTCGCCGATCGACAGGGCGAATTGCTTGCGGATGGTGCCTTCGTCGGCGTTGGCCGGGTTGGTGGCGCCCATGACTTCGCGGTACTTGGCCACGGCGTTGTCGCCCTGCAGCACTTGGACGACGACCGGCTCGGCGGTCATCTGCGCGACGAGTTCGCCGTAGAACGGACGCTCGGCGTGCACTTCGTAGAACTTCTTGGCTTGGGCTTCGGTCAGCTTCACGCGACGCTGAGCGACGATGCGCAGGCCGGCGGCCTCGATCACGGCGTTGACGGCGCCGGTCAGGTTGCGGCGGGTGGCGTCCGGCTTGATGATCGAGAAGGTGCGTTCGGTCACGGTAGTGATCTCACAGAAAAGTTGTGAATTGGGAGGTTGCGGGCTTATAGCCGTGCGCCTCCTCCCCGCCAACCCCGCCGCGTAACCTTCACGAAAATGCTTCAGATCAACGACCTGACGTTCAGCGCCTGGGGACGGAAGTTCTTCGACCATGCCAGCGTAAGCCTGCCGCCCGGCTCCAAGGTCGGCCTGATCGGGCGCAACGGCGTGGGCAAGTCCACCCTGTTCAAGCTGATCCTGGGTCACCTGGCCGTCAGCGACGATGAAATCAGCCTGCCCAAGACCGCCAAGATCGGTTCGGTGGACCAGGAACACCCGGCCACGCCCTTTACCCTCTTGGAGACGGTGCTGGAGGCCGACGAGGAGCGTCACAGCCTGCTGACGCGGCTGGAGACCGCCGATCCCGAGGAGATGGGCGAGATCTGGGCCCGGTTGATCGAAATCGATTCCGACGCCGCCCCGTCCAAGGCCTCGGAAATCCTGGTGGGTCTGGGCTTCACCCAGGACGATCTGGCGCGGCCGATGAGCGAGTTCTCGGGCGGCTGGCGCATGCGCGTGGCCCTGGCCGCGGCGCTGTTCGCCGAGCCGGACATGTTGCTGCTGGACGAACCGACCAACTATCTCGACCTGGAAGGCGCGCTGTGGCTGGAGGCCCGCCTTCAGAAGTATCCGCACACCGCCCTGATCGTCAGCCACGACCGCGAGCTGCTCAACAACAGCTGCACGCACATGCTGCACCTGGCGAACGGCAAGCTGGAACTCTACACCGGCGGCTACGACGACTTCGAGAAGCGCCGCGCCGAGAAGGCCCGCCTGCAGCTGTCGGCCAAGGCCAAGCAGGACGCCGAGCGCGCCCACCTGCAGGCCTTCGTCGACCGCTTCAAGGCCAAAGCCTCGAAAGCCGCCCAGGCCCAGTCGCGCATGAAGCGCCTGGCCAAGATGGAGCCGGTGGCCACCACCATCGAGGAGCGCGTCGCGCCCTTCACCCTGCCCTCGCCGCCCAAGCCCTTGCCGCCGCCGCTGATCCGGCTGGAGAAGGCGTTCGTCGGCTATGAGGCCGACCGCGCGATCCTCAAGAACCTCAACCTGCGCATGGACCTGGACGACCGCATCGGTCTCTTGGGCGTCAACGGCGCGGGCAAGTCGACCTTCGCCAAGATGATCGCCGGCGCCCTGGGCGTGCAGAAGGGCGAGTTCCACCGCGACAAGAAGATGAAGGTCGGCTGGTTCCACCAGCACCAGATCGAGGCGATGGATCCCAACGACACCCCGCTGGAGATCATCCGCCGGGCGATGCCGGAAGCGTCGGAAAGCTCGCGCCGCTCGAAGCTGGCGCAGTTCGGCCTGGGTTTCGAGAAGCAGGAGACCAAGGTCGACGCGCTGTCGGGCGGCGAACGGGCCCGCCTGCTGCTGAACCTGGTGGCGATGGACGCGCCACACATGCTCATCCTCGACGAGCCGACCAACCACTTGGATATCGACAGCCGCCGGGCCCTGCTGGACGCGCTGAACGACTATATGGGCGCGGTGATCCTGATCACCCACGACCGCTCGCTGATGGAGCTGGTCGCCGACCGCCTGTGGCTGGCCGCCGACGGCACGGTGAAGCCCTTCGACGGCGACATGGACGACTACGCCAAGTTCGTGCTGGACCGCGCCAAGCTGGCGGTGAAGCCAACCCAAGTGGCGCGCGAGCCGGTGGCCGCCGCCGCTCCGGCGCCGAAGAAGGTCGCTGTCGAGCCTCTGCGTCGCAAGGTCGAGGCGGCCGAGCAGGTCATGAACCGCGCCACCCGTAACCTGGCCGAACTGGACGCCCAGCTCGAGGATCCCGACCTCTACGTCAAGAACCCGGCCAAGGTCGCCGAGCTGACCAAGCGGCGCGAAAATGCCAAGTCCAAGCTGGACGAGGCCGAGGAAGCGTGGATGACCCTGGCCGAAGAGCTAGCCGACGCCGAAGCGTGACCGTACAGGTTTAGGGTAAACGGCTGTGAACCAAGAAGTTTAGCGCTTCCGCGACACCTGCGGGCGCATGGTGCGCTCATGAGTAGCGCCCATCCCCGCAACCACGTCGTGGCCAATCCGGAAGGATTGTCCTCGTCGGTCGTCCTCGAGGCGTTCGCCGAATGGGTGAACGACCGGATCGGCGAAGCCATGCGGATCGAGATGGACCTGGCCTTCCGCGACCGCCCGTTCGACATCGAAATCGGCCGCGTCCCGGCCCTGGTTGGCTGGGAGCACAAGTTCATCCAGCCCGGCGCGCCCGCGCCCAAGGGCAAGATGTGGACGGTCTATCGCCTGCACGCCCAGGACGGCCGCCCCGCGCACCTGCCGCAATCGGGCGACCTGGTCGAAGACCTGACGCCGCTGCTGGGCGAGCTGGGCTATCTGGGCGTGTTCGAGGACGGCGTGGCGATGTTCCCGGGCGTCGGGAAGCGAAAATAAGTCAGCGATCCCAAGGCGGCGTTCCCTTGAACGCCTCGGCCAGGAAATCCACCATCAGGCGCACCTTGGCCGACAGGTGCCTGCGGCTGGGATAGACCGCCAGCACGTCGATGTCGGGCAGGCTCCAGTCCGGCAGCAGGCGCACCAGCTTTCCGCTGCGCAGATCGTCTCCGATGATGAAGGTCGGCTGCCAGATCACGCCTTGGCCGGCCAGCGCCGCCGCACGGGTCGTGTCGCCATTGTTAGAGTACATGACCGGCTGCATCCGTACGACCGCTTGGCGGCCATCCGTGTGGGTCAGTCCCCAATCCTGCGCCATGGCCGTGTAGCTGTAGGCCAGGCAGCGGTGCGCCCCGAGTTTGTCGGGCGTCGTCGGCGTGCCGTGCGCTTTCAGATACTCCGGCGAAGCGCAGACGATGTTGCGCGAGGTCGCCAGCTTGCGGGCCACGTGGGTCTGCGAGCCGCCACGCGAGATGCGGATGGCCAGGTCGTAGCCCTCCTCCACCAGGTCGACGACGCGGTCGGACAGGCTGATCTCCAGCTCGACCTTCGGGTGGCGGGCCATGAACTGCGGCCACAGGCCCGCCAGGTGTCGGACGCCGAAGCTGAGCGGCGCGTTGATCCGCAAACGGCCGCGCGGCTCGGCGACATTGGCCGAGGCGGCGGCTTCGGCTTCGGCGATCTCGTCCAGGATGGCGCGGGCGCGTTCGTAGAGCGCCTCGCCGGCTTCGGTCAGCGACAGCCGCCGCGAGGTGCGGTTCAGCAGGCGCGCGCCCAGATGCGCCTCCAGCTCGTTGACGTAGCGGGTGACATTGGCCGGCGAGGTGTCCAGCGCTTCGGCCGCCTTGGCGAAGCCGCCGCGGCCGACCACGGTCGTGAAGACCTCGAACGCACGCAGCCGATCCATGCTCGCCCCATCATTCCGAAAAGCTGAATGATAAGTACTGTTTCATCCTATCGTTCAAGGGGCGTGCGGAGCCTAAATCACCGTCACTGACCGACGCGCGGTGCGACGGCCCGTCAAACGGAAAGGTTCACTGACATGTCCCGCCTCGCCAACAAGACCATCCTGATCACCGGCGGCACCACCGGCATCGGCTTCGCCGCCGCCCAGCGCGCGATCGAAGAAGGCGCCAAGGTCGCCATCACCGGCGCCAACGCCCAGCGCCTGGAAGAAGCCAAGGCCGCGCTCGGTGGTGACGTCGTCGCCATCCTGGCCGATGCCGGCGACGTGGCGGCTCAAGCCGACATCGCCAAGCAGGTCGAAGCCGCCTTCGGCAAGCTGGACGCCGTCTTCGTCAATGCCGGCATCGCCCCGTTCGGCCCGCTGGAAAGCTGGACCGAGGAGACCTTCGACCGCGCCATCGGCGTCAATCTGAAGGGCCCGCTGTTCCTGGTCCAGGCCCTGGCCCCGATCCTGAGCAACCCGGCCTCGATCGTCTTCAACGGCTCGATCAACGCCCATATCGGCATGCCCAATTCCAGCGTCTACGCCGCCAGCAAGGCCGGCCTGATCTCGCTGGCCCGCACCCTATCGGGCGAGCTGATCGGCCGCGGGATCCGGGTCAATGTCATCAGCCCCGGGCCGGTGAGCACGCCGCTCTACGGTAAGCTCGGCCTCGATAGCGCCCAACTGGACGCCATGTCGGCCGGCATCCTGGCCAACCTGCCCGCCGGCCGCTTCGGCGAGCCCAAGGAGATCGCCGACGCGGTGGTGTTCCTGGCCTCGGACGAGAGCCGCTTCACGGTGGGCAGCGAGCTGATCATCGATGGCGGGATGAGCACCCTCTGAAAACTGTCATCCCGGCCAAGCGCGCAGCGCGCCGAGCCGGGACCGCCGGAAGCTCCGAGCTTGTTGCGGTCCCGGCTCTTCGCTTCGCTGCGGCCGGGATGACAGGTTCTATTTGGCCGGCGTGAGCTTGATCGCCGACACCGTCGCCGCTCCCGTCGACTCCACCACCAGCGTATTGGTCCCTGCCATCAGGCTGACGATCGCGCCGCTCTTGACCGCCGCGCCGCCGTTGACCGCGACCTCCATCGGCCCCTCGCCCACCAGGCTAACCGCGTAGCGCCCCGCCGTCGCCGAGACCGTGTAGCGCAGCCATTCGCCGGCCGTGAAGTCGGTGACCTTCAGCGCCCCGTCCGCCGACCGCTCCAGATCCACCCCGTCGTTGCGTCCCGCCCGCCCCTTGTTCCAGGGCGTGCGCTGGCCGCCGGTCGAGACGTGGTAGTTGGCCGCGTCCGCGTCGGCATAGGCCGCGCCGATGACGCCCAGATCGTACTGCCAGGCCGGGATGGTCGCGCCCTTGGCCCCGACCACGTGCTTTCTGAAAGGGCGCGTCGTCGCATCGTGCGGCTGGCGGAACATGGCGTCGATGACGTCCGGATGGGCCTCGTTGTTCTCGAAGCGAACGTCGTGCGAAGCCACCTTCATCAGCACCGAATAGGCCTTGTCCGCGCTCACGGGCGTCTTGGCCTCGCCCGTCAAGGTCGCGACCACATCGTCATAGGCCGGGTCGACCTTGATCTCGAGCGGCTGGTTGAAGCCGATCTTCTTCAGCGGCCAGAACGCCCAGCCGATCTCGTGCTTTTCGACCAGACGGATGGCGTCGGCGAACCAGACGTTGGAGTTCTCGCCGCTCTCGCCCAGCCACAGCGGCAGGCCCGTCTGCTCGCGCAGCTTCAGGTGCTGCTCGATCGAGGCGTCGTCGTTGACGTTCCAGTACTTGTGGAAGCTGAGCGCCATGTTGGCGTCCCAGGGCTTTGGCATGCCCTTGTAATTGTTGCCCCAGCAATTGCCCTCGATGATGATCATGTGGCGCGGGTCGATCGCGCGGATCGCGGCCGTGGCTTCCTGGTAGAAACTCCACAGCTTGTCCTGCTTCTCGTCCTTGCAGCCGTTCTTGTTGCCGGAGCCATCGAAGTCCCAGTTGGGCTCATTCAGCAGGTCGTAGGCCCCGATCATCGGCTCGTCCTTGTAGCGGGCGGCCAGTTTCTTCCAGAGTTCGATGGTCTTGCGCCGCGCCTCGGGGCTGTCCCACAGCGAGGGCTTGGCCGGATCGCGGTCGGCGATCGGCAGGTCGTTGCCCTGGCCGCTGGGCGCGGCGTGCAGGTCGAGGATCAGGTAGATGCCGTTGGCCTTGCTCCAGGCCAGCAGGTCGTCGATCCGCTTGAAGCCGTCCTCATGCCAGGTGTCGACGCCCGCCTTGGGCTCCTGGTCGACCGGCAGGGTCAAGAGGTCGTAGTGCATCGGCAGGCGCACGGAGTTGAAACCCCAGGCCGCCATCGCGTCGATGTCAGCCTTGGTGGTGTGGTTGTCGAGCCAGGCCTTATGGATCGCCTGCTGGCGCGCGGGGCCGACCAAGTCGGCGATCTTGCCCTGGATGACGTGCTGCTGGCCCAGCTTGGACAGGCGCAGCATGTAGCCCTCCTGCAGCATCCAGCCGCCCAGGCCCATGCCGCGCAGGATCACCTGTTGGCCGGTCTCGTCGACAATGCGGGCGTCTTTTGCCTTCAGCCAACCTTCGGCCGATGCGGTGGTGGTGGCGAGGAGTGCGAGCGCGGCAGCGCCCATCGCGAGCCAGGACTTCATGAGACGGCCTCCCTAGAGGTCGCCTCTCAACGGGCGACGCTTACTGGTATGACCAATTCCTGGCGCAGAATGACAACGTTGTCTAGACCGTCTCCTTGGGCGGTCCAGTCAAGGCGTCCGAAAGGGTCGACAGCAGCGAGGCCACCGTCAGCGGCTTGGGCGTGGCGCCGTCGAACACCGGATCCAGCGGCCCCGAGCGCACGTCGGCCGAGAAGGCGATGATCGGCGAGCCGGCGCTGGGCCCCGCCTCGGCCCGGATCCGCTGGGCGGCCGAAACGCCGTCGAGGCGCGGCATGCGCAGGTCCATCAGGATGGCGTCGAAAGCGTCAGCGGCGGCAGCGGCGACGCCCTCCTCGCCATCGACGGCCTCGGCGACATGCACGCCAACCGCCTCGAGCACCGAACGGACCAGCTCACGATTGCCGGCGTTGTCGTCTACCACCAGCACCCGCACGCCCGGCGGCGGCAGAGGCAGCTCGGTCTCCTCGACCTCATCCTCGATCTCGTTGTGCGAAGGCCCGGTCTGGGCGGGGATCTCGAACCAGAAGCGCGCGCCCTGCCCCAGCGTGCTCTCGACGCCGATGTCGCCGCCCATCAGTTCGACCAGGCCGCGCGAGATGGCCAGGCCCAGGCCCGTGCCGCCGTGCTCGCGGTTCAGCGCCTCGTCGATCTGCGAGAAGCGGGCGAAAATCAGGGCCTGATCGGCCTCGGCCACGCCCGGGCCGGTGTCGGTGACGCTCATGCGCAGCCGACCGGTCTGGATGTCGTAGTCGGTCTCCAGCCGCACCTCGCCGACCTCGGTGAACTTCACGGCGTTGCCGATCAGGTTCAGCAGCACCTGGCGCACGCGCTCGGGATCGATGAACAGCTCGGGCGGCGCGGTGTCGTCGCCGACGGAGCGCAGCACCAGGTTCTTGGCCGCCGCATCGGGGGCCAGCATCTCCAGCACTTCGGACACCACGCCGGTGATCGCCACGGTGCGGGGCTCCAGGGTGATACGGCCCTGCTCCAGGCGCGAGAAGTCGAGGATGTCGTTGATCGTCGCCAACAGAGTCCGGCCGCCGGTGGTGATCCGGTCGACATAACGCTTGCCGCGCTGGCTCAGGGCCGGTTCGTCGGCCAGCAGGTTGGCGAAGCCGATCACAGCGGTCAGGGGCGTGCGCAGCTCGTGGCTCATATTGGCCAGGAACTCGCCCTTCACGGCGGCGGCGGTCTCGGCCTCGGCGCGGGCCGCGCGCAGGTCCAGCTCCAGCGTCTTGCGGGCGGTGACGTCACGGATGATGTCGGTGATGCCGGTCGGCGCGCCGGTGACCGGGTCACAGGCCAGGGTCGGACGCGATTCCAGCCAGATCATCCGGCCATCCTGGCGGAAGGCGCGGTACTCGACCGTTTCGGCCGGCGGCGCGGTCACGCCTTCGGGACAGTTGCGCTGCAGCTCGACCACGCGGCGGATCGCGGCGCGGTCGTCCTCGTGCAGGGTCTTGAGATAGGCCGTGCCCAAGAGCTCTTCGGGCTCGTAGCCCAGGATCGTGCGGGCGGCCGGCGAGATGTAGGTCATCTGACCGTGCAGGTCGCTGTGGGCGATGATGTCGAGAGCGCTCTCGGCCAACAGGCGATAGCGGGCCTCGCTGCGTTCGGCCTGGGCCAGGATGGCGCGGCGCTGGCGCTGGAAGGCCGCGACCGGCAGGCTGACGAAGATCGAGACGGCCAGGAACAGCTGCAGCACCGTCGACTGCGTGCCCGTGCCGGCCAGGATCAGGTGGATGGGTCCGCGTCCCGAGATGGTCAGGACCAGGGCGATGGCGGCCACCAGCACCGCGCTCAGCGCAGCGCCCAGCACCTCCTGGCGCCAGGCGACGAACAGCATGACCGGCGGCACCAGGAACAGCAGCGGGTACTTAGCCTGGGCGAAGACCACGGTGGTCATCAGGCAGCAGATGACGATCGACAGCACGCCATCGCGCGTCAGCGGCCGTTCGCGCAGGTAAAGCCCGGCCTTGAAGAACACCAGCAGGCACGGCCCGATGGTCAGCATGCCCAGCATGTCGTTCAGCACCCAGCCGATGACGTTCTGGACCAGGTCGCCGCCGCGCAGCAGCGTGTGGATCGACGAGGCCGCCGTCCCGGCGATCGCCGGGGCCATGAAGCCGCCCAGCAGCACGAAAGCCAGCATGTCGCGCGGCCGGCCCAGGTCGATCGAGTCGCCGGTGACCCGCCGCACGGCATAGGCCGCCAGGGTCGCCTCGGTGATGTTCAGGGTGACCAGGATGACATTGACCAGCGGACTATCGCCGGCATGAGCCCCGGCCGTCAGGGCGCCCAGCACGGCGCCAGCGATCAGGGCCGGCCAGCGCCGCGACGGCGACGACAGCAGGCACGCGGCCAGGAAGCCGTTCGACAGCCAGATCGGGGTGACGTGATTATAGGCGCGCGGGATCTCGACACAGACATAGGCGAGAAACGCAAAGCCGAACGCGACGCCCAACGCCGCCAGGAGCGTGGCCGCCAAGTCCTCTCGGGTTCTGGGTCCGATCGTCGGTTGGTCGACCATGCTCTGAACCAGCCGGCGTCAAGAATCTCCGGCGTTCGAGTTATTTCATCTCAATCGCACGGAAGCCAGAAGAGCTTGGGCCAGAAGAATTGGGAAAAGCGCGGTCCTTAGCCGCATTTGACTTCCTGGACGACGCCGGTATCGGCGTTGAACAGGATGTTCAGTCGATCCGCGCGGTAATCCATGGTCACCGGGCATGTCGTGCAGGCCACCCGCCAGCGCGAAGGATCGACCGGGGCCGGCAGGCTGGTGCGCGGCTTGCCGACAAAGGCTTGCGCGTCCTTCAGGCCGCACTGGTCCTTCTCGGCCTGGGCGACCGGAGGCTTGGCCGGCAGGGCGATGGCCGGCGGCGCGGTGGGGGTCGTGGGCGGCGGAGGCGGCGCCGGCTCTGGCGCGCTGGAGCACGAGGCCAGAACCAGACCCAGGATCGCTGCCGACAGGACGCGCTTCATGCCTGCTTCTCCCAACCGCGTTCGGCGCCCTGGCGCCAGTAGGACACCGGATGCCCGGCCTTCTTGAACACGGACCAGCGTCCGCGCGCCTGCGACAGAGCCTGCTCATCCCTGCCATCGAACAGCAGGATGCAGCGCGAAACCCCTGAAAGATCTCCAGGTTCTGCCCCATCGATCAGGAACAAAGCGTCGCCGGCATTGGGGTTCCCGTCCTCGCCGGTCAGCAGGACGGGCTGCCGCTCGGCCATCGGTTCGGAGGCCATGCCATGCGGCAGGAAGCTGTCCTCACGGAAGGTCCACAGGTGCTGGTCCAGCGCCTCCAGCCGGCCAGGATCGCCCCCGCGAACCAGGGCCTTCCAGCCCCGGCCCAGGGTCTTTTCCAGCAGCTCGGGCAGCACCGCCTCGAGCGGCGAGCGCTCCAGGTGGTAGAACCAGACCTCGCAGGGTTCAGCGGTCATCAAAATTCCCTGTCATCCCGGGCGAAGCGTAGCGAAGACCCGGGACCGCGGAAAGCGCGGCGCTTGGGGCGGTCCCGGCTCGGCGCGCTGCGCGCTGGGCCGGGATGACAGCTCTTGCGGATCAGCCTTCGTAGGCGTCGGCGACGAGGCGGTTGAGCAGACGCACGCCGTAGCCGGCCGCGCCGTCCGGCGCGGTCGGGTCGGCCGAGGGCTTCTTCCAGGCCACCGAAGCGATGTCGAGGTGCGCCCACGGCACGCCGTTGACGAACTTCTGCAGGAACAGGCCGGCGGTGATCGAACCGGCCGGCCGACCGCCGATGTTCTTCATGTCGGCGATCGGGCTTTCGATCTGCTTCTCGTAGGCGGCCGGCAGCGGCAGGCGCCACAGCGGCTCGCGCTCGGCCTTGCCGGCGCTGAGAATTTTCTCCGACAAGCCATCGTTATTGCTGAACAAACCGGCGTAGTCATGACCCAGCGAGATGATAATCGCGCCGGTCAGGGTGGCCAGGTTGATCATGAACTGCGGCTTGAAGCGGTCCTGGCAGTACCAGAGGGCGTCAGCCAGCACGAGGCGGCCTTCGGCGTCGGTGTTGATGACCTCGATGGTCTGGCCCGACATCGAGGTGACCACGTCGCCCGGACGCTGGGCGTTGCCGTCGGGCATGTTCTCCACCAGGCCCAGAATGCCGATGGCGTTGACCTTGGCCTTGCGGCCAGCCAGGGCGTGCATGACGCCGGTCACGGCGGCCGCGCCGCCCATGTCCCACTTCATGTCTTCCATGCCGTCGGCCGGCTTGAGGCTGATGCCGCCGGTGTCGAAGGTCACGCCCTTGCCGACGAAGGCGATCGGCTGGGCCGACTTATCGGCGCCGCCCAGCCACTTCATGATCACCAGCTGGCTCTCGCGGCGGCTGCCCTGCCCCACGCCCAGCAGGCTGCCCATGCCCAGCTCCGCCATCTGGGCCTCGCCCAGGATCTCGACTTCCAGGCCCAGGCTTTCCAGGCTCTTGGCGCGGGCGGCGAACTCTTCCGGATGCAGAATGTTGGCCGGCTCGGAGACCAGGTCGCGACTGAAAATGATGGCGTCGGCCAGGGCCGAGAGCGGCTCATAGGCCTTCTGGGCCTTGACCGGATCGGCGGCGGCGACCTTGACCACCTGGATCGAGGGCTTCTTCTCGGCCTTCTCGGTGGTGCGGTACTTGTCGAAGCGATAGGCGGCCAGGCGCGCGCCAAAGGCGGCGCGGGCGGCGCTCTCGGCGTCGGCGCCCAGCTTCAAAACCAGCTCGGTGACGCCCGTGGTCTTCACGGCCTGATAGGCCGAGGCGGCGGCGGTCTCGACCGCTTCCGGCTCGACCGCGCCCGAGCCATCGACGCCGACCAGCACCAGGCGAGCGGCTTCCAGGCCGTGCGGGGCGACAACGTCCAGGGTCTGGCCCTTGGCGCCGGTGAAGCGGCCGCCGGCGATGGCGCGCGCCAGGGCGCCGCCGGTGGCCTCGTTGGCCGCCTTGGCTTCCGGCGAAAGGGCCGCGCCTTCATGGGCCAGGACCGCGAGGGCGGCCGTGGCGCCGGCCTGGGTGTCGACGGGGACGAACTCGATACGCATGCCGCGCTCCTGCATCTGGGCGACTTATAAACGGCTCTGCCGCTTGGTCTGAACTAGGCGGCATAGTCCAATGCCGCGCCTTAGAAAAGGCTCCGTTCACCCCCACTCGACAAGGTCAAGTTAGGTCCCTGGTTGTGCCGACGCGAAGCCCCCGTGTAGAACGACCCATCTTCGGGGTTCGTCCCACGAATCCATCCGCCCCGAACGTCTCTTCATGCGCCTCATAGAACGGTATCTTTTCCGCCAGTTGCTGGGTCCGACGCTGCTGGCGACGGCGGCCCTGGTGGCGCTTGCCCTGCTGGCGCGCAGCCTGTCGGAGTTCGACGTGCTGGTGGAGCAGCGCCAGAGCGCGCTGGTGTTCTTCAAGATCATCGTGCTGGCCCTGCCCCAGCTGTTCAGCATCATGATGCCGCTGGCCCTGTTCGTGGCCGCGCTGGTGGCGCTGAATCGTCTGCACACCGAGCAGGAGATCGTCGTCTGCTTCGCCGGCGGCATGAGTCGCTGGAGCGTCATCTCGCCGGCCATGCGCCTGGCGGTGTTCGCGGCGCTGATCTCGCTGATCTCGGGCCTGTGGCTGCAGCCGTGGAGCGCCCGCCAGATCCGCGAGACGGCCTTCGAGATCAAGACCGACGTCGCCTCGACCCTGGTCCAGCCGGGCCAGTTCACCGAACCGGGTCCGGGCCTGACGGTCTATGCCCAGTCGATCGACCGCGACAACAAGATCCAGAACCTGTTCATTCACCAGGAACTGCCCAACGGCGCGGCCTCGACCTATTCGTCGCGCGAGGCCGAGATCGCCACGCGCAAGGGCCAGCCGGTGCTGATCATGCGCCATGGCAGCAACCAACAATTCTCGCGCCAGGGCGTGCTGCAGTACACCTCGTTCGACGAGTACACCTTCGACCTGTCCAGCCTGTTCAAGACCGATGAGCTGCTGCACTACAAGATCGCCGACCGCTATCCGCACGAGCTGTTCTTCCCGGACATGACCCAGGAGTGGGAGCAGCGGAACAAGGGCAAGATGCTGGCCGAGGGCCACTCGCGCTTCGCCGGCCCGCTCTACAACATCGCCCTGATGACCATGGCCCTGGCGGCCGTGCTGGGCGGCTCGTTCAGCCGCATGGGTTATGGCAAGCGCATCGCCGCCGTCGGCGCCGCGGCCGGCATCGTGCGCATCGTCGGCTTCGGCGTGCAGGCAGCCTGCGAGGACAGCGCCTGGCTGAACGTCCTGCAGTACATGGTGCCCCTGGCGGCCATGTGGTGGGGCATGGCGCAGATCTTCCGCCAGAAGGTCACCAGCCGCCGCAAGGCCAAGCGGGCCCAGACGCGCCCGGCGCTCTCGGGAGCCGCCTGATGCTGACCATGGGCATGCTGGAACGCTACGTCCTCAAGCGCACCATGAGCGCGCTGATCGGCGCCCTGGCGGTGCTGGGCGCGATGGTGATGCTGATCGCCTTCGTCGACATCGCCCGTAATGTGGGGACGCGGGCGGACGCGACCTTCTTCCAGCTGCTGTACCTGACCGTGCTGCAGGCCCCGGCGACGATCCTGATCCTGGCCCCGTTCGTGTTCCTGTTCGGCACGATGTGGGCGTTCGTCGAGCTGAACCGGCGCAGCGAGCTGATCGCCATGCGCGCGGCGGGCGTCTCGGCCTGGCGGTTCATCATGCCCGCGGCCTCCTCGTCGTTCGTGATCGGCCTCTTGACCATCACCCTGCTGAACCCGCTGACGACCGCCATGACGGCCAAGTACGAGAGCGAGCGCGACGCCGTGATGAACGGCTACCTCAAGGAAGCGCCCAAGGGCACCTGGCTGCGCCAGGGCGACGACAAGACCCAGATCGTCATCCGCGCCCGAGCCCGCGAAACGGTCGACGGCTCGGTGCGCCTGAAGGGCGTGTCGCTGTTCGTCTACGCCCTGAACAACAAGGGCGTCATGGACTTCACCCGCCGGATCGAGGCCAACGAGGCGCGGCTGGAGCCGGGCTTCTGGCGCCTGACCGGCGTGCGCGAGGCCACGCCCGGCGCCGGGGCCATCCGCTCGGACAGCCTGTCGATCCCGTCGAACCTCGACGACCGCACGGCCTCGGAGCGCTTCAACACCCCGTCGGCGGTGGCGCTGTGGCGCCTGCCGGCCACCATCCAGCGCACCGAGGACGCCGGCTTCTCGGCCGCGCCGTTCAAGCTGCGCCTGCAGCAGGACCTGGCCACGCCGCTGCTGTTCGCCGCCATGTCGGTGCTGGCCGCGGCCTTCTCGCTGCGCCTGATGCGACTGGGCGGCCTGGCCGCTCTGGCCGGCTCGGGCGTGGCCCTGGGCTTCGGGTTCTTTTTCTTCAACGAGCTGTGCAGCACATTGGGCAAGGCCGACGTTCTGGCCCCGTTCATGGCCGCATGGACGCCGCCGACCGTCGCGCTTTTGGCGGGCTTCACTTTGCTTTGCTATACGGAAGATGGGTGAGTCATTGTTTGCAGGGATGACCATGACTGAAACGCGCGTCAGCGCCGCGTCCGTCTGCCGGAAGCTGCTCCTCAGCGGCGCGGCGTGGATGGCGTTCGCCTGCGCGGCCCACGCCCAGCAGAGCTTCGTCGCCATTCCCCCGACCCCGGTGGTCCCGGCCGCGCCGTCCGACGGCCTGGGCGACGAGGGCTACTACCTGGAGTCGGACCTGCTGATCCGGGACGACAAGAACCAGATCATGACGGCCCAAGGGGCGGTGCAGGCGCGCTACCAGGGCCGCACCCTGCGCGCCGACCAGGTGATCTATGACGCCAAGACCGGCTCGGTCACCGCCGACGGCCACGTGCAGCTGCTCAATCCCGATGGCACGGCCGAGTTCGCCGACCACATGGAAGTCGACAAGGACTTCAAGGCCGGCTTCGCCCAGAACTTCGCCGCGCGCCTGGACCAGAACATCAAGGTGGCCTCGGTCACGGCCGTGCGCCGCAACCAGAACATCCAGGAACTGAACAAGGCGATCTACACGCCCTGCGAGGTCTGCGCCGAGAAGCCCCGCCCGACCTGGTCGGTCTCGGCCGACAAGATCGTGCAGGATAAGCAAAAGCAGCTGATCTACTACAAGAACGCCGTCATCCACCTGTGGGGCGCGCCGATCCTGTACATGCCGCTGTTCTGGCACCCCGATCCGTCGGCCAAGCGCAGCTCGGGCTTCCTGGCGCCCAAGATCGACTTCTCCAAGGGCCGGGGCATCTCGTACAACCAGCCCTACCTGTACGTGATCTCGCCCTCGTCGGACATCATCCTGTCCCCGCAGATCAACACGGACGTCAATCCGTTCCTGAACGTGAACTACCGCAAGCGCTTCTATTCGGGCGTGCTCGAGGCGCGCGGCGGCTTCACCTACGACAAGGATTTCGACATCCGGGGCGATCGCTTCGGCAAGGCGACCTTCCGCAGCTACATCCTGGCGAACGGCAAGTTCGACATCGACAGCAAGTGGAAGTGGGGCTTCTCGGCCGAACGCGTCTCGGACGCCCTGCTGTTCGACAAGTACAAGGTCAACGACGTCTACCAGCAGCGTGGCCTGTTCACGAGCGACGACCATCGCCTGGTCTCGCAGCTGTACGCCACGCGCCAGGACACCCGCTCGTGGTTCTCGGTCTCGGCCGTCTCGGTCCAGGGCCTGCGCGTCGTCGGCACCACGACGGCCGGCACGGCCAACGCCTTCGAGAACAGCGGCGCCTTCCCGCTGATCGGCCCGCTGGTCGAGGCCCGCTGGGAGCCCGACAGCCCCGTGCTGGGCGGCCGCCTGCGCCTGCAGGGCACCGGCGTCATGCTGAACCGGTCGGAGTCGCAGTACGGGGAAGCCCCCTACTACCTGCCCACCTACAAGGGCCAGAACGGCGTCGACTCCAGCCGCGCCAGCTTCAAGGCCGACTGGCGCACCAGCACGATCGTCGGCAACGGCCTGAAGATCTCGCCGTTCGCCCAGGCCCGCGGCGACGCCTATTCGATCAAGACCTATGTCTCGCCGGCCGCGGCCGCGCTGGGCGACGAGGACAAGGACACCTACACCCGCGCCCTGGGCGTGGGCGGCGTCGACTTCAGCCTGCCCTTCTTCAAGCCGCTGAAGAACGGCGGCAACATCGTGCTGGAGCCCCTGGCCCAGGTGGCCGCCGGCTCGGACAGCTCGCGCGTGCCGACCGTCGTCGCCCGCAACGGGACGACGACCTACCTCTACAACGAAGACAGCGCGACGCTGGAGTTCGACGAGACCAACCTGTTCCAGGCCAACAAGTCTCCCGGCTTCGACCTCTATGAGGGCGGCCAGCGCCTGAACGTCGGCGGCCGCGCCACCTACAGCCTGCCCAACGGCACGGGCGGCAGCGTGCTGGTCGGTCGCAGCTTCCGCTCGGAATTCGATCCGCTGCTGCCGGCGCGCACGGGCCTGCAAAGCAAATCGTCGGACTGGATCGTGGCCGCCACGGTCACGCCGGTGCGCGGCATCACCGGCTTCGTCCGCACGCGACTCGACGCCCAGACGCAAGAGATCCACCGGATCGAAACGGGCGTGGACGCCTACACCAAGCGCGGCTGGGGCTCGATCCGCTACCTGAAGGACGAGATCGACTCGAACGGCGCGCGCCAGGAAAGCTTCGAAGCCCGCGGCGAAGTCAAGCTGACCAAGAAATTCTCGCTGACCACCTTCGGCCAGCGCGACATGGTGCAGGACGTGTGGCGTCGTCGCGACGTCGGCGTGGCCTATCAGGACGACTGCATTCGCATCGACGTGATCTACCAACAGGAAGATCGCTACGCTTCGACGGCGACCGGTCTGCGGCTGCAGCCTGACCGTACGATCGTGTTCCGCCTAACGCTCGCCACATTAGGTGATACAGGGTACTGAGTGACCGCGCCTGGGGGGCGTGCGGGGCGAACCCGCATGTCAGGCAGGCGTGTCTTGGGGGCGACGGCCGAAAGGAAATCGCCAACCGGCGATCGCCGCCCCTGAAAACATGATAATCGACCGCGCTTCCGCAAGGGGGCGGACCCGGTCTAGAGGAACGACACTATCCATGCGGTCTGCGCGTAGCGTGACGACTTTCGCGGCCGGCGCCGCGTCCATTCTCGCCCTGACCGTGGCGAGCCTTGGCCTGCCCGCCTTCGCTCGGATCCAGGAGGCCGCGCCGCCTCAGGTCGACGCCCCGCCGGCCGCCGCCGCGCAGGCCCCGGCCGCGCCCCAGCCGCTGCAGGAAAGCGTCGCCGCCGTCATCAATGACGAAATCGTCTCCAGCTACGACCTGATGCAGCGCATGCGCCTGCTGATGGCGACGTCGGGCATGCAGCCGACCCAGGAGAACCTGCCGCAGATCGAGCAGGAAGCCCTGCGCTCGCTGGTCGACGAGCACCTGCAGATGCAGGAGCTGCGCCGCGTCGAGAAGCAGCAGAAGATCACGATCATCTCGACCGACAAGGAAGTCGACGAGCAGATCGCCGACATCGCCCAGTCCAACAAGATGAGCGCCGAGCAGCTGCAGCAATCGCTGGTGCAGCAGGGCATCGGCCTGGACACCTGGCGCGCCCAGCTGCGCGCTGATTCGAGCTGGCAGTCGTGGATCCAAGGCCGCTACGGCTCGCGCCTGCGCATCGGCGAAGACCAGATCAAGGCCTATCAGCGCCGCCTGGCCGAGTCGGCCGCCAAGCCGCAGTACCAGATCAGCGAAGTCTTCCTGGACGCCAGCCGCGTCGGCGGCATGGAAGTCGCCATGAACGGCGCCGGCCAGCTGATTGGCCAGATGCAGCAGGGCGCGCCGTTCGCGGCCGTCGCCCGCCAGTTCTCCGGCTCGGCCACCGCGGCCAACGGCGGCGACGTGGGTTGGGTCAGCCAGGGCGAGATGCCGACCGAGGTCGACGCCGCGCTGGAACAGCTGCGCCCCGGCCAGCTGTCCAAGCCCATCCAGGTCAAGGACGGCGTCTACATCATCTATCTGCGTGACAAGCGCGCCGGCTCCAAGACCGCGATCGTCGACCTCAAGCAGGTCGCCGCCCCGCTGGCCGCCGACGCCAACCAGGCCCAGATCGACGCGGCCACCAAGCTGCTGATCGACCTGAAGCCCAAGATCACCAGCTGCGAGACGCTGGAAAGCGCCGCTGGCAAGGTTGACGGCTTGGTCGCCGGCGACCTGGGCGAAGCCGAGATCACCGACCTGGCGCCCGCCTTCCAGGACGCGGCCAACAAGCTGGACGTCGGCCAGGTCTCGGATCCGATCCGCACCGACGCCGGCATGCACCTGATCGCCGTCTGCGGTAAGCGCCAGGGCGGCGCCAATGCGCCGAACCACGACCAGATCGAGAACCGCCTGCGCGGTCAGCAACTGGCCCTGATCGCCAAGCGCTACCTGCGCGACCTGCGCAACCAGGCCACCATCGAGACCCGATAGGCCAATCCGGTGGTGAAGCCTCTCGCCCTCAGCGCCGGTGATCCCGCCGGCGTCGGCGCGGAGATCATCGCCAAGGCTTGGGCTACGCTGCGCCACGAGGGCCCGTCCTTCGTGGTGGTCGGCGACGCCCAGCTGCTGGCCTCGGCCGGCGGCGGGGTGAAGGTCCGGGTCGTGACCCGACCGCAGGACGTGGCGGCGGTCTTTCCCGACGCCCTGCCGGTCATCGACATCCCCCTGCTCTCCCCGGTCGTCGCGGGCCAGCCGTCGCCGGCCTATGCGCCGCAGGTGATCCGCTGGATCGAGACGGGCGTGGGCCTCGCCCTGTCGGGCGCTGTCTCAGGCCTGGTCACCGCCCCAATCGCCAAGGCCCCGCTGTACGAGGCCGGTTTCAAGTTCCCCGGCCACACCGAGTTCCTGGCCGAACTGACCGCCGCCGAGCGTTTCGAAGGCGCGCGCGGGCCGGTGATGATGCTGGCCGCCGCCGACCTGCGCGCCACGCTCGTCACCATCCACACGTCGATCGCCAAGGTTCCTGCCGCCCTGGACGTCGAGAGCATCGTCAACAGCGGCCTCGTCACCGCCCAGGCGTTGCGCCGCGACTTCGGCATTGCTCAGCCACGCCTGGCCATCGCCGCCCTCAATCCGCACGCCGGCGAAGGCGGGGCGCTGGGTCGCGAAGAGATCGAGATCATTGCCCCAGCCGTCCGCGCCTTGCAGGACCTGGGGGTCGACTGCTTCGGCCCCGCGCCGGCCGACACCCTGTTCCATCCCGAAGCCCGCGTCCGCTACGACGGGGTGCTGTGCATGTACCACGACCAGGCCCTGATCCCGGTCAAGATGCTGGACTTCTGGGGTGGGGTGAACATCACCCTGGGCCTGCCGATCGTGCGCACCTCGCCCGACCACGGTACCGGCTTCGACATCGCTGGACGCGGCATCGCTCGTCCCGATAGCCTGATCGCCGCCATCAAGCTGGCGGCCGACATCGCCGCCCGTCGCGGCGCCTGAGAAAGACCTGAGATGAGCCTGGCCGACCTGCCGCCCCTGCGCGAGGCCCTGGAGCGCCACGACCTGATGGCGCGCAAGAGCTTTGGCCAGCACTTCCTGCTGGACCTGAACATCACGCGCAAGATCGCCCGCCTGGCCGAGGTCCATGAGGGCGACACGGTGGTCGAGGTCGGTCCCGGCCCTGGCGGCCTGACCCGCGCCCTGCTCGAGACCGGCGCCCGCGTCGTGGCCATCGAGAAGGACAGCCGCTTCCTGCCGCTGCTGGCCGAGCTGTCGGAAGCCGCCGACGGCCGCCTGGAACTGGTCGAGGGCGACGCCCTGAAGGTCGACGGCGCCAAGGCCGCCGGCGACGTCCCGGCGCACGTGGTCTCCAACCTCCCTTACAACGTCGGCACCCAGCTGCTGATCAATTGGCTGACCGGCCCCTTCAAGCCGCTGTCGATGACCCTGATGTTCCAGAAGGAAGTCGCCGACCGCATCGTCGCCACGACCGACGACGACGCCTACGGGCGCCTGGCCGTGATCTCGCAGGTGCTATGCGACGCCAAGACGGTCATGGACCTGCCGGCCAAGGCCTTCACCCCGCCGCCCAAGGTCGCCTCGGCCGTGGTGCGCCTGGTCCCCAAGGCCGATCCGCCGCCCGCCGACATCATCGCCGCCCTGGAACGCGTCACCGCCGCCGCCTTCGGCCAGCGCCGCAAGATGCTGCGCTCGAGCCTCAAGGCCCTGGGCGGCGGCGAGCTATGCGAAAAGGCCGGCATCAGCCCCGACGCCCGGGCCGAGGTCATCGACCTGGCGGGCTTCCTGGCGCTGGCGCGAGCGACGCTCGGCTGATGTCGAACCGCTACGGCCTGTCCGTCAGAGGCGCCCAGCTCGGCGACGCGGACGGCTTGGCGGAGCTGCTGTCGAAGGCCGGCGTGATCGTGGCCAAGGATCGGCTGGCGCAGCGCCTGACCGTCATGCTGGACCAGCCCGGCGCCCTGCTCATCGCCGATGAATGGGGGCCGCCCTCGGGCGTCATCGCGGTGCATTGGCATGCCGTGCTGACGGCCGATCCGAAGGTGGGCGCGATCTCCACCCTGCTGGTCGATCCGGAGCGGCGGCGGAACGGCATCGCCCGCCTGTTGCTGAAGTCCGCCGCCCAGGCCGCGCGATCGGCGGGATGCGGCGAACTGCTCGTGGAGGCCCCCGGGGCGGCGGATGATCTACGCGCCTTCTGCCTGGCCACAGGCTTCGAGCAGAGCGGCGAGACCTTCGCCCGCGCGCTGCGCAAGCGCGCCTAAGGCGTGCGAGCCAAGCTTCAGCTTAGGTTCATCTAGGTCCAGCCTACCCTCCGGTTGAGCTTGTCGCTCGACGGGGAGAAAGCCATGGCCGTTCGCCTGATTCTGGGCTGCGTGATGCTGTTCTTGGCCGCTTTCGCGGTGATGGCGGGCGAGCGCGGCGTCGTCCCGTCGGCCTTCGCCACGGACGGCTCGCACCACGTCTACGTCCGGGTGTCGATCAATGACGCCAAGCCGGTCTGGATGCTGCTCGACACCGGCACCTCGCCCTCGACCATCGATCGCGACTATGCCCGTTCGATCGGGCTGACGCCGGCGCGCGAGCGGAACATCGGCAAGGGCGTCGGTGGGGGCGCCATCCCCATCGCCAAGGTCCCAGCCGTCCAACTGAGGATCGGCGCGACCCGACGCGACAAGGTCGCCTTCGAGGCCATGCAGTTCAGGTTCACGGCGCCGGACGGCGAGACCGCCGTCGGGGTGATCGGTCGCAGCGCCCTCACCGGCCGCACCCTGGTCCTGGACTATCCGGCCCGCGAGGTGCGGCTGACCGAGGACAGCGGCCTGGCCGCCTGCCGCTGCGGCGCGCCGATCAAACTGCCCTACGGCATACCGTCCGTGCAGGCGACGCTGGGTGGCCGCGCGGTCGACACGATCATCGACAGCGGCGGATCCTACGACGTGCTGGTCACGCCGCCGGGGGCGCGCCGCCTGGGTCTGGTCGAGGCGATGAACGCGGGACAGGCCTCGACCGGCCACGGCTATGGCGGCGGCGCCCCGATCCGTTCGGGTCCGGGCCCCGCCTTGAAGGTCGGCGGCCAGGAAAAGCCCGCCACCGCGATCACCTATCTCGCCCTGCCCATCAAGATCGATGCCGCGCTGGGGACCTGGTTCCTCAAGGATTACCGAACCACGATCGACTACCGCGCCCGCCGGGTGCTGTTCGAGCCCGCGCCTAGCCCGCCTCGAACGCCTCGATGATGGGGCACGGCCCGGTGTCGGACGCCGCGCAGGCATGCGCCAGCTTCGCCAGCGAGGCCCGCGCGGCCTGAAGCTCGGCGATCTTCTCGTCCAGGGCCGTGATGCGCTCGGCCGCCAGCGCCCGGGCCCGCGTACGGTCCTGGCCAGCGTCGAGTTCCAATAGCTCGCCGATCTGCTCGAGGGTGAAGCCGGCCGCCTGCGCCTGGCGGATGAACTTCAGCCGTCGCACATCCTCGTCGCCGTAGCGCCGGATCCCGCCCGAGATCGCCGAACCACCGGACTTGTCGGGCGTTCGAAGCAGTCCGCGACGCTGGTAGTAGCGCACCGTCTCCACGCCGACGCCGCCCTCGCGGGCCAGGGTTGCGATCGTGCCGGCCATCTCTTGACTCCGTACCATGGTACGGAACCTACATGGGACGGGTCCGATCGCACGCCAAGGAGAAATGCGATGAGCCCGAAGAAGACCGCCACGCTCTACCGCATGGTCATGCCCGAGCACGTCTGCCCCTATGGCCTCAAGGCGCTGCACCTGCTGAAGTCCAAGGGCTATGTGGTCGAGGACCATTGGCTAAGGACGCGCGCCGAGACCGACGCCTTCAAGGCCGAGCATGGGGTCAAGACGACGCCCCAGGCCTTCATCGATGGCCAGCGGATCGGCGGCTACGACGACCTGCGCAAGCATTTCGGCGACAAGGTTCGCGATCCCAAGACCCTGACCTATACACCGGTGCTGGCCGTCTTCGCCGTGGCCGCCCTGATGGCCCTGGCGGCCTCGCAGGCGGCCTTCCACGCGCCCCTGACGGTCCAGACCGCCGAGTGGTTCGTGGCCTTCTCCATGAGCCTCTTGGCCATGCTGAAGCTGCGCGACGTCGAGACCTTCTCGACCATGTTCCTGAACTACGACCTGCTGGCCCGCCGCTGGGTCCCGTACGGCTACATCTATCCGTTCGCCGAACTGGCCGCCGGCGTGCTGATGGCGGCCGGCGTCCTGACCTGGTTCGCCGCGCCCCTGGGCCTCTTCATCGGCGGCATCGGCGCGGTGTCGGTGTTCAAGGCGGTCTATGTCGACAAGCGCGACCTCAAATGCGCCTGCGTGGGCGGCGACAGCAACGTGCCGCTGGGTTTCGTGTCTTTGACCGAGAACCTTTTCATGGTCGCCATGGGCCTGTGGATGTTGGCCCGCCCACACGCGTAACCCCTTGCGTGAAAGGCTATTGACGCTAAGCCTGCCCCCCTCCAGCCTACCGTGGGCTGAGCGGGGCGAACGTGACCACCACTAGTGCGGCGAAGGCGCCCTCGACGGTCGCCCGACGCCTTCTTTTCATGGCCTTAACCCTGGCCGCCCCGGCGATCCTGCTGATGGGCGCGCTGGTGGCCATGCAATACAACGAAGGCCAGCGGCGGTTTTCGACGCAGCTGGTCGCCATGACGCGCGCCCTGTCCCTGGCCACCGACCGGCAGATCGGCCAGGGCCAGAGCGTGCTGCAAGGCCTGGCCGTTTCTCCCGCCCTGGCCGAAGGCGACCTGGCGACCTTCGAGAAACAGGCGCGCGAAGCCGTGAAGGGTCGCGAAGGCTGGATCGTGCTGATGACCATGGATCGTCAGCTGATCAACACCCGCATCCCGCCGGGCGCGCCGACTCCGATCGCGCCCGTCACGCCCCAGTCCTGGGCCGAGATGACCACGGGCAAGTCGAACGTCAGCAACCTGATTCCGCGCCACGGGCTGCCCCCGCTGATCGGCACCAACGTGCCGGTGCTGGTCAAAGGCAAGCTGCTCGTCTTGGCCTACATGCAGAATCCGGCCGCCTTCCACGCCCTGATGACCGGCCAGGCCTTCCCCGACACCTGGACCGCCAGCATCGTCGACCGCAACGCCGCCCTGGTGGCCCGCTCGCGCGACCAGGACAAGATGCTGGGCAAGCACGCCAGCACCGATATGCAGAAGGCCATGGCCCGCGCCAATGACGGCGTCGTGCGCACCCACACCCTGGACGGCGTCCAGACCCTGTCGGCGTTCAGCCGCTCACCCACCTATGGCTGGACGTTCATCGTTGGCGTGCCACGCGAGGAGCTGAACCGCGCCGTCATGACCTCGCTGGGCCCCGCCGTCGCCGGCGCCGCGCTGCTGATCGCCCTGGGGGTCACCGCCGCCCTGGCCTTCGCCCGCCCCATCTCGCGCGACGTGCGTGGCCTGGTCGCCGAGGCCGAGGCCCTGGCCGCCGGCTGGCCGCTGGACCCCGCCCCCTCGCACCTGCAGGAGATCGCCGAGGTGCGCGGCTCGCTGCAGGCCGCCGCCGACATCCTGCGCGCCCGCGAGGAAGAGGCCCAGGAAGCGGCCGACCGCCAGCAGCTGATGATCAACGAGCTGAACCATCGGGTGAAGAACACCCTGGTGGTCGTCCAGTCCCTGGCCCGCCACAGCCTGCGGGAAGGCGGCCCCCAGGGCCTGGCCCAGTTCAACGATCGCATCTACGCCCTGGCGCAGGCCCACGACCTCTTGACCCGCCGCAGCTGGGAAGGCGCGGACCTCGGCGAGCTGCTGGCCGAGGCGTTGCAGCCCTACTCCACCCAGGTGCGCCTGGACGGTCCGCCCGTGCCCCTGGCCCCCAACGCCGCCGTGGCCCTGGCGATGATCTTCCACGAGCTGGCGACCAACGCCTCCAAGTACGGGGCCCTGTCCCAGGAGACCGGACGCGTCACCGTCGACTGGCGCCTGGACGGCCGCACCAAGCTGATCGTCGAGTGGAAGGAGCGCGGCGGTCCGGCCGTGGCGCCGCCCACCCGCACGGGCTTTGGCTCGCGCCTGATCGCCTCCAGCCTGAAGGGCGACCTGGCCGGCGCGGCCGACTTCGACTACGCGCCCGAGGGCCTGACCTGCACCCTGGCGCTGCTGGCCCCGTCGCGCGGCGCCGCCTAACCGGGCGAAGGCAAGACCGATCGTCGCAGCGCCCCCTTGTCGCCTTGGCTGCGCCACGAAGCATCTGCAATAGCTTCCCCACGTCGTAGGGGATTTGCGTGATGGATCTGACTTTCCTGATCGGAGCCGTTCTGGGCTCGGGCCTGTTCATCGCGTTCGGCCGTCCGCCGGCCGAGAAGCTGATCGCCTATGTCCAGGAGCGCATGCGCGGCGAATAGTCGGCGCGGGAACTAACTGGACCATCCAAGACTTGATTGGGCAAGGCCGCGCAGGGCGGCCCATCGCTCATGGAGTCCCTACGATGTCCATTCTCGCCTGGCTTCTTCTGGGCCTGATCGCCGGCTTCATCGCCAGCAAGCTCGTCAACCGCTCTGGCAGCGGCGTGCTGCTGGATATCGTGCTCGGCATCGTCGGCGCGTTCGTCGGCGGCTGGCTGTTCAACCAGTTCGGCAACAGCGGCGTGTCGGGTTTCAACCTCTACAGCCTGCTGGTGGCCACCATCGGCGCCGTCGTCATCCTGGCGCTGTACCACCTGATCTTCGGCCGTCGCGCGCTCTAAGCGCCGCGGATGGTGGGGCTGCTTACACCGAGCACCCCACTCACCGATCATCCCCGCGAAAGCGGGGATCCAAGCCGAGTTGGACCTTGCGAGTTCTGACGGTCAGCTTGGGTCCCCGCTTTCGCGGGGATAATCGGATTGGGGTACTAGATCTCTTCCTTCAGAAGATCGCCCACCAGGTTGCCGATCCACGGGTTACGCGCCCGCTTCAGGCGTTCGGCATGGTAGATGTGGGCCAGATCCGCATAGGCGCGGTCGAAATCATCATTGAGAATGACGTAGTCGAACTGCTCCCACGCGGCGACCTCGTCCTTGGCGCGCGACAGACGGCGGTGGATCACCTCTTCGCTGTCCTGGCTGCGCGCGTGCAGGCGGCGGCTCATCTCGGCCAGGGACGGCGGCAGGATGTAGACCAGCACGCTGTCCTGCTGAGCCTGAGCGTGCACCTTCATGGCCCCCTGGAAGTCGATGTCGAACAGCGCGCTCTCGCCCCGTTCCAGCGCCGCCATGATCGGCGGCTTGGGGCTGCCGTAGAAGTTTCCGTAGACCTCGGCCCACTCGAGGAAGGCGTTCTGGTCGATCATCGACTGGAACTCGTCGCGGGTCGTGAAGTGGTAGTCGCGGCCGTGATGCTCGCCCGGACGCGGCTCACGCGTCGTGTAGCTGATCGACAGGTGCAGGTCGTTGTGGTCGGCCACCAGGCGGCGGGTCAGCGAGGTCTTGCCGACGCCCGAGGGGGCGACGACCATCAGCAGAAGACCGCGATGGGGATGATGGGGCTTATTCAACGTTCTGGACCTGCTCGCGGAACTGCTCGATCACGGCCTTCAGTTCCAGACCGATCGCGGTCAGGGCGGTCAGGGCCGATTTCGAGCAGAGGGTATTGGATTCTCGCATGAATTCCTGGGAGAGGAAGTCGAGCCGGCGGCCCGACGCGCCCTCGCCCGACAGCAGACCGCGCGCGGCCACCACGTGGCTGGCCAGGCGGTCCAGCTCTTCGCGGACGTCGGCCTTCACGGCCTGGGCGGCGGCTTCCTGGACGATGCGTTCTTCGCTGGCGGCCTCGCCGACCAGTTCAGCCATGCGGCGGGCGAAGCGCTCCTTCAGCACGGCCGGCTGGCCAGAGGCCTCGCGTTCGGCGTCGGCGGTCAGCGCCTCGATGCGGTCGACCAGGCCGTTCAGGACGGGGTCGAGCGCCGCGCCCTCCTCCAGCCTGGCGGTCTTCAGGCCATCCAGCGCCTGGGCGATCGACGCGGCCATGGCGGCCTCGACGGCGGCGCGGGTCTCGGCGTCGTCCTCGTCCTCGCGCGCCTCGATGACGCCCTTCAAGGCCAGCAGGCCGTCCAGGGTGGGCTTGGCGACCATGCCGGTGGCGACATAGGGGTCGCCGGCCCGCAGATAGCGCTCCAGGGTCGCGACATTGACCTGGGTCTCACCCGAGGTCTCCGCGCGCTTGGCCTGGACGTTGACGGTCAGCTGGCCACGCTGGAAGCGGCCCTGCGAGCCCTCGCGGGCAGCGCGTTCCAAGCTCTCGAAGCCTGGCGGGCCACGGAAGCGGGTCTCGAGGTTGCGGCCGTTGACGCTGCGCGCCTCGACCGCCCAGGTCCAGGCCCCGTGAGCGCCCTCGACCCGGGCGAAGCCCGTCATCCCCGAGATCGGCATGGCCCTAGTTCCCCGCCGCCGGCTTGGCCGGCACGACGGGAACGCTGTCGTCACCGGCGCGGCTGCGCTCGATCTGGCGCCACTTGGCGACATTGGCGTTGTGCTGCTCCAGGGTCGAGGCGAACACGTGGCCGCCCGTGCCGTCGGCGACGAAATAGAGGTCGTTGGTCTTGGCCGGGTTCAGGGCCGCCGACAGGGCCGCGCGGCCCGGATTGGCGATCGGCGTCGGCGGCAGGCCGGTGATCTTGTAAGTGTTGTACGGCGTGAACGCGTCCAGCTCCGACCGGCGCAGGCCACGGCCCAGCGGACGACCGCGGGTAATGCCGTAGATCACGGTCGGATCGGTATCCAGGCGCATGCCGGTGCGCAGGCGGTTGACGAACACGGCCGCCACCTGCGGACGCTCGCCCTTCACGCCCGTCTCCTTCTCGACGATCGAGGCCATGATCACGGCCTCTTCCTTCGACTGGTACGGCAGGCCTTCCTGGCGGTTGGCCCACAGCTTGTTCAGCAGGTCGTCGCGGTCATCCATCATGCGCTTGAGCACGGCGGCGCGGTCTTCGCCGCGCTGGACCTCGTAGGTCTCGGGCAGGATGGCGCCCTCCGGCGGGGTCGCGGCGCTGCCGACCAGCACGTCCGAGGCGTTGAGGATGTCCATGACCATCTCCGAGGTGCGGCCCTCGGGAATGGTGATCCAATGGCGCACGATGCGGCCGTGGCGGATGGCGTCCAGCACCTGGGCCATCGAGGCGCGGTCGGCGAACTCGTACTCGCCGGCCTTCAGGGTGCGCGCCGCGCCCGTCAGCTTGGCGGCGGTCATGAAGATCGACTCCGACCGGATCACCCCGCCCTGCTCCAGGCTGGAGGCGATCTCGGGCAGGCTGGCGCCCTTGCGAAGGATGACGGTCGTCTTGTCGCCGGCCTTCGCGGCGGGACCTGGACCGTTATAGACGAAGGCCGCGCCCAGGATGGCGACCATCCCGATGACGACCAGGGTCGTAAAGGCGCCGAACAGGGCGCGGATCAGCCGTCGCCCCACCGAGGCGGTTTCCCGGCGGCCGGAGCGCGCGGGCGCTTTGCGGGGGGGCGACGGCTTCTTGCTCACGAGACCTTCTTGAACACGACGGTGGCGTTGGTGCCGCCGAAGCCGAAGCTGTTGGACACGGCCACGTCGATCTTCATCGGCACGGCCTTGTTCGGCGCCAGGTTCATGGCGACGTTCACGTCCGGATTGTCGAGGTTGATCGTCGGCGGGGCGATCTGGTCGCGGATCGCCAAGATCGAGAAGATCCCCTCGATCGCGCCAGCGGCGCCAAGCAGGTGGCCGGTCATCGACTTGGTCGAGGACATGACGACGTTCTTGGCGTGATCGCCCAGGAAGCGCTCGACGGCGCCGGCTTCCAGGCCATCGGCCATGGTCGAGGTGCCGTGGGCGTTGACGTAGTCGATGTCCGAGGGCTTCAGGCCCGCGTCCTTCATCGCCGCCGCCAGGGCGCGGCCGCCGCCTTCGCCGTCTTCCGACGGGGCGGTGATGTGGTGGGCGTCGCCCGACAGGCCGTAACCCACCACTTCGGCGTAGATCTTGGCGCCGCGCGCCTTGGCGTGCTCGTACTCTTCCAGGACCAGGGCGCCGGCGCCCTCGCCCATCACGAAGCCGTCGCGGTCCTTGTCATACGGACGCGAGGCCTTTTCCGGGGTGTCGTTCCAGTCGGTCGAGACAGCGCGGCAGGCGATGAAGCCGGCGATGCCGACCTTGCAGACGGCCGCTTCGGCGCCGCCGGCCACCATCACGTCGGCGTCGCCGTACTTGATCAGGCGCATGGCGTCGCCGATGGCGTGGGCGCCGGTGGCGCAGGCCGTGACGACCGCGTGGTTCGGGCCCTTGAAGCCGTACTTGATCGAGACCTGACCCGAGATCAGGTTGATCAGGGCCGAAGAGATGAAGAACGGGCTGACGCGGCGCGGGCCCTTCTCTTCCAGCTCGATGGCGGTGTCGGCGATCGTCGACAGGCCGCCGATGCCCGAGCCAAGGATGACGCCCGTGCGCCACTTGTCCTCGTCGGTCTCCGGAACCCAACCCGAATCCTTGATGGCTTCGTCCGCGGCGGCGATGCCGTACAGAATGAAGTCGTCCACGCGCTTCTGGTCGCGCGGGCTCATGGTCTGGTCGGGGTCGAAGCTGCCTTCAACGTCCGGGCCGCCGCCGCCGCGTCCATCGACGCGCGGAACCTCGCAGGCGACCTTGCAGGCATAGTCGGTCGGATCGAAGGCCGTGATGCGGTTGGCGCCGGACTTGCCGGCCAGAATGTTCTTCCAGGTGACGTCAACGCCGTGGCCCAGAGGGGTCAGCAGGCCGATACCCGTGACAACGACTCTACGCATGGATCACTCCCAAACCTTCGATGCGGGACGCGGGATGTGGGGAGGACCCCGGCTCCACGCCACTCGCGAATCTTGGCCTCAAACGAAAACCGCCGCGCGCACGATGGCAAGAGCCCGTGCGACGCGGCGGAAATGGTCAGGTTCGACTAGCGAACTCGACGCCTAACTTAGGCGGTCTTTTCCGTGATGAACTTCACGGCGTCGCCAACCGTCTGGATGTGCTCGGCGGCGTCGTCCGGGATTTCGATGTCGAACTCTTCTTCGAACGCCATCACCAGCTCGACGTTGTCGAGGCTGTCGGCGCCCAGGTCGTCGATGAAGGAAGCCTTCTCGGTGACCTTCTCGGGATCGGCATCCAGGTGTTCGATGACGATCTTACGCACGCGCTCGAGAATGTCGGACATTCTGTTTAGTCCCTCGTTTGAAATTTCGGCCCATGAACAGCGAAGCCAAACCACGCTATTCGCAGGAATTGTCGGGCACCGCCTATCACGTTCCTTTTCGGCTTGCTAGCGGCAGACCGAGTAAGGAACAGCGGTTTTAGATCATGGCCATGCCGCCGTTGACGTGCAAGGTCTGGCCGGTGACGTAGCCTGCCTGATCGCTAGCCAGGAAAACGCACGCCGCGGCGATATCGCTCCCCTCGCCTAGCTTGCCGGCGGGAATCGTCGACAGGATGCCGGCCTTCTGGGTGTCGTTCAGGGCGTCGGTCATCGGGCTGGCGATGAAGCCGGGCGCCACGCAGTTGACCGTCACGCCACGGCTGGCCAGTTCCTGGGCCAGGGCCTTGGAAAAACCAATCATGCCGGCCTTGGAGGCCGCATAGTTGGTCTGGCCGGGGTTGCCGGTCACGCCCACCACCGAGGTGATGCCGATGATGCGGCCGGCGCGGCGCTTCATCATGCCCTTGGCGGCCGCGCGGGCCAGGCGGAAATAGCCTTCCAGGTTCACCTTGATGACGGTGTCCCAGTCCTCGTCCTTCATGCGGACGATCAGGCCGTCGCGGGTGACGCCGGCATTGGCGATGACGATGTCCAGCGGCGCGCCGGCGGCTTCCTCGGCCTTGGCGACCAGGCCGTCGACGGCTTCGCTGTCCGAGAGATTCGCGGCCACGAACGAGACGCGCTCGCCGAACTGGGCGGCCAGCTCCTGGAGAGCCGATTCGCGGGTGCCCGAGAGGACGACATGGGCGCCTTGCGCATGCAGGGCCTTGGCGATGGCGCCGCCGATGCCGCCCGTGGCGCCGGTGACGAGAGCGGTCTTGCCGGTCAGATCGAACATGTGATCGGTCTTCCTTCGAGTTAGAGCGAGGCCGCGAAGGCTTCGAGATCAGCAGGCGTGTTCAGCGGGGTCGCCTCGGCGTCCGGGGCGATGCGCTTGGCCATGCCCGACAGCACCTTGCCGGCGCCGGCTTCGGCGAAACGCGTGACGCCGCCGTCCGTGGCCAGCCAGGTCATGCTCTCGCGCCAGCGGACGCGGCCGGTGACCTGCTCGACCAGCAGCTTACGGATGACGTCCGGGTCGTGGACCGGCGCGGCGGTGATGTTGGCAACCAGCGGCGTGCGCGGGGCGATGATGGTCGTGCGGCCCAGGGCCTCGGCCATCTCGTCGGCGGCAGGCTGCATCAGCGGGCAGTGGAACGGGGCCGAGACGTTCAGCGGAATGGCCCGCGCGCCCAGCTCCTTGGCCTTCTCGATGGCCTTGTCGACCGCGGCCTTGGCGCCCGAGATCACGACATTGCCGTTGTTGTTGTCGTTGGCCACCACGCAGACACCGACTTCCGAGCCCGCCAGGGCGGCGGCTTCGGCCAGGGCCAGATCGGTCTTGGGGCCGATCAGCGAGGCCATGGCGCCCTCGCCCACCGGCACGGCGCGCTGCATGGCCTGGCCGCGCAGCTTCAGGAGGCGCGCGGTGTCGGCCAGGCTGATGGCGCCGGCGGCGGCCAGGGCCGAATATTCACCCAGGCTGTGACCGGCGACGAAGGCGGCCTTGTCGATCCCGACGCCGAATTCCTTCTCCAGCGTATGGGTCACGGCCAGCGAGACGGCCATCAGGGCCGGCTGGGCGTTCTCGGTCAGGGTCAGGTCGCCTTCGGGACCTTCCTTCATCAAGGCGAAGAGCTTCTGGCCCAGGGCGTCGTCGACTTCCTGGAAGACCTCGCGAGCGCTAGCGAAGGCCTCGGCCAGGTCGACGCCCATGCCGGCCGACTGACTGCCTTGTCCCGGGAAAATGAAGGCGATGCTCATGATGGCCCGCTCCGTCTTTTGTAGATTCAAGGCCGGGAGGGTTAGGGGAAAGCCCCCTCCCCGGCAAGTGCGACGGCGTTGGAGCCCCTAGACCTCAAGCTGTCTTGCAATCCGCACCGTGAAGTTCAAATTGCCACCGCCCCGGCTGCGGAGCCGCCGCCGGACGTTTGGAGCCTCCCCATGAAACGCCTGATCGCCGGCCTCGGCGCCGTCGCCCTGCTGACCGCTTCCCCCGCCCTGGCCGCCCTAAAGGTCGGCGACAAGGCGCCCGACTTCGACGCCAAGGCCGCCCTGGCCGGCAAGGACTTCGACTTCAAGCTGTCCAAGGCCCTGAAGAAGGGCCCGGTGGTGCTGTACTTCTTCCCCGCCGCCTACACCGCCGGCTGCACCGCCGAGGCCCACGAGTTCGCCGAGGCCACGCCCGAGTTCGAGAAGCTGGGCGCCACGGTGATCGGCGTCACGGCCGGCAATGTCGACCGCATCAAGGACTTCTCCAAGGAGCACTGCCGCGACAAGTTCGCGGTCGCCGCCGCTGATGGCGCCCTGGTCAAGAAGTACGACGTGGTGCTGTCGCAGAAGCCAGAGTGGTCGAACCGCACCTCGTACGTGATCGCCCCGAACGGCAAGATCCTGATGAGCTACACCGACGGCAACTTCGCTGGCCACGTCACCCAGACGATGGACGCGGTGAAGGCCTACAAGAAGAAGTAAGCGAGCCTTTTGCGGTTCCGGCCAGTCGCGCGAGTTGAGGCTCGCGCGCGCTGGCGCAGGATGGGCGCATGACTGACCCCGCCCAACTCGAACTCGCCCTCCGGGCCGTCGCCATCGGCGCCTTCGCCGCCACCGGCGTGTCTCTGGCCGCCAGCCGAGCGATGACGGCGGCGCGCTGGATCGGCGTGCTGGTCATGGCCTGCGCGATCTCGCACGCGATCGAGACCCAGCTCTACTATTCCGAACATCGCCACTTCAGCGTCGCGACCTGGATGCTGAGCGCGATGGCGGCGGCCGTCTTCTGGCTGTTCTGCGCCGTGCTGTTCGAGGACGAGGCGAAGATCCCGCCCTGGCGCTTCGCCATCCCCGCCGGCGTGTTCGTCCAATGGCTAGGCGGGGCCTTCCTGCCCGACATCCCTCCTCGCGCGGCCATCTGGTGGCTGTTCGCCGCCACCTCCATCGTGATCCATGTCCATATTCTGGTCATGGCCTGGCGCGGCTGGCGCAGCGATCTGGTCGAGCGCCGCCGGCGCCTGCGCGCGCCCATGGCCGTGGCCGCCGCGGGCTACATGTTCATCCAGACCCTCTGCGACTTCGGCTTCCGGCACGGCCCCGTCCTGCCCAGCCTGATCCAGGCCCTGGCCCTGGCGGCCCTCGGCGTCGGCTCGGCCCTGGCCCTTCTGCGCGCCGAGCCGGTGCTGGTTCAAGCCGCGCCCGTCGCCGGCGAAGCCCCGACGCCCAAGCCCGTCGAGAGCCTGGACCTGACCCCCGCCGACCGCCTGGTCCTCGCCCGTCTGGACAAGGCCATGAACGAGAACGAGGTGTGGCGTGGCGAGGACCTGTCGATCGGAACCCTGGCCGCCCTGGTCGGCGCGCCCGAGCACCGCCTGCGCAAGCTGATCAACGGCACGCTGGGTCATCGCAACTTCGCCGACTACGTCAACGGCCGGCGGATCGAGGCGGCCAGGGTCGCGCTCTCCGATCCCGAACAGGCGCTGAAGTCGGTCTCGACCATCGCCTACGAACTGGGCTTCGCCTCACTGGGGCCGTTCAACCGCGCCTTCCGCGCCGCCACCGGCGTCACCCCGACCGCCTGGCGCCAGGACGCCACGCCCTCACACCCGCATCTGCGGCTGGTCGAAACCCGCGAAGGCGCGCCGAAAGGCGACAAGCGGGCCTGATTTCGCGATCGGCGAGACGCCTTCAAGGCCGATCGCTTCCCTGGCGGCGTCTCTCAACGCCAGGAGCTTCCAATGCTCGACGCCCTCCTCCCCTTCGCCCGCAACTGGCTGGCCTCCATGCAGGTCGACGTTACCCGCTATGTGGTCTTTTCAGTCAGCGTCTGGCTGGCGTTGTGGGTCGTGCTGGCGCTCCCCCTCGCCGGCCGCAAGATCCGCGACAGCCGCCCGGCCGCGCGCCAGTTGCTGATCGAGTTCGCGACCTCGATCCGCTCGATCATGATCTTCTCGACCCTGGGTCTGCTGACCTTTGGCCTGTTCCGCGCCGGCTGGCTGCAAGGGCCTTACATCGCCAAGAGCTGGGGTCCGGTGTGGTTCTGGACCAGCTTGATCCTGATGGTTCTGGCTCACGACGCCTGGTTCTACTGGACCCATCGCCTGATCCACGACCGGCGGCTGTTCCGGCGCTTCCACCGGCGGCATCATCGGTCGAACAATCCTTCGCCGTTCACGGCCTACAGCTTCGACCTGGGCGAGGCCTTCATCAACGGCGTGTTCGTGCCACTGTGGATGATCCTGGTCCCGACCCAATGGCCGGTGGTGGGCCTGTTCATGCTGCACCAGATCGTTCGCAACACCATCGGCCACTCGGGCTACGAGCTGTTTCCCGCCCGGAAGGACGGCCGGCCGCTGATCCCGTTCCTGACGACAGTGACCCATCACGACCTGCACCACGCGCAGGCCGGCTGGAACTACGGGCTCTATTTCACCTGGTGGGACAAGCTGATGGGCACCGAGCACCCGGAGTATCTGAAACGCTTCGCGGCCGTGACGGCCAAGAAGAGCCGCCAGATGGAGGCTACCAGCCGATCTTCACCAGCTTGACCATGGCGCGGGCGTCCTGCAGCCGCCAGGCCTCGCGCTGGTTGTTGACGCCCCGCACGCTGATGGTCAGCTCGGCGGGGATTTCGAACGGGCGCATGACGCTGAGGTCGACGCCCTCTTCGCCCTGCGAACCGCCGCCGAAGGCGATCGAGCCGACCGGACGGCCGTCCAGGGTCAGGGACGAGCGGATATTGGCGCGGGCCACCGGGATCTTCCCCGGCACGGCGATGGCCTGGCTGGCGTCCATGTCCATCGACACGCGCACATAGTTGGCGCGCGGCAACAGGCCAAAGCCGAACATCCTCGACATCGACGAGCGCAGGCGGGCCTCGTTCTGGTTCCACGACGCGCCCAGGGCCATCGAGCGCTCGTCGACGCGGTCGGCGTCGGGCTTCTTCGACAGGTTCAGGTCGAAGTCGTAGGTCGGGTTGTCCAGCATGCCTGACGACTTGACCGTCAGGGCGACCTTCTCGGTGTCCGTCGACAGGTCCAGCGGCAGGGCCGCCGAATAGCCGGTGAAGCGGCCGTCATAGGCCGAGACCGAGGTGATGGGTTTCTGGACGAGCTCGGCATGCGCCGTCCCGGCGGTGAAAACCGCCACAAACGCGACTGAGAGACGAGCACCGAACCCCATGGTCGCGTGCTAGCATAACTCGGCGTCGGGATGAAACCCGCCCAATGTCATTTAGCAGACAGTTTGCCGCGACGCCTGATTGGGCGGCAAACCCCGATGCGGCTTGCCTTTCAAGCGCATCTTCTGTAATAGCGCGCGTTCTCACGGAAGAGCGGTCTTGCACGCACCCATCCGGGACCGGGGTTTACCCCGCTCGGCGTGCCGGATCCATCGTGGTCGACGGACTTCCGTCGTCGACCGCGCCGCCTTCCACAACGGAAGAAGGAAAACATGGCGTTCTACGAACACGTGGTCATCGCGCGGCAGGACATCTCGCCGCAACAGGCCGAAGCTCTGAACGAGCAACTGAAGACCCTCATCGAAGAGAATGGCGGCCACATCGCCAAGATCGAGTACTGGGGCCTTCGCAACCTCACCTACCGCATCAAGAAGAACCGCAAGGGCCACTATTCCCTGCTCGCGATCGACGCCCCGGCGCCGGCCGTGAAGGAAATGGAGCGCCAGCTGCTGATCAATGAAGACGTCCTGCGCTTCATGACGATCCGCGTCGAAGAGCTGGACCTGGAACTGTCGCCGGTTCTGGCCCGTCGCGACCGTCCGGACCGCGCCGAGCGCCCGCGCGAAGATTTCGCGCCCCAGGCTCAAGCGTAAGGGAGAGATAGATCATGACCGATACGACTGCTCCCGAAGCCGCGGCTCCGGCCGCTGGCGCCGCTGGCGGCGCCCGCCGTCCGTTCTTCCGTCGCCGCAAGGTTTGCCCGTTCTCGGGCGCCAACGCGCCGAAGATCGACTACAAGGACGTGAAGCTGCTGCAGCGTTACGTCTCGGAGCGCGGCAAGATCGTTCCGTCGCGCATCACCGCGGTGTCGGCCAAGAAGCAACGCGAACTGGCCAAGGCCATCAAGCGCGCCCGCTTCCTGGCTCTGCTCCCCTACGTCGTGAAGTAAGGGAGACGCCACGATGAAAGTCATTCTGCTCGAACGCGTTGAAGGCACCGGCGTCCTGGGTGACGAAGTCACCGTGAAGGACGGCTTCGCCCGCAACTACCTGCTGCCCCGCGGCAAGGCCCTGCGCGCCACCAAGGCGAACCTGGCCACCTTCGAAACTCAGCGCGCTGAGATCGAAGCCCGCAACGTCAAGAACCGCGAAACGGCCGCCAAGTCGGGCGAGTCGCTGGACGGCTCGCAATACGTCCTGATCCGTCAGGCCGGCGAGAGCGGCCAGCTGTACGGTTCGGTCGCCGGTCGCGACGTGGCTGACGCCATCCGCGCCGAAGGCGGCAAGGTCGACCGCTCGATGGTCGTGCTGGACAAGCCGATCAAGACGCTGGGCGTCCACGAAGTGAAGGTGAAGCTGCACGCTGAAGTGACCGTCACGGTCACCCTCAACATCGCGCGCAGCGCCGACGAAGCCGAGCGTCAAGCGCGCGGCGAAAACGTCATCGCCTCGCAATTCGAAGAAGATCGCGCTGCTGAAGCCGAAGCCGCCCAAGACATGGCCGAAGGCGGCGCCGGTTCGTTCGAAGGCGACCACTACGAAGCCTAATCCCTTCCGGGGAACTGGTTTTATCGAGAAACGGCGCGGAGCAATCCGCGCCGTTTTTTTCTGCACTTTGCTCCAGAAATGCTTAGCTTGTTCGCAGAAGTGTCAAATCCCATGTTCGCGGTAGGGGTTGAAACCCCTTCGGGGGCGTAAGGCCGAATGGCCGGCATCCCCGACAGAAAATGAGAGGGGATATCTCAATGCGTTACAGAAGCTTCCTGCTGGCGGCCGCCTCGCTGACGGCCTTCGCCGCTACGGCCCACGCCCAAACCGTCGCGCCTGCCGACGACAATACCAATGTCGAAGAGATCGTCGTCACCGGCACCCGCACCGCCGGCCGCTCGCGCCTGGACACCCTGGCCCCGGTCGACGTCGTCACCGCCAAGACGCTGCAGCAGCGCGGCAGCACCGAACTGGCCACCGCCCTGGCCGCTACGGTTCCGTCGATCAACTTCCCCCGTCCGTCCAACACCGACGGCACCGACTCGGTCCGCCCGGCCGTGCTGCGCGGCCAGGGCCCCGACCAGACCCTGGTGCTGGTCAACGGCACGCGCCGCCACGCCACGGCGCTGGTCAACCTGAACGGCTCGGTGGGCCGCGGCTCGGCCGCCGTCGACCTGAACGCCATCCCGTCCGTCGCCCTGGATCGCATCGAAGTGCTGCGTGACGGCGCCGCGGCCCAGTACGGCTCGGACGCCATTGCCGGCGTCGTCAACCTGCGCCTGCGCGAAGCCGACCACGGCGGCGGCGTCACGGTCACGACCGGCAAGTACATCACCAGCTTCGACGGCCTGCAGACCGGCCAGAAGCAGAAGCGCCGCGACGGCCTGACCAAGACGGTCTCGGGCTGGCAAGGCTTGAAGCTGGGTTCGGACGGCTTCCTGACGCTGTCGGCCGAGTATGTCGACCGCAACTTCACTAACCGCAGCGACACCGACACCCGCGTCACGCCGCAGCGCGTCACCTCGCGCTTCGGCGATCCCGCCGTCGAACAGGTCAGCTTCTACGCCAACGCCGGCAAGCCTATCGGCGAGACCTGGGAGGCCTATGGCTGGTATGGCTATCAGCAGCGCGACGCCGAGGCCTCGGCCACCTACCGCCTGCCCACCGACGCCGCCCAGAACATCCCCAGCGTCTATCCCAACGGCTACCTGCCGCTGATCACGACCAACACCGAGGACGTCACCGCCGCCGTCGGCCTGCGCGGCGAGTTGGCCGGCTGGAAGCTGGACACCAACCTGGTCTACGGCAAGAACGACCTCGACTTCGGGGTCAAGAACACCATCAACCCGTCGTATGGCGCGGGTTCCCCGACCAGCTTCAAGGCCGGCGGCCTGACCTATGATCAGGTGGTGTTCGGCCTGGACGCCAGCCAGGAGTTCGAGGTCGGCCTGGCCGGTCCGCTGAACGTCGCCTTCGGCATCGAAGCCCGCCGCGAGACCTACAAGATCAACGCCGGCGAAGTGGCTTCGTACGCGCGGGGCACGGTCTCCCCCACCCTGAACTTCGGCTCGCGCGGCTTCACCGGCTTTACGCCCAGCAACGCGGTCGATGTCGATCGTGACGCCGTCGGTGTCTATCTCGACCTGGAAGGCAAGCTGACCGAGAAGCTGACCGGCTCGGCGGCCGTGCGCTACGAGGACTATTCGGACTTCGGGACCAATACGAGCTGGAAGCTGTCAGGTCGCTACGACTTCACCGACGCCTTCGCCATCCGTGGCGCGGCCTCGACCGGTTTCCGGGCCCCCAGCCTGCAGCAGCAGTACTTCACCTCGACCTCGATCCTGTACCTCAACCAGACGGTCGGCGGCGTGACGACGGCGGTGCCGTTCGAGACCGGCACCTATCCCTCGCTGAGCCCGGTCGGCACGGCCCTGGGCGGCAAGCCGCTGGAGCCGGAAAAGTCGAAGAACTTCTCGATCGGCGCGGTCTATCACAAGGGCGCCTTCGAGCTGACCGTCGACGCTTACCAGATCGATGTCGACAACCGCATCGTCCTGACCGAGACCCTGACGGGCACGGCCACGGCGGCGGCGGGCACCAACGCCCGGGTGATCTTCGACCTGCTGGCGCCCTACGGCGCCTCTGCGGCCCGCTACTTCACCAACGGCGTCGACACCAAGACCAAGGGCGTGGACGTGGTGGCCCGCTATCGGATCGTCGATGAACAGGCCGGCACGTTCGACCTGACGGCCGCGGCCAACGTCAACGACTTCAACGTCCTGCGCACCCCGACCACCACGGTCCTGCCCACGCCGGTCACCCTGTTCGCCCGCCAGGCCACTCTGCGCTTCGAAAAGGGCACGCCGCGCAGCAAGGTCTCATTGCAAGGCGACTGGAGCAAGGACCAGTGGGGAGCCACCCTGCGCACCACCTTCTATGGCAACGTCCTGTCGCCCGGCACCGCCGCCGACGGCAGCGGCGACTGGTACACGGGCAACCAGGGCATCGTGGACCTGGAAGGCCGCTACCGCTTCGGCGAGCACGCCACCGTCTCGGTCGGCGCGGACAACCTGTTCGACCAGTACCCCGCCCAGGTTCCCCCGAACCTGAACACCAGCGGCGGCAACCCTTGGTCCAGCTTCTCGCCGTTCGGCTTCAACGGCCGCTACCTGTACGCTCGCCTGGCGATCAGCTGGTAGTTATCCACAGGGCTTGAGCCCGCAAACGTTTGGGCGCGGAGAGCGATCTCCGCGCCCTTTCGCGATTAAAAGTGCAAACGCACGCGCCCCGGGTAAGCGTCCGCTTCTGACGTGGCGCCGTTAAAAACATACACAGAACATCCCCGTTCATCTGGGTCGCCGAACCAAGTCGTCCGCGCGCCCGGATCGCCGCCGCGTTAATTTCCTCCGATGTCCCTCGTACCAGCGCTCGACCTGCTTCCCTCGGTCCTTCCCGAGCCCGTGATCAATGTGGCTCCGCACAACATGGAAGCCGAGCAGGCGCTGCTCGGGATCCTGCTGTACGACAACGCCGCCTACGAGCGCCTGACCGACAGCCTGCAAGCCCGCTGCTTCTACGAGCCTTTCCACCAGCGCCTGTTCCAGTCGATCGACAAGGCGCTGGAGCGGATCGCCGGCAAGCCCGAGAGCGAGCCCCGCCCCGCCCTCGATCCGGAAGCCCAGGCGGGGCTTGAACGACTGTCCTGGCGCCAGCGCCAGGTGCTTGCCGGTATCATGTGCGGCCATCCGAACAAGATCATCGCCTATGAGCTCGGCCTCAGCATCCGCACGGTCGAGGCC
>NZ_JAGIBH010000018.1 GCF_017744445.1 Caulobacter sp.
CGCCGCCGACCTCACGATCGCCCGCGACGGCGGCGAGCTGACCTTGAGCTTTGATGGCCAGGCCGGTTCGATCCGGCTGGACGCTATGGACGACGCCTATGGCGGCGGCGTGGAGCAGATCGTCTTTGGCGATGGCGCGATCTGGACCCTCGCCGACCTTCAGGGCGCCTATATCGCTCAGGAAAAGGCCGCCGGCGCCACGACGATCATGGGCTTCAACACCCGCGCCGATGTTCTGATCGGCACGGACGGCGCCGATACCCTTTCGGGCCTTGGCGGAGCCGACACGTTCACTGGCGGCAAAGGCAACGACACCTTGATCGGCGGCCCCGGCGCCGACACCTACATCTTCAACGTGGGCGACGGGAACGATCGCATCGTCGACACGCCGTCATTCGACAGCGCCATCGACAAACTCGTGCTGGGCGAGGGCCTTAACGCTTCCGACCTGCGCATCACCCGGCAAGGCACCGAGCTTAGGATTAGCTTTGTCGGTCGGCCCGAAAGCCTTGTGATCGAGGGTGGCGAGGATCCCTATGGGGCCGGCCTCGAACAGATTGTCTTCGCCGACGGAACCATCTGGTCGCGAACCGATCTGCTCAACGCGCCGCCGACGCCGCCGCCGCTGACCCCCACCCTGGTTGGCACCACGGGCGCCGACAATCTGACTGGCGGCAACGGCGCGGATGTCATTGCCGGGCTCGGGGGAAATGACACCCTACGCGGCGGGGCGGGCGCGGACGCCTATCTCTACAATCTCGGCGACGGTGCTGACACGATCTACGAAGGCCCTGGAGCCGGTGAAGATCGTGTGGTGTTTGGCGAAGGCATTACCGCAAGCAATTTGGTGATCACGCGTAGCGGATCGACCGGCGCGGTCTTGAGCTTCACGGGCCAAGCTGGATCGATCGTCCTTGATACCCAGTTCTACGGCTCGGGCTGGGGCGTCGAGACGATTCAGTTCGCTGACGGCACAATCTGGAACGACGCGGCCTTCCGCGCCGCCTATCTCGCCAAGGCCCAGAGCGCAGGCAATGACACCATCCTGGGTTTCGACGGGACCGGGGAAACCCTGCAAGGGGGCCTTGGCAACGACACGCTTCGGGGTTTTAGCGGCGACGATACCTATCTTTACAACTTGGGTGACGGCGTCGACACGATCTACGAGGGACCCGCCGGCGGCGTTGATCGCCTGGTATTCGGCGCCGGGATCAGCGCCGCGGACATCATCGTCACACGTGCAGGTTCCACCGGCGCCACGATCGGCTTTGCCGGCAACGCCGGCCAAGTCAAACTCGACACCCAGTTCTATGGTTCCGGATGGGGTGTCGAGACGATCCAGTTCGCCGACGGCACGATCTGGACCGAGGCCGACCTTCGCTCCGCGTATCTGGCCAAGGCCTCGACCGCGGGTAACGACACCATCCTTGGTTTCGATACGACTGGGGAAACTCTGCAAGGCGGTCTTGGCAACGACACGCTTCAGGGCTTCAGCGGCGGCGACACCTATCTCTACAACCTGGGTGACGGCGTTGACACGATCTACGAGGGGCCGGCCAGCGGCGTTGATCGCCTCGTGTTCGGCGCCGGGATCAGCACGAGCGATATCATCGTTTCACGTACGGGCCCCACCGGCGCCACGATCGGCTTTGTCGGCAATGCCGGCCAAGTCAAACTCGACACCCAGTTCTATGGTTCAGGCTGGGGCGTGGAGCAGATCGTGTTCGCGGATGGGACGACCTGGACCGAAGCGGATCTACGCAGCCTCTACCTCTCCAAAGCGTCCACCACAGGAACTGATACGATCCTGGGCTTCGATGGCACGGCTGAAGAGCTGCAGGGCGGCTTGGGCGATGACGTGCTGCGCGGCTACGGCGGCAACGACAGCTATATCTACAATCTCGGCGATGGAGCCGATACCATCTACGAGGGCCCCGGGGGCGGGACCGACAAGCTGGTCTTTGGCGCGGGGATCACCGCCGCGGATCTCGTTGTCACCCGCGCTGGCGATCACGCCGTCCTGTCGTTCGCCAATGCCCTAGGCTCGGTGAGACTCGACACCCAAATGTATGGATCGGGATGGGGTGTTGAGCAGATCGTCTTCGCCGACGGCACGATTTGGGCCCAGGCAGATCTCGTTGCTGCGGCCTGGGTGCGAGGTGATGGCGCTGGCAATCTGCTGATCGGCGGCTCGGGCGTGGATAAGATCGACGGCGGCGGCGGCAACGACACGATCGATGCCGGTGGCGGCGCCGATCGCATCGTCGGCGGCGCTGGCAATGACACCTTGACGGGTGGCGCCGGCGCTGACGCGTTCGTTTTCCAAACCGGTTTCGGCAAGGACACGGTGACGGACTTCAAGTCGAGCGATGGCGACAAGATCGAGTTCAAGGGACTTTTCGCCACCTTCGGCGACATGCTGGCCAGCAGCCAGCAGGTCGGGAGCGACGTCCTCATCACCTATGACGCCGACAACACCATCAGCTTGAAAGGCGTCACGCTCAGCACCCTCGTCCAGAGCGACTTCATATTCGCCTAGCCTCTCCGTATCAGGGTGGTCGCGGTTCGCGCCGCGACCACCCGCCTTCGGGATGACCTGCCACTGGCATGTCATTCCGACTTCTTAGCAGGGGCAGAAGGGCTTTTGCGACGTTGTTAGACGCCACGCGACTGAGGCAGATACATCATCTTAAAGTGGTATAAATAATTTCCCTCATAGGCTGCGCAAACAACCTTGGGGTTATTTTCGTGCCTGGCGAAAGCTTAGTGACGCATGCGTCCGGCGTCGAACGCCGTCTACCGGCTTTAGACGGCCTGCGCGGCATGATGACTTTGCTGGTGGTGGTCTCGCATTTCTTTGGCGAGCTGCCGCACGGCCTGCGCGCCGTGATGTTCGGCTGGGTTGCGGTCGACATGTTCTTCGTGATGAGCGGCTATCTGATCGGCAAGCTGATCCTGGAGCGGAAGGATCACGCCAACTTCTTCCAAGTGTTCTACGTCCGCCGCTGCCTGCGCATCATCCCGCCCTACGCGCTGGTCACGGTGCTCGTCTGGTGCTTGGTCGAGATGCTTCCGGCTTGGACCGATACGCCGGTGCAGTTCCCGCTATGGTCCTACCTCTCGTTCACCCAGACCTTCTTCATGATCGATCAGGCCTCAATTGGCGCGCACTGGTTGGCGCCGACATGGACCTTGGCGGTCGAGGAGCATTTCTACCTGATCATCCCAGCTGTGCTGGTGTTCACGCCCCTTCGCCGTCTGACCGGCTGGCTGATCGGCGCGGGCTTGGTCGCTATCATCCTGCGCGCTCTCCTGGCCGGGACCAGACCGAGCGCCGAATACGCCAGCCTGGTGCTACTGCCGGCCCGTGCTGATATTTTGGTACTGGGCCTGCTCGGCGCGGTGGCCATGGTGCGTGGCGGCGTCGATTGGGCGCGCTGGATGATCTGGTTACGCGCCTCGCCTTTGGTCGCTCTGGTCGCAGTCGGCGCCTTGCAGATGCTGTCGCCGACTTTGTTTCCGGTGTTCTCGCCGACCTTGGTGGCTGCTGGCTGCGCCGGCTACTTGCTGGCTATTGTCCATGGCGCGCCCGAGGCCAGGGTCTACCATTCTCCGATCCTGAGGTTCCTGGGGACCAACAGCTACTGCATCTACCTGACCCACATGCCGGTGCTGGGCTTGATGCACGGCGGCCTGCTGGGCGCTGCGCCGGATCTGGCCACGCCTGTCCAGGGTTTAGTCAGCCTGGCCGCACTGCCGGTGACGCTGCTGGTGGGCTGGGGCCTGACTAAGTCGCTTGAGGAGCCGGCCATGGACTATGGCCGCCGCTGGCGCTGGAGCGATGTCATGATCAAACGAGCTCAATTGCACAGTGCTTCCAGGCTACGAGGATTGGTCACGAAGTGAGTCTAGATTTTCAGCCTCCGTCGCGGCATCTGCCAGTGTCCAAATCGCCGACTTCACCAATTGGAGCCGGCGTCGCGCCAGGAACGGACGTTGGCTTCCAGGCGAAATGCGGACGTCCAAGCCCCTGCAAGCAGTAGCCCGGCAAGACCGTGGCGCACCTCACTTCGAGTTGTTCGGTTCGAAGAAGTGCGGACTCGCGGTCCACAGATTCAATTTCCTTAGCGCTGCTCACGAAAATCACCAGATGCGCCGCGAAGAACCTGAAGCTCCGCCGACCTGCCGCTAAAATGGTCCTCGTTCGCCCGTGTGCGCCAGAAGGTCAGGAGGTCGAGATCGTTACAGAACTCGACCTTCACGATGCCAGAGGTTGTCTCCTCCTCGAATGGTGCCGCGATTCCGCTGGGCGAACGCGCGTCGCCAACGATGGCGTACCCAAAGCGCTTCAATCCCGGCGTTTCGAGACCGACCCGACCTTCGGAGAACCGGAGTGTCGCGCCCGGCGCCAAGCCGACGCGATAGATGGCGGTGTGGCTGCTCTCGTAAAAGACACCCCGATTGTCGGGCTCGTGGCGCCACAGATGCTGACCCGCGACGAACTCGGCGGGAATGCGCAACGCCACCGTCGCCATGCGGTTTGCCGTCGTCTCCCGATAAACCCGGAGCGTGACTATCCCGTCAGGCGCGACGCGATTGTCCAGTAGGAAGTGGAGCACGCCATCAGAAGCCATGGCGATCGCCTGCAGGTCGAGCGAGTTAGTAATCTGCGGCAGGCTCGTCAGGTAAGCATAGGCAACGTTTTCGAGCGCCCGCGTCCCACGGATATTCCACGCCGAGCCACGCAATTCGCAGCTTGCCAGGATCGCGTCGCGGGCGGCCGGCGTCGTGTGATGGAATAGGTCAAGGTCAAACCCGCCGTCCAGCCGCAGGTGCGCCCTGCCCGCGCTGCGTCGCAGCAACTCGGCATCACCGGCGACCCTGCAACGAAACAGCTGCGCACCGTCCGCAAAGCGCGTAACGAACCGATCCTCTGTCGTCGCGACTAGTAGCTCGTCACCATGAGACGTCTCGATCGCGAACTGCGCGTATGACTGCTGCTCATAGAATGAGAGCAAGGGCGCGTCGAACATCTGGGGCTCGAACCAGCGCCAACCCTCCCCGTCCTGGAGAAAGACCGCGTCGGGCAGGAACACGCTATAGCCGACACCGTGGACGAGCTTGAACTTGACGAAACCATCGTAATTCGGAGCGTCCTTCGCCGGAAATGACTCCATTAGGTCGTAGGTTTTATCGTCGCTTTCGACCACCAACGGCTCGGCCCTCCTTCGCGAGAGGACCATCAATGAAACGTACACAGTGAAGCAAGCCCAACCACCGAAACGTTCGGGCAACCCAGCCGAGTCGGGACACGGGCGCGCCAGCAGCGGACCTTGGCGCGGCGCCAGAACGCGGGCCTTCAGCCAAACTTAGCGCCAGGGCATTGGCGCGTGGCGTAGTGAGGGCACCTCATGCAGGCTCCCTGCACGATCCAAGATAGCTCCCGCCAACGCTGCTCCATTGCCCGGTGGAATGGGGAGAGGGAAATCGCGCCATCTCGGCGTGGCTGATATGCCTCGACATGGAAAGGACCTTCCGCGTCATCTACCTTGAGCCGGCCACCTACAGCGTCGTAGCGGGACCAGATTCCGGAGAGATCTTCGACCTGAGCGAGCAGGTCGATGGGATTGCACCAATACCCCTTTTCACAACGCTGGCAGACCCTCCGGAAAGCGACGCCTGTTTCGTCGCCTTGCTCGGCTTCGAAGGCGTTCGCTTTTCTCATATGCTCAACGAGGTTCAACCGAACCCCGAAAAAATCTTTCCGGTAATTGGTGTTCCTGGATTTCGCCTGCACTATCCTTTTGATGCCTATATCGGCAACGCCTTGGCGCTTGAGAAATACAAAGCCTCCCGAAACCTCAAATTTGCTCGATCCAATTGCCCCTTTAGCCTTTTTTACACTCTAGAAGATGTCGCGGGTCGTCATCCCGACGATTTCATGCGGATCGGGCTGATTGGCACGAAGCCACATGCGCTGGGGGCCATCCTGTTCGCTATCGCCCGACCTGAGACCGTCGAGATCGTCTACGACCACGCTAAGCGGAAAACAGGCCGCACGAGGGGGGCCGCGCGCTGCCTAGTTTATGGCGTCTCGGAGTTCTTGACCGCAGAGCGTCGGCCGGCGGCATGATCGACCAGTTTTACACGCCCCCGGCCCTGGCAACGTTTCTGGCCGGGGCAGCCCGCGTCCGTAGGCCCGGTATCATCGCCGACTTCGCCATGGGCGATGGTGCCCTATTGCGCGCAGCCGAAGCTCGCTGGCCTCGAGCTAAACTCTTCGGCTCGGACATTAATCCGGCCGCGGGCGAGGCGGCAGCCGGGTTGGATTGCCGACCAAACTTCAGCGTCTTCGATTTCCTTTCGGATGGCGCCGAGCCTGACGAAATGCGGCCCCTCGTTGGCCGGTGCGATATCATCCTTCTAAACCCGCCATTCACCTGTAAGGGCAACAAGCGCTTCTCAGTCGACGTCAAGGGCGTCTCCCTGGCCGGAAGCAAGGCGCTTGTCTTCGTCGCCCGGGCGCTTCGCTATCTAAAGCCGGGCGGCGAAATCCTCGCGATCGTGCCTGCCTCATGCGCCACCAGCGAACGCGACAACGCGCTGCTGGAAACGCTCCGCAAGACCTTCACAGTGGAACAGGTCGGCGAAATCAATCGCAACGGCTTCGACGGCTGCTCTGTGGCCGTTATCATGCTGCGCCTTCGGCATCGAGGCCGACTTGCGCCCCGTAAACGGCCGGCTGCTCCGCACAAGTTCGTGGCCTTAAAGTCCTTCAAAGTCTTGATTATGCGCGGAACGACCTCGATCCATCGCACAAGCGGAGCCATAGAAGGGCTACCGGTCCTGCACACGGTGGATTTGAGGGACAAGGTTGAGAAGCCTCAACGATGGACTGTTGGCTCTCGACGGCTCGTAAGCGGACGAACCGTACTCCTGCCGAGGGTCGGCAGACCCGACGTGTCCAAGCTCGTCCAGATGAATCTTTCGAATGTCGTCCTGTCCGATTGCGTGATTGGAATCCAGACCGTCCCGCGCGGGCATGAAGACGAAGTACTCAGGGCGCTGCGCTCAAGCTGGAGTGCCTTGGAAGCATTGTATGGCGGCAGCTGCGCACCCTACATCACCGTTGGGCAGCTCCAGACCCATCTACTGTCGCTTGGAGTCCACAGCGAAATCGTCACCGACATGTCGTCGCAGGATGAGCTTGGGTCGATCAGTCGGGAAGTCGCATAGCCGCCTGCTGTGCAAATCTTCGCCGACGGGTCCGCCGGCATGCCAACCTGGCCACCGACGAGCAGACCTTCCGAGGTTCGGCAATGAGTCAGGTTCGGTCAGAGAATCGCTCGAAGGCGGTGATCCGGCGGGGGCTGAGCTGGGGGTCGTAGCCGTAGATGTCCTGGGCCAGCCAGGTGAGTTCGGCTTCGCGGTTGTGTTCGGGGATGTCGGTGAACCAAGCCTTGGGGCCGGTCGCGTCGTCGCCGTTCCAGCGATAGCCGCGGGCCTTGAGCTTGTCCTTCAATTCGTAGGGCGCGCGTTCGGCGACGATCCGCCAGGTCGGGGCGCGGGCCGCCTCCAGCATGTGGGCCAGGGCCGTGCGGCCGTCGGTGAGCGGGCGGCCGAGAATTTCCAGGCCGGCCAGGCAGTCGTTCTCGGCCCGGTGGCCGTCGAAGAAGAAGCCGCACTGGTTGGCCAGGTAGCCGAGCTTAGTCCCCTCGAACCCCTGCCCTTTCCAGTCCACCTGGCTCATCGAGCAGGCCCAGCTCTTGAGCTTGAAGGCCTCGGTGAGGCGTTCGGCGAAGGGACGGTCGAAGGCGGCGTTGTGGGCGACGATGATCACCGCAGGCGCGATGAAGGCGGCGACCTGGCCGGCGTCGATGCTATGCCCCGCCACCATGGCTTCGGTCAGGCCGGTGATCTGGGTGATCTCGGGCGGGATAGGCTTGGCGGGCTGCTGCAAGGCGACGAAAGGCGCGCCGACCGCGCAGAGGCGGCCCTCCGGATCGTAGTCGAACGGGATCATCGCCAGCTCGATGACCTCGTCGCGCCGGGTGTCGGTGCCGGTGGTCTCGGTATCGAGATAGACGCCGCGTTTCAAGGTCGCCGGATCAAAGCCCGTGTGCAGGGTGCAGGTCTCGAACCGGCGCAGCAGCCGGTAGCGGCCGCTGGCTTCCAGCTGGGCGGCCATGGCGTCGAGGGCGGCAAGGTCGAGATCGGTGGGCGAGGTGTCGGACATAGCGTGGCGAGAATCAATTGGCTCATCCTGCCATACCGGCGGGCGTGACAGGCAGGGCGTCCCGCCGGAAGCGGCCGGGCCCTAGGCGGCGCGGCCGCCCCGAGCCGCCTCCCCTCCCCTCTCGCTCCGGGGCGGGTCTCGGCCCTGGCGGGTGACGATCCCTGACGCGGGGGTCAGGGCGTTTGGCCGGCGTCGTGGGCGAGCTGGCTCAGGCGTGCGTCACAGACCTGGCGGGCCAGCGCGACGAGTCCTTCCACGGTGCGCTTCAGGTCCTCGAGTTCGGCCAGGGAGATCTCGAAGGAGTCCTGATTGTAACGGGCGTCGACATAGGCCCGCTTGAGCTTCTCGAACGGCTTGCGCTGGGCGCGGGTCTCGCGCGGCCAGGCCGGCGTCAGCGACGGGGCCTTGGCTTCGGCGGTGCTGCGCAGGAACTTAATGTTGTGGGAACGGGGCGCGTAGAAGCCGGTCAGCTGCAGCACGGCGATGTAGGCCGCTTCGGTGGCCTGGTGCAGGTTGAAGGCGGCCTTATGCAGCCAGTCATCGACATCGCCCTGTTCCATGGCGTATTGGGCCAGCTGAAGCGACGTTCTGATGGTCCCGAAAATCTTCCTGTGGTGTCGCCGTCCGAGCGCCAGCGCCGCCTCGGGCGTCAAGGGCTTCAGAGGGCTGAAGGCGTGGCCGGGCACCTCGTAGAGGGCGATGCCCTGGTCGATGACCTCCCGGAAGAAGTAGAGGCCCGCGTCCAGGCCCTTGTTGATGTCGTCGAGGTCGTTGACCAGCAGGTTGACGATACGGCCGATGGCCGGGTCGTGGGCGATGCGCTGCTCGGTCTCGAACCAGTAGTCGGCGATGTCGGTTAGCTTGTCGTCGCTGACCACGACCAGGATGTCGAAGTCCGACAGATAGCCGTTCTCGGGCGCGTCGACGAAGTCGCCGCGGGCTTAGCTGCCAAACAGGATGATCTTGTAGATCTTGGCCCCTCGCCGCCACGGCTGGGTGCCGCCGGCGACGGCGGCCTCGAAGCCGCGCAGCAGGTGGCCCGTGATCGCGGCCAGCTCGTCTTGCTGGCGATCGGGCAGGTGATCGAGATTCGACTTCATCGGGCTTGAGTCTCGCCGAGCCGGCCTTGGCGGACAAGGCTTTTGCTCGTTGGCGCGAGCATTGAAGGGTTGGGGGAGCCGGGAGGTGAGAACACGCAAGAACACGTGCGTCGGCGCCTTTAGCCGTGAGGCCTGGACATACGCGCCGACTTCCCGGCCGGGAGATTTTGGCGAACGGCGCGGGATGCTCTGCGCCGCGAGTCGTTCAACGCCCTGACCGATAGGTTGCATTTCCACGCGCCGCAATACCCGAGAATTAAGGGGTTTGGAGGCGGGAGGCAGGGCGGGGCGAGCGCGCCGATCGGGCGCGCAAGCCGGGGTGGGTCCCATGCATACCGCCCAAACCGCCGGGTCCTGGCCAGAGGCCCGGGTCCTCGAACTGAAATGTCTGTGGTCGGACGGTCTAAGTGCGGCTCGGATCGCCAAGGTCCTGGGCGGCGTCAGTCGCAACGCCGTCATCGGCAAGGTCCATCGCCTGGGCCTGGCTGGGCGCCCGACACCGTCGCCGCCGGCCGGCCGGCGTCCCACCACACCGACCAGAGCCGCCCGCGCCGCGTCGACGCCCAAGCCCCCTCCCCCGCCCCGGCCGCCGAGCGCGCCGCAGGCGGCGCGACGCCCGCGCCACGCCGAGGTCGCGCAGGCCTCTGGTCCCTATGCGCCGCTGTGGCTATTGGGTCCCGGAGCCTGCCGCTGGCCGATCGGGGATCCGCGCGGGGCGGGCTTTGGGTTCTGTGGAGCGCCGACCGTGCGGCGGCCCTATTGCGACGATCACCGGGGGCGGGCCTATCGGGCGGCGCCGGGGCGCGCTGACCGGAGCGCGAGCCCGGCGCGGCGGCGAGGTGTGGGCTGACGGCGCGCAGTTGGGGTGGCGAGGCCCTGGGCCTGAGCGAACCCATCCGCCCGAGGGCTAGATAACCAGTTCCTCGCCGCTCGGACCCTTGGCCATCGCCATGGCGATGGCGTCAAAGAGCGCCTGCATCTGGACGGGCTTGCGCAACAGGTCGTCGGCGCCCGCCGCGATGGCTTGCGCGCGCAGCTCGAGCCCTTCATCGGCCGTGACCAGCAGGAGGGGCAGTTGCGCCTTGGCGTCCGGGCGCGCTCGGATGGCGCGGATGGCCGCCAGGCCGTCCATGCCGGGCATGCGGTAATCCATCAGGACGACGTCAAAGTGCTGGGTCTCAATCGAACTCAGGCCGGCCTCGGCGTTATCGGCTTCGGCCATCTCGACCTCCGCGGCCGACAGCATGCTTTTCACGACCAGCCGGTTCATCGCGTTGTCGTCGACGAAGAGCACACGCATGTCGGACGTCTCCTTCAGGCCGCGTCGGCGACAGCGTCGGCCGCGAACAGTTGCCCCAGGCGCTCGGACAGCTCGCCCGCCGCTATGGGCTTTTGCACGACGAGATCGGCGCCGACGGCGCGCAGTGATGTCGCCGCCTCGGCCTCGCCGGCCCACAGCACCGCGATCCTTGGCGGCTCCGCCTGGCTGGCGAAAGCGGCCAACGCCTCGGCGGGCGACTGCTCGCCCTGCGACAAGGCCTTGCCCTCGATCAGCACCAGATCGCAGGCGCGAGCGGCGATGAGCTGGCGGGCCTCTTCAAGGGTCGCGACGATCTCGAGCGCGGCGACCTGAGCCGAAAGCGCGGCTTTCAGAACGCCGCGCGCCAGCGGGTTGGCCTCCACGAGCAACACCCTGGCGTCCTGCAAGGTCGTCGCCGTCCCGCCCTCTGGCAGGACGATCTCGGTCAGCGGCAGCCGGACGATGAAGCGCGACCCGGCTCCCAAGGCGCTTTCGACGTGCAGCTCGCCACCCATGGCGTTGGCCAGCCGGCGACAGATCGGCAGGCCCAGGCCAGTGCCCCCGTATTTGCGCGTGGTGCTCGCGTCGACCTGGGTGAAGGGTTCGAAGATGCGCTCAAGGTCGTCGGGGGCGATGCCGATGCCCGTGTCGGTGACCGTAAACACCAGACTGTCGCCGGCCTGCGATCGCTCAACCCCGCTGGTCAGCGAGATTTCACCCGTGTCGGTGAACTTGATGGCGTTGGCCAGCAGGTTGAAGAGGATCTGGCGAAGACGGCCCGCGTCCTCATCGATCAGGCGCGGCGCCGCAGCTCTGTCGCCCTTCAGGCGCAGGCCCTTGGCTTGGGCCTTGTCGGTCCAGACCGCCAAGGTCTCGTCAAGCAAGCGGCCCAAATCCATGGGCGCCTTGGTGATGGCGACGGCCCCGCTTTCCATTTTGGCGACGTCCAGAAGGTCTTCCACCAGCGCAAGCATGGTCTCGCCGCTGGCGTGAACCAGACGGATCTTCTCGCGCACCTCGGGCGGCAGTGCCTGGTCGGCCAGGACGACCTGCGTCATGCCCATCACCCCGTTGAGCGGCGTGCGGATCTCGTGGCTGGTCATGGCCAGGAAGTCGGTGCGCGCCTTGAGGGCCCGGTCCAGCGCGACGTTGGCGACGGCCAACTCGTCGTGGGCGGCGCGGATGCTGTCGCGGCTCTCGCGCATATGATCGGCCAGCTGGCGCAGATGCGTTTCGCGCGCCTGGATCACCGCGTCGGCGCGGCGCTTCAGCTCGGTGCGCACCAGCCATGCCAGGCTTAGAACCTGGGTGAGGATCACCGCGCCCGGGCCGAAGGCGATCGGCGTCCAGGCCTGCAGCACGACGGGCAGCACGATGATCGCCCCGCCCACCAGCAGGTGCCGACGTAGCGCCGCGCCGTAGTCGGCGCTCGCTCTGGGGCGCAGGAAGACGGCGGCCAGCGCCGCGCAGAGGATCAGCAGCGGCAGGCTCGGCGCCTGGAGGGCCCGGCCCACGCGCAGGCTCTCATAGGCCAGGGCGTGGACATAGACGCCTTGGAGGATCCCACGCTTGGGCGTGGCGAACTGGTCGCCCAGTTCGATGGCCGTTGAGCCGATCAAGACGTCGCGACCCCGGACCAGGCTTGGGTCGAACGTGCCGGCGTAAACGTCCTTGAAGCTGATCCTGGGGACGGCATTGGCGTCGAAGCCGTAGTCGATCAGGAACGCGCCCGCTGTGGGCGGGCGGCCAAGGAGCGTCGAAGCCATCGAGGGCCGCAAGCCGCCGGCGGTGTCGAAGCCCAGCTTGTAGCGTCGCACGCGGCCATCGGCGTCGATCGGCACGTTGACGCTGGCCAGGACGACATCCTGGGTCAAGGCCTCCATCGGCCGTGTGCTGATGGCTCGGCCGTCGGCCTCGCGGCCGGCCTGGACGAAGGTGGGCATGATGACCTGGCCCGGCCAGCGCCGGACGGCCGCGGCCAGCGCCGCGTCGGCGGCCGCCGAAGATCGGGCGCTAAAATCGACGTCCAGACCAACCACCCTGGCGCCCGCGCCATTCAGGTTTTCGATCGCCCGCGCGAAGCGGTCCCGCCCCCAGGGCCAGGTTCCGGCGGCCTTCAGGCTCTCGGCGTCGATCTCGACAACCGTCAGCGCGCCGCTCGGCGGCCGCTTGAGCAGCTGGAAGCGCCATTGCGAGAGGGCGTCGTCCAGCGGATGCAGCGCGCCGGCTTGGACGGCCAGCACGGCGCACGCGGTGATGCACATCACGCCAAGCGCGGACTTCATCCGCGCGCCGAAACCCGGCCGAAGGCTCTGGAAAAACAAGGCCTATTCCCTCGGTCTGCCAGGACCGCTGTTAGCGCCCGGATCGTTCCCCTTTCCGGGGTCCGCGCCGGGGCCCTGGCCGTTGCCGATGCTTGCGTCGGGACCTTGGCCGTTTCCGTTGCCGGGACCGCCCGGAGCGCCCGGACCCTGCCCGGCGCCATTGTTCGCGCCGGGACCTTGACCGTTGCCGTTGCCGGGGCCGCCCGAGGCGCCCGGACCCTGACCGGCGCCATTGTTCGCGCCGGGGCCTGGGCCGTTGCCGTTGCCGGGGCCGCCCGAAGCGCCCGGACCCTGGCCGGCGCCCGTGTTCGCGTCAGGCCCTGGGCCGTTGCCGTTGCCGGGGCCGCCCGGAGCGCCGGGACCCTGACCGGCGCCATTGTTCGCGCCAGGACCTGCGCCGTTGCCGTTGCCGGGACCGCCCGAGGCGCCGGGACCCTGACCGGCGCCATTGTTCGCGCCAGGACCTTGGCCGTTGCCGTTGCCGGGGCCGCCCGGGGCGCCGGGACCCTGGCCGGCGCCCGTGTTCGCGCCAGGACCTTGGCCGTTGCCGTTGCCGGGACCGCCCGAGGCGCCCGGACCCTCACCGGCGCCATTGTTCGCGCCGGGGCCTGGGCCGTTGCCGTTGCCCGGCCCGCCCGGGGCGCCGGGGCCCTGGCCGTTACCATTGTTCGCGCCGGGACCTGGACCGTTGCCGTTGCCAGGACCGCCCGGGGCGCCCGGACCCTGGCCGGCGCCATTGTTCGCGCCAGGACCTGGACCGTTGCCGTTGCCGGGCTCGCCCGGGGCGCCGGGGCCCTGGCCGTTACCATTGTTCGCGCCAGGACCTGGGCCGTTGCCGTTGCCGGGACCGCCCGGGGCGCCGGGACCCTGGCCGTTACCATTGTTCGCGCCGGGGCCTTGGCCGTTGCCGTTGCCGGGACCGCCCGGGGCGCCGGGGCCCTGGCCGTTACCATTGTTCGCGCCAGGACCTTGGCCGTCGCCGTTGCTGGCGCCGCCCGCGGTCTCGGGGCCTTGGCCATTGCCGCTATTGGCGCCCGCGCCCGAACCTGAAGGCCCGGCGCCGCCCGCTGAATTGCCGCTGTTGCCTGCGGTGCTCGGCCCGTTCCCGCTCGAGGTGTCGCTGGCGCCGCCGCCAACGCCGTTTCCATGGCCAGGGTTGGATCCAGGATCGGCGCCGGCGCCGGTATTACCGGCGGTATGGCCTTCGCTTCCCGACGCCGGCGGGCCCGAACCGCCGCCCGACTCTGTCGCGGCGATGTCTCCGCTGGCCGCGAGGCTGACGCGGACAAGGGCGGCCGCCTGCGCTTGCATGGGTGTTGAGGCCGACGAGCCCGAGCTGTCCACCATCGCGGCGACGGCGGTTTGGTTGGCCAGCTGAACGGGCGCGGACGGCTGGGCGGGCGCGGGCGGCGCCGTCGGCGCGGCGGCGGCGCCGGCGGTCAAGCCAGAGAGGGCGGAGGGGCCCTCAACCAGGCCGCCCGATACAGAACTATAGTCGAGCGACACGGTTTGCGCGGGCAGCGGGGCCTCAACGCTGGCGCGCGGCGTCTCGACGGTGAGTTGCTCAGGCGCGGCCTTGGAGACGACGCCCGTGGCCCCAGCGCCCACATCACGCACCGCGCCGCCTTGGCCGGCATGGACCTCGACCAGACCTTCGGCGACGTGGACGGAGTCGGCCCCCATCTCGACGTTCACGGTGAAGGTGGTGCCCTTCACGACGGCGGCCAGCAGTGGGGTCTCGACGCGGAAGTGCTGCGAAGGCTTCTTGTCGACCTGGAACAGGATCGAACCCAGATCCTGCATGACCCGGGTCATACCCTCGTTCGACTCGGGCGCTACCGACATGCGGCTGTTGGGGCCCAGCGTGATGCGCTGCTTGCCATTGAACAACGCCGCGCGGCCGCCGGCGGCCGTCGTGACGATGCTTCCCACCGGCAGGACCTGGTTGGCGGCGGCCGGCGCGGGCGCCTTGCCTGGGGCCGCGATCCGCACGACGCCGGCGACTTCGACCAGCTTCCAATCGGCCGCGAAGGCGCCGGTGGCGCTGAGCGCGAGGGCGGAAACCGCGATGGCCATACGGGTCAGACCCATGGTAGTGCCTCTATACCTGCCGATCGATGTAGTTGGTCAGGTATAAATCCACTAAGCTAAATCTCTCCTAATGCCTGTAGTTTCCAAGCGGACTTAACGCTGGATTTATCTATCCAAGCTATTGGTTTCGTTGTGGGACATCTCATATCAAATGTTAAACGCCTGCTGGGCGGAAAGACCTGTTTGAGGTTTCGCGCGGGCGTGCTCGTCGCTATTCTTGCAACGATGAGTCTGGCGGCGCCGGCGCTTGCGCGGCAGCAGTCGGCCGGCGAGACCGCCGCGCCTGAACATTTCGTCCTGACGGGCCTGACCATCGACGGCGTGAGCGCCTATCCGCTCAAGCAGTTGGCGCCGCTCTACGCCGACTATCTGGCCCGTGACGTGGCCATGGAAGATCTGGTCAGGATCGCCCAGGCCATCACCGACAAGTATCGCGCCGACGGATATTTCCTGTCGCGCGCCGTCGTGCCGCCTCAGGGGCCGGGCGGCCATGCTCGCATTCGGGTCTATGAAGGCTATATCGACCAGATCGAGGTCACCGGCGACGCCGCCCCGGCCGTTGAGGCCTTGCTGGACGGGGTGTCTGGCCGTCGCCCCCTGCGCCTGGCGGACCTGGAGCGCCGCCTGACCCTGGCGCGCGATCTTCCAGGCGTGCGCCCCAGTTCGCGCATCGAGCCCAATCTCGACGATCCGGCCCGTCACAAGCTGGTCGTGGTCGCGGGCCTCAAGCGCTGGACGGGCAGCGTCTATGTCGACAATCGCGGCGCCCGGACGCTGGGGCCGGTGCAGGCCAATGTCCGGTTGGCGCGCAACGGCGTCGTCACGGCGGGCGACCAACTGGCCCTATCGGCGCTGACCACGCCCAGCGATCCGGGCGAGTATCTCCAGGCCGACCTGGCCTATGGCGCGCCGCTGGCGGGCGAGACACGCCTGCGCCTGGGCGCCTCGGCGTCTCGATCGCGCCAGGGAAGCGCCCCGCGCAACAATAGCGTCGGCACCGAGAGCCAGGCCGTCAGCGTGCGCTTGGCCCATCCGCTGATCCGCGACCGCAAGACCGCGGTTTGGGCCGCGGTGGCGCTGGATGGCCGGCACGTCGAACAATCCTACCGCGGCGGCGGGGCCTATCGTGACGACCTGCGCGTGGCGCGGGCCTCGATCCAGGCCGACATCGGCACGAACCGCAGCGCGGTCAGCGGCTATGCCCAGGTCTCGCGCGGGCTGCAGGTTCTGGGCGCGACGCGCACGCCAAGCCGCGGCCACTCGCGCTTCGACGCCGACGGCGGCTTCTGGAAGGTCAATGTCGGCGCCAGCCACTATCGCGACCTGGGCAAACGCATGGGCGTCTATGTCTCGGCCGATGCCCAGTGGAGCCCCAACCCCCTGCTGCTCTCCGAGGAGTTCGCCCCCGGCGGCCTGCCCTATGGCCGGGCCTACAACTACGCGGAAATCTCGGGCGACAGCGGCGCTGGCGCCATGGCCGAGTTGCGTTATGGCTTCGCGCCCAAAAAGGCCGGGCCGGTCAGTTTTGTCCAAGCCTACGCCTTTGTCGACGGCGCCAAGGTCTGGAACACGGCCTCGGCCTACAGCCTGCGCTCGGCGGCCCTTTCATCCGCCGGCGGCGGTTTGCGGGTGACGGTGAACAACAAGATCACCGCGCGCGTCGAGGCCGCCAAGCCGCTCACCCGGACGCCCTATGAGACGGGCGACAAGGACTGGCGCGTCTTCGGCGCGATTTCGGCCGCGTTCTAAAGCTAAATCAACGTCTGATCGCCACGCGCGGCGATGGCCCTGCCGATCGTGTCGAACAGGTTTTCCATCGCGACCGGCTTTAACATGACGTCGTCGGCGCCGGCGGTCAGGCATTGGTGACGGATGTCGGACGCCATGTCGGCGGTGACAACCACGATCGGCAGCTTGGCCTTGGCGTCGTCGCGGGCGCGAATGGCGCGGATGGCCGTCAGGCCGTCCATGCCCGGCATCCGCAGGTCCATCAGGATCAGGTCGTAATCGTTGCTTTCGATCATACGAAGACCGGATTCGGCTTCTGGGGCCTCGGCAAGATCTAGGCCCGCGACCGACAGCATGTCCCGCACCACGCGGCGGTTCATGGCATCGTCTTCGACGAACAAAATCCGCAAGGCCCTACTCCCAATACTCGAGGCTTCGTTCATCGACTGAAACGCGAGCTTGGACAATCCCTTATGATATTGTCGCCTTGCCGACAGTATGGCCAGGAATTATTCAGCCATACCCGGGGCGGCGGCCTTCATCGGCACCTTGAACGGCAAGGCCTGACGCGCGAGCCCGGCGCCGAAGCTCTCGTCGTCCAGGAGCTTGGCGAACGCCGCCAGCTCAAGCGGCTTTGAGACAAAATAGCCCTGAATATGATCGCATCCCATCACCCGCAGCAGCGCCAGCACGCCGGCTGTCTCCACGCCCTCGGCCGTGACCTCCATACCCAGCGCATGCGCGACGTCGATGGTCGAGCGCACGAGCAGCGGATCCCGGTGGCTGGACGTCAGGGACGAGATGAACATCTTGTCGATCTTCAGCTCATGGGCGGGCATCTGCTTGAGGTACGAGAGCGATGAGAGGCCCGAGCCATAGTCGTCGATGGCGATCTTCAAGCCCGCATCGACCAGTAATTTAAGGTTGGCCAACGCGCGCTCGGGGTCTTCGATCACGGCGGTCTCGGTGATTTCCAACCCCAGGGCGCAGCCATCGCACTGGCGCACGGTCTCCAGGATCCAAGCGCAGAACGAGACATCCGCCAGCAGGCGGCCCGACAGGTTCAGATAGACCGTGACCGGCTTGCCGGCGCGGGCGAGCCAGGCTTGGTCCGAAAGGGCTCGCCGCACGACCCAGCGGGTGATGTCGGCGATCAGGCCGGTTTCCTCCGCCAAGCCGATGAAGACCTCGGGCGAGATCCAGCCCTTGGCGCCATGACGCCATCGCAGCAGGGCCTCGGCGGACGCAACCGACTGGGAGGCGACATGGAGCTTGGGCTGGTAGACCAGCGACAGGGCGTCCTCCGCCAGAGCCACGCGCAGGTCGCGCAACATCGCGCTGGTCTCGGCGGCCTGCTGAAGGTCCGCCTCGCGATAGAGCCGAACGCCGCGGCCTTTGGCCTGGGCCTCGATGAGGGCGTCAGCGGCGCAATCGGCGGCGTACTCACCGTGCCGCGCGCGGCTGGCGAACCCGATGAGGACCTCAAGGTCGAAGACCTGGCCATCGACGTGCAGGCGCCGCTCGAGGGCGGCTTCCAGCCTGGCCAGAGCGTCCGCCGCGTCAGCGTCGTCAGCGGCGCTAAAACCAAACTCCAAGCCCGCCCGGCCCACGCGCCCCAGGCGCGACTGGGGCAGCAGGGCTTTCAGCCGTTCGGCCGTTTGGGCGATGATGTGGTCGGCCACCGAAGACCCGAGCTTGCGCCGCAGGGGATTTAGGCCCCTGATCGACATGGCCGCGACATAGCCGCCAGCGTCGTCGGCAAGGTCCCTGAGGCTTGCAAAGCTTGGCGCGCGGGCCGCCTCCAGCTGCGCGGCGATCTGATTGAACACCCGCTCGGGCGCGGTGTCGCCAGGCGCGCGTAGGCCGGTTTCGCCGGCAGCCAAGCGCGACCAGCCCGCCTGGATGTCAAAGGCTTCAGCGTCAGACCTTGGCGACGTGAGCGCGTCCATGACCGTGAGATGATCTTGCAGGCTCTAATTTCGGATTAATGGTTACAAGGCCGGGCCGCGTCGTAAGCTTGGCAATAGAAGATGAGGTCTGTCGCGGCGCCTGAGCAGCGTTCGGCAGGGTTCACCGCCTGGCCTGGCTGGGCGTTGGACCCCGGCGCCGCCGACCGGCCGGCGTCCCACCACACCGGCTAGAGCCGCCTGGGCCGCGTCGAGCGCCAAAGTCCCCTCCCCCGCCTCGTGCGCCAAGCGCGCCGCTGGCCCGCGCGACGCCCGCGCCGCGCCGAGGTCAGCGAGGCGTTCGGCCCTTAGGCGCCGCCGTGGCTGTTGGGCCCTGCAGCCCGCCGATGGCCGCTTGGCGATCCGCGCGGGGCGGGGGGCGGGTTGACGGGGCGCGGGCGGGGTGGCGAGGCCCTGGGCTCGAACGACCTCGCCAGCGTCCGGCTCGGCGGGGCAAGGGACGCTGCGCTCAAGGCCCGTGCCCCGCCGGCCGGGCCGCCGGCGCGGGGGGCGGTCGCGAGCCCGCGGGCTCTCGCCGTCCCCTCAGCGCAGGAGCGCCTCATGACCCACCCCGCCCCTCCCCTCACCGGTCCCCTCTCGGTCCTGGAGGCCCAGGCCGTCGCCCTCGACGATCCGCGGCCCCATCCGCCAGAGGACGCCCTCGTCCAGCTTGGCCAGGTGCTGATGACCGAACTGCTCGACCTCGTCGGCGACACCGCCCTGGAAGATTTCCAGGGCGTGCTCTGCGAGGCCCTGATCGGCGCCTTTCACTCGGCCTCGCAGCGGATCGACCGCGAGGCTGATCGCGGTCGCGACGAGATCAACCGCCTGGTGCGCGACTTCGACGCCTCGGAGGTGGCCGATACCGACCTGCAGGACGCCACCCGCCGCACCCGCGCGGCCGACGTGGCGGTGCTGGCCGCCGATCTGGTGCGCGATGCGGCGGCCGAGGCCTATCGGGTGGCCACGGGCGAGGTCTGGACGCCCTGGCGCGGCAGCGTGCGGCCCTCGCGGGTGACGGCCGCCCAGGTCGAGGCCCGCGAAGCGCTGCGCGCCATGCAGGCCCGCCGTCACCAGGCCGTCGATCCCGGCCGCGCCGTGGTGGCGTTCCGCGCCGCGCCGGCGGCCGACACCGCCGTGGATGGCGGCCGCATCTTCGACGCGCTGAACTGGGCTCTGGAAACCTGGCCGGACATGGCCCTGGCGACCAGCGGCGCGCGCGGCGGCGAAAAGCTGGCCATCGGCTGGGCCAAGCAGAAAGGCGTCAAGCTCGTCCTGGCCAAGGCCGATTTCGATCGCGACGGACGCGCCGCGCCGTTCAAGGCCAATGAGGCGATGCTGGCGCTGGAGCCGGTCTGCGTGCTGACCCTGGCCGCCAGCCTCCAACCACACCGCCAGGGCGAGGCAAAGGCGTTCGGGCCGGCCCTGAACCTGGCGCAACGGGCCAGCGAGCGCGGCGTGCGCTGCGTGGCGATCCGGCTCGCACAGTAGGGCGTCAGGACGCGGCGGCTGCGCCGCCGCGTCCTGGTCGGTGGAATGGACCCAGAACGTAAGCCAAGATCTAGCGTCGGCGGGGTCGTGCGCCACGAGGCCTTGCGGTTGGCGATTCGTTCTGATCGGCGTCTCGTTGCGGGGCTGGGCGGCGCTGGCGTTGCGATCCTAGCCGGGATGGACGGCGACAGCGCAGGCGCGGCGGCCGCCGTGGCGCGGGTCCCGGGGGTGGCGCGCGGTCACCGTTCCACCGTTAGGGAGCGCCCGCCCTCCCCGTCTCGTGGCCGGGCCAGATTTTCCCGATGTCGCCGGCGGCGTCTAGCGGCGACGCCCTTTGGTGCGGCGCGAGGGCGGCGGGGCGCGCGGCGTTCGCCGGCGGGCGCTGGAGCCGCCGTTCGCCCCGTCGTCGTGTTGGTCCCGGTTCAGAAGGGCTTTCCAGGGCCCTTGCGCGGTCACCCCGGTCCAGGCCCTTCGCCGCGATCAATCACGCCGCCTTCTAGGGCGGGACGGGCGCGGGTCCAAGCCGACCTGGCCAAGCCAGGCGCGCCGGCTGGATCCTCCGGCCTTCCTTGCTGCGCATCGTGCAGGCCGGTTTCCAGCCGTCGCGGGCTTGGGCCCGGCCCTTGGTCCCCGCCCCACGAGGAGCGTGATCGCGGCGAGGGCCGCGGACCGCCGGGATCCCCTTCCGGCGGGAGACGGAGAAAGACCATGCTGAACAAGGTCCAACTGATCGGCAACACCGGCGCGGACAGCGAGATCCGCAGCACCGCCAACGGCAAGAAATACGCGACGCTGCGGGTCGCCACCGGCCGCTACGCCAAGAAGGGCGACGAACGTTGCGACTACACCACCTGGCATCAGATCGAGATCTGGAGCCCCGGCACGGTGAAGTGGCTGGAGGGCCGGGCGCTGCCCAAGGGCGCGAAGGTCTATGTCGAAGGCGAGATCCGCCACGAGCAGTACCTCGACAAGGACGGCCAGAAGCGCTTCTTCAGCAAGGTCGTCATTGCCGGACCCGGCCATGAGCTAAAGGCGCTGGAACGTCTGAGCGCCCCCGATAGCGGGACCGGCGAGCCCGAGCCGGGCGCGTTCGAACCGCAAGAGCCCTAGGGCGCAAGACCGCCCCGGCCATCGGCCGGGGCGGTTCCTTAAGGTCTTCGATCCCCCGACAAAAGGGGCGGCCCGAGCGGCCGGGGGCCGGCGTGGTGGCCGGGGTCACCGATTCCCCGAGGCGATGTTGGCACGTGCCAACATGGCCTGGGTGTTGACCGCAGAGGCGGGGCCGCGAGGCGGCCGAGGGCGCGGCAGGGGCCAATGTTGGCACGTGCCAACATCGGGCCGCACGCGCGGTGTTGATGTCTCCGGCGGGCCTTGGGGTTTTGCCTCACCCCTCGCCTGGGCGCACAATGGCGACCGATCATGTCCAAGCGTGCGATTCGAAATCAGGAGTTCGATCTCTTCATCCCGCAGGTCGCCGACCTGGCGTGGAAGGATCAGCGCGAGCTGATGGAGCGGCCGTTCTTCTCGCTGGGCAAGCGCAAGCGCCTCAAGCCGATCGCGTATGTCTCCCCCGACGGCGACGTGACGGTGCGGGTGAGCGCCAATCCCCAGTTCGGCATCGCCACCATCTGGGACGCCGACATCCTGATCTGGGCGACCTCGCACCTGAACAAGCTGCGCGAGCGCGGCGACAACGACATCCCGCGCACCATCCGCACCACCTCCTACGACCTGCTCAAGGCCATCCATCGCGACACCGGCGGCACGGGCTATCGCGAGCTGCAGGCGGCGCTGGAGCGGCTGCAGTCGACGACCATCGAGACCAGCCTGCGCGCGCCCAAGCGCAACAAGCGCGCCCAGTTCGGCTGGCTCGACGAGTGGACCCTGGAATCGGATCCGGTCACCGGCGCGCCGCGCGGCCTGACCCTGACCCTGTCCAACTGGGTCTATGAAGGCCTGATGGCTGATCGGGCGCTGCTGACCCTGCATCCCGACTACTTCCTGCTCACCGGGGGGCTGGAGCGGGCGATCTATCGCATCGCCCGCAAGCACGCGGGCGACCAGGCCAGCGGCTGGACCTGCCGGGTCAAGCTGCTGCACGAAAAGTCGGGCAGCGAAGGACCGCTCAAGCAGTTCACCTACCTGCTGAAGAAGATCGTCGCGGCCGACAGCCTGCCCGACTACGCCATGAGCCACGCCACCACCCGCGACGGCGAGGCGGCCGTCCACTTCATCCGGCGCGACGCGGCCGAGCGGGGACGAATCAAGGCCGAGCTGGAGGCGATGGCGGCGGCCGATTCGCGTCGCGCCCGGGAGGACGCCCGCGCGGCCGAGCTCGACGCGCGGTTCGAGGGCAGGGGCCCCCGGTCGGGGGATCGGTGACCTTTTCCTCGGGGGATTGGTGACCCTCGCTTCGGGGGATCAGTGACCGCGTCTCGGGGGATTGGTGACCGGGTCTTCTTGGAAGCCCTTGTCGGGTAAGGGTTTGGCTGTGGTCGGCCAGGATCTAACCCTTCTAACCTTCGCCGATAACATTCCCTTCTAACGGCGCTGTGGCCGCGTTGGTGCGTGCGTGGCGCCTCGAGCCTTGGAGGGCTCGACGCCGCGCAAGAACATTAGGGACTTGTTAACCCTGGGCAGGACTATTTTGCAAAATTCCGGTAAGGTCGCCGAAATTTGCAAAATGGAGGGGGTGATGTCTGCTATCGCCGCAACGTCGCAACGCGACACCGGTCCGGTGCTGCTCGACGCACTGACCCATCTGACCCAGCGCGCCGACCACGTCATCAATCGCCTGCGGGCGACGGTGTTCGCGCCGGGCTCGGAGAAGATCGTCGACTTCCGTTTTCCGGTCGGTAAGGCCGCCGAAATGGTGGGTAGGTCCGCCGAGAACATTCGTCTCTACGAGGCTGACGGGAGACTACCCGCGCCGCGTATGACCGAGAATGGCCGCCGCGAGGGCTATAGCCTCGCCGAGATCAATCACATGCGCGACGTCTTCGGCACCCGGCCGCGCCGGGGCGAGGGCGATCCGCCGATCGTCCTGGCCGTTCAGAACTTCAAGGGCGGCGTGGGCAAGTCGACCCTGACCTGCCACATCGCCCAGTACTTGGCGCTAAAGGGTTATCGCGTCGCGATTATCGACTGCGACAGCCAGGCTTCCTCGACGACGGTGTTTGGCTTCAATCCCGACATCGACATCGATGACGACCACACTCTGCTGCCGTTCTTCCGGCATGGCGATGAGCCCAATCTCGACTATGCGATCCGGCCGACGGCTTGGCCGGGCATCGACCTGATCCCGGCCAATCTCGGGCTCTACCAGGCCGAATACGAGGCCGCCGCCAGGATGCGCGGTAGTCCCGAGGTGCTGGACCGCTTGCGGCGCGGCATCGACGGTATGGCCGGCCGGTATGACGTGGTGCTACTGGATCCGCCGCCGGCCCTGGGCATGATTTCCCTGGCGGTGCTGCGCGCGGCCAACGCCTTGCTGATCCCCACGCCGCCCTCGACCGTCGATTTCGCCTCCACCGCCCACTTCCTGAGGATGATCGTCGATACGCTCGGCGTGCTCGACGACTATGGCCTGACCAAGCGGGGCTTTGAGTTCCTGCGCGTGGTGGCCACCAAGGTCGACGAGGGCAAGAGCGCCCACACCCAGATCCGCGACATGATGTCGGCGGTGTTCGGGGCCGACATGCTGGCGACCTCGCTGCTCGACTCGGCCGAAATCGACAACGCCAACGTCCAGCTGCGCACGGTCTACGAGGTGTCGGGCGGGGGCAGCCGCGTGCACGAGCGCTGCCGCAACAATCTCGATCGGCTCAACAGCGAGGTCGAGCTCCTGATCCGGCGGGCGTGGCCCAGCCATCGGGCCGAGCTTCGTCGTCTGGGTCTGGCTTAAAAGGGCAGGGGGTCATGGCCGCATCCACCACGGGCAAGAACCGCAACATTCTGGCCGGCATCATGGGCGACGCCCCGCCGCCGCCGGTCACCAATACTCCGACGACCGGCCCCAGCGCGGCCGTCGAGACGACGCCGGCTCCGACCATACCGCCGCGGGTCAGCGACCGCATGCTGGGCCTGGCGCGCGTCACCTCCGGCGACTACCAGGAAAAGACCCTGAAACTAGTCGACCCGGCCCGCTGCCGGATGTGGGAGCGGCATAACCGCAAGTACGACCTCTTGACGCCCCAGACCTGCTCGGAGCTGCTGGAAGGCCTGCGCTCCCAGCAGAAACAGGAGTTTCCGGCCATCGTGCGCCGGGTGACCGACGATCCTAACGTCGACTTCGAGGTCATCTGCGGCGCGCGGCGTCACTGGGCGGTGTCGTACCTGCGCAACGTCGAGCACCGCGACTTCAAGTATCTGGTCGAGGAACGGGTTCTCGACGACGAGCAGGCCTTCCGCCTGGCCGACATCGAAAATCGCGCCCGCCAGGACCTGTCGGACTATGAGCGGGCCGTCGACTACCTCGACGCCATCGAGCGCTATTATGGCGGCGTGGCCATGCGCATGGCCGAGCGTCTCGACGTCGAACGCGGCTGGCTCTCGCGGTTCCTGGACCTGGGTAAGCTGCCCGAGGATGTCGTGGCCGCCTTCGGCGATCACCTGGCCATCAAGGTCAAGCATGCTCGGGACCTCAAGGCGTTCCTCAACCAGAACCCCGAACGCGGCCGGGTGATCGCCGGGGCCAAGAAGCTCGCCGCCGAACAGACCCAGCGTCGCCAGCGCGGCGAGCCCTATCTCGAAGCGGCCAAGGTCGTGGCGGCCCTGCGCAACGCCGCCATCGCCAAGGCCGCGCCGGCCGCTTTGTCGGCCGAGACGCGGGTGGTCAAGGCCGGCGCGGTGACGCTGTTCACCGTCAAGCCCAAGGGCCCGGCCAAGGTTGTTCTGGAGTTGGCGCTGGACGCCAGCGCCAGCAATGCAGACTTCGTCGCCGCCCTCGAGGCCGAGCTGGCCCGCCTGCGGCCGAGCGCCTAGGGCGCGGCGCGGCGTTCATCCAAAAGCCCCGCCGGCGACCGGCGGGGCTTTTTTGTTGGCGGCCAGGTCGATGTTGGCACGTGCCAACATTCACGGGGGATCAGTGACCACCCCCCCAATTTTGACGGATTGCGCGGGCCTGGCCGAGCGCGGCAGGCTCGGGCCATGCGCGTCACTGGCCCGATCATCCTTACCGCCCTGATCCCCGCGCCCGCGGCGCTGGCTAGCCTGGTCGCGCCCACGCCCCTGATTTTGATCAACACCTCGCCCAGCGAACCGATGGGCGTCTATCGCCGGATCGACGCGACGGTGCGTCCGGGCGTGCTGATCGCGTTCCGGCCACCGCCCGCCGCGCGCGCCTTTCTCAACCATACCGGCGCGGGTCCCGCGCCGCGCAGCGTCCTCAAGACCGTGGTCGCCGGGCCTGGCGCGCTCGCCTGCGTCGCGGACGGGCGCCTGCTCGTCGACGGGCGGCGGCTGGGCGCGGTGGCCAGGACGGATCGGTCTGGTCGGGATCTGCCGCATTGGTCGGGATGCCGGCGGCTGGCCGCCGGCGAGCAGCTGGTGTTCTCAGACCGCATCCCCAACAGCTTCGACAGCCGCTACTACGGTCCGATCCGGCGCGGCGACATCATCGGGGTCTACGCGCCGGTGTGGACGTCCGCGTCGCGAGCGCCGGGACGATGAGGCGGCGGGAGGTCTTGGCCCTCGCGCTGAGCCTGTCGGCGGTGCTGGTAAGCGCCGAGGCGGTCGCGCAGGTCGGGCCGCCTGGGCCGGACGTGCACACGGCACTGGCCGCGCCCGGGGCGCGTGAGGCCATCGCCCGGGTGGCCTATGCCGAGGCGGCCAACCAGGGCGACAGCGGGCGCCTGGCCGTCGTCTACACGATCCTCAACCGGGTGGCCGACCAGCGCTGGGGCGCCAGCGTCGACCAGGTCCTCAACGCCCGGTCTCAGTTCGAGCCGGTGATGCGGGCCGGCGGCGACTGGCGCGCCTTGCCGGCCGCCACGCCCGTCCAGCGCGCTCGCATCGACACCCTGATCAACCTGGTTCTGGAGGGGCGGGCGCCGGACCTGACCGGCGGCGCGCTCTATTTCCAGAACCCGAGGATCGTGGCCGCCCGCGCCGCCGCCGGACAGGTGGCGCCGGGCCTGGTGCATTTTGGCGGCGCCGCGCCCAGCGCGGTGATCGGCGACCACGCCTTCTACCTTGCCACCGGACGCGCGCGCCGGGCCAAGGTCGCGGCCGCCGCGCCCGAGGCGATCTTCGTGCCCAAGCGCGCGCCGCCTGGCGCGGCCGTGTCGCCCGTCGCCAGCGCCCCGGCCGCGCCGGGGCGCGGGATCTTCGTGCTCAGCGATGGCCAGGCCGTCGAGAGCCGGCGCTAGGGCGGGGCCGGACGCCGCGGCCTTTGGCGCGGGGTCCTACGGATCAAGCGAGCCCGCTTGCCTCCGCAGCCCGGCGCTGGCGCGCGCGGGTCGGTCGGCGCGCGTCAGGCGGCGGGCCCGCCTCGCTGGCGGTCGCCCCGAAGGGCGCCCGTCGCCGTCGACTGGCGACGGCGCGGCGTCGGCTACTGAGCCTGGGGGCGCCTCTTCCAAGGGGACCCTGTCACCCAGCCCGTCAACCCGCTGGCGCGGGTTTCCCTTCGGGGTCGCGCCCGCGCGACCCCTGCGGTGACAGGCCGGGGCCCGACAGGGGGAGGGGATCAGAGGCGCTCATGGGGAGCGTCGATCGGAGATCAGAACCATGACCTTCTCACATCTCGAAAAGCGCGTTGTCACCGTCCTCTTCAAGCTGTCCATGGCGACCGGCGTCCTGGGCTGCCTGGGGTTCGTCACCGCGTTCTTCCTGCCGCACGCGATCGGGCCCAGGGTGATGGACGCGTGCGGCTGCATCATCGCCATGGACCTGGTGGCAATGCTTTACCTGTTGGTCTTCGACGCCGTGATCATGGGCGCGGAGAAGGGGAGGGGGGGCTGACGGCCCCCTTTTTGCGCTTGACCCTCTGAGCGGACCGGGCGGCGCCGACCTTCGGGGCGCGCGCCCTACCGACAGCTTGGGGGCGCTTGCCTCCGCGCCCCAGCGCTGGCGCGCGCGGGTCGGTCGGCGCGCGTCTGGCCGTGGGCCCGCCTCGCTGGCGTCCGCCCTGAAGGGCGTCCGTCGCCGTCGACTGGCGACGGCGCGGCGTCGGCTACTGAGCCTGGGGGCGCCTCTTCCAAGGATACCCTGTCACCCGGCCCGTCAACCCGCTGGCGCGGGTTCCCCTCCGGGGTCGCGCGCGCACGCCCCCTGCGGTGACAGGCCGGGGCCCGACAGAGGGAGGGGGACAAAGGCGCTCAAGGGGAGCGTCGATCCAGCCGGAGCTGTCCCATGTCCTCGACCCATTTCGACCTCATCGACCGTCAGCTGATCCAAGCCCATATCGACAGCGGCCAGCCCCGCTACAGCATCGTCCTGAAGCTCGATGGCGGCGCGTTTATCCGCAGCTGGACCGACGACAAGCACGAGGCCCTGACGCGGCACGCCATCGCCGCGGCCGAGCCGGCCATGCTCTCGGTGGTGACGTTCGATCATCTTGGTCTCGACACCGTCGCGGTGACCTTCCCGCCGCATGGCAAGTCGAACGCGCAGCTGAAGGCCGAGTGCGATCGGCTGATCGACCAGATGATCGACCGGTGGACCCTGACCACCCGGCACTAGGGCAGGGGGCTTTGGCCCCCTTTTTTGCGCCGGTCTGGCCTGGGCGCCGCGGTCGCCGGGCCATGGCCGGCCGCCATCTTCGCCTGGGCCATCGCGTCGAAGTCGGGCAGGTCCGGGACCGCGCGATCCTTCACGGGCGCGATGGCCAGGCCCAGGGTCTCGGCGATGGCGCGGCGATCCTTCGGCCGATGGACGCGCTGATCGACGATCGCCATCAGCCGGGCCAGCAACGGGTCGTCGGGATCGGCGACAGCCTCGGCCAGCAGGGTGGCCCCCAGCACGATCTTGGCCCGCGTCTCGCGCTTGCGCTCGGTCTGGTCGAGCAGGGCTTCCAGGCGCTCGACCCGCGCGCGCCAGACGGCCAGGCGCGTCTCGTCGTCCTCGATCTTGGCCAGGGGCTTCACGTGACCCCGGTTGCGGGGCAGCCGTCCACTGAGACCCGCGAGCCGTTCCTGCGCCTGGTGTTCGCGATCGGCGAGATTGACCTCGAGCGCGTCCAGGCGCCGGCGACGGGCGGTTTGGCTTTCGGGTCTACGGGGCGGGCGAGCGGCGGAGGCGGGCATGACGGCGAGGGCTGTGCGTGAATGGGCGGGCGGCGTCTTGATTTCGGACGTCTTGATTTCGGACTGGCGGGAGCGTAACCCTGTCTCGCCGTTGGTGGCAAGGGCGCAGTTATGCATTGCGAACAATGCCTGCGGCCGGCGTCGCCGGCGCGCCGACCAGGGCCGGCCCGAAATCGGGCCGCCGGGTCGGCAGAAGCCAAGGGGCAAGCCCCTTAGCGATCCGGCCTGCGGCGCGTTGGGAACGAGGAGTTGAGGTGGCCCAATTTCGGCTCGAAGTGCAGGCGATCAAGCGCGCGGACGGCCGCTCGTCCGTGGCCGCCGCCGCCTATCGGGCGGCGACGAGCCTGCACGACAAGCGCCTGGAGATGACCTTCGACTACACCGCCAAGGGCGGAGTGGTGTTCGCCGGCGTCATGGCCCCTGAAACCGCGCCGGCTCAGTTCCTGGATCGCGAGATGCTGTGGAACGCCGCCGAGGCGGCCGACAAGCGCGCGGACTCGCGCACGGCCCGCGAGGTGCTGATCTCGCTGCCGCACGAGCTGACCGACGACCAGCGTCACGCCCTGGTGCGGGCCTTCGTCACCCAGAGCCTCGTGGCCCGCGGCATGATCGCCGACTACGCCTTGCATGACCCAGACGCCCATGGCGACCAGCGCAATCATCACGCCCACATCCTGGTGACCACCCGCCGGGTGACGCCCGAGGGTTTCGCGTTCAAGGCGCGAGATTGGGACGGTCCGGAGGCCGTGCGGTCGCTGCGGCTGGCGTGGTGCGAGATCCAGAACCAGCATCTTCGCCAACACCTGGGGCCCGACGCCCCGCAGGTCTCCCATCACAGCCTCACCCACCAGGCCGAGGATCGCGAGCCGACCATTCATCTGGGCCCGGCGGCCTCGGGCATGGAGCGCCGGGGCGAGGCCTCCGACCGGGGCGACATCAACCGCCGGATCGAGGACCGCAACGCCGCGCGCAAGGAGGGCCCGGCCAAGGTTCGCGACCTGGAGGACCGGATGGCCCAGACGCTGGAGCGGGGGCCCTATCCCATCGGCGCCGTCATCCGCGAGTTCGAGACGATCCACGCCACCATGGTTCAGGAACGCGACGCCTGGGCCCGCGAGCTTGGTCGCTTGCAGCGCCCGGATCCGCCGCGCGCTGGCGAGATCGTGCGCGAAATTCTCGCCGAGGCCGGGGCGGACAGGACCCGCGCCGTGCAGCGGCTCGCCAGGACCGAGCGCCGCATTGAAGAGGGCCGGGTCCGGCGCGCGACCCTGGCGCGGTGGATCAAGAACCCGGCGCGGATGATCTGGGCGGCCCACGCCGAGCTCAACGCCCTGGCCCGCGCCCAACGCGACGCTCGACTGGCGCGGGTGCGCTGGGAGGTCCGCCGCGATTGGCTCCGAAGCGCCGATGGGCGGGCCTTCCTGGCGGCGAGGCTTGATCCGGAAAAGCAGGCCGCCGAGGCCGCGCGCCGCGAAGGCCGCACGCTCGAGCGCAAGATCAAGCGCGCCAACAAGCGGATCGAGGCGGTCGCGCGCACCCGCACCAAGCTCCTGGTGGCCCAGGCGCTGGGCGAGGAGACGCTCGTGGCCCCATCGCAGATGCGACTGGGGGTTAGCCAAGCCGTGCGCGAAATCGACCGACGGGTGGTCGACGCGATCGCCGGGCATCCCGCGGCCGCCCAGCAAAAGAGCCTCGACAAGGTGCAGGCGCTCATTGCCGGCAAGGCTCCAGGCCTTCGTCCGCAGCGGTGATCCCAAGGGCGACCCTTGGCGCGCCGTGAGCCCTCGTGGCGGAGCGCCGCGACTAGTTCAGCAGCGCCATGATCGGGCAGTGATCGGAGGGGTGACCATCGGCAGGCGCGTAGGTCAGTTCCTGGAAACCGGCGAGATCGCGCGTCGCGCGCGCGTCGAGCACGATGTGGTCGATGAACTCCTTGAAGCGCGGGTCGCAGCGCGGGGTCGCAACGCCCTCGGCTAGGGTCAGATCGGCATTGGCCGGCTGCCCATCGTCCAGGTCGGCCCAGAGGGGGTCGTCCTTGCGGGCCAGGCGGCGGTTGAAGTCGCCGAGCACGGCGAAGCGAAGCGGCTCGGCCGCGCGCGCGTCGATCCAGGCCTCAAGCACCGGGATCTGCCGTCTTAGGGTCTGGCAGGCCTCGCCGTTCAGGCCATTGAAACAGCCTGACTTGAGATGGACGGCCAGGAGCCGGACCGGCGCGCGGCCGCGCGGCTTGACGGTGATGTCAACGCCCGAGCGCAGGTTCGGATTGCCCAGGGCCAGGGCGGCCAGGTCGGGCGCGCGATCGAACGCCAGCCCTCTGCGAACGGCGAAGCCGACCGCCTGGCGCGTCAGCCTGCGACCGGCCTGGCCGCCACACGGGAAGTGGTCGCCCGCCGGCCGGTCCTCGATGATGAGCTGGTATTTTCCGGGATCGAACACGCGGGCGGCGGCCTTGATCGACTCCACCTCCTCGAAGGCGACGACGTCGGCGCCGAGCCGATCGGCATAGGCGCGCATGCGATCGTAGTCGGCGTCGGCGCGCGGCTTGCAGCCCTGCGCGCCATCCTCCGACAGATGCTCCATGTTCCAGGTCGCGATCCGCAGCGGCCCCTGACGCGGCGCGGGTGTGTGGGCGCAGGCGCTCACGGCGAGGCAGACGGCAAGAACGGCGAGCGATCGCAACATCAGGATCTCCAGCTTGGCGCCCCGCGGCGCCTGGCCTGCATAGCGGCCAAGGCCTCGGCCGCCACCCCTTAAAATTGAGGGATTGGCGCCGTCCGCGCGGGTTGCTCGTCTAGGCGCGGGGGCTAGGGAGTGTGTGATTGATCCCCGCGCGCAAGGGCCTGGCCATGGTGATCCTGGGCGCCGTATCGGCGAGCTGTGGTCTGGCGACGGCGACGCAGATGCTGGCCCACCAGCTCGACTATGCCGCCGCGCTCGGGCCCGGCTGGTCGGACGCGGCCGCGGTCAGGATCTATGCGCCATGGACGTTTCTGCGTTGGTACGGACGCTATGCCAACGCCTATCCGCGCGCCTTCGACCAGGCCGCCCTGGCTGGGCTCGGCGTCTTCCTCTGGCCCTTGCTTTTGGCCATCGGCCTGACGCGTCGCTTCGTCGCGCGGCCCAAACCGTTCGGCAAGGGCGCCTGGGGGACGCTGGCCGATGCCCGCCGCGCGCGGCTGGTGTCGAACGGCAGGCTGACGGGCCGGGTGCTGGGCCGGCTGCGCGGCCGCCTGCTGGTCATCACCCTGCTCGTCCATTGCGTGATCGTCGGGGCCTCGCGATCCGGCAAGGGGGCTGGGCACGTCGTGCCGACGCTGATCAGCTGGGGCGAGAGCGTCTTCGTCTATGATCGGAAGGGCGAGCTCTGGCACATCACCGCTGACCATCGGCGCACCTTTTCCCACACGTTCTATTTCGCGCCGACCGACCCCAGCACCGCGCGCTGGAATCCGCTGTTCGAGGTCCGCAAGGGACCCATGGAAGTCGCCGACATTCAGAACATCGTGGGCATCCTGGTCGATCCGATCGGGCTCAAGGGCGGCAATCTCGACTTCTTCGACCAGAGCGCGGCCAATTTCTTCACCGGCGTGATCCTGCATTGCCTCTATGCGGAGGCCGACGAGAACAAGACCTTGGCCCATGTCCGGCGGCTGCTGATCGACATCGAGGCGACGCTCGATGCGATGCTGGGCACAAAGCACCGCTGGAAGCCCGACCCTGCGGCGGCCGACGGTTTGGCGCGTGATCAGGATGGCCGCCCCATCGCCGAGGTGCATCCGGAGGTCTGGCTGGGGGCGACCGCGCTTCGGACGATGGAGCCTCGGGTTCGTTCGAGCGTCCTGGCCACCGCCCAGAAATCGCTGGCCCTGTGGGCGGACCCGCTGGTCGCCCACGCCACGAGCGCGTCGGACTTCTGCATCGGCGACCTGGTCTGCGCGACGGCGCCGGTGAGTTTCTACCTGATCACGCCCCAGGCCCATGCCGACCGACTGGCCTTTCTGGTGCGGGTGATGCTGCGCCAGAGCATCAACAGCCTGATGGAAACCGTCGACTGCGACAGCCGGGGGCGCGAGAAACGCCATGATCTCCTGTTGATGCTGGACGAGTTTCCAAGGCTTGGCCCCATGCCGTTCCTGGAGAACGCCATCGGTGAGATGGCCGGCTACGGCATCGTCGCGCACCTGATCTGCCAGTCGTTCAACGACGTGTTCAAATATTACGGCGTCCACACCTCGATCTTCGACAACTGCCACGTCACGGCCGCCTTCGCGACGTCCGAGCCGACCAGCATCGAGCGGGTGGTCAAGCGCGCGGGCCGGGCGCTGGAGATGCGGGAAAGCTTCAGCGATCCGAGGCTGGCCTTCGCCAAGGGCCACCGCAGCCGCAGCCAGGCCGAGGTCGAACGCTACATCCTGGGCGAACAGGATGTCCGCGCCCTGCCGGCCGACAAGCAGTTCCTGTTCGTCAACAACGCCAAGCCCTTCGTTACCGACAAGCTGCGCTATCACGAGGAGCCGGCCCTGAAGGCGCGCACGCGCAACTTCTTCGCCGGCGAGCGCGCTCGGTTCGTGCAGACGCCAGAGACGCTGGACACTGCGGGCCCGCCGCCGATCGACTGGCTCGGGGTTCGGCCCGTGGAGCCCTACGCCCCGCCGCTCCAGCCGGCGCCCGATGTGGGGGCGGGGGCGGGCCAGGCCCCGCCGCCCGCCAGCCTCAGCATCGCCGATCTCGTCTACAGCTTCGAGGACTGACCCCATGTCGAGCCCCTCGCCAGAAACCCTGTCGCGCAAGTCCGAGGCCCTGATTCAGGCGCTGGGCGCGGCGATCGCCGAGGCGCTCGCCGCGCCCGACGTCGAGGAGGTCATCGTCAATGCCGACGGCCATATCTGGATCGAACGGCTCGCGGCGGGCCGCGCGTTCAGCGGCGCGACCTTGACGCGGTTCGACGCCGAGCGGGTCCTGCGGCTCGTGGCCGACCATGCCGGTGTGGTGGTCAATCACGACCAGCCGCTGATCGCCGCGACCCTGCCGGGCGGGGAGCGGTTCCAGGGCGTCTACGGCCCGGTGGCCAAGGGGCCCAGCTTCGTGATCCGCAAGCCGCCCTCGGAAATCTTCACGCTCGATCAGTATGTCGAACAGGCCGTCATGAGCCCGGCGCAGGCCCGGGCGCTCGCCGAGGCGGTCGCCGCCCGCGACAACATCCTGATCGCCGGCGGCACGGGGTCGGGCAAGACCACGCTGGGCAATGCGATCCTGGCCCTGCCGGCGTTCGCGCAGGACCGCGTGATCCTGATCGAGGACACCGAAGAGCTGAAATGCGCCGCGCGCGATCAGCTTTCCCTGCTGACCCGCGGCGCGGATCCAGCCGTGACCATGGCCGACCTTGTCAAGGTGTCCTTGCGGCTGCGACCCGACCGGATCGTGATCGGCGAGGTGCGCGACGGCAGCGCGCTCGATCTGCTCAAGGCGTGGAACACGGGCCATCCCGGCGGCTTGGCGACCTTGCACGCCAACAGCGCCGCCGAAGCCTTGACCCGCCTGGAGGATCTGATCGGCGAGGTCAGCCAGACCGTGCCGCGGCGGGCGATCGGCCAGGCGATCGACCTCATCGCCTTCCTGCGCCGCGCGCCGGGCGGGCGGCTGCTCGACAGCCTGGTGCGGGTGGACGGCTGGGAGGAGGGGATCGGCTACCAACTCTCGCCGCTATGATCCTCGGGGCCCGCGCCAGGGCGACGTTTCGGTCCCGCGCCGCCCGGCGCGATCCGCGCCTTGAATCATCAGGGCTTGGAGGCGCGCGGCCGTCGCGGGGTGTCGATATGGGCGAGAGCCCGGGGGCCAGCGTCGCGGGTCCAAACCCGCCCGGTCTCGCCGCGGAAGCCGTTCATGTCGGTCACCGCGATATCGTGGTGACGCTTGTTCAGGTGCTCGGCGGTCGAGGCCTTGCGCTTGACGCGCCGGAACGGGGTGATGACGCCGTCGTCTGGACGTCGCGCCAAGCGCGGGTTGGCGGGATGATCCGCGGCGGCTTGTCTTGGCTCTGCTGGGGATTGGCGGGCCGCCAGCCTAGCAGAAGTTTCGGCTGCGCCGGGCCCAGGCCAAGTCGCCGGCGTCGGCCCCGCGATCCTGCAGGTCGCCCAGGACCGCATTGAGGTCGTGAAGCTTGTCGGCGACGAGGTGGACGACATCGCCCTCGCGCTGGATGCGGCCGTCGACGCCGATCAGATGAGCGCCGAGCGCGATGCGCCGCTGCTTTTCGTAGAGCGTCTTCCAGATCACCAGGTTGGAGACGCCCGTTTCGTCCTTGATGGTCATGAACATCACGCCCTTGGCCGTCCCGGGCATCTGCCGAACCATGACGAGACCGGCGGTGCGCACGTGGCGCCCATCGCGGGCGGTGGCGGCGACCTGGCAGGGCACGCGGCCCAGGGCCTCCAGCTCTGGACGCAGCAGGGCCAGGGGATGGCGGCGCAGCGACAGGCCGACATTGTGCAGGTCCTCGATGATCTGGCGGCCCTCGGTCATGGGCTTGAGCGCCGGCTCGGGCTCGTTCAGTTCGGCAACCTGGCCATGATCGAACAACGGCAGGGGCGCATCGGACAGGGCCTTGATCGTCCAGGTCACCGCGCGGCGCGGCAGGACCATCGACGGGGCGAAGGCGTCGGCCTTGGCCAGGCGATCGAGCGAGGCGGTCATGGCGCCGGACCGGCGCCAGACGTCGTCGATCGAGACATAAGGGGCGTCGGCGCGGGCCAGGACGATGCGCGCGGCCTCGTCCTCGCGCAGCCCTCGGACCAGTCTCAAGCCCAGGCGCACGGCGAACCGCCCGGTCTGGCCGATGGGTTCGAGCGTGCAGTCCCAACGCGAGGCGTTGACGCAGATCGGCCGGATCTCGACGCCGTGGGCCTTGGCGTCGTCGACGATGTCGGAGGGCTGGTAGAAGCCCATCGGCTGGCTGTTGAGCAGGGCCGCGCAGAAGATGTCGGGGTGGTGGCGCTTGAGCCAGCTGGAGGCGTAGGCCAGGAGCGCGAAGCTGGCCGCATGGCTTTCCGGAAAGCCATAGCTGCCAAATCCCTCCAGCTGGCTGAAGGTCTGCAGGGCGAAGGCCTCATCATAGCCGCGCGCGACCATGCCGCCGACCAGCTTGTCGCGGAAATGGCTGACCCCGCCGGTGAACTTGAAGGTGGCCATGGCCCGGCGCAGCTGGTCGGCCTCGCCGGGCGTGAAGCCGGCGCACTCGATGGCCACCCGCATGGCCTGCTCCTGGAAGAGCGGCACGCCGAGGGTCTTGCCCAGCACCTTCTCCAGTTCCGGCTTGGGGTAGCTGACCTTCTCCTTGCCCTCGCGCCGGCGCAGATAGGGGTGGACCATGTCGCCCTGGATCGGGCCAGGCCGGACAATGGCGACCTCGATGACCAGATCGTAGAAGCTGCGGGGCTTGAGCCTGGGCAGCATGGCCATCTGGGCTCGGCTCTCGATCTGGAAGACGCCCAGGGTGTCGGCCCGCCGGATCATCGCGTAGGTGCGCGGATCCTCTGGCGGGATGGTGGCCAGGTCCAGCTGAATGCCCTTGTGATCGGCCAGCAGGTCCAGGCCGCGCTTCAGACAGGTCAGCATGCCCAGCGCCAGGCAGTCGACCTTCATGAACTTCAGCTCGTCGATGTCGTCCTTGTCCCACTCGATGATCTGGCGGCCGTCCATGCGGGCCGGCTCGATCGGCACCAGCTCGTCGAGCCGGTCCTCGGTCAGGACGAAGCCGCCGGGATGCTGGGAGAAGTGGCGTGGGGTGTTGAGCAGCAGGGCCGCCAGCTCCAGCGTCAGGCGCAGGCGCCGATCGGTCAGATCCAGGCCGACGTCGCGGGCGTGCTTTTCCTCGATCTGCTCGCGCGAGAAGCTCCAGACCTGGTTGCCCAGGGCCTCGGTCATGTCCTCGGGCAGGCCCAGGACCTTGCCGACGTCCTTGACCGCGCCCTTGGGGCGGAAGCGCTGGACGACCGCGACGATGGCTGAGCGGTGGCGGCCATAGGTCTCGAACACCCACTGCATCACCGTTTCGCGCCGACCGTGTTCGAAGTCGACGTCGATGTCCGGCGGCTCGTCACGCTCCTGGCTGACAAAACGCTCGAACAGCAGATCGTTGCGCTCGGGGTCGATGCTGGTGATGCCCAGCACGTAGCAGACCGACGAGTTGGCGGCCGAGCCGCGGCCCTGGCAGAGGATGTCCTGGCTGCGGGCGAAGCGGACGATGGCGTTGACGGTCAGGAAGTAGGGGGCATAGCCCAGCTGGCCGATGAGCTTCAGTTCATGGCGCAGCAGACGCTCGACCTCTGGCGTCACCCCGTCGGGAAAGCGCTGGGCCGCGCCTTCCCAGGTCAGGCGCTCCAGGGTCTCCTGGGCCGTGCGGCCCGCCTCCACCACCTCGTGGGGATACTGGTAGGTCAGCTGGTCGAGCGAGAACCCGCAGCGACCGGCGATCCGGGTCGAGGCGGCGATGGCGCCGGCGATGTCGAAGGCCGATCCGAGGCGCGAGAACCGGCGCTGGATTTCTGCAGGGGCCAGCAGCTGGCGGTCGGCGTCACGTTCGCGTCGAAAGCCGGCATCGTCGATAGTGGTCTTTTCGCGGATGCAGGTGACGACGTCCTGCAGCAACCGCAGCTCGCGCCGATGCATGAGGACGCGATTGGTCACCACGGGGGTGACCCCGGCCGCGCGGGCCAGCTGGTCGAGCTGATAGAGCCGCAGGGCGTCGTTGGGTCGACGCCTGAGGGTCAGGGCGACGTGGGCGTTTGGACCGAAGATCGCGGCGATCTTCCTTAGCCGCAGGCGGCAGGTCTCGTCGGCGCGGTCGGGGACAAGGATGGCGATCAGGCCCTCGGCATGGGCGGCGACATCGTCCAGGCCCAGGTCGCACTCGCCCTTGCCGGCCCGGCTCTTGCCCAGGGACAGCAGCCGGCAGAGCCGGGCGTAGGCGGCCCGGTCGGTGGGCAGCACCAGCAAGATCGTGCCGTCATTCAAGGCCAGCTCGCAGCCGATGATCAGCCGCACGCCCGTGGCCCTGGCCGCCACATGGGCGCGCACCACGCCGGCCAGGCTGTTGCGATCGCAAATCGCCAGGGCGCGGTAGCCCAGTCGGGCGGCCTCTTCGAACAGCTCGCCCGGCGAGGATACGCCGCGCAGGAGCGAGAAGTGCGAGGCGCACTGCAGCTCGACATAGGCGCCAAGGTCTTCGGCATCGGACATTGGGCCGCTCATCCGAACAGGCCATGCATGAACCAGCGCTGGCTGCCGCTGTCGGCATGTTCGCCGTCGCCGTCCCGGAAGATCCAGAACCGCTCGCCGCCCTCATCCTCGACCTGGAAATAGTCGCGCGAGGTCGAGAGCTCGGCGTCGCGCTTCCACCATTCGCCATAGACGCGCTCGGGCCCGTCGGCGCAGCGCACGCGCCGGCGCTTGCCGCGCCAGGTGAAGAGGTTGGGCGGGGCGTCGGGCAAGAGGGCGATGGTCTCGATCGGTTCGGGGCGGCCCAGCAGACGTGAAGGCCTTGGCCAATCGATCGGCCAGGAATGGGTGGCCAGCGGGTCCAGCGCCGAGGCCTTGCGCACCGAGCGTTCGGGAATGTCGCTATCGACGCTGGCCAGGCTGTAGACGTTCTCAGGCCCCAGGCGCGTGGCCAGGGTGTCGACCAGGGCGGCCAGATCCGGCGCGGGCGCCCGGCCGCCCAGGGCTTGGGCCTGGTGGTAGACCAGGGGCTCGGCCCCAGGGGCGGCGAGCATCATCTTCTCGACGCCGAAGCCCGGATCGACGGTCTCCAGCTTGCCGCAGAGCAGTTTGGCCAGACGGGGCGCGTCGCGCGAAGGCTTGGCCAGGCCCAGACGCACCGTCTCGATGCGATTGTCGACCCGGATGAAATAGGCGTCGAGCCGCAGGGCGCCGAGGCTGGCCTCTTCCAGCGCGCCGCACAGGCTGCTCGTGAGGTCGGTGAGATAGCGCGCCAGGGTCTCGGGCGCGCCGATCGGTTCGGCGAAGACCCGGCTCACGGCCTTGGTTTCCGGGGCCATCACGGGCTGGATCGGTTCGGCGACGCGGCCGAAGGCCTGATCGAGGCGGCGAACCGGCTCCAGCCCATAGCGCTTGGCCAGCGGGCCCTTGGGCGTCTGCTCCAGCTCGGCGATGGTGTCGAAGCCAACGCCGGAAAGGGTCTGGACGAGGTCGTGGGGCAGGCGCAGGGCCGCGACCGGCAGGGCGGCGAGCTCGCGGCCGGTGCCTCCCGGGGCGGCGACGAAGATCGCGCGCCGACTCCAGCGGGCCAAGGCATGAGCGCCGCCCCAGCTGTCGGCCATGGCGATGCTGACGCCAAACCCTGCCCTGGTCAGCCGCGCGCGGAGATCGATCAACATCTTCTCCTCGCCGCCGAAGCGATGGGCGCAGCCGCTGGCCTCGATCACCAGGCCATCAGCGCCATCGGCCGCCACGACCGGCGAGTAGAGCTTCTGGGCCCAGAGGGCGAGGCGATGCAGGGCGGCGGCGTCGTCCGCGGCGTCCAGCGCGTGCAGGACCAGGCCTGGTGTGGCGGCGGTCGCGTGGGCCACCGCCTGTCCCAGACGGAGGCCCAACTGGGCGGCGGCCGGATTCATCGCCGCGACCACCCGCGCGCGGTTGCGGCGGCCGATCATCGCCACCGGCGTCTCAGGCGGCGGCGCGGCCTTGCCCTGCGATCTCGCCAACCGATCGGTCGACCAGTGGGGCAGGTAGATGGAGATGACCCTTGGCGTCACAGGCTTCCAGCTCAATGTCGAAGGCGTCGCCGGCGCGGCAGCGGAGAAGTTCGAGAAACCAGCGTTGGGGACCCACGCCGGGCACGGGGAGAAGCGGTGAGGGCAGGGTCGAGACCCGCCACCTGGTCATGGCCGCGGTGGGCTGGCCCAGGTCGGCCGCGTCAGCGACCCGCTTCCAGCGCCGGATCGCCACGGCCAGCTGGCCGCTTTTCTCGGCCGCCAGCTGCAGCCTTCGCGAGGCGGTCATGGAGAGCTTGGCGACCTCGCCGACGACGCCGGCCAGACCCGGATGTCTGAGCCCTTCTTCCATCGCCGCCAGCACCCCGGCCTCGTCGCCGGCGTCGGCGAAGATCACCCGGTCCGGCGCCAGGCCCACCTGGGCCAGGGACGGGGCGAAAAGGTCGGCATATCGACGGCACCACAGCACCGGCCCCTCGGCTCTGGCGAGAATGCCGGCGGCGAAGGCCGCGGCGCTCGCCCCATGGAGCGCGTCATCCGCGCCGCCCGCGACCTCGTGCAAGGCGCCGTGCGCCAGCCCGCCGCCCGGCAGGCGTTGGTCGATCTGCGGAACCCCGAACGGCAGCACCTCGCGCCGCGTCTGGTCGGCGGTCTCGATAGACCGGACCTGACGGCGGAGCGCGTCCAGCGCGGGCGAGGAGAGGGACAATGACATGCTGACAGAACGATCTTGTTCCATCTTTGTTCTTGTCGCCGATGCGGAGTCAACGGCGGCAGGGTGCGACCTTGCGGCGTTGCAAGGTCAAGATTCCCGGTGGCGCAAGGCTTTGCGAGGAATCAGAATTTTTTGGCGGCGTCCGCTTTTGACGCCGTGCGGGGAAGGCCTGCCGGTTGCAGAGCCTGGACACGCGCATAGTAGGGCGCGAACTCCGGATGCCGCTCGATCAACTTCGCCAGGGCGGGGGCGACGGGCGCGGCAAGGCCCGGCTGTTCTTCGGCGAGGCGAGTCGTCAGGGCGACGATGGCGCGCAAGGTCGGATTGCGCAGCAGTTGCCGCTGGTCCTCAAGGCGCGACGACCACCGTGCGCCGTCCTGGTTCGAGAGCGCGGCGAGCGCCCGATCGCAATCGGCCGACAGCGCGGCGATCTTGGCGGCGACGCCGACGGACATCGCCAGATTGACAAAGGTTGTCTCGACCATGACGCCGCCTTCCCGTCCCAATGGACGGCGAGGACATCCGACGCGCACCGTCAACAAAGCTTAAGCGAAGCGCTTGTCAGGCCCCGCTTTGAGGAGGTCAGGCGGGCGGCCGTGACGGCGTCGCGGGCGCCGCCGCGATGGCCAAGCGGTTCGAGACGCTGGCGAGGACATTACTGGACCGGTTCGGAATCTATGGCGAAGGTCGGCTAGCGGACGGCGAAGCCCGCGCGATCTGATAGCGTCGCCGCCCGTGAGGATCGTGTTGAGCAGCTACACCTTCATCTGTCTGACCGACAATCAGGTCGCCACCTTCGTCGATCCCCAACCGATCGACGCCGAGGCGATCCGCTCGCACGCCTTCAACCTCCTGCGCGAGCACGCCAGCACCGCTGTCGTCGAGGTGTGGCAGGACGAAAAGCTGGTCGAGAAGATCGCCCGCGACGGCGTTCGCGCCTGGCCCCGGGGCGATGCGAGCGGCGACGCGCCCGAGATCACGCCCTAGGCGTCATTGAGCGGGCGTGTCTTGGGGCCGATCATCGCCTGAGCCGGCGTCGGCCGGCCTGGTCGATCCTCGAGCGGGACGATCGGATCAGACAGGGTCACCACTTTGAACCGCAACGGTCCCGGCATGCGGCCCGGTTGCCGCCACGCCCATTGCGAAGGCCTGGCGAACCTGCGAATTTCGTTCCCGTTCCGTTTCCTCGCGATCGAGTCCCGTGTCCGCTGCCTTCGCCTATCTCGACGGTCTCAACGACCAGCAGCGCCGGGCCGTCGAGCATGGCGTCGCGCCGGCTGACACCACGCCGGGGCCTCCCTTGCTGGTCATCGCCGGGGCCGGCTCGGGCAAGACCAACACCCTGGCCCACCGGGTCGCTCACCTGTTGATGAATGGCGCCGATCCGCGCCGCATTCTCCTGATGACCTTCTCGCGCCGCGCGGCCAGCGAGATGATCCGGCGCGTCGAACGCATCGGCCGCAAGGTTATGGGCGACAAGGCCCACGCCCTGACCGAGGCGCTGGTCTGGGCCGGGACCTTCCACGGAATCGGGGCGCGGATCCTGCGCGAGCACGCCGAGGCCATCGGCCTGGACCCGGCCTTCACCATCCACGATCGCGAGGACGCCGCCGACCTGATGAACCTGGTGCGGCATCAGCTTGGCTATTCCAAGATGGAAAACCGGTTCCCAACCAAGGGGACGTGCCTTTCGATCTACTCGCGCTGCGTCAACAGCCAAAGGCCGATCGAGACCGTCCTGGCCAAGACCTTTCCGTGGTGCAACGCCTGGGTCGCCGAGCTCAGGGCGCTGTTTGCCGCCTATGTCGAGGCCAAGCAGGCCCAGAACGTGCTCGACTATGACGACCTGCTGCTCTGGTGGTCGCAGATGATGGCCCACCCGGTTCTGGCGGCGGATCTGGCCGAGCGCTTTGATCATGTTCTGGTCGACGAGTATCAGGACACCAACGCCCTGCAGGCCGGGATCCTGCTGGCGCTGAAGCCGACGGGCGCGGGCCTGACCGTGGTCGGCGACGACGCCCAGTCGATCTACGCCTTCCGCGCCGCCACCGTGCGCAACATCCTCGACTTTCCAAAGGCCTTCGACCCGCCGGCCCAGATCGTCACCCTGGACCGAAACTACCGCTCCACCCAGGGCATCCTGACAGCGGCCAACGCGGTGATCGAACTGGCGGCCGAGCGCTTCACCAAGAACCTTTGGACCGACAAGCAAGGCGGCGGTCGGCCCGCTTTGGTCACCGTGCGCGGCGAGGCCGACCAGGCCCGCTACATCGTCGAGCAGGTGCTGGCCCGGCGCGAAGAAGGCACGCGCCTCAAGCACCAGGCGGTGCTGTTTCGCACCTCCAGCCATTCTGGCCCGCTCGAGGTGGAGCTGACGCGGCGCAACATTCCGTTCGTGAAGTTCGGCGGCCTGAAGTTCCTGGACGCGGCCCACATCAAGGACCTGATGGCCTTGCTGCGCTTTGTGCAGAACCCGCGCGACCGGGTTTCGGGCTTTCGCCTGATGAATCTCTTGGCCGGCATCGGGCCGGCCTCGGCCAGCAAGATCCTCGACCATGTCGATGCCGGCCCGGATCTGGTGCTGGCCCTGGAGACCGCGCCCAGGCCAAGCAAGGCGGCTGCGGGGTTTGATGCTTTCGTGGGTGTCGTGCGCGACCTCCGTCAGGGCGATGCGCCCTGGCCCGCCGAGCTGGAGCGGGCGCGGATCTGGTATGAGCCGCACCTGGAGCGCATGCACGAAGACGCCGAAACGCGTCTGGCCGACCTTTGGCAGTTGGAGCAGATCGCCGGCGGCTACGCCTCGCGCGAAAAGTTCCTGACCGAACTGACCCTGGACCCGCCCGACGCGACCAGCGACCAGGCCGGCGTGCCGCTGCTCGACGAGGATTACCTGATCTTGTCGACCATCCATTCGGCCAAGGGGCAGGAGTGGAAGGCGGTCTACCTGCTCAACGCGGTCGATGGCTGCATTCCGTCGGATCTGGGAACCGGCGCGGCCGCCGAGCTGGAGGAGGAAAGGCGCCTGCTCTACGTGGCCATGACCCGCGCCAAGGAAGACCTCAGCCTGGTGACCCCCCAGCGCTTCTACACCCATGGCCAAAGTCCGACCGGGGATCGGCACGTCCTGGCCAATCGCACCCGCTTCATTCCGAAAAGTCTCTTGGGCCTGTTCGACAGGACGAGCTGGCCGATCGTCGATCACGAGGACCGCACGCGCACCGCGCCGGCCGTGACCGTGAACCTGGCCGCGCAGATGCGGGGGATGTGGAAGTAGCTGGCCGGCCGCGTCGAGCCCGCGTTAGGGTGGCGCCTATGGGGTGGCATGACGACAACGAACCGGCCGGTCCACGGCCTTGGCGCGAGCCCATCGCCTGGCTTGGCTGTCTGCTGACGGCCGTCATGCCGACCCTGGTGTTGACCACGATCGTCCAGCATCTCGAAGCCGCCCTATCGCCGATGTTTGCGCCAGCGCTCTTTGTCGGCCTCTTCACGGTCATGGTGCTGATCGTGCGGCCCTGGACGATGCGCTAGACGGGCAGGGCGGCCTGCACCGCCGGCGGCGGCGTCTCGAAGCTGGAGACGGTGACGCCCAGGAGACGCACGCCCGCGCGCAGCGGGTAGACCGAGCGGACCAGGTCCTGGGCCAGGAGCCTGAGTGTGTCGGCCTCGCCGATCACGCTGGGCAGCGAGCGGCGACGCGTGGCCTGCTCGAAGTCGGCATATTTGATCTTCACCGTCGCGGTGCGGCCATAGGCGTTGGCCTTCTGGCACCAGGCAAAGACCTTGTTGGCCAGGGCGGCGATCTCGGCCTCTATGCGGTCGGTGTCGAGGAGGTCGGTCTCGAAGGTCGTCTCCGACCCCGAGGACTTGCGCTCGCGGTCTGGATTGACCGGCCGCTCGTCGATCCCCCGCGCGATGCCGAAGAACCACGGGCCCAAGCGGCCAAAGTGACGGACCAGGAACTCCAGGCTCTGCCGATGCAGGTCCTCGCCGGTCTCGATGCCCAAACCCCTCATCTTGGCTTCGGTGACCTGGCCCACGCCGTAGAAGCGGCCGATCGGCAGGGTGCGGGTGAAGGCCTCGCCTTGGCCTGGTCCGACCACGAACTGGCCGTTGGGCTTGTTCTGGTCGCTGGCCATCTTGGCCAGGAACTTGTTGTAGGAAATCCCCGCCGAGGCGGTCAGGCCCGTCTCCTCCAGGATGCGCGCCCGGATCCGACGGGCCGTCTCGGTGGCGTTACCAACCCCCGCCTTGTCGGCGCTGACGTCGAGATAGGCCTCATCCAACGACAAGGGCTCGATGAGATCGGTGAAGTCGGCGAAGATCTCGTGGATCTGGCGCGAGACGGCCCGATAGACTTCGAACCGGTGGGGCACGAAGATCAGCTGCGGGCACTTCCTCAATGCGGTGCTGGACGGCATGGCCGAGCGTACGCCAAATTGCCGGGCCTCGTAGCTGGCCGCGGCGATCACCCCGCGCGCGGCCGGCGAGCCGACCACGACCGGCTTGCCGCGCAGGTCCGGATTATCGCGCTGTTCGACCGACGCGTAGAAGGCGTCCATGTCGATGTGGATGATCTTTCGAGCCGGCAAGTCCATGTCGCGAGCTTTAGCATCCCGTGAACGAAACCGGAACTTTCGTCTTCAGCGAGGTAAGTTCCTGGATGAAGGCGCCGCTAGCGTGTCTCCGACGCGGCGTGGAGGCGAACAAAGCTTGGCAGCATGAACACCGTCTTGTCGTTCATGCCCTGGGCGACCATCTGGCCCACGAGCTCGCCTTTGACGAGGATAAGTTTCAGCGAAAGGCCATGCTCGGCCCTTGCCGCCTCTGGGATATTGCTCCGCCCGTCGAACCGCGCCGTGAGGGCGCCGTTCTCGAACGCGGGCTTGATCAAGGCGGCGCGAGGCTGGTCGTCAAGCTGCACCTTGATTTCGCCCGTCGTCTCGAAGGTCAAGACGAGGGGCTGCTCGCCAGCGTAGCTCGTGGCGGTCCCGATCCACTTGCCGTGAAACGGAACGGGTTGGGGGGAGGCGGTCGACGGCTCGGTTGTCGGCTCCAACACCTCCGGCGCGATCGCCGCGCGGATGGCCTGCCCGACCCGGCCCAAGGGCGCGGAGGAATTGGCGAGGATCACGAATGCCAGCTTCTGGTCGGGGTACATGGTCATGAAGGTGCTGACGCCCGGCTGCCCTCCCGAGTGCCAGACCTGAGGGTGGCCATTGATGGTCGTCACGATCCAATTGGCGGCGATATCCCGGCGCGGAGCGCCCGGCGGTGTCGGCATCGGCATGGGACTGGCCGCGCGCTGCATTTCCAGACGCGTCGCGGCGCGAAGGATCGCCGCCTGGTCGGGGAGGGGCGCGCCCATGTGGAAGGCGAGGAATCGCGCCATGTCGTGAGCGCTGGCCCACACGTCGCCCGAGCCGGGATGGTCGGTCCGGTAGAAGCGCATGGGATGGCGGTCATGGTCGTAGCGCATGGCGGCCCGCGCGCCGGGCGGCAGGCCCAGCGCGCTGTCTGTCATGCCCAGGGGTTTGAAGATCTCGCGTTCTAGGTACGCGCCGTAGGAGAGGCCTGACATCTGTGCGATGGCGGCGTCGAGGATCCTCATGCCGATGTTGGAATATTCAAATCGGGTGTTTGGCGGGAAGACCACGATCCCGAACTTCGCGATCGTCTCCTTGGAGCCGGCGGGTTCGGCGCCATCGAGATAGAAGTTGCCGTACTGTGGAAGGCCCGCCGAATGGGCCATGATGCGGCGCGCGGTCACGGCCTTCGTGCTCCCCGCCCGGCCGGCGAGTTTGACGCCGCCCAGGTACCGTTCGATCGGCGCGTCGATATCAAGCTTGCCGGCCTCGCGAAGCTTCATCACCGCCGTGGCCGTGATCGGTTTGGTCATCGAGGCGAGCGAATAGGCGGTGTGCGCCGTCGCCGGGATTTTCTGTTCCTTGTCGGCCCAGCCAAACCCCTCTTCCCAGATGATCTTGCCATCCTGGACAACGGCGACGGCGATGGAGGGGACCTTGGCTTCCTCAAGCGTCTTGAGGATGACCTTCCGCACGTCCTCGAAGGGGTGGGGCGTCGCGGCGCCCTGAGCGGTATCGACCGCGGGCGGGTCGCTGATCCGCGCCGTGGCCGCCGTCGCGGCAAAGCTCAGGCTCAGGGCCGCAAGGCTGACGAGCGTAATCCGGTAGCTGCTGATCGACATTGTCTGCTCCGCCTTTTCGGGTGCTGGGCCGCCGCCAGAGTGGGCGGGCGGCCTGCAAGCCATAGCGACGGCGACTGGCGGTCACCTGACGCTGAAGACCGCGAGGCGACAGCCTGCCGACAGGTTTCGCCGCCAGCTGGACCGGTCGCCAGCCATGGCCTTGGGAGACCCCGGCGGGGAGATCAGAAGGTCGTGGGGGGCTGGGCGCTCAAGGTCAACGTTGCCGGGAACTCGAGCCTGAAGACCGTTCGGGAGCCCTCGCGGCGCCAGCAAACCTCGCCGCCCAGCGCCCGCATGATCTCCCGCGTCAGATGTAAGCCCAGGCCAGACCCCTCGCTGTCGCCGCTGCCGCGCGCGAAGGCTTCGAAGAGACGCGGTTCCAGCGACGTTGGGATGCCTTGTCCTTCATCGCTGACCTCAAGCCATGCCTGGCCGACCCGGACGCTGATCAGGCCGCGGCCGCCGCCATGCAGGATCGCGTTGCTCACAAGATTGGTCAGGGCGCGCTCCAATGCCTGGCGTTCGGCCAAAACCGTCACGGGCGCCGCCGGAGCGTCCAGCGCCAGGTCATAGCCGGTGCTCAACGCCATCGGGGCCAGCTCCGAGATCACCGCCCGCGCCAATTGGGTCAGCTCGATCGCGGTGCGCGGACCAGCCGGCAGCGAGAGGCGTTCCAGGTCGAGCATCTGCTCGACGAGTCGGGCGATGCGTCCGACCGCCGCGCGCAGCGCCTCGCGCTCCCCAGCGGGACCCGAGAGAGTGTCGGCGCGGAGTGAGAGAACGGCCAGAGGGGTGCGCAGCTCGTGGGCCACATTGGAGATGAGACGCTTTCGACGACGAAGTTCGGCCTGCAGGCGATCGAGCGCGCCATTGAACGCCCGGGCAAGCGGCAAGAGCTCGAGCGGGGCGCGGTTCTCGTCGAGCCGGCTTGCGAGGTCGTCGGGATGGATCGACGCCGCGGCCTGGGCGATCGGTCGGACGGCGCGTGACAACAGCGGGATCGCCAGGAAGACCGCGATCAATCCCAGTCCGCCAAAGCCGAGACAAAGGGCGACCGCGGGGGCCAGCGCGTACGTCCGCAGGATGTCCTTTGACGTGATCGTCGCCGGATCCACGCCGCCGCTCGCCAAGAGGATCGCGCGACCGCCGATCTGCTCGCGCTCGATCACCGCGTCGGACAAAAGGGCCCCAAAGCCGTCATCGGCGCCGTCGGGGGAGGGCTCGACGCCAGCGAGCCCGACCAACCTTCGGGCGGCGGGCGGCGGAGCTCCCACGACAACCAGGTGATGCTCATCGCGGCCGATCAGCCACAGAGACGGGTTCTTGGCGGCCAGCGTCGCGAAGTCGCCGTCAGGGGGGAAGATCCATTGGCGGCCGTCGAAGGCGAGGTCCTTGACGGCCAGTTCGAGCGCCACGTCCGCGCCGGCGTACGGCGTCTTGCGGCCCTCCAGCATTCCAAGGCCAAGACCTAGGACGATGGTGAGCACGTGCACCGCCAGCAGGGCGGCCACGGCGCGCAGGGCCAGCGAGCGCGGCCAACTCAGCATGGTCGCAGCATGTAGCCCACGCCCCTAATCGTCCGAAGCTCAACCCCCGCGCCCTCGACCTCCAACCGACGCCGCAGCCTTGAGACTTGGGTCTCGAGCGCATTGGCCGAGACCTCCTCGTCCAGGCCGTAGATCTCCAACTCCAATTGCGCCCTCTGGACCACCCGGCCCGACCTTTGGATCAGCACCGCCAGCAAGGCCAGTTCACGACGGGCAAGCGCGAGCGGCCGTTCCGCCAGGCGAACTTCTCGGCTGACGGGGTCGAAGGCCAGGCGGCCAGCTTCGATGAGGCGTCTGTCTCCGTGGTCGGCCGGCCGCCGATAGACCGCGCGCAGCCGCGCATTCAGTTCCGCGACCGAAAACGGCTTGACCAGATAGTCGTCAGCGCCCGCGTCCAGGCCCTCAATCCGGTCGGTGACGGCGTCGCGCGCCGTCACGAAGATGATGGCGGGCCGCGGCTTGCGGGATTTTGCGGCCGCGACGAGGGCGACCCCATCCCCATCGGGCAGGCCGCGGTCGAGCAGGATCACCCGATACGACCGCTGCAGGATCGCCTCGAAGGCGTCGGCGAGCGTGGTGACATGGTCCACCGGCCAACGGTCCTGTTCGAGCGCGCAGACGAGCGCCGCGCCAAGCGCGGGATCGTCCTCGACCAGCAAGATGCGCGAACCCTCGTTCATAGGCGCGATCCTATAGGACGAACCTGTCGGCAAGCTGGCGCCAGCGTCGATGAATGGGAAAGGGCTGGTCGGCTGCGCCCCGCGGCGCATGGGGCGATGGGCGCGCGCGGGGAGGCCGCGCGCGCCCGTGTCCCTATTCGTACCGAAGCGCCGCGGCGGGATCGGCGCGCGCGACCTTGAAGGCCTGGCCGCAGACGGTCAGCAGGGCGACGAGGAGCGCCAGGAGCGTCGCCAGGGCGAAATAGGCCAGACCCAGCGAAATACGTTGGTCAAAGCCGTTCAACCACTCGCGCATCAGGCCATAGGCGAGCGGCCAGGCCACGAGGTTGGCGATCAGCACCGGGCGCAGGAATTGGCCCGCCAGGAGACGGAAGATGTCAGCGGTGGACGCGCCCAGCACCTTGCGGATCCCGATCTCCTTGGTGCGCCGCTCGCTGTTGAACGCCGCCAAGCCATAGAGGCCCAGGCAACCGATCAAGCAGGCGACGACAGCGCCAAGGGTGATGAGCCGCGCGCGGCGCTCGTCGGGCTGATAGAAAGGATCGAGCGCGGCCTCGACGGTTTGCCCCTTGAACGGCGCATTGGGCAGGGTTTGGCGCCAGGCGCGCGCTAGGCGTTCCATGACGAGGCCGGGGTCTCCATCGTAGCGAACGATCAGCGTCTCCAAGCCAGTGAGCGAAGCGCCGGGGGCGCTGTTGAGGAAGTAGACCAGGGGCGGCACCTTCTCGCGAGGCGAGCCATAGCGGGCGTCCTTCATCACCCCAACGATCCGCAGTTCATCGTCGCCGACCCGCAGCCACTGGCCGACCGCCGCCTGAGCGGTCGAAAATTCCAGCGCCTTGGCGGCCGCCTGGTTGATGACGACATTGACGCCATTGGCCGTGCGGCCCTTGTCCGCCGCGCCGACCCGGCCAAGATCATCGAGGGCGTTTGTCTTGTCGAGCGGCCGGCCCGCCGCCACGCCCATGCCCAAGGTCTTGAAGTAGTCGGGCGCGACAAACTCCATCGACAGGGACGGATCGGCCGTCGAGCCGGTGCGGGTGAACTTCGTGCTGCGCGCGACGCCGCCGCGCCCGGGATAGCGGCCCGAAATGGTCGCGCTCGTCACGCCATCGGTTCTGCGGAACGCCGCCAGCACCGTGTCACGACGCGGCAGGATGTCGGGGCCATCCACCCCCGGGACCACGATCAGGCCCTGTCGCTGAAAGCCCAGCTCAGCGCGTCGAACGAACTGGGCTTGCGCAAAGACCACGGCGGTGGCGATGAGCAAGGCGATCGAGACGGAGAACTGCGCGACGACCAGCACTTCACGCACCAGGGCCGCGGCGCGGCCGCCGCCAGGCGCCTTGGCCGAAGCCAGGACGGCGGCGGGCTCGTAGCGCGACAGCACCAGGGCCGGATATATGCCGGCCGCCAGTCCCACCAGGACCGCCACGGGGATCAGCAGGCGCAGAACGCCGTCCGCGCCGAGGTAGTGCAACTGCAGCTTGCCGCCCAAGGCGCTGTTGACCAGCGGCAGGCTGAGCTCGACCAAGGCCAAGGCGATCAGCGCCGAGACCAGGCTGACGATCACCGCCTCGATCAGGAACTGCGCCATCAGGGCGCTGCGTGTCGCGCCAAAGGCCTTGCGCAGCCCCACCTCGCGGGCCCGGAGCACCGCGCGGGCGGTGGAGAGGTTGACGTAGTTGATGATCGCCAGCCCCAGGGTCAGGACGCCGATGACCTGCAGGGTGATGACGAAACGCCGATCCACGCCGGGCTTGAACTGGCCCATCTGCTCGGCGTTGAAGTGCAGGTCGGTGAGAGGCTCAAGCTTCAGACCCAACCATTCATGCACGTCCCCGCCACCCCGCCGGCGCATGACGTCCGCCAGGGCCGCGTCGATCGGTGTCGCGGCGGCCGCGCGCGGCAGGCGCACATAGGTCAGGTAGTTGGTGGCGTTCCACTGGTCGAGATACTCGGCCGATTCCGGCAAGACCGATCTGTCGAGCAAGGCCAGGAAGTCAATCTTCAGGTGGGTGTTTTCGGGCAGGTCCTTGAGCACGGCGGCCACGACATAGTCGCGCGGTTGGCCGTCCAGGGTGAGGGTCAGGCGCTCGCCCATGGCGTTGGCCTCGCCAAAGTATTTGCGCGCCGCGGTTTGGCTCAGCACCAGCTTGCCTGGCCCGGCAAGCGCCTGGGCCCGGTCACCCGCCGCCAAGGGAAGGTCGAAGACGTCGAAGAAGCTGGCGTCGGCGAAGATGATCTCCTCGTAGTCGGCCTGCTCGCCGCGGCGCACCGCAAAGGCGCGGTTGAGCAGTCGGACGCCCGCCTGGATCTGAGGACCAAACTCCGCCCGCAGGTTGGGCAGGACCGGGCCGGGGATCGGCGCGATCGCCTCGCGCGGCCGTCCCGCCATGTCCATCACGCCGGTGACGCGAAAGGTGCGCTCGGCGTTGGGGATCCAGCGGTCGTAGCTGAGCTCGAACCGCGTCGCGATGGTCAGGGTGAGGAACACCGCCAGCCCCACGGCCAGGCCCAGGATGTTCAGGGCCGAGAAGAGCTTGTGGCGCAGCAGCGAGCGATAGAGCGTCAGGACGTAGCTCTTGAGCATGGCGTTCTCCCTCAGACCGCGCGGCGGGCGCTGGCGACGATCCGGCCGTCCAGCATGTTGACGACCCGCTTGGCCTGATCGGCCTGGCTGGCCGAGTGGGTGACCATGACGATGGTGGCGCCCTCCTGGTTCAGGCTCTTGAGGATATCCATGACCTGGGCGCCGTTGGCGGTGTCGAGGTTGCCGGTCGGCTCGTCGGCCAGCAGCAGGGCCGGCTCGCCGACGATGGCGCGGGCGATGGCGGCGCGCTGCTGCTGACCGCCCGACAGCTGATGGGGGTGGTGCTTGGCGCGATGGCCCACGCCGACCCGGTCCATGGCGTCGGCGACCAGCGCTTTGCGGTTCTTCGGCGAGTCCTTGCGATAGGTCAGGCCCAGCTCGATGTTCTCGGCGACCGTCAGTTCGTCGATCAGATTGAAGCTCTGGAAGATGAAGCCGAGCTTGTCTCGCCGCAGGGCGGCCCGATCGCGTTCGGACATGTCGCTGACCTTGTGGCTCAGGAAGAGATGCTGGCCCTCGGTGGGGCGATCGATCAGGCCCAGCACGTTTAGCAAGGTCGACTTGCCTGAGCCTGACGGACCCATGACCGCGACGAACTCGCCGGCCGTGACGTTCAGCTCGATGTCGCGGAGCGCGGTCGTCTCCACCGCGTCGGATTGGTACAGGCGATTGACGCCGGCCAGGGTGATCATCGGATCGTCCTTCAGCGGAGGATGAGGCGGGTTTCTTGCGCGAACCCGTCATAGGAAGAGGTCAGGACGCGCTCGCCGGGCCGTAACCCCGAGAGCACTTCGACATATTGCGGATTGCGCCGGCCGACCCGGATGGCCCGGCGCGCGGCGCGTCGGCCGTCTGGGCCAACAACGAACACCCAGCTGCCGCCGCCGGCTTGCATGAACGGGCCGTTGGGCAGGACGAGCGCCTGGCGCGTGGCGCCGAGCGTCAGTTCCAGGTCCAGGCTCTGGCCGCGACGCAAGGCGGGCGGCGTCGCGCCCTCGAACGCCAGGTCGATCTGGAAGCGGCCCTGGCGGACTTGCGGCAGGATGCGGCTGACCGTCAGCCGATAGGCCTTGCCCTCATATTGCGCCGTGGCGACCTGGCCCGGATTGACGCGACCCAGATAGTACTCGTCGACATCGGCGGTCAGCTTGTAGTCGTTCTCGCTGTCGATCTGGCCCACGCGCTGGCCGGCGGTCACGGTCTGGCCCAACTGCAGGTCGAAGGCTGTCAGCCGGCCGGCCACCGGGGCGCGCAGCTTCAGCGCCTCCAGGCTGGCGCGCACCGAGGCCATGTTGTCGTGCAGCTGGGACTGCATCTGCCGGATTTCCTGGGCCTGACCGCGCATCATGCCGACCTCCGGCTGGATCGAAGCCTCCAGCGCCGCGACCCTGGCGCGGTGGTGGGCCGCCTCGCCGGTGACAGCCTTCAGCTCGGCGTCCGACACGATGTCCTGATCGTGCAGCCGCTGCCGAACACCCAGCTTCTGCTCGGCCTGGAGGAGGTCGAAACGCGCCTGGGCCAGCTCACGGTCGCGGTCGACGCGGCTTCGCGCGATCTGCAGCAACTGGCCGCGCGCATCGCCCAGGCGGGCGGAGATGTCGGCCTCGCGCGCGCCGACCTCAAGCGCCAGCTGCGGGTTGGTCAGCGTCGCGAGCAGTTCGCCCGCGCCGACCAAGGCGCCATCGGCGGCGATCAGGCGCTCGACCCGGCCACCCTCCACAGCGTCCAGATACACCGTGACCCGAGGCGTGACCTGGGCCCGGGCCGGCACGAAGTCGTGGAAGGCGGCCGGCCTGACCGTGGTGATTTCCGCGTTCTCAGCCTCGATCGCCAGCGCGCCGGGCGGCGAAAAGACGAGGTACGCGACCATGGCGATGACAAGCGCGCCGCCCCCGAGGACAAGGGGCAGCCAGCGCCGGCGAGGTTTACGGGCGACCACGCGGTCCATGCCCGCGCCGGGGGCTGTAGAGAAGGGTGTCGGATCCATGCCTCATTAGGCGGGCGGGTTGGGAGGATCGCCAAACCCTGAGAGTTTACTTGCACTTCCTGGCCAAGCGCGCGAAGCAGGTGTCCGAAAACGAACACTTGTCCGGTCAGGCTTGGTGACGAAAGACGCGTCCGTCCGTCCTGTGATTCTCGTCGTTGATGACGACCCAGACATCCTCCAGTCGGTGCGGGTGTTGCTGTCGCGCGAGGGCATGGAGCCTCATGGCGCCAGCGGTCCCGCCGCCGCCCTGAAGCTGCTCGGCGAGCACAGCTTTGACGCGGTCCTGCTGGACTTGAACTTCAGTCGCGGCGCGACGTCGGGCGACGAGGGGTTGAGCTGCCTGCAGGATATCCTGGCCCACGATCCCGACGCGGTGGTGGTGGTCATCACCGGTCACAGCGGGATCAATATCGCCGTCAGCGCCATGCGGGCGGGCGCGAGCGACTTCGTCACCAAACCGTGGAGCAACGAGCGCCTGGCCACGACCGTGGCGACCGCCGTGGAGTTGCGTCGCCGTCGGCGCCAAGCCCGCGCCTTCCAGGCCGAGAACACCGCGCTCGTCCAAGACGCCTATCAGGAGGCGATGCTCCTGGGCTCTTGCCCGGCCATGTCTCGACTGCGCGGCTTGATCGCGAAGGCGGGACCCACCGAGGCCAATGTCCTGGTGCTGGGTGAGCACGGCTCGGGCAAGGAGCTTGTCGCGCGCGCGCTCCACCAGGCTTCGCCGCGCGCCCCAGGGCCGTTTATCCCGGTCGATCTGGCGGCCCTGGCCGAAGCCAATTTCGAAGCCGAATTGTTTGGCCAGCGCGGCGGCGGCGAGGATCGACCAGGACGTCTGGCCGCGGCGCATGGCGGGACCTTGTTCCTGGACGAGGTCGGCCACTTGCCGCTCGCCCTTCAGGTCAAGCTGCTCTCGGCCATCGAGCGTCGCCAGGTCACGCCCGTCGGCGGCGACACGCCCGTGCCGTTGAACGCCCGGATCATCGCCGCGACCAATCTGCCGCGCCCCCAGCTCTATTCCGAGAGCGTGTTTCGCGCCGATCTGCTCTATCGGCTCAACACCGTGGAGTTGATCGTCCCGCCGCTGCGCGAGCGGGGGGACGACATCGTCGAGCTGGCCAGGCACTATTTGAAGCTCTACGCCCGACGCTACGGCCGTCCGGAGAAGAAGCCCTTGTCGGACGCCGCCGGGTTGGCGCTCAAGGCCGACGCCTGGCCTGGCAACGTCCGGGCGCTGCGTCATGCCATGGAACGGGCGGTGATCCTGAGCGAGGGCGCAAGCTACGCGGCCGAGGACTTCGTCCTCAGCCGCGCGCCGGCGCCGTCGCGCCGATCAGGGTTCGCCGCGCCGACGGACGATCTCAACCTTGAACGGGCCGAAAAGGCCAAGATCGTCCAAGCGCTGCAGAAGCACCACTACAATGTCAGCCACGCGGCCCGCGATCTGGGTCTGACCCGGGCGGCGCTGTACCGGCGGATGGACAAGCATGGTCTCTAAGCCCGCCTCGCGCCTGGCCATTCGCCTTGGGATCCTGTTCCTGGCTGGAGCGGGCGCCCAGGCGGCCTGGAACGCCGGCTACTTCGCCAGCCTGGCGATCTGCGCTGGAATCGGCGTCTGGGCGATCAGCCGGATCGCCGCCGAGGCGCTGGAAGCGCGGGCGGGGCTGGAGGCTACGGAGGAAAGGCTGCACGGCGCCCTGCTCGACAGAGAGCGGCAGGCAAAGACCCTGACGGCTTTCCTCGATCACGCCCCCGCGCCGCTGCTGGCCATGCGTGGACGAGATCGTATCGAGGCGATCAATCTCGCCGCCCGGCGGATGTTTGGGACCGACGACGTGATCGTCGATCCGCCCCAGGCGCTGGTGGCGTCGATGCTAGGTTTGGAGCCGGGCGTGCGCGGAGCGCTCAGCTTGGACATCACCGGCTCCCCGCGCGCCTACGCCCTGACGATGGCCGAGCTCGTCAGCGAAGGCGACGTCGTGCGCATCGCGGTCCTGATGGACGTCCAGGCCGAGGTGCAGGTGGCCGAAGCCGCCGCGCATCGAGAGCTGATGCTGGTGCTCTCGCACGAGATCATGAACTCGATGACGCCGGTGACCTCCTTGGCCCAGACGGCGGCTGGGCTGTTGCGCGATGTCGATCGGCAGGACGAGGCGCTGCGGCAAGCCCAGCAGTCGGTGGAAAGCCTGTCGCGTCGCTCCGCCGAACTGCTCCGGTTCGTCGACAGCTATCGCACTCTGGCCAGGCTGCCAGAGCCTCAGAAGACGCCGACCGATCTGACCCGACTGCTGGAGGACATGGCCCACCTTTTCCGAGGGCGATGGGATGAACAGGGCGTGGCGCTACGCTCTGACATCGCGTCGGGCTTGCGGGGGCGCCTGGATGGAACGCTCCTCTCGCAGGCGGTGCTCAATGTCCTGACCAACGCCGCCGAGGCCGCATTGGCCCGAGCCGATAAGCCCTGGGTGCTCTTGATGGCCCGAGATCATGGCGAGCACTTTCAGATCACGATCGAGGATAGCGGCTCAGGCTTTGGCGACCTCGATCCGGCGCTGGTGTTCCGTCCGTTTCTGAGCAGCAAGCCAGGCGGCAGCGGCATTGGGCTGACCATAACCCGCCAAATCGTTCTGGCTCATGGCGGCGACGTCGTGGCGGAAGCCGCGCCCGGAGGCGGCGCACGCTTCACCATCCTCGTTTGAGGGCCGTTAGCGCTCGCCTGTGGGGTTGCCGCGCCCAGATCAAGGTTCGGCTTCCGGCGCGACCCCGATCGGCGTGGCTGTCGCGATCACGAGCGCTTTGGTCGAAGACGGCCGGACCGCGCGTCAACGTCGGGTGACGATCCGGATGGGCCTGGAATGAACGGCGGCCTTCAGAGCCTGTCAGGGCGCCTCGGGCGCCGATTGCGTCGCGTGCGCCTCCTCACCGCTAAAGACCAGGGTCCGCGTGATCCCGTTGCGGCGGATATTCACCTGGTTGACCTCGTCGTCATAGATATCGGCGAACATGGCGGCCCTGACCGTGACGGGCGCGCCGACATCGTGAGCGGAGACCTTGCCGGCATATTCCAGGCGGACCTCGTCGGCCCCGAGCGTCATCGCCTTGAGCGTCAGGTCGACGGCCGCGCCGTCAACCGCGAGCGTGAACGTCTCCAGCATGTAGGCCTTGAAGGCCTCGATCGCCTCTGGATCGTCCAGGCTGGCCTGGGCGTCTGGCGCGATCTTGGCCAGGGCCGGCTCGGCGTCGTGCGCCGCGATCCGGTGGCTGACCATGATCCCACCGGTCCTGGCGTCGATCTCCACGACGCTGAGCGCGCCGTGGCCGCGATGCGCGGCCGCCGGAACGGGGGCGAGCAAAAGGCTCGCCGCCGCGATCATGACGGCCGCACGCATGCTCACTTCGCGCCTTCGTCCTTCTTGGCGTCGTCCTTCTTCGGCTCTTCGGCGGGCAGGGTGGCCAGGCCGCCCGGCTCGACCTTGAGGTTGGCGTCTTTCATGCGGTTGGCCGTGTCTGGCGCCTTCTGGATCTTGAGCGTCATCGGTGCGATGGCGCCCTCATAGACATTGTTGCCGCGATCGGCGTCGGCGGTTTCCCAGAGCGGATCAAGTTCGGCGCCCTTCAGGTCCTTGGGCGAGACGTACTGCCAGGTGACCTGCTTGGAATTCTTTCGCCAGATCTCGGCCGGAATGCGGACGGTCTGGGTGCTGCCGTCGGTGAAGTCCATCTTCAGGATGACCGGCATCACCAGGCCGCCGATGTTGCGGAAGGTAAAGCGGTAGAAGTTGTCCTTCAGCTCTTGAGCCGCACGCTCTTCGGGCGTCAGGTCCTCGAGCGCCGTCTTGGCCTTCTTGCGGCTGCTCTCGAAGACCGAGAACTGATCGGTCTCGTTATAGAAGTCCCGGACCTTAGGGTCGCGCTCCACCACCGTCGCGCCGGTGTTGTTGGCGGCGGTGCGCGATTGCGGCTCCTTGGCGTCCAGGCTCTTGCGGGCGCTGGCCTCGATGTCGGGGTCGCCGCTGTCCAGGCGCGCCTTGACGATCTTGTCCAGCGCGATGTCGACATGGTCGGTCGAGTAGAACCAGCCGCGCCAGAACCAGTCCAGATCGACGCCAGACGACTCTTCCATGGTGCGGAAGAAGTCGTACGGGGTCGGGTGCTTGAAGCGCCAGCGGTTGGCGTACTCCTTGAAAGCGCGATCGAAGAGCTCGCGGCCCATGACCGTCTCGCGCAGGATCACCAGGGCCGTGGCCGGCTTGGAGTAGCCGTTCGGGCCGAACTGGATGACCGAGTCCGATTGGGTCATCAGCGGCACCTGGTCCTGACTGACCATGTACTCGACGATGTCCTTGGGCTCGCCGCGGCGCGACGGGAACGCCTTGTCCCACTGCACCTCGGCCTGGAACTCGAGGAAGCTGTTGAGGCCCTCGTCCATCCAGGTCCACTGGCGCTCGTCGGAATTGACAATCATCGGGAAGTAGTTGTGGCCGACCTCGTGGATGACCACGCCGATCAGGCCATACTTGGCGCGTTCGGTGTAGGTGAGAGCGCCGGTCTTCTTGTCCTTCACCGGCCGCGGGCCGTTGAAGCTGATCATCGGATACTCCATCCCGCCGACCGGGCCGTTGACCGACTGGGCCACCGGATAGGGGTAGGCGAAGGTGAAGTCTGAATAGACCTTCAGGGTGTGGGCGATGGACTTGGTGGAATAGGCGTCCCACAGCGGACGGGCTTCCTTCGGGAAGAAGGACATGGCCATGACCACCGGGTGGGCCGCGTCGCCCGCCTGCTTCACGCCCAAAGCGTCCCAGACGAACTTGCGCGAGCTGGCCCAGCCGAAGTCGCGGACGTTGCTGGCCTGGAAGACCCAGGTCTTTTCGGTCTTGGCCTTGCCCTTTTCGGCCGCCAGGGCCTCTTCGGGCGTCACGACATAGACCGGCTCGCTGGCCGTGCGGGCCTTTGCCAGGCGGTCGCGCTGGGCGGCGCTCAGGACGGCGGCCGCGTTCTGCAGGACGCCGGTGGCCGAGACCACGTGGTCGGACGGCACGGTCAGGGCGACGCGGTAGTCGCCGAATTCCAGGGTGAACTCGCCCGCGCCGAGGAAGGCCTTGTTGTGCCAGCCTTCGTAGTCCGAATAGACGGCCAGGCGCGGGAACCACTGGGCGCCCTCATAGATGCAGTTGCCGTCCTCGCCCTTGCCGGTGAAGCACTCATAACCGCTACGGCCGCCGACGACCTTGTTCTCGATCATCGGCAGCGACCATTCGATGGTCAGCTTGGTTTCGCCGCCGTTGGCGCGCACCGCCGCCGGCAGATCGACGCGCAGCAGGGTGTCGACCACGGTGAACTTCAGCGGACGACCCGAAGCGTCCTTCACCGACGTGATGGTGAAACCGCCTTCCCAGTCCTTGAAGCGCTGGATGCGGCGCACCTGGCCCAGGCTGATGGTGTCGCCAGAGACGGTCTCGGTCAGCTTGCTGATCGAGTTGCGCTTGGCGTCCTGCTCCAGCAGCAGCCACAGATAGGGCAGGCTGTCGGGGGAGTTGTTCTTGTAGGTGATCGTCTCGCGGCCCGTCAGCAGCTTGGTGTCTTCGTCCAGGCGCACGGCGACGTCGTAGTCGACCTTCTGCTGCCAATAGCGATAGCCCGGCGCGCCCGCGGCGTTGCGGTAGTCGCTCGGGGACGGCCAGTCCTCGCCTTCCAACTGGCGGAACTTGTCGTCGAACGGCGCCTTGGTCTGCTTGATGGCGTCGGCGTGAGCCACGGAAACGGCGAGCGCGGCCGCGATAACGCCGGCCACGGCGTAACGGATGGAACGCTTGGACAACTTTTGAGAGCCCCTCAGAATGCGGACGGAAACCGCATTGGGACCTTGGCGATGCAGGACGGGGAAATCATCCCTTTTTCGCGGCGCGTGTCAGAAATTGAGTTTCATGCCCACGCGAACGGCGCGCGGCTCCACGGGATGGAAATGGACGTCCTCAACGCCCCGCGCCGGCTCGCCGGGCAAGCGCGAGGCGTAGGCATAGGCGATGTCGTCCCGCTTGCTGTTGGTCACATTCAGGACCTCAACCACCAGGCTGGCGCGGCCGAAGTCCCGCGCCAAGAGCGCATTGACCAGGCTGGTGGGCCGCGAGCGGACGGAATTGTCCTCGAGCAGCGGCGCCCCGCCAAGGCGGCGATAGGTGAGCGACAGGGTCGAGCTATCGGTCAGGCTCCAGCTGGCGCCGGCGCTGATCACCGCGTCGACAGCGTTTGGGATGCGGTCGCCGGTGTTGAAGCGCGCGTGGGTCCCGGCGTAGGCGGCGGTGATGTTGAGGCGCGAGGTCGCACGCCAGTCGGCCAGCAACTCAACGCCCTTGCGGCGGGTCGCGCTGGCCGCCTCGGTGAAGCCAGCGTCGCCGACATAGACCAGTTCGGAGTCGACACGCAGCGCCCAGGCCGCCGCCGTCAGGGTCAGGCCCTCGTGCATCCAGCGCAGGCCCAGTTCCGCGCCGTCCGTCGGCGACAGCAACGGGGCGCGCTCGGCTGGATCACCGGTAACCGGATCGATGGCGATCACCGCGCCGCGAGCGTCGTTCGAGTGGAAGCCGCGGCCAGCGTCGGCGTAGAGTTCGAAGACCTTCGAGATCCGCCATGCCAGGGCCAGCTTGGGGCTGACCAGGATGTCGCCGACCTGGCCGGCGTTGCGCGGATCACCGGCCCGAACGTCCGCGCCCATGGCGTCGGCGCGCAGGCCAAAGGTGGCGTCCAGCTTGCCGAACTGTCGGATGGCCTCGCCCCACAGGGCCGTCGACCATTCGGTCAGGGCGTCCTGGCGCACGGTCGCGCGGCGCACGCGGGCGGTGGTGCGATAAAGGCCAACCTTTCCGATGTCGTCCACGCGCGCCGAGACGCCGGCGCGCAAGCGCCAGCCGCCGGTCGGGGTCCAACGCTTCGTCAGCGCGCCGCCATAGATCCAGCGCTGGTCGGCCTGCTGGAACTGGTCGCCATTGACCGGGTCGTCGAGGAAGTAGGTGAAGTTCGAATAGAGATCGAGCTTGTAGCGCTGGATGTAGACCACCGTGTCCAGCCCGCGCAGCAGGTCGCGGCGTCGAGCCGACAGCATGTAGCGCGAGGTCTGGCCGCCATCGGTCGTGTCGACGGCGTCGAGCCTGCCGAGTGTCCCGGCCTCGACCGCGCGGCGCGGGATCTGGTCGGTGGCGTTCCAGCCGGCGTCGTAGGCGAGCGCGGTGATCGACCAGCCGTCGACGATGGCGCGGCCCAGCAGGTTGATCTTCTTGCTGTCCTCCGGCGTCGACCACGCGCCGCGGGTCGTGGAGAGGTCGGCGGCGACCAGGACCTTCTGGCTGAGCGCTTTCGACCCTACGACACGATAATAGTCGTTCTCGCCGACCCAGGCCTGCAGGCCATCGCCGTGCAAGTGGTCTGCGGTCTCGAACGCGACCGCGCCGGCGGTGGCGAAGTCGCCGTTCTCGGCCGCGTAGGGGCCCTTCCTAAAGCCGATGTCGTGGACGAACTCCGGCGTCAGAACGTTGAGATCGAGGTAGCCCTGGCCATGGCCATGCGAGGGCAGATTCAGCGGTACGCCGTCCAGCGACGCAGCCAGGTCGGTGCCGTGGTCCAGGTTGAAGCCGCGCAAGAAGTACTGATTGGCCTTGCCCGCGCCCGAGTGCTGGGTGGCGGCAAGGCCCGGCACGGCCTCGATCAGTTCACCGGGGCGCAGCAGCGGCCGCACGGCGAAGTCTGCATAGGCGATGCGGCCCTCGCTGGCGGATTTGGCGCGGCCGATCTCATTGGCGCGTCGGCCCCAGACCGCGACTGTCTCGACCTCTTGGGCCTGCGCGGTTGCACCCAAGATCGCCGCCAGTGACGTGGCGGCCAGCACGCTGCTCAGACGTGAGCCCGCGCATTTTCGATATTGGCGCGGAGCGATCCGGCTACGCTTCACTGCGACAGGCCCAAGGCGCGACATTACGGGAATTCCAATGTCCAATCCGCGAATTGAGCCTCTCGGCCAGATGGACGGCAGAAGCGCCAGTTGCGGCTTTGACCGTATGACGACAGCGGAGTCTAGTGTGACGAGCGCCCCTCGTCCGACTCTGTAAGACGGAGCCCAACGTCCGCGCCTTGAAGGCATGCCAACGTCAGCAGATGGCGCTGATGCCCACTCGTCATCTGCCTCCGGCTTTGGAGGAAGTATCGCGCGTTTTGCGCGATCAATTTTTCAGTGGTCTGTGTTCCCGAACCGGCGCGAACGAGTCCTTACTCCGAGCTGGCAAGGGCCTGTTGCTGGCGTGAAAGCCGTATCGGCTCGTGACGGCTTCGCCGACGCACTCGCATTAGGATTGTGTTACTCTCGCCCAATCGGGAGGGTGACGTGCGGGTTGACGAGCGGGAGTTCCAGGCGATTGGCCTTCTGTGGGGCGAGCTCACAGAGTTTCCGGCGGGTGATGTGGCGGGCGCCCGGGAGCATTGCTTTGCGGAGTTGGCCCGGATTATCGGGTCGGAGAATGTTTTCTGGGTCGCGGCGCATCAGGCCGCGCCCGACGCGGGCGATCTGCTTGACGGATGGCGGCCGCGCGCGGTGGCGCGGCTGCATAGTAATCCGGCGCTGGATCAGAAGCTGGCCGACGTGATCCGGCAGATGAACGGCGCGACCGTCGATCCCATGACGCTGGCCAACAATCGCGAGGCCGGCCGCACTCGGGCGTTTCTGCGCGGGGAACTTGTCGCGGATGAGACCTGGGAGCGCAGTGCGCTGGTCAACGAGACCCTGCGGCCGCGCGGTGTCCGTGACCGGATCATTGCGACCCTGCCGCTTCCCGGTGGTCGCGAGGCCCACATCGGCCTGGACCGCGGGCCGAGCGACCGGTTCTTCGGCGAACGCGAGCGGGACCTGCTGCACCTGTTCCTGCTCGGGTCGCAGGCGTTCCACCACGAGCAGTTCCTGGCCTATGGCGTGGCGCTGCCGGCGCTGACCCCGCGCGAGCGGGCGGTGCTGTCGCTGCTGCTGACCGAGATGACCGAGCGCGAGATCGGCGAAGCCCTGGGCCTGACCTGGCGCAGCACCCACCAGTACTGTGTCTCGATCTTCCGCAAGTGCGGCGTGCGGGGGCGGCTGGGCCTGATGGCCCTGTGGCTGCGTAATCCTGGCGCGCGACCCCCTGCTACCTAGCAGAATTGGCAGGTTCGCCGCCCTCGCTAGGTTGATCCCGCTGTTGTGGGGCAGGCGAGGGGATCTGGACGATGGGGCGATCGCGACGCGATCGGAACGGCAGCTGGCGCGCGGCCGTCATGGCCTGTACGGCTCTGGTTCCGCTGCTGGCGCCGGACATGGCGCGGGCCGGGCCCGAGACGCCGACCGTCGTCGCTGGTCAGGTCACAGTGTCCGGCGCCGGGCCGGTCCTGACGGTCACGCAAGGCACTGACCGGGCCATCGTCAACTGGCAGAGCTTCTCTATCGCGCCGGGCGAGACCACGCGCTTCGTGCAGCCCTCGGCGACGGCGGCGATCCTGAACCGGGTGACCGGCGCCGATCCGTCGGCGATCATGGGGCAGCTCAGCGCCAACGGCCGGGTCTATCTGATCAATCCCAACGGCGTGGTGATCGGTCCGCAGGGGCGGGTCGAGGCGGGCGGCTTCGTCGCCTCGACGCTGGATGCGTCCAACAGCGACTTCCTGAGTGGCGGGCCCCTGCGGTTCGCCGGCGCCTCGACGGCCGGGGTCAAGGTCTTGGGCGCGCTGAAGGTCGAGGGCGGTGACGCGGTGCTGGTCGCTCGGCGGGTCGAGAACGCCGGCCGCATCGAGGCGGCCGACGGCCAGGCGGTTCTGGCGGCGGGCGGCTCGGTGCTCTACGTGCCCGGCGGCGGCGACATCGTCATTGAGACGCCGGCCGAGGGCGCTCTCGTCGACAACAGCGGCGCGATCACGGCAGCCGCGGCGCAGCTGCGGGCGGCGGGCGGCGCCTACGCCCTGGCGGTGCGGTCGACCGGCGAGGTCTCGGCGACCAGCGTGCGCAACGTCGGCGGACGAATCGTGCTGGACGCCGGCGAGGGAGAGGCCAGCCTGGACGGGACCCTGCGCGCCCGCGACGGCGACAAGGGCGGCCAGGTGGTGGTCGCGGGGCGGACGATCGGCCTCACCGAGACCGCCCTGATCGACGCCTCCGGTCCCCTGGGCGGCGGACGCGTGGCAGTCGGCGGCGGCGCGCACGGCGCCGACGCCACCATCCGTAACGCCGAGCGGGTCACAGTCGCGGCCGGCGCCCGTCTCGAGGCCAGCGCGACGACGCGCGGCGACGGCGGGACCCTGGTGGTCTGGTCGGACCGCGAGACCGATTTTCGGGGCGCGATCAAGGGGCGCGGGGGCGTCGAGGGCGGCAACGGCGGCTGGGCCGAGGTGTCGGGCAAGACCCTGACCTATCGCGGCCGGACCGACATGAGCGCGCCGCTAGGGCGGGCCGGCAAGTTGCTGCTCGATCCGGCCGACCTGACGATCGACGGGACCTTTGCAACCTCGATCGTCAACGATCTTCTGGGAGCCGATTTCGAGATCGTCGTCGACAACGAGCTGACCGTGGCGTCGGACATCATCAGCGCCGCGCCCCAGTCGCTGAGGCTTGTGGCGCCGACGATCCGGATCAATGCCGACATCACCGTCGGCGGGACGCTGAGCTTCGACGGCAATGCGGGCGCGGGTCTTCCCCCCAATGCCTTGACCTCGGCCTCCGGCGCGGACCTGAACGCGTCGACCATCTTCCTGCAGAGCCTCTTTGAGACGGTGGATCTGCAGGGACGCGTGACGACGCCGTCGCTGCAGTTGAACGGCGGGAGCGGCGGCTATTTCAGCATCGCCAACGCAAACAACGATATCGACGACGCCTTCGTCATCAATGACCAGAACTTCTCCGGCAACTTCAGACTGGCTACGACCGGAAACCTCCAGCTCTGGGGCGATTTCCTGAATGCGAACGGCAATATCGACGTCGTCGCCGACGGAGACCTGAGCGTCAACCTGCCGCTTATGGCGACCCAGGTCACCCTGGTCGCCGGCGACGCCTTTAAGAACCTCAAGGGAACGACCCTGTTCAGCGCGGGCTACGGCCGGGCGGTGATCTATTCCGACCCGACCGGCTTCGACGCCGGCGGCCTGACGTTCCCGAACTACGTCAACGTCAACTATCCCAGCGATCCGTTCACCGGCGACGCGATCTACCTGGCCGGCTCGACGCCGCGGCCGGTGCTGACCGTCACCGCCAACGACGCGTCGAGGATGTACGGCCAGGCCAACCCGGCCTTCTCGGCCCGTTATAGCGGCGGCTCGGTCTCGGACCTGTACGCGCCGGTGCAGTTCCGGATCCTCGGCCCGGGGGTCAATGTCGGGACCTACGGCATCCAGCCTTATGGCGCGTCGTCGATCACCCATGACCTGAGCTATGTCGACGGCGTGCTGACCGTGACGCCGGCGCCGCTGACCATGACCGCCCTGAACGCCACGCGCGCCTACGGCGAGGCCAATCCCGGCTTCGGTTTCAGCTATGCCGGCTTCGTCAATGGCGACACCTCCGCCGTCGTCTCGGGCCTGACCCTGAACACGACCGCAACTGTCAGGTCCAAGGTGGGCGACTACGCCATCGTCGGCTCAGGCGCGCAGGCGGCCAACTACACGATCCGCTATGTCGACGGCGTCCTCAGCATCACGCCAGCCGTGCTGGTCATCACGGCCAATGACGCCACGCGGCTCTACGGCGCGAGCAACCCAGGCTTTTCGGCCAGCTATTCGGGCCTGGTGAACGGCGAAACCGCGTCGGTGGTTTCGGGCCTGAGCTTCAGCACCACAGCGTCCAAGATGTCGGGCGTGGGCGACTACGCCATCGTCGGGTCGGGTGCGCGGGCGGCCAACTATACGATCCTCTACGCCAACGGGCGGCTCAACGTCACCCCGGCGCCGCTGGTCATCACGATCGACAACGTCACGCGGGTCTATGGCGCGAGCAATCCGACCTTCACCGCCAGCTACTCGGGCCTGCTCAACAATGACACCTCGGCGGTGGTCTCGGGCCTCGCCTTGTTCACCGAGGCGACCGCAGGGTCCGACGTAGGCGACTACGTCATCCTCGGCGCGAACGCGCGGGCGGCCAACTACGCGATCCGCTATGTCGACGGCCGCCTGCGCGTCACCCGCGCGCCGCTCGTCATCACCGCCAGCAGCGTCTCGCGCCTCTATGGCGACCAGAATCCGACCCTCACGGCGACCTATTCGGGCCTCGTCAACGGCGACAACGCCAGCGTGGTGTCGGGCCTGACGTTCGCCACCTCGGCCGCCGCCGGCTCCGACGTCGGGACCTACGCCATCACGCTGGGTGGCGGCAGCGCGACCAACTACGCCATCACCCGCGTCAACGGGATCATGACGGTCACACCGGCGCCCCTGACCATCCGCGCCAACAACGCCCAGATCACCCAGAACGCGACGCTGCCGACCTTCGGAGCCAGCATCGAGGGTCTGCGCAACAGTGACACCGCCGACCTGGTGTCGTTGACCTACGCCACGAACGCGGGCGGCACGGGGAAGCCCGGGACCTATTCAATCACCCCGGGCGGCCGACTGACGCGCGGGAACAACTACACGCTGCGCTTCGTCGATGGCGTCCTGACCGTCGTCGAGGCGCCGCCCATCGTCACGATCCAGCCGCCGCCCAGCGATACTTCCGGCGAACTGATCGTCGACATCGGCGGCGACAAGACGGACGCCGACAAGGCGCTGGAGGAATTCGGCAAGGACCTGGACGCGGCTAAGGCCAACCAGCAGGTCGTCATCTGCGGCGTCAGCTGCCAGATCTTCAAGGGCGCGGCGCGCGACGAGTTCAACGACGTCCTCGACGACGTCGCCAGTCTGTTCAGCGGAGGCGGCGCCAAGATGACGGCGGCGGACATCAAGCTGGCGCTCGCCGACCCAGCGTCTTCCATCGCCACCATGTCCTCGCTGATGCCGTATCTCTATGCGCGACTGGAAGAGATCCTGACCAGGCCCGAGCCCTGGTCGACCAGCGAAGCGGCCTATGTCGAGTCGATCCGGGCCTATATCGAGGCCCAGCGCAAGGCCAATGCCGACTACGCCCTGGCCGAGTACCAGAAGTGGGCGCTGGCGCAGTACGAGATCAAACGCGCCGTCATGGACACCGTCGACGAGGGCGGGATTGGCAACACCGCCGCCGGGGTCATCCAGGCGGGTATCCACGGCAACGAGCCACCCATTCCGCCGCAGGCGCTGCTGGACCAGTTCAAGGTGGGTCTGGTGCTCGACAACGGGTCGTTCGCGACCTACGCGGGCCTCGCCATCGACCTGGGGCGACAGGTGGAGATGGAGGATGGCTCGACGGCCGGCGGCGCGGCGTCGAAGGCCAGCAGCGCCACCCTGGCCGTCGCCGAGGCCCTGCTGAAGGGCCCGGGGTTCGCGCCCGGCAAGGCCATGCAGACCGTCAAGGAAATGGGCGGGATCGCAGAGAAGATCGTCGACGTCATCACGCCCTTCGCGCGGGGCGCCAAAAGGAAGCTGCTGGTCCAGGCCAACCTGGCCGGGTCCGGCGTCAAGGCCGTGTCCGAAACCACCGACGTGACCACCGATGTTGCGAAGGTCGCCGGCAAGAATGTCGACGAGGTCCTGGATGGCGCCCAGGCGGCCGGCAAGCTGGCCAAGACGGTCAAGTCGGTCAAGGCCATCCCGGTCCTGGGGCTGGTTCTGGGCATCCTGGCCGACGCGGTCGGCGTGGGCATCACCACCGTGACCTATGTCCAGATCGGCGACTTCAACAAGGACTTCGACAACGCCTACGCCCAGGCCCAGGCGCCAGTCACGATCGACCAGTTGCGGGCGATGACTAAGGATCAGTCCGGCCAATTGGGGCTGTTCAACTACATGATGACCATGGCCGCGACCAACGGCCAGCCGCCCGACGTGCCCAAACCCACCATGACGCGCGTCCAGGTCACCCGAACCGCGATGTTGACCTACTGATGGCGCGGTCCCCAAACATGATGGCCAGCGGTGTTGCGGCCGGTCTCCTGACACTGCTGGGCGGGCAGGGGGCCTGGGCCCAGGCCCAGCCGGCGATCGCCGCGTCGCCCGCGCAGGTCCTGAAGCGGGTCGTCCTGCTGGCGACGCCCGAGGCGTCCAACCCCGCCGGCCTGCCGGTCGAGGGCGCGGCCGTCGAGAGGGACGCCGCCCTGGTCTTATCCCAGGCCCAGGCGAGTGCCGTCCTGCAACCGCTGATCGGGCGTCCGATGGACAGCCAGACCTTGAGCGCCGCCCGCGCCGCCGTGTCGAGCGCCTATGCCGGGATCGGCCGGCCGTTCGTCGGCGTGTTCATCCCGCGCCAGGACGTCACCAACGGCGTGCTGCAGCTGGTGGTGCTGGAGGCGCGGCTGGGTAAGCTGCAGGTCATGGGCGCCCGCTGGTTTCCCGAGGACAGCTATCGCGAAGCCGTGCGCCTGCGGCCGGGCCAGCCGATCGACGCGCCGCAGCTCCAGGCTGGCATCGACCGGCTGAACCGCAACCCCTATCGCAAGGTCACGGTCGTGGCCGCGCCAGGCGAGACGATCGGGACGACCGACATCAACCTGCGGGTCGAGGATCGTCGGCCGTTTTCGGTCAATGCCGGCCTGGACAATACGGGGACGGACGCCACCGGTCTCTATCGCGGCAGCCTGGGTTTCGACTGGGGCGACGCCTTCGGGCGCGGGGACTCGCTGAACTACCAGTTCAGCGGCAGCGTCGAGTCCGCCGCCGTGCGCCAGCACGCCCTGGCCTATTCGGCCGGCCTGCCTCGGGGGCACAGCCTGAACCTGTCGGCTTCGTTTGCCCGCAGTCGTTCGGACGACGACAGCATCTTTTCCAGCACCGGCGACTCGATCATCGCGGCCGTCCGCTACGGCTTGCCGCTACCGCGCCGAGGGGCGATCGAGCAGAGCCTGACCCTGGGCTTCGACTACAAGGACACCGACAACGATATCCTGTTCGGCGGGGTAAGCGTCTTCCCTAGCCGATCGCAGGTGGAGCAGCTGGTGGTCGACTATTCCCTCCAGGCCTCGAGGGCGGGGGTGACGGGCGGGGTGACCGCTACCCTGGTCGCCAGTCCGGGCGGCTGGTCGGCGCACAATGACGACGCGGCCTTCAACCTGCAGCGCGCGGGGGCAGATTCTCGCTACGCCTATGCTCGGCTGTCGGCCTCGGGTGGCCTCGTGCTGCCACGCGGGGCGGTTTGGCAGACGCGCCTGGTGGGGCAGGTCAGCGACGGCCCGCTGCTGGCCAGCGAGCAGCTGTCCCTGGCGGGGGTCAACGCCGTGCGCGGCTTCATCGAGCAGGGCGCAGTCCGCGACCACGGCGTTGTCTGGCGCAACGAGCTGCGCGCGCCGGCCAAGGCTCTGGGCTGGCCGATCGACGGCGGCGGCAGTCTATCGGCGTACTGGTTCCTGGACGGCGCGGCAGGCGGCAATCGGCGGGGCCTTCCCGGCGCCAGCGGCGCCTGGACAAGCCTGGCGGCCACCGGTGTTGGCGCGGACCTTCAGCTGACACCGCGCTCGGTGTTTCGGATCAGCGTCGGCGCGCCGGTCCTGCGCGAGGGCGCGACCGGCCGGACCCTGGCGGCGCAGTTAGGATTGCAGGCCGCGTTCTAGGCGAACGCCGGCTGATGGCGCCGAAGGTCGCCTTCCTGGAGCGACGCCAACGTCCGCTCATGGCGCGATTTGACCGTTCGAGCCGCCGGGGGAGACGGTCCGCTTCCTCCCAAAAGTCGACTTGAAAGTCAGGCGTTTGAAAGGGTCTGCGGTTCAATTCCGCCAACGTGAGCCAATGTCCGTTTGCGACCCATAGCGGACCTTGCAGCTAAGGTTGCGTTGGGCTTGATTGTCTACCGTCCGGCACGAATAGCGTGTCTACTCCGAAGGCTTTTCGTGAATATCGAGTTGCTGAGTAACGTACCTGGCGGTCACGAACTCGTTTCATGGTTTGGCTACGCACCGCGTTTTCATGACGCTGAAGTCCTTGGGGTTACGCTGGATCGGATAGGTGCCACCTGCTCGATCAAGGTCCATGGGTTTGAAATGACCCGCGAAGTCGATGCTGCGGGCTTCTATGTTTGCACGAAGCACGTAGTCGTCACCTTCCTGCTCGGCGACCTTACGAGTCTTGAGTTCGCTGATTTCAACCACCAAAACGCTTTAATGGGGTTGTCCATCAAACGTGGTTTGGACGGGCAGTTCCGGCTCGAACTGGATCCCGCGAACGGCCTCGAAGGCGTAGTTGAGGGCTGGACCTTAGAAATCTCTATCGAGCCTGACATGCCTGCTGGCAGTCAGTATCAAAAGCTCGGTTGAACATCCGTCCATCACTGGTCGCCTGCCAATGTCGAAGTCGTCTTTGAGATCGGCACCGATCCATTGTGGACAAAAACTCAGCACCGCCGCAAGATGTATCTAAGAATGAATTTTGCTCTAGCGAGCCTGATTGGCGAACGCGTTGAATGAAAAACGAGAACCTCAAACACGCAATATTAGCTATCGCACTAGCGATATTTGTGTTCATTGCTCCCGTTCTGAGTCCCGCTTCGCACCTTTGGCGACATGGCGAGCCCTATATATGGGCGATATATGCGGCCGGTGTAGCTGTGACATCGATCGTCCTCTTTGTTGTGCTTCGCCATTCATCCCGGCAGCGATAGATACCCGCATGGGTCGGATACCTAGGCGGAAATGGCCAGACGTTCTCTAGCTCGATGACTTGGCCCGCTATTTTCAGTCTTATCGGCCCTCGCATTGTTCGCCCTCTCGAACCACAAAACGCGCGGCGTTGACCTTCAAGGCCACGACACGCCGCGCCCGGGGCGCCAAGCACTCGGTCTATGTCGTGCTGCTTCATGATCCGCGTCGCGCCGATCCCTGGGCCTCTATGTCGACCAGCACGGTCTTGAGGTGTTCGGCCTCGGTCAGGTCGGACAGCCTCGGCTCGGCCAGGCGGCCACGCCGGGGGCCTGGATCGAGGCGGCGCGGTTGATGAAGTCGAACATAAAGTTGAACACGACTTCACTGTTGGGCCGGCTCAAAAGCCCTGCAAGCCGTCGCATGTTGATCCGCCAGCCCTTCGGGTCGATGAACAGGAACGCGAAGGCGCGGGGTGGAATGTCGCGCAGGATCGTCGGAGCCTGGTCGATAAACGAGCCCGGATAGGTCTTGACGTCCACATCGGGGAAGAGCGCCCGGGCGGCTTGCAGATTGGCGTAGGCGGTGGGGTCCTTCTGACCAGATAGGCCGACATCCGGACATCCCGCCCATACGACCGCCAGCTGGCCTTGGCTCGGGTTCCTTGGCGCTGAAAGACAAGGACAGCCAAAGGGAGGCCGTCAGGTCTCGTAGCGCGCTCCCTGGCCGTGGTGACCTTGGCGGCGATCTCGCCAAGGCGCCGGTCTCGACGTTCCACATCCAATCCGACCCCGCGCGCATACTGACGCTCGACCGCCGCAGCGCCGGCCAGAAGATCGCAATGGGTGAAGCTTCCGGTGATGGAGGGAGGCCAGACCGGCTCTCGTCTGTCGGCATTGACCACGGGAAAGTCGTAGACGCCCAGTTGCGACAACGCCCCGCGCGCGCAATGACGGCCCATACGGTAATCTCGCTCCCCACGCGCATGGACCCGACGTGAGGAAAGATAGCTTTCTTCGGCAGGCAACAACGGCGAAGGCGTCCCGGTCATCGGGCAAAACATGGTCGCGACCGCCCTTGGGAACAGACGCGCAGCGCCCAACTCAAGCGGGGGTGGATCAACCGGACAGGTGGCATAGGGGCGCGATCCCTTTCAAGAAATCAGCTTAGACGCTTTCGGCCGCCGTCCGATCTCGACCACGGACGCGAGCCTGACGGTCAGCCAACAATATGATGCGCTCGGTCAAATGACCTCAGAGACCGGCGGCGTGGGCACATAACGACACGGCGATGTCTCCGAGATCGTCGATGCGCTAATCTTCTAACGGCATGGCTGAAGCTACTGACGAGGGGCGACGGCGCCGTCAGGTAAATTGCCGCAAGTTGAAGTAACCCAATACTTGGCCATTTTGGGCGAAGGCCTTCGCCCAAGCGTCATGAGCCTTGGCGCGGAAGGGCGGCCGTCACGTGTCTGAAGGCGCGATCGTTTCCGCAAGCTCGCTCAGCGCGCGTTGCTGGTGCGAGTTCATGCGGATGAAAGCGCTGGCCAATCGCGTCGAATAGGGCGCCACAAAGAATTCAGTAAAATGGTCAAATAGCGATTGCCGCTCGTTTTCTTCTACTCCTTCAAAGAAGGCCGCAGGCGACATTTCCAGAACGCGAGCCACCTCGAACAGCTTGGACGCGGAAATGCGGTTGGCGCCACGTTCGTACTTTTGGATCTGCTGAGCACTGACGCCAATCGCCTTTCCCAGATCATCCAGGGTGAGATCAGAAAACTGTCGATACGCACGTAATAACTTACCAATACGAACATCGACGGGATCTGGCGCCGATATTTCGACGTCGCTCATGAGTAGGGGACTCGCACAGAGATAGAAACGAAGGCGGACTAGCGAGAGATCTCGTCATCAAGGCGAGCCGTGGTTCTGGTCCTGGCGCCAAATGAAACGAGGCTTGGCGAAGGGATCGCGGCCTGTTTACGGACAAGCGGCCCCGCCGACGGGCTCGTTGGCCATGAGCGCCTTGGCGGCGGCGTCGAACAACGGGTTGCGGCCTGTGCGCCAAGCTTGGTTGTAAGCGGTCCGCACGGTGTTGAGCCAATCGGCGCGCCGCGCGAGGACGGGGCAGGCCGAGCCCAGGCGGGACACTGTCTTGGAAGGCGCTGAAGCGACGGCGTATTGGCCATAGACATCGACCGAAACGCCCAACGGCAAGGCGTTGCGCCCCACCAGGCCCGAAGCGGTTTTTTGCCGTGCAAGTTCCGACAGGCGTTGCTTTTGGGTCTCAACAGCGAGCGACGTTTTCTCTGGCAGCCATTGCGGGCGCGCTATTTCGACGCCGTCCAGGAAGGCGACGTTACGCCCCTCGGCGGTGATCAAGTTGCCGGCGACGGGGAACGAAAGCTCGCTGGCGCACCAGGCCTGCGCAATCAGACGCACCGAGCAGGTCTTGGCGTCGCCAGTTTCAGTACAAGCGTTTGAGACCCATTTGGCCGCCAAATCCGCGCTGGGATTGGCCAGCATCACCCAGCCGCTCAAACCTTGGCGCTGATAAGTGCATTCACTCACCGGAACGCCAGAATACATCGGGTTATCCAGCCTGGGACGGCTACAAACCGCGCCCTGCTGAGCATCCTCATAGAAGCGTGGCTTGGCCAGCAGGGTCCTGACGCCATTGGCCAGCCCCTGTTCCAGGTCCGACGCCCCGAGCGTGGCCTGGATCTGCGCGGTAGCCTGGGCCACGCAGTCGGCCGCTTGGGCGGGCGCGGCGGCGATGACGAGGCTCGCCGCGACGAAGAAAGGCAGAACGCGTTGCATTTTTTGCGCACCATGGATGGCTGGGTGACGGCGGCCAGATCTGCTCGAGTTTAGCCTGGGCCGTAGACGTTGAGGACTTCGTAGGATTGTGACGTGCCGCCGCGGCCGTCGGAGACGGTGTACCAGACGACGACGGCCATGTAGGAGCCGGCCGACAGGTGCGGGGCGGTGTAGGAAATCGACGAGCCATTGTTGACGACCGAACCGAAGCTTGTGCCTGGGGTTTGGCCGTTGTTGTAGGTGACGCCGTTGATCACGCCGTAGGCGAAGTAGAAATTGTCGATCGACGTGATGGTCAGGGTGTCGTTGTCGGCGTCGGTGTCGTTGGCGCGAGGATCAAAGACCCTGGTGACGCCAGCGTAGACGGGATCGATGGTATTATAGTTAGCCACGGGCGGCCGGTTTGAATAGACGTTGATGGCGTGCTTGGCGGTGGAGGTCGCGCCCTTGCTGTCGACGACCGTGTAGCTGAAACGGATGACGTGATAGTTCTGCCGCGCGGCGCAGTTGCAGACATTGGGCGCGCGATAGCTGACGGTGTTGCCGGTCTTGGTGAGGGTGCCCAGGTCGCTGGGGGTGCCGGTGTTGCCGTAGACGAATTCCAAGGGCCCGACCGATTGCAAGGAATAGCTGTCGCCGTCGGGATCGCTGTCGTTGTCGAGCGGATAGAGGGTTGAGGTCACGCCCTGATAGGTCTCGACGGTCTGATCGACGGCGTTGGGCGCGCGATTGCCCTGGATGATGTTGAAGGTGATGGAGC
>NZ_JAGIBH010000019.1 GCF_017744445.1 Caulobacter sp.
AGAAGCCGCAGCCCGTCTACCTGAAGGCCGGCGACGAGATCCGTCTCGGCATCGAGAAGCTGGGCGAGCAGCGCCAGATCGTCGTGGCCTGGTCGAAGGACGGCGCCCAGTGAGCACCGTCTATCCCAATCGTTTCGCCGGCCGCGTCGCGGTCGTCACCGGCGGCGCCTCGGGCCTGGGCAAGGCCGTGGCCGCCCGCATCGTCGCCGAAGGCGGCAAGGTCGCCCTGTGGGACCTGGACGCCGATGGCCTGAAGGCCGCGGCCGAAGAAGTCGGCACCAGCTTCACCGTCGCGCTGGACGTCTCGGACGAGGCCGCCGTACTGGCCGCCGGCAAGGCGTCGAGCGAGGCCCTGGGCCGCATCGACATCCTGGTCGCCTCGGCCGGCATCACCGGCGCCACGGCGCCGGTCTATGAGTACCCGACCGACAGCTGGAAGCGCGTGTTCGACATCAACGTCAACGGCGTCTTCTACTGCTGCAAGGCCGTGGCGCCGATCATGATCGCCCAGGGCTATGGCCGGATCGTCAACGTCGCTTCGGTGGCCGGCAAGGAAGGCAATCCTAACGCCGGCGCCTATTCGGCGTCGAAGGCGGCGGTGATCGGCCTGACCAAGTCGCTGGGCAAGGAACTGGCCACCAAGGGCGTCATCGTCAACAGCCTGACCCCGGCCACCTTCGAGAGCCCGATCCTGGAGCAGCTGCCCGCCAGCCAGGTCGAGTACATGAAGGGCAAGATCCCGATGGGTCGCCTGGGCGAAGTCCACGAGAGCGCCGCCATGGTCTGCTTCATGGCGTCGGAGGAGTGCAGCTTCACCACCGCCTCGACCTTCGACACCTCCGGCGGCCGGACCACTTTCTAAGGATACTGGAGCCATGGCGTACACGGGCCCCATCGTCGATCCCCACATGCATCTGTGGGACCTCGATCGGCACTATTACGCCTGGCTCCAGGACACGCCGCTGCCGAACAACCCGGCCGGCGACATGTCCGGGATCGCCTACAAGTCCTATGGGCTGGACGACTATCTGGCCGATGCGAAGGGCTGGAACGTCGTCCAGGTCGTGCATGTCGAGTGCGGCCTGCCGCCCAAGGACCAGCTGTCCGAGACCGACTGGCTGCAAAGCATCGCCGACCAGCGCGGCGTGATCGGCGGCATCGTCGCCGGCGCCAACCTGGATGATCCCGACGTCGAGGCGATGCTGGCGGCCCACGCCGCGCGCCGGAACGTTCGCGGCATCCGCCAGATCGTGAACTGGCATAAGGACCCGGCCAAGACCTACGGCCCGACCGACAAGCTGCTGGACGACCAGTGGCGCAAGGGTTTTGCCCTGCTGGCCAAATATGGCCTGTCGTTCGACCTGCAGCTCTACGCCTCGCAGATGGCGACCGCGGCGCAGCTGGCCGACGCCCATCCGGACATCCCGCTGATCGTCAACCACGCCGGCATGCCCACCGATCGCGACGAGGCGGGTCTAGTCGCCTGGCGCGAAGGCCTAGCCGTGCTGGCCCAGCGTCCGAACGTGTCCTGCAAGATCTCGGGCCTGGCCATGGTCGATCGGACGTGGACCACCGCCAGCCTCAAGCCGTTCGTGCTCCAGGTCATCGAGACCTTCGGGGTCGAGCGCTGCATGTTCGCCAGCAACTTCCCGGTCGAGCGGGCGCACGGCAGCTTCGGCGGCTTCTACGCCGCCTATGACGCGATCACGGCCAGCTTCAGTCACGACGAGCGCGACGCGCTGTTCGCGGGAACAGCCAGGCGGATCTACCGGCTGGGCTGACTAGACCAAGACAAAAACAAAAAGACGACACTCGGGAGGAAGACGATGACGACGACGACGGAAAGCCGCCCCCTCGCCTTCCGCATGCAGCTGAAGCCCGGCGTCGCCGCCGAGTACGAGCGCCGCCACGACGAACTCTGGCCGGACTTGGCGCAGGCCCTGCGCGACGCGGGCATCCACGACTATTCGATCTTCCTGGACGAGGAGACCATGAGCCTCTTCGCCGTGCTGCGCCTGCACCCCGACAACAAGAAGGACGCCCTGCCGCTGCAACCGGTGATGAAGCGCTGGTGGGACTTCATGGCCGACCTGATGGAGGTCCATCCGGACAACAAGCCCGTCGAGTGGCCGCTGAAGCCCGTCTTCTATTTCGAGGGCTGAGCATGCGCGCCCTCCCCGCTCTCGGCCTGATGGCCACGCTGCTCGCGACCACCGCTCTGGCCGAGCCCGTCCGCTACACGATGACGGCGTTCACCAACGCCAGCCAGTCGAACATGAGCGTGTACGACTCGGCGGACGGCACACGCTTCACGCTGAAGAAGCCGCTGGCCTACACGCCGCCCAAGGGCCTCATCCGCGATCCCAGCGTGATGAAGCATACCGACGGCTGGTACTATGTCGCATACACCACCGGCTGGACCGGCGACACGATCGGCCTGGCTCGCAGCCGGGACCTGACCGACTGGACCTTCCTGCGCGATGTGAAGATCGACGTTCCCGGCGCGACCAACAGCTGGGCGCCAGAGTGGTTCGTCGACCAGGACGGCTCGATCAGCCTGATCCTGTCGGTCTCGACCACCGGCATCGCCGGCCAATTCCAGCCCTATCGCATCGTCGCGTCCGACGCCTCGCTGGCCAGCTGGAGTGCGCCCAAGATCCTGTCGGGCCTGGGCCCGAACTTCATCGACACCTTCGTGGTCCGCCAGGACGGCCAGTACCAGGCCTTCGCCAAGAACGAGACGAGCAAGTTCATCGAGCTCTACACCGCCCCGTCGCTGGACGGGTCATGGGCGCCGAAGGGTACGGGCGACTGGGCCGGCTGGGGCCGCTACCTGGAAGGCCCGGCCATGAGCCGCACGCCGGACGGCGCCTGGCGGATCTATTTCGACGCCTACCAGGACAAGCGCTACTGGTACTCCGACAGCAAAGACGGCTTCAGGACCTGGAGCCAGAAGACTGAACTGCCTGAGCTTTCCGGCACGGTGCGTCACTTCACGGTGCTGAAGGAAGGCGGCGATCAGGCGGTCGCGACCAAGCCCGCCGAAGCGCACAAGATCACCTGGGACAAGTACTCCCTGAAGGTCGACGGCCAGCGCATCTTCTCATGGGGGGGCGAGTTCCACCCCTTCCGCGTGCCGAGCCCCGACCTGTGGCGCGACATCCTCCAGAAGATGAAGGCCAGCGGCTACAACACGGTCGCGATCTATTTCGACTGGGGCTACCACTCGCCCAAGCAGGGGGTCTACGACTTCACCGGCGTGCGCGACATGGACCGCGTGCTGACCATGGCCAAGGAAGAAGGCCTGTACGTCATCACCCGCGCCGGGCCGTACGTGAACGCCGAGCTGACCCGGGGCGGCTATCCCGGCTGGATGGTCAATCAGGCGGCCCGCGCCCGCACCGACGCGCCGGAATACATCGCCGCCTCGGACGAGTGGCTGACACGTATCAACGCGGTCATCGCTCGCCACCAGCTGACCACCGGCCAGGGCACGGTCATCGCCCACCAGATCGAGAACGAACTGGACGTCGTCGGCGCCCCACAGCAGCGCTACATGCAGTGGCTGTACGACAAGGCGAAAGCCGACGGCATCACCGTCCCGATCTTCCACAATGACAAGGGCCGCAACGGCTACTGGGTGCCCAAGGGCTCCAACGTCCCCGGCACGGTGGAAGGCCCCAACGACCTCTACGCCTTCGACGGCTATCCGGGCGGCAACTGCCGGGTGGACTCAAAGCCGGCCAGTCCGGGCATCGCGCCCGACTGGGGCCTCTATGGCGCGAACGGCGCCAAGGGCGGGGCCTTGGCCAGCCCGAATACGCCCGGCTTCCTAGCCGAGTTCGGCGGCGGCTGGTTCGACTACTGGGGCAGCAACGGCGACTACGACTGCACCGCCATCCATCGCGGCGTCGGCTATCAGCGGGTGTTCTATGGAACCAACATCGCCAACGGCCTGACGCTGCAGAGCTTCTACATGACCTATGGCGGCACCAGCTGGGGCTGGCTGCCGGCCCCGGTGGTGTTCACCTCATACGACTACGGCTCGGCGATCGACGAGACGCGGGCCTTGCGCGACAAGATCCGGGTGACCAAGCAGATGGGCGAGTTCATCGCCGCCGTCCCCGACCTGACCCGCATGGACAAAGGCGAGGCCGTCGTTCCATCGAACGACAAGGTCCGCGTCTATCACAACGTCAACGCCGAGACCGGCAGCCACCTCTATGTAGTGGTCCACAATCCCAGCAGCGCCACCGGCGACGAGGCCTTCACCTTCAAGCTGAAGACCCGCGACGGCGAGTATGTGGTCCCGAGCCGGATCAAGGGCCAGGACAGCAAGATGCTGATGGCCAGCTACGACCTGGGCGGCCAGCGGCTGGTCTATTCGACGTCCGAGATCCAGACGCATCTGAAGTGGAACGACGGCGATCTGGCCCTACTCTACGGCCGGGCCGGCGAGGCGGGCGAGACGGTGCTGCGTTATGCGTCCGCGCCCAAGGTCGAGGTGCTCGAGGGCGATGTAGCCTCGGCCTTCGACGCCGCCAAGGGCGACCTGAAGCTGACCTACCAGCACAAGGGCCTGGCCCGCGTGCGGATCACCGGCGGCGGCCGCCCGCCCCTGACCCTGCTGCTGGCCGACGCCGAGACGGGCCAGACCTTCTGGAAGCGCGAGAACACCCTGGTGCGTGGTCCGGGCCTCGTCCGTAGCGACGCGACCAAGGGCGGGATCCTCTCCCTGACCGGCGACACCGAGACCGACAGCCCGCTGGAGGTCTTCGCGCCCAAGGCCGTGACGTCCCTCCGCTGGAACGGCGCCAAGGTCGCCGCCAGGACCACCGCCTCGGGCAGCCTGCTGGCCGACAAAGCGCTGTCCGGCCCGGGCGTCATCACCCTGCCCGATCTCGCCAAGCTGGACTGGAAGACCGCCCCCGGCTCGCCCGAGGCCGATCCTAAGTTCGACGACGCCGCCTGGCTGAAGACCGAAGGCCGCCGCAGCGGCTCGACCGTGCGCGGCCCCACCGGCCAGCCGGCGCTGGACATGAGCACCTACGGCTTCCACCAGGGCGATGTCTGGTATCGCGGCCGCTATCAGGGCCAGGCCGACGTCGACACCCTGACCTTGCACTACGGGGCCGGCGGCGCTGGCATGCTTCAGGTTTGGCTGGACGGCCGGTTCCTCGGTGAGCACGAACTGGACGGCGGCCTGCCCCGCCCGATCACCACCGGCGTGGCGACCTTCAAGCTGCCCGAGGACCTGCGCGGGACCGGCGAGCACGTCCTCTCGGTCATGGTCCGCAACAACGGCCACAACTGGGACCTCGACGCCGACGACTTCCACAAGGAAGCCCGCGGCCTGGTCTCGGCCTCGCTGTCGGGTCCGGGGACCTACAGCTTCGCCGTGCCGATCGCCTGGAAGATCCAAGGCAACAAAGGCGGCGAGGACATCCAGGACCCGGTGCGCGGCAATCCCAACAACGGCGGCCAATACGGCGAGCGCGAGGGCTGGCACCTGCCGGGCTTCCCCGACGCGTCCTGGGCCAAGGCCGACATGGCCGCAACCACGCCCTATGCCGGCACCACCTGGTACCGCACCAGCTTCGACCTCGCCTTGCCTAAGGACCAGGACACCACCCTGGGCCTGACCATCGGCGATCCCGACAGGCCGCGCTCGCCGAACAAGCGCTACCGCGTGCTGATCTTCGTCAATGGCTGGAACATGGGCCAGTTCATCGCCCATGTCGGCCCGCAGCGGACCTTCGTGCTGCCAAACGGTATTGTCGATCCGCGCGGCAAGAACACCATCGCCCTGGCGGTAACCAGCGACGGTGCTCCCGGCGACGCCCTGGAGGCCGTCAAGCTCGTGAACCTGCGGACCGTGCGCGGCGGGATCCCCGTCGCCCGCGTGCCCGCCCCCGACTTCAAACCCTGATACCCGACGACTGGAGACTACCCGTGCCCAATCTCGCCCACGGCATCGACGCCAAGGACATCAAGGCCAAGATCGCCTCGCTGATCAGCAACCTGGTCGACATCACCGACGAGACCGGCGAGTTCCTGCTGCGCCTGGACGACGGCCGCGTCATCGACACCAAGGGCTGGAACGACTGGGAATGGACCCACGGCGTGGGTCTCTACGGCCTGTGGAAGCAGTACGAGATGCACGGCGACGAGCGCGCCTTCGACATCATGGTCAAGTGGTTCGCCGACCGCTTCGAGGCCGGCACCCCGACCAAGAACATCAACACCGTCTCGCCGTTCCTGACCCTGGCCTACCTGTACGAGGCCACCGGTGACCACACCTACATCCCCTATCTGGAGACCTGGGCCGACTACGTCATGTACGAGGGCCCGCGCACCGAGGAAGGCGGCTTCCAGCACATCGTCTTCAACAGCGAGAACCCGCAGCAACTGTGGGACGACACGCTGATGATGAGCGTGCTGCCGCTGGCCAAGATCGGTCTGCTGATCGACCGCCCCGACTTCGTCGAGGAGGCCAAGCGCCAGTTCATGGTCCACATCAAGTACCTTGCCGACCGCAAGACCGGCCTGTGGTTCCACGGCTGGACCTTCGAAGGCCGTCACAACTTCGCCGACGCCCTGTGGGCGCGCGGGAACTGCTGGGTGACGATCGCCATCCCCGAATTCATCGAGCTGCTGGACCTCAAGCCCGGCGACGGCCTGCGCGCCTTCCTGATCGATGCGCTGGAAGCCCAGATCAAGGCGCTGACGCAATATCAGGACCAAGAGACCGGCCTCTGGCACACGATCATCAACGACAAGACCTCGTACCTGGAAGCCTCGGCCACGGCCGGCTTCGCCTATGGCGTCCTGAAGGCCGTGCGCAAGCGCTACATCGGCAAGGAATACGAGGCCGTCGCCATCCGGGCCATCAAGGGCGTGCTGGCCAATATCGACGACAAGGGCGAGCTGCAGCAGGTCTCGTTCGGCACCCCGGTGTTCGACACGATCCAGGGCTACAAGGACATCCCGCTGACCTCGATGCCCTACGGCCAGTCGCTGGCCATGCTGGCCCTGGGCGAGTTCCAGCGGGCGTTTATCTAGGACCACCCTTCGCGATCGGATCGCCATTATTTCTTCCGTCTCCCCGGCGAAGGCCGGGGCCCAGATGACACCCACGAGCCTCTCTGGATGACTCTGGATCCCGGCCTTCGCCGGGAAGACGGCGGTGGAGGGTTCGCTTCGGTGACACCCACAGCTTAGCGGGGCGCTAGACCCCTTTGACATTCGGGAAGAACACCATGGCCGCGCCGGACATCCGCAAACCCACCTGGGTGAACTATTGGGGCTGGGGCTCCGGCGACATGCTGGGGGCCGGCGCGCAGGCCGTGATCACCGGCTGGCTGGCCTATTTCTTCATCACCTTCTGCGGGCTTTCGCCGGTGGAGACGGGCCTGATCCTGGGCCTGCCGCGCCTCTTGGAAGCCATCACCTGTCCGCTGATCGGCTATATCTCCGATAACCTGCGCCACACCTGGGTGGGGCGCAGGATCGGCCGGCGGAAGATCTTCCTGATCATCACCATCCCGCTGCTGCCGGCCTTCGCCCTGATCTTCGTCACGGGCCAGACCTTCGCCTACTACCTGGTGACCTTCGTCTTCTTCGAGTTCCTGTACACGATGTTCCTGATCCCGTGGGAAACCCTCGCGGCGGAGATGACCAAGGATTACAAGGAGAAGGCCAAGTTCGCCGGCGCGCGGATGCTGATCGCCCAGAGCTCGGCGATCCTGGCCTCGTACCTGCCGACCCTGATCATCAGCCACTTCGGCGGCAAGGACTCGCCCAACACCTTCCTGATCATGGCCGGCATCTTCGGCGTGCTGTTCAGCATCGTCGTGACGATCGTCGTCCTGCTGTCGTGGGAGCGCCCCTATACCGAGGCCGAGAAGCTGATCCAGCCCGAGCCGATGGACTGGTCCAAGGCGGCGATGATCCCGGTCAACATGTTCCGCGACCTGTTCTCAACCCTGCGCATCAAGGCCTTCCGCCAGCACCTGTCGCTGTATCTGGGCGGCTATATCAGCCAGGACATCTTCAACACCGCCTTCCCGCTGTTCGTGGCGACGGTGATGCTGGGCTCGACCCTGCTGATCTCGCAGCTGATGACGACCATGTACGTGGCCCAGCTGATCTCGGTGATGATCGCCATCCGCGTCATCATCCGCACCGGCCCGACCGCCGCCTATCGCATGGCGATCAGCTTCGTGGGCGCGGCCCTGCTGCTGTTCCTGGCCTTCTACTTGATCAAGCCGGCGGGCTTCGCCGAGGGCGTGGCGGGCCTGGGCGGCAATATCTTCAATCTGGGCGCGGCTCCGGCCGTGCTGTTCTGGCTGTTCGTGCCGATCATCCTGGCCGGCCTGGGCCGCGGCACGCTGAATTTCGTGCCGTGGGGCGTCTACAACTACCTGCCCGACGTCGACGAAGCCGTCACCGGCCAACGCCGCGAAGGCATCTTCGCCGGGGTCATGACCTTCGTGCGCAAGATCGCCCAGTCCGGCGCGATCCTGGTGACCACCACCCTGATCGGCATGGGCGGCTTCGTCTCGGCCGCCAAGGGCCAGCCGATGCCGGTGCAGACGCCGTCCGCTATCCAGGCCCTGGTGCTGGTCATGGTCGGCGGTCCGCTGATCGTGATGATCGCCGGGATGCTGATCTCGTGGCGCTTCCACCTCAACGCCCGCACCCACGCGGTGCTGGTCCACGAAGTCGAGCGCCTGCGCGCCGGCGCCACCGAGGCCGAGAGCCCCGAGTCCAAGCAGATCGTCGAGGACCTGACCGGCTGGAAGTGGGAGCGCCTCTGGGGTCGGGCCTAGAGCCAGCCGTTCGAGCGCGCGATACGGCCGGCCTCGACGCGGTTGGCCGCGCCCAGCTTCTGGGCCGCTTCCGATAGATAGTTGCGGACCGTGCCGGGCGAGAGATCCAGCACCTCGGCGATGTCCTTGTTCGAGCGCCCCTCCTCGGCCAAACGCAGGATCTCGCGCTCGCGGTCGGTCAGCGGATCGGGCGCGGCGTCCCAGATAGCTTCGGAGAGTTCCGGCGCGATGGCTCGGCCTCCCGAGGCGATGGTGCGGACGGCGGCGGCCAGGACGCTGCTGGGGCCGTCTTTCAGCAGATAACCCTTCACCCCCGCCTCCATCGCCCGGCGCAGATAGCCCGGCCGGCCGAAGGTGGTGACGATCAGCACCCGCGTGCTGGCGCCGTCGGCCTTGAGCCGCGAGGCGACGTCGATGCCGGTCAGGTGCGGCATCTCGATGTCGGAGATCAGCACGTCGGGCTTCTCGGACCGCACCAGCTCCAGCGCCGCCTGGCCGTCGGGCGCGCGGCCGACGACCTGGATGTCGCCCTCCAGTTCGAGCAGCGCGCTGAGGGCGCCCAGCACCATCTTCTGGTCTTCGGCGATGACGACGCGGATCACGAAGCAGTCTCCACAGGCGCGGTGGCCACCAGGCGCGTTCCGCTCTTGTCCGATACGATATCGAGGTCGCCGCCGATGGCCGATAGGCGCGTGCGCATGCCCTTCAGGCCCGAGCCCTCCGCCAGGCCGCCCCCCCTTGCCGTCGTCGACAATGCTTAGGGTCAGGGCCACGGGGCTGGGCGCCACGCGGATCTTGCAGTGCGAGGCGCCCGAGTGGCGGATGACGTTGGTGATCGCTTCCCGCAGCGCCATGGCCAGCACCGCCTCCTGGCCGGGATAGCCCTCGATCTCGGCAGCGGAGATATCGGCCTGGATGTTGGCGGCGGCTAGGGCGATCTTGGCGCGCTCCAGCTCGGTCGTCAGGGAGGCGCCCTTCATGCCGACCACGGCGGTGCGGACCTCCGCCAACGCTTCGCGAGCGGCGGCGGCGACAGACTGCATCTCGCGTTCGGCGGCCTCGGCGTCGCGGCTGACCAGCTTGGCGGCCAGCTCGGCCTTCACCGCCACCAAGGTCAGGGTGTGACCCAAGAGGTCGTGCAGGTCGCGGGAGATCCGTTCGCGCTCGGCCGTCGTGGCCAGGGCCCGGACCTCCTCGTGGGCCAGAGCCAACTCCTGGTTCTTCCGCTCGACATCGACCTGCATTAGGCTGGCAAAGCCCGTGATGCCACCGAACAGCACCCCAGAGGCCCAGATCTGCCAGAAGTGCCGGTAGAAGGTCAGACCCACGACCAGCAACACGATCTCCAGGATAATCATCGTCCGGACCGCCGTCCGCCGCGGCGCCAAACGCGAGGCGAAGGCCATCGAATAGATCGTGTAGACGCTCCATCCCGCGGCGAAGGACGATAGCGAGATCCCGATCGCGAAGATCGACACCACCTGCCACAGCAGCGGACGTCCTTGCCTGCGCCAGATCGTCCAGAACAGGACCAGGAAGACCACCAGGCCCGCGATCGAGCAGACGAACTCCAGCGTCCCAGGCTTCTTGAAGAACCACGAGATAAAGTAGAACGGCAGGTAGGACAGGAACACGAAGCTCCAGTGACGCCGGAGGCCGGTCGGGGCTTCGTCCGTGCTGCGTGTTCTCTGATCCATGGCGGCGATGTCGCGCGGGAGGCTCGTCATGGTCAAGCCATCTGCCGCCGCCACGCCGCCCACGCGCCGATCAGGGCCGCGACGCTGATGCCGACCACGATCGAGACGTGTTGCTGCACATCGGCCATCGGCTGCATGCCCGACAGCATCTGCGACAGCTGGCCCAGGTGGTAGGACGGCATGACCTTGGCGATGCGGGTGAACCAATCGGGCATGATGTTCAGCGGCATCCACAGCCCGCCGAACAGCGAGAAGCCCAGGAACAGCAGGTTGGCGATGGCGGTGGCGCCTTGCGAGCTGAAGCGCAGTCCGACGTTCAGACCGATCAGGGCGAACGGAATGGCCGAGGCCAGGCCCAGTCCCAGGGTCGCGGCCCAGCGCCCCGGCTCCATCTTCACCCCGCCGAACCAGGCCAGCACGCCCAGCAAGCCGATCGAGGCGCCGACCAGCGCCAAGGCGGCGGCCAGGCGGCCGATCAGGTAGCCGCCGGCCGGCAGCGGCGCGATCTGCTTCAGTTCGATCAGCTTGGCCTCGCGCTCGGCCGCCACGCCCGCGCCGAACCCGAACATGGCCGGGGCGATAGCAGCGAAGATCACATAGTTGGCCAGCATGAAGTGGGCGACTTCCTCGCGCCCCCTGCTGAGACCCAGGCCCATGACCCCATAGAACAGCAGCGGCAGGGCCACGCTGGGGATCAGGAATTGCGGGGTGCGCCAAGTGGCCAGGACCTGGGCGCGGGCTTCACGGAAATAGACGGACAGGGTGTGCATCTCAGGCGGCCTCGGCTTGGCGTTGGGTTCCGACCAGGCGGGTGACGGCGTCCTCCAGCGAGGCGCCGGCGACGGTAAGGTCATCGACGGTTTCGTCGCGCGCCAGCAGCTCGCGGAGCGTAGCGGGAGCCGACGTGGTCAGCAGGGTCACACGGCCGCCGTCGCGGCTGACGCCGGTGACGCGGGCCAGACCCGAGAGCTCGGCGTCAGACAGCCGCGAGCGGCAGCGGATAGCCACGCCCGACACCCGCGACTTGATGGCTTCCGGCGTGCCGTCGGCGATGGCCTGGCCGTGGTCGATGACCACGATGCGGTCGGCCAGCGCCTCGGCCTCGTCCAGGTGATGGGTGGTCAGCAGCACGGCGCAGCCGCGGGCGATCTCGGCCCGCACGGCGCTCCACAGGGCGCGGCGGGCGTCGATGTCCATGCCGGTGGTCGGCTCGTCCAACACCAGAAAGTCCGGCTTGCCGGCGATGGCCAGGGCGAACTGCACGCGGCGCTGCTGACCGCCCGACAGGGCGCCGCAGCGGCGGCGCTCCAGCCCCTCCAGACCGGCCAGACGGACGATCTCGTCGGTCGGGCGAGGCTTGCGATAGTAGCCTCGGAAAAGGTCGATCTGCTCGCGGACGCTCAGAGTGCGCGGTAAGCCTGCCTCCTGCAGCATGACGCCCATCCGCCCCCGAGCGGCCAGGTCGCGCGGATCGCCGCCGAGCAGGGAGGCCTCACCAGCGTCGGGGCGCAGGCGGCCGGTCAGCAGGGCGACGCTGGTGCTCTTGCCCGCGCCGTTGGGACCCAACAGGGCCACGCACTGGCCGGGGCGGATCATCAGGTCCAGGCCGTTCAGGGCCAGAGTCGCGCCCCGCCGTTTCACGGCCTTGGAGATCGCCGCGATAGGCGGCGGAAGATTGGGTGACATGGTCGGCTCCCTCGATATGAAGCCAACATGCCTCCCCCTGCCCCGGCGCATCAGTGCCGGGCGTCACCGGGCCGACATGACAAACGTCACCCGCTGAATGACCATCGTTCGCCGACCTGCGCCAATCCGCCGCGCCCGCTCTTAACGACGATGACGGCGCCCGCCTCGTACGGTCCCGCAACCGTTCGAGTATCAAGGCGCAACCGACCCCATGGACCTTCGCGAAGCCCAGCGCCTGGCCGCCCTGAAGGCCTACAAGGTCCTGGACACCCCCGCGGACGCGGCCATCGATCGCCTGGCCGACCTGGCCGGCAACCTGTTCGACACCCCCATCTCGCTGGTGTCGCTGGTCGACGAGGAGCGCCAGTGGTTCAAGGCCAAGGTCGGGCTGGACGCCCCCTCCACGCCACGTAGCGACGCCTTTTGCGCCCACGCCATAGCCATGGGGCCGGAAGCGGTCTTGGTGGTCGAGGACGCCACCCAGGATCCCCGCTTCGCCGCCAACCCGTTGGTCACCGGCGCGCCCGATATTCGCTTCTACGCCGGCGCGACCCTGACCACGAAGGACGGCCACAACCTCGGCACGCTGTGCGTGATCGACGACAAGCCGCGCGCGCGCCCCGCCGAGACCGACCTCGAGCGCCTGAAGCTCTTGGCCCGGATCGTCGTCGACGAATTCGAACTGGCCAAGGCTCAACGCCAGACCGCCGAGAAGCAGCGCCTGCTGGAGCTGGCGGAGAGCGTCGCCGCCATCGGTCACTGGCGCATCGACATCGCCACCAACCATCTGACCTGGTCGGATCAGACCTTTCAGATTTTCGGCCTCAGCCGCGACAGCTACACGCCAACGATCGACAGCTCTCTCACCCACTATTCTCCAGCGCATCGCGCGGTGCTCGAGCAAGGCATCGAACAGGCCATCGCGAAGAAGGGCGGCTTTGACCTGCAAGTGCAGCTGATCCGGGCCAGCGGCGAAGTTCGCGACGTCATGGCGCGCGGCCTTTGCGAACTGGACGATCACGGCGAGGTCTGCGCCCTGTTTGGCCTGCTGCAGGACGTCACCGACTATTCCAACGCCATGCGCGCGGTCGAGGCGACTGGCGAGCGCTATCGCCTGCTGACCGAGAACGCCAACGACCTGGTCACCCGGATGGGCCTGGACGGCCGTTTCAGCTACGTCTCGCCGGCCGTACGCGCCATCTCGGGCTACGCGCCGGAAGAGGCGGTCGGCCGCCTGGCCATGGAGTTCATCCACCCCGAAGACCGAGCGCGCGTGGCCGAGATCTTCAACAGCGCTCTCTATGGGCCGCCGGGCTGGAGCATCGAGTACCGCATCGTGCGCAAGGACGGCTCGGTGCGCTGGGTCGAGGCCCGCCCGCGCCTGACCCATGATCCAGTGACGGGCGTCCCCAACGCGGTGACGGACGTGATTCGCGACATCACCGACCGCAAGGTCATTGACGACGCCCTGGCCGACAGCGAGGCGCGCTATCGCCTGATGGCCGACAACGCATCGGACATGATCTCGCGCCTGGACGCCAAGGGCGCGATCACCTTCATGTCGCCCGCCTGCAAGCCCATGCTGGGCTTCAAGCCCGAGGAGCTGATGGGCCGGCGGGTGATCGACCTGACCTATCCCGAGGACGTCCCCAGCGTCCTGGCCTATTACGCGGCCCTGATCGCCGCAGGCCCCGGCGCGGTGGCCGAGCCGCTGCAATTTCGCGGTCGCAAGCGCGACGGCCAATGGCTGTGGCTGGAAGGTCAGCCGACACTCTTTTTCGACGAGGCCGGCAAGATGACCGGCGTTCAGGACGTCATCCGCGACATCAGCAGCCGCAAGGCCATGGAAGAGGCTCTGGAAGCGGCTCGCAACGAGGCCGAGGCCGCGGCCAATGTGAAGGCCGAGTTCCTGTCGAACATGAGTCACGAGCTGCGCACCCCATTGACTGCGGTGCTGGGCTTCTCGCGCCTGATCGCTGAGCAGCCCGAGCTGACCGACGCCACCCGCCGCTATGTCGAGCGCGTGTCCAGCGCCGGCAAGGCGCTGCTGTCGACGGTCAACGATATCCTGGACTTCTCCAAGCTGGAGGCCGGCCAGGTCGAGATCGTCCACGCGCCGGCCGCGCCTGCCGCCTTGGTCGCCGAGACCCTGGACCTCTTCACCCTGCAGGCCGGCGAGAAGGGCGTGGCGCTGCGCAGCCAGGGCCTTGCCGCCCTGCCCGCCAGCCTGAACCTGGCCGCCGACCGCGTTCGCCAGATCCTGCTGAACCTGGTCGGCAACGCCGTGAAGTTCACCGACCAGGGCGAAGTCGCCGTCGAGGCGTCCTATGCCGACGGTCGCCTGCGCCTGGCTGTACGTGATACCGGCGCGGGCATTCCCGCTGATCGCCTGAGCGCCCTCTTCGTTCGCTTCTCACAGGTCGACGGCTCGTCGACGCGTCGCCATGGCGGCACGGGTCTGGGCCTGGCGATCTGCAAGGGCCTGGTCGAGGCCATGGGCGGCGAGATCGGCGTCGAGAGCACGGTCGGCAAAGGTTCGTGCTTCTGGTTCGAGCTGCCGGCCGCCGTGATCGGCGCTCCCGTGGCGGCGACCACGCCGGAACGGACCACCGACTGCGCCTCCGGCTGTCGCGTGCTGGTAGTCGACGACAATCCGGTCAATCGCGACCTGGTCTCGGCCGTATTGCGCGGCCTGTCGGTCGAGATGACCGAGGCCGGCGACGGCGCCCAGGCCCTGGCCATTGCCCAGACCCGCGCGTTCGACCTGATCCTGATGGACCAGCGTATGCCGATCATGGATGGCGAGGCGGCCGCCCGGCGCATCCGCGACGGCGATGGTCCTAACCGCACCACGCCGATGATCGCCTTCTCCGCCGACGGCACGACGCGGATCGACGAGCGGCTGTTCGACGGCCTGCTGGGCAAGCCGCTGGACCCGGCGGCCCTGCTGCGTGGCGTCGCCTCGGTGATGATCCGTCGCGGGATCTCGGCGGCGGCCTGAAACCGGGAGCCGCAAGGCTCCACCGGCGTTCTCACCTCGCGTAACAACGAGGTGGCGTCATGACGAGCTCTTCCTTCCGCCGGGACACGATCACCCGGCCGATCTTCCAATGGGCCAAGGGCGTGCTGCCCGCCCTGTCGGAAACCGAGCGCGACGCCATCGAGGCCGGCGACACCTGGTGGGACGCGGCTTTGTTCACCGGCGATCCGGACTGGGACGAACTGCTCGCCCTGCCCAAGCCGACGCTGAGCGCGGACGAGCAGGCCTTCATGGAAGGCCCGGTCGAGACCCTGTGCGCCATGATCGACGACTGGCGCATGACCTGGGAGACCCGCGACCTGCCGCCCGAGGCCTGGGAGTTCCTGAAGAGCGAGAAGTTCTTCGGCATGATCATCCCGAAGGAGTACGGGGGCCTGGGCTTCTCGCACCTGGGCCACGCCGAAATCGTCCGCAAGATCGCCACCCGCTCGGCCTCGACCGCGGTGACGGCGATGGTGCCCAACTCGTTGGGTCCGGGCGAACTGATCCTGCGCTTCGGCACGCAGGAACAGCAGGACTATTGGCTGCCGCGCCTGGCCGACGGGCGTGAGATACCCGCCTTTGGCCTGACCAGCCCCGAGGCTGGCTCGGACGCCAGCGCCATGATCGACGAAGGCGTGGTCTGTCGCGGCCTGTGGAAGGGCGACACCGTGCTGGGCGTGCGGCTGAACTGGCACAAGCGCTACATCACCCTGGGGCCGGTCTGCACGGTGCTCGGCCTGGCCTTTAAGCTGCGCGACCCCGACCGCCTGCTGGGCGGCGAGGAGGACATCGGCATCACCTGCGCCCTGGTCCCGACCGACACGGCCGGGGTCAGCATCGGCCGTCGCCACCTGCCGGCCTTCCAGACCTTCCAGAACGGTCCGAACTGGGGCGAGAACGTCTTCATCCCGCTAGACCTGATCATCGGCGGCGCCGAGCGCGCGGGTCAGGGCTGGAAGATGCTGATGACGGCGCTGGCGGCCGGGCGCGGCATCTCCCTGCCGGCCATGTCCGGAGCGGCGGCGGCCTACAGCGCCCTGACCACCGGCGCCTATGCCCGCGTGCGCCAGCAGTTCGGCATCGCCATCGGCAAGTTCGAGGGCGTGCAGGAGCGCCTGGCCCGCATCGCCGGCAACGCCTATCTGGTCGACGGCGCGCGGCGACTGACTTGCGCGGGCCTGGACCTTGGCAAGCATCCCTCGGTGATCTCGGCCCTGCTGAAGTCGGGCGCCACCGAGCGGATGCGGGTGGTGGTCAACGACGCCATGGACGTCCATGGCGGCAAGGCGATCATGGAGGGCCCGCGCAACTACATGGGCGGGCAGTACCGCGCCGTGCCGGTCGGCATCACGGTCGAGGGCGCCAATATTCTGACCCGCAGCCTGATGGTCTTCGGCCAGGGCGCGATCCGTGCCCATCCCTACATGCTGCGCGAGATCCTGGCCCTGGGTGAGGCTGACAAAGAAAAGGGCCTGGAAGCGTTCGACGCGGCCTTCTGGGACCATGTCGCCCACGCCATCCGCAACGGCATCAAGGCCACGGCCCGCGCCTGGACCGACGGGGCCCTGTCGCCCGCACCGGACGCCGGCCGGGCCAACCGCTTCTACCGGAAGCTGGGCCGCTACAGCGCCGCCTTCGCCCTGACCTCGGACATCGCCCTGCTCACCCTGGGCGGCGAGCTGAAGCGCAAGGAGATGTTGTCGGCGCGCCTCGGCGATATCCTGTCGGAGATGTACTTCCTGTCGGGCGCCCTGAAGCGCTGGGAGGATGAGGGCCGTCAGGACGACGACTTCCCGCTGCTGGAATGGTGCGCCCAGACGGCTTTCGCCACGATCGAGCAGCGCTTCGACGAGATCTTCGCCAACCTGCCCAGCCGTCTGGCCGGCTGGCTGCTGCGCGCGGCGGTGCTGCCGTTCGGGGCGCGCCGGCGGGGTCCGTCGGACCGGGTCACCCGCGCCTGCGCCGAGCTGATCCTGAACCCCTCGCCCACCCGCACCCGCCTGGTCGAGGGTGTCTATGTCGGCGGCGAGGACGAGGCGATCGGCCAGCTGATCGACGCCTTCGAGCGGGTGGTGGCCACCCAGCCGATCCACGACCGCCTGAAGGACCAGGGCGTCCGCGCCTGGAAGGACGGCCTGGACAAGGGCCTGCTGACCCCAGACGAGATCGCCGCCCTGACAGCCGCCGACGCCGCCGTCGCCAAGGTCATCGCCGTGGACGACTTCGCGCCCGAGGAGCTGGGCGCCCCCGCCTCCGAACCACCGCCCGCCGCGACGTCCAAGCGTCGCCGCGCCGCGGTCATCGCCGAGCCGACAATCGGTCGCGCCCCCGCCTAGAAACACCACCTTGGAGCAAGGCTCGGCGTCGCTGTACAAACACAGGTCGACGCTGAGTCCCGAGGGGTCTGTTTCAGTCCATGCATACGCAGAGAATTCTCGTCACGGGCGGCGCGGGCTTCGTCGGCTCGCATCTTTGCGACCGGCTGCTGGAGACCGGCGCGGAAGTGCTGTGCGTCGACAACTACTACACCGGCTCGCGCCTGAACGTGGCGCAGAACCTGGGGAACCCGCGCTTCGAGCTGCTGCGCCATGACGTGACCATGCCGCTATATGTCGAGGTGGACCAGATCTACAACCTGGCCTGCCCGGCCAGCCCGGTGCACTACCAGTTCGACCCCGTGCAGACGACCAAGACCAGCGTCCACGGCGCCATTAACATGCTGGGCCTGGCCAAGCGGGTGAAGGCCAAGATCCTGCAGGCGTCGACCTCGGAAGTGTACGGCGACCCGACCATCCATCCGCAGGTCGAGAGCTACTGGGGCAACGTCAATCCGATCGGCATCCGCTCGTGCTACGACGAGGGCAAGCGCTGCGCCGAGACCCTGTTTTTCGACTACTGGCGCCAGCATAAGCTGCGCATCAAGGTGGCGCGGATCTTCAACACCTATGGCCCGCGCATGCACCCCAACGACGGGCGTGTGGTGTCGAACTTCATCGTCCAGGCGCTGAAGGGCGAGGACATCACCCTGTACGGCGACGGCAACCAGACGCGCTCGTTCTGCTATGTCGACGATCTGGTGGACGGCCTGATGCGGCTGATGAACACCGGCGACGACGTGACCGGCCCGATCAATCTGGGCAATCCGGTCGAGTTCACGATGAAGCAGCTGGCCGACCTGGTCCTAGAGCTGACCGGCAGCAAATCGGGCCTGGTCCACCGTCCCCTGCCCTCGGACGACCCGCGCCAGCGCCAGCCCGACATCACCCTGGCCAAGCAGCACCTGGACTGGGCGCCGACCGCGCCGCTGAAGGTCGGGCTGATGCGGACGATCGAGTACTTCGACGGGCTTCTGAAGACCGCCTAGCGCTTTTCGAAGAACCGCGCGGCGTTCGGCCCGTCGCTCTTGCCGCCGAACCAGCCGATCCAGAAGTGGTAGTAGTCACGCAGCATGTCGCGCGGGATGAAGAAGCCGTGCTGGTAGGCAGTGTCGACGCCGATCGCCAGCTTCGGGTCGGGCTTGTCCTCGTACCAGGTGCCAAACAGCCGGTCCCAGATCGGCATGATGCCGAAGTGGCCGGTCGGGTGGGTCATGTCCAGCTTGTGGTGGGCCCGGTGGTGGTTGGGCGACTGAATCAGCCAGCGGCCCACCCAGCCCCAGTTCGCGTCGATCTTGCCGTGGATGATCAGGCCGATGCCCACGACCAGCACGTTGACATAGATCATCACCTCGGCTGGCGCGCCCAGGACGGCCAGCGGCAGGTTGACCAGGAAGATGGCCGTGAAGGTCGCCGGATGCTGACGCACCGAGGTCACCACGCCGAAGTCCTCGGCCGAGTGGTGATAGCGGTGCAGCGGCCAGAAGAACTTGGTGTGGTCCGTCCGGTGGGTCCAGTAGTCGAAGAAGGTGTAGATCGCGAAGTACAGCGGCAGCTGCAGCGCGAACGGCAGCGGCGGCGGGCCCAGGTTCACGCCGGTCGAGGCGGCGATGGCGTCATGGATCCACGCGCCCGAGATCATCGAGACGCCCAGCATCAGCACGCGGCCGACGATGTCCAGCACATGCCCCTGGCCCAGGATGAAGACGGCCAGGTCGGTGTTCAGCGATGGGGTGCGAGCGAAGAGCAGCTGGCGCAGCGAGCTCTCCGGCCAGCCTACGATGGCCGCCTCGATGCCCAGCGCCGTCGGCAGCAGCAGGAATACCAGGAAGATGTTGTTCAGGTGCGCGTGGGCCGAGTCCGTGTGCAGGCTCTTGCCCAGGAAGGTCAGGGTCAGCTCGGCGGGGATCAGCTGCAACGACAGCCACCAGGCCGCGCCGGCGATGGCGGCGTACAGCACGAAGCCGGCGATCAGGGCCACGCGGCCCAGGCCGTTCGACGGTGCCTGTTCGACGCCGATCTCGGCGGCAGGATGTAGCGCTGCGGGTTTCAAGACGTCCGCTCCCCAGGAAATCCACGGCATTCATGCGCCCGGCGCCGTTAAAACTTGGTGTGGCGGCGCTACCGGAGGTCGCGACATGACAAACGTCACCCCGAAGGCGTGACCCCAGACACTGCAACGCTTCGAGTCGATCGGTCAGTTTCCTCGCCAACAGAGGAGACTTTCCATGACCTTCCCGACCCGCCGCGCCGCCCTGCTGGCCGCCACGGGCCTGGCCGCGATCAGCACCGCCGCCGCCGCCCAGACCCCGACGACGACGCCCGCTCCGGCCAAGAAGGAGCAATCGACACAGGTGCAGGGCGTGACCATCACCGCCCCCGGCCAGCAGGACATGAAGACCTCGATCGACCGCCGCAGCTACAGCCTGGGCAAGGACATCCAGGCCACGACCGGTTCGGTCGCCGACGTGCTGCGCAATGTGCCCTCGGTGCAGGTCGATGTGCAGGGCAATGTCAGCCTGCGCGGCGACGCCAACGTCACGATCATGATCGACGGCAAGCCGTCGGGCATGTTCCGGGGCGAGAACCGCGGCCAGATCCTGCAGCAGATCCCCGCCAGCCAGTTCGAGCGCGTCGAAGTGATGACCAACCCGTCGGCCGCCTTCAGCCCCGAAGGCACCGCCGGTATCATCAACCTGATCACCAAGCAGCAGCGCGGCGTCGGCACGACCGGCTCGGTCCGCGCCAATGTCGGCACGGGCGGGCGCAAGAACGCCAGCATCACCCTGGCCCGCAACACCAAGCAGCTGACCCTATCGGCCGACGCCGGCTGGCGTCGCGACAAGGCCAAGGGCGAGATCGTCGACGACCGCGAGCGCTTCGACGCCCTCAGCGGCAAGTACGCGACCAGCCACCAGCAGATCAATTTCGCCAGCCGGGGCAACGCCTACAACGCCCGCGCCGGCGTCGACTACGACCTGGACAAGCAGACCCGCCTCAGCGCCGAGGCCCGCTACAACGACGTCACCTACGACACCGACGCCGGTTCGTTCTACGACGGCAAGGACGTCAACGGCGCGCCCAACGCCCGTTTCCAGCGCCGCGCCGACGGCCAGATGAAGCGCTCGGTGGCCGGCCTGTCGGGCGACCTGCGCCGCAAGCTGTCGCACCAGGACGAGGAGTTTACGCTGAACACTAGCCTGGAGCGCACCCGCGACGCCCAGACCACCCTGGCCGACGCCTTCAACCAGCTGCCGGTGGTCTCGAACTATGTCGAGCGCGTCCGCGTCGGCGACAAGCTGGTCCAGGGCCGCGTCAAGGCCGACTACAAGCGCACCCTGGCCGGCGGCGCCAAGCTGAACGTCGGTTACGAGCTGCAGGTCGACGACAACGACTACGACAACTACGGCGCCCGAGGGCCCAATAGCGGCGCCCTGGTCGTCGACCCCGCCCTGACCAACCAGTTCAAGTACGATCAGGTCATCAATGCCGGCTACGTCACCTACAGCCGCGTGTTCGGCGACTTCACCGTGATGCCGGGTCTGCGGGTCGAGGACGTGAAGATCGACACCAACCAGGTCACCTCGAACCTCAAGGATAGCTACGACTACCTGCGCGCCTACCCCTCGTTGCACATGCAGTACAAGGTCGACGACATGCGGCAGGTCAACGCCAGCTACAGCCGTCGCATCCAGCGTCCTTCGGCTACGGACCTGAACCCCTATCGGATCTATCAGGACCCCTACAGCTATCGCCAGGGCGACCCGCGCCTGAAACCCCAGACCACGGACTCGTTCGAGGTCGCCTACCAGCGGCGCAAGGGCTTCAACTACTATCTGGGTACCCTGTACTGGCGCGAGGCCCGCGACGGCGTCACCGACGTGGTCCGCGACCTGGGCGGCGGCGTGCTGCTGACCACCAAGGCCAACCTCGCCAAGAGCCGCAGCGGCGGCCTGGAGCTGGTCGCCAACGCTCGCCTGTCGCCCAAGGTCAGCTACACGATCAGCGGCAACGCGGCCTGGAACGAGATTGGCGCCACGGACCTGGGCTTCGCCGACAAGCGCTCGGCCTGGACGGTCTCGGGCTATGCGGCGCTGAACGTACAGGCCACGCCCAAGGACTTCATCCAGATCAGCGGCTTCGCCATCGGCAAGCGCCTGACGCCGCAGGGCTATCGCGAGCCGACCGGCATGGTGAACCTGGGCTACCGCCACAAGTTCAACGACCGCATCTCGGGCGTGGTGACCGTTCAGGACACCCTGAACACCTTCGGCGACAAGCTGGTGATCAACACCGCCGCCCTGAAGGACCGCCGGACCATGGACCTGGACCTGCGGGCCGTCTTCATCGGCATCACCTACGGCTTCGGCGGCAAGGGCGTTCCCAATCCCCGCCGCGCCCGCGAGCCGGCCTTCGACTTCGGCTCACCGGGCGGCGGCGTGGGGCCGATGTAACGCCCCCTACGGTCTCCAGCCCTTCAGCAGGTTGGAGACCGTATAGGCCTTGGCCTGGGACGCGGTCAGCTGGCGACGCCGCTTGGACGGCTTGCCGGCCCCGGGGCCTTTGCTGGCGTATTCGAACAGGCGGGCGTCTTCGGGCTGGTACATAGCCCGGCGTCCGCCTTTCAGGTTGTAGTGCATCGGGTACCAGGCCTCGGGGACGATATGATCGTCCATCCAGCACCGGATGAAGGCGGTATGCCCCACGGCGTTCGGATTGCCGTAGCGGCCGTCCGGGAAGGTCATGGTGTGCCGCCACGGACGGCCCAGCGCCATCGTATGCCTGGGCATGTCGGCGTCCCGCGTCAGGCGGCAATCCAGGAACACCAGGCCATAGGGCTGGCGGCGGTCGGTGTCGGGCGCGGCGATGAAGCCGTGGAAGTCCTTGCCCGGCCGCGTGCGCGAGCGGATCTCGCAGCGGTCGAACACCGCCACGCCCCGGCCGTAGATGAAGTCGACGCAGCCGCTGATGTAGCAGTTGCGGAACAGGCTGCGGCCGGCGTCGGTGAACAGGGTGTCCTGCCAGCCGGTCAGGGCCACGTCCTCGAAATAGGCGCGGTCACTGCCCTCGCCCAGCTTCAACGCCGTGGCCTGGGCCCCGCTGGCGCCGGTGCGGTCGTAGTCGACCTCGGCCGGCATGTTGTGCGGATAGTCGAAGTCGTTGGCGATGGTCAGGCGCTCGGCGCGGAAGCCCGGCGCCAGCACCGTCATGGTCGCGATCTCGGGCGGACCACCCGGACGGTTGCGGCCGGCGGCGTACTCGTTGAACACGATGACGCTGGCCGCCCTGCCCTCGCCCACCAGATGGATGTTGGGTTTGCGGACGGTGACCTGCTCGCGCCAGGTCCCCTTGGGAACCAGGATACGGAAGGGTCGGTCGCCGGAAGTCGGCGCGGCGTCCAGCGCCTCGGCCAGGGTGGCGAAGTTACGGGCAGCGCGGGGATCGGGCTTGGCCGAGAGAATGGCGTCAAAGCGTGCGGGCTTGGCGAAGGCCGGCGCGGCCGTCAGGCCCGCGAGGCCTGCCAGCACCACCGACCGACGATCGGGAAATCTGGACATCGGGGGAGCCTGTAAAGAGAAACGGCGCGGTTCCGAAGAACCGCGCCGCCTGTTGTCTTAGAAGGTGTAGCGGAAGCCGGCGAAGAACTCGCGGCCCGTCTCGTGGTAGAACGACACCAGCTGGCTGCTGTCGTAGTACTGGTCCTGCTTCTCGTTGCTCAGGTTGACCGCCTCGAGCGTGAAGGCCAGGTGCTTGTTCCAGGTGTAGGTCAGCGAGGCGTCGAAGTTCAGCGTCGCCTTGGTGCCTTCCACGTCCGAACCGTTACGGCCCGGGATCTGGGTCAGGTACTTTGAACGATACGCCGCCGAGACGCGGGTGCTGATCTTCTTGGTCTCATAGTAGAGCGTGGCGTTGTAGCTGTTCTTCGACAGGTTGGTCAGCGGGCCGACAGCGGCCACGGCGCCCGTCGAGGACAGGTACGTCACGTTCGACGTCACGTGGGTGTAGTTGGCCAGGACCCCGAACTTATCGAACGGCGCCGGCAGGAAGGTGAAGGGCTGCTGGTAGTTGATCTCGAAGCCCTTCAGCGGACCGCCGGGCGTGTTGACCGAGGTGCTGAACTGCCAGACCGGCAGGTTCGGGGCGCAGCCCGGCGTGGTGCCGCAGGCCGCGACCGCGGCGCTGTCCGGCAGGCCGAAGGGGTTCTTGTCGAAGGTCGACAGAGCCGAGGTGTAGCTCTGAACGAAGGTCGAGATGTCCTTGTAGAAGTAGGCGAAGGACAGCAGCGCGCCTGGCTGGAAGTACCACTCGACCGCGGCGTCGGCGGTCTTGGCGCGGTACGGATCCAGGAACGGGTTGCCCGAGGTCACCGACTTGGTCGAGCCGGTGCCGATGTTCACGCCGGGGGTCAGCGAGCCCAGGTTCGGACGCGACATGACCTTGGCGGCGCCGAAGCGCAGCAGCAGGCTCTCGGTCGGCTCGACGACGACGTTCAGGGCCGGCAGGAAGTCGTTGTACGAGCGCGTGGCCGTCGTGGCCGAGATCGTCTGGTAGTTCACGCCGTTGACGGTCGAGGGCACCACGCCGTAGCCGAGGGCCTTCTGGCGGGTCTGGACGTAGCGGGCGCCGATGTCGCCGCGAACCGGCACGCCGCCGACGTCGAAGTTGAAGTCGCCCTGGACGTAGCCGGTCGTGTCCCACTCATCGATCGTATAGTTGCTGCCCAGGCTGGGTTCGCGGCCCAGGTTGTAGATGCCGCAGCCCTGGGTGAAGCACGAGTTGCCGAACGGGCTGGTCCAGACGGTGCCCGGCGTCGTCGTGACGGTCTTGCCGTAGCTCGGGTCGTTCATGTGCAGGGCCGCGATGGCCTTCTGCAGGTCGGGCGTGACCCATGAGGTCACGTTGCCGGCCGGGATGTTCAGGCTCGAGAAGTCGATCGTCTGGGCGTAGGACGAGCGCGCGACGTTCTTCAGGTCGTTCGAGTTGATTGGGTTGATGTTCGACGTCGTGCCGTTCGAGCGGGCGAAGGCGGTGCTGTCGGTGTTGTAGGCCTTGTAGGCCAGGCCGCCCTTCAGCTTGAAGGCGTCGCTCCAGTCGTATTGCAGGTCGAACTGGGCGGTCTTGTAGCTGTTGTCGACATAGCCCTGGACCATGCGGATTTCGGCCAAGGTCCAGGCGTCGGCATTCACCGTGTCGCCGGTGCCGTACTTGATCACCGGATAGGTGTCGCCGCCGCTATAGTCGAAGCTGTAGCCTTGGACGTTGTACTGGTCCCACTGGACCGTGTTCTGGACCGGGTTCGAGAAGGTCGACTTCGAGAAGCCGAGCACACCCTTGGCCTTGAACTTGTCGGTGAACTGGCGCTCGCCGGCCAGGGTGAACTGGCGGAACTCGGTCTCCAGCTCGTCGTAGCGCTGCTCGGTCTTCAGGTCGACGTTGTTCCAGACGCCCTTGGTCATGACCGGGAAGCCCGACCGCGGGCTGGTCACCGTGTAGTCCACCACGTCGACCTGGTTGATGCCGCATGAGGCCGGCGAGGTCGCGGTACAGGCGCCGGCCGTCTGGGGCGTGAAGGTCTCGAGGAAGTCCTCGTTACGCTTACCCTTGAAGTCGGCGTACAGCACGTCGAACGAGACCGTGGTCTTATCGTCCGGCGCCCACTGCAGCGCGCCGGTCATGCCCAGGCGGTCCTGCTGGTTGCGATACCAGTCGAAGCGCGGGATGCGCGGGTGGACCGCGCCGTTGGCTTCGGCGCAGGCGGCGGCGTTGGTGGCGCAGGTCGCGCCCTTCACGCTGCGGAAGCCCGGAGCCGTGGCCGTGCCGGTCTGCCAGCGCACGGTGCTCGTGCCTTCGTCCAGCAGGTCGCGCTGAGAATAGGCGATCGAGAACAGGGCCCCGATCGTGTCGTCGCGCCAGGTGTTCGAGATCAGGGCGGCGACGCGCGGCGAGGCTTTCTCGGCCTGGTCGTTGTAGCCCATCTTGCCCGAGACGGCGAAGTTGAAGCCGCGCTTGTCGAACGGGTGAGCGGTGTTCAGGTCGACGGTCGCGCCCAGCGAGCCCTCTTCCGTCTCGGCCGAGGCGGTCTTCTGCACCGTGATGCGGTTGAAGAGGTCCGAGGCGAAGACGTTGAAGTCGAACGAACGGCTGCGGTTGGTGCCGCCCGAGGCGTCGGTGCCGCCCGAGGTGGTCAGGGCTTCCATGCCGTTGATGCGGACGCGGGTGAACTGGGCGCCCAGGCCGCGGACCGAGATCTGGCGGCCCTCGCCGGCGTCACGCGCGATGGCGACGCCCGGGATGCGCTGGATGGATTCCGAGAGGTTCAGGTCCGGGAACTTGGCCATGTCCTCGGCGTAGATCGCGTCCACGGCCGCTGCCGAGGAGCGCTTCACGTTCAGAGCTTGCGCCAGGCTGTTGCGGAAGCCCGTGACGACGACGGCTTCGACGGTGTCGTCAGCGGCGGCGGGCGGCGCGGCTTGCTGAGCGTTGGCGGCGCCGGCGGCCAGGACCGAAGCCAGAGCGGCGGCCCCGCAGAGCAGACGGGCGCGCAGATGTGATGCTGCCATTTCCTTAGTCCCTCCCAGAACGGTGTTCTTATGACACCGGTATCAATTGCCCACATGCTGCGATCGACTTCCATTTTTTGCAAGCCACTGTTCGTGAGGCTTAGTGACGCGGGAGGTCGCGAAAGCTGTTGCCGACGGGGCTTCAGCCGCAAAAATCGAAAAAAAGCGAAACAAAAACGAGGGACAAGCTCGGGTGTCACCCGCGCGCCACAGGGGAACCGAGACCGTCTTTTTCAACTCCCCCTTGTCTGAATGCGGCGCCTTTTTGTCGGAGGCGCGTTCATCGACTCGACGCATTCAGCGTCGCCGTAGGGTGTGATGCGCAGGTTTCGGTTCGAGATCGTCTCGCCTGAACACTTTCCCGATCCGGAGGGCGCTCTGTTGCGCAATCTGGACGAGGCCAAACGCGAGGCTTGGCGCTTGGGCGCGGCCCTGATCCGCGATTACCCGGCAGCCTTCGCCCAGCCCGGTCCTTGGCAGATGGTCATTCTCGACGACGCCGGCCACGTGCTGGCCGAGGTCGACCTAGGACCGCAGGCGCGATCGCCCCTTCGTCTCGGTGCCTCGGAACCCCCGCCGCTCCAGCCGGGGAAGCGCCTTGGGCCCTGGACCTTCAGCGGCGGCCAACTTTATCTGAGCCAGCGACCGGGCAAGAAGGACAGATAGAGCGTCCAGGTCCTGGCGTGTGAAGCCGGCGAAAATGCTCTCGTGGGTCGGCGCCAGCCCGGCCAACACCGCTTCGGCGACCGTACGACCGGCTGGCGTCAGGTCGACGACCACCAGGCGGCGATCCTCGGCGGGCGTGGTGCGTTCCACATAGCCAGCCGACACCAGGCCATCGACGGTTCGAGTCAGGGTGGTTCGGTCGGCGCCGATCACGGCGGCCAGGGCGGTCATCGACGACAGCCCCTCCTTGTACAGGGCGTCCAGCACCAGCCACTGGCCGAAGATGATCCCATGCTCGCTCAGCCGGTCGCCGACGAGCAGGCGGCGAGCCTGTTCAGTCTGGAAAAGCAATCGGTTCAGGTCTTCGATATCGAGCGGCAAAAGTCGGTTCCGGCGTCTGTAGACAAGCTTTCAACGCAAAAACCGGGCTTTCAGATGACGGCGTTCCGCAACATTCTTTAACCAAGTTGCATAAGCGCCATAGGCGGGCTGCTTAAGACCTCTCGCCGATCGCGGGAAACCGCCTACGGATCAGCCGTTGAGGGCCGTCAGCCCCACCACCGCGATCACCAGCCATCCACCGAGCAGGCAGCCGGCGAAGTTCCGGATCAGCCACTCGCGAGTCTTGTTCAACGCCAACATGCAACGCCCCTGAACGCACTTGAGCCCAAGTTGGCAAGTGATTCTATCCACAGGCAAGCAATCTTCAGGCTTTCCCACCACCTTCGACCAACGCAGTTATGTATTCAGGTCAACACCACACCGAATTAACCATCTATTAAGAATTTAGATAAGTCCGACATCCGACTTTATGTCGAGCTTGAGCATAAATTCTGCTTAACTATCAGCAATTTTGACGATGACAGCAAAAATAGATGCGCTGTCCTGCCGCATTACACTGAAACGGCGCGCCCGATACCAATTAACTACGTTGATTTGAACCCACGGACCTGAGGGGGCGCAGTGACGTTTGATATCGCCCGCCAGGCTCTGTTGCTGGCGCTCGCCGCGATCGTTTGCCTGATGGCCTTGCCGGCCACGGCCCAGGTGCTGGAAATCGGCTCTAACGGCGCGGTCACGCGCTTCGACGGCCCGTCGGTCTTTACGCAAGACGGCGTTCAGTCCATCGCGCCCGCCCCTGCCCCGCTGGCCGTCGCCGCGCCCGACGTCGAAACGGTGCGCGCCCAAATCTCGACCACCGCCACCGCCTATGCCCTGGATCCCAAGCTGGTCGAGGCCGTGGCCTGGCGCGAGAGCCGCTTTCGCCCGACCGCCCTATCGAACAAGGGCGCGATCGGCGTCATGCAGCTTATGCCCGGCACCGCCCGCGATCTGGGCGTCGACCCGCACGACCCCGCCCAGAACATTCGCGGGGGCGCGATGTACCTGCGCCGCATGCTCTCGGAGTTCGGCGGCGACGTCCGCCTGGCCCTGGCCGCCTACAACGCCGGCCCCGGCGCTGTCCGCAAGCACGGCGGCGTGCCGCCCTACGCCGAAACCCAAGCCTACGTGACCTCGATCCTCGGCCGCATGGCCGCGACCGGGTCCGCCCTCGCCCTCGGAGCTCCTCAGTGATGCGTAAGTCCCTTCTGGCCCTCGCGGCCTCTCTGTCCACCGCCGCCTCGCAGGCCCACGCCCAGGCCGTGCAGGCCGATCCGCAGGGCTCCAGCGCCCTGCTGGCCGGCGTCACCTGGCTGCAAGGCACCCTGATGGGCAATGTCGCCACCGCCGTGGCCGTCATGGCCGTGGCCGCCGTCGGCTTCATGATGCTGACCGGCCGCCTGAACTGGCGCTATGGCGCCACCGTGATCCTGGGCTGCTTCATCCTGTTCGGCGCCACCACGATCGTCAGCGGCATCCGCGCCGCCTCGGGCGCCGCCTAAGACCATGGCCGCTCCGCTGGATCGCGACGTGGTGTTCGGCGCCCTGACCCGCCCGCAGATGTTCGCGGGCGTGACCTACAGCTACTTCGTGATCAACGGGGTGGTCACCGCCGAACTCTTCCTGATCACCAAGTCATTCTGGGCCATCGCGGCCGCGCTGGTGATCCACGCGATCGGCTACGCCGCCTGCCTGCGCGAGCCCCGCATCTTCGATCTCTGGCTGACCAAGGTCAGCCGCTGTCCCCGCGTACCCAATTTCCGAGCCTGGCGATGCAACAGCTACAGCGCCTGAACCCGCGCAAAGAAGCCACGGCCGGCAAGCGCCTGCCCTATGCCCGCCATCTCGACGACGTGACGATCGAGACGCGAGACGGCCTCCTGATGCAGGTCATCCACCTGGCCGGCCTGCCGTTCGAGACGGCCGACAGCGAGGAACTGAACTACCGCAAGGCCGTGCGCGACGTAATGCTGCGCGGCCTGTCGAGCTCGCGCTTCGCCATCTACCATCACATCGTCCGCCGCCAGGTCGAGGCCCGCACCCAAGGCGCTTTCGCCGACGCGTTCAGCGCCGCGCTGGACGCGACCTGGAGCGAGCGTCTGGCCGCGCGGAAGCTCTACGTCAATGACCTCTTCCTGACGATCGTCCGCCGCCCGTTGCAGGGCCATGGCGGCGTCATCGACGGTCTGCTGCGCGCGCTCAAGGGGACCGGCAAGGCCGAAGCCGCCGCCATCCAGGCCGCCGACCGCCGCGAGCTGGACAGCGCCCGCGACAGCCTGATCTCGGCCCTCGCTCCCTATGGCGCGCGCGTGCTCGGGACCTACGAAGGCGCGACCGGCCGTTGCTCCGAGCCACTGGAGTTCCTGTCCTGCCTCTACAATGGCGAGATGCGCCCGGTGCTGGTCCCGCAAGGCGACGCCGGCGAGTACCTGCCCTATCGCCGCGCCTGCTTCGGCCTGGAGACGCTGGAACTCTCGCGCGCCGGCGCCCTGGCGCGCGGTTTCGGGTCGATGGTGTCGATCAAGGACTATCCCGCCCAGACCACGCCGGGGATGCTGGACGACCTGCTGCGCCTGCCGTGCGAGATGGTCGTCACCCAGAGCTTCGGCTTCGTCGACCGCCAGCCGACCCTGGAGCGTATGAACCTGGCCCTGCGCCGGATGAAGGCCGCAGACGATGACGGCCTCAGCCTCCGCGCCGACCTGACCCGCGCCAAGGACGACGTCGTCTCGGGTCGCGCCGCCTTCGGCGAGCATCACCTGACCGTGCTGGTGCGGGCTGAGACCCTGGACGGCCTGGACCGCTCCACGGCGGAGGTGATGTCGGCCTTCACCGAGATGGGCGCCATCGCCGTGCGCGAGGACGTCAATCTGGAGCCGGCCTTCTGGGCGCAGTTCCCGGGCAACCTCAAGGACATCGCCCGGAAAGCTCTAATCTCGACCGCCAATTTCGCCGGCTTCGCCAGCGGCCACAACTTCCCGGTCGGCCAAGCGGACGGCAACCACTGGGGTTACGCGGTGACCCTGCTGGAGACCACCTCGGCCGGCCCGTATCACTTCAATTTCCACAAGGGCGACCTGGGCAACTTCACGGTCATCGGCCCGTCAGGCTCGGGCAAGACCGTGGTGCTGAACTTCCTGCTGGCCCAAGCCCGCAAGTACAGCCCGCGCATCGTCTTCTTCGACAAGGACCGGGGCGCGGAGATCTTCCTGCGCGCGATCGGCGGTCGTTACGAGACCCTGCGCCCGGGCCAGCCGACGGGCTTCAACCCGCTGGCCCTGGCCGATACCGCGACCAACCGCAAGTTCCTGACCGAGTGGGTCGCCAAGCTAGTGTCGGTCCCCGGCGAGACCCTGTCGGCCGACGACGCCGCGCGGATCAAGGACGCCGTCGACGCTTCCTACGACCAGGCGCCCAGCCTGCGCCGCTTGCGCTATTTCGCAGAACTCTTCCGGGGTTCACGCCGCCCAGACGCCGCCGACCTGGCCGCGCGCCTCGCCCCCTGGCATGGCGCGGGCGAGCACGCCTGGCTGTTCGACAACGAGACCGACGGTCTGGACCTGAACCAGCTGACCCTGGGCTTCGACATGACCCAGCTGCTGGACGATCCGGCTCTACGGACACCGGCCATGATGTACCTGTTCCACCGCGTGGAGCAGCGCCTGGACGGCCACCCGACCCTGATCGTCATCGACGAGGGTTGGAAAGCCTTGGACGACGACGTCTTCGTGGCCCGCATCCGCGACTGGGAAAAGACCCTGCGCAAGCGCAACGGCGTGGTCGGCTTCGCCACCCAAAGCGCCCAGGACGCCCTGGAGAGCCGCATCGCCAGCGCCATCATCGAGCAGGCCGCGACCCAGATCTTCATGGCCAACCCGAAGGCGCAGGCGAAAGACTACTGCGAAGGCTTCGGTCTGACCGCGCACGAGTTCGAGCTGGTGAAGACCCTGCCCGACACCTCGCGCTGCTTCCTGATCAAGCACGGGACCGACAGCGTCGTGGCCCGCCTGAACCTGGCCGGCTCGCCCGAGCTGCTGACCGTACTGTCAGGCCGCGAGAGCACGGTGCGCAAGCTGGACGCCCTGCGCGAACAGCTGGGCGATGACCCGGAGACCTGGATGCCACAACTGGTGAGGGCCGCGTGATGGCGACCTGCGCGCAACTCCCCGTCGACGCCCCGATGGTCCAGGGCCTGATCGGCTCGGTCGACTGCCGGGTGCACGAACTGGCCACGAGCGGCTACGCCGCTCTCGCGGGCCCTGGCTCGCCCGTCGCCATGCTGCTGACCGGCCTGATGACCCTGTATGTGGTCTTCATCGGCTATCGCCTGATGTTGGGCCGTGGCGGCCTTCGGGTCGGTGACGCCACCATGTCGGTGCTGAAGGTCGGTATCGTCGTGGCCCTGGCCACCAACTGGCCGTTCTTCCAGACCCTGGTCTACGACACCCTGACCAAGGCCCCTGCCGAGATTGGCGGCCTGCTGCTGGGCCAGGACGCCCATCCCTTCCTGGCGCTGCAGGATGCGTTCGACGGCCTGCAGAAGTCCGCGACCCTGATGGCCAGTCGCGCCAGTGTTGGCGCGGCCGCGACGCAAGGCGGGCCGGGCTTTGGCGCCTTCGCGGTCAATACCGGCGGCATGACCCTGGTGCTGTCCTCGCTGGGCGTGCTGCTGGCGTCCAAGGTCGTGCTGGCCATGCTGCTGGCCCTGGCTCCGCTGATCGCCGGCCTGCTGCTGTTCGAAACCACGCGCGGCCTGGTCGAGGGCTGGCTGAAGGCGATGATCGCCCTGGCCCTGATCCCGCTGACCGCCACCCTGACCCTGTCGCTGGAGCTGGCCATGCTGGCCCCGTCACTGAAGGCTCTGGGCGAGGCGCGTTCCGCCCAGCAGTTCGCCGCCTTCGACATCGGCCCGGCCGTGACCGTGCTGGTCCTGACCCTGGTTTTCGCCCTGGTCATGGTGCTGTCGGTGATCACCCTGGGCGTCATCGCCGCCGGCCTGCGCCTGCCGCGCGGCCTGGTCGGCGCCGCCTGGAACGACGTGGCCGCCGCGCCCCAAGCGCCGCGCTATGCGACCTCACAGGTCGAGCCGCTGAGCCGCGCCGCCACCGTCGCCGCCGCGGCTGTCGCCCTCGACCGTCGCGACGCTCCGACTTCGCCCGATCCGATCGGTCCGCGCCTGCTGACCGTGGTCTCGGATCGCGGTCCGGCCGCCCAAGCCGCGTACGCCGCCCCCGGCGCGCCGCTTGGCCAGACCTATCGCCGTACCCCCGCCCCCCGCCGCGCCGCCTCGGGCGCCCGGAGAGACCAGTGACCTTCGCTTACCCCCGCACGCTGCTGGCCGTCCTGGCCCTTGGCGCCGCCCTGGCCGGCCCGGTGCTGGCAGCCGACGCTCCGCGCCCCGGCGCCGTCGACCCGCGCATCCGCACCGTCGCCTACGACCCCGACCAGGTCGTGCGCCTGACCGGCTATTTCGGCATCCAGACCATGCTGGAGTTCGCCCCCGACGAGCGCATCGAGAACGTCTCGATCGGCGACGCCCTGGGCTGGCAGGTGACGCCGAACAAGAAGGCCAACCTTCTGTTCCTCAAGCCCCTGGACCGCACGGCAGCCACCAACATGACCGTGGTGACCGACCGTCGCCGCTATGTGTTCGAGCTGGTCGTCGCCGGCCCCAAGGCCACGACCAAGGACCTGGCCTATGTCGTGAGATTCCTGGTTCCCGCCCCGGTCATGGTGACCACCGCGCCTCCGCCGCCGGCCCCTCCCGCCGCGCCGGTGGCCCGCAACGCCGCCTATAGCGTCAAGGGCGACGCCGCCATCCAGCCGGCCAAGGTCTTCGACGATGGCGCGGCGACCTATTTCGCCTGGCCGGCCCAGGCCGACCTGCCCGCCGTGTTCGTCGTCAATGCCGATGGCGTCGAGGGCCTGGCCAACGCCGTGGTCCGCGACGGCTACCTAGTCGTCGACCAGTTGGCGCCGAAGTTCGTGCTGCGCTCGGGCAAATCAGCCCTGACGGTGACCAACGCCGCCTTCGGGGGAGGCGTCCGATGATCGATCCCCGCCAGTCCGCCCAGGTGCAGGAAGACCTCGCCGCCGCCGACGCCCAGGCCCAACCGCGCGTGGCCCGCGCCCATGCCGGCCTGCCGACGCCCGTGATCATGGCCGGTTTCGGCGTGCTCGGGATCGGGGTGTTCATGATGATGGCCAGCCATCGCGCCGACGCGCAGGCCCGGCTTCCGCGTCCGACCAACGCCCCGGCCGTGGCCGCGACAGCGCTCACCGCGCCCGCCGCGCCCCCGGCCGTGATCCCCGGCCCTCAGTTCACCGAGAACAACAGCCTGCCGCCGACGCCGGCTCAGGTCGCCGCCATGGCCGCCGAGCCGCTGCCGCCTGTTCCTGCCGTCGACATGGACCAGCGCCGCCGCGCCCCGACCCTGGTGGTCGACTTCGGCGGGGCCCCGGCCTTGATCAAGGCCAACGCCGAAATGACGCCGACCTCGCCGATGGCCGCCAGGGCCGTCGACGGCGGCCTGAACCCCGATGAGAAGTTCGCCGACCGCATCGGCGGCAACGACAGCGAGCCCGCCAAGGCCACCGCCATGCGCGACCTGGACGCCCTGATCCCGCAAGGCGCGGTGATCCCGGCGGTCATGGAGACGGCGATCAATTCCGACCTGCCGGGCCTGGCCCGCGCCATGGTCACCCGTGACATCAAGAGCTTCGATGGCTCCACCGTGCTGATCCCACGCGGCAGCCGGGTGATCGGCCAGTACAAGTCGGGCGTGGCCCAAGGCGCCTCGCGCGTCTTCGTGATCTGGACTCGGGTGATCCGTCCCGACGGCGTCTCGATTCAAATTGCGTCTCCCGCTGCCGACCCGCTGGGTCGTGGCGGCCTGGAGGGCAAGGTCGACCGGCACTTCTTCAGCCGTTTCGGCGGTTCGATCTTGATGTCGGTGTTGAACGCCGGCGTCGCCGCCGTTGGCAACGCCCGCTCGACCTCGCAGATCTATATCGGCTCGGCGGCCCAGGCCGCCACGCTGGCCGGCGCGGTCACGCCGATCGACAACAAGGTCTCGCCGACCATCCAGACCAGCCAGGGCGCACCGGTGACGATCTTCGTCGCCCGCGACCTGGACTTCTCGGGCGTCCGCAAATGACCGCGCTCGCCACCAAGTTCGGCGTCTACCTGGAAGCCTATCTCGCGCCCCTGGCGCCATGGCTGGCCGACCCTGTGGTGACGGATCTCTACGTCAATCGCCCCGGCGAGCTGTGGGTCGAGCGCCTCGGCGGCGCCGCTGAACGCGTCGAGGTTCCGTCCCTGGACGAGACCAACCTGTGGCGCCTGGCCCGCCAGGTCGCCAGCCTGTCCAGTCAGGGCGTCAGCCGCGAGCATCCCCTGCTGTCGGCCGTCCTACCCGACGGCGCCCGCGTGCAGGTCGTGGCCCCGCCGGCGACCCGCGAAGGCCTGGCCCTGGCGATCCGCAAGCACGTGGTCAGCGACCTCAGCCTCACCGACTACGCCAGCAACGGCGCCTTCGATCTCGCGCTGAAGCCCCAGCCCAATGCCGACGCCATCCTGCGCGCCTTCCTGAACGCCGGCGACATCAAGAACTTCCTGGCCGCCGCCGTTCGGGCGGGCAAGAATATCGTGGTCAGCGGCGGCACCTCGACCGGCAAGACCACCTTCCTCAACGCCCTCCTCAAGGAGGTCCCGCTCGACCAGCGCCTGGTGCTGATCGAGGACGCGCCCGAGATCCGCCTGGTTCATCCCAACGCCATTGGCCTGGTGGCCGTGCGCGGCGATCAGGGCGAAGCGCGGGTAACGGCCGAGGACCTGCTGCAGGCCTCGCTACGCCTGCGCCCCGACCGCATCATCCTGGGCGAACTGCGTGGGGCCGAGGCCTTCTCGTTCCTGCGCGCGGTGTCCAGCGGCCACCCTGGCTCGATGACCACCGTCCATGCCGACGATCCGGCCGGCGCGGTCGACCAACTGGCCCTGATGGCCTTGCAGGCCGGCGCCAATCTGCGGCGCGCCGACGTGGTCGATCACGTCCGGCGCGTCGTCGACATCTTCGTCCAACTTCACCGCCAAGGCGGCGTCAGAGCGGTCAAGGAGGTCACCTTCCAGGACCGCTAATCCTCCGATTTTGTTCAGTTCTTAGTTTCAGGCGCGCCGCATCCCGCGACGCGTCGAGGACCTCGTCATGCGTAAACAGTACTTTGGCTCGGCCGCGGCGCTGAGCTTGTCGATCTTCCTCTCCGCCTGCGGCGGGAGCTCCAGCGGCGGCGGCGGCAAGCCCGCTTCCAGCCCGGCTATCCCCGACATGATCGGCGTGGCCCCGACCGGCGAGATCCTGCCCGACGAAGCCGCGCGCTTCGCCAAGCAGGCCAGCTTCGGCCCCACGCCGGCGCTGATCGACACCATTGTCGCCAAGCGTTCGGTCGCCGCCTGGATGGATGAGCAGTTCAACCTGTCGACCAGCACCTATGCCGACCTGATCAGGCCGGTGCCCAGCACGTTTTGCTCGGCCCAGTTTCCGTCGGGCGCGGACCTGAACAACTGCAACCGCGACAACTTCTCGGCCACGCCGATGCAACTGCGGTTCTATTCAAACGCCATCGGCAACGGCGACCAGCTGCGCCAGCGCGTGGCCTTCGCGCTGTCGCAGATCGTCGTGGCCTCGGCGGTCGACGTCGGCAATACGGCGGGCCTGGCGACCTTCAACCAGATCCTGCTCTCCAACACCTTCGGCAACTACCGCGACATCCTCCAGGCCGTGACGCTCAACCCGTACATGGGCGAGTACCTGGACATGGCCGACAGCAACAAGAGCCAGCCCAACGAGAACTATGCGCGCGAGCTGATGCAGCTTTTCTCGGTCGGCACCGTGCTCTTGAACCCGGACGGCACGCCGCAGACCGACAATACCGGCGCGACCATCGCGACCTACAGCAACGCCGACGTCAAGGAGGTGGCCCGCGCCCTCACCGGCTGGACCTATGCTCGCCTGGACAATGCGGCGCTGACCGACAACAGCAAGCGCGACTGGTCCAAACCGATGGTGATGTACGCCACGCGCTTCGACACCGGATCCAAGACCTTCCTGGGTCGGACGATCGCGGCCAACGCGACCCAGCAAGCCAATGTCGACGCCGTGGTCGACACCATGTTCAACCATCCCAACACCGCGCCTTACATCAGCAAGCGACTGATCCAGCAGCTGACCGTGGCCAACCCGACGCCGGCCTATGTCGAGCGTGTGGCGGCCGCCTTCGCCAACAACGGCGCGGGCGTGCGCGGCGACATGAAGGCCGTGATCCGCGCCATCTATCTGGACCCCGAGGCGCGCACCGTCTCGCAGCTGCCGGGCAAGGTGAAAGAACCTGTTCTGCTGGCGACCTCGCTGGCGCGGGCGATCGGCTATCAGACCGACGGCTATGCTTTCACAACCCGCGACGCCGGCATGGGCCAGGCCCCGTTCCGCGCGCCGTCGGTGTTCAACTTCTATCCCTACGAGTTCCCCCTGCCGCAAGGCGCGGGTCTGCTCAGCCCGGTCAGCAAGCTGATGACCACGTCCACCACCATGGCGCGGCACAACTTCCTCTATGACTGGACGGTCGGCGGCGACGGCACGCGTGGCGAGTTCAAGCCGACCCTGGGCGTCCTGGGGACGATCCCGGACTGGGCGAGCTGGGAAGCCCTCGGAACCGACGACGGCAAGATCGTCGACCGGATCAACCTCGTCCTGCTGAACGGGACCATGACCAAGGCCCAGCGCCAGTCGATGCTGGCCGCCATGGCCGCGGTCAAGAACAGCAACGCGGCCCTGCAGACCCGCAAGCGCGCCCAGGTGGCGCTCTACATCGCCGCCAGCTCCCCCCTCTTCCAAGTCGATCGGTAAGCGTAATGACCGTCTCTCGTCGTGAACTCCTGCGCCTGACCGCCGGCGGCTCGGCCGTGGCCGCCCTGGGCCAGCTCGGCATCTCCAGTGCTCTGGCTGCCGATAGCTCGGGCTATCGCGCCATGGTCGGGGTGTTCCTGTTTGGCGGCAATGACGCCTGGAACATGGTCGTGCCAAACGATGGTCGCTACGTCGACTACGCCAAGCAGCGCGGGTCGGGGATCGCGCTGAAACAGGACACCCTGGTCCCGCTGACCGGCACGGCGTTCGGCTTGCATGGCGCCATGGCCGCGCTGGAGCCCGCCTGGGACGAAGGCGCCCTGAGCGCGGTGCTCAACACCGGCACGCTGTTCGCGCCGCTGACCAAGTCGCTCTACACCAGCCGGCCGGACCTGCGCCCGGTCAACCTGATGTCCCACGAGGACCAGCAGAACCAGTGGCAAGGCATGCGCACGCGCGCCACCAACAATGACGGCTTCATGGGTCGCATCAACGACCGGGCCCAGGCCGCCAGCTTGCCGCCGCTGATCTCGATCGCCGGTTCGAACCTGTGTATGATCGGCGACCGCACCGCGCCGCTGATCCTGCCGTCGAGCGGTTCGATTGTGCGGAATGGCTACAATGCGACCTCGACCGATGCGGCCGTGAAGGCCCGTCAGGCCGCGCTGGACGTCTTCGCTGACGCATCCTCGTACGGTGCGATCACCGACCTGACGAGCAAGGGCATGTCGTCGGCCTATGCCCAAGCCGTGGCCGCCAACACCATCATCTCGTCGACGACTTCGGCCGTGGACAAGTTTTTCGTTCACCCGACCACCGGCGCGGCGCTTACCTCCGACATCTCCCGCCAGCTCTTGCGCGCGGCGCGGATGATCGAGGCACGCGGTTCGCTGGGTCACGCCAAGCAGACCTTCTTCGTCAGCCAAGGCGGCTACGACACCCACACCAACGAGCTGGCGGCGCACAACAATCTCTACGGCGACCTGGCCAACGCCCTGGCCGGTTTCTACAACGCCATGAAGGCCCTGGGCCTGCAGGATAATGTCACCGCCTTCACGATGTCGGACTTCGGCCGCGTGTTCAAAGGCAACGCCAGCGGCGGCACCGACCACGCCTGGGGTTCGAACCACCTCGTCATCGGCGGCGCCCTGGCCAACGGCAAGGTCCATGGCCGCTATCCGGACATGACCTTCGGCGGCCCCGAGGATACCTCCAACGACGGCCGCTGGATCCCCTCCATCGCCACCGAGGAGTACGTTGGCGCCATCGCCCGATGGTACGGCGTCAGCCCCGCCGACATGCCCTACATCTTCCCCAACTGGGCCAACTGGAACGGCGGCGGCCGCGGGCCCGTGCCGCTGTTCGGCTAGACCCGATCGCGGCGGAGGGCCTGCTCTCCGCCGCATCAAGCCAAATTCTGTATCGGTCCATAGCGCCTTTGGCTTAGACCGCGACCCAAGCCCTCTCTACCGTGACGATCAAGAAGCGGCCCTCCGGGAGTGACCCGGGACGACGGCCGCCGCTCGGAGAGGACTTCATGAGCCGAATGTCGCCGACGGAAATGGCCCGCCAGCTCGGCGGCGGCCTGCTGTCGTTCCCCGTCACCCATTTCGACACCAACCACCAGTTCCTGGAAGCGCCCTACCGCGAACATTGCGGCTGGATGCTGGAACGCGAGCTGGCCGGCCTGTTCGCCGCCGGCGGCACGGGCGAGTTCTTCTCGCTGCGTCCCGCGGAAGTCGGCCAAGTGGTTCGCGCCGCCGTCGCCGAGACCAACGGCAAGATCCCGGTCATCGCCGGCTGCGGCTACGGCACGGCCATCGCCACCGACCTGGCCAAGGATGCGGAAGCGGCCGGCGCCGACGGCGTGCTGCTGCTGCCGCCCTACCTGACCAACGCCACCCAAGAGGGCCTCGCCGGCCACATCGAGGCGGTCTGCAAGTCCACCAAGCTGGGCGTCATCGTCTATAACCGCGACAACGCCATCATCAACGAGGACACGCTCGAGACGCTGTGCGAGCGCAATCCGAACCTCGTCGGCTTCAAGGACGGCGTCGGCGATCTGGAACTGATGATGCGGGTCTATGCCCGCATGGGCGACCGCCTGACCTATATCGGCGGCCTGCCGACGGCCGAGACCTTCGCCCTGCCCTATCTGGAGATGGGCGTGACGACCTATTCGTCGGCCATCTTCAACTTCATGCCGGAGTGGGCGCTGGACTTCTACAAGGCGGTGCGCGCCCGCGACCGCGACACCGTCATGGCCGGCCTGCGCGACTTCGTCCTGCCGTACATCTCGCTGCGCAACAAGGGTAAGGGCTACGCCGTCTCGATCGTGAAGGCCGGCATGAAGGCCATCGGCCGCGACGCCGGTCCGGTGCGCCTGCCGCTGACCGAGCTGACCACCGCCGAATATGGCGAGCTGCAGGGCCTGATCGCCCGCGCCAACGCCGGCGACCTGCGCCGCGCCGCCAACGGCTAAAGGACAGGCGGGTCGATGCGTTCGGCGCATCGACCCGCTTTACACATCCCATGAACGCGTTCACGCCTCTCCCTGGCAAGAAGACGCTGGCGATCGGTCCGAACGAGCGCCTGGCGTCGCGCCTCCAGGGTGTGGTCGATGGGCGTTTTCCGATGTTCGAACTGAGCCAGCTGCGCTGCTTCGTCGCCACGGCCGAGGAGCTGCACTTCGGCCGCGCCGCCCAGCGGCTGAACATGACCCAGCCGCCGCTGAGCCGGCAGGTCCAGCTTCTCGAACGCATTCTCGGCGTCACTCTGCTGGACCGCACCAGCCGCTCGGTCCGCCTGACCCCCGCCGGCCGCGCCTTCCTGCTGGAAGCCCGCCGCATCCTGCGCCTGGCCGAGAGCGCTGCTCTCGCTACCCGCCGCATCGCCAGCGGCGAGGCCGGCCAGATCGCCATCGGCTTCACCGCCGCCTCGGGCTACAATTTCCTGCCGCAGCTGGTGATCCTGTCCAAAGCCCGTCTGCCCAACGCCGACCTGACCCTGCGCGAGATGGTCACCCGCGAACAGGTCGAGGCCCTGCTGACCGGCCGCATCGATATCGGCTTGGTCCGCCCGCCGATGGAGCGGGTCGAGTTCGCCACCGCCCGCGTGCTGTCCGAGCCCCTGGTCGCGGCCCTGCCGACCGGCGACGCGCGCCTGGCCAAGGCCACCCTGACCCTGGCCGACTTCGACGCCGCGCCGCTGATCATGTATTCGCCCGAGGGCGCGGGCTATTTCTACAACATGCTGACGACGCTGTTCGACGCCAACGGCGTGAGCCCCAACTACGTCCAGCACGTCACCCAGATCCACTCGATGCTGGCCCTGGTCCATGCGGGCCTGGGCGCGGCGATCGTGCCCGAAGCCGCCATGAGCCTGCACTTCGACGACGTGCAGTTCCGCCCTGTCGCGACCACGCCCGACCGGCCGGTCGAGCTCTACATGGCCTGGCGCAAGGACAACGAGAGCCCGATCCTGCAGACCTTCATCGACCTGTGCCTGGCCGAGGCCTCGCCGACGGGAACCGACGCGCGCTAGCAGCGTGCTGTCTTCTCCCAAGGCGGGCCAACGCCCAACGATAGAGTTTGGGAGAGACAAGATGACCTTCGATCGCCGCGCTGTCCTGGCGGGAACACTCGCCGTGGCCGCCGCGACCCGTGTGAACGCCGCCGGTGTCGCCGCGCCGGTCGCGACCACCATGGCGGGCCGAGTGCGTGGCGCGCAGGTCGACGGGATCAAGGTCTTCAAGGGCGTGCGCTACGGCGCCGACACCTCGGCGCGTCGCTTCCAGCCTGCGCAGGCCGCTCAGCCTTGGAAAGGCGTCGCCGACGCGCTGGCCTACGGCGCAGCCTCCCCCCAGAGCAAAGCAGACGAAGGCACAAGCGAGGACTGCCTGTTCCTCAATGTCTGGACGCCGGGGATCGCCGACGGGAAGAAGCGGCCGGTGATGTTCTACGTCCACGGCGGGGCCCACGCGAACGGCTCGGGCTCCAGCCCGCTGTACGACGGAACCTGGCTGGCCAAGACCTATGACGTGGTGGTGGTGACGGTGAACCACCGCCTGAACTGCTTCGGCTACAGCTACCTGGCGCGGCTGGGCGGGGCCGAGCTGGCCGACAGCGGCAATGTCGGCAACCTGGATCTGATCCTGGCCCTCGAGTGGGTGCGCGACAATATTGCCGCCTTTGGCGGAGACCCTGGCAACGTCATGACGTTCGGCCAGTCGGGCGGCGGCGGCAAGTGCGTCACCCTGATGGCCATGCCGCGCGCGGCGGGCCTGTACCACAAGGTCGCGACCATGAGCGGCCAGCACGTCACCGCCATGGGCCCGATCCACGCCACCATCCGCGCCAAGGCCTTCATGGAGAAGCTGGGCCTCAAGCCCGACCAAACCGAAGCGCTGAAGACCCTGCCCGCCGCCCAGCTGGTCGCGGCGCTGAAGATGAAGGACCCGCTGGAGCGCAAGGGCAACATCATCTTCTGGTCGGTGCTGGACCACGGCGTCCTGGCCCGTCACCCGTTCTATCCGGACGCCCCGCGCGAGAGCGGCCACATCCCGATGATCATCGGCAACACCCACGACGAGACGAAGGCCTTCCTGGGCGGCGATCCCAAGAACTTCGAACTGACCTGGGAGGAGCTGCCCGGCAAGCTGGACAACGAGCTGGTGCTGGACATGTCGCCCGACTACCTGGTCGCCAGGTACCGCGCGCTCTATCCGAACTACAGCCCGTCGGACTGCTTCTTCGCCATCACCACGGCGGGCCGGTCATGGCCGGGCCACCTGATCCAGGCCGAGCAGCGCGCCAAGATCGGCGCGCCGGCCTGGATGTACCAGCTGGACTTCGGCGCCCAGACCGACCCGAAGATGGGCGCCTACCACACCTACGACATCCCGCTGGTGTTCGGCACGCTGGATGCCAAGGAGTCGAAGACCGGCACTGGGCCAGCGGCCCAGAAAGTTCGAGATCAAATGAGCGGGGCCTTCGTCAACTTCGCGCGAACGGGCAATCCGAACGGCGCGGCGATCCCGGCCTGGGAGCAATACACCCTGCCCCGCCGTCCGACCCTGCTGTTCAACGAGACCTCGAAGATGGTCGACGATCCGCGCAAGGAAGAGCGCGAGATCTTCTCGGCCGCGCCGTTCCTCAAGGAAGGGACTTAGGCGCTTCGCCATTCCATAAATCTGTCTTCCTGGGCCTTGTGCCCAGGGCCCATCGTTCAGCGCGCGCTACGCCAGGCGGACAGGCTCTGCGACAACGCCATCGCAGATGCCTAGCGGCGCCATGGGTCCTGGGCACAAGGCCCAGGAAGGCGGGTATTATTTCAGTGCTAGAGGTTTCGAGAACGCCGAAGTCGCCGCCACCGCCGTCGTGCTCGTCGCCGTGATGGCCGAGCCGGCCGCCGCGCCCTCGACCTCGCCGGCGAAGGCGGCGTTGCCGACGCCGTCGGTGACCGCCTGGATCGCGCCCAGATAGTGCTCGCCCTCAGCGGTTCCGGCCTTGCCGGCGAAGACCTCGACCGTGACCATACTGGCCGGCGGGCCTTGCAGCGCGCCTTTCACCAACAGCTTCCCGGCGGCCCGGGCGACGACCGAGAGCTTGGGCGGAGCCAAGCCGAACTGCGGCTGCGCGTGGCAGTCCTTCGCGTCGTCCTGGTTCAGGCAGATCGTCGCCGCTCCGGCCTTGTCGAACACCACGCCCATGCCGCGCGAGCCAACGAAGCTGCCGTGCTCCAGGCCCGGTGGGCCGATGACGATGCCGCCCCGGGCCATCTTCGGATCACACGAGCCGCCGGCCGAGCAGCGCATGATCGGCAGACCGTTGCCGGCGATGCTGTTCTGACTGATGCGGTTGACGGCGACCTTGGCTTCGGGCCGAACGGCGATGCCGATGCCGTTGCCCTTGATCTCGTTGCCGACGACCATGTTGCCCGCGCCGGTCAGGCTGACGCCGAAGGCGTTGCCCTCGAAGACATTGGCGCCGATGTAGTTGCGCGCGCCCCAGTTCGACTGCAGGCCGTCCGAGTAGCGCAGGAAGCGGTTGCGCACGACGGTGTTGTCATTGCCCCACAGGATCTCGATGCCCTGCGAGGGCTCCAGATTGTCGGTCCCGCCGTCGAAGACGTTGTCGGCGATCAGGTTGAAGGCCGCGCCACGCGTCAGCTCCAGGCCGTCGCCATTCTCGAAGAAGGTGTTGCGCAGCACCTTGTTGTCCAGGGTCGTGTTCGAGGTCGAGCCGCCCTTGCCGTCGTCGCCGCTAAGCATGACCCCCGCGCCGCCGATGTTACGGACGATGCGGTTGTCGACGACCACCGCGTTCGAGGTGCGCAGGATCAGCACGCCGATGCAGAAGTTGCGGATCTCCAGGCCGCGCAAGGTCACGCCCTTGGTGTCGACTAGCGCGAAGCCGGGATTGCTGGCGGTGCGGACATTGGTGCCGTACTGGCCAGGCACCATGCCCGGGCAGGACTTCAGGTCGCGCGGCAGGTAGCCCGAACCATCGACCACGTTGTGGCCACCCGAGCGGGCGAAGGCGCGCCCCTCGATCGAGACCGGGCCCTTGATCGCCGGCAGGGCCGATTTCAGCACGATGGTCGGGGCGGCGATCTCGATGCGGTAGCGACCGGGATCGGCGTTGCTGGTCGTGATCGCCCAGCGCAGCGAGCCTTGGGCGTCGTCATCGGTTTCGCGGTCGACCAACAGCAAGGTCGTCTCGGCGCCAGTGTTGGCGGGACCGCCGGCGGCGACGGCCGCGATCGGCTTGGGATCAGGCGTCTGGGCGAGCGCCAGCGCCAGGACAACACCGATCATCGATCGCTCCTAAAAGACTAAGCCCGGTCCCAGGGGAAGGTCAGGGTCGGGGCGTTCGTATAGCGCTTCATCTTCAGCGTCAGCCTCGCACCGGCGCCCGGCGCCAGGCGCAGCGTGAATGCCGAGGAATCGACCGCGCTCGCAGGCCCCTCGCCCACCGCCGCGCTCAGGATCTGGTGCTCGGCATAGGCGCCGCCCTGCACCGTCACGGTGCGCGCGGCGACTTGATTGGTGTTGACCAGGGTCACCACCGTCTCGTCCTCGCCTAGCTTCTCGACCAAGGCCGAGACGTCCGGCGGAATGCCGGCGCGGCGGCGCTCGGGATCGAACCAGCGCAGGCGGGCATAGCGCAGCGCTCCGCCCTGCGACGGCGAGGTCCCCGACCACGCGGGCCGGGCGATGTTGATGCCGCCCTCCATCAGGTGGATCAGCGCCGTGACGCTGGCCGGGGTGATGTCCAGGGTGGCGTCGGCCAGGCGGGTGTCGGGCGAGGTGTTGTCGTCCCGCTGAGCCTGGGCCTTGGCGCGGACCCGCTCCAGGTCGGCGCGCAGCGCCTTGACCGGATAGCCGGCGTCCTTGCCCTCCAGGTACGAGACCCACGGATGGTCGGCGGCGCGGGCGCGGTCGCTGGCCTTCTGCGACATGTACCAGATCTCGAGGCCGTTCAGCCGGTACTCGCCGGGCGCATAGCCGTACCAGCCCTTGGGGCCGTACATGCGCGGGGTCATGACCTTGCCGTCGACGGTCTTCTTCTGGGCGTTGATCACGTCGTTCTGGCGACGCCAGACATCGAGATACTTGTCGTCGCCGGTCAGCAGATAGGCGTTCAGGAAACCGACCACGGCGCGCGGCACGCGGTTGCGGTCCTCGCGCTTGCCGGTCGGGGGCGCGATGGGGCTGAAGCCCCAGCCATAGGTTCCGCTCCACCACTGCCCCTTGGGTCCGCCGATCTTGCCATCCAGGCCGATCTTGCTGGGCAGCACGTCGCCATTGGCCTTGGCGCGATCGATCCAGGCGTCGACGTAACTCACGATCCAGTCGCGGTACTTCGGTTCGTGGTCCAGCATGTAGGCGTTCAGGACCAGGCTGGTGGCCTGCAGGTTCAGCGGCGCATCGCCGACCACGTCGCCATATTCGGCATAGTGATCCAGGGTCTGCTGATAGGTCGTCTCGCCGTGCTCCATGAAGAAGTGGGTCGGGTCGAACCGGTCGCCGGCCCAGTCCAGGGGCGTGGCCTGCCGCAGCATCGGCCCCTTGCTGCCCGTGATCATGCTGCGGATGATCTTCAGCTTGGGATCGTAGTTCGGGACCGCCTTGTCCTCGCCCGTATAGAAGCCCGAAAAGCGCTTCACCCGATCGCGATAGCGGGCGTCGTAGGGGTCCGACAGGCCCAGCAGGTTGAACACCGACAGCCCTTCGGACAGGTGCTGCCAGTCGGTCATGACCGGGAATTCGCGGAAGTACATGCCTTCACGGGCGAACGGCACCTCGATGGTCTTGGCCGCCGTGTACTGGGCGACATTGCCGTCGAAGGCCTTCTTGGCCATGGCCAGGACCTGGTCGCCGGCGCCCAGCGCGTGCAGGGTCGGCCAATCGTTGACGTTCTCGATGGCGTCGTCGGGGCCGTCATTGGCGCCCCAGCGCTCGACCGCCCGCAGCCAGCCGCGATCGTCGAAATAACGGGCGAAGAACGCCGCGCAGGCCTCCTCGTTGGCCTTGAGCAGTTCGCGCTGCAGCAGCGCCCACTCGGGCGGCGCCATCGGCGTCGAGACCGACAGGATCGGCGCGGCGGCGGCAGGACGCGCCAGGGCGGCGAAGACCAGGGCCGAGGCGCCAGCCAGGACGGAACGTCGGGTCGTCATGCTCAAGCCGTCTTCAGTTCCAGACGCTGGATTTTCCCGACGATCAGGAAATAGGCCAGGATGCAGATCACGCAGTGGGCGCCGACGAAGATCAGAGCCCCGTCGAACGAGCCGGTCGCCTTGACGATGTAGCCGATGACGATCGGGGTCACGATGCCGGCGACATTGCCGAAGGTGTTGAAGATGCCGCCGGTGACCCCGGCCATCTCCTTGGGCGAGGTGTCGGCCACCACCGCCCAGCCCAGCGACGCCACGCCCTTGCCGAAGAAGGCCGCGGCCATGATCACGATGACCAGCCACTCCTGCTCGACGTAGTTGCAGACGATGATGCAGGTGGCCAGCACCATGCCGAGCAGCAGCGGCGTCTTGCGGGCGATGTCCAGGTTGCCGGTCTTCTTCAGCAGGCCGTCCGAAATCATCCCGCCCAGGATGCCGCCGGCGAAACCGCACAGGGCCGGCAGCGCGGCGGTGAAGCCCGCCTGCAGGATCGACAGGCCACGCTCCTTGACCAGATAGATCGGGAACCAGGTGACAAAGAAGTAGGTCAGTACGTTGATGCAGTACTGGCCCAGATACACGCCCAGCAGCATGCGGCTGGACAGCACCTGCTTGACGTCGGCCCAGGTGAAGGCCGCGCCGTTTCTGGTCTCAGCCTCTTCCATCCGCACCAGGCCGCCGCCGGCCTCGATATAGTCGACCTCGGCCTTGTTGACGGCCGGATGGGTCAGCGGGCTGTGGATCAGCTTGACGAAGACCAGCGCCGCCAGGATGCCAACCACGCCCATCACCCAGAACACCGAGCGCCAGCCGAAGCTGTGAGCCAGCCAGCCCATCAGCGGCGCGAAGGCGACCAGCGAGAAGTATTGGGCCGAGTTGAAGATCGCCGAGGCCGTGCCCCGCTCCGAGCCCGGGAACCAGGCCGCGACGATGCGGGCGTTGGCTGGGAACGACGGCGACTCCCCCAGCCCCACGGCGAAGCGCATGGCGAAGAGCACGCTAGCGGCCATCAGCCCAGTGAAGAAGCCGGCGAAGCCTTGTAGGGCCGTGAAGGCCGACCAGACCACCAAGGCGATGGTGTAGATCTTCTTGGAGCCGAAGCGGTCCAGAAGCGCCCCGCCCGGGATCTGGCCCAGCACATAGGCCCAGGCGAAGGCCGACAGGATGTAGCCCATCGCCACCGGGTCCAGGCCCAGCTCCTTCGACGCCGACTGGCCCGCGATCGAGAAGGTCGCGCGGTCGGCGTAGTTGATCGTGGTGATGATGAAGAGGACCGTGATGATCAGCCAGCGCACCCGCGTCCGCTTGGTGGTGTCGGTCATACGCGTCCCTTCCCTTTGAGAGCCGATCTGTCGTCGGCATCGTTCAGGGTGACGCTAGAGGCGCCCGTTCCCCAGGTCTAAGTCAATTAGCCTATCGACCGATCCACGGGCGACATGGATCGAGGCCATTCCTGTATCGAAATGTGTCCAGATCGCCCCTTAAGCCGAGGCGGCCCCGGCTGAAACACGGAAAATTGGATCGAAACTCGAGCGTTTGAGCGCCGCACGGCCGCGATCCGTGCCGAACACGCATCAGTCCATACCTGATTGAGATTGGCCCTCGACGAAAAGCCGCTCCTATCCTGAAGCCAACAAAGAAGGTGGTTCGGCCGCCTTCGGATCGAAAGAGACCCGCGACACGCGGGCACTGGGAGGGATGATGTCGATCAACCGCAAACCCGCGCGCGCCGCCCTAGCGATCAGCGCTTCGGCCCTGGCTTTGACGCTGGCCACCGCAGCCGCCGCGCAGGAGGCCGCTCCGGCCGCCCCCGCCGCCGATGAAGTCGACGCCATCGTCGTCACCGGCTTCCGCGCCAGCCTGCAGAGCGCGATGAACATCAAGCGCAACTCCAGCGGCGTCGTCGACGCCATCAAGGCCGAGGACATCGCCCAGTTCCCCGACCTGAACCTGGCGGAGTCGCTGCAGCGCATCCCCGGCGTCTCGATCTCGCGCATCAACGGCGAAGGCCGCCAGATCACCGTGCGCGGCCTGGGTTCGGAATACACCCGCGTCCGCATCAACGGCATGGAGGCCATCTCCACCACCGGCGGCACGGCCAACAGCGGCGGCACCAACCGCGGCCGCGGCTTCGACTTCAACGTCTTCGCCTCGGATCTCTTCAGCAGCCTGGCGGTGCGCAAGACCGCCTCGTCCGATGTCGAGGAAGGCTCGCTGGGCGCCACGGTCGACCTGAACACCTCGCGCGCCTTCGACAGCCGCAAGCCCCAGCTCGTGCTGTCGGCCGGCGCGAGCTACAACGACCTCGCCGAGAAGACGACGCCGCGCGTTTCGGCCCTGGCCAGCCGCACCTTCTTCGACGGCAAGCTGGGCGTGCTGATCTCGGCCGCCTACGAAGAGCGCCACCTGAAGGAAGAAGGCGCCAACATCACCCGCTGGGCCGTCGGCGGCAGCAACGGCGGCTTCAACAGCGCCTCGACCGTGCCGGGCTACACCCTGGCCCAGATCAACAACACCAACACCACCACCGGCATCTTCGCCCCGCGCATCCCCGCCTATGTCAGCTACGACATCAAGAACAAGCGCACGGGCCTGGCCGGCTCGATCCAGTACAAGCCGGACGCCAATACCGAGATCAATCTCGACATGCTGTACGCCTACCTCGGCGGCGTGCGGAAGGAAGCTCAGCTGCAGGCCATCGGCCTGTCGCGCGCCGGCACCGGCAAGCCTGAAGCGATCATCCGCGATGGCGTCGTCCAAGGCACGGATCTGGTCTACGCCCGTATCGACAATGTCGATCTGCGCACCCAGTCAGCCTATGACGAGCTGAACACCGAGTTCAAGCAGACCACCCTGTCGGCCAAGCACAACTTCGGTGAGCGCTTCGTCCTTGGCGGCCTGATGGGCTTTGCGGACTCGACCTTCACCCAGCCGATCTCGACGATCATCACGTTCGACCGCCTGAACAGCCAGGGCTACGCCTACGACTTCCGCAACGGCCGCGCCCCGGGGATCACGCTGGGCTTCGACCCGACCAATCCGGCCAACTGGTCGGCCATCAACGGCACCTCGGAAGTCCGCATCCGCCCGACCTTCGTCGAGAACCAGTTCTCGACCGCCAAGGTCTATGGCGAGTGGGAAGCCAGCCAGAACCTGAAGCTCAAGGCTGGCGTCGACTGGCGCAAGTTCGAGTACGACAGCTACGGCCTGTACCGGACCAGCGAGACGGTCAGCCAGACCCTGACCCCGGCCCAGCTGGCCTCGGTGTCGACGGTGTACAGCGGCTTCGGCAAGGGTCTGGACATGCCGTCCGGCAACGCCACCGCCTGGCTGGTGCCCGACATCGACAAGTATAACGCTCTGCTGAACATCTACAGCAACACCGGCATCTACGCCCTGACCGGCACCAACAACACCTCGGCGCGCGGCCAGTACGGCGCGGTCGAGGAGCGTGACACGGGCGCCTACGTCCAGGCCGAGTTCCGCTTCGAGGCCCTGGGCCTGCCCTTCCGTGGCGACGCCGGCCTGCGCCGCGTCCACACCGAGCAGGAGTCGGCTGGTTACGCCGCCGTCGGCGGTTCGATCCAGCGTGTCGAGGTCAAGCGCGACTACGACCTGACCCTGCCCTCGTTCAACATCGCCGCCGACGTCACCGACACCTTCGTGGCCCGCTTCAGCGCCGCCAAGACGATCGCCCGTCCGGGCATCGGCTCGCTGTCGCCCGGCGGTGACGTCTCGGTGCAAGGCGCCAACCGCAGCTTCAGCTCGGGCAACCCGTACCTGAACCCGACCCAGTCCAAGAACCTGGACGTCTCTCTGGAATGGTACCCGTCGTCGGGCACGATGTTCGCGGCCGGCTTCTTCTACAAGAAGATCAACACCTTCGTGGCCACCCAGAGCGAGCAGCGCGTCTACAACACCCTGGGCCTGCCGGACTCGCTGATCGCCGGCACCACCGCCACCCCGGACATGCTGTTCCAGGTCTCCAAGCCGGTGAACACCAAGGGCGGCGACCTGAAAGGCTTCGAGCTGAACGTCCAGCAGCCCTTCACCTTCCTGCCGGGCTGGCTGAGCCACTTCGGCGTGATCGCCAACTACACCTATGTCGCCTCGAAGATCGAATACCCGACCTCGTCGGCGGCCAACTCGCCGGTGGTGATCAACGACCTGATCGGCCTGTCGAAGAACGCCGCCAACGCGACGCTCTATTACGAGACCCCCAAGTGGAGCATCCGCGGCTCGCTGGCCTATCGTGACGGCTACCTGAGCCAGGTCCCTGGCAGCGACGGCAACACCGTCCATGGCACCAACGAGACCCTGAACGTCGACATGCAGGCCAGCTGGAACATCCGTGAAAACCTGAAGCTGTCGCTCGAAGGCGTGAACCTGACCGACGAGTTCAACGACCAGTACGTCGGCGATAGCGACCGCCTGAACGTCTACACCCACAGCGGCCGCCAGTTCATCGTCGGCCTTCGCTACAACTTCTAAGCCGAACGTCCTCCCCGGACTTCCCAGGCGTCCTTCCTTTACCTCCGCCTGGTTCGACTCGCGCCGCCTCTCCTCCCGGAGGCGGCGCGTTTGTTTGCGCCTGCCGTCGGATTCGAGCGGATTTAGGAGGGAGAGGACCGGCGGCATTCGCTGAACGCCGCCGGCGAGTTGCTCGTCGGTGGGGTGACGAGAGGGCGCGGACCCTACGTCGCCGAGGCCGCGTAAGGCAATCCCACTCACCCTATGCGTGAAGCTTAACCGTAAGAAGCTTTACCTTGGGCGCCCTGGGCGTCGATCGGCCTAAAGGCCGCGCAGCCAGGTGAAGACGTCGTCCGGCCGCTCCAGCGCCGACAGCCCTTCCCGCCGCGCCGCCTCGCCCACCCGGCGCAGGCGCCCGGGCGTGACGCCGAACCGCCCGCGGAAGGCGCGGCTGAAGTGGGCATCGGACCGAAAGCCGTGACGATAGGCGATCTCGCCCAGCGTATATTGCTCGGCGCGGTCATGCAGGATGGCGTCGAAGGCCTGATCCAGCCGGCGTCCCTGGATGAAGGCGCTGACGCCGCCCAGGGGCTCGAACACCTTGTAGAGCAGGCTGCGCGACACACCCAGATGCCGGCGGACGGCCTCAGGCGACAGCTCGACATCCTCCAGATTGCGTTCGACGAACTGGCGGCCCGAGGCCAGCAGCATCTTCTCGACGGGACGATGATCGCCGGTCGCGGGCGCGGCATGGGCAGTGATGGCGCCGGAGATCAGGGCCACCATGGCCCGGGCGCCGGCCTCGGCTTCATCCGGCGTCATCCGGTCGGCGACCTCCGCCAACGTCCGGACGTGCGCGCCCAGCAGGCGGCCGCTGACGCCGTCCTCGGAAACCACCAGGCCGTGGAAATCGAGATCGCCCTGCTCGTCCAGCAAGCCCCGTGGAAACATGACGTAGAGCGAGCGATAGCTGCCGGTCGACATCTCGTACGGCCGGGCCATGTCGATCAGCCGGATCGACCCCATGTGACCGCCGGCCGCCCGACCGTCATAGTCGCCACGCCAGCCGCTGTCCTCCAACTCGACCACCACCAGGACCGTGTCGCCGCCATCGATCAGGATGTGTGACAGCTTGCGCTCGAACCGCTGCGGCACGCCCGAGCACTTGGCCAGGACGACCGGACCCAGGTGGTGGGCCACCAGACTGTTGAAGAAGGTCGCTTCGGGCGATTGCAGCGTGATGTCGAACAGGTGCGCGCAGCCCTTGCGGTACTGCTCGAAGGCGTCGTCGTGCTCCCTGGCGTCCAGCAGCCAGACATCTTTACGCAAGGCGGTATCGGGCAAGGACGTCTCTACGGGCGGGACTCGGGGACCAGCGGACAATAAAACGTGGATTTCTGATCAATGACAGCCCCCCTCCCCGTGAGCGAGAACCACGTGCAGCAGCACGCTAGATGTCGGTGGGGCACGGGGTGCGAAAGCGAGTGGTCGTCGAACCCCGCCGGTTCGACGACCCGATCGCCCAACTCAGATGAATTTCAGACGACGCAGCCAGGCCTCGAAGGCGTCCGGCCAGCGTGAGGCCGGGTTCTCGGCCGGCAGGCTGAAGCCGAACCCGTGGCCGCCTTCCTGGTAGACATGCAGCTCGGCGGGGACCTCAGCGATCTTCAGCGCCTGAAACAGGGTCAGGCTGTTGGTCACCTGCACGGTCCGGTCGTCGGCGGCATGCACGACGAAGGTCGGCGGCAGGCCCTTGCGGACGCGCTCGTTCAACGGCTTGGCCGTCTCGGCGCTGACCGTGGCGATGCCCGGCCGCGGCGTGGCGGTCATGACGCCGTAGCCCACCATGACGACGTCCGGCCGCGCCGACAGCTGGTCGGCCGCGTCGATCGGTTCATAGACCTTGGCGTCGTAGCGAGTCAGGGACGCGGCGGCCAGGTGCCCGCCAGCCGAGAAGCCCATGACGCCGACGCGGGCCGGATCCACGCCCCAGGTCTTGGCGTTCGCGCGGATCAGGCGCACGGCCCGCTGCACGTCCTGCAACGCGGCGTCATAGCCGTCGGCCCAGCCGTCGACCGGCAGACGGTAGTTCAGCACAAAGCAGGTGATGCCCGCCTTGACCAGGCGCCGGGCGCCGCCCGCCCCTTCCTTGTCCACCGCCAGCCGCATGTAGCCGCCGCCCGGCAGGATCACCATGGCCGCGCCGTTCGGCTTTTCGGGTCGGAAGACCTCCAGGATCGGTCGCGAGACATGCATCACCGCGCGGTCATGGGCGGCGGGCGAGCCGCGCTCCAGCACTTGGCGCGTGGCCGTGACACCCGCCGAGCCCGGCACGCGCCCGACCGGCCACAGCTCGACCACTTCCTTGGACAGCAGGCCCGCCGGCTCCAGCGGCGCGGGGATGATCACCGGCGCGGCGGGCGTGCCGGTCAGGGTCGCATCCGCCGGCTTGGCGGCCTGGGCCAAGGCCCGCCCTGCGACCAGGCTCAGGGCCAGGGCGCCAGTCAGCGCCCGCCGGTTCAGGTGGAGGTCTCGCACGCTCGTCTCTCCCTAGTTGGGCCGGCCACTGGCTTGACCGAAGCGGTAGGCAGGTTCCGTTGCCACGACGTCAGCCGGCCGCGGCGTAGGATCGCCGGCCACCGCGTCTTCAAGCCCGCGACCGGTGACATTGTTGGTCGCCAGCTTCGGTCCCTCCGCGATCGTCACATTGATCCCCTTCAGGTCGACATTGCGCAGGTTGGCCAGGCGGATGCCGCGCTTGGCCGTGCCGGTGACGCCGTTCAGCACCAGCCCTTCGACCGGCTTGTCGGGGTGAACGTTCACCGCCTCGACCAGCACCGGGACGTCGGTGACCTTGATGCGCTCGAACACCAGGTTGCGCACGGTGGGGATGCCGGCCAGGCCCGGCACCGGGAACTGGTCCTGCTTGCCGCTGTCCAGGAAGTTCAGCCGCAGGAAGCCCTGCCCCGTGTTCGAGACCTCGAGGTCTCGCATGACGATGTCTTCGATGAACGCCCCACGCCCCGGACGGCTCTTGATGTAGATGGCGAAGGTGTAGGCCGACAGGCACTTGCAGCGCTCGACCAGCACCCGGCGCACCCCGGCCGAGGTCTCGCTGCCGATACCGATACAAGCCCAGCGGCGGTCGCGGAACACGCAGTCCAGGATGGTCACGTCCTCGGTCGGCCGGGCGATCATGTTGCCTTCCAGCCCGCGTCCGGACTTCAGCGAGATGCAGTCGTCGGCCACGTCGAAGTCGCAGCGCTCGATCAGCACGCGGCTGCACGAGTCCACGTCGATGCCGTCGGCGCCGCCGTGCACGATCACGTCGCGGAACACCACGTCCTCGCAATACAGCGGATGGATCGACCACATGTCGTTCTGCTCGGTGCGCAGGTCGGTGACGCTCAGGCCCTTCACGTCGACGAATTCCAGGAGCGCCGGATGCCGATAGCCGGTCGCCGTCTCGATCCGCCGCTTGATCGCCGACGAAGCCACGATCTGGCCCTTGCCGGTCAAGGCGATGTCGTGCGCCTCCCGCGCCCAGACCAGGCCGATATAGCCCGGCACGAAGCGGCCCTCCCAGCGCACCTGCACCACAGGATAGTCGGCCAGATCGGGAGATCCTTGCAGCGTCGCACCGGCCTCGATGCGCAACGTCGTGCGCGAGCCGATGCGGATGGCGCCGCTCAGGAAGGTCCCGCCGCTCAGCACCACCTCGCCACCGCCAAGCGTGGCGCAACGGTCGAGCGCGGTCTGGATCGCGGCGGTGTCCTTGGTTACCCCATCGGCCTTGGCGCCGAAGTCGCGAGGATCCAGCACCAGGGGGTTCTTCAGCTTGCGCGCTGGCAGGACCGGACGCGCGGGCGCTTTGGCCTTCGAGGCCTGGGCTTGCGCCGGCAAGGCGGCGGCAGCGGCGGCGAGACCGATCCCGCCAACGATCAGGCGACGGGTGGCGGAGACTGGGCTTTGGGTCATGGGCGTCTCTAACTCACTGAACTTGTTCATGCCGGCGGCGTGGCCGGCTGGCCGTTGATGCGGACGTTCTCGAAGGTCAGCCCCTCGACATGCTTGACGATGTCGGGCTGGGCGACGCCGTCGAACACGCAGTCCTTCAGCGTCACGCCGCGGATCGGCGCGGCGGGGAAGCCTTGCAGGTCGAGCGCGCGCGGGCTCTTGCCGCTGACCAGGCGCTCGACCACCAGGTTGCGGAACACCGGCGTGAACGGCCCGTTCGCGCCCTCCTGGTAATTGTAGTCGACGGTGATCACCGCCTTGGCCACCTGGCCGACGGCGATGTCGCGGACGTGGATGTTCTCCAGCGTGCCGCCGCGCATGGCGTTGTTCTTGAAGCGGATGGCGATATCCAGGCGCGGGCTGTCCATCTTGCAGCGCTCGACGAAGACGTTGCGCACGCCGCCGGTGATCTCGCTGCCCAGGGTGACGCCGCCGTGGCCGTCCTTCATCTCGCAGTCGCGGATGATGACGTTCTCGGTCGGACGGTTCAGGCGGCGGCCATCAGCGTTGCGGCCCGACTTGATGGCGATGCAGTCGTCGCCGGTGTCGAACACGCATTTCTCGATGAGCACGTCGCGACACGACTCCGGGTCGCAACCGTCGTTGTTGGGGCCGTGGCTGTGGATCTGCAGCCCACGGACAATGACGTTCTCGCAGGCGACCGGATGGACCTCCCACATCGGCGAGCCGACGATGGTCAGGCCCTCGATCAGCACGTTCCGGCAGCGATAGGGCTGGACGAACATCGGACGGATCGTCGTGCCGGCCCCGAACACTCGCTGCTCGACCGGCACGCTCTTCTCGGCCATCTCGGTCAGGCGCTTGCGGTCGTCGACCACGCCGGGCGGCTTGCGCTTGACCCAGGGCCACCAGTGGTCGGCATCGGCCTGGCCGTCCAGGGTTCCTTCGCCGGTCAGGGCGATGTCGTGCTGGTCCAGGGCGTAGATGAAGGGCGAGTAGTTGATCAGCTCCACGCCCTCGTGCCGGGTCAGCACGGCGGGCAGATAGGCGGCCGGATCGCGCGAGAACTTCAGGGTCGCGCCCTTGGCCACGTGCAGCTCGACGCGGCTCTTCAGATGGACAGCGCCCGTCAGCCAGACACCGGCCGGGACCACCACGCGACCTCCGCCAGCCTTGGCGGCGGCCGCGATCGCCGCGGCTATGGCTTTCGTGCAGTCGGCCTCACCGCCCGGCTTGGCCCCGAACCTGGTGATCGGGAAGTCGCGGCGCGGGATCGCCGGCGGCTTGATACGAGCCAGGATGGCGTCGGCTTCCTTCCAGGCGTCGTCGGCGGCGCGGGCCAGGCTAGGCGCGGCGGCCAGCACCGCGCCCGAGGCCAGGAGATGACGGCGGGAAACGCTCATGGCAGCACGAGCGGCTCGCGGCCGCCCCTCCAGGTCCAGCGGACACGATCGCCCTGCCCCAGCTTGCGATCAGCCGCGCGGACATAGGCCAGCTCCTTGTCGAAGGCGGCTTGCGTCAGCGGCGTGCCGACGGCGTCGGTCGGATTGACGAAGGTCACCGGACGCGGGAACGCCGCCAGCGCCAGATCGCCCAGTTCATAGCGGCGCAGCACGCCGGGCGGCAGCACCTCGGGCAACTCGCGCTGGATCGGCTGGTTCACGGCCATGCGGAAGGCGGTCAGGCTGTTGTCGGCATAGATCGCCGCGACCCGGTCATCGATCGCGCCCAGGTGCAGGGCCACCGGCCCCAGCGCGCCCAGGCCGTAGACGCTGATCGCCTTGGCATCGACATCCGGCCGCGCCGCCAGCCAGTCCATGGCGTGGACGGCGTCGTCCAGGCGCACGCCCAATGGGGTCTTGTCGACCAGCAGCATGCGGGTGGCGAGCAGGTTCCAGTCGCCCAGGACGCTAGCCTTTAGTTCTTCGGTCCCACCCGCGCCGCGCGCGACCAGGGTCAGGACCACATGGCCGGCCTTGGCCAGCCGCGCGGCCTCGGCCTTCACCGCTTGAGGATCCTTGGTCAGCAGCAGCACGGCCGGCTTGCGGCCGTCACCGTCGGGCTTGGTGAGGATTGCATCGGCCCACTGGCCGTCCTCGACCTTGAACCGCAGCCCGCCGTTCGCGCCCTCAGCAACCTCAGGCGGCGCGCCGCCCGGCTGGACCGTGGCGAAGGTCACCGCGCGGATGTCGGTCGCCAGCCGCTTGCGCAGGCCCGCGACCTCGGCAGCCGACGCCACGGTTGGCCGCGCCGCGATCACCGTCTTCAGCCGCTTGGCGTTCAGGCTCTGGATCGTCTCGCCGCCGATCGAGGTCGAGAGCTGGCCGGTCGGCGTGACCCACAGCCTCTCCGGCGAGAGACGGGGCGGCGGTGTGAAGGGGCGTTTTTCCGGCACGTCCTTCAGCCAGCGGCTGAAGAAGGCGACGATATCCGAGGCGATGGGCTGCAAGGCGCCGTGGCCGCCCGGACCGTGGATGAAGCTCAACCGGTCCTCGGCGCCGTACAGGGCATAGACGCCCTGCGCTTCCTTGACCGCCTTCTTCGCCCCCTCGAACGGGAACATGTCCTCGGTGGTCGAGATCACCGCATAGGCGCGCGGCGCGGCCATCTCGACTAAGTCGGCGAGATCCAGACCCGAGGCCAGGAAGCCTGGGATCGACTGTTCGCCATCCTGCGGTCCGACAGTCGACAGCAGGTGGTCGAAGTCGGTGATGAAACAGGCTGTGCCGGTGGCCTTCACCCGGTCGTCCAGGGCCGACAGGAACGCCGTCAGCGTGCCGCCGCCCGAGCACCCGAACGCGCCCAGGCGCTGGGCGTCGACGTCAGGCCGGGCGGCCAGGTAGTCCAGCCCCCGGACAGCGTCCCAGATGAAGTAGCGCGAGACGTGGTCGCCCACTGGGGCGGTCTGCCAGGCGGCCAGGCTGTGCTCGCCCGTCGGCCGGCCCACCTTGGAGGCGCCCAGCTCGGGATCGTAGTGCTGCAGCCGCTCGCCCTCGGAGACGATGTCGTAGGCCAGCACCATCATGCCGGCGCGGGCCAGGTTCACCGCGAAGTTGCGGTTGCCGATCTTGCCGTCCAGGCCGTGCCCCGGGGCGACGATGATGGCTGGGAACGGCCCCTTCCCTTCAGGGACGTAGAGATTGGCGGTGACGTGATAGCCCGGCAGGCTGTCATAGGTGACCTTCTCGACCTTGAAGCCGTCCTCCTGGACGACACCCCAGGTCTTGGCCGCCAGCGGCGTGCGCTCGGGCAGGCCGCCGATCAGCTTCAGGATCTTGGCGCGATTGGCGGCCTTGCGGGCCTCGGCGTCAGCCTGGGACTTCAGCCCCGCGACGCTGGCCTCGCGCACCTTCAGGCGGTCGCGTGCCAGGCCGTCGATATAGGCGGTGAGCTCGGCGCGGCCATTGGCGGGCGCGGATTGAGCCAGCGCCGGCCCGGCGGAGAAAAGCAGCAGCGCGGCGGCCGCGCCATAAGCGGTCTTCATACTGGTCGCCCCAATGAAAAACGGGCGGCCGGCTCTCGCCGACCGCCCACGGGATCAGAAGCTGTAGCGCACGCCCACGAAGTACTGGCGACCGCTCTGGAAGTAGTCGCTCAGCCGCTCGGCCGTGGAGTCGCTGTAGGTGATGTCCTTCTCATTCGTCAGGTTCAGGCCCTCGACGCTGAAGGTCAGCGCGTCGTTGATCCGGTACGAGGCCGAGAAGTCCACGAAGGTCGTCGGCTTACGCCCCGACACATCGACATTGTACGAGGACGGCACGGCGGTCAGGTACTTGTCGCGGTGCGCCAGCGAGATGCGAGCCTGGACCGGCCCTTCCTCGTAATAGAGCGTGCCGTTGTAGGCGTTCTTGGACAGGTTCAGGAGATCGCGCGACACGGTGGCCGCGCCCGCCGTCGTGGTCAGGAAGTAGTCAATCTTGGAGTCGACGAAGGTGTAGTTCAGCAGCACGCCGAAGTTCTTGAGCTTCCACGGCAGGAAGGTCAGGGGCTGCTGGTAGTTCAACTCGACGCCCTTCAGCGGGCCGCCGGGCGTGTTGATGACGTTCGAGATCGTGAACTGGTCGTCGACCGTCACGCCGGTCCCCTGCAGCAGGCTGGCCGGCAGGCCCGTCGTCGAGTACGGCGCCAGGGTGGTGATGTTCTGGATGTAGGTGCTGATGTCCTTGTAGAAGAACGCCGCCGACAGGATCGCCCCACGCTTGGGATACCACTCCACCGCCACGTCGAAGGTCTTGGCGCGATAGGGCTCCAGCATCGGGTTGCCGGTCGTCACGGTGCGTGAGCCGCCGGCCACCGAGACGTTGGTCGCGGCCGACAGGCTGCCCAGACCCGGACGCGACATCACCTTGGCCGCGCCGATGCGGACAATGACGTCCTCACGCGGCTCGACCACCAGGTTCAGCGACGGCAGGGTGTCCTCGTAGCTGCGGCCCACGGTGGTCAGCTGGAAGCCGGCCGGGTCCACGGTGGTCGGCACAGTGGCGAAGAAGGTCGAGCTTTGCTCGGTCTTGACGTAGCGCACGCCGACGTCGCCACGCACCGGCATGCCCAGAGCGTCGAACTTGAAGGCCGCCATGACATAGGCGCCCTTGTCCTCCTCGTTGACCCGACGGTTGTCGCCGCGGGCGCTGGAGGTGGTGCTGGACAGGGCGAAGCGGCCGCTGTTGCTGAAGATGTCGTAGGCCTTGGCGATAGCGTCGCGGTTCGGGCTGGCCCAGCAGACGGGCGTGCCCGCCGGCAGGTTCAGGCCTTGCAGGCCGCACCACTGCTCGGTCAGCGAGGTCATGGTCGAGCCGGCCGGCATGACCGGAATGTTGCCCTCGCCAGCGGCCAGGCGTTGGCCCTGGCCGATGAAGGCGTACTTCTTCCAGTTCGCGCCGCCCTTCAGGGTCAGGTGGTCGTTCAGCTCGTACTCGGTGTCGAACTGGGCGACCTTGTACTTGTTATCGTTCCAGTTCGGACGCAGGCGGATGTCCGGACCGGTCGGGCCGGTACCGCCCGCCACGGTCTGGGTCGGACCGATGTACCAGGCGTTCGGGTCGGTGACGTCGAAGCCGTAGTTGATGGCCGGGAAGTACTGGCCGTTGGGCCGGAAATCGAAAGAGTAGTTATCGCTGTTCAGCCGGTCCATCTGGGCGATGTAGTCCAGCGCATTGTCGAAATCGTTGGCCACATAGCCCAGCAGCCCCTTCACCGACCACTTGTCGGTCAGCTTGTGCTTGGCGTTCAGGGTCCACTGGGTGAACTCGGTGTCGTACTTGTCGAGGTAGTTCTCCGAGCGCAGATCGACATTGTCGAACAGGCCGTAGACCATCGTGCCCTTGTCATCGAGCACCAGATCGCGGACCACGATCTCGGGCTTGCCGCCCTGCGAGGCGGCGCGGCTGAAGCCGATGGCCTCCAGCTGGCGCTCGTTCCGCGAGCCCTCGAACTTCGAGTACAGCATGTCGAAGGTTATTTCGGTGCGGTCGGTCGGACGCCATTGCAGCGACCCGGTCAGGCCCAGGCGCTTGGTCTCCAGCTCGTACTGCTGGTAGCGCAGGAAGCGTGGATAGCGGGTCGTCGCCAGGCTGGCCGTGGCGGTGTCGGTCGCATCGGCGCCGGCGCACAGGGCCGGGCGCGCCGCGACGCTGCACCAGCCGCCGTCGGCGTTGCCCTGGTTCCACAGACCCGTGCTGGCCCCGTTCTGGCGCGTGCCGCGCTCGGAATAGGCCACCGAGAACAGCGCCCCGAAGGTGTCGTCCTTGAAGGTGTTGCTGACCAGCAGCGCCATGCGCGGGTCATAGGACTTGGAGAGATCGTTCCAGCCCATCTTGGCCGAACCGGCCATCTTGAAGCCGCGATAGTCGAACGGGTGACCGGTGCGCAGGTCGACGGTGGCGCCCAGCGAGCCCTCCTCGACATCGGCCGACGGCGTCTTGCGCACGTCGATCTGGCTGAACAGCTCCGAGGCGAAGACGTTGAAGTCGAAGCCCCGGCCGCGGTTCGAGCCCGTGGTCGCCTGGGCCTCCACGCCGTTGATGCGCACGCGGGTGAACTCTTCGGACAGGCCGCGGACCGACAGGTTGCGCCCTTCCCCACCATCGCGGGTGATGGCTACGCCCGGCACGCGCTGGATGGCCTCGGCCAGGTTGTTGTCAGGGAACTTGGCGATGTCTTCGGCGACGATCGAGTCCACGGCGGCGGTATTGGCCCGCTTCACCTCCAGCGCCTTCTCCAGGCTGCTGCGGAAGCCGGTGACAACCACGGCCTCGACTTCGGCCGGATCGTTTTGCGGCGCGGACGCGGTCTGGGCCAGCGCGGCCTGCCCCCACATCATCGCCCCCGCACCGGCGGCGGCCAGCAGGACCTTGCGACGGCCCGCCGCCGTCGACTCCATCCAGTTCAAGCAAGTCATTTGATTTCCCTCCCAAAAGGCGCCCGTCGTTCTTTTTGTGGTCGACGAACGGGCGCTCGGTGATCAGCCCTGTCGGGGCCTCAGGCCCTCCGTTGCGGAGCGCTGCGCCAAAGAGGCGGGAGCCGACGAAGGCCGGCTCCCGACGTCCACGGGGGACGTGGTTCCATGGCGATAATGATGGCGGAAGGCGCGGGCGGCGCGGCGACACGGCGCGCGCGGATGAATCTGTTCATCAGCTCCCCTTCCCATTGATACCGGTGTCATGCAGCAACGCCACATGCCCGACTTACTCGCGCGCCGAAGCGTGTCGACGCGATCGAGATAAAGCTTCGGCAAACCCGAACGGGTGTCAACGCGTTCGTGCCAGCGCTGGCAAAAAATGGGGTGGCGGACACGCCTGATCCCGGATGATGGGATCAGGCGCAGTCGGGACCCGCGATAACGGCAGATCTATTGCGAGTAGCGGTTGAGCACGTTGTTGCGCAGGTAAGCCCCGTAGGTGCTTTTCCCAAGCGCATCCGCCAGCGCCTCGAGCTGTCCCGCGTCGATGAAGCCCTTCTGGAAGGCGATCTCCTCGGGGCAAGCGATCTTGAAGCCCTGGCGCTTCTCCAGCACCCGCACGAACTCGGCGGCCTCGACCAGGCTGTCGGGCGTGCCCGTGTCGAGCCAGGCATAGCCACGCCCCATGATCTCCACGGCGAGGTCGCCGCGCTCGAGATAGGCGCGGTTGACGTCGGTGATCTCCAGTTCGCCGCGCGCCGAGGGCTTCAAATTCCTGGCGATCTCGATCACGTCGGCGTCGTAGAAATAGAGGCCCGTCACTGCCCAGTTCGACTTCGGCGCCTTGGGCTTCTCCTCGATCGATACAGCCTTCATGCCGCGGTCGAACTCGACCACGCCGTATCGCTCGGGGTCGTTGACGTGATAGGCGAACACCGTCGCCCCGCCCTCGCGCTTCATGGCGTTGGTGAAGAGGTCGGTGATGCCGTGGCCGTAATAGATATTGTCGCCCAGGATCAGCGCCGACGGGCTATTACCCACGAACGCCGCGCCGATGATGTAGGCCTGGGCCAGGCCGTCCGGGCTGGGCTGGACCGCGTACTGGATCTCCATCCCCCACTGCGAGCCGTCGCCCAGCAGCGCCTGGAAGCTGGGCACGTCGCGCGGCGTCGAGATGATCAGCACCTCGCGTATGCCGGCCAGCATCAGGGTCGACAGCGGATAATAGATCATCGGCTTATCGTAGACAGGCATCAGCTGCTTGGACGTCACCAAGGTCATGGGATGCAGGCGCGTGCCGGAGCCGCCGGCCAGGATGATGCCCTTCATGCGCGGGCTCCTTGAGTGTTCAGTTCGGTGATGATGTCGGCCACGGCGAACTGCCAGGCGCGCGGATGAATGCCGTAGTCGGCTGCGAGCTTGGCCATCGACAGCCGCGAGTTCTTCGGCCGGCGCGCCGGCGTTGGATACTGTTCGGACGGAATGCCTTCGACTTCGGCAGCCGGACCGCCTGCCTCAGCACTGAGGCGGAAGACCTCCCGCGCCAGGTCGGCCCAACTCGCCTCCCCCGCATTGACGAAGTGATAGACGCCGGTCGGCGCCGCCTCGTCGGCGATCATGCGCAGGACGATGATCTTCAGCGCTCCGGCAATATCGGTCGCCGAGGTCGGGCAGCCATGCTGGTCATCGACCACTCGCAGCGCTGGCCGATCCGCCGCCAGCCGCAGCATGGTCTTCAGGAAATTGGCGCGGTGGGCGCTCAGCACCCAGGCCGTGCGCAGGACGACCGAGCGCGGATTGCCCAGCCGCACAGCCATCTCGCCCGCTAGCTTGGAGGCGCCATAGATCCCGATCGGCGCGACCGGATCGCTCTCGACATAGAGCCCGGGCTTGTCGCCGTCGAAGACGTAATCCGTCGATACCTGAACCAGCGGGATGCCGCGCTCACGGGTGATGTCCGCCAGCAAGGCCGGCCCACCGGCATTGGCCGCGAACGCTCCGGCGACCTCGGCCTCAGCCTTGTCGACGGCCGTCCAGGCGGCGCTGTTGATGACCGCCGCGAACGGGATCTTGTCGAATAGGGCCTGGACTGACGCCGCGCTGGTCAGGTCCAGTTCGTCGCGTGTGGGCGCATGAAGCGCGACCCCTTCAGGCCAGGTTGCACGCTGAAGTTCGAGGCCGACTTGGCCGGCCCCGCCGGTGATCAAGATATGGATAGGCTGCAAGCTCATTATTTCTCTGGAAAGGCGGCGCTCAGCGCCATCACGGACCTTCTATGGCGTGAAGGATCCGCAGCCTTCCCTCATCATCCTATTCTTGGCATGCCCCAGCCAAGGTCCGGCATAGCGCAAGATTCAGCGCTTTCCCAGATCGTCCTGCTCACGGCCTCAGCGAGACGACGCCCACGCATACGCCAACCAAACGAAAACTCTTCGTTTCGTCATGCTTTGCCTTTAAGCCCGTCCGCAATAACGCCCTAACAGGGGCAAAGACTAAAACGTGGTGGGGTTTATCTTGAGTGCGATCTATCCGGTGATCCTGTGCGGTGGCTCAGGCACGCGGCTCTGGCCGGCTTCGCGTAGCGACCAGCCCAAGCAATTCCTGAAACTGGTCGGCGAGCGGTCGTCCTTCCAGGAGACCGTCCTGCGTGTGAAAGGCATTCCCGGCGTCGCCGAGATCGTCATCGTCACCGGCGCGGCCATGGTCGACTTCGTGGCCCAGCAAACGGCCGAGATCGACACCTGGGTCACCATCCTGGTCGAGCCCGAGGCCCGCGACAGCGCGCCCGCCGTCGCCGCGGCCGCCGCCTATGTCCAGACGCTCGACC
>NZ_JAGIBH010000001.1:0-260171 GCF_017744445.1 Caulobacter sp.
GTCCACGCGCTCGGCGTGAGCAGCACCGCCACCCGCCAGTTCAGCCGCCACTGGGGCCTCTACGCCTATGCCCGCTACGACCGCCTGACCGGCGACGCCGGCAACAATATCCTGACCGGATGGGAGGGCGACGACGTCATCGACGGCGGCAAGGGCTCCGACATGGTCGTCATGCGCGGGGCCAGCACCGACTTCAGTCTCACCTGGACTGTCGATGGCTGGAAGGTCGCCGATCGTCGTCCCTTCGCGCCGCCGTCGTCGGCCCAGACCTACGAAGGCGTCGACACGGTCCGGAACGTCGAGTGGATCAGCTTCACCGACAAGACCGTCGAGCTGGGCGACGGCATGACGCTGGTCGTCGGCAACATCCTGCGAAACACGGGCGGCGCCGGCGGGACGCTGGCGAGCGATCTGTCGTCGCGCCTGGAAAGCGGCGCGCTGACGCCGACCACGGCCCTGGTCGAAATCGTCAAGGCCGCTGGGGCGACGACCTCGGTGGCGACGCTGGCCTATGAATTCTTCACTGGGAAGATCCCCGGGCAGCCGGGCGTCGACTACCTGGTCTCGCCGACGGGCCCCAACGCCAACAACCTCAATAGCGCCTACTACCAGAGCTTCAATCTGGAGAACCGCTACATCAACTTCGCTGTCAATCTGGGCAAGCTGGGCGAGGGCAAGGACGCGTTCCTGGCCAAGTACGGGTCGCTAAGCTTCGTCGAGGCCACGCGCGAGGCCTACAAGACGATCTTCGGCGCGGCGCCGACCGACGCCAAGATCCACGCCATGATCGACACGCGCGTCGACTATTTCGCGGCCTATGGCGGCGATGGCGTGAACGGTATCGGGACCAAGGCGGCGATGGTCGGCTGGCTGCTGGCCGAGGCGCAGAAGGCCGACCTGGGCGTCATGGTGCGGTCCAACGACGCCTGGCTGACGGACCTGGCCGATGGTTCGGCCCCGTTCGCGATCGACATCCTCGATCCCGCCAAGGGCTACTACAAGGCCGACTTCGTCTTCGGCGGCGCCTGAGCAGCCGGGACGGCCAGGCCGTCCCGGGCCATCAAGACTACTTCGGCTCGGTCGGCGGCACGCCCGGCGCGCCCGGGACCGGCTGGTTCGGCAGGGTCGGGTCGCCCGTCTGCGGCGTGGCGTTGATCGGCGGGGTCACCGGCAGGCTGGGCGGCGCGGCGCTGGGCGCGGGGTTCACGGCGGTGTCGGGCATCGGCGGAGTGGCCATCGCCGGATCGCTGGCCGTGGCCGGCGCGGTCGCGGCGGTGTCGGTCGACATGCCCGTGGTCGCCTGGCCGGCCCACCAATCCTTGCTGGCCCGCGTCTTGGCCGAGGCCTTCATGTAGGCATTGAGCTGGTCGTAGGGGATCGGCTGCTTGGGGCCGGCCATGGCGGTCGAAGACTTCTGGGCGGCGAGGGCCTCGCCGCCGGCGACCAGCAGCGAAAGCGCCGCGGCGGCGGCGAGCGTCTTGGTCAACATCGGGGTTTCTCCAGCGCCGTTGTGGCGCGCTAGCAAAACCCGCTGGAACGATGGTTGTTCACAGCTTGGCCGCACCCGTGCGGAACCGCCACGCTTTGGCCGGGTTCTTGGCGGGATGTTTCACATCGTCGGGAGGGGGCTGGCGATCCGCCGAGCCTCTGCTTAGCTCTGGATAAGCGCTCCCAGAAGAGTAGCTTCAAGTCCGCTAGACGATTGTCCCGCCCAGGAGACACGCATGCCGCAAACCGCTGTCGATAAGCCCCACATCCTGCTCTCGCACGAGATGCTGCTGCCCTTGCAGCCGCTGCTGGAGAGCGCCTACGAGGTGCACCGGCTGTGGGACCACCCCGACAGGATGGCGTTCCTGGAAGGGCCGGGGCGGAAGGTTCGGGCCATCGTCCATGCCGGCGAGTTCGCCCTGTCGCGCGACATGCTGTCGGAGATGCCGCAGCTGGGCCTGATCGCCTGCGTCAGCGTCGGTTATGACGGCGTCGACGTGCCGTGGTGCAAGGCCCATGGCATCGCCGTGACCCACTCGACGGGCCTCAACGCCGCCGACGTCGCCGATCACGCGGTGGGCCTCGTCCTGGCCGCCTGGCGCGGCATCGTCGAGGGCGACCATCGCCTGCGCTCGGGCCACTGGACCCACGCCGAACGCATGGCCCCCCGTCATGGCCTGCGCGGCCGCAAGGTCGGCATCGTCGGCCTGGGCTATATCGGCGAGGCGGTGGCCACGCGCCTGCGGGCCTTCGAGATGAAGATCGCCTGGTGGGGCCCGCGTCCCAAGGAGACCGACCATCCGCGCGCCGACAGCCTGCTGGCCCTGGCCCGCGACAGCGACGTGCTGGTGGTCTGCTCGCGCTCGGACGCCTCGAACCATCACCTGATCAACAAGGCCGTCATCGAGGCGGTCGGGCCCCAGGGCCTGATCGTCAATGTCGCGCGCGGCGCGCTGATCGACGAGGACGCCCTGATCGAAGCCCTGAAGAGCGGCGCGCTGGGCATGGCGGCGCTGGACGTCTACGCCCAGGAGCCGACCCCGGCGGCGCGCTGGGTGGGCGTGCCCCACACCGTGCTGACCCCGCACACGGCCGGCGCGACGCTGGACAGCATCCCGGCCATGGTCAGCCTGACCCTGGAGAACCTGCGCCGCTACTTTCACGGCGAACCCCTGGCCACGCCGGTCGCGGCCTGAGGCGCATGAGGGCTTTGGTCCTGGGCGGCGCGGCCGCTTTCCTTTCGCTGGCGGCGGGCCAGGTCGCGCCGCCGCCGGGCGACTACCGCATCGATTCCGAGACCACCACGACCGTGCGCTCGGGGCCGATGGTCATGAAGAGCGTCCAGCGCCTGGACGGCGCGACCGGCGCGGCGACCCTGGAGCAGACCGGTCCCGACGGCGCGGTGACGACCCAGTCCTATCCGGGGCAGGGCCGCCACCACTGGTGTGTGAAGGGCCCTAGTGCGCCGCCGCCCGTTCCTTCGAACTGCGCGACCCAGGCCTTCAACGCCTTGCCCGGCGGCGGCTCGACCTACCAGACGGCCTGTTCGGGCGGGCAGCTGATCTCGGACAACTTCCGCAAGCTGGCCGACGGGCGCTGGGAGCGGACGTTCCAGACGCGTCAGGCGCCGATGGGTGGCGCGCCGGTTCCCGCCCAGACGAGCGCCGCGATGGCTCCGGTCATCGCCCAGATCGAGGAGGCCATCCGCTCCGGCCCGCCCGAAGAGCGCGAGGCCGCCAAGCAGCAATTGGCCGCTCTGAAGGCCAGCCTGGGCGGCGGCGCGGTGCCCGGCAACGAGACGGTGATCGAGAGCCGGGAAATCTGGACCAAGGTCTCTGAGACCTGCGGCTAGGCCGGAAACGGCGCGGCGAACCCCTCCGGCGCCAAGCGCAGGCCGTTCGCCAGCAGGCTGACGGTTCGGTAGAAGCCGACCAGCATCATCAGCTCGATCCGGGCCTCTTCGCTGAAGGCTTCGGTCAGGCGCGTCCAGAGGGCGTCGTCGATGTCGGCGCGGGCGTGGACGGCGTCGCAGAAGCTGATCAGCAGCGCCTCGCGCGGGGCCCAGCAGGGCGCGATCCCTGGCGCGACGGTGGCCGCCAGTTGTCCGGCGTCGAGGCCTGCCGCGCCGGCGAAGATCGCCGCGTGGACGCCCCACTCGTAGCCGCAGCCGTTGAGGGCGCAGATGCGGTGGATGACGATCTCGCGCTCGCGCAGTGGCAGATGGCCGGGGTCCAGCAGGCCGCCGCCGGTGAAGCGGGCGAACAGGCGCTCGTCGCGAGCCAGGGTGCGGAACAGCGACAGCGGCTGGTCGCCGGGGGTTTTCAGCTGTTCCAGCGTGCGGGCGACGCTGGGCGGATAGGGGGCCTCGGCGGGGGCGATCCTGGGCGACATCGAAGATCCTCCGTGCTACAAAATTTGTAACATGGAAAATTCCAGCGACGCTACAAAAAATGAAGCGCCTTTGCCGGGGCGCGCCGTTCGGGGCTCGGACACCGGCAAGCCGATCATGGCGGCGCTGGATCTGCTGGGCCGGCGTGGGGCGCTGCGGATCGTCTGGGAGCTGCGTGAGGGGCGGGGGCTGACCTTCCGCGCCTTGCAGGCGGCGGCCGAGCTGCCGCCTGGCACGCTCAACACCCGCCTGTCGGAACTGCGCGCCGCCGACATCGTGGCGGCAGAGGGCGGTTATCGTCTTAGCCCGCGTGGGGCCGAACTGATCGCTGCGCTCTGGCCGCTGATGGCCTGGTCCGAGGCGTGGGCCAACGACCTAGGCGAAGGCGTCGGCTAGGTCCGACGAGGGCTTCAGCACATTGCCGGGCGAAGCGAACAGGTTGGTGGCGAAGGCGATCGACAGGCCCAGTTCCGGATAGATCACCAAGCTGGCGCGGGACCCTTCGTCGGAGCCGGCGTGGTGCCAGCGCGGGCGGCCCTTCTCATCGGCGTCGATCCGCCAGCCCAGGCCCAGCGGCGGCATGGCGCCGGTCTTCTCGGTCATGGGTGTGAAGAGCAGGGCGCGTTCGGCCTTAGTGATCTTGCTGTCCAGGTGCGCCGCGCCGAAGCGTGCGATGTCCGAGGGGGTCATGATCAGCCCACCGGCTGCCCACTTATAGGCGGGGTTGTCGCGGCGTGCGTTGGCCAGGCCCTCCTGGGCGAGCGGATAACCCAGGCTCTTGTAGAGCTTGGCGTCGGTATAGCCCGCGACCCGGCCGGGCTTGATCGCGAAGCTGTCGTCGCCGTCCAGGCTGGCCAGACCGAACGGGACGCCGACCTCGGCCTTCAGCAGGTCTACGAAGGGCTGCTTGGCGGCGGTCTCCATGACGATCGAGGCCAGGGTGTAGCCGTGCGAAGAATAGGCGACCTTGGTCCCCGGCGGGGCGATCAGCGGGTCGTTGATGAAGATGTCCAGGATCTCGCGGTTCGACGGATAGGCCCGCTGGCCGATGGGGCCGCCCGGCGCCTTGGCGCCCAGGTCGCGCTGGAGGTCGTAGTGGCGGATGCCGGCGCGGTGGGTGAAGAGCTGCCGCAGCGTGGTCTGGCGGTGCTGGTCGGGCAGGTCGGGCAGCCAGCGGGTGATCGGCGCGTCCAGGTCGATGACCCCGCGCGAGACCAGGCGGGCGGCGGCCGTGGTGGTGACGACCTTGCTGACCGAGCCCAGGCCGAAGCGGTGGGCGGGGGTGGTGGCGACGTCCAACTGGAGGTCGGCCTTGCCCAGGGCCTTGGCCCAGACGAGGCCGCTCGGGCGGGCGACGGCCAGCGACAGGGCTGGGGCGGTGTTGGTGGCCAGCAGCTGCTGGGCGATGGCGTCGGCGGTCTTGTTCTCGGCGGCGAGAGCCGGCGTGGCGGCCAGGGCAGCGCCGCCCAGCAGCAGTTGGCGACGGTCGAAGGGCATCGTGATCTCCGAGGCATGGGCGCGCGTCATCGCGGCGGGAGACGCGGGGTCTTCCGGCTGAGGCGGCGCGAGGGTGTTGAAGGGGTTAGGTGGGGCGCAGATCAGGCGCGCGGCGGCTGAGCCACCAGACTGGCGCAAGGCAGAGCAGGGGAACCATCCAGCCGCTGGACCAGGCCAGCGGCCAGTCCCTCCCGAGATCGGCGATTGCGATGATCAGGCCGCCGGTAAGCGCGAGGGCCAGCAGCGGCAAGGCGTCAGGCTTGCGCCGGACCAGCAACACGGCGCCGGCGGCCAGCAGCAGGGTCACCACCGGCAGCACGGCCACGTTTGTCAGCGGATAGGTCTGGAAGAACCGCAGGTTCGCGGCCGTTCCGGGACCCGAGCCCAGGTCCTGCGGCGTCATCCCCGGCGCGCTCTTGATCCCGACCATCATCGCCGTCGCCACGGCGTAGCAGCCGGCCCAGGCCAGGGCGGCGATCGCCAGGGCCCAGCGGATGAGGCGGGCCAGGGGCAGGGTCCGCAGCGCCCACTGGCCATAGCTGGTCCAGACGCCGCCCAGGGCGAACAGGATCGCGACCGGCTGATCGGGGATATAGGCCAGCTCGGCCTGCATGGCGCGGATCCAGTCACGGCGGGCCGGCGGCATGACCTTCAAGGCGTGATCGAGCAGGCGTTCAGCGAGGCGGGTCATGCGGGCTGGACCTCCAGGCCAGATGCGTCGGGACGGGGCAGGGCGCTGGCGGCGGCCAGGCCTTGGGCGGTCAAGCGATAGGCGTGGCGCGGCGGACGGCCCGGCTGCTGCGGCTCGCGCCACTCGGCTTCCAGCAGACCCTGGTCGGACAGGCGCATCAGCAGCGGATACAGCGTGCCGGACTTCAGGCCCGTCTCCTTGGACAGGTCGTAGCCGTAGCGCCAGCTCTGCGGCTGGGCCATCAGGGCGTCCAGCACGGCGCGGGTCTGCGGGGAGGCGGCTCGGGTCCGGGTCATGCACTCACCCTATATATGTAGAGTTATGAGTCAATCGACATATGTAGACTTATTTCTCGTAGCGTTCGCGAGGTGGGCGTCGCTAGGGTGGCTTCGGGGAATTGCGGGAGCTGGCGATGGCCAAGGTGCTGGGTCTGGGCGGGATCTTCTTCAAGGCCGAGGATCCGGCCGCGTTGCGCGACTGGTACGCCCGCGTGCTGGGTTTCGACATCCATTCGTGGGGCGGGGCGATCTTCAAGCAGCCCAAGACCACGACCAACTGGTCGCCCTTCGCTGCCGACACCCAATATTTCGCGCCGTCGGCCGCGCCGTTCATGATCAATTTCATAGTCGATGATATCGACGGCGTGCTGGCCAAGGCCGCCGCCGAGGGCGTGCAGTCCCTGGGCCAACAGGACGAGGGCGGCATGGGCCGTTTCGCCTGGCTCCTGGATCCCGCAGGGGTCAAGATTGAGCTCTGGCAGCCGGCCAAGGGCGAACCTGAGGCATAATATTCTCTTGCCAAATCGGACATAAAGATATCTTTATGTCCCTATGAAGCTAACCGCCGAACAGGTTGTCGAGGTGCTGCGCGCCGCCGGCGAGTCCACGCGACTGCGGCTCCTGGCCCTGCTGGCGGCCGAGGAGCTGTCGGTGCTGGAGCTGTGCCGCATCCTCGACCAGAGCCAGCCGCGCGTGTCGCGGCACCTGAAGCTGCTGGCCGAAGCCGGCCTGGTCGAGCGTTTCCCCGACGGGGCCTGGGTGTTCTACCGCCTGGCCGCCAAGTCGGCCGGCCGCTTCCTGGTCGAGCAGGCCCTGGACCTGATCGACGACACCGATCCCGTCGTGCGCCTGGACGCTGACAAGCTGGCCGCTGTTCGCGCCGAGCGCTCGACCGACGCCCAGGCCTATTTCGCCCGCAACGCCGCGCGCTGGAACGAGATCCGCTCGCTGTATGTCGACGAGGCCGAGGTCGAGGCGGCGATCCTGCGCGCGACCGGCGAGGGGCCGTTCGACGAGCTGGTCGACCTGGGCGCCGGCGCGGGCCGCATGCTGACCCTGCTGGGCAAGCGCGCCAACAACGCTCTCGGCCTGGATCTCTCGCAGCAGATGCTGAACATCGCTCGCGACGAGGTCAGCAAGGCCGGCCTGGTCAGCTGCGAGCTGCGCCACGGCGACATCTTCCGCACCGGCCTGCCGGGCGGCTGCGCCGATCTGGTCACCGTGCACCAGGTGCTGCACTACCTGTCTGACCCCGCCAACGCCGTGGCCGAGGCCGCGCGGCTGGTGACGCCGGGCGGTCTGCTGCTGATCGCCGACTTCGCCCCGCACGACCACGAGTTCCTGCGCGAGGTGCACCAGCATCGCCGTCTGGGCTTCGACGATGTCGAGATCGTCACCTGGCTGCAGGCCGCCGGCCTTCAGCTGGAAAGCAATATCGCCCTGCCGCCGGCTACCAGCGAGGGCCTGACCGTGAAGATCTGGACGGCCCGCCGTCCAGGCCTGGCTGCCGCTTCGAGGAACGCCGCATGACCCTTCCGCCCACCCGCCGCGTGATCGGTCCCGTTGCTCGCGCCGGTGAACGCACCGGCCGTCCGCGCGTGTCGTTCGAGTTCTTCCCGCCCAAGACGCCGCAGATGGAAGAGAACCTGTGGCAGGCGATCACCCGCCTGGCGCCGCTGGATCCGGCCTTCGTCTCGGTGACCTACGGCGCCGGCGGCTCGACCCGCGAGCGCACGCACCGCACGGTCAAGCGCATCCTGGACGAGACCAGCCTCAAGCCCGCCGCCCACCTGACCTGTGTCGGCGCCAGCCGCGAGGAAGTGGACGAGGTCATCCGCGAGTACTGGGAGACGGGTGTCCGCCACATCGTCTCGCTGCGCGGTGATCCGCCGCCGACCGAGGGCGGCATCGGCGGGGTCTACGTCCCGCGCGCCGACGGCTACGCCAACGCCACCGAGCTGACCAAGGCCATCCGCGGCGTCGCGCCGTTCGAGGTGCTGGTCGGGGTCTATCCCGAGAAGCACCCGGAAAGCCCGTCGCTGGAGCACGACATCGACGTCCTGAAGCAGAAGGTGGACGCCGGCGCGACGCTGGGCATCAGCCAGTTCTTCTTCGATCTGGACGCCTTCCTGCGCTACGTCGACAAGGTGCGCGCCGCCGGGATCACCATCCCGATCCTGCCGGGGATCATGCCGGTGACCAACTTCAACGGCCTGAAGAAGATGTCAGCCGCGTGCGGCACGGCGATCCCGGGCTGGCTGGCCAACCTGTTCGAAGGCCTGGACGACGACGCCGAGACCCGCCGCCTGATCGCCTGCTCGGTCGCCGCCGAGATGTGCGCCAAGCTGCAGGAGCAGGGCTTCGAGGACTTCCACTTCTATACCCTGAACCGGGCCGACCTGGTCTACGCCATCTGCCGCGTGCTGGGCGTGCGCGAGACGGCTCCGGCCCCGGCGGAGGTTGCGGCATGAAGCGTGTTCTGATCTCCCTGGCGTTCGCCCTGGCGGCGTTGGCTCCGGCGGCTCACGCCGACGACAACAGCAACTGGGTCAAGCCGATCAAGCCGTACCGCGTGGTCGGCAACATCTATTATGTCGGCTCGGAAGGCCTGTCGGCCTGGCTGATCACCTCGTCGGAAGGCCACGTCCTGCTGGACGGCGGTCCGTCGGCCGAGGGCGGCAAACTGATCGAGCGCAGCATCCAGCAGCTGGGCTTCCAGCTGGCGGACGTGAAGGTGCTGATCAACACCCACGCCCACTTCGACCACGCCGGCGGCCTGGCCCAGCTGAAGGCCGACATCCCGACCGCCAAGCTGTGGGCCTCGCGCGCCGACGAGCCGGCGCTCGAGAAGGGGCAGCACTTCGGCGACAACGACAATGGCCTGACGCCCTTTCCGGCGGTCAAGGTCGACAAGGGTTTCGGCGATGGCCAGAAGCTGAAGGTCGGCGAGACCGCGCTGGTCGCTCACCTGACGCCCGGCCACACCATCGGCTGCACCACCTGGACCATGGCGGTGACCGAGAAGGGCCGGCCGCTGAACGTGACCTTCCCGTGCTCGCTGTCGGTGGCCGGCAACCACCTGGTCGGCAACAAGACCCACCGCAACATCGTCGCCGACTACCGGATGAGCTTCGCGGCCATGCGGGCCATCCCGACCGACGTCGTGCTGCCCAGCCACGAGGAGCAGGGCGACTTGCTGGCCAAGCGCCAGAAGCTGCTGCGCGGCGATCCGAACGCCTTTATCGACCCCACCGAACTCTCCCGTTTCGTCGACGGCTACGAGACCCGGTTCAACCAGGAACTGGCGCGCCAGCAGGCCGCCAATCCGGGAGCCAAGCGATGACCGACCTTACGATCCGTGCGAACCGGGTGGCCGCCCTGAAGGCCGCCGCCAAGCAGAAGATCCTGATCCTGGACGGCTCCTGGGGCGTGATGTTCCAGAAGAAGGGCCTGTCGGAGGCCGACTACCGCGCCGATCGCTTCGCCGACTACAACGGCCAGATGAAGGGCAATAACGACATCCTGTGCCTGACCCGGCCGGATCTCGTGGCCGAGCTGCACGACGCCTACTTCTCGGCCGGCGCCGACATCTCCGAGACCAACACCTTCTCGGGCACGACCATCGCCCAGGCCGACTATCACCTGGGCGAGCAGGACGTCTGGGATATCAATTTCGAAGGCGCCAAGATCGGCCGCTCGGTCGCCGACCGCTGGAACGCCGAGAACCCGGCCTCGCCCAAGTTCATCGCCGGCTCGATCGGGCCGCTGAACGTCATGCTGTCGATGTCGTCGGACGTGAACGATCCGGGTGCGCGCAAGGTGACCTTCGACCAGGTCTACGCGGCGTACCGCCAGCAGGTGGACGCCCTGTACAAGGGCGGCGTCGACCTCTTCCTGATCGAGACCATCACCGACACCCTGAACTGCAAGGCCGCCATCAAGGCCATCCTCGACCTGCGCGACGAGGGCCATGAGGAGCTGCCGATCTGGATCAGCGGCACCATCACCGACCGCTCGGGCCGCACGCTGTCGGGCCAGACGGCCGAGGCGTTCTGGAACAGCGTCAAGCACGCCAAGCCTTTTGCCGTGGGCTTCAACTGCGCCTTGGGCGCGGACCTGATGCGCCCGCACATCGCCGAGATGGCCCGCATCGCCGACACCCTGGTCGCGGCCTATCCCAACGCCGGCCTGCCCAACGCCATGGGCCAGTACGACGAGGAGCCGCACCAGACCGGCCACGCCCTGCACGAATGGGCCAAGGACGGCCTCGTCAACATCCTGGGCGGCTGCTGCGGCACCACGCCCGACCACATCCGTCACGTGGCGGACGAGGTTCGGGGCGTGACGCCGCGCGCCATTCCCGAGCGTCCGAAGGCCATGCGCCTGGCGGGGCTCGAGCCGTTCGAGTTGGCGTAAAGCTTTCTTTTTCCTGCTTTCCTGGGCCTTGTGCCCAGGACCCAGTTTTCCGCTTTCGCGGAGCCCGACTTTCCAAGCGCCAAGTTAGCGGCGCGATGGGTCCTCGCCACAAGGGCGAGGAAGGCGGGTTTATTTGGATCGACCGACCATGAGACCCGTCTTCGTCAACATCGGTGAGCGCACCAACGTCACCGGCTCGGCCAAGTTCAAGAAGCTGATCGTCGAGGGGAACTACCCCGAGGCGCTGTCGGTCGCGCGCCAACAGGTCGAGGCCGGGGCCCAGGTCATCGACGTCAACATGGACGAGGGCCTGCTGGACAGCCAGCAGGCCATGATCACCTACCTGAACCTGATGGCCGCCGAGCCGGACATCGCCCGCGTGCCGGTGATGATCGACAGCTCCAAGTGGGAGGTGATCGAGGCGGGCCTGAAGTGCGTCCAGGGCAAGGCGATCGTCAATTCGATCTCGATGAAGGAAGGCGAGGCCAAGTTCATTGAGCAGGCCAAGCTGTGCCTGCGCTACGGCGCGGCCGTGGTGGTCATGGCGTTCGACGAGGTCGGCCAGGCCGACACCGCCGCCCGCAAGATCGAGATCTGCACCAAGGCCTACGACGTCCTGGTCAACAAGGTGGGTTTCCCGCCGGAAGACATCATCTTCGACCCCAACATCTTCGCCGTAGCGACGGGGATCGAGGAGCACGACAACTACGCCGTCGACTTCATCGAGGGCACGCGCGAGATCAAGAAGCGTTGCCCCTATGCCCGCGTGTCGGGCGGGGTGTCGAACGTCTCGTTCAGCTTCCGCGGCAACGAGCCGGTGCGCCGGGCGATCCACTCGGTGTTCCTGTACCACGCCATCAACGCCGGCATGGACATGGGCATCGTCAACGCCGGCGACCTGCCGGTCTATGACGACATCGACCCGGAGCTGCGCGAGGCCGTCGAGGACGTGATCCTCAACCGCCCGCAGCGGACCAATGTCAGCAACACCGAGCGCCTGGTCGACATGGCCCCGCGCTACAAGGGTGAGAAGGGCCAGGTCCAGCAGGCTAACCTGGCCTGGCGCGAAGGCACGGTGAACGAGCGGATCACCCACGCCCTGGTCCACGGCATCACCGAATTCATCGAGGCCGATACCGAGGAAGCGCGCCTGTCGGTCGCCCGGCCGCTGCACGTCATCGAAGGCCATCTGATGGACGGCATGAACGTGGTCGGCGACCTGTTCGGCTCGGGCAAGATGTTCCTGCCCCAGGTCGTGAAGTCGGCCCGCGTGATGAAGCAGGCCGTGGCCTGGCTGGAACCGTTCATGGAGGCCGAGAAGCAGGGCCAGGCCCGCAAGGCGGCCGGCAAGGTCCTGATGGCCACGGTGAAGGGCGACGTCCACGACATCGGCAAGAACATCGTCGGCGTCGTGCTGCAGTGTAACAACTACGAGGTCGTCGATCTGGGCGTCATGGTGCCCGCCGACCGCATCCTGGACGAGGCCAAGAAGCACAACGTCGACATGATCGGCCTGTCGGGCCTGATCACCCCGTCGCTGGACGAGATGGTGTTCGTGGCCGCTGAGATGGAGCGCCAGGGCTTCGACATTCCACTGCTGATCGGCGGGGCCACCACCAGCCGCACCCACACGGCGGTGAAGATCGAGCCGGCCTATCGCCGGGGTCCGACCACCTATGTCGTCGACGCCAGCCGCGCCGTGGGCGTGGTCAGCTCGCTGCTGTCGGAGACCGAGAAGGACCGCGTGGTCGCCGAGACCCGCGCCGAATACGTCAAGGTGCGCGAGCAGTATCTGCGCGGCCAGACGGTCAAGGCGCGCGCCAGCATCCAGGAAGCCCGCAAGCGCGCCTTCGCCATCGACTGGACGGGCTACACGCCGCCCAAGCCGGCCTTCATCGGCGCCCGCACCTTCGAGCCGAGCCTGGCCGAGCTGGAGCCGTTCATCGACTGGTCGCCGTTCTTCGCCAGCTGGGAGCTGATCGGCCGTTATCCGCAGATCCTGGAGGACGATGTGGTCGGCAAGGCCGCCACCGACCTCTACCGCGATGCTCGCGCCATGCTCGACAAGGTGCTGGCCGAGAACTGGTTCGGGGCCAAGGGCGTGATCGGCTTCTGGCCGGCCCAGGCCCAGGGCGACGACATCGTGCTCTACACGGATGAGACCCGCACGGCCGAGCTGTCGCGCTTCCACACCCTGCGCCAGCAGATGGACAAGGGCGAAGGCAAGTCGAACGTCGCGCTGTCGGACTTCATCGCGCCGATCGGGCAGGGCGCCGACTATGTCGGCGGCTTCGCCGTCACCGCCGGCCATGGCGAGGACGAGATCGTCGCCAAGTTCAAAGCGGCCGGCGACGACTACAGCGCCATCATGGCCTCGGCCCTGGCCGACCGCCTGGCCGAAGCCTTCGCCGAGTGGCTGCACCACAAGGCCCGCGTCGAGCTGTGGGGCTATGCCGCTGACGAGGACGGCGACGTCGAGCGCATGATCGCCGAGAAGTACCAGGGCATCCGCCCCGCGCCCGGCTATCCGGCCCAGCCCGACCACACCGAGAAGGGCACGCTGTTCAAGCTGATGGACGCCGAGGCCGCCACCGGCCTGAAGCTGACCGAGAGCTACGCCATGACCCCCGGCGCCGCGGTCTCGGGCCTGTTCTTCAGCCACCCGCAGGCGCACTATTTCGGCGTCGGCAAGATCGACGCCGACCAGGTCGAGGACTATGCCGCCCGCAAGGGCTGGGACGTGGCCACGGCCGAGCGCTGGCTGTCGCCGATCCTCAACTACGACCCGGCGGCGCGGGCGCGGGGGGAGGCGGCCTAATTTGGCGCGCTTTCCGGCCTCGCGGTCTGGAGGTGAGGGCGTTCTGTTCCATTTTGGCGCGAACTTGGCCTCTACCTAGGGTTCTTTGGCTCGCCTTAGCCGGCAGTGTTCTTGCAGCGGCCTCTCCATCGTAACGAGGATGAGGTCCGTGATGTCCAATTTCGATCGGTTGGCGAGCTTCCAGGGGCGCGGCCCCGTTTCGACGCTCTGGTGGGCCATGGCCGGCGCGACGCTGGTCGCCCTTGCGCCGGTGTCCACTGACGGGCTGCTGAGCCTGGTCGGCTTGCCCGCCTGGAGCCCGCTGGCGGTGTTCGAAGGTTCCGAGGCGGGATGGGCGATCTGGCAGCAGTCGGCCAGCATGGCCTATCTGGTGGCCCTGGTCCCGACGACCTGGCTGTTGCTGGCCGCCCTTGTGCGGCGCTGCCACGACCGCGATCGGAGCGGCGCCTTCGCGCTGTTGTTGCTGGTTCCGGTCGTGCAGCTGTGGCCGCTGGTCGAACTGGGGCTGCTGCGTGGCGAGGATGGCGAGAACAGCTTCGGACTCGCCGATGAAATGCTCGCTTTCGAGGAGCTCGAACCCCTGCAACCCGCCCAGGTCGTCCCGACGCCGTACGTGGCCTCGTAGCCATCGGAGTCAAAACCCAAATCGCGTAACGGCGTGCGATAATTTGTCCACAGGCCCGCTCGGGTAAGGGATTCCGCAACCGTTCGAAGGGACGATGCCGGCTTCCCGAGGGGAGTGGGATGGACCGCAGGAACATCGAGCTCAAGATCTTTGGCCTGATCGCCGGCATGGCGGCGGGCATGATCCTGCTCGCCGGTGTGGCCCTGACCGTCGCCACTCGCCACGCCGACGTCCGCGAGCGCCAGTACGAGCAGACCCTGGTCGGCAACGGCCTGCGTCAGCGCGGCCAGGAGATCCAGACCGCCCTCAATCCCTACGTCATCTGGGACGAGGCGATCATCAAGCTGGACAACCAGTTCGACAAGGCTTGGGCCAGCCAGAACATCGGCGCCTCGCTGGGCGGGGCGCTGGGGTACAAGGTCGTCTACGTCCTGGATGCCGACGGCCAGCCGCTGTACGGCCACATCAACGGCCAGGATGTCGCGCCGGACAGCTATGCCCGCTACGCTAGGCCGACCGCGCCGCTGGTCGCCGCGATCCGCAAGATCGAAGCAGACCCCAAGAAGGTCGCGCAGCTGCGCGCCGTGCACAAAAGCCGCGTGGAGCTGATCGGCGACGAGCCGGTGCTGATCACCGTCTCGCTGGTCCGTCCCGACCTGAAGGCCAAGACCCGCGGCGCTCGCGCTCCGCTGCTGGTGACTGGCATTCCGGTGGCCAACAGCGTCATCAAGACCTTCTCTGACCGCTTCCTGCTGCACGACGCCCATATCGAGGTGGTCGCGGCCGACAAGGTCCACACCAACGCCGCCCAGGCCGTCCTGGGCAAGGCCGCCGACGGTCGCCGCATCACCCTGCGCTGGACGCCGCGCCAGCCGGGCGAGGAGCTGCTGAAGTCGGCCACGCCGATGCTGGCCGTGGCCGTCCTGGCCGCCGTCGTCGGCTCGTTCCTGCTGTTCCGCATCACCCGCCGCGCGGCCAAGAAGCTGCTGCTCAGCGAGGCCGAGGCCAAGCACCTGTCGCTGCACGATCCGCTGACGGGCCTGGCCAACCGCACCCTGTTCACCGACCGCCTGGTCCACGCCCACGCCCTGCTGCGCCGCAAGCCCGGCCATCTGGCCGTGCTGTGCATCGACCTGGATCGGTTCAAGGAGGTCAACGATAACTATGGCCACGACGCCGGCGACCAGCTGATCCGCGAGGTCGCCCGCCGCCTGAAGGCCATCTGCCGCGAGACCGACACCATCTGCCGCCTGGGCGGCGACGAGTTCGCCATCATCCAGCCCGACACCAACCCCGCCGGCGTGGCTACCCTGGCCCAGCGCGTGGTCGAGGGCTTGTCGGGCGAGGTCGACCTCTCCATCGGCCGCGCCGAGCTGTCTTGCTCGGTGGGCGTGGCGGTGGTTTCCGATGGCGACCAGGGTCAGGCCGAGCTGTTGCGCCAGGCGGACGTGGCCCTGTATCGCGCCAAGGAAGGCGGTCGCGGCCGCTTCTGCTTCTTCGAGCCCGAGATGGACTCGGCCCTGCGGCTGCGGAAGGGCCTGGAGCGCGACCTGCGCACGGCGATCGAGAGCGAGGCCCTGACCGTGGCCTATCAGCCCCTGACCGACGCGCGCGGCGGCATGGTCGGGGTCGAGGCCCTGGCCCGCTGGCATCATCCCGAGCGCGGCGACATCTCGCCGGCTATCTTCATTCCTCTGGCCGAGGCCTGCGGCCTGATCGGCCAGATCGGCGCGGCCGTGTTCCGCCGCGCCTGCTACGACAGCCTGCGCTGGTCGGGCCTGGAGGTGTCGGTCAACGTCTCGGCCATCCAGCTGTCGGCCCCGGGCTTCGTCGACGAGATGGTCGCCACCCTGGCCGAGACCGGCGCCCGCGCCGACGTCTTCATGCTGGAGATCACCGAGACGGCCCTGCTGAAGGATAGCGACGGCGTCCACGAGGCCCTGCGCCGCCTCAAGCGCCTGGGCTTCCGCCTGGCCCTGGACGATTTCGGCACCGGCTACGCCTCGCTGGCCTATCTGCGCCGCCATCCGATCGACAAGCTGAAGATCGACCGCTCGTTCGTTTCCAGCCTGCCGGGCAACGGCGAGAGCCTGGCGGTCGCGTCGGCCATCGTCAGCCTGGCCAAGTCGCTGGGCCTGAAGACCACGGCCGAGGGCGTCGAGACGGAGGGTCAGTTCGAGGCCCTGATCAAGCTGGGCGTCACCGAGTTCCAGGGCTTCCTGCTGGGTCGCCCGATGCCGGCTGATGCGATCGCCGGCGTGCGCGAGACGGTGCGCTAGCGATCACGCGTCAGGTTGTTGCGCGCCGTGCTTGATCCGCACGATCTCGACGAAAGTGGCTCGAACCCGATAGCGGATGACATAGGGTGGGATAGCCACGAATTCGCGCACGCTGCCGCGAACATGCCGGCCCCGGTTGGGGTGATCGCCTAGACTTTCAACCGCCGCGACCAAGCGCAGCGCGAACCGTTGAGCCGCGAGTGGTGCGACCTGTCCGATATAGGCGCGAATACCCTCCAGGTCGCGCCGGAGCGGGCGGACCAGATAACGTTCAACGGTCTTTGGAAGGTGCGGGCAACTCGTCAGGCGCGCCCCACGACAGAAGCCAAGCCTTCATGCGTTCGTGAGTCACGACACGGCCAGCGTCCAGATCGGCCACGCCCTCGGCGTCGGCTGCCGCATCCGCGACGTCATCGACATCAAAGATAGACGGTTCGGGCTTCATGTCGCGATCGTAGCACGAGGCCAGAGCCCAGGGGAGGGGCGCCGCTAGGGCAGGATTGCGAAGAGGCGGGGCCGCCTTCATCCTCCTCCCCCAACGACAAGACGGGAGGGGACGATGGAACGGTCAGGCGTTAGCCGCCGGGCGCTGGGGGCGCTTGCTTTGGGCGGGGCGGTCGTGGGGCTGTCGGGCTGCGAAGGCGCTCACGAGACCGACCTCAAACCCAAGAGCCGGCAGTTTCCCAAGGACTTCGTCTGGGGTGTGGCCACGGCCGCTTTCCAGACCGAGGGCTCACAAGAGGCCGACGGGCGCGGGCCCAGCGTCTGGGACCTGTTCGAGAAAGTCCCCGGCCATGTGAAGGACGGCTCGGACGCCACGGTGGCCACCGACAGCTATCGCCGCTTCCAGGACGATGTCGACCTAATCGCCGGGGCGGGACTGGGCGCCTACCGCTTCTCGATCAGCTGGTCGCGGGTGCTGCCGACGGGGCAGGGGGCGGTGAACCCGGCGGGGCTGGATCACTATTCGAAGCTGGTCGACGCGCTGCTGGCCAAGGGGATCACGCCGTACGCGACCCTGTTCCACTGGGACCTGCCGCAGGGATTGCAGGGAATGGGCGGCTGGGCCAATCGCGACACCGCCCTGCGCTTCGCCGACTATGCCCATGCCCTGGTCGAGAAGCTGGGCGACCGGCTGAAGAACTACATCATCCTCAATGAGGCCGCCGTGCATGCGGTCTTCGGCCATGTGCTGGGCGAGCACGCGCCGGGGCTCAAGGACATCAACCTGCTGGGCAAGGTGGTCCATCACATGAACCTGGGCCAGGGCCTGGCCATGCAGGCGTTGCGGGCCGGAGCGAGCGGGTTGAACGTCGGCACGACCATGGCCTTGCAGCCCTGCCGGCCGGCGGGTGGGCCGTTCGCGATCTGGAACCGCTTGGCGTCCGACGGGCTGGACGCGCTGTGGAACAAGGCCTGGCTGGATCCGCTGTTTCGCGGGACCTACCCCAAGGAGATGGACGACTTCCTCAAGGGCGTCGTGCTGGACGGCGACCTGAAGACGGTCAAGCAATCGGTCGACTTCCTGGGGGTGAACTACTACGCGCCGGCCTATGTGCGGCTGGACCTGAACTCGCCCAGCAAGATCGCGCCGGCCAATCCGCCCAAGGGCGCGGAGCTGGACGCCTTCGGCCGCCACATCGACCCGTCGGGGCTGTTCGAGGTGCTGGACCGCGTGCGCCGAGAGTATGGCGCGCCGAAGATGCTGGTGACCGAGAACGGCTGCTCGGACCCTTTCGGCAACGGGCCGGGGATCCTGAAGGACGACTTCCGCATCGCCTATCTGCGCCGCCACCTGGAAGCGGTATTGGCCGCGCGCGAGGCCGGCTGCGACGTGCGCGGCTATTTCGAGTGGACCCTGATCGACAACTTCGAGTGGGACCTGGGCTACACCTCGAAGTTCGGCCTGGTGGCGATGGACCGGTCGACCGGGGTGCGCACGCCCAAGGCGTCGTATGCGTGGTTCAAGGCGCTGGCCGACAGCGGGCTGCTGCCGGCCGCTTGAGGCCTAGTCCTTCTTGCAGATCAGCACGTCGCGGCCGCCGCGCTTGGCGGGGACCAGGCTGCCGGCGCAGGGGACGGGGTTGACCGGGTCGACGATGATCTCGTTTCCGCCGATCGGCGGCAGCTTCTTGGCGGCCGGCGCCGGGGCGGGCTTGGTCTCGGCCTTCACCGTCTTGGCGGGAGCAGTTTGGGCGGGAGCGGGAGCGGGCTTGGGCGCCGCCGCCGGCTTGGCGGGGGCGACGGCCTTGGCCGGTTCCGGCTTCGGCGGCGCCACGGATTCAGGCGCGGGCGCAGCGGCTTCGGCGACCGGCGTGGGCGTTTGCGGTGGGGCTTGCGGCGCTTGGGTCGTGGCCGAGCCGGCGTTGTAGTTCAACGCCTTGCCCAGGATGCTGGACTTCATCTCCAGGGCCTTGGCGCGCTTTTCGCAATCGCCGGGCGGGCTCCAGCTCATCCACATCTGGGCCAGGCGCGCCTTGTCGACCGAGTCGGCGCCCTGCCAGATGGCCGCGCCGCGCTTGACCTGGGCGCCGCCATATTCCGAGATCGGGCGCGGGCTGGCCTTCTCGGCCGCCGTGATCGCCGAGGCGAAGGTCTTCAGATCCTTCTGCGCCTGGGTGCGCATCTCCGGATAGGTCTTCAGCGAGGCGGCCACGCCGTCGGGACCGGGGAACGCTTTCTCGATGCGCGTCACCTCCGGCATCACGCGATCGTATAGATTGGCGTAGCCGCCCAGGGCGCCATAGCACCAGGCCACATAGCCATATTCGTCGGTCGGCGGAGCATTGGGGCCCTGGGACGTTTGGCCGTCCTGGGCCAGGAGCGCGAGAGCAAGAAAGAGGGCGTTCGCCATGCGGGCGGAGGTCCTTTTGAAATACGAAGCGTCGTGACTAAAGCATTTCGGGCCCGAATGGGACCGTAGCGTGGCCGTTTCCCGCCAAGCGGAGCCATAACGGGCGAACTGGCCGATGGCTCCACCCTACCGGCCACCTTAAGGGTTCAGACGTTTCGCCGCATTGCGGGAAAGTCATGTGAACGATCATTCTCATTGTGCTAGAAGCATCGTGACGAGGTGATCCGGTTCGCCCCTTCACGCGTATTTCTTCCATCCGCCGCTGGATTCGAGGCGCTTCATGAGCTTCTGGCGCAATATCGCGAGCATCGCCGCCCGTCGCCTGGACCTGGCCGACTGCACCGAATGTCCGGGCGGTCTGCCGGGCGAGGACCCGGCGTTCTCGACCGCGGTGACCGCCCTGGGCGCCAAGCTGGCCAAGATCGACGGCCGCGCCGACGGCGGTGAGTTCGCCGCCTTCACCGAGGTGTTCCAGCCCGATCCGGCGTCCGAGCCCAACATCCACCGCTTGTACGACCTGGCTCGCCAGACGTCGCATGGCTTCGAGAGCTATGCCAAGCGCCTGGCCAAGCGCTATTCCAGCTGCCCGCAGCTGCTGGAGGACGTGGTCGACGGCCTGTTCCACATCGCCAAGGCCGACGGTGTGGTGACCCAGGACGAGCTGGACTACCTGGAGCGGGTGTCGAATCTGTTCGGCATGTCGCCGCTGTCGTTCCGCCGCCTGCGCGCCACCCACCTTGGCGTCGGCAAGGACGACCCCTACGCCATTCTGGAAGTGCCGGCCGACGCCGACGACGCCACGGTGCGCAAGGCCTGGAAGATCGCCCTGACCAACGCCCACCCCGACCGCGCCCGCGCCCGGGGCCTGCCGGCCGACTTCATCGCCCTGGCCGAGGAGAAGGCCGCCGCCATCAACGCCGCCTTCTCGACCGTGATGCGCGAGCGCCGGGAACTGGGGCTGGCCGCGGCGGGTTGACGAGACAATCTGTCTCGGGGCGCTCGTCACCCTAAGGACGGGAAAAGGCTTTTCATCCGGCCCCGGCGGGTGTTCAGTTGCTATTCAGCGCTTGTGAACCAACTTCGTTGACCATGAGCGTGTATGAAAGGATCCCGATGAGCACCGCTGCTGTCTCGCCCCTGCGGAACCTGGCCTGGATCGCCGGCGCCCTGGCGACCTCGGCCGCGGTGGTGATCGGAGCGGTGTTGGCGGTGGTCTTCGCGGCGACCGTGGTGGTCGTGGGCTTCATCGGCAGCGCGCTGTTCGGCATCGCCGCCTTCGCCCTGCGCGGCCGCAAGGCCAAGCCGAAAGCCGAAGACGGCCTGATCGAGGCCCGCAATGTCGGCGGCCACTCGTGGGTCGCCTACGGCTGGAACGAGCGGCCTTAATTCACCCTCTCTCATAGAGAGAGGGAGGGGCCCACGCGAAGCGTGGGAGGGTGAGAGGTTACTCTCTCCGAATAGAATTCCGACAAACGACGGGTGCGCTGGCAGCCAACCCACCGGGCTGAATGCGCCGGGTCTCTCCGGCTGGCCGCGAAACCTCTCACCCTCCCGCCGCCTGTGGCGTCGGGCCCCTCCCTCTCTCTATGAGAGAGGGTTTCTATTGGCTCTTGCTCCTGCCGCGCCGCTACCCCATCCTGCCTTTCAAACAAATGTTGGGAGGCGAGCATGATCGGTGTCGTTGCGGTTCTGAAGGTCCAGCCGGACAAGTCGGCGGATTTCGAGAAGGTGTTCCTGGACCTGCAAAACAAGGTCAAGGCCAACGAGCCGGGCTGTCTCGTCTACCAGCTGACCAAGTCGCGCACCGAAGAGGGCGTCTACAAGGTGTTGGAGCTGTACGCCTCGACCGACGCGCTGAAGCACCACGGCGGCACGGACTACTTCAAGGCCGCCGGCGCCGCGATGGGGCCGACCATGGCCGCCGCGCCCGTCATCGAATATCTGGACGCGGTGGAGTAGGGCGGTGGATCTGGCCTTCTCGCCCGAGGACCTGGCGTTCCAGCAGGAGGTCCGCGACTGGATCGCGACCGCCTATGACGACGGCCTGAAGAAGCAGCTCGGCCAGTCCAAGAACGGCTATCTGGACAAGGCCGGGCAGGTGGCCTGGCAGAAGAAGCTGGCCGATCGCGGCTGGGCCGCGCCGGACTGGCCGGTGGCGCTGGGCGGGGCGGGGTTCACGCCCTCGCAGCGCTACATCTTCAACATGGAGATGAGCCTCGCCGGCGTGCCGACCTCCTCGCCGATGGGCCTGAAGATGGTCGCGCCGGTGATCATGGCGTTCGGCTCCGACGCGCAGAAGGCCCAGCACCTGCCGCCGATCCTGAAGTCCGATATCTGGTGGTGCCAGGGCTATTCCGAGCCGGGGTCTGGGTCCGACCTCGCCTCGCTCCAGATGAAGGCCGAGCGAGACGGCGACGACTACGTCCTGAACGGCTCGAAGATCTGGACCACCCACGCCCAGTGGGCCGACTGGATGTTCTGCCTGGTCCGCACCTCCAGCGAGGGCAAGCCGCAGGAGGGCATCTCGTTCCTCCTCCTTCGAATGGATACGCCTGGTGTCCAGATCAAGCCGCTGCCGACCCTGGACGGTCCGCCGGATGGCGAGCAGGAGATCAACCAGGTCTTCTTCGACAATGTCCGCGTGCCGGTCTCCAACCGCATCGGCGAGGAGAACAAGGGCTGGACCTACGCCAAGTACCTGCTCGAGTTCGAGCGCGGCAACGCCTATGCGCCGGGCCTGATGAACGCCCTGAAGAAGGTCAAGCGCATCGCCGCGCTGGAGCTGGCCGACGATGGCGGCCGGCTGATCGACGACGCGGCCTTCCGCGAGAAGATCGCCAACATGGAGATCCAGGTCGCGACCCTGAACGCCACCGAGCTGCGGATCTTCTCGGGCCGGTCCACGGGCAAGGCGATCGGGCCGGCCTCGTCGATGCTGAAATGCGTGGGCTCGGAGTACCAGCAGGCGATCACCGAACTGACGCTGGAAGCCGTCGGAACCTATGCCGCGCCGTTCGTCGAGGACCCCTGGTCCAAGAGCAACGAGCTGCGGGCGGGGCCGGACTACGCGGCCCCGGCGGCGCCGGCCTATTTCAACTACCGCAAGGCCTCGATCTATGCGGGGTCGAACGAGATCCAGCGGAACATCATGGCGAAGATGGTGCTGGGGCTGTGAGGCTGTAGCGCCCCCTCCGTCTCGTCGCCTATCGGCGCCGATCCACCTCCCCCGCAAGCGGGGCAGGAGGGTGACAGCTTCCTCCTCCCTCGTGAAACGGGGGAGGTGGCGCGCTGCGGATACGCAGCGTGACGGAGGGGGCGCTCAGCCACCTCAGTATTTCTAACTAGCCACGCCTCCGAACAAGTGTTTGGATCGCGCGCAACACATTCTGTTTCGGAACACCCCATGTCGCTCGACGCCCTGTTCAAGCCGTTCGAATTCAAGTCGCTGAAGCTGCCCAACCGGACGGTGATGGCGCCGATGACGCGGTCGTTCTCGCCGGGCGGCGTGGCGACGGACGATGTCGCCGCCTATTACCGCCGCCGCGCGGAAGGCCAGGTGGGCCTGATCGTCACCGAGGGCACGGGCGTGGCGCGTCCGGCCTCGCTGAACGACGCCAATGTGCCGCGCTTCCACGGCGACGCCGAGCTGGCCGCCTGGAAGAAGGTGGTCGAGGAAGTCCACGCCGCCGGCGGCCTGATCGCCCCGCAGCTGTGGCACGTGGGTTCGGCCAAGGGCCCGGCCAATCTGGGCAAGGTCGACAGCCCTTCGGGCCTGTCGAAGGCCGGCGGCAATGTCTTCACCGAACCGATGACCGATAGCGACGTGGCCGACACCATCGCCGCCTTCGCCACGGCCGCCGCCGACGCCAAGCGCCTGGGCTTCGACGCCATCGAGCTGCACGGCGCCCATGGCTATCTGATCGACCAGTTCTTCTGGAACGGCACCAATGTGCGCGACGACCACTTCGGCGGCCCGTCGATCGCCGAGCGCAGCAAGTTCGCCGCCGAGATCCTGAAAGCCGTGCGCGCCGCCGTGGGTCCCGACTATCCGGTGATCATCCGCCTGTCGCAGTGGAAGCAGCAGGACTACGCGGTCAAGAACGCCGAGACGCCGCAGCTGCTGGAAGCCTGGTTGCAGCCGCTGGCCGACGCCGGGGCCGACATCTTCCACTGCTCGCAGCGCCGGTTCTGGGAGCCGGAGTTCGAGGGCAGCGACCTGAACTTCGCCGGCTGGGCCAAGAAGCTGACCGGCGCGCCGACCATCACGGTGGGCTCGGTGGGCCTGTCGGGCGAGTTCATCGCCGCGTTCGGCGGGGAGGGTAGCCAGCCCGCCTCGATCGACGGCCTGCTGGAGCGCCTGGAGCGCGGCGAGTTCGACCTGGTCGGCGTCGGCCGCGCCCTGCTGCAGGATCCGGAATGGGTCGTGAAAATCCGCGACGGCCGCCAGGACGAACTGCAGAACTTCGAGCGCGCGGCGCTCGGCACCCTCTACTAGACACCCCTGTACACCCCCTTGTTCTGGGGCTGTCGCAAAAGACGGCCCCGGACCATCGTCGCCCCAACCTTGAGAGGGAGGCGACGATGACCTGGATGCCTTACGTGGCGGGCCTGCTGGCGCTTCTGGCCATGGCCCTGCTGATCGCGGGGACGTTCCTGCGGGAGGAGTAGGGAAGAATAGATGCTCCCCCGCGATGCGGGGGAGCTGTCGCGAAGCGACTGAGGGGGCGAGCTGGGCGAATGCCGCGTTAGCCCCCTCCGGCCCTCTGGGCCACCTCCCCCGCATCGCGGGGGAGCATCTATCTGGGCTTTACGCGATCGTGGTCACCAACCCGCCCTCGACCTTCAGCGAGGCGCCGTTGGTGGCCGACGACAGCGGGCTCGCCACATAGGCCACCAGGCTGCCGATCTCTTCCGGCTCGATCATCCGCTGCAGCAGCGAGGCCGAGCGGTGCTTCTCGAAGAACTCGGCTTCGTGTTCGGCCAGCGTGCCGTCGGGATTGGTCGAGACGCTTTTCAGGAAGTCGGCGATGGCTTCGGCGCGGGTCGGGCCGGGCAGGACCGAGTTGACCGTGACGCCAGTGCCCTTGGTGGCCTGGGCCATGCCGCGGGCGACGGCCAGCTGGGCGCTCTTGGTCATGCCGTAGTGGACCATCTCGGCGGGGGTCGCCAGACCCGACTCCGACGAGATGAAGATCACCCGGCCCCAGTTGCGTTCCAGCATGCCGGGGAAGTAGCCGCGCGACAGGCGCACGCCGCTCATGACGTTGACGTCGAACAGCTTGAACCAGTCTTCGTCGGGGATGTCGGCGAAGGCCTTCATCTCGTAGATGCCCAGGTTGTTGACCAGGATGTCGACCGAGGGCACGGCCTTGAGGATCGCGGCGGCGCCGTCGGCGGTGGCCGCATCAGCGAGCACGCCTTTCGCCTTGCCGCCGATGGCCTTCACGGCCTGGTCGAGCTTGTCCTGGGTGCGGCCGGTGACGAACACCGTGGCGCCTTCGTTGGCCAGGGCCGTGGCGATCGCCAGGCCGATGCCGCCGGTCGCGCCGGTCACCAGCGCGGTCTTGTCGTTCAGTTTCAGGTCCATCGCTGGGCTCCGTTGTTTGACGGAGCTTCAGATGGGCCCGCCACGGCGGCAGACTATGCCGTGGCGGGGACCAACTCTTGTGAATTCAAGTCACGATATTAGGCGTTGAAATTGAGCTTCAAGCCGGGGCGAGGCCAGCGTGCTTTATAGAGCTTCCCCGTCCCAGAGGCCGTGATCCAGGCGTCGCGCATGTCGTCGCCGCCGAAGCAGATGTTGGTCACGATCACGTCCGGGAAGGCGTAGTGCTCGGTCGTCCCGTCCGGATCGAAGGCGGTGATGCCGCCGTTGATGATCGTGGCGACGCAGACCTTGCCGCCAGCCTCGACCGCCAGGCTGTCCAAGAGCTGGTAGCCCGGCAGGTTGCAGACGACGTTGCCCGGTTGCAGCGGCGCGGGATCTGCCAGCACGCCGGGCGAGGCGACGTCGAACGACCACAGCCGCCCCAGCATGGTGTCGGCCATGTAGACCGTCTTCTCGTCTGGTGAGAGGCCCACGCCGTTGGGCGAGACGAAGTGGTCGCGCCAGCGGGTGATCTTCGAGCCGTCGGCCAGGGCGTAGTACAGCCCGCCGTACTTACGGCCCTCCGGCGTCGAGCAGCCGTGGTCGGTGAACCAGAAGCCGCCCTGCTTGTCGAAGACCAGGTCGTTGGGGCCAACCAGCTTCTTGCCGTCGCACTCGGTGTAGAGCGTGGTGATCGCGCCGGTCTTGAGGTCCACACGCTGGATATAGCCGCCGGTGTGCGAGGGCGGGGTAGGACCGGGGATATTCAGGCCGTTGGCCTCGAAGAAGGCGAAGCTGCCGCCGTTGTTGGTGACATAGAGCGCGCCGTCCGGGCCGATCGCCGCGCCGTTGGGGCCGCCGCCGGTGTCGGCCACGGTCTCCTTGCGGCCGTCGGGCCAGACCCGCGTCAGGCGCTGGCCCTGGATCTCGGTGAGGATCACCGAACCGTCGGCCATGGCCACGGGACCTTCGGGGAATTGCAGGCCGTCGGCGACCAGCTGGATGTCCATCGCGTTTCTCCCTCACGCCTCTGTTGGGCGTTGGAAACGACTATAAACGCCCGTTTGACCCTGGCGAGGGTTCCGTTCGGCCAACCGTGGCGTGCGGGCCACAGCCGCGCCGCGTGTGCGAGAACGGTGTTCGCGGGACTTGCTCCGAGTCGATGATCGTGGGATCAGCACGCCCTCATCACCGCTCCAGGGAGCCGATCCGCCGCATGAAACTCGCCGCCGCACAGACCAACGCACCGCCGAAGGCGGGTTGGCGCGCGCCGTCGAATTCGCGCCGCCGCCGATCCGCTTCCCGCCCCCTGCGCACCTACCGCTAGCCGCGGCCGCTCCGGCCGCCGCCGGAGCTCTTAGATGACCGTCCAGTCTCTCGCGAGTACGACCCTGGTCGCCTCGCCCCTGCTGCGCCTGATCGCGCCGCCCTATGCCGAGGTGTTAGCCGCCCTGTGGCCCGCGCCCCACGCGCCGTTCGTCACCGCGACGGCCGCGCGACGACACCTGATCTGCCTGATGCTGGCCGCCGAACCGCTCGGTGGTCCGCCGATCGACGTCACCCGCCTGATGGACCTGCCGATGCGCAAGGCCATCCGCCTGGCGCTGGAGGACGTCGCCCCCGAGGGCCTGCGCCGGGCCCTCGAGCACCTGGGCGAGATCGCCTGGGCGCCCGAGGACTATCGCGCGCTGGTCCACCTGCTGGTCGACCCCGCGCCGGCCAAGACTCTCCGCCACGCCGAGGCGATCACGCCGGACCTCGTTCGCGCGCTCACGGCCTTGCCCAAGGAGTTGCGCGAGGTCGGCGGCGTGGCCCTGCGCGTCACGCCCGCCCAGGCAGCCCTGCTGGCCGAGACGCACGCCGTGCTAGCCAAGCGCCTGACGCCCGAAGTGCTGGACGAACGGGTGACGGCCTGGGGTCTGGCGCCGACGCCCAAGGCCCTGTTCACCCTGGTCGTCGAGGACTTCCGCCGGGAGCTGCCGCCCGCGCCCCATCCGGGCACCGAGCGTCTGAGACCGCTGGAAACCGCCGCCGCCATTCGGGACGCCGCGCGTCGCTACCGCAACTGCCTGGTCGACTATCTCGACACCGCCGTCGACCAGCGCGCGGCCCTCTACGAATGGCAGCCCGCGCCCGGCGCGGTGGTGGAGCTGCGGCCCGACGCCTTCTTCGGCTGGCGGCTGGATCAGGCGCGTCTGCGCAACAACCAGCCCGTCGACGAGGCCACGCGCGAGGCCATCGTCGCCGAGCTGCGCGGCATGGGCGTGCACGTGGGCCGCAGCGCCTGGCAGATCCGCCGGGCCCTAGAGCGCGCCGCCTCGCCGAAGTTCGAGCTGGAGACCGTCGACGCGGCGATCGCCGACTACTTCACCGACGACTGAGCCGCCCGGACGGTTTCGACCGGCTGGGCGGTGAAGCGGGCCACCGCCGCCAGCAGGGTGTCGCGGACGATCGGCTTGGCCACGTGGCCGTCCATGCCGGCGGCCAGGCAGCGGGCGACCTGCTCGGGCATGGCGTCGGCGCTGAGCGCCAGGATCGGCGTCTGGCCCCGCACGCCGCCCATGGCGCGGATCGCGCGGGTGGCGGCCAGGCCGTCCATGTCGGGCATGTGGACGTCCATCAGGATCAGGTCGAAGGCCTCTTCGCGCACCAACTCAAGAGCCTCGGCGCCGCCTTCGGCCGTGGTGACCTCGTGGCCGCCCAGGGTCAGCAGGGCATGGCCCAGCTCGCGATTGACCGGATGGTCGTCGACCAGCAGGGCCCGCGCCCCGCGCGCATTGCTGGCCTGGGGCACGGCGATCTCGGCGACGGGCGCGGCCTGGGCCGTCTCGACCGGCAGGTCGACCCAGAAGCACGAGCCTCGGCCGGGCGCGCTCTCGACGCCGATCTCGCCGCCCATGCGGGTGACCAGCGCCTTGCTGATCGCCAGCCCCAGGCCCGTGCCGCCAAAGCCTCGGCTGATCGAGCTGTCGGCCTGGGTGAAGCGCTGGAACAGGCGCGCCTGCACCTCGGGCGCGATGCCGATGCCGGTGTCGGTCACCTCGAACCGCAGGCGGCCGGGCGTGCTGGCCAGATCCAGGCGGGCGGTGACCGCGCCATCGCGGGTGAACTTGATGGCGTTGGAGATCAGGTTCAGCAGCACCTGGCGCAGGCGGGTGTCGTCCAGCGCGAACAGGGCGCTCTCGTCGCCGACCACCTCGACCCGCAGGTCCAGGTTCTTGGCCTCAGCGGCCGGGGCGGCGATGGCCATGGCGTCGCGCAGAACCACGGCCGGAGCCAGAGGCTCAGGGTTTAGCTCCATCCGGCCGGCTTCCAGCTTCGAGAAGTCCAGCAGGTCGTTGATGATCTCGACCAGCGAGCGGCCCGAGCGGCCGATCAGGTCGACGCGGCGACGGCTGTCGGGCGACAGGCCAGGATCGTCGGCGACCAGATCGGCGAAGCCCAGGATGCTGTTCAGGGGCGTGCGGATCTCGTGGCTGATGGTGGCCAGGAATTCGGACTTGGCCTTGTTGGCGGCCTGGGCGCTGGCCTGGGCGGCGCGGGCGATGTCGCGGCCGCGCGCCATCAGGGCCTGCAGGCGCTTCTGCCGCTCCAGGATCATCGCCGCCATCAGGCAGACGGCGAACAGCATGGCGTGGAAGATCAGCACGTGCCGCAGCGGCGACAGCGCCACGGCGGGATCCACGCCGGTCCGGTGCAGAACCGCCGGGATCGAAGCGGCCAGCGAGGCGATGACCACGATGGCCGCCGCGCGCGGTCCGCCCCGGAACACCGCCAGCATGGCGGGCGCGAACAGCAGGGCCTGCAAGGCCGGCTCCCAGGTGAAGATCGCCACGGCGGTCAGCGCCACCAGCAGGGTCAGCACCGTCAGCTGCCAGGCCGAGGCCGCGAACAGCGGCTTGTGGCGGCGGTCCATCAGGATGATCGTGGTCGGCATGGCCAGGATCAGGCCCAGCACATTGGGCATGATCCAGTCGGCCCAGCCGTCCAGCGGCGGGCGGCCCTGCGAGAGGGCCAGGGTCGCCGTGGTGATCATCGACAGGGCGACGATGATCACCGAGGCCACGCCGGTGATGCGGGCCAGGCCCCAGGGGCTGCGCATGTGGTTGGTCAGGCGCAGACGGTGCAGGCCCCAGGCCGTGACCGCCACCTGCAGGACGTCCTGCGGCGCGACGACCAGGATGAACGACAGGTCCACGCCCGCGATCAGCTCGACGGCCACGTCGGCCAGGCCGGCCAGGATCAGCAGGATCCAGCGCGCCCGGCCCGTCAGGGTCAGCAGGCCGGCGATCAGCACGGCGTTGGCGGTCCAGATCGACGGCAGGTTCTTGGTCGCGCCGGCCAGGAACAGGCTATAGGCCATCGACCCCACGAAGGCCGTGAGCAGGCCCGCGATCCTCAGGGTCTGGCCGTCCTGTAGAAGAGGCTCGGTGCTACGCTTCACGACTATTCCCACCTGTGCAGGAAGCCCAGAATGCGCGCGCAGGCGCCTGCCGCCGGTTAATCGTGGCAGCGTCAAATTGGCGCGGGCTTGGTGCGGTTCGGCGCGCGTCAGGCCTTGCGCCCGCCACGATTTCGCGGTGAGCGTGGGGCGAAATACGGACAAGGGATTCTTGAGTATGCGGGTATCTGTGATGGCGGTCGCGGCGGCGGGTTTGATGCTGACGGGCTGCGCGGCCGCGCCCGCCATGCCGTGGTCGAAGACGGCTGCCATGCCGACGCGCGCCAGCTGCCCGGCGATGAAGAATGAACAGTGGCGGCCGGTCGTCGACGCGGCGGTCCACAAGACCTTCGATCGCGACCTTCAGAAGCGCTTCGGCGACACCGCCAGCCATGTGCGGATCGCCTGGAGCAAGACCGACAAGGGCGCCACCGTGGTCACCGCCCAACGGATCGGCCCGGCCAAATACGCCATGCCGCAGGTCGGCAAGGGCGGCGAGGTCGAGGTCGTCTTCCAGGCCTGCACGGGCAAGGTCCTGAAGACCCGCAAGCTGGCCAATCTGGAGAAGAACCCTCAGACGGAGGCGGCGGCCGAAGCCACTCCGGCCCCCCAGGAGCGCCCGGCACCGCGCAAGCGTGGGATCAAGTGGCCTTGGAAGAAGGGCTAAAGCCGAACGGCTTCAGCGCCGCTCCAGCACCCGGAAGGTGAAGGCGTGATCGTCGCCTTCGCCGGCGGGGTATTCCTCGCGCCGAACCTCGGTCCAGGCGCTTTCGTCGAAGTCGGGGAAACGCACGTCACCATCGACCTGCGCCGCCACCTCGGTGAGGTAAAGGCGCCTGGCCTTGGGCAGGGCCAGCTCGAACAGCGCCCGCCCGCCGATCACGCAGACCTCCTCGGCCCCGTCGTCGCCGGCCTGTTCCTTGGCGATCTGCACCGCCTCCATCCAGGTCTCGCAGGGGATCGCGCCTTGCGGCTCGAAGCTCTGGTCGCGCGACAGCACGATGTTGGTCCGACCGGGCAGGGGCTTGCGCGGCAGGCTGTCCCAGGTCTTGCGGCCCATGATGATGGGCTTGAACAGGGTGTTGGCCTTGAACAGAGCCAGGTCGGACTTCAGCCGCCAGGGCAGGTCGCCGTCACGACCGATCACGCCGTTGGCGGCGCGGGCGACGACGATCGCGAGACCGATCAAACCGAAACCTCGGCCTTGATGTGCGGGTGGGCCTGGTAGCCTTCCAGGGTGAAGTCCTCGTATTCGAAGCCGAACAGGTCGCGCTTGTCGGCGATCTTCATGGTCGGGAAGTCGAAGGGCTCGCGGGTCAGTTGTTCGCGGGCCTGGTCCAGGTGGTTCAGATAGAGGTGCGCGTCGCCGAAGGTGTGGACGAACTCGCCCGGCTCCAGGCCGACGACCTTGGCGACCATCAGGGTCAGCAGGGCGTAGCTGGCGATGTTGAACGGCACGCCCAGGAAAACGTCGGCGCTGCGCTGGTAGAGCTGGCAGCTCAGTTTTCCATCCGCGACGAAGAACTGGAACAGGCAGTGGCAAGGCGGCAGGGCCATGTCGTCGACATCGGCCGGGTTCCAGGCCGAGACGATGTGGCGGCGGCTGCTGGGGTTGATCTTCAGGTTCTCGACCAGGTTGACGATCTGGTCGATCGAGCGGCCATCCGGCGTCGCCCACGAGCGCCACTGCTTGCCGTAGACAGGACCTAGGTCGCCGTTCTCGTCGGCCCACTCGTCCCAGATGCGCACGCCGTTGTCCTTGAGATAGGCGATGTTGGTGTCGCCCTTCAGGAACCACAGCAGCTCGATGATGATCGAGCGCAGGTGCAGCTTCTTGGTCGTCAGGACCGGGAAGCCCTTGGAGAGGTCGAAGCGGATTTGCCGGCCGAAGACGCCCAGCGTGCCGGTGCCCGTGCGGTCGCCGCGCTGCACGCCGTTCTCGAGGATGTCGGCGAGCAGGGCCAGGTACTGCCGCTCGGGGTGATCGGCGGCGGCTTTGGCGGGAGCGAGGACGGCGGTGGTCATGGGCTAATTCTGACGCCGAATCGCGGTGCTGAACACTGCGGCGTCGGGAAGCGTCCCCAACTATCCTCCCCCTTTGGGGGAGGGGGATCGCCGAACGGCGGTGGAGGGGCCAGCGCCAAGGCTACGCACGTCGTGCTGACCCCTCCGTCTCGCTGCGTATCCGCAGCGATCCACCTCACCTAGCAGGGAGGAGAGCGCCCTGACCTTACTTGCTGGGCGCCAGCGCCGTGTTCAGCACCCAGCCGACATTGTCGTTCTCGTCGGCCACTTCCCACCAGGCGTCCTGCTTGGCGCCCGTCGGATAGACGTTCATGCCCGGATCCAGCGTGCGCACCAGCTTGCCATTGGCGGCGGGCGCGGCGCGCAGGTTGGTTTCGCGCAGGGTCGTGAAGGTCTTCTGCGGCGCGGCGGCCGCCGCCGGCGCGTCGCCCAGGACGCCCAGGTCGGTGACCATCTTCGAATAGGCGTTGATGAAGGCCAGGGTGACGATGCGGCCGATGTCGGTGTCCTCGTAGCCGCCGCCCACGACGCCGCCCCAGCCCAGGCTGCCGCCGCCCGCGCCCCAGCTGACGTCGTTCTTCACGGCGTAGCCTTCCTGCACCGACATGGTCTCGGTGGTGCGGACATTGGTCAGCGACAGCTGGGTGTTGGCCTCGACCTTCTTGGTCTTGATGCCGCCGATCAGCGCGCCGGCGCGGCCGCCGATCAGGGCCCCGGCGATGCCGGCCGCCGCGCCGCTGCTGTTGGAGTCGCCGCCCTGGACCTCGGCCACCAGCACGTAGTCGGCCGCCTTGACCTGGCCCTGGCCGACATTGGAACCGCGCTGGAGGCCCAGATTGCCGCCGATGGCGCGCTCCTTCTCGGCCGCGCCCAGGCCCGCGCCGCGATCGACCAGGTTGAAGCAGCCCGAACGCTGGACGATGGCGCGCAGCACCTTCTGCGGCGAGGCCAGGTTGTACTGGGTCCAGCCGCGCGGATCATCACCGTCGACGATCGACAGCGTGCCCATCTTGCGCGTGCAATGCGGCACCTCGGACGACGCCTGGACCTGCATCTTCTGGGCCTTGCTCGGCTTGGCCTGGGCGAGGGCGGCGTGGGGCGTCAGGACGACGAGCGCAATGCTGGTCATCAGCACCCGGTTGAGCGTTTTCATGGATCTTTTCCCTGCGAATTTTGCAGGGAGGGCGGCTATCCAGCGAAGCCGCCTTCGTCGAGGAATTCGCGCTCGGCGTCGGTGGTTATGCGACCAAGACCCGGATTCCGATGGGGGAAGCGACCAAACCGGGCGATGATATCACGGTGGATGATGGCGTACTTCATCGACTCCTCGTCGCCGGTGTCGGCCTGGAGGGCGGCGAACAGCTCGACGCTGAACTCCTGGTCGACCAGCGATTCCGAGTGCTCGAACGGCAGGTAGAAGAACGGCCGCAGGTCCGCTTCGATGGCCGGGTCGGTGTCGTGGCCGGCGGCGATAGCCTCGCGGGCGAACATCCGCGCCAGCGGGTCGCTGGCGAAGGCGTGCGGGGTGTTGCGGAACATGTTGCGCGGGAACTGGTCCAGCAGGATCAGCAAGGCCAGCGAGCCCAGCGCTGTCTGCGCCCAGCTGTCGTAGCGGCGCATGGTGGCGCGGTAGTGGGTCTGTTCGAACTTTAGGATGATGGCCTGGTCGAAGGCGGAGTCCTTGGCGAACCACTTCTTGGGCCCGGCTCCACGCCAGAAGGCGACAACGTCGTTGTAGTGCGCGCTCATCGGGGGCCTCACGCGTTCCTGTTCAAGCCCGGTTCATCGGGCGAGTCCGAGACTGCTATCAAGGGACAAGCCCGGGCCTTGCTTCAAGGCCCTTCGGAGCACGAAATGAAACGTCTGATCACGACCGCCATGCTGCTTTCCTTGCTGGGCGGCGCGGCGGCCGAGGCCGGCGCCGCCGGGGCGTTGGTCGGCCAACAGGTGGCGCAGCGCGAAGAGCGCGACCGTGGCCCGCGCGGCGATCGCGGCGACGGCGGCGGCCGCATGGAACGCGGTGACCGTGGCGGTGATCGCGGTGGCGGCGGTGGTTGGAACCGTGGCGGCGGCGAGCGTCCGCAGGCCCAGCCTCAACCTCAATCGCAGCAGAACAACGGTGGCGGCTGGAATCGAGGCGATCGGGGTGATCGCGGCGGCCGTCCGGACTGGAACCGCGGCGACCGCCCGCAGCCTCAGCCGCAACCGCAGCAGCCCCAGGCTCAGCCGACCCAACCGCAGAATAATGGCGGCAGCGGCTGGAACCGCAACGACCAGCGCCCTGGCGGCTGGAACCGTGGCGACGACCGCGGTCGCGGCAACGACAACCGTCCGGACCGCGGCAACGACAACCGCGGGCCCGACCGGGATCGTGGCGGCTGGGATCGCAATGACCGGAACGACAACCGTCCCGGTGGCTGGGATCGTGGCGACCGGAACAACAATCGTCCCGGTGGCTGGGACCGCAACGACAACCGCGGCGGCTGGGACCGGAACGACCGTCGTCCGGGCCAGGGCCAGTACCGCGATCGCGACCGCGGCCGCCCGCAGTACGACCGCAGCCACTATCGTCCGCGCTTCCAGGCGCCGCAGCGCTATCGCATCGGATCGTATCGCTATCCGCGCGGCTGGTACGTCCACAGCTGGTCGTTCGGCGACTATCTGCCGGGCGGCTGGTACGGCAGCTCGTACTACCTTGACGCCTGGCGCTACGGCCTGCCGCAGCCGCCGATCGGCTGCGAATGGGTGCGGGTCGGCGACGACGCCATCCTGGTCGACATCTGGAGCGGCCAGGTCCTGAGCGTCTACTACGACCTCTTCTGGTAAGATGAGCGGGGCGGGGGAGCGATCCTCCGCCCCGTTTCGCATCAGACGTTGGTCGTCGACTGCGCCGCCCGCTCGTCGTCCCTGGTCGCCACCACACCCTTCTTCTCCACGTGCCGAATGAAGGCGCTGGCCCAGGCGTCGAAGGCCTTGATGCTCTCCTTGGCGCTCATCATGTCCTCGACCTGATCGTCGGCATAGGGCTTGCCCTCGCCGAAGACCCCGGCCACCCACAGCTCGTCGGGGACCTCGATCCCGCTGTAGCGGCACTGCCAGACCAGGCCCTGATAGGCCAGGCGCTCATCCTCGTAGGGCTCCTCGCGCGGGTCGAACCAGTCCTTGCGCTGGACCAGCTTGGGCCGACCGTCCGCGCCGGGCTCATTGGCCCCGCCGTCGCAATAGGTGAAGAAGGCCGCCGTGCGGCCTTCCAGGTGGTTGCGGGTCAGCTGCCGCCACTCGGGCGAGCGCTCCAGGGCCTGGGCCTTCAGCGTGTCCTTCTTGTCGATCAGGTCGGGGCGGGGATTGCCGCCGGCCGCGCAGACCAGGCGGTCGAACATCAGCTTGAAGTTGGTCGTCGGCCCGTACCAGTTCGTCGGCCCTATCAGCGCCCAGGCGTCGGCGCGGGCCAGGCGGCCGTAGAGGTCCAGGTCCCACATCAGGTCCGGCTGGGTCGTCGAGCGCGGGCCGTAGCAGTTGCAGGGATAGACGCACAGCGCCATCGACGATGAGACGCAGGCGTTGCAGGCCTGGATCTTGGGCTTGCCGTGCTGGTTGCCCAGGTCCTCGGTGTCGACCTGCCAGCCCGGCGGCATGCGCGCGGCCATCCGCAGCATCAGGGCGCGGGCCTTCGAGTCGAGGCCCGGGCAGCTGTTGTGACGCCGCTGCGAGCCCGCGATGAGCAGGACCCTCAACGGACGTTGTTCGACCGGACGGACGGCGGCGTTGGGCGGCTCGTGGCCGTCCTTTTCGGGTGTCGGCATGGCGTACGAACGCGCGAGCGCCTAAAACGTGGCCGGAAGGCGCTTGGCATTTCGACGTTCTTCCGGCTTCGCCTTGACGAAACGGCAAAAAAACGCTCAAACGCCCGGCCTTTGTCGCTCTACCGTTGCGTCGAGCGACCCTGATTGACCAGTCCTGGAGAAAAAACATGCGCGTCTACTACGACCGCGACGCCGACATCGCCCGCATCTTGGACAAGAAGATCGCGATCGTAGGCTATGGTTCGCAAGGTCATGCGCACGCGCTTAATCTCCGTGACTCGGGCGCCAAGAACGTAGCCGTCGCGCTGCGCGCCGGTTCGCCGACCGCCAAGAAGGCGCAAGGCGAAGGCCTGCAGGTCATGACGGTGGCCGAAGCCGCCGCCTGGGCCGACCTGATCATGATCCTGGCGCCGGACGAGCATCAGGCCGCGATCTACAAGAACGACATCGCCCCCAACATCCGTGACGGCGCGGCCCTGCTGTTCGCCCACGGCCTGAACGTCCACTTCGGCCTGATCGAGCCGAAGGACACCATCGACGTCCTGATGGTCGCGCCGAAGGGCCCGGGTCACACCGTGCGCGGCGAGTACCAGAAGGGCGGCGGCGTGCCCTGCCTGATCGCGGTGCACCACAACGCCACCGGCAACGCCCTCGACCTCGGACTGGCCTACGCCTCGGCCATCGGCGGCGGCCGCTCGGGCATCATCGAGACCAACTTCCGCGAAGAGTGCGAGACCGACCTGTTCGGCGAACAGGCCGTTCTGTGCGGCGGCACGGTCGAGCTGGTCCGCGCCGGCTTCGAAGTGCTGGTGGAAGCCGGCTACGCGCCCGAAATGGCCTATTTCGAGTGCCTGCACGAGCTGAAGCTGATCGTCGACCTCATGTACGAGGGCGGCATCGCCAACATGAACTACTCGATCTCGAACACCGCCGAGTACGGCGAGTACGTGACGGGTCCGCGCATCATCACGCCGGAAACCAAGGCCGAGATGAAGCGCGTGCTGGAAGACATCCAGTCGGGCAAGTTCGTCCGCGACTTCATGCTGGAAAACCAAGTGGGCCAGCCCTCGTTCAAGGCGACCCGTCGTCGTTCGGCCGAGCACCAGATCGAAGAGGTCGGTGGCCGCCTGCGCGACATGATGCCCTGGATCGCCAAGAACAAGCTGGTCGACCAGGCCAAGAACTAAACTACCGACTACCCGTAAAATCCCGCGAAGCCCTCGGCCCCCAAGGCCGGGGGCTTTTCGTTTGGGCCTTGCGCGGGCTCGGCGCGAATGCATACTGAACCATATGGTTCAGCAATCGAACGCCCGCCTCGACGCCTCCTTCGCCGCCCTGTCGGACGCCACCCGCCGTGGCGTTCTGGAGCAGCTGGGGCGCCGGGAGGCCTCGATCACCGACCTGGCCGAGCGGTTCCACATGACCCTCACGGGCATGAAGAAGCACGTCAGCGTGCTGGAGAACGCGGGCCTGGTGGTCACCGAGAAGGTGGGGCGCGTGCGCACCTGCCGGCTGGGCGAGGGCGGACTGGAGGAGGAGGCGGCCTGGATCGAGGTCTACCGCCGCCGCTGGGACGTCCGCTTCGACGCGCTGGACGACATCATCGCCGAATTGAAACAGAGGGACGCGCAGAATGGCCGCAAAGAATAAGACCGTCATGGATCGCAAGTCGGACCTGGAGCTGGTGGTCACCCGCCTGTTCGACGGCCCGGCCCATATCGTGTTCGAGGCCTGGAGCACGCCGGCCCTGTTCCAGCGGTGGTGGTTCCCCAAGTCGCTGAGCATGCCCGTGCGGTCCTGCGAGATGGATATTCGCACCGGCGGCGGCTACCGCATCGAGTTCGAGATGCCGGACGGCGGTGTGATGGCCTTCTTCGGCCAATATACCGAGGTGACGCCGCCCTCGAAGATCGTCTGGACCAACGAGGAGGCCGGCGCGATCACCGTGACCACCGTCACCTTCCAGGACCAGGGCGGCCAGACCCTGCTGACCTTCAGCGAGCTCTACCCGACCAAGGAAGCCTGCGACGAGGCCATCACCGGCTCGGCCGCTGGCCTGCCCGAGCAGTTCGAGCAGCTGGACGGGCTGCTGACCGAACTGGCCGCCTGACGCGACGCGGACCGGGGCCTCGTTTCCCGCTTGCGCCGTCTTCGGCCACGCGGGAAGGTCGCGCCCGGTCCCGCTTGGGGACGTGGAGGGAAGCCCCATGAAACGCCTGCTCGCCGCCGTGATCGCCGGGGCCGCTCTTTCGGCCGCCGCCGCGCCCGCCTTCGCCGCCGAGGTCGCCTACAAGCTGGACCCGGCCCATACCGAGACCACCTTCACGATCGACCGCTTCGGCTTCACCTCGATCATCGGCATCTTCGCGGCTTCGGAAGGCACGATCTGGCTGGACGAGGCCGCGCCCGAGAAGTCGCGCGTCGAAGCCACGGTGACCGTCGACAGCCTGCTGACCGCTAACCCGACCCGCGACGAGCACATCAAGGGCGAGCGCTGGCTGAACGCCGCCAAGAGCCCGACCATGACCTTCAAGTCGACCAAGGTCGAAAAGACGGGTGACACGACCGCCAAGGTCACCGGCGACCTGACCATCATGGGCGTGACCCAGCCGGCCGTGCTGGACGTCAAGCTGAACAAGATCGGCACGGCGCCCAACAACCAGAAGAAGCAGGCCGGCTTCACCATCACCGGCCAGATCAGCCGCAAGGCCTTCGGCAGCGCCGGCGCGGCCGGGGTGATCGGGGATGCGGTGAACATCCGGATCGAGACGCTGGCGGTGGCGCAGTAACCCTGGATCTCCACCCAGCATGGCGCGGTGGGACTGTCGCGCCATGTCGGGTTGTGTAAGCTCGGCCTTGGAAGACACGATCCGGGTCGAGGGGGACCATGAAGCTTTCCATCGGTGGCGCGCTCATCGCCGCCCTGGCTCTGGCCGCGCCGGTCGCGGCCAAGGCCCAATCCGACGCCGTCTGGTGGATCTGCGCGGATGAGATCAAGGTCTCGTCCGGCGTGGCGTCGGCCGGCGGGCTGATGCCGGCTCTCAAGCGGATCCAGAACGACAACATCTACACCGCGATCTTCCAGACCCCGCGGTCGGAAATCGGCCAGGCCGAAGCCTACGCCCAGCGGTTCCATGCTCACCTGGACCAGACGAGCGGCCATGCGATGGACGGCAGCATGTTGCGCTGCGTCCCAGAGGCCGAGGCCAAGGTCCGCCAGCTTCGCGAGGCGTTGGAGCAGGACCGCTACATCGGCTACAGCGGCGCGGGCGGGATCACCATCAAGAGCACCGTGATCGACGTGGACTGGAGGCCGGAGGCCGCCAAGCCGCCCGAGCCGATCAAGGCGTCCGCCGCCCAAGCGCTGGACGCCAAGGTCGAGGACCTGACGCCCCAGGCCGCCAAGCTGATCGGCCTGACTGGCGGTGGGGCCATGATCGCTTCGGTCGAACCCGACGGCGCGGCGGCCAAGGCCGGCCTGAAAGATCTAGACGTCATCACCGAGATCTCCGGTCAGCCGGTGGCCAACGCCGCTGACCTGGCGATGATCGCCGCCAAGCTGCGCGTGGGCTTCAACGCCCCCATCCGCGTCTGGCGCGACAAGGCGATGATCGACCTGACGGTGGCGATCCCCATGCCGGCCTCGCTGCCGCCCGCCGCGACGGCGTTGGCGCAGCCGGCCAAGCCCCCGGCGCTCAGGCTCGGCATGACCTATGGCCCGGCCTTCGAGGACCTGAGGAAGATCGTCGGCGACATCCCGACCTCTGGCGCCTTTGTCTCGCGGGTCTTCCCCGGCGGTCCGGCCGACCTGGCCGGGATCAAGCCGCTGGACGTGATCGTCAGTATTCGCGACACGCCGATCGAGACGCAGGAGGGCTTGAAGGCGGCTGTCGTCGCGCTGCCGGAGGGGCCATCGACCCTCAAGGTCTGGCGCAGCGGCGTCGTAAAGGACCTGACGATCGATCTGCGGGCCGACCGGGCCTGGCCTGATCCGGTCGATCCTGGTCCCTACGACCCGGTCGCGGCCCGCCCAGGGGTCTGCATGAACCGGGTGCAGAACATCGGGAAGGAGCCGGCCATGCGGCGTTCGGAAATCTGGCCCGTCGATCATCCCGAAGACGAGGCCGCGCGACTGGCGGCCCTCGGACAGTTCATCGCGGCCGTGCAGGTGTCTGATCCGACGTTTCCGACCAAGCCGCAGAAGGTCAATTGCGGCGCGGCGCAGGAGGGCGTCAGCTGGTGCGCCACTTATGAGAAGCGGGGCTATTTCGCCGGCGTGTTCTGCGGCAACGACCTGGCGCGCTTGATCGAGAAGTACACCCCCGACAGCGACCGCCTCGTCGCCTGGCGACCGGCGCGGCCTTAGGACAGCACAAATACCGGGCCCCAAGCCACCTGGTAGCGGTGCTCCCCTGACGACAGGTGCGGGCGCAGTTGCCAAGCTCCCGGTTGCAGTACGCTGGGCGGGCGGCCTTCGACATAGGTCGTGGTCAGCACCTCGCCGCCGGGCTCGGAGACCGAGAACTGGCGGATGGTCGGGTTGGCGTTCGAGAGGGCGCGAGCGATCTCGTCGGACGATCCTACGCGCAGCGGGGCCGGGCCGGGCAGGCGGGCGGCGACCTCGGCATAGGCGCCGACGGCGATGACGCGCGGCCCCTGGCGCAGGACGCCGTAACCCACATGGGTGAAGCCCGGCTGCAGCAGGTTGGCGCGGTGGCCGGGGCTGGTGCGCCACTGGTTCATGATCTGGTCGGGGCGCACCGCGCCGGCGGCGTTGCGGCGCATGGCGATGTTCTCGCCCGGCGCGCCGACCAGGTCGCGGGCCAGCAGGCCGACGCGGCCCGCGGCGGAATAGCCCTCGCGCGTGATGTGGTCGAAGACGCCGGTGACGGCCATGTCGGCGGCATGGGCGCGGGCGGCGCGGGTCAGGCCGGCGTCGAAGGCCAGCGGGGCGGGGCCTTCGCGGCGACGGATCAGGTTGTTGAGGTCCAGCAGGGTCTCTTCGAACTCGGGATCGAAGTCGCCGCCGGGCGGATCGTCCAGCAGCCCGCGCAGACGGCGCTCATAGGCCATCCAGGGCTGCGGCGGGGCGGCCCAAGCGGGCGTCGAGCCAGGCGTCGCGGCGAGGGCGAGGCCGCCGGCCAGCAGGGTTCTTCGCGCGATCGATCTCATTCCATCTCCAAGGACGCATTGACACTGGGCCTTCGGAACCAGACCTAAGGCGCATGCGTCCTGTCCGTTCCCTATGGCTGGCCGGCCCCGAGGCCTGGCTCCCCGATTCCGAAGCCCAGGCGGCCCGTCAGCGGGCCTTGTGCCTGGATGCCGGCCTTGAGCCCCTGATCCCGGCCCGCATGCCGCCCGGCGAGGGCGGCGACGAGCTGGAAGCCCGGCAGTTCTACGCCGGCCGCATGGCGCAATTGCGCCAGGCCGACGCGGCGGTGATCAACCTGACGCCATTCCGCGGCCCCACCGCCGACACCGCCACGGTGTTCGAGGCCGGGGTGCTGGCCGGGCTGGGCCGACCGACCTTCGCCTATCTGAACGTCACCAGCGAGATCCACGCCGAATATGTGGCTCGCGTCGACTCGATCCTGGGCGCGACCCTGGACGAGAACCACGTGTGGCGCGACGGCGACGGCTGCGTGATCGAAGACCACGGCCTGCCCGAGACGGTCATGCTGTGGGGCGAGGCGAGGCGGCTGTTCGTGATCGTCACCGAGGATCCGCTGCGGGATCTGACGGGCCTGGAGCTGTGTCTGCAGGCGTTGGCGCTGTACGCGGAGTAGCGACTCCCTTTCTTTGAACCCCTCTCTCATGGAGAGAGGGAGGGGCCCGCCGCGAAGCGGTGGGAGGGTGAGTGGGTACGCCGGCAGACGGCGTGCCGGCACTCCGTCGAGCTCCGTAACCACTCACCCCAACCCTCTCTCTAAGAGAGGGAGCTTTATGGGGATTGGGCACGCTCAGTGCTCGGAATTCACGGCGCCGAATCCAGCAAAATCAACAGCTTGTCGATTTTACGCGCCTTCGAATGATCCGCGCCAAAATCCACCGCACAATCATAGCCATCCCTGTCGCGGGGGAGGGCGTTTGGATCCGGCCCAAAACGGCGGCGGGGCTAGGTTGAGCGGGGCCGCTGGCGGTTCCCGGTCGTTAGAAGGTTGTCGCATCCTCCAAGAGGATTGGCGGGCGGCTAGGCAGCGCCGGGATCAAGGCCGACAGCGGATCGACAGGGCGGTGATCGTATAAGCCGCCTATCGTGGATCGCCGAGCTGGAGACGGAAGAGCCGATCCAGTTGGTCCACGCCCGTCCGGGGGTAATGGACGCCCGAGCAGATAACGCTCACGCCGGCCATCCTCACGGCAGAGAACAGCCTGGCGGAGCGGTAAGCGAGCCGAAACACAAACAAACCTTACGGTCTCCGGGTTCGCCCGGCCGCTCCGTCGCCTCCCCACACACCTTCAGCGGCTCGCCGCGTGAAGCGGCGAGCACATGCCCGACGTGCATCACCAGTCCAGCGCCGCTTCCCCGCGCAGAATCGCTTCGGCCGCCGCCGCGTGCTTGCCGCCCTCGCGGTCATGCAGAACCAGTGGCGGCAGCAAAACCAGCGGCGCCTTGCCGGTCTTGATCGCCCGCACGATCACCCGCTTGGCCGGGGCGTCGGCGAACGGCGCCACCGGGCGGATGCGGAACGAGCCGGCCTTTGGGGCCAGGGCGCCGAGGATGTCGGCCAGGCGGTCGGCGCGGTGGATGATGGTGATCGTTCCGCCTTCGCGCACGGCCTTCAGGCAGAAGCCGGTCCAGGCGGCCAGGCCCCCGTCGGCCATCCAGGCGCCGCTCTTGGCCGGGGCGGGGGCGCGCAGGGCCTGCGGATCGTCGAAGAACGGGGGATTGGTCATCACCGCATCGAACGCCGGCAGGCCCAGGGCCCGGAAACCCGCCTCGATATCGCCCTGGGCGATGGCGACTCGGTCGTCGAGCGCGTTCAGCGCCGCGTTCTCGACGGCGAGGCTCGCGGCGACGGAATCACGCTCCACCCCCTGGAAGATCGCCCCCGGCCGGCGAGTCGCGGCGGCCAGCAGGGCGCCGCCGACGCCGCAGCCGGCCTCGATCACACGCTGGCCGGGCAGGGCGTCGCAGGCCGCCGCCAGCAGCGCCGCATCCATGCCAGCCCTGTATCCGTCGGGCCTTTGGCGCAGTCGTACACGACCTCCCAGAACCCGATCCTCGGTAACGCCCGTATCGTCCAATGCTTTCTAGGCCTTGTGCTCGCCTTGACCGTGACCTATCCCGCCACCATTGTCCCTCGCAATGGTTCGTGGGGGGCCGGCCAAAGGAGACGATGGTTTTGGACGCAGCGGCAGCGACCCTCCCCCGGAAGACGGGCTCGGTGGATCGTCTCGTGCGCCTCGCCGAGGCCGACATGAAGGGCGTCAACGCCCTGATCACCGATCGCATGCAGAGCGACGTGCCGATCATCCCGGCCCTGGCCGAGCACCTGATCGCCGCCGGCGGCAAGCGCCTGCGCCCGCTGCTGACCGTGGCCGCCGCCCGCCTGGCAGGCTCTGACAACGACCACTGCCTGAAGCTGGCCTCGGCCGTCGAGTTCATCCACACCGCCACCCTGCTTCACGACGACGTGGTCGATGGCAGCCAGCTGCGCCGCGGCAAGGTCGCCGCGCACCTGATCTGGGGCGCGGCCCAAAGCGTTCTCGTGGGCGACTTCCTGTTCGCCCGCGCCTTCGAGCTGATGGTCGAGACCAACTCAATGAAGGCGCTGGAGATCCTGGCCCGCGCCAGCCGCGTCATCGCCGAGGGCGAGGTGCTGCAGCTGATGCGCAGCCACGACCTGAACCTGTCGCAGGCCGTCTATCTGGAGATCATCCAGGCCAAGACCGCCGAGCTGTTCGCCGCCGCTTCCGAGGCCGGCGCGGTCTCGGCCGGCGTCGACAAGGACAAGACCGAGGCGCTCAAGGCCTACGGCCTGAACCTCGGCCTGGCCTTCCAGCTGGTCGACGACGCCCTGGACTACGGGGGCACGACCGAGGCCCTGGGCAAGAACGCCGGCGACGATTTCCGCGAAGGCAAGGCCACCCTGCCGCTGCTGCTGGCCATCGCCCGCTCGGGTCCCCGCGAGGCCGAGTTCTGGGAGCGCGCCGTGGGCCGCCGCGAGCAGACCGAGGCCGACTTCCGCCGCGCTCGCGAGCTGATCATCGGCACGGGCGCCCTGGACGCCACCCTGGACCTGGCCACCGACTATGCCGACAAGGCCAAGGCGGCGCTGGCGATCTTCCCGGCCAATGACTGGCGCGGCGCGCTGGAAGACCTGGCCGACTTCGCCGTCAGCCGCAGGGCCTAGATGTTCAAGCGGAAGGCTTCTCCCAAGGGGCTTCCCCCCGTCGCGCCGGGCGAGCGCCTGCCGCGGCTGCAGACCATCATCGCCACCTCGCCGGAAAACCCTGGCGGCGACCCCAACATCCGCCCGCACGAGGCTGGCGAGGCCGCCGGCAAGGTGATCGGCGGCGGCCTGGGCGTGCTGGTCGGCGGACTGCTGATCATCCTGATGTTGGGGCCGATCCTATGGGCGCCGCTCTGGGCGGGCCTGCGGGCCGCGCGCTTCGTGCCGGGTCCCTGGTGGACGTGGGTGGCGGGCCTGGCCGCTGGCGGCGCGGCGGCTTTCGCCCAGACCGTGCTGCTGGTCCAGCGCAGCCCGATCCTGCGGTATCCGATCGTGGCCCTGTTCGCCCTGATCTGGGTCGGCGGGCTGTGGCTGGAATTCACCTCGCCGCGTCATGACTGGATCACGACCGCCCCGACCCTGCACATGCCGGGCCCCTGGTCCTGGGCCCTGATCGGCGTGGGAACGGTGATCTATGCCGGGATCTATCTCCTGGCCCTGGCGCCGATCGGCAGGAGCCGCTGGGCCAAGCGGTGGCAGCTGATCAAGGCGTGACCCGAGCACGGGTGAAATCGCCGTAATGGCCTTCACAACGGGGCAGGGCGGGGCCACGTCTGGGGCCTGATCTTCTTGGGGCTGTAAGGACAAATGATCCGCTTCATCCTGAACGTTCTGTGGTTCATCTGCGGCGGCCTGCCGCTGGCCTTCGGCTGGTTCGTCGCGGGGCTGATCCTGGCGATCACCATCGTCGGCCTGCCCTATACCCTGGCGGCCTGGCGCATCGCCGGCTTCGCGCTCTGGCCGTTCGGCAAGGAGATCGTCCGCCGCGAGACGGGCCTGGCCTCCGGTCCGCTGGGCGGGGTGCTGAACGTGATCTGGTTCATCCTGGCCGGTTGGTGGCTGGCCGTGGGCCACCTGATCATCGCCTTCTGGGAAGCCGTCACCATCATCGGCATCCCGTTCGCCATCAAGGACCTGCAACTGGCCCAGATCGCCCTGGCCCCGATCGGTCAGGACGTGCGGCGGGTCGACTAGAACGAACGCCGCATCACGTGCGTCCACGGCCCGCTGGCGTCCGCCGCGAACCCCTGCGCCTCCCAGAACGGCGCGGCGGCTTCGGAGGCCCTGGCGTTGACCGTGAGCAGGCCGACGCTGTCGAAGCCCTCGTGGATCAGGGCCGAGGCGAGGGCGGTCGCCACCCCTCGGCGACGCATCGCAGGGCGGATGTAGAAACGACGCAGGCGGCGCGCCGGTTCGGAGGACTCGGGCTCGACGCTCAAGGCGCCGACGCCCGCCAGTTCTCCGGCCAGGAACGCGACGAGGATCGCCTCGCCGTCGTCCTGGAAGCGTGCGCCCTTCGCCCAGTCCTCGGCGAGGAGGCCCATGTTGCGCACGCCTTCGCCGGAGGCCTCGGCGACCAGGTCGTCGAAGCCGTCCGGCAGTTCGTCGAACAGACGAACCAGCTGGAGCATCAGCCCGGCGAGACCATCTTTTCCGGGCGGACGTACTGGTCGAACTCTTCGTTCGTCAGATAGCCGCCGCCGACGGCTTCCTCGCGCAGCGTGGTGCCGTTCTTGTGGGCCGTCTTGGCGATCTTGGCGCAGGCGTCGTAGCCCAGGCGGCCGTTCAGGGCCGTGACCAGCATCAGGCTGTTCTCGACGCCCTTCTTGATGTTGTCGATGCGCGGCTCGATGCCGACCACGCAGTTGTCGGTGAAGCTGATCGCCGCGTCGGCCAGCAGGCGGACCGACTGCAGGAAGTTGTAGGCCATCACCGGGTTGAAGACGTTCAGCTCGAAGTGGCCTTGCGACCCGGCGAAGGTCAGGGCGGCGTGGTTGCCGAACACCTGCACGCACACCTGGGTAAGCGCTTCACATTGCGTCGGGTTGACCTTGCCCGGCATGATCGACGAGCCCGGCTCGTTCTCCGGCAGGGCCAGTTCGCCGAGGCCGGCGCGCGGGCCCGAACCCAGGAAGCGGATGTCGTTGGCGATCTTGAACAGGCTGGCGGCGACCGTGTTGATGGCGCCGTGGCTGAAGACCATGGCGTCGTGGGCGGCCAGGGCCTCGAACTTGTTCGGAGCCGTGGTGAACTCCAGGCCGGTGATCGCGGCGATGGCTTCGGCCACGCCTTCCGCAAAACCGATCGGCGCGTTCAGGCCGGTGCCGACAGCGGTGCCGCCCTGGGCCAGCTGCATCAGCTTGGGCAGGGTGCTTTCGATGCGCTCGATGCCGTTGGCGACTTGTTGCGTGTAGCCGCCGAACTCCTGGCCCAGGGTCAGGGGCGTGGCGTCCTGCGTGTGCGTGCGGCCGATCTTGATGATGTCGGCCCAGGCCTTGGTCTTGGCTTCCAGGGCCGCATGCAGGTGCTTCAGGGCCGGCAGCAGGTCATGGACGATCTGTTCGGCGCAAGCCACGTGCATGGCCGTCGGATAGGTGTCGTTCGACGACTGGCTCATATTGACGTGGTCGTTCGGGTGGACGGGCTTCTTGCTGCCCATCTCGCCGCCCAGGATCTCGATCGCGCGGTTCGAGATCACCTCGTTGGCGTTCATGTTCGACTGGGTGCCCGAGCCGGTCTGCCAGACGACCAGCGGGAAGTGGTCGTTCAGCTTGCCGTCGATCACTTCGTTGGCGGCCTGGACGATGGCGTCCTTCAGGCCCGCGTCCAGCTTGCCCAGCTTGAAGTTGGTCTCGGCGGCGGCGCGTTTGACGATGCCCAGGGCGCGGACGACCGGCAGGGGCTGCTTCTCCCAGCCGATCTTGAAGTTGCCCAGGCTGCGCTGGGCTTGCGCGCCCCAGTAGCGGTCGGCGGCGACTTCGATGGGGCCGAAGGTGTCGGTCTCGGTGCGCGTGGCGGTCATGCGGCGGTCTCCCGGAAAAACGGTCGAGCGGGGTCTAGACCTTGAGCGACGGGAGGGCAATGTTCGCAAGCGCGAAGACGCTCCAGGAGGCCCCCATGATCGTGACGACGACCAACGACCTGACCGGCTATCGCATCGTCCAGCACCTGGGCATGGTGCGCGGCGTCACGGTCCGCTCGCGCAGCGTGATCGGCAATATCGGCGGCGCGGTGCAGTCGATCTTCGGCGGCAATATCACGATCTACACCAAGCTGGCCGAGACGGCCCGGCAGGAGGCCTACGACCTCTTGGTGCAGCACGCCCAGGAGGTCGGCGCCAACGCCATCCTGGCCATGCGCTACGACGCCAACGAGATCATGGAAGGCATCACCGAGGTGCTGGCCTACGGCACGGCCGTGAAGGTCGAGGCGATCTAGGTGGCGGCTTTCGTCGCCTTTCCGCGCGCCATCAATACCGGCAAGCGCAAGGTCCTGAAGGAATACCTGCTGGGCATCGCCGAGGACACCGGCTTCAAGACGGCCAAGACCTATCTGGCCAGCGGCAACCTGCTGCTCTGGGGCGACCACAAGGGCGGCGAGGCGCTGGAAGCCGCGCTCGAGGACGCCCTGGAGGCCCGCATGGGCCTGCGCGCCGAGTTCATGGTCCGCTCGCCCGCCGACATGCGGGCGGTCGTCGACGGCAATCCGTTCAAGGCCGAGGCAGAGGACCATCCCAGCCACGTCATCGTCAACTTCATGAAGACGCCGCTGCCGGCGGGTGACGAGGACATCCTGCGCTCGGTGATCAGCGGGCCCGAGCGGTTCGTCGCCAGCGGCCGCGAGCTCTATATCGACTTCCCGCTGAGTATGGCCGACTCCGTCCTCGACCGGGAATGGAAGAAGACCAAGCGCACGCCGGTGGGCACGGGGCGCAACTGGAACACCGTGCTGAAATTGGCTGAGATGCTAGAGGCCTGAAGGCCCATGCCTAGAGGCCCAAGGAAGTCGGGGAGAACGCATGACGAGTTCGACGGGCCAGCGCATCGTGTCGCTGGATCTGCTGCGTGGCCTGGCCGTGGCTGGCATGATCCTGGTCGACAGCCCCGGCTCGTGGTCCAAGGTCTATCCGCCGCTGGAGCACGCCGAATGGCACGGCTTCACGGCCGCCGACCTGGTGTTCCCGACCTTCCTGTTCTGCGCCGGCATGGCCGTGGGGCTGATGGTCCCGCGCATGACCGTCGAGGACCGCGCCGGCTCGGCTTTCTGGCTGAAAGTCGCCAAGCGGACCGGGCTGCTGATCCTGCTGGGTCTGGTGATCAACCTGCTGGGCGGCCACTTCGACCTGCCGAACCTGCGCCTGCCGGGCATCCTGCAGCGGATCGGCGTCTGCTACGCGCTGGGCACTGCCATCTGCGTGCTGACCGCTAAGCGCGGGGAGGGTGGCAGGCTGGCCTTCAACATGGCCGCTACGTTCGGCGCGGCCGTCGCCCTGATGGCCCTCTATTGGCTGCTGGTGGCCTTCGTGCCGGTCCCGGGCTTCGGCGCGGGTCACCTGGATTCCTACAAGTCGCTGCCGGCCTATCTGGACCGGGTGGTCTTCACGATCCCGCACCTGTGGCGCGGCGCGACAACCGAGGGGCTGGGCGTCACCTATGACCCCGAGGGCCTGCTCTCGACCCTGCCGGCCGTCGTCAACGTGCTGATGGGCGCGGTCGCCGCGCGGGTTATGATGCAAGGCCTGGCGCAAGGTCAGCGAGGCCTCATGCCGGTGCTCATCCTGGGCGTCGCCCTGGTCGTCATCGGCCTGGCCTTGAACCCGGTTATGCCGATCAACAAGAAGATCTGGACGCCCAGCTTCGCGATCTTCACCAGCGGCCTGTCGACCGTGATCCTGGCCGGCTTCGAGATGGTGGCGCGGTCCAGGAGCCGCCTGGGCTTCGACTTCGTGCTGAAGGTGCTGGGCGGCAACGCCATCCTGGCCTTCATCCTGTGCCAGCTGCTGGGCATCTTCAGCGACCTGAAGATCGTCCCCGGGCCGAACCCGTCGCCGCAGGGCTTCGGCAACGCCCTGGCCTTGAGCATGCTGCCCGATCCTTATCAGGCTTCCCTTGCCTGCGCGGTTCTGGTTCTTGCCTTCATCACCGCGATCCTGATCCCCCTGCACAAGCGCGGGATCCATCTGAGGCTCTGATTTGGACGACGACTGGACCCACCACGGCAAGGTCCGCGCCCGCGAGGCCGGCGGCGAGCTGACCATCGTGGTCGACGGCCTGACCACCCAGGGCAAGTATTACAAGCCGCTGATCTACGAGTTCTTCCGCAAGTCGTGGCGCGGCTCGCGCCCGGCCTGGGGCGAGTTCAGCGTCGAGATCGGCATGGAGTATGTCGGCGAGCCGCCGTGGATGGACCTGGACAACCTGGCCAAGGCCCTGCTGGACGCCATCAAGGGCTACGCCTTCCACGACGACGCACAGGTCGCCCGGCTGCTGGTCGAGCGACGGCCGGGCGAGCGCGAGCGGATCATCATCCAGGTGCGGAAGCTGACCTCAAACCTTATGCGGCGCACGCTCGAAGAGTGATGCCGCGACGGCCACGTAGGTCACGGCCAGGAAAGCGCCGTACCGACCGATGCTGGCCGGATCGCTGGTGGGCATGATCTCGGCGTAGCGCGCGATCAGCAGAGCGCCGGCGACCAGGCCGGGCGTCGAGAACAGCAGCATCGGAAACAGGCGACGGCGGCGCGGCGTGTGCGTCAGCCGCGCCACCGCCTGGAAGGCGAACGTGACCGTTGCAGCGGCCGCGAACGCGTTGAGTGCATAAAACCAGAAGGCGCTCTCCAGGAGGCCCCCTCCGAAAGCGGCGTAAAACAGGGTGGCCGCCGACCAGGCCGCCAGTCCCGTTCCCCCAAACGCCAAACCGTCCAGTTTTGACACGTCGCGTCTCCCTCGCTCGTCTCCCAGAACGGAGTTCTGCAAGGCGGGCGCCGGGACGCAGGTCCAGGATTGGGCGTCCTAGCGGCCCCAGGGGACCAGATAGCCCCAGGCGCCCAGCAGCACGCCCAGGAACACGAAGAGCAGGGCGGTGAAGGTGAAGGCCACCTTGCGGCCGCTGCTCCAGCTGTCGACCCGGCGGCCGCCGCGCCAGACCATCGGCAGGACGCCCAGGGTCAGCAGGCTGAGCACCGAGGCGACCAGGGCGCAGGCCGAGCCGCTGAGCAGCCAGCCCGAGGGCCAGCCGAAGAAGACGTTGGTCTGGTCGGCGGCCTTGACCGAGAACACGCCCATGCAGCCGGCCGAGATCAGCCACAGCACCGCCTGCATGGTCTGCATCTGGCTGGCGCGGGCCTGGACGGGCGTCTGGCGGGCTTCACGGCGATTGCGGAACATCACGCCCAGGATCGTGCCGATGCAGGCCAGGCCGGCGATCACGGCGGTCCAGCCCAGCAGGCCGGCCGAGCGGAAGAAGCCGACCCGCTCGTAGGTCGACCAGCCGCGGGCGGCATAGAAGCGCGAGGGGCGGTCGCCATTGGCGTCGAACACCAGGGTGAGCGCGCTGTCGACGGCCTTGAACACGCCGGGCTTGTCGGTGCCGTTGAACAGGGTGCTGACGCCACCGTCGGTGATGGCCAGACGGCCTTCGGGCGTGGCGCGAACCATGGCGCGGCCGACGATGCGGTTGGTGAAGCCTTCCAGCCCGCCATAGGCGCGGCGGGTGGTCAGATAGTCGCCTTCATAGGCCCGGGCCTGGTCGTAGCTGATGGCGCTGTCGGCCGGCACGGCCGGGGCGGGGGCGTAGAAGTGCTCGATGATCGTCGAGGGCAGGCTGGCGGGCAGGTTGGCGCCGCTATCGGTGTTGACCGACACGAAGATGCCCAGGCCCAGGTCGGGCACGATCACCAGGTTCGAATGGAAATACAGCGTCGCGCCGCCGTGGCCATAGCCGCGACGACTGCCCGGCAGCGCCATGTCCTGGAAGCCTGCGTTCCAGCCGGCCGCTTCCGGGGCGGGGCGGTACATCGGGGTGCGGAAGGCCAGCGCCGTCTTGGGCGAGAACACCGTCTTGCCGTCGATCGTCCCGCCGTTCAGCAGCAGGGTCATATAGCGCGCCATGTCGCCAGCGGTGCTGGACGCCGAGGCGGCCGGGGCCACCTGGCCCATGAACTCGCGCGGCTGGGTCTTCCAGCCCATCGGGGTCCACGAGAAGCCGTCCGACAGCTCGGCGGCCAGGGCTTCGTTCATCGGGGCCGGCAGGCGATCATTCCACGGCCGCGCCTCGCGGAAGGTCGTGTGGCTCATGCCGGCCGGCAGGATGATCTCTTCGCTGACCAACTGCTCGAACGGCTTGCCCGTGACGTTGACCAGGGCGGCGCCGGCCAGGGCCGCGCCGTAGTTGGAATAGCTGGGCAGCAGGCCCGGTTCGCGCACCCGGTTCGGACGTTCCTGGCGCAGATAATCGTTTAGCGGGCGCACGCGATTGGGATCGCGCTCGAACAGCTGGCCCAGCGAGCGGTCCTCGAAGCCCGCCGTGTGGGTCATCAGGTCCTTCAGGCGCACCGGCGTCTTCTTGCCCTGGTCCTTCACCTGCAGCGGCTGGGGCAGGTAGACATTGACCGGGCCGTCCAGGCGCATGCGGCCGGCCTCGATCTCGTTCATCAGGGCGATCCAGGTGAACGTCTTCGAGATCGAGGCGACGCGGAACAGGGTCTTGTCCGGATCGACCGGGCGGCGCTGGCCCAGGTTGGCGAAGCCGTAGCCCTTCTTCAGCACCACCTGGCCGTTCTGGACCACCGAGATGGTGGCGCCGGCGATGTGGTCGCGACTCATGGCGCGGCGGACGACGCCGTCGACGAAGGCTTCCAGCTCGGGGCCTGGCAGGGGGGCGTGGGCGGTCTGGACCGGCGGCGGAACGACGGCTGGCGCCGCGGTTGGCGCTGCCGGAGCCGGGGTGGGACGCGCGGCGGCGACAGCGGTGGTCGTCGCTGCTGCGGTTGCGGCCGGACGCGGGCGCACACGGCGCGGACGCAGGCTGTTATAGGGGCGTGGCGCGGAATTCAGGACGGGTTCGGAGGGCGCGGCAGGGGGCGGCGAAGCGTCCTGCGCCAGCGCCTCCGATCCTAACAAGGAGCAAAGTGCGATGAAGGCCGCCGCGAAGGCGGCCGCGGGCGAAACGCGCGACGTCAACGATGTCCCCTAGGTCGAAGCGGAAACTTCAAGGGATTGGTGTAACGCGCTGATCGCTGGGGTCAAACCCGTTCAGCGGTCACGGTGTCTTCGTTTTGCTCCGGTTGAACGCGTAGAGCGGCAGCATCGGGCGCAGGGCCGGGCCGATCCAGACCTGCGGCTCGGAGGCCGGTTCCGCTCCGGTCTCCTTCTCGCGACGGGCCACGCACGCCTGCACGCCCGCGCCCAGGGCCGCGAAGTCCTTGGCGCCGGGCGCCGTGGAGAGGAAGCAGTCGTCGAAATACGGATACTTATCGTCCTCGCCGCAACCGAAGGAGGCTCGGTCGGGGCGGGCGGCGGTCAGGATCAGCCGGTCGCTCTTCTGCAGCGGCGGGATGAACACGCCCGAAAAACAGGCGGAGATCACCACCACGCTGGGCCGGTCTGGGCAGGCGTCATCCAGCATGGCGGCCAGCATGTGCGGGCGCAGCATGCTGTCGCCCAGAATCGCGCCCTCGGGGCTGCCGTGCGAGCTGATGTAGAACAGGCAGCCGGCCTTGGCCGACTGGGCCTTGAAGCGCAGGGCGTCATAGATGGTCCGCGCGTCCGAAAGGCCTGGCGAGTCGGCGGGATAGCGCTGGGGCCGCACGGAGAACTGCTGGACGGCGTCCTTCTCGAAGCCCAGGTCGACCAGGGCGCGTGAGACGTCGCGGCGAGCGTTATCGAAGGCCTCGGTCGGACCGCCGGAATGGGCGTGGAAGTCGCCGGCCACCACGACGGCGGTCCAGTTCGAGAACGGGCCAGCGGCGCGCGCGGGCTGCATCGGCGCGAAGAGCAGGGCCAGAAGTCCGATGACCGCCGCCGCTCCCCGCATCGACCGCTCCTACTTCTTCTTGAAGTTGGCGAAGGGCGTCGGGATCGCCGTGCCGGTCGACTTGGCCAGTAGCCGGCCCTCGGCGTCGTAGAGCTCGCCCTCCATGAAGCAGACCGTGCGGCCCCACTTCACCACGCGGCCAACGCCGCGCAGGGCGCCGGGCATGGTCGGGCGCAGGAAGCTGGTCTTCATCTCGAGCGTGGGCACGACATGGGTCATGCCCGAGGTGATCATGCCGGCGACCGACATGCACTCGTCCAGCATGGCGCAGACATATCCGCCCTGGATCTGCCCCATCGGGTTGCAGAGCAGCTCGGCGCGCGCCGTGAAACCGACCTCGACCTCGCGATCGGCCTGGCGCACGGCCAGGAGCTCGAAGCCCAGGGTCTGGGATCCGGTGGGCGCGTTCTTGGATGCGCGGAAGCGCGCGAGGATCGCCTCGTCCGTCAGGGTCTGCGGAGCGTCCGAGGCGATGTCGCTCATTTTTTCCGGAACTGGTCCAGCGAAACGATCTTGGGGCCCTCTTCGCCGCTGGGGGCGGGAGCTTCGGCCTCGGGTTCCGGCTCGGGCTCGTCCTCGATGACCTCGGGGGCGGTGAACTGCAGGGCGAACTGCACCGACGGATCGTAGAAGCGCGTCAGGGCCGCGTAGGGCACCGACAGGCGCTTGGGCTGGCCGCCGAACTTCAGCGTGACCGAGAAGAAGGTCTCGCCGGGCGCCAGGTCCCAGTACTGGTGCTGCAGGACGATGGTCATCTCGTCCGGATACTTGCCCAGCAGGTCCTGCGGGCCCGAGACCCCGGCCGCCTTGGTCTTGAAGGTGATGTACAGGTGGTGCGGCTCGGGCAGGCCACCGGGCGCGGCGGCCTTCTTCAGGGCCGCCTTGACCACGCCGCGCAGGGCGTCCTGGGCCATGGCCTCGTACTGCATGAGGTCTTCGGGCGGTTGGGTCTGGGACATGCGCTGGGTGGTACTTCGAACTGAAAACGAAGCTGGGAACGTAGCGCGTCAGGAGCCTCGCGCAAAGCGGGTCGTTTGTCATCCCGGACGTAGCGCAGCGAAGATCCGGGACCGCAGGGAGCGCAACCGTTTGCGGCCTAGCTTGCGGCGGTCCCGGCTCGGCAGGATCGCTTCGCGACCTTTGGCCGGGATGACAGTTTTTACGGAAAAGTGGAGGGATTCTGTTGGCAGGCTCCCTCCGGGCCCCGCCTAGGGATCTGAACCCCTAGGACTTAAGAGGCGAATTCACCTGCACCGCATTACGCGGCGACGGCGAACTCTTCAGCGAAGTTATCGTTCGCATTTAGAAAAATGACCCGGAACGGTGGATCAAGCCGAGAGAAAGCAGACACCTTTACACGTCTGTCGATGCTGATCGGCCCCATGCAGTCCCATGATAACTTGGGAGAGATTGGTGGAGCCGCCGGGAATCGCACCCGGGTCCAGTCCGCTTATTACGTGCGCGTTTATCCCCATAGTTCGGCCGAAGCCGGACATTTCCAATATAGGGGGTTCGTCCCCCCAAGGGAAGGGCGGGGTCTAAGCTGTCCCCAGGCTTAGGCGGCCATCCACCAGTGTGCCGCTGATCACCGCGCCGCGATCCTCGAACAGTTTCAGGCGCTCGCCGACCAGGACATAGACCCCGGTGAAGACGTCGGCGAAGTCGTCGCGGGTCTCGATGAAGCGGCCGTCGGCGCGCAGCTCCAGCGAGATGTGGCCGTCGGGCGAGGTCCAGACGCCGGCGACCGGGATGTGGGGAACGATGGCGGACATCATTGTCATGAGGCGATCCTCCAGGCGGTGGCGGCAGGGGCGGGCGTAGCAATCGGGAGCGCGGCGGTGGCGGCCGTCAGCGCGGCCGTCCCGCCCAGCAGGGCGACGACGAACCAGCGCGGAGCCGTCACGCCGCGCCGGGGCGTGTAGCGTCTCATCGCAGAGCTCTGATTTTGGGGTTGGCCGCGTTGGGAAGCGGAACGAGGCCAATATGCAGCACGGGTCCGTCCAGTCGGTAGACCGATGCTCCGGCATGATTGCACATTTCTCCGGAAGCGAACGGCGTCGCGTGACGGAGGATCGTGCAAGGCTTACAAATGGTCCTGTTCCAACAAGAGAAAAGCCATGAGCACGCGCGAGGCGCTGGCCGCCCTGATTGAACGATTCGCGCCGGACGAAGGCCCGGTCGAGACCTGCTGCCCCAGGGTCAACCTGTACCGGCTGCACGCGCCCAGCGAGCCGTCGCACGCCCTGCACGACCCGTCGTTCTGCGTGCTGGCGCAAGGTCGCAAGCAGGTGCTGGTCGGCGATGTCGCCCACGAATATGACGAGCGGAACTTCTTCCTGTCGTCGATCGACGTGCCGGTGACAGGGCGTGTGGTCGAGGCCTCGGCCGAGAAGCCCTATCTCAGCTTCCGCATCGTGCTGGACGCCAACCTGATCAGCGAGATGATCATGGAGGCGGGCCTGGCCGCGCGCCTGGACGCCGCCGCGCCGCTGGTCGGCGGCATGTCGGCGGGCGCGATGACGCCGCAGCTGTTCGACGCCGTCTGCCGGATGGTGCGCCTGCTGGACACGCCCGAGGACGTGGCGATCATGGCCCCGCTAATCGAGCGCGAGATCCTCTATCGCCTGCTGACCGGCCCGCAGGGCCCGCGGCTGGCCCAGATCGCCCGCCGCGACGGCCGCCTGCGCCAGGTCAATCGCGCCATCGGCTGGATCAAGCGCAACTTCGACCAGCCCTTCAGCATCGACGCCGTCGCCGACGAGGCGCGGATGAGCGCGTCGGCCCTGCACCAGCACTTCAAGGCCGTGACCTCGCTGTCGCCGCTGCAGTACCAGAAGCAGATCCGTCTGCAGGAGGCGCGCCGCCTGATCCTGGTCCAGCGCCTGGACGCGGCCACGGCCGGCCATACGGTCGGCTATGACAGCCCCTCGCAGTTCAGCCGCGAATATGCCCGCCTGTTCGGCGCGCCGCCGCTCAGGGACGTGGCGCGCCTTCGGGAGCAGCCGGAAGCGGCGGTGGGGGTGTAGGCACTTCTGCGTCGTCCGCCGCCACGGGGACCGCCGGTGGCTGAGGACGGTTGCTCTCGCCTGGGATCACCCGGCCGCCGGACTGGACCAGTGATTGGTAGGCCGTGTCCTGCCGCGAGAAGTCCGCGCCCCGAGGCAGTACGGCGTCAAAGCGCGGATCGCGGCCGGCGGCGGCGCCCAAGGCGGCGGAGAGGATGCGAGCGATCGAGCCGACCTCGGCGTCGTCGCAGGCTCTCCGCAGGTGGCGGGCCTGGCCAGGGACTAGCAGAGTGACATCCCACGACACGCCGTCGACGCAGAGGGCCGAGACGGCTCCGCCACTATAGTCGACGATCACGGATCGCGGCTGACCCCAGGCTGGGTCGGCAGGCAGTGACTTCAGCGGCGTAATCTGCGGCTCGGCGAGTTCGGCGTTGATGTCGACCCGGCGGCCGATCTCGGGCGTGCAGCAACCGAGACCGGCGCGGGCCTGGACGAAGGCGCGGCCGTCGCGGCGCAGGGTGACGCGGACCACGGCCTGGCGCACGCCGCGCGCGGGCCGGGCCCAGACCTCCAGGATCAGCTCGCCGCGCTTGACGACCTGGCTCTGCAGCGGCTGCAGACCCCAGAGGCGGTAGAGCAGGGGCTCGACACCGTTGTCGATCGGGATGGGGCGCTCGTCGCGTCCGAGCCGTCTGTTGTAGAGCGGCTCGAGCTCGGGCGGCGGACGCGGGACCTCCGGCGACCACCAGGTCGCCGGATCGGGTAGAGGCGCGGGCGGCGGGCCTTGCTGGACGGCGGCGAGGGCCAGCCCCGCGATCAGTCCTGTCAGGCCGCTCATCACCTACATCCCTTCGACGCCCCGCTCGATGGAAAGGACGCCCGTGCGGGAAAGTTCCACCAGGCCCAGCGGGCGCATCAGGTCCAGGAACTTGTCGATCTTGGACGGCGCGCCCGAGATCTCGAACACGAAGCTTTCCAGCGTGGTGTCGACCGGCTTGGCGCGGAAGATCTCGGCGATGCGCAGGGCCTCGACGCGGTCGACGCCCGAACCGCGCACCTTCACCAGCGCCAGCTCGCGCTCGACGCCGTTGGGGTCGCGGGTCACGTCGTGTACGCGGCGGACGTTCACGACCTTGTTCAGCTGGGCCTCGATCTGTTCCAGCACCTGGCGCGTGCCGCGGGTCACCACGGTGATGCGGCTGGTGTGGGCCTTGCGGTCAGTCTCGGCGACCGTGAGGCTCTCGATGTTGTAGCCCCGCGCGGCGAACAGGCCGACCACGCGGTGCAGGACGCCGGGCTCGTTGTCGACGAGCAGCGCGAAGGTGGCGGTCTGCTCGGCCTGGCCCGTGGGGCTAAGGTCATAGGCCGAGGCGGGGGCGGGTTGGACGTTGGCGGTCATGGATCGCTTCTATGCCAAAGGAGTGAGGGAGGGCGAGGGGGCTTAGACCAACCCAGCCCCATCCTCGCCGATGACATTACCGATGTCCTCGACCTCGCCCATGATCATCTCGTTGTGGGCTTTGCCGGAGGGGATCATCGGCAGGCAGTTCTCGTGCTTCTCGACGCGGCAGTCGAAGATCACCGGCTTGTCGCTGTTGATCATCTCCAGGATCTTGCCGTCCAGCTCCGCCGGGTTGTCGCAGCGAATGCCGACGGCGCCGTAGGCCTCGGCCAGCTTCACGAAGTCGGGCAGGCTGTCCGAATACGAGTGGCTGTAGCGCTCGCCGTGCAGCAACTGCTGCCACTGGCGGACCATGCCCATCCACTCGTTGTTCAGGATGAAGATCTTGACCGGCAGGTCGAACTGGATCGCCGTCGACAGCTCCTGGATGCACATCTGGATCGAGGCTTCGCCGGCGATGTCAACGACCAGCGAGCCGGGGTGGGCCAGCTGCACGCCCAGCGCGGCGGGCAGGCCGTAGCCCATGGTGCCCAGGCCGCCCGAGGTCATCCAGCGGTTCGGCTCCTCGAAGCGGAAGAACTGCGCGGCCCACATCTGGTGCTGGCCGACCTCTGTCGTGATGTAGACGTCCTTGTCCTTGGTCAGCTCGTACAGGCGCTCGATGGCGTACTGCGGCTTGATGACGGAGTCCGAGCGGCGATAGTTCAGGCACTGGCGGGCGCGCCATTGGTCGATCTGGGCCCACCAGTCGGTCAGGGCGGCCTTGTTGGGCTGATGGCCGCCGGCCTTCCAGGCGGCGATCAGGTCTTCCAGGACCGAGCCGGCGTCGCCGACGATCGGCAGGTCGACGCGGACGTTCTTGTTGATCGACGAGGCGTCGATATCGATGTGGATCTTCTTGCTGCCCGGCGAGAAGGCGTCCAGGCGGCCGGTGACGCGGTCGTCGAAGCGGGCGCCGACGCAGATCATCACGTCGCAATCGTGCATGGCGTTGTTGGCCTCGAACGTGCCGTGCATGCCCAGCATGCCCAGCCACGCCGGATCGGCCGCCGGGAAGGCGCCCAGGCCCATCAGGGTCGAGGTGACCGGCGCGCCGGTCAGGGCCTGGAACTCCCGCAGGGCCTCGCTGGCCTTGGGGCCGGCGTTGATGACGCCGCCGCCGGTGTAGAAGATCGGGCGACGCGCGCCGGCGATCATCTTGGCCGCCTCGGCGATGCGGCCCGCGTCGCCCTTGGTCTTGGGCGCATAGGCGTGGGTCGAGGCGACCTCGGTCGGACCGAAGTACTCACCCTTGGCGAACTGGACATCTTTGGGGATGTCGATCAGCACCGGGCCCGGACGGCCGGTGGTGGCGATCTTGAAGGCCTCGTGGATGATCTGCGGCAGGTCGCGGACGTCTTTGACCAGGTAGTTGTGCTTGGTGCACGAGCGGGTCATGCCGACCGTGTCGGCTTCCTGGAAGGCGTCGGTGCCGATCAGGTGGGTCGGGACCTGGCCGGTGATGACGACCATCGGGATCGAGTCCATCAGGGCGTCCATGATGCCGGTGATGGCGTTGGTCGCCCCGGGGCCCGAGGTGACCAGGACGACGCCCGGCTTGCCCGAGCTACGGGCGTAGCCCTCGGCGGCGTGGGTCGCGCCCTGTTCGTGGCGGACCAGGATGTGCTGCAGGCGCGGCTCGTGGAACAGCGCGTCATAGATCGGCAGGACCGCGCCGCCCGGATAGCCGAACAGGACCTCGACCCCCTGGTCCACGAGGCCGCGAACCACGATCTCGGCGCCGGTCATGGCGCGGTCGGTGGTCTGGGCGGGAGCCTTGCTCTCGATGGTCTGGTGGGCGGTCATGGGACGGGTCCGGTGAGGGAAGGGGCGGAAAGCTGGACTGGAGGTAGGCGGAAAAGAAAAAAGGTCCCGAAGGACCTTTGCGCGCGCGACCGAGCTACGACGTGACTTCGAGGTCACCCCGCGAACGGCCGCTCCATAAGTACGATCATGGTTTTGCGCACGAGTCTTGCTCCAAAGCTACGAAAGGGGTCATGACATGCGCCAGTCGGAGCGTCAAGGCGCGGTTTGCCGCAAGGATGTGCCTTTGCTGGGCGGTTGGTCTTACCGAAACTTCACGTGACAGGGGCAGGTTTTCCCCGCCACGGTCGCGCTCCTGAAATCGGGGAGCGTTTGTGTGTTCGGACGGCGTGAATTCTTGGCCGGGGCGGCCGCCTTGGGTTTGGTCGAAAACGCATCGGCGGCGGTGCTGTCGGGCGGCGCGGCGGACAAGGCGGTCGACGCTTTCCTCCGGACCCAGCCGTTCCAGGGCGTGGTGCTGATCGGCAAGGCCGGCAAGCCGATCTATTCCCGGACCATCGGGTTCGCGGACATCGAGGCCAAGCGGGCCACGACGCTGGACACGCCTTACGCCATCGCCTCCATCTCCAAGTGGCTGACCTCGACGGCGCTGCTGAAGCTGGTCGAGGCCGGCAAGCTGGACCTGGACGCGCCGATCACGACCTATCTGCCAGGCTACCGCGCCGACACGGGCGGCAAGGTGAAGCTGCGTCACCTGATGACCAACGTCAGCGGCATCCCGAACGGCTTCATCACCTGGACCAGGGCCAACCCGGATCCCGACCTCTTCAAGAAGCCGATGACGACCGACCAGGCGGTGACGCTGTGGTGCTCGGGCGACCTGGCCTTTGAGCCGGGGACCAAGTTCGACTACGCCCTGACCAACTGGATCCTGATCGCGGCGATCGTCGAGGCGGTGAGGGGCAAGGCCTATGCGGAGGCCATGGCCGAATTGGTGATCAAGCCGTTGGGCTTGACCCGCACCATGCCGGCCGATCCGGTCGACATCGCCATCTCGTACCGGACCCTGGAGCCGCTGGTCCGGCAGTCGAACGAGCGCTTCCCGTTCATGGCCGCCAGCGGTGGCTATGTCAGCACGGCGGGCGACCTGCTGAAGGCCGCCCATGCGGTGTTCGACGGCTCGTTCCTGCCGCCGGCGCGCAAGAAGGCGCTGCTGACCGTGGGCTGGCCCGATCAGGACTACGCTCTTGGTGGCCGGGTGAAGAGCCTGTTCGCGGACGGCATGCCCCGCGTCTTCGCCTGGGAGACGGGGCGGGCGGCGGGCTATCGCTCGGTGCTGGCGCATCGCTTCGACGACCAGACCACCGTCGTGCTGCTGAACAATACGAGCATCACCCAGAAGGCGATGGACGAGTTCGCCTACGCCCTGTTCGCGGTGGCCTAGGCTTCCAGCGCCTCGAGCGTCTGGGCCAGCTGCTCCAGCGCGAAGGCGGCGAAAGTCTGCATGTTGGCGGCGCGCTGGTCGCTGCCGGTCTCCAGGGTGGCGCTGAACGAGACCTCTTCGCCCACCACGGCAGAGCAGCAGTGGCCGGGCGCGTCGCCATAGCGGTTGCCATCGGGACCGGCGGCGCCGGTTTCCGACAGGCCCCAGTTGGCCTTCAGGTTCTTGCGCGCCACGCGGGCCAGCATCACGGCGTAGGGCTCGCTGGCCGAGCGCAGGCCGTCCATGGCCTTCTGCGGGATGTCCATCAGGGTCAGGCGAGCCCGCGCCGTATAGACGACCGCCCCGCCGACATAGAATTTCGACGCGCCCGGCACGGCCAGCAGCGCCGCCGAGATCAGACCGCCGGCCGAGGATTCGGCGATGGCGACGGTCTCGCCCCGGGCGATCAGGGCGGCGGCGACGCGTTCGGCGAGGGCGTTGAGGTCGGACATCTGGCTTCCTTGGTGTTGACCCCTCCATAGGCGCAAGTCGCGGGTCTGCAAACAGCGGCTATCGCCAAGATTGAGCCGGCGTGCTCATCATGGCCAAGCTCAACCTTGGAGACCTTCGTGCTGCTGCAAGATGTCCCGCCGCCGCCTGCCGCGACCGCCCCCGCCGCGCCCTTGCCCCCGCAACTGCAACGGCTGGCGCCCGTGGCGCAGAAGCCTAAGGCGTTGACCCTGGCCAAGGGCGGCCGGACCGAGAACGTTGTGGTGCGCTACCAGATCTTCCTGCGCACGATCGCCAAGCCGGGCGCGGTTCCGGCGACGCCGGAGGGCGTGACGCTCTCGGCTATCCCGTGCGCCTGGGTCGTCGAGTCGTACCTGCAGCGCGACCTCTGCTTCTATTCGATCTCGGGCTTCCTCGGCTGCGAGGAGGGCGCGACCAAGCCGCTGCAGGCGATCGAGAACGGGCAGGCCGATCTGCCGAGTGGCACGGCCTGCGAAGTCTTCGCCAAGCCGGTGACGGCGGCCGAGGACCGGGTGATCGCGACCCTGGACCGGATCAAGGACCAGATGTTCGACGAGGACTACCAGCTAGCCATCAAGCCGCGGCTGCTGAAAACCGGCGTAACGATCACGGAACGCTGACCTTCTCCCAGTCCGGCGTCTGGTTGCGGAACCAGGTCAGCTGGCGCTTGGCGTAGCGGCGGGTTTCCTGGCGGGCGGCGTCCAGGGCCTGGTCCAGCGTGGTCTCGCCGCGCACGTGGGCGGCGAACTCGCGATAGCCGACGGCCTTGAGGGCGGGGAGCGACGGATCCAGGCCCCGCGCCTCCATGGCCGCCACCTCGTCCAGGGCGCCGTGCTCGACCATCACCGCCAGGCGCGCGTCGCAGCGGGCGTAGAGGTCGGCGCGCGGCGGATCCAGCACCACGCCCTTCCAATCACCCGGCGCGATGGCCGGCTTGGTGTCGGTCTGCCAGGACGTCAGCGACTTCCCGGTGGCGATGGCCACGGCGTGGGCGCGGACCAGGCGCTGACGGTCGCCCACCTCGATGCGGGCCTCGGCCTCGGGATCCAGGGGTTTCAGGATCGCGCGGAAGTCTTCCTCGCCCCGGGCGGCGTAGAGCAGGCCGGAGATCTCGCGCTGGGTCTCGGGCACCGGCGGCACGTCGGCCAGGCCGTGGGTGAGGGCGCGGAAATAGAGGCCGGTGCCGCCGACGATGATGGCCGGATTGCCGCGTTGTTCGATCTCGGCGAGGACCTTGGTCGCCGCTTCCAGCCACCTGCCGACCGACCAGCCGACGGCGGCGTCGACCACCTCGAACAGATGGTGTGGGGCGCGGGCGGTCTCCTCGGGCGAGGGGCCGGCGGTCAGGACGCGCAGGCCCGCATAGATCTGCATGGAGTCGGCATTGACGATCTCAGCCCCGGTCCGCTGCGCCAAATCCAGCGCATAGGCCGACTTGCCGCTTGCGGTCGGCCCCGCGATCAGCCAGATGCGGGGCGCGATGTCCGAACTCAACACCATTCCGACCGTCCTCACCATCGTTGGGGCGAGCCCCGACGCATACGCACAAGCCGTTTCGCGCGTCGAAGCCAGGCTGTCCAGCCGTCGTGAGGATCTGGGGCCGTTGGCCGCGGACTTCTTCTTCGGCGACGGCGATCTGGACGCCTTGAAGGCCGACCTGGCGGACCTGCCGGTCGACTTCGCCGTCCAGTCCGCCGAGAACCGCAGGAAGCGCCTGCTGATCGCCGACATGGACTCGACGATCATCAACGTCGAGTGCCTGGACGAGCTGGCCGACTTCGCGGGCGTCAAGGCGCAGGTCTCCGAGATCACCGAGCGCGCCATGCGCGGCGAGCTGGCCTTCGAGGGCGCCTTGCGCGAGCGGGTCGGCATGCTGAAGGGCCTGGGCGTCGAGGCGCTGCAGAGCTGCTACGACCAGCGGGTCCAGCTGAACCCGGGCGCCGAGATCCTGGTCCGCACGATGGCGAAGCATGGCGCGCGCTGCGCCCTGGTTTCGGGCGGCTTCACCTTCTTCACCAGCCGGGTGGCGCAGGCGGCGGGCTTCCACCTGAACCGCGCCAACACCCTGATCGAGCTGGACGGCGCGCTGACCGGTCACGTCGGCGACCCGATCCTGGGCAAGGAAGCCAAGCTGGCCGCCCTGAACGAGGAGACGGCGGCGCTGGGCCTGACCCCGGCCGACGCCCTGGCCGTGGGCGACGGCGCTAACGACCTGGCGATGATCGAGGCCGCGGGCCTGGGCGTCGCCTACCGCGCCAAGCCGATCGTCGCCGCCCAGGCGCATGCCAAGGTCGACCACACCGACCTGACCACGCTGCTCTACTTCCAGGGCTACAAGACCGAGGACTTCTACAAGTGAGCTTTCCCCGCCGCGTGGACGCCGTCGTGTTCGACATGGACGGCCTGCTGCTGGACACCGAGATCGTCTACCGCGCCGCCATGATCGAGGCGGGCAACGTGTTCGGGGTGCAGTTCACCGGCGAGATCTACGCCTCGATGGTGGGCAAGACGACGCCCGAGTGCGGGGTCATGCTGCGCGAATTGTACGGCGAGGAGTTCCCGGTCCAGGCCTATTTCGAGCGCGTCTGGGCCGACGTCGAAGACCTGCTGGAGGCCGAGACCAAGCTGAAGGCCGGGGTCATTGAGATCCTCGATTACCTGGACGACCTGGGCATTCCGCGCGGCATCGCCACCTCGAACGGCATGGTCGCGGTCGAGAAGTATCTGGGCCGCTTCGACCTGCTGAGCCGCTTCAACGCGGTGGTCGCCCACCACGATGTGACCAAGCACAAGCCGAACCCGGATCCTTACCTGTTGGCGGCGGAACGCCTGGGCGTCGACCCGACCCACTGCCTGGCGCTGGAAGACAGCCACCCCGGCGTCCGCGCCGCCCACGCGGCCGGCATGATGACGGTGATGGTCCCCGACATCCTCGATCCCAACGAAGAGATGCACGACAAGTGCGTCCACATCGCCGACAGCCTGCACCACGTGCTGGATCTGCTGAAGGCGTCGGTGGAAGAGAGCGTCTAACTGGACGGCGGGATAATGATGACCGTGGTCGCCGCCTCGGCATTGCGGCGGCGCTGTTCGTCGCGCTTGGCGGCGCGGGCCTCGGCGGCTTCGGTGAGGATCTCGTGCCAGCGCTGCGGCTTGCCATAGGCGCCAGGGCTCAGGGGCGATTTCTTGGCCATGCGGTCATCTCCACAATCGCCGTTATCCTAGCACGTATCAGGCGCTCCTGCGCGTCTCGTCCTGCCGCGTCTCTTTGGGGCCGGGCAGCTCGATCGACCAGCCGCCCAGGAATTCAACCAGCTTGTCCAGGCCCATCGGCCGGGCGATGTGGTAGCCTTGGGCCAGGTCGCAGCCCATCAATTGCAGGACGGCCAGCCCCTCGCGGGTCTCGACGCCTTCGGCGGTGACCTTCATGCCCAGGCTGTGGGCCAGGTCGACCGTGGACTTGACCAGCAGGGCGTCCTTGCCGCCGGCCTCCAGGGTCATGACGAAGGCCTTGTCGATCTTCAGCTCGTCGGCGCGGATCTGCTTCAGATAGGCCAGGGACGACAGGCCTGAGCCGTAGTCGTCGATCGACACCGGGATGCCGGCCTCGGCCAGGCGCTCCAGCACCGACAGGGCCACGTCCGGATTGCCGATCACGGCCGTCTCGGTGATCTCGAAGCACAGGCGGGCGCCCGAGGCGGCGACCTGGGCGATGGCGTGCTCGGCGAAGGCGTGGTCGTCGATCAGGCGGCCCGAGATGTTCACCGACATCAGCACGTCGTGGCCGGCGGCGCGTAGTTCCGCCTGGTCCTTGATGGCCTGGCCCAGGACGTAGTCGGTCAGGGCGCGGATGTGGCCAGTCTCCTCGGCCATGCCGACGAAGAGGTCGGGGCGCAGGAAGCCGCGGGTCGGGTGGTTCCAGCGCACCAGGGCCTCGACGCCAGTGATCGCGCCGGTGCGCAAATCGAGCTTGGGCTGGTGGTTCAGGAACAGGGCGCCGTCGCGAACGCCCTGCAGCATCTCGCTCATCAGGGACAGGTTGGCCGAGGGATCGCCATAGGCGACCGGGTCGAAGACCATGATCTTGCGGTGCGCCTCGCGGCCCTGGTCCAGGGCGATCAGGGCGCGTTCGATCAGGCGCGAGGCGTCCATCTCGCCCTGGCCGGCATGGGCCAGGCCCTGGGTCATGTGGACGTCGACCAGTTCGCCGCCGACGCGGACCGGCTCGCGCAGGGCGGTGGCCGCGCCCTCGACCCGGACCTGGACCTCCTCGATCGCGGTCAGGTCCGAGACCACGCACAGGATCGAGGTGGTCAGGCGGCCGACGATCGCGGCGGGGGCCACGGCCTTGATGCGGCGGGCGATCTCGGGGAGCAGGGCGGTGGCGTGGTCGTAGCCGATGGCGGCGCGGACGGCGGGGAAGCGGTCCAGGCCGATGGCGTCGATGACCACGCGCTCGCCCGGCTTGGCGGCGGCCAGACGCTGGGCGATGACGGCCTCGATGGCCACGCGGTTGGGCAGGCCGGTCTCGTTGTCGTGCGAGGCCTGGTGGATCATGCGGGCTTCACGCTCGCGGATCTCCGAGGCCATCTGGTTGAAGCTCTGGGCCAGGCGGCCGATCTCGTCCTGGGTGGTGACCTCGACGCTGACGTCCTCGCCGTCGCGCAGGCGGCTAGCGGCGACGTCCAGGGCGGTGATCGGCTTGGCCAGGCCCCGCGACAGCGCCCAGCTGGCGGCGGCGACCAGGGCCGCGCCGATCAGCCCGACCGCGAGGACAGCGGCCATCAGCGGCTGGTAGGGCGCCATGGCCTGGGCCACGGGATAACGCAGCACCAGGGCCGCGCCGGAGCTCTTGTCCAGGGTGCGGATCGGCTTGACCAGCACCAGGCTGTCGGCGCCGCCGCGCAGCAAGGCCGGCGCGCGCAGCTTGTCGTGCATGGCCTTGGCCACGAAGGCGGCCAGCGGCTTGTTGACGGGGCCGGTGTCGGCCGAGACCCACTGCTCGCCGCGCTGGTCGAAGACCTGGGCGTCCAGGCCGATGGCCGACAGCTTCTCCAGGCCCTGCATCTCGGGCTCGTCCAGCTTGGCGGCGAAGACGATCCAGCCGGTCAGGGTGGGCGACAGGATGGGGGCGGAGATCAGCTGGTAGGGCTTGCCGTCGATGGCGAAGACGCCTTGCGCGTCGTCCTCGGCGTCCAGGGCGCTCCACAGCTTTTCGAGGTCCAGGCGAGCCGGGTCCAGACCCACGACCTCGCCGTCGACGCCGACGGTGAAGGCCAGGTCCAGACCCAGGCGCTGGCGCAGGTTGGCGATCGCCGACTCCACGGTCGGGCGGTCATGGGTGGCGACGGCGGCGCGGAAGCCGAAGTCGCGTGACAGCAGCTCGGCGCCGTCGTGCAGGCGCTGGTTGCGCAGGGTCCAGACGCGGTCGAACACCGTGCCGGACGCGGCCATCTCCTCGCGCACCGCCCGCTGGGCGTTCTTGGCGATCGCCACATAGACCGTCACCGCCACCAGGCTCAGCGCCAGGGCGAACAGCCCGGCATAGAGGACGGTGAGCTTGGTCTGCAGGCGCTGGAACATCGGCGCGTCAGTGCCCCGCCGGAGCGCGCAGCTCGACCGCGACCTGCTCGCGGGCCGCGCCGGCCCCGACGCTGGTGGTCGAGAGCGTCTTCTCGTTCTTCATGGCTCGCATGTACGGGTGCCAGACGCTGGCCTTGATCGCGCCGGCCGGGACGTCCTGGATGGTCACCACGCCGTTGGCGTCGGTCTTGCCGGCGTACTGGGTGTCGACCACGCGGATGAAGCCGACCATCTGGTCATGGATGTTGCAGCCGATCGCGGCGACGCCGGCCGTGTTCATCTTGGCCGTGCGGTTCTCTTCGTGGCCGTACAGCTTGATCTCGAACTTGTTGCCTGCCGAGAACGAGTAGACGTGGTGACGAACCTTATCGAGATTGGGGAACGAGACGTCCGCGCCGACCGGGACCACCAGCATGAACGGGTTGAACTGGATGTTCTGCTGCGCCACCCGATAGGGCCAGGGGAACTTGATCGGACCCTTGGTCGGCTGGCCGTTCGGATAGACCATGACCACGGCGTCGGGCACGGGCTTGCCGTCGGCGCCGCGCACCGTGACGGTGAAATCACCCGCCATGGCGGGCGCTGCCCACAGCGTGGCCATCAGAAGTAGAGCGAGCCTTTTCATCACGCCTTTTCTAGCTCTGGCGGGATGAAATGCGCGTTAACGGGTGCGACACGGGGTGCGACACTGTTTCGGGTATCCGGCATTTACTTGGAAACCGTCTGTAAAAGCTTCGCGGTCACGGTCCCGCACGTCGGCGCTCGAGTGGGGCTTGTCGCCGGCTCTCTTGAGGAGGGGGCTATGAAGCGACTTTCGAGCGCGGCGATCGCCGCGACCCTGCTGGCGGTCTGCGCATCGGGCGCGGCGCATGCCGGCGAGATCGAGACCGGCGGCAAGCTGCTGCTGACCCACGGTGTCAGCACGGTCGAGGGCAGCGCGGGCGGCGGCCTGTCGACCTGGGCCGTGATCGCGGGCGGTGAGACCAATCACGGCGTCGGCGGCGAGGTCCACGGGACCTATGTCGACGTCAAGGACTACAGCCTGCGCACCTATGGCGCCGCCGTCGGTTGGCATGACCGCGTCGAGCTGTCGGCCGCCCGCCAGGAATTCGACACCGGCGCGACGGGCGCCAAGCTGGGTCTCGGCAAGGGTTTCACCTTCAAGCAGACGGTGCTGGGCGCCAAGGTCCGGGTGCTGGGCGACGCCGTCTACACCCAGGACACCTGGATCCCGCAGGTCAGCGTCGGGGCCCAGTACAAGGACAACGATCAGGACGCCATCGTCCGCGCCGTCGGCGCCAAGAAGGACAGCGGGGTCGACTTCTACGTGGCGGCGACCAAGCTCTTGCTCGACAAGTCGCTGGTACTGAACGGGACCGTGCGCCTGACCAAGGCCAACCAGTCGGGCCTGCTGGGTTTCGGCGGCGACAAGGGCGACAGCTACAAGCCGCAGTTCGAGGGCTCGGCCGGCTATCTGCTCAGCAAGCGCCTGGTGGTCGGGGGCGAGTACCGCACCAAGCCCAGCAACCTAGGCTTCGCCAAGGAAGACGACTGGAAGGACCTGTTCGTCGCCTATGCCGTGAACAAGCATCTTTCGGTGACCGGGGCCTATGTGGACCTGGGCGACATCGCCACCTTCAAGAACCAGCGCGGGTTCTACCTGTCGCTGCAAGCCGGCTTCTAAGGGGATCTCGCCGATGAAAAAGACGTATCTCCTCGCGGCCGTCGCCGCCTTCGCCCTGACCGGCTCGGCCTTCGCCCAGGACGCCGTGCCTCCCGGTGAGAAGCCCGTCGACGCCTACAAGCAGTCGAACGCCAATGCCGGCGCGACGCCGATGACCGACACCAAGGTGTTCGAAGCCTTCCACGGCAAGGCGGGCATCGACCGCATCGTCGAGACCATGGTCGAGCGCAACTTCGCCGACCCGCGGATCAAGGACTTCTTCGCCGCCGCCGACAAGGTGCGGCTGAAGCGGACCCTGAAGGAGCAGTTCTGCTACATCCTGGGCGGCGGCTGCGATTACACCGGCAAGGATATGAAGAGCTCGCACAAGGACCAGGGCACGACCAATCGCGACATGAACGCGCTGATCGAGAACCTGCAGTTCGCGATGGACAAGGAAGGCGTGCCGTTCGCCGCCCAGAACAAGCTGCTGGCCAAGCTGGCCCCGCAGCAGAAGGACATCGTCGAGCGCTAAGGCGCTTGAAAAGGCTGGCGGTCGCGCGGATATGAGGCGCTCCTATTCGGAGGCTTCCCCGTGACCGCTACCCTCGACGACGCCCGCGTGGCGCTGGACTGTATCGTCGACCCGGCGAGCGGGCAGGGGCTGGTCGCCGCCGGCCTGGTGCAGGGCCTCGTCGTCCGCAACGGCCGCGCCGGCTTCATGCTGGAAGTCCCGGCCAGCCAGGCCGCGTCCTACGCCCCGATCCGCGACGCCGCCGAGAAGGCTCTGGCCGCTCTGCCGGGCGTCGAGCAGGCCCAGGTCGTGCTGACCGCCCAGGCCGCCGAGGGCGCGACCCGGGTGCGCAAGGGCGCCAAGGTCACCGAGGATCCGCAGGCCAAGATGGTCCCACCGCCGGAGGCCGAGAAGCCGGTCCATGTCCGCCACGTCATCGCCGTGGCCTCGGGCAAGGGCGGGGTGGGCAAGTCCACCGTCTCGACCAATCTGGCCGTCGCCTTCGCCAAGCAAGGGCTGCGCGTGGGCCTGCTGGACGCCGACATCTACGGTCCCTCGGCCCCCAAGATGATGGGCGTCGATGGCGATCCGCTGTTCGAGAACGACAAGCTGCAGCCCCTTGAGGCCCACGGCGTCAAGCTGATGTCGATCGGCTTCATCGTCGACGAGGGCAAGGCGATGATCTGGCGCGGGCCGATGGCCTCGTCGGCCGTCCGCCAGATGATCCACGACGTGGCCTGGGGCTCGGAGGCCCAGCCGCTGGACGTGCTGGTCGTCGACCTGCCGCCGGGCACGGGCGACGTCCAGCTGACCCTGGTGCAGAAGCTGCGCATCGACGGTGTCGTGCTGGTCACCACGCCGCAGGAGATCGCCCTGATCGACGCCCGCCGCGCCGCGGCGATGTTCGAGAAGACCGCCACCCCGATCCTGGGCCTGGTCGAAAACATGGCCTTCTTCGCCGATCCCTCGACCGGCGCGCTGATCCCGATCTTCGGCGAAGGCGGCGGCGTGGCCGAGGCCGAGCGCCTGAAGACCCCGCTGCTGGGCCGCGTGCCCATCGAGATCGCCGTCCGCGTCGGCGGTGACCAGGGCGTGCCGGTCGTGATCTCCGAGCCCAAGGGCCAGGCGGCGCAAGTCTTCGTCGCGGCGGCCGCTACGCTCTGGGAAACTGTGAAGGGCTGACTGATATCCGTTTCCCCGGCGAAGGCCGGGGCCCAGGTTCATCCAGAGCGTCTGGGGATGATCCGAGAGCCGCTTCACCCAGTCCTGAATATTTCAGGGCTCGATCTGGGTCCCGGCTTTCGCCGCGAAAGCGGGAGATAGAGATGAAAAAGGCCGCTGGATCGCTCCAGCGGCCTTTCCATTTTCAGCCTTGCGTCAGCTTAGAAGCTGAAGCGCGCGCCGGTCGACAGCACGACGGCCGAGCCCGTCACGTCGCCGCGCAGGCGGACGGTCGAGCTGGTCGCCGTCAGGTCGTCGCGGGTGATCTTGGTGTCGTCGAAGCTGATGTAGCTGATCGCCGCGTCCAGCTTGATGTTGTCGGTCGCGGCCCAGGTGGCGCCGGCGGCGTACATCATGCGATCGCCGTCCGGCACGCGGGCGGTGCGGCCGACGTCCGGCGTCGGGGTCGGGTCGTACTGGACGCCGGCCCGCAGGGTCAGGCGCGGCGAGGCCTGCCAGTCGACGCCGGCGGCGTAGGTCGTCACGTCCTTGTAGTTCTGGACGTTGACCGTCGTGGCGCCCGGCAGGCTGACGCGGATGGCGTCGAACTCGCCCCAGCCCACGCGGCTGACCGAAGCGTTCAGGGTCCAGGCGTCGTTCACGGCCCAGCGGGCGCCGACATTGGCGATCCAGGGCAGGGTGATCTTGGCCTGGCCGTCGGCGGTGAAGTTGTTGGCGGCCGGGATCGGGGCCAGCAGGCCGGCGACCTTCACCGTGCCGTCCAGCTTCTGGTCGATCTTGGAGCGATAGCTGGCGCCGATCGTGAAGCTCGACGACGGGTGGATCTGCGCGCCGACCGTGTAGCCATAGGCCCAGCCGTCGCCCTTCAGCGCCTGCGAACCGTCGGGCTGCAGCGGCGAGATGTTGGGCAGGGCGTTGGTCAGCTCGGCGTCGGCGTAAAGGGCGGTGACGCCCACGCCCAGGTCGATCATGTCGTTGACGCGATAGGCCACGACGCCGTCGACATTGATGGTCCGCAGGTGCGACTTCAGCGCGTCGTAGCGGGTCCAGCTGTCGGCGTTGTACTCGGTGGTGAAGTTGTACGGCGCGGCGACATTGATGCCGACCGACAGCTTGTCGTTGATCTTGAAGGCGGCGCCGCCGTTCGGCACGACGCCGTCATTGATCGGGTCGTAGGCGATGCCCGCGCCGCCGATCGGAGTGGTCACGCCGGCCGGCGGCACCGGGCGGGTGATCGTCGAGCCGTTGTTGGTGACCTTGGAGTTCACCTGGATCAGGTTCAGGCCGAAGACGGCTTCGCTCTTTTCGATGCCGGCGATCGCGGCGGGGTTCCACCACAGGCTACCCACGCCCTTGTCGGCGACTTCGCCGGAATAGGCGCGACCGGTGCCGCGCACCGACTGTTCCTGGAGGTAGAAGGCCGAAGCGGAGGCCTGGGAAGCGGCGGCGAGCGCCAGCAGAGCAACGCCGGCGGCGAGGCTGGTACGCGAGAGAGACATTTTACAGCGACCTTCTTGGGGAGGAAGAGGCCCGCCGAGCACCTATCGGCGCTGGAGGAGCGCCGCCTTTAACGTACCTGTTCAAATAGCGTTGCTATAAATTGTCCAGAACATGAATTTTGTCGGTTTCGTTAAAGAAGCGGGGCCGTAAAGGCCCCGCATCAATCGTTGTTCTGTCAAAATGGACCGAATTCTGGCGCTTTACCTAAGGTTAGCCGCCAGCCATCTTGCGGAAGAACTTCTGACCCTGTTCGCCGCCGTTGAAGTAGGCCTTCTGGCCGTCCTCGGCGGTGATCTTGTCCCAGCTGTCGCGGACTTCCTCGGCCGACAGGCCGCCTTCGCCCAGATAGACGCCTTCGGTCTCGTAGATGCGCGACAGGGCGAAGGCGCCGGCGCCGGCGGTCAGGATCGCGCCGGTCGGAGCCTCTTCCGAGGCCAGGTATACGACGCCCGGCGTGACATATTCCGGCGCCAGCTTGGCCAGCACTTCCGGCGGCATCAGGCCTTCGGTCATGCGGGTGGCGGCGACCGGGCTGATGGCGTTGATCTTCACGTCGTTCTTGGCGCCCTCGAGCTTGAGGGTGTTCATCAGGCCCAGCACCGCCATCTTGGCCGCGCCGTAGTTGCTCTGGCCGAAGTTGCCGTACATGCCCGACGACGAGGTCGTGACGACGATGCGGCCGTAGTTCTGGGCCTTCATGATGTCCCAGACCGCCTTGATCGGCTTGAAGGTGCCAAACACGTGCACCTGCATGACCAGCTCGAAGTCGGCCAGCTCCATCTTGGTCAGGGTCTTGTCACGCAGGATGCCGGCGTTGGCGATCAGGATGTCGATGCGGCCCCACTTGTCCATGGTCGTCTTGACCATGTCGGCGACGCCGGCGTCGTCCGTCACCGAGGCGCCGTGGGCGATGGCTTCGCCACCGAAGGCCTCGATCTCGGCCACCACCTTCTGGGCCGCTTCGGACGAGCCGCCCGAGCCGTCGACGCTGCCGCCCAGGTCGTTGACCACGACCTTGGCGCCGCGCCGCGCCAGCTCCAGGGCATGCTGCCGGCCCAGGCCGCCGCCGGCCCCCGTCACGATCGCCACCTTGCCGTCGAAGCGGATGTCCGTCATGCCCGTCGTCTCCTCAAACGCGTGTTTGGTTTGGCCGTGTTGTGCGGCGCGGGAGAAGGGAGGTCAAGGGGAGCTCCGCACGCACGGTTGTTCGCCTTCACGCGGCTCGGCCGCTGAAGCGAGGGAGGGGAAGCGGAGCGCCCGGGCGACGCCCGGAGGTTGGAGAGTGATTACCGTTTCGACGAAGCCAGAGCGCTCCGCGTAGCCGTTATCCGATGAGCCAGCGGCGCGCGGGGTATTAACCCGCTTCCGACAGTCGGCCCCCGACGGGCGGGCCGGGGCGACGACCCCGGTCCCGGAACGCCCGGGCGATTTCAGCCCGGACCTGTTGCTCTCATCGGCCTGACATCCCACGTCGTTTCTGTGTTCCAGGGCCGACCGCCGTAGGAGGGATGCAGTTGCGAGTTTCCCCGCGCCGACAAGCGCTTCCCGCTCGACCACCCCTGACAGCCGTCACGATCGCCGGCCGGACGTCCCTTCCAAGCCGCCAGGTGGGGTTAGTATGGGGCGGTGGTGAGGGCGGGGGATTGAAAGGCGTGTAAAATCGACAAGCGGTTGATTTCGCAGGGTTCAATCGCGCGAACGCCGAGCATACAGCACCCCAGATCCCCTCTCTCTAAGAGAGAGGGGTTTGGTGGGTGACGTCTGCAATGGGTGGGGAGCGGCCACCGCCGCAGGCCCCCACCTGACCGCTACGCGGTCGTCCGCCCCCAAAGGGGGCGGAAGGTGATCGCGCTCCTTCTTCCCCCTAAGGGGGAGGAGCGCGTCAGCGCGGAGGGGGCAAGTATGAGCGGAAGTGGACATGCGTTCCCTTCTCCCCTTGCGGGAGAAGGTGTCGCCGCAGGCGACGGATGAGGGGTCGAAAGGCTTGTCGGATAACGAAGCGCAACCCCTCACCCGACCCGCTGCGCGGGCCACCCTCTCCCGCAAGGGGAGAGGGCAGACGTAGCGCCCTACGCCTTCTTCTTCGTCATCCCCCCAGCCACCGGGGCCGCAGGCTTATCCCGCTTCACCCCAGCCTTCTGGCCGGGCTTCATGAACTTCACCAGCACCCGCTGGCCCACCAGCAGCGGCGCCCCGTCCGCGCTGACCACCACCTCGACGACGCGTTCGTCGCTGCGCTGGCTGGGGTCGTCGGAGGCCAGTTTGCGGGCGCCGAAGACGGCGGCGCGGCGCAGGACCTTGCCGGTGTAGGTCTTGTCGGGATTGCCTTCCGGCTGGATCTCGACCTCTTGGCCGATGGTTACGTTGGGGATGTCGGCCTCGACGATCTCGGCGCGGGCGATGCGCTGGGTGTTGGGCTCGAGGTCGAACATGGCCGTGACGTTCAGGGTCGAGGCGCCGGCGCCCGGATTGGCCTGGCGGCGGGCGATGCGGCCGTCGGCCGGGGCGCGGATGATCGTCAGTTCCTGGTTGTACTGGGCCTGGGCGACCTGGGCCGAGGCCACGCCGATGGCGGCCTGCTGGGCGCCGATATTGGCCTGGGCCGAGGCAATCTGGTCGCGGGCAGCGTCCAGGCGCTGGCCGGCGACGAAGTTCGAGGCCGACAGGTTCTGCAGGCGGTTATATTCGCGCTGGGCGGTGCGCAGCTGCACCTGGAACAGCTGCAGCTGGGCCTTGGCCGAGGCCAGGGCGGCGGCGGCGGTCTGAGAGGCCAGGCGGACGTCGTCGTCCTCCTGCTTGGCCAGAGGCTGGCCGGCCTTCACGATGTCGCCTTCCTGGACATAGACCTCGCGGACGATGCCCTGGCGGCGCGCGGCCACCTGGATCACGCCGCCCTCGACGTCGGCCTTGCCCTGGGCGATGGCGGCGTAGGGGGAGGGCTCTTCTTGAGCGGCGGCGGCTTCGAGCTGCTTCTTCTTCTCGGCCGCCTGGCCCTTCATGTAGAAGAACCCGCCGCCGAGCAGCGCGACGACGACGATGACGATCCAGAAGGCGGGGCGGCGCAGAAACGCGGGCATGGTCTAAAATTCCCCCAGGAAATCAGTGGCTGAGCGGCGCGGGATTGGCGTCGGGCGTGCGGCGCACGTCGTCCAGGATCCGGCCGTCTTCGATGTGGATGACGCGGTCGGCATAGGCCTCGAGCCGCGGGTCGTGGGTCACGCAGATCACCGCCGCGCCGCGGACGGAAGCCGCCTCGCGCAGCAGGCGGATGACGATCTGGCCGTTCTCGCCGTCGAGGGCCGAGGTCGGCTCGTCGGCGAACAGCAGGTTGGGATTCTTGGCCAGGGCGCGGGCGATGGCCACGCGCTGCTTCTCGCCGCCGGAGAGTTCGGACGGGCGCTGGTTGACGCGGGCGCCCAGGCCTACCGACTCCAGCGCCGCCTGGGCGCGTCGGGCGGCCTCGCCCTTGCCGACGCCCTGGTACTTCAGCGCGGTCATCACCTGCTGCTTGGCCGACAGGGCCGGGAACAGGTTGAAGCCCTGGAAGATGAAGCCGCAGTGGTCGAGGCGGAACTTGTCGATCTTGCCGCGCGACAGCGACCACAGGTCGTCGGCCTCCAGCGCCGCCACGTGGCCCGCGTCGGGCTTGAGCAGGCCGGACAGGGCGGCGACCAGGGTCGACTTGCCCGAGCCCGAGGGGCCCATGACCATGGTCACGTCGCCGTGCTTGGCGTCGAAGTCCACGCCCTTGAGCACCTCGATGAAGGTGCGGCCGGTCTTGAACCGCTTGACGATGCCCTTGGCCTCGAGGGCGGTCTCGCCGCGCTTGTGGGCGTTGTTGGTGCCGCTCATCGCAGAAGATCCGCAGGTTGGCTGTTCTTGAGGATGCCCAGCGACAGGAAGCCCGACACCATGGCGATCACCACCAGGAAGACGGCGACGATGATGATCAGGGTCGGTGGGAAATACATCGGCACGCCGCCGGCCACCGCGATCAGCGACACCAGCCAGGTCAGCAGGCCCGCGGCGACCACGCCGACGACGCCGACCCAGAAGGAGAGCTCCATGACGATGTTGCGCAGGTCGCCCATCGACACGCCCAGGGCGCGCAAGGAGGCGAACTCCTTGATGTTGGCCATGATCGCGCCGCGCAGGGTCTGCCAAGTGATGATCACGCCGATCAGCAGGCCCAGGAAGGCCGAGAAGCCCAGGATGATGCCGATGATCTGGTCGTCCAGCATGGCCCCGGAATTGGCGTCGGCCAGTTCCTGGCGGGTCCAGGCGCGGAACTTGCCGTCTGCCTTCTTGTTCAGCTGGGCCACGACGATCTCGGCGCGCGAGGGGTCCTGGATCTCGACCATCAGCGGGCCGACGCGCTGGCCGGTGTCGGCCTCGCCCAGCATGCGCAGGGTGTCGCGCGACATGACCAGGGTGGGCTGGATGATGTTGGGATAGCCCTTGGTGACGACGGCGACATAGACGGTCTTGCCGTTGTACAGCGCCTTGTCGCCCTTCTTGACGCCCAGGCGCTTGAGCGCCGTCTCGTCCACCGCGATAGCGTAGGGGCGGCGCAGGGCCTCGATCATCGACTGGGTGTAGTCGGTGGGCACGGTGACGTAGCCGGGGATGGCGTCGATCACCGTGACGTTGACGAACTCGCTCTTGCGGGCCGAGCCGCCGGGCTTGCCCTTGCCGGCGCGCTTGGCGCGGGCTTCTTCCTTGGCCTGCTCCTCGGGGCTGAGGATGTTCTGGAAGCGGCCGCCCGAGCCGTCCAGCGGGGCCACCTGGGTGACCTCGGGATGGCTGTAGACCAGCGGGATCATGCGGCGCGGCAGGCCGGACGGGCCGCCGAACAGGGCCTTGGCGCCCGGACCCAGCACCATGATGTCGGCGCGGGCGCGGTCGATCTGGGCGGTGAAGCCCTTGCCGATGCCGACGAAGATGCCGACCTGGGCCAAGATGAGCAGGCCCGAAAAGGCCAGGGCGACAACGGCCGCCATGTAACGTCGCCACTCATAGAGAAGAGTGGCCAAGGCCAACGACATTCCGACTCTTGCTCCCCCAAACCGTTGGTTGCAGCAATGACCGTCGATCGCCAGACGGCCAAGTTAAATCGGGGTAAGGCGCATTTCCGATGTGAAATATTCGCGCGGCGAGCGGAACGGGCTGGCTGGGCGCCGTCGTCGGGGCTAAGCGACTCCTTCAGTGCAGCGATCAGGCCACCCCTTCACGATCTTTCGCGCGGCTTCCGGCCTGGCGCTGGCGTTCGCCGCGTCGGCGCCTGTACGCGCCGACGAGGGCATGTGGACCTTCGACAAGATCCCGGTGGAGCGTATCAAGGCCGCCACGGGCGTGACCCTGGATCCGGCCTGGCTGGACGCCGCCCAGGCCTCGGCGGTGCGGCTGACCAACGGCTGCTCGGCGGGGCTGGTCAGCGGCCAGGGGCTGGCGATCACCAACAGCCACTGCGTCGCCGACTGCGCCCAGGTGCTGTCGACGCAGGAAGATGAGGACTACGCCCGGGACGGCTTCCTGACCGACGGCCGCGACGAGGAGCGCAAGTGCGCCGGCGTCCAGGCCGAGGTGCTGCTGACCATCATCGACGTCACCGACCAGGTGCGGGCCGCCGTGGTGGGCAAGTCCGGGCGCGACTTCCTGCGGGTCCGCGACGGGGCCATGGCGGTGGCCGAACTGGCCGCCTGCGGCATGGACCAGACCCTGCGCTGCCAGGCGATCGGCTTCTTCCGGGGCGGGCAGTACAAGGTCTACAAGTACCGCCGCTACAGCGACGTGCGGCTGGTCTTCGCGCCCGAGATCGCCGCGTCGGCGTTCGGCGGCGATCCCGACAACTTCAACTTCCCGCGCTACGCCTTCGATGTCGCCTTCGTGCGGCTGTATGTCGACGGCAAGCCGGCCTCGACGCGCAGCCACCTGGAGTGGCGCGACGCGCCGCCGGTGGAGGGCGAGCCGACCTTCGTCGTTGGCAGCCCAGGCTCGACGGAGCGCCAGCTCACCGTGGCCCAGCTGGAGACGCAGCGCGACCTCGTCCTGCCGGTGACCCAGCTGCAGCGGGCCGAGGTGCGCGGGCGGCTGATCCAGTTTGGCCGGGAGGGGACCGGCGAGGCTCGCATCGCCGCCCAGGCCCTGGCCTGGGTGCAGAACAGCTACAAGCTGGGCGTGGGCAAGCAGGCGGCGCTGAACGACAAGGCCTTCATGGCGGCCAAGCGCGCCGACGAAGACGCCCTGCGCGCCAAGGTCGCGGCCGATCCGGCGCTGGCGGCGCAGACCGGCGCGGCCTGGGACGAAATCGCGCAGGCCCAACACGCCGCCGCCGAGCTGTTCGTCCCCTGGCGGATGCTGGAAAGCGGCGCGGGCCTCGGTTCGGAGCTCTACTACTATGCCCGCCTGCTGGTGCGCGCCGCCGTGGAGCGCGAGAAGCCCGAGGCCGAGCGCCTGCCCGAATATGTCGACGCTAGGCTGCCGCTGATCGAGCGCAAGCTGGCCGACACGCCGCCGGCCGATCCGGCGCTGGAGCGGATCTATCTGGAGCACTGGCTGCTCAAGACCCGCGAGTCCCTGGGCGTCGACTCCGCGCCGGTGAAGGCGCTGCTGGGCCGCGAGAGCCCGGAAGCTGTCGCCGAGGCCCTGGCCAAGACGGACTTTGGCGATCCCGACATGCGGATGGCTCTGTGGAAGGGTGGCCTGGCGGCGGTGCAGGCTTCCGAGGATCCGCTGATCCGCTTCATCCTGCGCACCGACCCGGTGGCCCGCGAGGCCCGCGCCGCCTACGAGTCCCAGGTCTCTGGCCCGACCGACATCGCCGCCGAGAAGATCGCCAAGGCCCGCTTCGCCGTGCTGGGCGACAGCGTCTATCCCGATGCGACGTTCTCGCTGCGGCTGTCCTACGGCAAGGTCGCCGGCTGGGAAGAGCGGGGCAGGGCGATCGCGGCCACGACGACCTTCGCCGGTTTCTACGACCGGGTGACCGGCGCCGAGCCCTTCGCCGCCGCGCCGCGCTGGCTGGAGGCCAAGGATCGGCTGAAGGGCGACACCGTCTTCGACTTCACCAGCACCAACGACATCATCGGGGGCAATTCGGGCTCGCCGGTGCTGGACGCCAAGGGGCGCCTGATCGGCGTGGCGTTCGACGGCAACCTGCCCTCGCTGGGCGGGGCCTATGGCTATGACGGCGCCACGAACCGGACCGTCTCGCTCTCGGCTCCGGCGATCCTGCAGGCGCTGGACAAGGTGTATGAGCGCGGCGACCTGGTCAGCGAGCTGACCGGGCGCTAAGGGCGCTTCGTTTCGGCCGTGTAACACGCGGAAAGCTGGAACATTTTTGGCTGCGTCTCCCGTGCGCCGGCTTCTCGGCGCCTTCAACAACGGGAGAGCGATATGAGCGTCACAAGCGCTGCGTCCTCTACAAACTGGGCCCAGCTGCGCCAGCTCCAGCAGGCGGAGATGTTCAAGACCGCCGACGCCGACGGCGATGGGCAGCTGTCGCAGGCCGAATTCCAGTCTATCGGGCAAAATGTGCAGGGCTCGGGTGGTGAGCATCGTGGCACGCCGCCCATGCGCGGCGGCGGCGGCCCGAGCGGACATTTCGGCGGCGATACCTTGAGCTCGCTGCTGTCGACCCAGTCGGTCGACGATGTCGCCAGCTCGGTGATGTCGGCTGGCGACGCGGACGGCGACGGCCTGCTGACCGCCAGCGAGATCTCTACCGCCCTGGCCGCCAATGCGCCCGACGCGGTCAAAGGGCAGGGGCTGGAGGACAAGATGGCGTCGGACATCGTCTCGGCCCTCGACAGCGATGGCGACGGCAGCCTGTCGACCGAGGAGATCTCCAGCGCGATCTCCAGCGCCGCCGCCAACCAGGCGACCCACGCCATGCGCGGCCCGCTGCCTGGACCGCCGCCTAGCGAGGGGACCGAGGCGTCGAGCAGCTCTTCCAGTTCCTCGAGCGCCGGTAGTGGGGCGAGTGTGACGGCGTAACGCCCCATGCTGTCATCCCGGCCAAGCGCGTAGCGCGCCGAGCCGGGACCGCCGGACGCTCCGTGTTTGCGGCGGTCCCGGCTCTACGCTCCGCTTCGGCCGGGATGACAGGATCTGTTGGTAATAGGCTTCTGACTTAGGCAATCGACGCCTTCCTTAACCAAACCTTACGCAAGGCGCTTGCGTGCGACCGCTGACTTGGTGTCATTCTTCGCCCTTGGCCGGCGTCGCGGGGGCGCGCGCCACTTGAGTAAGGTCTTCGTCTTGATGTTCCGTCCTGAGAACGTTCAGGCCCTGGCGGGTTTGGCGCTCACCCTGGGCCTCTGCTGGCTCGTTTCCGAGAATCGCAAGCGATTCCCGTGGGTTCTGGCGATCGCCGCCCTCGTCGTTCAAGTCCTGCTGGTGGTGGTGCTGTTCGGCCTGCCGCAGGCGCGCCAGCTGCTGCAAGGCGTCAACGGCGCCGTCGAGGGCCTGGCCAGCTCGACTCAGGCCGGCACCGCCTTCGTGTTCGGCTTCCTGGCGGGCGGCGATCAGCCGTATCCGGTCAGCAATCCGGGCGCGGGCTTCATCTTCGCCTTCCGCGTCATGCCGGTGATCCTGGTGGTCTGCGCGCTGTCGGCGCTGCTGTGGCACTGGAAGATCCTGAAGTGGCTGGCCCAGGGCTTCGGCTTCCTGTTCCAGAAGACGCTGGGCCTGCGCGGCCCGCCGGCCCTGGCCACCGCCGCCACCATCTTCATGGGCCAGATCGAAGGCCCGATCTTCATCCGCGCCTATCTCGACAAGCTGTCGCGCTCGGAGCTCTTCATGCTGATCGCGGTCGGCATGGCCTGCGTCTCGGGCTCGACCATGGTCGCCTACGCCACCATCCTGGCCGGCGTTCTGCCCAACGCCGCCGCCCACGTGCTGACGGCCTCGATCATCTCGGCCCCGGCCGGCGTGCTGCTGGCCCGTATCATCGTCCCGTCCGACCCGATGGAGAAGGGCGGCGACCTGGATCTCTCGGTCGAGGACAAGACCTACGGCAGCTCGATCGACGCCGTCATGAAGGGCACCACCGATGGCCTGCAGATCGCGCTGAACGTCGGCGCGACCCTGATCGTCTTCGTGGCCCTGGCCACCATGGTCGACAAGATCCTGGGCGTCATGCCCCCGGTCGGCGGCCAGCCGCTGAGCATCGCGCGCGGCCTGGGCGTGGTCTTCGCGCCCCTGGCCTGGTCGATGGGCGTGCCGTGGAAGGAAGCCGGCACCGCCGGCGGCCTGCTGGGCGTCAAGCTGATCCTCACCGAGTTCACCGCCTTCATCCAGATGGCCAAGATCGGCGCGACCACGCTGGACGAGCGCACCCGCATGATCATGACCTATGCCTTGTGCGGCTTCGCCAACATCGGCTCGGTCGGCATGAACGTGGCCGGCTTCTCGGTCCTGGTGCCGCAACGCCGCGCCGAGGTGCTGAGCCTGGTCTGGAAGGCGATGATGGCCGGCTTCCTGGCCACCTGCCTCACCGGCTCGCTGATCGGCCTGATGCCGCGAGCGCTGTTCGGGCTGTAATCAACGATTGGTTGCTTCATTCTCTCCCTTCCCCTTTGATGGGGAAGGGTTGGGGATGGGGTGACAGCGTGTCCGAAGGAACTCCAAGACCTCGGCACGCACCCGGCGCGGTCAAGCGCGCAAGATTCACAAGCCTCTCTATCCCCTCACCGATCGTCCCCGCGAAGGCGGGGATCCAAGCCGAGTCAGAGGGTCGTAGCTCGGCCTAGCCTCATCCTGAAAATCAGCTTGGATCCCCGCCTTCGCGGGGATGATCGGGTTTGGGGGCTCAAAGCTGAATTTCGATCCGCCCAAGACCCGCGCGTCGCGGCGGCCATTCAGCAGTCACCCCCATCCCAACCCTTCCCCCATCAAGGGGGAAGGGCTTTTGTTCCGTGACGGAAAGCGCTCATCCTGCCGGCAACGGGAGGAAACCGTATGAAACTCTATGACTGCCTCCGCGCGCCCAATCCCCGGCGTGTCCGCTGGTTCATGGCCGAGAAGGGGATCGACGACGTCGAGATCGTCACGCTGTCGATCATGAGCGGCGAGCACAAGTCGCCGGAGTACAAGGCCAAGGCCGGGCTCGCGCACATGCCGGCGCTGGAGCTGGACGACGGGACGGTGATCACCGAGTCCGTCGCCATCTGCCGCTACCTGGAGAGCGTCTATCCCGAGCCGAACCTGTTCGGGCGCGATCCGAAGGAGACGGCGATCATCGAGATGTGGCTGCGGCGCACCGAACTGATGGTCGCTACGCCGATCATGCAGGGCGTGCGCCACAGCCATCCGGGCATGGCGGCGCTGGAGGCGCAGATCCCCGAGGTGGCGGCCTACAATCTGGGCGGGGCGATGCGCAGCCTGAAGATGCTGGATCGCCGCCTGGCCGAGAGCGCCTTCATCGCCACGGATCGCGTGACCATCGCCGACGTGGTGGCCGTGGCCAGCATCGACTTTGGCCGCATGATCAAGTGGCGGCCGGATCCTCAGCTAGTCCAGGTGAACCGCTGGTTCGACGCGATGCTGGCGCGTCCGGCGGCGAAGGCGGGGATGGCGGCCTAGCGCGCCCTGATCTTCTTCACCACGCCCGAGAAGTTCAGCATCGGCCCGCTGCCGGTCGAGATCAGGCCGCGGATGAAGATCAGCGAGCCGCCGGCCTTGATCACTTCGCCGGTCGAGGTGACCAGGTCGCCGGGGCGGGCGGGGCCGATGAACTCGCCATTGAGGCTGACGGTCACCGCGCGGCTGTCTTCCAGGGCGCGCCAGCCGATCGCGAACAGGGAGTAGTCGGCGAAGGTCATCATGCAGCCGCCGTGCATGAAGCCGCCGCCGTTCATGTGGTGGGCCTCGGCGCGGAAGGCGGCGGTGATGCGGCCGTCGTCCGCCTCCCGGAAGTAGAAGGGGCCAGCGCGGTCTTCGAACGGGTCCATGCCGGTCCAGGTGCGCCAGCCGGCCCATTCGCCGTCTTCGACCAGCTTGGGACCGCTCCAGATGTCGGCGCCACCGTCCATGACCTGCTCCCTCCGCTTGTTCTTATCGATGTTCAGTTAGAAGGGCGCGGAGTGAGGCGCAAGCGCTCGGTCTCGCCTCTGCTGACAATCCGTGGCAAGGGAGCGCTCATGACCTCCCCGATCCAAGACACGATCCTGTCCATGCTGGCCCCGCTGGCCGAGGGCAAGTCGATCGACCCGATGAACGTCGCCAAGGCGATCCAGCCCGAGCGCTGGCAGCAGATCCTGGGCCACGTGCGCACCAACGCCATCGAGCTGGCCCGCGAGGGCAAGGTGGTGATCCTGCGCCACAACAAGCCGGTGAACCCCGAGAAATTCCGCGGCGTCTATCGCATCCGTACGCGCTTGGAAGGCGATCCGACCTCGTTCGAGGAAACCCCCGAGGCCGAGATCGACGGCGACGAAGACTAGTCGAGCTTGGGTTTTGGCGAGGCGCGCCTAAATCCTCGCCGATGCCGCTCGACACGATCCTCTCCGACATCGCCGCCTGCCGGGCCTGCGCGCCGTATCTGCCGCATGTGCCCCGGCCGGTGACGCGGGTGCGTGAGGAGACCAGGATCCTGATCGCCGGCCAGGCGCCCGGGCGCTTAGTCCACGAGACCGGCCTGCCGTTCAACGATCCGTCCGGCAATCGCCTGCGCCAGTGGATGGGGATCGATCGTGAGACCTTCTACGGCCGGCCCGAGATCGGCGTGGCGGCCATGGCCTTCTGCTTTCCGGGCACTAATCCGAAGGGCGGTGACTATCCGCCGCCGCCGCGCTGCGCGGCGATGTGGCGGGCGCCGTTGCTCGCGCAGCTGCCCAATGTCGAGCTGACCCTGCTGGTCGGCAGCTACGCCCAGGATTGGGCGCTGCCGGGCCGCACCAGCAGGACCATGACCGAGACCATCGCCCGCTGGCGCGAATTCGGGCCGAATGTCCTGCCGATGCCGCATCCGTCATGGCGCAACACCGGCTGGCTGAAGCGCAATCCGTGGTTCGAGGCCGAGGTCGTGCCCTTCCTTCGCCAACGTGTCGCGGACATTCTCTCGGCATGAACCGCCGCGCCTTGATCCTGACCGCCTCGGCCGCCGTCCTCGCCGGCTGCGCGCCGCTCCGGCAGAGGCCGGACCTGGCTGCTTTGGGCTTTCGCGGGCCTCGGATCACCGACGACGGTTTCGTGAGTTTCGACGGGGCCAAGCTGGGCCTGATGCGCTGGCTGCCGGCCAGCGAGCCTGACTGGGTGATTGTCGGCCTGCACGGCATGAACGACTACGCCAACGCCTTCCACCTGGCGGCCGGCTGGTGGGCGGGCAGGGGGATCGCGACCTATGCCCTGGACGTCCGGGGCTTTGGCCGCTCGCCCGAGCGTGGCGTCTGGGCGCCGGCCGACCTGGTGCTGGACGATGTGCGGGCGCTGATCACGGCGGTGCGCGAGCGGCATCCGAACGCCAAGGTCGCCCTGGCCGGGATCAGCATGGGCGGTGGTCTGGCGATCAGCGCCATGGCCTCGGACAATCCGCCGCCGGTCGACAAGCTGATGCTGTTCGCGCCGGCCGTCTGGGGCTGGTCGAACCAGCCGCTGCCCAATCGGCTCAGCCTGTGGATCACCGCTCACGCCACAGGCAGCTGGGTGGTCAAGCCGCCGGACTGGCTGGTCAAGGACATCATGGCGTCCGACAACATCGACGAGCTGCGCCGCATGGGCCGCGACCCGCTGATGATCTGGGGCGCGCGGTCCGACACCATCTACGGCCTGGTCGGGCTGATGGAGCGGGCCTGGAAGTCGACCGGCGACATCAAGGTTCCGACCGCCTGGTTCTACGGCGCCAACGACAAGGTCATTCCGCGCGAGCCGACGGTCGAGGCGGTGGGCCGGCTGCGGCCTGGCGCACGTACCGCCTACTACGCCAAAGGCTACCACCTGCTGCTGGTCGACAAGCAGGCCGTGAACGTCTGGGGCGACGCCGAGGCCTTCCTGCGCGACGCCCCCGGGCCTTGGCCGCCGTCGGGCGCGCCGCCCATTCCTTCCAGCGTGGCGGCGATGACAGCGTTGGACCCGCCGAAGCCCAAGAAACGCAAGTCGTCGCAGCGGTAGCGTTGAGGGTTGTAGGGCGCGGCGAGGGGGCGTACACCGCCGCCACGTTCATTCTAGCTGAGGCGAGACCGACAGCATGACCTTGTTCGATTCCCCCGATTTCGAGGGACACGAAGGCGTCCACGCTTTCTTCGATGAAAAAACTGGTCTGAAGTCGATTGTCGCGATCCACTCGACCGCGCGCGGCCCGGCCGCCGGCGGTTGCCGGATGTGGGACTACTCCAGCAGCGACGCGGCCCTGACCGACGCTCTGCGCCTGTCGCGCGGCATGTCGTACAAGAACGCCATGGCCGAGCTCGACCTGGGCGGCGGCAAGGCCGTGATCATCGGCGACAGCCGCAGCCAGAAGACGCCGGAGCTGTTCGAGGCCTTCGGCCGCGCCGTCGACAGCCTGGGCGGCAAGTACTGGACCGCTGAAGACGTCGGCGTCTCGCCGGCCGACCTAGAAAGCACCCGCAAGACCACCCGCTTCGTCGCTGGCCTGGAAGGCCACGCGGCCGCCTCGGGCGATCCGTCGCCGGTCACCGCCGAGGGCGTGTTCCGGGGTGTGCGCCTGTGTGTCGAGCGCGCTCTGAAGCGTGATCTCAAGGGTGTCCACGTCGCTATCCAGGGCGTGGGCCATGTCGGCGCCTATCTGGCCGAGAAGCTGCACGCCGCCGGCGCGGTCCTGACCATCGCCGACGTGAACCAGCAGGCCCTGAACGAGGTCGCCGCCAAGACCGGCGCGACGATCGTCCCGGCCGACGCCATCTTCGACGTCGAGGCCGACGTCTTCGCCCCTTGCGCGCTGGGCGGCGCGATCTCGGCAACGACCCTGCCACGCCTGAAGGTCAAGGTGATCGCCGGCGGCGCCAACAACCAGCTGGCCGACGCCATGATCGGCCAGACCGTGTTCGATCGCGGCATCCTCTATGCCCCCGACTACGTCATCAACGGCGGCGGCATCATCAACGTGGCCGCCGAGATCCGCGGCCTGGAAGCCGGCGGCGCCTTCGATGGCGACTGGGTGGCCGGCAAGCTGGACCGCCTGGCCCAGACCCTGGCCGAGGTCATCGACCAGTCCATCAGCGAAAAGCGTCCGGCCAACCTGGTCGCCGACGAGATCGCCCGCGCCCGCATCGCTGCCGCACGGGGCTAAATCCGACTTCGGACGTTCTCCGTGGGCAGGTCCCACGGAGGCGTCCATGTCGCATCTCGACGAACTGAAAGAGCAGTTGGCGGAGGCTGTCGCCGCTCAGGATTTCGAGACCGCCGGCAAGCTGCGGGTCGAGATCGAAGGCATCCAGCACAGCGCCATGGTGCGCGACGTCGAGGGGCAGCCCCAGGCCTCGTACTTCCAGCGCCAGACGCCCGGCAAGATGGGCCTTGGCACCGACCAGCCCGTTCCGCGTCGGCCAGAAGGCTGGGTCCCGCCGAAGAAGCCTGATCCGATGACCGCCAATCATTCGCGCGGCGGCCGGCGCAGCAAGGCCTAGACTGGCCGCTTGCGCCCGCTGATCGCCGAGCCGGCGTCCTTGTCCAAGGCCAGATAGACCGGCAGGGCCAGCAGGGTCACCACGCCGATGGCCACGAACGGCATGGTGAACCGGTCGGGCGTCAGGGCGCCGTCCGCGCCGCGCGCCCAGTGCAGCATCATGCCGCCGAAGCTGACGCCCAGGGCCAAGCCGACCTGCTGGGAGACCGCCGCCAAGGTCGAGGCCGCCGCTGTCGAGGTTTCCGGCACGTCGGCATAGGCGATGGTGTTGGCGGCGATGAACTGGTTCGAGCGGCAGAACCCGCCCAGGGTCAGGGCGGCCATCATCAGCCACATGGGCGTTGCGGGTCCGAAGAAGCCGGGCGCGGCCGTGAACAGCGCCGTCAGGCTGACGAACACCATCAGCGAGGTGCGGAAGCCGAACCGCTTCAGGCCCGCCGCCGCGAACGGCCGGGCGACCAGCACCCCGACGCCGGTGGCCAGGGTGACGAAACTGGCCCGCAGCGGGCTCCAGCCCAGGGCGACCTGCAGCAGCAGCGGCATCAGGAACGGACTGGCCCCGATGCCTAACCGAACCAGCGTCCCGCCCAGCAGACTGGCGCGATAGGTGGGATAGCGCAGCAGGGTCAGGTCGAGGATCGGCCGGCCGGTGCGCTTGGCGATCCGCAGGTAGATGGCGCCGCAAGCCACGGACAGGACCAGCAATCCGATCTGCGCCCAAGGCGGCAGCAGGTTGACGCCCGAGGTCTCGGCCACGACCACCAGACCGCTGATCGCCAGGGCCGACAGGATGAAGCCGGGGGTGTCGAAGCGGCCCAGATCCTTGCGCGGCTCGCTCTTGGGCACGAAGCGCATCACGGCGGTCATGCCCAGCAGGCCGACGGGCAGGTTGATGTAGAAGATCCACGGCCAGTCGGCGACGCTGAGCACCAGGCCGGCGATCGGCGGACCGATGAGGGGGCCGACCAGGGCGGGCATGGTGAACCAGCCCATGGCGGTCAGCAGCTTGTCCTTGGGCGTGGCCCCGACCACGATCAGCCTCGCCACCGGCGTCATCATCGCCCCGCCGATCCCCTGCAGGATCCGCGAGACCACCAGGGCCTCCAGGCTTCTGGACAGGCCGCAAAGCGCCGAGCCCAGCAGGAAGACGACCATGGCGCTGAGGAACACCCGCCGCGCGCCGAACCGCTCGGCCGCCCAGCCGCTGGCTGGCGTGAACACCGCCAGGGCCAGAATGTAGGAGGTCAAAGCCAGCTTCAGGTGGATCGGGTCGACCGCGAAGGCTCTGGAAAGCGTCGGCAGAGCGGTCGACAGGGCCGTGGAGTCGATGAACTCCATCAGGAGCGCGCTGGCCACCGCGATCGAGATCAGGCGGGTGGCGAGCGGGGAGGGAGGCTGATCGGACACGAAGGGCGCTTTACGCCTGTGGACGGCGAGGGTCCAGACGCTGAGCGGTCACATCCTTTCAAGACCGAAACAGCCGGGCATGGCGAAGGTCCGGTCCATGAACCGCCGTCAACTCTTCCTCACCGCCGCCGCCTTGGCAGCCGTCTCCGCTTCTCCGGCCTTCGCCGCGATCCGCACCCAGTGGACGGTCAGCCTGTCGGAGGGCTTCGACGCCCTGTGCTTCCTGGGCCCGCTGTCGGGCAAGGACTTCTACGCCCGCTACTACAAGGACGAGCTGGCGCAGGTCCTGCCGCGCATGCCCAAGGCCGCCATGGAGGCCATGGCCAGCCTGCAGGCCGAGGCCGACAAGGAAAACCAGCTCCTTGGACCGGGCCTGTGCACCCTGATGTCGGGCGCCTGGCTCGACACCCTGGACGCGGTGATCGCCGCCCTGGACGCGGCCGAGACCGCGATCCTGCCGCCCTACAAGGCCAGCGCCTATTGGGACCAGAAGGACTGGGACCAGTTCATCGCCCGCCGGCCGCGCATCCGGCTCGTGCTGGACGGCCTGCGCCAAGCGGGTTTCGTCGAGCTACGCCAAAAGATGCTGGCGCCGACCGCCGAGACCCGCCTGCCGGCCCTGCGCCAGAAGCTGGCCGGCTATGACGTGATCGCCGAGCAGGAGCGTCTGCTGGGCCGGCCGCTGGACGCCTCGCTGGAGATCGTCCTGCTGTGGTTCAACAAGCCCCACGGCATCCGCGTACAGGGCCAACGCTTCATCACCGGCATCGCCTGGCCTGACGAGATCGTGCTGCGCAACGCCGCTCACGAGGTGCTGCACCCGCCGTTCCCGATGGACGGCCCCGCCGCCAAGGCGGCCTTGGTGGTGCTGGAGCAGGACGCCCTGCTCAAGAAGATCGTCGCCGAGCACGATCCGTCCTTCGGCTACAACAGCCTGGAAGGCCTGCTGAACGAGGACATGGTCGAGGCGCTGGAGCAGATCGTCAGCGAGCGCCTGGGTTTTGCGGTCGAGCCTCACGTCCGTTGGGAGAAGGCCGATGACGGCATGCACGTGCTAGCGGCGGGGCTGTATGGCCTGTTGAAGGCTGACGGCTACGACCGGACGGGGGGTAATCTGGAGGCCTGGACGATCGCGGCGGCCAAGGGGGGGAAGCTCGGGGCGGCGAGTTTGCACGCCAAGGCGGCGGAGGTGTTGAAGCGACCGGTGGATGGGCTGTGGCCGGTGAAGAAGGGGTAGCGCGGATCGACGTTCATCACGCACCTCACCACCGTCATTCCCGCCCTTGTGGCGGGAACCCCTGGTTCAGCTGATACGTGAGATGCAAGCGGCCCTCCGCACTTGCGGCGGATAGAGGGGTTCCCGCCACAAGGGCGGGAATGACGGAGATTGTGGAAAGTCGGCTTGGATCCCCGCCTTCGCGGGGATAGTCGGGTTTCCGGAGGTAGGCGCTACTTCCCGCGCACCGAAACTGTCACCCCCACGACCGTATCCTTGTCGGAATAGTCGATGGAGTTCAGCTTCCGCCGCGTCGCCGTCAGCGAGACCTGGCGGTTGTCCTTGCGCCAGCCCAGGCCGACCTGGCGGCTGCCGAAGCGGGCCACGCGTTCTTCGCTGTAGCCGGCGTTGCGCCAGCCATCGATGGTGTCGCGGATCAGGTTCAGGCCATAGGCCTTGCCCGAGCTGGCGGCGAACAGCATCCAGCGGCCGCGCTTGAGGTCCTCGGCCGAGGCGCGGGTCTTGGACATGATGTTCGAGGCCGTCAGGGTGATGCGCTTCACGGCATTGGACTGCAGGCCCAGCGGCGTGAAGGGCAGGGGCTGGTCGTTGACCTCGACCTTCAGGACCTTGCCGTAGGGGCGGATCTCGTGGACGCGGGTCAGGGCCAGCACGGGCGCGCGACGCGGAGCGGGGGCTTCCGCCAGAATGCGGGCGGCGGGCCGGGCGGGTTCGATCTTGGCGGGGATGGTCTTGGGGGCCGGGAGCGGAGCGGCCTGCTCGGCGATGACGGAAGGCGCGCCAGCCAGGGCGGTCTCGGCTGGGTCACCCGCCAGCGCCACCGTGGCGGCCGTCGGCGTGGCATAGGTTTCGACCGACGGGGCCCGCGAACGCTCGCCGCCATACCGAGCGGTGGCGATCGGCGCGTCCGGATCGTCGACATAGGCGGGCTGGCTCGTGGCCTCGGGGCCGCCAGCCAGGGTTAGGGTCTGGTTGAATTCCTCAGGGACGCGAGTCGACAGCGCGGTCGCCGATCCCACGATCGCGACGCCGGTTGTCGTCAGCAGACATACGAGCGCAAGGCGTCGCATGCTCGATCAGCTCCCCATATCCCCTAACGTAAGTTAACGGTCCCTAGCGCACATGTATAGCCAGCTCGCGTGACAACCGAACCGCGAGTAAGATCAGCGCGCTAGTGGCCCGGCTTGGGCTCGAAGGTCCGTTTTTCCTTCAGCTTCACGCACGCTGGATCCGGCTTCTGGCCGTGCTGAGGTTTGGGCTCAGCCTTTGGGAAGCAGACGTTCTGCATCGGGTCTTGGTTCTGGAAGCCTCTGGTCATGGGCTTTTCCTCCCGTACGCCACTGAACTTATCACGCCGCAGAGTTGATATCCTCGACCAACCGAACGTCGACGGAAACTTGAAGGCGCGCCGCGCCTGGGTCGCCGATGATGGCGCCCGAGACAGGTAACGCTTGAGCAGGCGTTCGGGTGGCGGCGACACGGATCAGGTCAGGCGATTCCGCCAGGCCGTTGGTGGGGTCGAACTCCAGCCAGCCCAGGTCGGGCAGGAAGACCTCGCACCAGGCATGGGTCGCGCCTGCGCCGCGGATCTGGGTTCCGGGCGAGTGGATGTAGCCGGTGGCGAACAGCGCCGCGTAGCCCAGGCGGCGCAGGCCCTCGACCATCAGCCAGGCCAGGTCGCGACAGGCCCCGCTGCGCTTTTGCAGGGTTTCGACCGGCGTCTGCACCCCCTCTTCGTAGCGGTTGCAATAGGTGAACTGGCTGTGGATCAGCTCGTTGATGCGCAGCAGGAAGGCCAGGGCCGGCTCGTCCTTGTGGGCCTGCACCCCGCGCAGCCAGCGCAGCAGCACCGCGTCCGGATCGTCGGTGACCGGGGCGATGAACGGCTCCAGCGTCGTGCGGTCTTCGCGGGAATAGACGATCGGCATCAGGGTGTCGGGGTTCTCGACCCGCTGTGGGACCAGCGGGGCGGGATAGCGGTCGATGACCAGCTCGCTGGCCACCCGCATGGCGTCCGACTTGCCGCTGGGCTCGAAGATGCAGACGCAGTTGCCGTTGGCGTCATAGCTCCAGCGCGTGGCGCCGGGCGGGTAGAGGCGCAAGCTGGCCTCGACGATGCGCAGGGCGTGACTGTCGCGCGGCCGGATCAGCAGCCGCTGCGGTCCGAACCGCACCGGCCGTTCATAGTAGTACCGCGTCTCATGAAGGATGCGCAGCCGTCCCATGCCGGGGCTTCAACGCGCCCGGCATGGTTGAGGTTCCTAGCCCTTAAAACCGGCTTCCGCGAAGGCCAGCATGCGCTCGAGCAGGGCCACGACGTCGGACTCGCTGGTCTGGCCTTCCGACAGCACGTTCAGGCGGTCGAACTCGGCGAAGCGGTTGTTGTGCAGCATGCCCAGCGTGAAGTGCAGCCGCCAGTAGACGTCTTCCGGCGACAGGTCGGGGCGGGCGCGCAGCAGGGCGTCGGAGAAGCGGCGCAGGTGCGAGACGTCGGTCTTCAGCACGTTGCGGATCTCGTCGGTGCCTTCGCTGCGGGCGCGGATCAGGAACTGCAGCGAGATGCGGCGCTCGTGGTCCGGGGCCAGCCAGCGCAGGGGCGGGGTCAGCAGGGCGGCCAGGATCTCGCGCACCGGCGGCGAACCGGTGTTCCGGTCGTTGGCCTCGTGCAGCATCTTGGCGCGCTCGCGATTGAGCTCGGCCGTGCGACGCCGGAAGATCTCGAACAGCAACGCGTCCTTGGACCCGAAGTGATAGTTCACCGAGGCCAGGTTCACGCCGGCGGCGGCGGTGATGTCGCGCACCGAGACGTTCTGGAAACCGTGCAGGGCGAACAGGCGCTCGGCGGCGACGAAGACCAGGTTCTTGGTGGCGGCTTCGGTCTCGGCGGCCTCGACTTCGGTTGAAGCGGCGGCGTCGGTGGTCGGACTCACTACGTATTCCCCTTTACCCGTAGGGAAGTCTTACGGCCGTTCGAATTTGGCGCAAGCGTCAAGATCGTCCCTGTAGCGCGTAACGGCGTTCGCGTTTAGGCTTTTCCCAAGGAATGCACGGGGAGCGAGCGATGATCGGCATGCTGACGGCTCTTCTGCTGCTGGGCGGACAGGCCGCGACCCCGGCTCAAGCTCAGGACGACCAGGCCAAAGTCGATTCCGTGACGATCACGGCCCCGGACCAGAAGACGAAGGCCGCGCCCCGGTGGTCGGAGCGCATCGAGGGCATCGGCTGGCCGTTCCTGGGCGTGGGCGAGGACAAGGGCGTCATCACCTTCGCCAAGACTGGCAAGACGCCGGCCGGGCAGCCCTGGCAGCGGGTCTGGGTGCGCCACGAGTTCCGCACGCCGCAGAGCGAGGCGGGCTTGAGCTTCCGATCCGAGCGCATGGCTCAGGATGTCGACTGCCAGGCCCGCAGCTTCCGCAGCCTGGCGGTCTATCGTTATCCCGAGAACAATCTGAAGGGCGCCGAGACGGCCTATGCCTTCGAAGACCGCGCCTGGACCAAGCCCGAGCCAGGCGCCTTCGACGAGAGCGTGGTCGACGCCGCCTGCATGAAGCCCCTCGCAGGCTAGAAAGGCCGGCTAGCGGCGCGCCGTCTGGCGCTGCTGGACCTGGGGATCCACCGCCAGGTTCCACAGATAGACCTGCCGAGCCTTGGAGCCGACCGACAGGCCTTTCAGCTCCTTGGTCTGATCCTTGGTCAGGCGGAAACGGCGGTAGCCGCGCTCGCCCAGGCACTTGGCCAGCGGCTCCTGCAGCTGGCTGGAGATCTCACGGAACGGACGGCTCATGCGGCCGGGGTTGGGATTGGCGGAGTCGACCATCTCGCGCATCGGCAGGTCGACGTCCTTCTCGGCGCCGGGCATGGAGATGTTGCTCCCGAAGATCAGGTCGACCTCGGCAAACGCCACCGGCGCGCTTTGGCCGACCTTGTAGGCGCACTCGACCGCGTCGGTGCGGTACTGCAGGTATGACACCCCGGTCTGGCCCCAGCTCTCGTCGCCACGCTGGCGCTGGGCGTGTGCGCCCGAGGCGGCCAGCAGGGCGCAGGCGACGGCGGTGAGGGCGAGATGTCGGCGCATGACTGGATCAACCTTCGGGTGATCCAGTGAGGCTTCAGACGGCCGGTTTCGTCAAGGGCGCCAGGCGTTCGGCCGGGCGGCCCATGCGGCCGCGCAGCACTTGGCGCAGCAGCGGACGGGCGACGGCCGTGCCCAGGATCAGCGGGGCCAGCACCAGGGCCAGCAGCTTGCGCTGCAGGGTGTCGGCGCGCTTGAGGAAGTAGCGGACCAGGCCCTTGCCCTTGTGCCACTCGATGATCAGCGGGTTTTCCTTGCTGGTCGAGCCGACGTGGATGATGCGGGCGTTGGGCTGGAACAGCACGCTGCCGCCCTGCTGGCGGGCGCGCCAGCACAGGTCGATGTCCTCGACGTGCAGGAAGAAGCCTTCGTCGAAACCGCCAAGGACGTGGAAGTCGGCCGCCGACATATAGAAGCAGGCGCCCGAGATCGTAGGGGTGTCCACCGGGTGCGAAGGGGGGGCTTCGCTCTCCCGGTGGATCTCGAAGCGGCGCAGCGGGGGCAGGGTGGCGCTAAGCTTCGAGAGGGTAAGCAGGGTCGTGACCGGCGTGATCTCGCCGCGCCGCGCGCCCCGCTGTTCTGTGCCGTCGGTGTTGAAGACCCGGGCCCCGATCACGCAGGGCGAGGGGCGGTCGCGGGCGGCGTCCACGAGGGCCGCCACCGCGCCGGGGGTCAGGAACGCGTCCGGATTGAGGAAGACGAGCGCCTCGCCCTTCGCGGCGGCCGCGCCCAGATTGGCGGCGCGCGCGAAGCCGATATTGCCCAGGCCCTGCAGCAGCTGCACGCGCGGTTCGCGGCGGGCCAGCTCGCGCAGCCACGCCGCGTCGGCCAGGGAGGAGCCGTTGTCGACGAGGACGAATTCCTCGACCAGCGGCTCGTCCAGGACGTGGCGCACGCTCTCCATCAGCGCCGGGCCGGTCATGTAGACGACCATGATCAGCGACAGGCGCGGTTGAACGCTCCGGGTCGCGGCGCGGGAGTGGGCGGGGTCGATCGAGACAAACATGTGTTTGTTGCGCTCAAAATAGTTGCATAAAAACTGTATGTGCGGAATTCATGTTCCGCAAGGCCTCTCGATGAGGTCGCAACAGATTGTTGCGTTTTTACGCAATGTGTAACAACTAGGGGAGCGCCCGCAGTTGGGCGCGAAAGCGGCTTAGCGATGTCCAGAACGGCGATGAACCCCGCCAAGGCGGCGTTGACGAAGACCCTCCGGCGTGAAGCGGGGCGGTGGCTTAAGGCCGCACGCGAGGCGGTAGGCTTGACTCAGGCCGAGTTGGCCGAGAAGACCGGCCTGCGTTATTATACCTTCGTGTCTCAGGTGGAGAACGGTCTGGGTCGGGTGCCGATCGAGGCCCAGGCCGTTTGGGCCGAAAGCCTGGGGCTTGAACCCGGTCAATTCGCCCGCACATTGCTGCGGTACTACGAACCTGAGCTGTACCGCCTGTTGTTCGACGGCGCGGCCGAAGAGGCCGAGCCTGTCGCCGACAGAGCGGCGCAAGCCTGACGAGCCGCTTGATGGGTGAGATCCTAGCCTTCAGTCCCCGGCCTCCGGCCACCGACTGGTCCGCCAACGAGCGGGGCCTGCTGCTGTTGCTCACCCAGCAACTCGAGTCGACCTATGGCGACATCGATGTCGTGTTCGGTCAGACCGATTCCGGCGATCCCTGGTACGTCGTGACCGACGGCAACCAGGATGTGCTGGTTCATATCGCCCGTATCGACGGCCAGTTCGTGGTGCACGACGCGGCGGTCGACATGTTCCATCAGGTCGGCAGCCTGTGGGGCGCCTTGCGCCAGGTGCTGTCCTCGAACGTCGACAACCAGACCGGCGTCGTGGTCGCGTTCAATCCCGCCAGCCGCGAGGCCCAGTCCTTCCTGTCGCTGGTCATCGCCGTGGGTCTCTATCTGGAGCTGCGCGGCGTCGATCTGGGCGAAGCCGGCCGCCTGAACTTCGAGAACCTGCCGCGCCTGGACGATCCGGCGATCGAGGGCGTGGCGTCCAAGCTGATCGCGGCGCTGAACCTCGAAGCCGATCGGTCCCAGAGCCATGTCGCGCCGCAGGCCGCGCAAGGCGAAGCCGCCAACGCGACGCCGGTCAAGGCCGTTACGGCCCACGGCCTCGCGATCGAGACCGCGGCGCAGGGCCATGATGGCCTGCCCCAGGTCGATGGCGCGCATATGAGCCATGCGCCGACTCCGACCGCTTCGTCCGAAACCCATCCGGTCCCGCAGTCGGCGGAGGGGGAACGCGAGGGCCAGTACGAGCTGTCGCTGGGCAATGCCGAGGTCCGTGAGCTGGCCTTCGCCAGCGACAAGGCGGCCGTGGTCGGCACCAACGGTAACGACGTCCTGCATGGCACGGCCGAGGGTGAAGTGATCGCCGCCGGCGCCGGCGACGACTACATCGATGGCGGTGGCGCGGGCAAAGGCCAGATCGACCGCATCGACGGCGGCGCGGGCGACGACCGCATCGTCATGAATGCCCGTGTCGTGGCTTCCGGCAGCGCCGGCGCCGACACCTTCCTGCTTTCGGCCCAGCATCCGACCGACAAGGCCGAAGCCCTGCTGGGCGTCGTGCTGGATTATCAGGCCAGCAAGGGCGACCACCTGGCCGTGACCGGCAAGGGCGAGCTGACCGTGGTCACCACGACCGCCGTCAACGACGTGCTGGCCGTCCAGGGCGCGACGCTGAACGAAGCGACCGCCGCCCAGGTGACCGACGTGACCAAGGCCGTGTCAGGCGTCCGCGTCGGCTTCGACCTGGACGGCGACGGGCGCGAGGACGTGTTCATCCTGCTGGGCGGCGCGACGACGGCCACCTTCAAGCTGGGCACGACGATCGCCAACGATCACTTCGACACATCGACCATCGGCCTGGTCGGCCAAGCGACCACGACCGACATCGCCGGCCATCCCGGCGATCCGCCCGCCACGCGCTAAAAGGGGGAGGGGGCTCTAGCCCCTGACCAGCTCGCGCATCGCCTTATCCAGGCCTTCCAGGGTCAGCGGATACATGCGGTCGCTCAGGATCTGCTTCATCACGCCGATCGACTGGGTGTAGTCCCAGTGCCGCTCGGGCGTCGGGTTCAGCCAGATGCAGCTCTGATAGATGTCGGTGACCCGCTGCATCCAGATGGCGCCGGGCTCTTCGTTCCAGTGCTCGACGCTGCCGCCCGGATAGGTGATCTCGTACGGGCTCATGGTCGCGTCGCCGACGAAGATCACTTTGTAGTCGGCGGGGAACTTGTGGAGCACGTCGAAGGTCGGGATCTTCTCGGTGTGGCGGCGCTTGTTGTCCTTCCAGACCGTCTCGTAGAGGCAGTTGTGGAAGTAGTAGAATTCCAGGTTCTTGAACTCGGTCTTGGCGGCGGAAAACAGCTCCTCGCAGAGCTTGATGTGGCCGTCCATCGAGCCGCCGATGTCGAAGAAGATCAGCACCTTGATGGCGTTGCGGCGCTCGGGCCGCAGCTGGATGTCCAGATAGCCCTTCTCGGCCGTGCCCTTGATCGTGCCGTTCAGGTCCAGCTCGTCGGCCGCGCCGGTGCGGGCGAACTTCCTCAGGCGCCTTAGGGCGACCTTGATGTTGCGAGTGCCCAGTTCGACACTGTCGTCGAGGTTCTTGTACTCGCGCTTGTCCCAGACCTTCACCGCGCGGCCGTGGCGGCTCTTGTCCTGGCCGATGCGCACGCCTTCGGGATTGTAGCCGTTGTTGCCGAACGGCGAGGTCCCGCCCGAGCCGATCATCTTGTTGCCGCCCTCGTGGCGCTTGTTCTGCTCGCGCAGGCGCTCCTGCAGGGTCTCCATCAGCTTCTCGAAGCCGCCCAGGGCCTCGATCTGGGCCTTCTCCTCGTCGGTGAGGAACTTCTCGGTCAGGGCTTTCAGCCACTCTTCCGGGATGTCGGCGGCCAGGCCTTCGTTGACAGTCTCCAGGCCCTTGAAGACGTGGCCGAACACGCGGTCGAACTTGTCGAGATTCTTCTCGTCCTTCACCAGGCTTGCGCGCGACAGGAAATAGAAGTCTTCGATCCGACGGTCGATGACGTCCTTGTCCAGGGCCTCCATCAAGAGGAGGTACTCGCGCAGGCTCACCGGCACCTTGGCCTGGCGCAGCTCGGAGAAGAAACGAAGGAACATCGGCGCGACTTTCGAACGGATGTTCGGATTGTGGAGGGTTCTGATTGGAGACGCAATGCCGTGACCCTTCTTCCCCCTCCGGGGGAGGAGCGCCGAAGGCGCGGAGGGGGCGAGTCGGCCGGCGCACAGGCCCCCACCTGACGCTTCGCGGTCGTCCGCCCCCGGAGGGGGCAGAAGGAGGTCACTCACCCTCGCCTGAGAATAAACTCCAGATCGTTCGTCTCGCCGACCTTGAAGAAATACTCCCCGACCTTCGTAAACCCCATCCGCCCGTACAGCTTCTGGGCCCCAAAGTTCTCCGACCACACGCCAATCCAGATCCGGCGCGGGCCCAGCCAGTCCAGCGCCGTGTTCAGCAGCCGCGATCCACGCCCGCCGCCCTGGTGGCTTTTCAGCACATAGATCCGCTTCAGCTCGCCGTCACCCTCAGCCATCTCGTCGTGCGGCAGGTCGCAAGGCCCGGCCAGGGCGTAGCCGATGGCCTCGCCGTCCTCGTCCTCGAGCAGCCAGGTCGCCTTGTCGGGATGAGCCAGGTCGTTCCGGGTCCGCTCCAGGCCGTAGGCATAGGCCAGGAAGGTCTCCAGATCCTCGGGCGGATAGAGGTGGGCAAAGGTTTCCGTGAAGGTCCGCGCGCCCAGGCTGGACACGGTGTCGGCGTCTTCGATGGTGGCGCGGCGCAGGGTGTCGGTCATGGCAGCTTGAGTAGCCGCCATGACCGGACCCTTCAATCAGAAGCCTTGCTTCTTAGAACCCCTCTAGGGCGACCTTGCCGATGGTCCGGGCGCTCTCGACGATGCGGTGGGCCTCCAAGAGGTCGGCCGCGCGGATCTTGCCGACCACCTGGGTGAGGGTGGTGCGCAGAACGCCCTGGTCGACCAGGTCCGCGACCTCATCCAGCAGCCTGTGCTGCTCGATCATGTCCGGCGTGCCTTGCGGCCGGGCGAACATGTATTCCCAGTGGATCGAGGCAGCCTTGGCTTGCAGCGGGCGGATGTTGAGATCGCCGTCGGCTTCGATGATGCCGATCTTGCCTTGCAGGGCGATGGCGTCGACGACCTGCGGGAAGTGCTGGGCGCTGTGGGTCAGCACGGCGATATAGGCCGGCGCGTCCAGGCCCAGGCGCGCCAGCTCACTGGCCAGCGGCTTAGTGTGGTCGAAGATCTGGTGCGCGCCCAGGCCCTCCACCCACTGGCGGGTCTCGTCACGCGAAGCGCTGGCCACCACGTTCAGCTTGGTCAGCTTGCGGGCCAGCTGGATCAGGGCCGAGCCGACGCCGCCGGCCCCGCCGATGATCACCAGGCTCTGGCCTTCGCCGCCGTCGCGGGCCACGCCCAGGCGGTCGAACAACAGTTCCCAGGCGGTGATGAAGGTCAGCGGCATGGCCGCCGCCTGAGCGAAGTCCAGGGTCTTGGGCTTCTTGCCGACGATGCGTTCGTCGACCAGTTGCAGCTCGGCGTTCGAGCCCGGGCGGTGGATGGCGCCGGCGTAGAACACCTCGTCGCCGGGTGAGAACAGGGTGACGGCCTCGCCAACCGCCTCGACCACGCCGGCGGCGTCATAGCCCAGGATGCGAACCTCGCCCTCGGCGGGTTGGGCGCGGCTGCGGACCTTGGTGTCGACGGGGTTCACCGACACGGCCTTCACCCGCACCAGGATGTCGTGGCCAGTGGCCACAGGGGCGGGCGCTTCCAGGTCAAGCAGGGCGTTGGGATCGGTGGCGGGCTTGAGCTCGCGGAAGCCGACGATCTTCATGGGGATCTCCAAAGATGGGCGGTTTCGAACCGCTGCGGAGGAGATCGCTCTATGCTACGATCTTCGCAAGTACGGTCATTTTCTGTATGTAGTACCCGTTTGTATACTGTGAGGCTGCCGTGGAAGACCCCAAGGAATGCGGCGTCGAGGCGGCGCTGGGCCTGATCGACGGCAAGTGGAAGGGCGTGATCCTGTACCACCTGATGGGCGGCCGCATGCGCTTCAACGCCCTGGCGCGGAAGCTGGGGGCGGTGACCCAGCGCATGCTGACCAAGCAGCTGCGCGAGCTGGAGGCCGACGGCCTGATCGTCCGCACCGTCTATGCCGAGGTGCCGCCGCGCGTGGAATATTCGCTATCGACCAAGGGCAAGAGCCTGGAGCCGGTGATCTGCGCGCTGAAGGCCTGGGGCGACGCCAATGTGCTGGGCATGCCCGTCGAGCCCGAGCGAAAGGCCGGCTGACCCATGACCTTGGCGCTCTACACCCACCTCGACATGCTGGACCACCAGCCGGGCGACGGCCACGTGGAGAGCCCTCAGCGTCTGCGGGCGGTGATCGACGCCCTGAACGATGATCCGAACCTGGAGCTGGAGCCGCAGGATGCGCCGCTGGTCGATGTCGAGGACCTGCTGCGGGTGCATCCGCAAGCGTTCGTGGACGCCGTCTTCGCCGCCGCGCCCAGCAGCGGCCGGCGGGCCCTGGATCCTGACACGGTGATGTCGACCGGCAGCCTGCTAGCCGCGCGTCGGGCGGCCGGGGCTTGCGCGGCGGCGGTGCGCGCTGTGGCGGTCGGCGAGACCCAGCGGGCGTTCTGCGCCGTGCGGCCGCCGGGCCACCATGCCGAGCCGGGCGCGGCCATGGGGTTCTGCATGTTCTCCAACGTCGCCGTGGCGGCCCGCGCGGCCCAGGCGGCGGGGCTGAAGCGGGTGGCGATCGTCGATTTCGACGTCCATCACGGCAACGGCACCCAGGCGGTGTTCGAGAACGATCCGACGGTGTTCTTCGCCTCGATCCACCAGTCGCCGCTGTATCCCGGCACCGGCGATCCGTCCGAGACGGGGCTGGGCAATATCGCCAACGCCATCGTGGCTCCCCATGCGCCGCGCGAGACCTGGCGGTCGCGATTCGAGGGCCTGATGGACAAGGTCGACGCCTTCGCGCCCGAGCTGGTCATCGTCTCGGCCGGCTTCGACGCCCACGTCCGTGATCCCTTGTCGGCCCAGAGCCTGGAGGAGGACGATTTTGCCTGGGCGATCCGGGCGATCGTCTCGGTGGCCAACGCCAGGGCCAAGGGCCGGGTTGTGTCCTCGCTCGAGGGCGGTTACGACCTCCAGGCGCTGGGGCGATCCGCCGCCGCGCATGTGCGCGCTCTTCAGGAGGGGTGAGAGGACGGAACGGCGAGGTCGCCGACCGACTTCTCTACAACATGGCCGACGTTACGACCGCCGACCAAGCGTCCCCGCCCGTGAAGTCGGGGACCATCACCCTGGCCCGTCACGGCGAACCCGCCCTGTCGCGCAAGGTCCGCCTGAACGCGCCCGAATACGGCGACTGGTGGGCGCTCTATGAAGTGGGCGGCCTGAAGGAAGGCCAGACCCCGCCGGACTCGCTGATCCAGATCGCTCGCGACGCCGACGTGCTGATCGCCTCGACCCGCCGCCGCGCCATCGAGACGGCCCAGGCGGTGACCGGCGGCCGAGCCTTCGCCACCGACCCGACCTTCATCGAGGCCCCGCTGCCGCCGCCGCCCTGGCCCCTGTGGCTGAAGATGTCGCCCAAGCGCCTGGGGTTCTTCGCGCGCTTCTGGTGGTGGTTCTTCAACAACCACGGCGGCCAGGAGACCCGCGCCGAGGCCGAGGTGCGGGCCGGCAAGGCCGCCGACCTGCTGGTCGAGCTTTCCGACCAGGGCCAGGATGTCCTGGTCGTGGCTCACGGCTTCTTCAACTGGATGATCGCCGACGCGCTGAAGCAGCGTGGCCTGGCGAAACTGGTCGACGAAGGCCACGCCTACTGGAGCATCAAGCGCTTCCGCCGCGCCTGATCTGTCCCTGATCTCGCAAAGCCTCTTCCCTTAACCACGCCTAGGCTCTAGGCCGTTGCTCGCATCGGCCTGGGACACTAGGCTGACGCCTGTTCACCTGAGAGTTGAAATGACCGACGCCGTTAACGCCCCCGCAGACATCTCCGCCTTGAGCTTCGAGGAAGCCCTGGCGCAGCTGGAGCGGATCGTGGCCGAGCTGGAGTCGGGCCAGGCGCCGCTGGAGCGCTCCATCGACATCTACGAACGCGGCGCGGCCCTGAAGGCCCACTGCGAAAAGAAGCTGGAGGCCGCGCGCCTGAAGGTCGAGAAGATCGTCCTGGGGCAGGGCGGGGCCGTCTCGGCCGAAGCGGCTGAGTTCAACTGATGGCGGGCCCGCGTCCGGCAAGCGATCTCGAGAAGCGGATCGTCCAGGCCGCCGACATCGTCACCGTGGCGCTGGACGAGCTGCTGCCGCGCGCCGACGGTCCGGAAACGCGCCTGACCGAGGCCATGCGCTACGCGGCCCTGGGCCCCGGCAAGCGCCTGCGCCCATTCTTCGCGCTCGAGACCGGCAAGATGTTCGACCTGGCCGAGCGGCCGGTGCTGCGGGCGGCCTGCGCGCTGGAATGCATCCACGCCTACAGCCTGGTGCATGACGACCTGCCGGCCATGGACGACGACGACGTCCGCCGCGGTCGTCCGACCGTGCACAAGCAATATGACGAGGCCACCGCCATCCTCGCGGGCGACGCCCTGCAGACGGCGGCCTTCGAGATCATGGCCCACCCCGACACCCACGACGACGGCCATGTCCGCTCGGAACTGGTGCGCAAACTGGCCATCGCCTCGGGCGCCAAGGGCATGGCTGGGGGCCAGATGATCGACATCCTGGGCGTCCGCGACGACCTGGGCGCGGTGGCGCGCATGCAGCGCCTGAAGACCGGGGCCCTGATCGCCTTCGCCTTCGAGATTCCGCTGATCATCGCCCGGGCAAAGGATTCCGAGCGCGCCGCCCTGATGGCCTTCGCCCAGGACTTAGGGCTGGCCTACCAGATCGTCGACGACATCCTGGACGCCGAGGGCGACCCCGAGACCATGGGCAAGGCCACGGGCGGCAAGGACGCCGCCATGGGCAAGGCCAACTACGTCACCCTGCTGGGGCTGGACGCGGCGAAAGAGCGCGTGGCGCTTCTCGCCGACCAAACCCGTTCCCATCTCGAAATCTTTGGCGAACGAGCCGAACATCTGCGCGAAAGCGTTGATTTCGTGCTGGACCGCCGCAACTGACCGCGCTTTTGTCAAACATGTCTTCGAAAACGCCTCTGCTCGACACCGTCGCTTCGCCCGCCGATACGCGAGGCCTCTCCGTACCCGAGCTGAAGCAGCTGGCCGCCGAGGTGCGGGCCGAGATGATCGACGCGGTGTCGGTGACGGGCGGTCACCTGGGCGCGGGCCTGGGCGTGGTCGAGATGACCGTGGCCCTGCACCACGTGTTCGAGACGCCCAAGGACATCGTCATCTGGGACGTCGGCCACCAGGCCTATCCGCACAAGATCCTCACCGGCCGCCGCGATCGCATCAAGACGCTGCGGCAGGGCGGCGGCCTGTCGGGCTTCACCAAGCGGGCCGAGAGCGAATACGACCCGTTCGGCGCGGCTCACGCGGCGACCTCGATCTCGGCGGCGCTGGGCTTCTGCGCCGCGCGCGACGCCCGAGTGGCTAATGGGGGCGAAGACAACAGCGTCATCGCCGTGATCGGCGACGGCTCGCTGGGCGCGGGCATGGCCTATGAGGCGATGAACGCGGCGACCGATACGACCAAGCGCCTGATCGTCATCCTCAACGACAACGACATGTCGATCGCCCCGCCGGTGGGTGGCATGAGCGCCTATCTGGCCAACCTGGTCTCGGGCGGCGCCTATCGCTCGGTGCGCAAGCTGGGCAAGACCGTCGTCGAAAAGCTGCCGACCCCGATGCGCGAAGCCGCCCGCAAGGCGGAAGAATATGCCCGGGGCATGGTCACCGGCGGCACCTTCTTCGAGGAACTGGGCTTCCACTATGTCGGCCCGATCGACGGTCACGACATGGACGCCCTGGTCAGCGTGCTCAAGAACGCCAAGGCGTTCGAGGACAAGCCGGTGCTGGTCCACTGCGTCACCCAGAAGGGCAAGGGCTATGCTCCCGCCGAGGGCGCGGCCGACAAGCTGCACGCCGTGGCCAAGTTCGACGTCGTCACCGGCCAGCAGCAGAAGGCGGCCGCCGGCCCGCCCAGCTACACCAAGGTCTTCGCCCAGGAACTGATCCGCCAGGCGGAGAAGGACGACAAGATCGTCGCCATCACCGCCGCCATGCCCTCGGGCACGGGCCTCGATTTGTTCGGCAAGGCCTTCCCGGAGCGCACCTTCGACGTCGGCATCGCCGAGCAGCACGCGGTGACCTTCGCTGCCGGCCTGGCCGCCGACGGCATGAAGCCGTTCACGGCGATCTATTCGACCTTCCTGCAGCGCGGCTACGACCAGGTGGTGCACGACGTGGCCATCCAGGGCCTGCCGGTGCGCTTCGCCATGGACCGCGCCGGCCTGGTCGGCGCCGATGGCCCCACCCACGCCGGCAGCTTCGACATTGGTTTCATGGGCGCTCTGCCCGGCATGGTGCTGATGGCCGCCGCCGACGAGGTCGAGCTGGCCCGCATGGTCGCCACCGCCGCCGCGATCGACGACCGCCCGTCGGCTTTCCGCTATCCGCGCGGCGAGGGCCTGGGCCTGGAAATGCCCGCGACCATCGACCCGCTGGAGATCGGCAAGGGCCGCATCGTCCGCGAAGGGACCAGCGTCGCCATCGTCTCGTTCGGCACCCGCCTGGCCGAAAGCCTGAAGGCCGCCGACCTGCTGGCCGCGCGTGGCCTGTCGGCCACCGTCTGCGACGCCCGCTTCGCCAAGCCGCTGGATCTCGACCTGCTGCTGCGTCTGGCGCGCGAGCACGAGGCCATCGTCACGGTGGAAGAAGGCTCGATGGGCGGCTTCGGCGCTTTCGTGCTGCAGGCCCTGGCCCAGCACGGCGCCCTGGATCGCGGCCTGAAGATCCGCACCCTGTGCCTGCCCGACGTCTTCCAGGACCAGGACAAGCCCGACGCCATGTACGCCCAAGCCGGCCTCGACGCGGATGGTATCCTGCGCGGGGCGCTTTCGGCGCTGGGGATGGATAATGTGAGCGCGGCGGGGGCTGGGCGTAGGGCGTAAGCTCACTCCCACATCCGCTCATCCCCGCGAAAGCGGGGACCCAAGCTGAGTCTGCGGATTTTGCTGAGACATGCCTACAGGCCAATGCCGCTTGGGTCCCCGCTTTCGCGGGGATGAGCGGTTTTTGTTAGACCCCACACGCCTTGAAGAACGCTTTCACGTGACCCTGGTCGGCAGAACCTGCCGCCAGGTCGTGGCGCTCGCCCTTGGTCAGCAGCGCCAGGTCGCCTGATCGCTTGAAACCCGCCAACGCCGGGGCGCTGGCCTTGCCTTGCGCCTCCAAGAGGCCGCCGTCACCCATGGCGTTGTCGACCTTGGCGGCGGCGAAGCGGGTTTCCGCGCGGCCCGAGGCCAGGACGATCTCGCCGCCCGACAGGCCCACGGCCGAGACGTCGACCTGGTCCTGGCCAGGGCGACAGCTGATCATCAGCACGACATCGTCGCTGTTCGGGCGACCATAGGCCAGGCGGGGGGCTTCCTGCTGGGCTTCGAGATACGCCCAGCGATAGCCGCTCACCGCGACCTTCTCGTGCGCGCAGCCGGCCAGGCCTGCGGTCAGGATCGTCAGAGCGGCGAGGGCGATACGGGACGCCATGGGAAGGTCCTCCTCGCTCGATCAACGCCGCGGGGACCTGAATGGCTCCTGAAACGAAATCGGGCGCGGAGGCCAAAGCCGCCGCGCCCGTTCAAGGCTTTACGCTTCGTCTCGCTTAGAAGGGCGAGAACTTCTCGACCAGCGACTGGCCGGCCGGGGTCTTCTGCACGCGGCTGATGTCGCCGCGGCCGCCGTAGCTGATGCGGGCTTCGGCGATCTGCGTGTGCTTGATGGTGTTGGCCGAGGAGATGTCCTCGGGACGCACGATGCCGGCCACCGTCAGCTGGCGCAGCTCGGCGTTGGTGCGGACTTCCTGGGTGCCCTGGATGACCATGTTGCCGTTCGGCAGGACCTGGCTGACCACGGCGGCGATCGTCAGGCTGATCTTTTCCGAGCGCTGGACGCTGCCGGCGCCGGCATTGGTGGTGGCCGAGTTGGTGTTCAGGGCGTTGGCCGGATCGAAGCCGCCCGGCAGCACCTTGCCCAGGCTCGATTCCAGGCCCAGCAGGTTCGGAATGCCGGCCTTCATGTTCGAGGTGCGCGAGGACGCGGTCTGGTTCTTGGTGCTGGCGCTGTCGTCGATGTCGATCATCACGGTCAGGATGTCGCCGACGCGGCTGGCGCGCTGGTCGTTGAAGAAGGCGCGGGCGCCGACGCGCCACAGCGAGTTGGCCGAAGCGGCCTGCGGGGCCGGCTCACGGGCCGAGACATATTGCTGCTGCATCGGGGCCAGTTCGGCCGGATAGCCGACCGGGGCCAGGTTCGGACCCTTCACGGCTTCGGTGACGGTGGAGCAGGCGGCCAGCGGGGCGAGCAGGACGGCGGCGGCGAGGATGACGGGGCGACGCATGGGGTGAGCTACCTCTTAGCGAGCGGCGAAACGGACGGGTTGCGAACGGGCTTGCAAGCTCCGGGCCTGCGGACCCACGGCGGCGCTTCCGGGACCGGTCGCGACAGCCTGAATGACCTTCTTGGAGAGCGTGTTCTGGACGGCGAAGACGTCGCCGGTGGCGGCGGCGGCCAGCGCTTTGCCTTGAAGCGAAAGGGAAATTCCGCCGTCATCATAGGTGATGGTGACCAGGTCGCCGCTCTTGATGACCTGGGCTGCGGCAACATCGCGCAGGGAGACCGCGGCGCCTTCACGCAGGGGGCGCTTGGCCGCCAGGCCGATGACGGCGTCGGAATCGCGCGGGGCGTCGACCGGGGCGCCGGCCATCTTCACGTAGATCAGGTCCTGCGGCTGGACGATTTCGCCGGCCATCATGCTGCGGGCATAGGCAAGAACTTCCACATTGCCACGCGCGGCCGAGGCCGAAGCGCCGCCGGCGCCAGCCGACACGCCGCCATTGTCCAGGCCTTCGCGGACGATGATGCGGCGGATGCCGTTGCTGTTGGTCCAGTCGAAGCCGGCGCGGCGGGCCGAGACCTGCACCTGGCCGGCGTCCAGCACCGCGGTCGGGCCCATGCGGGCGGCGACGACCATGTTGGCGGCCGGGCCGGACACGCCGTCGAACAGGTCGCCCAGCGTGATGCGGCCGTCGGCGTCGGTGGTGTCCATGCGCAGGGACACCGGCGTGCCGGCGAAGGCCGGGGCGGACAGGACGCTGACGATCAGCGTGGCGGCGGCGGCGAACAGGAAGGACTTCATGAGCTTACGACCGCAGCTGCGAGGTGGCTTGGAGCATCTGGTCGGCTGTGGTGATCACCTTCGAGTTCATCTCGTAGGCGCGCTGGGCCGTGATCAGCGAGGTGATTTCCGTCACCGCATCGACGTTCGAGGCTTCGGTGTAGTGCTGCATCAGCATGCCGAAGCCCGGTTCGCCGGGGGCGGCCAGGGTGGCGGCGCCCGAGGCGGCGGTTTCCAGCAGCAGGTTGTCGCCGATCTGCTCCAGGCCGCCTTCGTTCATGAAGTTGGCGAGCTGGATCTGGCCGATGGTCTGCGGATCGGTCTGGCCGTCCAGCTTCACCTGCACCAGGCCGGTCTTGCTGATGATGATGTCGGTGGCGTTCTGCGGGACCGTGATGCCCGGCTGGACGGTGTAGCCGTCCTCGGTGACGATCTGGCCCTGGTCGTTGGTCGAGAAGTTGCCGGCGCGGGTATAGGCCGTCTCGCCCGAGGGCATCAGGATCGGCAGGTAGCCCTTGCCCTGGATGGCGATGTCCAGCGGGTTGTCGGTCAGGGTCGGGGTGCCTTGCTCGGTGATGCGATAGACCGAGCCGGCCTTGACGCCGCCGCCGACCTGGACGCCGGTCGGGACGATGTTGCCGTTGCTGGACGACTGCGAACCAGCGCGCTCCACCTGCTGGTACAGCAGGTCCTGGAACTCGGCCCGTTGGCGCTTGAAGCCCACGGTGTTCATGTTCGCGATGTTGTGCGAGATGACTTCGACGTTCAGCTGTTGCGCTGACATGCCCGAAGCGGCGGTGCGGAGAGCTTGCATCGGCTAGCGTCCCTTAATTGACTTTGCCCAGCCGATCGACGGCGGTGCGGGAGAGTTCGGCGGTGTTGTCCATCATCTTGGCGACGCTCTCGTAAGCGCGCTGGATCTCGATCAGCTTGGTGATCTCGATGACTGGCTGGACGTTCGAGGATTCCAGCATGCCCTGGTGGACGCGGGCGTCCGGGGCGGCTGCCAGGGTGGTGTTGGTGGTGTTGCGGTAGAGATTGTCGCCGTCCTTGGCCATCGACGACAGGTCGTCGGGGCGGACCACGGCCAGGCGGCCGACACGCACGGCGCCTTGGCTGACCGTGCCGTCCTTGCCGATGGCGACCGGGCCCAGCGTCGGGTCGATCGTCAGAGGACCGCCGCCGTCGTCCAGGACCAGAGCGCCTTCCTGGGTGACCAGCTGGCCTTCCGGGTTGGTGGTGAAGCGGCCGTCACGGGTGTAGCGGTCGGCGCCGCCAGCCTGGACGTGGAAGAAACCGTTGCCCTCGATCGCCAGGTCGAAGTCGCCGCCCGTCTTGGTCATGGCGCCTTGCGTGAAGTCGCGGGCCACGCCGGTGTCCAGCACGAACTTGACCGTGGCCTTGCCGTCCAGGGTCCGGGCCGGCTTGCCTTGTTCGGTGGCGACCATCAGGTCTTCGGTCTTGAAGCCCGTGGTGTTGGCGTTGGCGATGTTGTTGGCCACGATGTCGAGCTGGCGGCGCAGCGTCATCTGACGCGACAGGCCGACATAAAGCGCGTTGTCCATGGCGAGTTAACTCGGGCGGCTGGCGCGACAAATGCGCCGCATCTCCAGAAGCAACCTTCGTGCCAGCTCTAAAACGCGTTATAAATCAACAAATAGGAAGGTTAACGCAGGGGTGAGTGGAGGAGTCTGCCGGGCAGATTCAGCCTGCGACAGAATGGCTTCCAAAACACATCGTTAACCATGTCCCCCGCATGTGTACGGGCATAGATTCCAAGGAACCGCGCGCGTGGCCAAGAAACCGGAAAAGGAAGCTCCCGCTCCCGAAGGGGAAGAGGGCGTCGAGGGCGAAGCCCCGGCGAAAAAGAAGCCGCCAATCCTGATCATCGCGATCGCCGCGGGCGTCCTCGTCCTGGGCGGCGGCGGAGCCGCGGCCTTCTTCCTGATGAAGCCCAAGCCGGAGGCCGCCGCTGAAGGCGAACACGGCAAGGAAAAGAAAGAGAAGAAGGAAAAAAAGGAAGAGAAGGGCGAGAAGAAGGAAGGCGAGGGCGGCGCGGCCGCTGCTGGCGGTCCGGCGCCCGTGATCAAGGAAGGCCCCGACGGCGTGGTCTTCTACACGCTGCCCGACATCGTCGTGAACATGCAGACGGCCGACGGCAAGTCGACCTTCCTGAAACTGAAGCTGACCTTCGAGCTGCCCGATGAGGACACGGCCGAAGCGCTGACGCCGAACCTGCCCCGACTGCAGGACATGTTCCAGACCTTCCTGCGCGAGCTGCGCCCCGAGGACCTGAACGGTTCTCAGGGCACTTTCCAACTGCGGGTCGAACTGCTGCGCCGGGTGAACCTGGTCGCCGCGCCGGCCAAGGTGAATGCGGTCCTCATCGAGGAGATGCTGATCAACTAAGCCTTCGGGCTGGTTGGGCGAACAAACATGGCGGACGAACTGGACGATCAGGCCGCGATGGCCCAATGGGCCTCGCAGAACCCCCCCGGCGCCTTCGATGGCGGCGGTGATGCTGGCGGCGGCAACGAGTTCGGCGACTTTTCCGGCGGCATGGGCGGCTGGGATGACGGCGGCGGTGAGGCGGGCTCGGAACGCATCCTGAACCAGGACGAGATCGACAGCCTGCTGGGCTTCGACCTCTCCGGCGACGGCGGTGAAGACCGCACGGGCATCCGCGCCATCATCAACTCGGCGCTGGTCTCGTACGAGCGTCTGCCGATGCTGGAAATCGTCTTCGACCGCCTGGTGCGGTTGATGACGACGTCCCTGCGGAACTTCACGTCGGATAACGTCGAAGTCTCGCTCGACAACATCAGCTCGATCCGTTTCGGCGACTACCTGAACTCGATCCCGCTGCCGGCCATCCTGGCGGTGTTCCGGGCCGAGGAGCTGGACAACTACGGCCTGCTGACGGTCGACTCCAACCTGATCTACTCGATCGTCGACGTGCTGCTGGGCGGCCGTCGCGGCACGGCCGCGATGCGCATCGAAGGCCGTCCCTACACCACGATCGAGCGCGTGCTGGTGCAGCGGATGATCGAGGTCGTGCTGCAGGACCTGAAGAGCGCCTTCGAACCTCTGCATCCGGTCGGCTTCTCGCTGGACCGCCTGGAAACCAACCCGCGCTTCGCGGCTATCGCCCGTCCGGCCAACGCGGCCATCCTGGTGAAGCTGCGCATCGACATGGAAGACCGCGGCGGCCGCATCGAACTGCTGCTGCCCTACGCCACGCTGGAACCCATCCGGAAGATGCTGCTGCAGCAGTTCATGGGTGAGAAGTTCGGCCGTGACAACATCTGGGAAGGCCACTTGGCCACCGAGCTGTGGACCACCCAGACCGAGGTTCGCGCCGTTCTGGACGAGCAGCAGGTGCCGCTGTCGCGCGTGTTGAACATGCAGGTGGGCGACACCCTGATGCTGAACGCCACGCCTGACAGCCTGGTCGAGCTGCGCGCCGGGTCGATCCCGCTGACGCGCGGCCGCATGGGTCGCCGGAATCACTCTATCGCCGTCCGGGCCGAGGCTCCGCTGACGCCCGCCGCCAAGAAGGCCGTGCAGAAGCTGAAATGAGCCTGATCGCCTTCGCCATGAACGGGTTTCTCGCGGTGCTGCTGATCGCGGCGCTGGCCTTCGGCTGGCGTCTCGAGCGCCGCCTGAAGGCCCTGCGCGACAGCCACGAGGGCTTCGCCAAGGCGGTGGCGGAACTGGACCAGGCCGCGGCCCGCGCCGAGCAGGGCCTGGCCGACCTGCGCGCGGCCACCGACGAGGCGGCCGAGACCCTGGCGGTGCGCATCGAGCGCGCCCAGGCCCTGGCGGCCCAGCTGGAAGAGCGGACCAGCCGTCCGCTTCCGGCCCCGACGCCCGCTCGCCCGGAGCGTCCGGTCGAGCGTGAGGAACGCTTCGAGCGCCCTGCGCTGACGCGCCGGGAGCCTGAGCCGGCTCCTCAGCCGGAACGCCGGCTGAAGGCTGAAGATTTCGAGCGTCTGCTGGACCGGGAAGACCGCCTCCCGCCGGCCGCTCGCAGCAATCTGGGAGGCCCCAGCGCCTCCCGCGAAACCCCGCGTTCACGGGCGCGGATCGATGATGACCTCTTCGACGGACCGGCCGATGGCTCGCGTCCCGGAAGCAACCCCAGAGCGCCCCGCTGATGAAGAACGTTCCTCGCATCCTCCCCCTGGTCGGTATCGCTGTCGGCGGCGTCCTGGCGATCAACGCCATGGCCGGCGCCAAGTCGCTGCCCGACCTGCTGGGCGGGGCCAAGGCTTTCGCTGAAGGCGTCGCCAAGCCGGAAGGCAAGAAGGCTGAAGGCGAGCAGGCCGCTTCGGCCGAGGGCGCTGGTCAACCGGCCGCCGCCAACGCCCCGCCGCCGCGCGTCTGCGCCCCTTCGGCGGATGCGCTGGCCAAGGAGGCCGGCCTCTCGCCCGCCGAACTGCGCGTGCTGCAAAGCCTGGGCGCGCGCCGTGGCCAGCTGGACCAGCGTGAGCAGGACATCGACGTCCAGCTGCAGCTGCTGGCCGCCGCCGAAGCCAAGCTGGACGCCAAGATGAAGTCCCTGACGGGCCTGAAGGGCGACATCCAGGGGCTTCTGGGCCAGGTCGACAACCAGAAGCAGGCCGAAGTCGATCGCTTGGTCACCGTCTATCAGGGCATGAAGCCCAAGGATGCCGCCGCCCGCATCACCCTGCTGTCGGACGAAGTTCGCTTGCCGATCGCGGCCAAGATGAAGGAACGGGCGCTGTCGCAGATCCTGGCCAACATGGCGCCGGGCGAAGCCAAGATCCTGACCGAGCGCCTGGCCTCGCGCATGGCCAACCCGGCCGTCGAGAAGGGCAAGGCCGCGATCGCCGAGAATGCGGCCGCTGCGCCTGGCGCCGCCGCGCCGACCCAGCAGGCCGACGCCGGCCTGGCCGGCGCCGCGGCCCCCAAGGCCAAGTCGGCTCCCAAAAAAGCCGGCTAAGGGAGGCCCATGACCCTTCGCCAGCTCCTGCGCTCCAGCGTCGCCGCCGCGGTCATCGCGGGCACGCTGGCGCCGTCCGGCTACGCCGCGCCGCCGCCCGCTGCGGCGCGCGGTTCGCTGGACGTGCGCGTGGCGCAGGCGGCTGACTTCTCGCGGGTCGAATTCCATTGGGGCGGCGGCGCGAAGATGGTCTCGCACCGCGAGGGCCAGACGCTGGTGATGCGGTTCAGCCGCGACGCCAATCCCGATCTCTCCAGCCTGAAGATCGCGCCGCCGCGCTGGGTGAAGGCCTCCGAAGCGCGCCACGTCAACGGCGTGCTCGAGATCGTGCTGACCCTTACCGACGACGCCGACGCGCGTCTGGGCAACGCCGACGGGGTCGATTTCGTCAACATCTTCGCCCGCCCGGGCGCGCCGCCGGCCAGTCAGACGACTGCCGCGCCAGCCGCCCCGATCGGCCGCCCCAATCCCATGCCCGCCAGCGGCGTGGTCAAGGTCGAGTTCGAGCGCGAGGACCAGCAAGTCACGCTCAGCTTCAACTGGGCGGCCCCGGCTGGCGCCGCCGTGTTCCGGCGCGGCGAGGCCGTCTGGATCGTGTTCGACACGCCCGCGCGGCTCGATACGTCCAAACTGCCGTCGTCCAGCGTCGGCTATTCCAAGTTCCAGGTCTTCAAGGGCCCCGACTACAGCGCCCTGCGCATCGTCACCCAGGCCGGCAAGCCCTATGTGGCCGAAGGGCAGGGCGGTCTGTGGAAGATCAGCCTGGGTCCCGGCTCGCAGGAAAGCCCCGACATCATCAAGGTCGCGCGCGACGAGAGCGTGCACCCGGCGACCTTGTCGGCCAGCGTTTCGGGCGTGACCAAGGCGGTCTGGGTGGCCGATCCGGCCGTCGGCGACAAGATGATCGTCGCGCCGGCCCTGGCCCCGTCCAAGGGCCTGCCGTCGCGGCGCGAATATGTCGAGATGGCGCTGCTGCAATCGGTGCAGGGCCTGGCCATCGAACCCTACGCCACTGACCTGCTGGTGCAGGCCGACGGCGACCTGCTGCGCATCGGCCGGCCCAAGGGCCTGATCCTGTCGCCGATCTCGGCCAATACCCCGCCGGAAGAGGCCGCCGCCGGCGCGCCGCAGCCGATGTCGATGCCGGCCCTGATCGACCTGGACAACTGGCCCAAGACCGGCTCGGGCGGCTTCCTCACTCGCTACAACGCCCTGCAAGGCGCCATCCCCGCCGCGCCGGAAGGCGACGGCAAGGACAGCGACACCGGCGCCCGCATGGCCCTGGCCCGCTTCCTGGTCGGCTCGCAGATGTCGTTCGAGGCCATCGGCGTGCTGAACGCCGCGGGCCGCAAGCACCAGACCCTGCTGGGCGACGCCGAGTTCCGCGGCCTGCGCGGCGTGGCCAAGGTGATGGCCGGCCGCCTGACCGAGGCCGACGCCGACTTCTCCTCGCCGGTGCTCAGCGACGATCCATCCAGCGCCCTGTGGCGCGGCTATATCTCGACCAAGCAAGGCCAGTGGGCCGACGCGCGCAGCAAGTTCGCGGGCGGCGGCCGGGCTCTCGACCTGTTCCCGCCGGTCTGGCGCGCGCGCTTCCTGCACGCCCAGGCCCAGGCGGCCCTGGGTGTCGGCGACCTGATCGGCGCCATGCAACTGGTGACCAAGGCCCTGGCCGTGCCCAACGTGCCCGTGCCCGACCAGCTGGACATCCGCCTGACCCAGGCCCGCATCTTCGAAGCCAAGGGCGAGAAGGTCCGCGCGCGCCGCATGTTCGAAGCGATCGCGAAAGCGCCGATCGACCGGCTGGCGACGCCGGCCATCCTGCACGCGACCCAGCTGGGCTACGCCAAGGGCCAGATCACCGCCCAGAAGACCGCCGAGACCCTGAACCAGCTGCGCTATCGCTGGCGCGGCGACGGCGTCGAGCTGGAAGTCATTCGCGCGCTGGGCAAGCTCTATATCGACCAGGGCCGCTATCGCGAGGCGCTGGAAGTGCTGCGTTCGGCTGGTCGTCAGCTACCCGACCGTCCCGAGGCGGTGGCTCTGCAGAACGACCTGTCGAACACCTTCCGCCAGCTGTTCCTGCAAGGCCTGGCCGACGGCATGCAGCCGGTGCAGGCCGTGGGCCTGTTCTACGACTTCCAGGACCTGACCCCGATCGGCGCCGACGGCGACCAGATGGTCCGCAACCTGGTGCGCCGCCTGGTCGATGTCGACCTGCTGGACGACGCCGCCAAGCTCTTGAAGTACCAGGTCGACAACCGCCTGAACGGCGTGCCCAAGGCCCAGGTCGCCACCGACCTGGCCTGGATCTACCTGATGAACAAGAAGCCGGAAGACGCGCTGGACACCATCAACGCGACCCGGACCACGATCCTGCCGCCGGCCCTGAACGTCGAGCGTCGCCTGGCCACCGCTCGCGCCCTGATGAGCCTTGGCCGTTACGACGACGCCCTGGAGCTGATCGAGAAGGACAACAGCCGCGACGGCCAGGAGATCCGCGCCGAGATCGCCTGGAAGCAGCACGCCTGGCCGCTGGCCGGGGCGATGTACGAACGCTCGCTGGGCGACCGCTTCAAGACCACCGGCCCCCTCAGCCCCGGCGACGAGGCGCGCCTGCTGCGCACGGCCGTAGCCTACAGCCTGGCCGACGACGACAAGTCGCTGGCGCGCCTGCGCCAGCGCTGGTCGGGTTTCATTGACACCGCCGGCAATCCGGACGGTCTGCGCGTGGCCCTGCAGGGCATGAGCGTCGAATCGCTGTCGGCCTCGGACTTCAGCCGCGTGACCGCCGACAACGAGGCCTTCAACGGCTGGATCGGTCGGATGAAGGACCGCTTCCGCACCGGGAAGCCGGCCGGCGCCCGATAGGGCAGGGGTTTCCCCTACACGTCAATTCCGCTGAAGTTAGAGGCACGGGCGGCCTGAAAGCCCTGCCGCGTCACGGAAAATTCACCCGTCAAAACCCGATTGGTCTTATGGCGGGCTCTAGACGTTTAGCCTAGTTAGAGCCCGCCTCCCGTCCCATATGGCGGGAGGATCCGCGAGCGCTTGCCTTTCTGCCGCAGGCATGTCATGACAACGTTGTCATAGGGTGGACGACATTGGTGAAGAAAAAAGACGACGGCGAGAACGGCCGCGAGGTCCTTGTGCTGCTGGGCGGTGCGGGGGATCTGGCTCTGCGAATGCTTTTGCCTTCGCTCTACTTCCTCGAACTTGATCGACTGCTGCCGCACGACTTGCGGATCATCGGCGTTGCTCGCGCGGACCATGACGCCGCCAGCTATCGCGCCCTGGTTCGCGAGCAACTGGGCAAGCGCGCGACGGTGGAAGAGGCGGCCTGGAACCGCCTGGCCGCCCGCCTGGACTACGTACCCGCCAACATCACCAGCGAGGACGACACCAAGAAGCTGGCCGAGCGCATCGGCGAGCACGGCGACCTGGTAATCTTCTTCTCGCTGTCGCCCAGCCTGTACGGCCCGGCCTGCCAGGCGCTGCAAGCCGCCGGCCTGACCGGTCCCAAGGCCCGCCTGATCCTGGAAAAGCCGCTGGGGCGCGACCTGGAGAGCTCCAAGGCCACCAACGCCGCCGTCGCCGCCGTGGTCGACGAAAGCCAGGTCTTCCGGATCGACCACTATCTGGGCAAGGAGACGGTCCAGAACCTGACCGCCCTGCGCTTCGCCAACGTGCTGTTCGAGCCCCTGTGGGACCGCAACACGATCGACCACGTGCAGATCACAATCGCCGAGACCGAGAAGGTCGGCGACCGCTGGCCCTATTACGACGAGTACGGCGCGCTGCGGGACATGGTGCAGAACCACATGCTGCAGCTCTTGTGCCTGGTCGCCATGGAGGCGCCGTCGGGCTTCGACCCCGACGCGGTCCGCGACGAGAAGGTCAAGGTGCTGCGCAGCTTGCGCCCCTTCACCAAGGAGAGCGTGGCCCACGACACCGTGCGCGGTCAGTACGTGGCCGGCGTGGTCGAGGGCTCGGCCCGCGAGGGTTATGTCGCGGAAGTGGGCAAGCCCACCAAGACCGAGACCTTCGTGGCCATGAAGGTGGCGATCGACAACTGGCGTTGGGACGGCGTGCCGTTCTTCCTGCGCACCGGCAAGAACCTGCCCGACCGCCGCACCCAGATCGTCGTCCAGTTCAAGCCGCTGCCGCACAACATCTTCGGCAAGGCTACCGACAGCGACCTGTGCGCCAACCGCCTGGTCATCGACCTGCAGCCCGACGAGAACATCGTCCTGACGCTGATGAACAAGCGCCCAGGCCTGTCGGAAGAGGGCATGCGCCTGCAGTCGCTGCCGCTGTCGCTGTCGTTCGGCCAGAGCGGCGGGCGTCGCCGCATCGCCTACGAGAAGCTGTTCCTGGACGCCTTCCGCGGCGACCGCACCCTGTTCGTGCGTCGCGACGAGGTCGAGCAGGCCTGGAAGTTCATCGACGCCGTCTCGGCCGCCTGGGCGGAAGCGGGCGTCGAGCCGGCCCACTACGCGGCGGGCACCTGGGGACCGCAGTCGGCGCAAGGGCTGATCTCGCCCGGCGGCCGGTCGTGGAAGGCGTAAGCGATGGCCAAGTTTGAAGCCTTCGGCTCGCGCGAAGACCTCTATGACGCCGCCGCCTCGATCCTGGTCGGGGCGCTGACCACGGCCGTCGCCACCCACGGCAAGGCGGGCTTCGCGGCCACCGGCGGCACGACGCCGGCCCCGGTCTATGATCGCATGGCCGGCATGACCGCGCCCTGGGACAAGATTACGGTCACCCTGACCGACGAGCGCTTCGTCCCGCCGTCCGATCCGGGCAGCAACGAGGGCCTGGTCCGTCGCCACCTGCTGGTCGGCGAGGCGGCGAAAGCCGAGTTCGCGCCGCTGTTCTTCGAGGGCGTGACCCACGAAGAGAGCGCGCTGAAGGCGGAGGAGGGCGTCAACGCCGCCGCGCCGTTCGGCGTGGTGCTGCTGGGCGTGGGCGCCGATGGCCACTTCGCCTCGCTGTTTCCGGGCAATCCGGTGCTGGCGCGCGGGTTGGATCCGCACACCGAGCGCTCGGTCCTGGCCGTGCCGCCCGGCGATCCGGCGCCGGACATCCAGCGTCTGAGCCTGACCCTGGCCGCCCTGACCCGCACCGACCTGATCGTGCTGCTGGTGACCGGCGCGGCCAAGAAAGCGTTGTTGGAAGGCGACTTCGATCCGGCCCTGCCGGTCGCCGCCATCCTGAAGCAGGACCGCGCCAAGGTCCGCATCCTGTGGGCGGAGTAATCGCCATGAGCCTGAACCCGGTCATCGCTGAAGTCACCGCCCGCATCGTCGAGCGCAGCAAGGACAGCCGCGCGGCGTATCTCGCCAATATGCAGCACGCGATCGACAGCCAGCCGGGCCGGGCCAAGCTGTCCTGCGCCAACTGGGCTCACGCCTTCGCCGCCTCGCCGGGCGTCGACAAGGTGCGCGCGCTGGACCCGAACGCGCCGAACATCGGCATCGTCTCGGCCTATAACGACATGCTGTCGGCTCACCAGCCGCTGGAAGAGTATCCGGCGCTGATCAAGGTCGCGGCCCGTGAAGTGGGCGCGACGGCCCAGTTCGCCGGCGGCGTGCCGGCCATGTGCGATGGCGTCACCCAAGGCCGTCCGGGCATGGAGCTGTCGCTGTTCTCGCGCGACGTCATCGCCATGGCCACGGCCGTCGCCCTGACCCACGACGCCTTCGACTCGGCGCTGTACCTGGGCGTCTGCGACAAGATCGTGCCGGGCCTGGTGATGGGCGCGTTAACGTTCAGCCACCTGCCGGCCCTGTTCGTGCCCGCCGGTCCGATGACCTCGGGCCTGCCCAACAGCGAGAAGGCCCGCATCCGCGCCCTCTACGCCGAGGGCAAGGTCGGACGCGCCGAACTGCTGGAAGCCGAGCAGGCCAGCTATCACGGCCCCGGCACCTGCACCTTCTACGGCACGGCCAACACCAACCAGATGCTGATGGAGCTGATGGGCTTCCATCTGCCCGGCTCGGCCTTTGTCCACCCCAACACGCCGCTGCGCGAGGCCCTGGTCAAGGAAGCCGCGCGCCGCGCCGCCGCCGTGACCAACAAGGGCAACGAATTCATCCCGGTCGGCCGGATGATCGACGAGAAGTCGATCGTCAACGGCGTGGTCGGCCTGATGGCCACGGGCGGCTCGACCAATCTGGCCCTGCACCTGATCGCCATGGCCCACGCGGCCGGCGTGATCTTGACGCTGGAAGACCTGGACGACATCTCCAAGGCCACGCCGCTGCTGGCCCGCGTCTATCCGAACGGCTCGGCCGACGTGAACCACTTCCAGGCCGCCGGCGGCATGGCGTTCGTGATCCGCGAGCTGCTCAAGGCCGGTCTGGTGCACGAGGACGTCCAGACCATCGCCGGTCCGGGCCTGTCGCTGTACGCCCAGGAGCCGCACCTTGAGGACGGCGTCCTGACCTGGCGTGACGGCGCGGCCGAGAGCCTGGACACCGCCATCGTGCGCCCGGTCTCCGACCCGTTCAGCAAGGAAGGCGGCCTGCGCCTGCTGGCCGGCAATCTGGGTCGCGGCGTCATGAAGATCTCGGCCGTGAAGCCCGAGCACCACGTGATCGAAGCTCCCTGCGCCGTGTTCCAGGAGCAGGAAGACTTCATCGCCGCCTTCAAGCGCGGCGAGCTGGATCGCGACGTGGTCGTGGTCGTCCGCTTCCAGGGCCCGTCGGCCAACGGCATGCCCGAACTGCACAACCTGTCGCCGTCGATCTCGGTGCTGCTGGATCGCGGCTACAAGGTCGCCCTGGTCACCGACGGCCGCATGTCGGGCGCGTCGGGCAAGACCCCGGCCGCCATCCACGTGACGCCGGAAGCCGCCAAGGGCGGGCCTCTGGCCTATGTCCAGGATGGCGACGTGATCAGCGTCAACGCCGAAACCGGCGAACTGAAGATCCTGGTGGACGAGGCGGCTCTGCTGGCCCGTACGCCGGCGAACGTCCCGGCGTCCAAGCCGGGCTTTGGTAGGGAACTGTTTGGATGGATGCGCAGCGGGGTCGGCGCGGCCGATGCCGGCGCCTCCGTCTTCGCTTAGGAAAGCACTAGGTCATGGACGGCAATCACAGCGGGGGTCTCGGCCTCGTCGGCGACATCGGCGGCACCAACGCCCGCTTCGCCCTGGTCGAATTCGACGGTCAGGACCCGCGCCTGATCGAACCCACCGCCTTCAAGGGCGAAGACTACGGCACGGCCGAGGACGCCATCGAGGCCTATCTGCACAAGGTCGGCGTCAAGCACGCCGACCAGGCGGTGGTGGCGGTGGCCGGTCCGATCGACCACGGCCAGGTCCACATGACCAACCTGGACTGGCGGATTTCGGAAGATGGCCTGCGTCGCGCCGGCGGCTTCCGGAACGCCAAGCTGATCAACGACTTCACCGCCCAGGCCCTGGCCGCCCCGCGCCTGGCGCCCAAGGACCTGCGCCAGATCGGCCACCTGCCGACCTCTGGCGAGGGCGATCTCGCCATCCTCGGCCCCGGCACCGGCTTTGGCGTCGCCGGCCTGGTGCGCCGTCACGGCCAGGAGATCCCGCTGGCCACCGAAGGCGGCCACGTCGCCTTCGCGCCGCTGGACGAGGTCGAGATCGAGGTGCTGCGCTACCTGACCAAGATGCTGGACGGCGGCCGCGTCTCGGTCGAGCGCATCCTGTCGGGCCCCGGCATGGAAGACCTGCACGTCGCTCTGGGCGCCGCCGAAGGCCGCAAGGTGGAGACCCTGACCGCCAAGCAGATCACCGAACGCGCCACCGAGGGCTGCGCCGACAGCCTGGCCACGGTGAACCGCTTCTGCGCGGTGCTGGGCTCGACGGCCGGCGACATCGCCCTGACTCTGGGCTCGCGCGGCGGCGTGTTCATCGCCGGCGGCATCGCGCCCCGGATCATCGACATCCTGGAAAAGAGCCCGTTCCGCGCGCGCTTCGAAGAGAAGGGCCGCCTGTCGAGCTTCACCCAGGCGATCCCGACGCATGTCATCCTGCACCCGCACACGGCGCTGATCGGCGCGGCGGTGGCGCTGACGCCCGAGGGCCGGGCGGCGGTCTCGTAAGGGACCGCCTGGACGGCGGCTACTGGTTGGCCGCCGTCTTCAGCAAACCACTGAGTTCGGTGAGCAGCTCGCTGCAACGCGCCGGGCTGTAGCCGTGGGCCGTCGCGCCCAGCCCGTCGGAGGCGATCTCCTTGCGCGAGCGCTCGCGTTTCCAAGCGAAGTACTTTTTGGCCTTTTCGTCGACGTCTGGCGCGACGCGTCCGGGCTCGGAAAGCAGCGCCAGATAGGCGTCGGTCTGGACGGGCGTGAGGTGGGTCTCGCAACCGCCGACGGAGCCGGCCAGCTCGCCGCCGACCTTGATGAAGGGCGTCTGCCAGGACGCCAGGGCCATGGGCGTGAGGAGTTGGTCGGCATAGTTCCGAGTTCCCTCATCGACGGTCAGCGGCCCAGAGACCATGAGCGACCCGATCGGATCGTCGGCAATACGACGACAAGCTTCGGCGCGTTGCCTCGCGAACCTAAGGGTCGCATCCGGCTTGCGGTCGCGTACGCGCCAGGAGTCCAGCATGAACTGGCTCTGGGTCTCGATCAGCGCTAGCCGGCTCTGCCCGGCGTTTTGCATGTAGAGGTTGGCGAGCGTCTCGCTGATGCCCGCCCGCTTGGCGTCCGCCACGGCGATCCTGCGGTACTTCTCCGCTTCGGCCGGAGGTATGTCGAGCCGGACCTTGAAGCCCATGCCTTCGCAATAGACCCCTTCGGTGCTGATCGCCCCCAGCATGTTCAGGCGCTCGATCATGGCCTGCTGGTCGGTCTGGGAGGCGGCGCTGGTCGCGAATAGGGCGAGGAGCGTGGCGAGCAGTTTGGCGCGGGATTTCATGACCTAGCGCGCCGCCTTTAACGCAGCGGCGCGGGTCGTCAGCAGCCGGTTGCACTGGGTGGCGTCGAGATCCAGTTCGGCCATGCTTTCGCGGCCCTTCTGCTTCCAGAAGTCGAAATAGGTCATGGCCTTCTCCTCGATCGCCAGCGGGAAGCGGTTGGGCGCGTATAGTTCGGCGACATAGGCGTCGGATTGAGCGCGGGTCAGGTGGTTGGCGCAGACGGCGACGGCCTGGACGACGTCGGCGCCGGCGTTGATGTAGGGCGTCTGCCAGCTGGCCTGGCCGGCGGGCGTCAGCACCTTGTCGGCGAATTCGCGGACCAGGGTTTCGTCGCTCGACGACGGCGCCTCGATGATCGTCCTGGTCATCGGATCGTTGGCGGCGGCGCGACAGGCCGAGACGATCTTGCGGGCCTGGGTGCGGATGTTCTCGGCGAACCGGGCGCCGTCTTTCTGATCGACCGCCGACATCGCCTGGATGTCCTGCTGCGCCTGCTGCATGGCCTGGTTCATGGCGTTCTGGACGTAGGTTCCGGAAAGGTTTTCCGAGAAGCCGCCGCGGACGCCGACGGCGATGGCGTCGACCGCCAGCGCCTCGACGCGCTCCTTGTGCACGTCGAAGCCGAACTCCTCGCAGACCGTCGCGCGCCCGATATGGCGTCCGATCTGGTTGAGGCGCATGACCGGGTCGCTCTCGACCTGAGCCTGGACCGAGGTCGCGCCCAGCGCGGTGAGCGCGACCGTGGTCGCCAGGACTTTCCAATTCAACATGCCGTCGTCCCCCTCGAGGCGGTGACGCCTCAAGCCTTGGATAGCGGCTCGATTTCCAGCTGAGAACCCTGCTGCGCACGCGTTCCGGTTTCCCGCCGGAGGGGGCTCGCCATGACAGCCTTGTCATGGCTAAGTAGCCGCCATAACGCACGAATCGGGGCGGCGAGGGACGGAATTGAGCGCCAAGATCACGATCCACGACGTGGCGCGCGAAAGCGGCGTCTCGATCAAGACGGTGTCGCGGGTCCTGAACCGTGAGCCCAACGTCAAGGCCGACACCCGCGACCGGGTGCAGGCCGCCGTGGCCGCGCTGAACTATCGCCCCAACATCTCGGCCCGCAGCCTGGCGGGCTCGAAGGCCTATCTGATCGGCGTCTTCTTCGACAACCCCAGTCCCGGCTATGTCACCGACGTGCAGCTGGGCGCCATCGCGCGGTGCCGGCAGGAAGGCTTCCACCTGATCGTCGAGCCAGTCGACTCGACCGCCGACGTCGAGGACCAGATCGCGCCGATGCTGGCGACCCTGCGCATGGACGGGGTGATCCTGACGCCGCCGCTCAGTGACCACCCGGTGGTGCTGGCCGCGCTGGAGAGGGAAGGTGTCGCCTATGTCCGCATCGCGCCGGGCGGCGATATCGACCGCGCCCCGTGGGTCAGCATGGACGACCGCCTGGCCGCCTACGAGATGACCAAGCACCTGATCGGGCTGGGTCATACCGACATCGGCTTCATCATCGGCCACCCCGACCACGGCGCCTCCCACCAGCGCCACCAGGGCTTCATCGACGCCATGCGCGACGCTGGCCTGCCGATCCGCGACGACCGGGTCGAGCAGGGCTGGTTCTCGTTCCGCTCTGGCTTCGAGGCCGCCGAGAAGTTGCTGGGCGGCGTCGACCGGCCGACCGCCATCTTCGCCTCGAACGACGACATGGCGCTGGGCGTCATGGCCGTGGCCAACCGCATGCGCCTGGACCTGCCGGCCCAGCTGTCGGTCGCCGGTTTCGACGACACGCCCGGCGCCAAGATCACCTGGCCGCAGCTGACCACCGTGCGCCAGCCGATCCACGCCATGGCCGGCGCGGCCGCCGACATGCTGATGCACGGCGTCGAGCGGGAGGAGGGCGCGCCGCCGCCGTCGCGCCTGCTGGACTTCGAGCTGGTCGTCCGGGAATCCACGGGCCCAGCCACCTAGGAGGGGCCCGCGTTAGACACGCTTCAGGGGTGTAATCGATGTTACCGCAATCATATTGCTCTTGACAGCGCTGTCCGATTTACATGAGATCGCAGTGATCAAGACGGTCGCCCACGGTAAGGCGGCGTCAGGAGGAAACACCATGACCTCGCCTGACCGGACCAGCGTCCGTCGCGCCATCCTGTGCGCACGATCACTCCCCTCCAAGCGGCCCTGAACCGCTTTTCTTTCGCTCGGCGCGGTCATCCCGCAAGCGCCGCGCCGAGCGTTTTTCGAGTTCACATGGTCCGCCAGGGGGGCGGGCGTATCCTGGGAAACACCATGTCCGCATACGGTCGTCTCGCCGCCGCCTCGGCGCTGACCCTGATCCTCGCCGCAGGCCTGGCGAGCGTCGCCTCGGCCCAGACCAACGCTGCCGCCGCCACCGCCCATCCAGAGATGTGGCCCAAGGCCGCCAGCCCCGCGGCGATCACCGACGCCAAGACCGAGGCCTTCATCACCAAGCTGATGGGCCAGATGACCGTCGAGGAGAAGGTCGCCCAGACCATCCAGGCCGACGGCGCCTCGATCACGCCTGAGGAACTCAAGAAATACCGCCTGGGCTCGGTGCTGGTCGGCGGCAACAGCGCGCCGGACGGCAACGACCGCGCCACGCCCCAGCGCTGGGTCGAGTGGATCCGCGCCTTCCGCGCCGCGGCGCTGGAGCCCCGCGGCGGCCACCAGGAGATCCCGATCATGTTCGGCGTCGACGCCGTGCACGGGCACAACAACGTCGTGGGCGCGACGATCTTCCCGCACAATATCGGCCTGGGCGCGGCGCGCGATCCGGACCTGATCCGCCGCATCGGCGAGGCGACCGCCGAAGAGATGGTCGCCACCGGCGCCGACTGGACCTTTGGCCCCACCGTGGCCGTGCCCCGCGACGAGCGCTGGGGCCGGGCCTATGAGGGCTATGCCGAGGATCCGGAGGTCGTGAAGAGCTATTCAGGCCCGATGACCCTGGGCCTGCAAGGGCCACTGGTCGCCGGCAAGCCGCTGGGCGCGGCGCACGTGGCCGGCTCGGCCAAGCACTTCCTGGCCGACGGCGGCACCGAAGGCGGCAAGGACCAGGGCGACGCCCAGATCTCGGAAGCCGATCTCGTCCGCCTGCACGCGGCCGGTTATCCGCCCGCGATCGACGCCGGCATCCTGTCGGTGATGGTCTCGTTCTCAAGCTGGCACGGGGTCAAGCACACCGGCAACAAGAGCCTGGTGACCGACGTGCTGAAGGGACGGCTGGGCTTCCAGGGCTTCGTCGTCGGCGACTGGAACGCCCACGGCCAGGTCGAGGGCTGCACCAACACCAACTGCGCCCAGGCCTATATCGCGGGCATGGACATGATCATGGCCCCCGACAGCTGGAAGGGCCTGTACGACAACACCCTGGCTCAGGTGAAGGCCGGCCAGATCCCGATGGCGCGCATCGACGACGCCGTGCGCCGCATCCTGCGGGTCAAGGTCAAGTCGGGCCTGTTCGAGAACAAGCGGCCGCTGGAGGGCAAGTACGAGCTTCTTGGCTCGCCCGCCCACCGCGCCGTGGCCCGCGAGGCTGTCCGCAAGTCGCTCGTCTTGCTGAAGAACGAGGGCGTGCTGCCGCTGAAGAGCTCGGCCCACGTGCTGGTGGCCGGCGACGGCGCCGACGACATCGGCAAGGCGGCCGGCGGCTGGACCCTGACCTGGCAGGGCACGGGCAACAAGAATAGCGACTTCCCGCACGGCCAGTCGATCTATGGCGGCATCGCGGAAGCGGTGAAGGCCGGCGGCGGCAGCGCCGAGTTGTCGACCTCGGGCGACTTCAAGACCAAGCCCGACGTGGCCATCGTGGTGTTCGGCGAGAACCCCTATGCCGAGTTCCAGGGCGACGTCGCCAGCAACGAGTACCAGCCGGGCGACAAGACCGATCTGGCCTTGCTCAGGAAGCTGAAGGCCGCCGGCATCCCGGTGGTGTCGGTGTTCCTGAGCGGCCGCCCGATGTGGACCAATCCCGAGATCAACGCCTCGGACGCCTTCGTGGCGGCCTGGCTGCCGGGCTCGGAAGGCGGCGGCGTGGCCGACGTGCTGGTGGGCGACGGCGCCGGCAAGCCGCGCAACGACTTCCACGGCAAGCTGTCGTTCAGCTGGCCCAAGCGCGCCGACCAGGAGCCGATCAATGTCGGCGACGCCAATTACGATCCGCTGTTCGCCTATGGCTACGGCTTGAGCTACGCCAAGCCCGGCAAGGTGGCTGCTTTGTCGGAGAACCCCGGCGCGGCCGGCGCTGAGGCCAATGTCGATCGCTACTTCGTCGCCGGCCGCGTTCCCGCGCCGTGGGCGATGAACGTCGCCGGCGCGGCGTCCGTGAAAACGGTCGATGCGGGCGCCCAAGAAAATGCACGCGAGGCGACCTGGAGCGGCGAGGGGATTGGGACCGTTACCATCGCTGGCCCGCCTGTGGATTTGTCGCGACAGACCACCGGCGACATGGCGATCTCGATCCGCTACAGGGTGGATGCGTCCCCAGGGAAACCGGTTTCCTTGGCTTTGGCCTGTGGCGAATCCTGTGGCGCGACGGTAGACGTAACGTCAACGTTGTCAGGTGCGAAACTCGGCGAATGGCGTACGGCCAAGATCAAACTTTCCTGCTTCAAGGCCAAGGGCGCGGACATGACGCATGTTTCGTCCCCGTTCTCGCTGTCCACCGCCGGACGCATGACTCTGTCATTCACCGAAATCAGACTGGCCTCCAACGAGGGCGACGCCTTCTGTCCGCCAAGCTGACCCAAAAAGAAGGAGCGACGGCATGATCCGCGCCCGTCGCTCTCGCATCGTGGCCACGATTGGCCCGGCGTCGAGCTCCCCCGAAATGATCGTCACCCTGGCCAAGGCCGGGGCTGACGTCTTCCGCCTGAATTTCAGCCACGGGGCGCACGAGACCCACGCGGCCGTCTATGCGGCGATCCGCGAGGCCGAAAAGACCGTGGGCCGTCCGCTGGGCATTCTGGCTGACCTGCAAGGTCCCAAGCTGCGCGTCGGCAAGTTCGCCAACGGTCCGGTGGTGCTCCAGGCCGGCCAGGCCTTCCGTTTCGACAACGACCCGACCCCGGGCGACGAGACGCGGGTGCACCTGCCGCACCCCGAGATCCTGACCGCGATGCGGCCGGGCGCGACCCTGCTGCTGGACGACGGCAAGCTGCGCATGACCGTGACCGACGCGGGTCCCGGCTATGCCAACACCACCGTGGTCAACGGCGGCAAGCTGTCGGAGCGCAAGGGCGTGGCGGTGCCGGACGTCGTTATCCCGATGTCGCCCCTGACGCCGAAGGACCGCGAGGACCTGGCCTTCGCCCTGCGCCTGGGCGTGGACTGGATCGCCCTGTCGTTCGTGCAGGCCCCGGAAGACATGGCCGAGCTGCGCCGCATCGTCGAAGGCCGCGCCGCCGTGCTGGCCAAGATCGAAAAGCCCCAGGCCCTGAAGGTGCTGGGTCCGATCATGGACCTGTGCGACGGCGTCATGGTCGCCCGTGGCGACCTGGGCGTCGAAATGGCGCCGGAAGAAGTGCCGGTGGCCCAGAAGGAAATCCTGCGGGAAGCGCGCGCGCGCGGCATCCCGGTGATCGTCGCGACCCAGATGCTGGAGTCGATGATCAGCTCGCCGACCCCGACCCGCGCTGAAGCCTCGGACGTCGCCAACGCCGTCTACGAAGGCGCGGACGCGGTGATGCTGTCGGCCGAGTCCGCCGCCGGCGAATATCCCGAAGAGTCGGTGTCGATGATGAACCGCATCATCGAGCGCGTGGAGCGTGATCCGCGCTGGCCCGAGCTGATGCAGGCCGAGCAGAGCCACGACGACGACGACGCCGACGTGCTGGTGGTCGCCGCCGCCGGCGCGGCCAAGTCGGGCTCGACCAAGTGCCTGGTGGCCTTCACCACCACAGGAGCAACCGCGCGTCGTCTCTCTCGGGAACGTCCGCTGCAGCCGGTGCTGGCGCTGTCGCCGGACATCAACGCCGTGCGTCGCATGGCTCTGTGCTGGGGCATCGAGCCGCGCGTCAGCGCCCAGCCCGACAGTCTGGAAGTCGTCACCACCGACGCCTCGAGCAAGGCCCTGGACCTGGGCCTGGTGGCGCCGGGCGAACGCCTGCTGGTCGTGGCGGGGACGCCGTTCGGCGCTCCGGGCGCGGCTAATCTGCTGCGCCTGGCGCATGCGCCGGCTCCGGTTCGTCGTAGGTAGACAATCTACATCCGATCTCCCCGGCGAAAGCCGGGCCCAGATGGAGGAGCGCTGAAGTGGGCTCTAGAAGCTTTGCGCTCTTCCAATCAGCCCCAGCGCCTTGAGATCTGGGTCCCGGCTTTCGCCGGGAAAGCGGGTTCTGTAGCTACGCGAACGACGTCGGCAGCAGCCGCTCGTAGCCCCGGCGCACCGCGCCGTAGCACTCGCAGGTCATGGTCTCGAGCCCCGCGCGATCCAGGATATCCACCACGCCCCGGCGATAGCGGATCAGGCCCTTGGCCTGCAGCGATCCGGCGACCGCCGTCACGGTGGTGCGCTGGACGCCCAGCATATCGGCCAGGAACTCCTGGGTCAGGCTGATGGTGTTGCTGTCCAGGCGGTCGTGGCACGACAGCAGCCAGCGGCAAAAACGCGCCTCGACCGCGTGCAGGGCGTTGCAGGCGACCGACTGGATGGCGTGGCCGAACAGGGCCTCGTTGTGGCGGTCGACCAGGTCGCGCAGGGCGGCGCTGCGGCTCCAGGCCTCGTGCAGCGGGCCGGACGCGATGCGCAGGGCCGAGCCGGGGGCTTGGACGATGGCGCGGCTCAGTGACTGGCGCGGCGCCACGGCGGCCATCAGGCCCAGGGCGCCTTCCCGACCGATGGTGGCGGACTCGATGGCCGCGCCGTTCTCCATCAGCGTCATCAGCGAGATGATGCAGTCGGTCGGGAAATAGACCTGATCGATCAGGTCGCCCGGATCATAGAGCAGGCGGCCCTTCTCGAGGTCCACCGTGGAAAGATGAGGGGTGAGAAGAGCCCGGTCCTCGGTCGGCAATGCGGAAAGAAGGCGGTTCTTCAAGGTCGCTAACGGCCCAGTCATGGCGAATCGAACGCCGTCTCACGGCAAGGGTTGCAAGCTATAGGTGGGCCAGTTGCTGGGCGCCGTCGCTTAGCCGACACAATCCAGTCAGGAGCGCAGCAAAAAGAAAAGAGTCAGGCAAACTCTTTGTGGGTATCCATCATTTGACATGCTGGTTGTTTGTCGGGAAGTCGACATAACTAGTCAGTCTATCGATCCTTCAACCTCTGATTATCTGGAAGAGGCAAAGAAAAGGCCGCCTTGCGGCGGCCCTCAAGTGAAGGATTTCGTTGGCATGGGCGGCTTCCTTGCGTCCGGGGAGCCGCAAGGAAGGCCGATGGCGCGGGCGGCGGTTCCTACGCCTCAGGCGGTAGGCCCAACCCTAAGGGATGGGGAGGAGGCCTGGTTCGCCTGGTCCCACGCGCGCGGTCGCCCATCAGCTACCCTGAAGGTGAGCGACCCAGCGCCGGTGGCTACTTCGCCTTGGCGAAGGCCGAGGACATCCAGCCCCGGGCGCCGTTCTCGTCGTCGACCTCAATCCAGACGCCGTTGCGCTGGCCGGTCGGATAGACCGCGCCGCCGGCCTTGACCGTGCCGACCGCCGCGCCGTTGGGGGCCGCCGAGCCACGCAGGATGACGTCCTGGGTCGCAGCCAGGGTGGGAAGGGCGGCAGGAGCCGGGCTGGTGGTCGTGAGCGTCGCGGGCACCACGGCGGCGGCCGCGCCGCACTTGCCTTGATAGAGGCCGGCCATCACGGCCCGGCGCTGCTGGGCGACCTGGATGTTCTGGGCTTCGCGCTGGGCCTTGGCGGCCGCGGCGGCCTTGGCCTGCGCGGCGGCGGCGTTGGCGAACATGCCCAGGCCCGGCACCCGGCCCAGGGCGCCGCTGTAGAGCGCGGCGTTGACGCCCAGGCTGGCGGCGGTCTCGGCTCCGCGCGCGGCGCCCTCAGCGCTGGCGATGGCCCCGTTCGAGACGCCCATCACCTGATCCATGCGCGTCATCTCGGCGCTGATCTGGTCGCAGCTCATCGACGCGTCGGTCGGATAGGTCAGCTGCAGGGTCTGAGCGTGGGCGGTGGTCGCGGCGAGGGCGAGGCCCAACACGGCGGCGGTGGCGATGATCTTGGTCATAAGCGGCTCCCCAATGACGGAAGCCGTCTTTGAAACCCGCTCCCCGCGGGACCCCCGGTCCGTCGATACAAGAACAACGGTATCCGGAGGCCGCGAGGGCGGCCTATCCCCAGGACTGGGGGTGGTGTTTCGCTAGAAGCCCATCAGGCGGGCGTAGCGGTCGCGGTGGAAGCTGGCGCCGCCGAACAGGGCCTCGGTGACGCGGGCGCGCTTCATGAACAGGCCGCTGTCGTGGGCGTCGGTCATGCCAATGCCGCCGTGCATCTGGACCATCTCGTTGCTGGCCAGGTGGACCAGCTCCGACGCCTTGGCCTTGGCCAGGGAGGCGAGGGCGCGGGTGTCGCCGCCGGCGTCAAACGCTTCAAGAGCGGCCTCGACGCACGAGCGGGTGGTCTCGATGTCGGTGAACCACTTGGCGGCGCGGTGTTGCAGGGCCTGGAACGTGCCGATGACCTGGCCAAACTGGGTGCGGGTCTTGATGTAGTCCAGCGTGATGTCGAAGGCCGCCGAGGCGCTGCCCAGCATCTCGGCCGCGAGACCCGCATAAGCGCGATCCAGCACCGGCTCCAGCACCGCCCAGCCCTTGTCGACCTCGCCCAGCACCGCGTCGGCGCCGACCTCGACGCCGTCGAAGGCGATCTGGGCCGCGCCGCGCGAGTCCAGCAAAGCGAGGTGGGTACGGGTGACGCCGGGCGCGTCGCCGGGAACCAGGAACAGGGTCAGGCCGTCCGTGCCCGAGCCGCTGGTGCGAGCCGCGACGATCAGCAGATCGGCGGCCTCGCCATCCAGTACGAAGGTCTTGGTCCCATTCAGGACGTAGCCCGCGCCACCCTTGGTCGCGGTCAGGGCGGTGCGGGCCGGATTGTGGTGCGAGCCCTCGTCGATGGCCAGGGTGGCGACGGCCGCGCCGGTGGCGATCTTGCTCAGCCAGGCGGCCTTCTGCGCGTCCGAACCGCCCAGATTCAGCGCCGAGGCGCCGATCATGGCGGTGGAGAGCAGGGGAGAGGCCGCCAGGGTCCGGCCGGTCTCTTCCAGGATCAGCCCCAGGCCCAGATAGCCGAAGGCCGAGCCGTCATGCTCTTCGGGGACGATCACGCCCGCCCAGCCCATCTCGCCCATCTCGGCCCAGGCGGCCGGGTCGAAGCTCTGCCTGGACTTGCCGTCGCGCAGCTTGCGCAGGGCGCCGACGGGCGCGCTTTCGCTGGCCCAGCCCTTGGCGGCGTCGCGCAGCATGGTCTGTTCTTCGGTCAGGACGGCCATCAGGCGTGCTCCCTGGATTGGTGACGGACGGCCCAGTCGAGGGCCTGTTCCAGACGGTCGTTGCCCCAGAAGAGCTCGCCGTCGGCGGTGAGAAAGCTGGGCGCGCCGAACAGACCGCGTTCCTTGGCCTGGCGGACATGGTCCTTCAGCAGGGCCTTGATCGGATCGGACTGGGCGGCGGCCAGGACGTGCTCGGGACCCGCACCGACCTCGGCGATCAGTGGGGCCAGAACCTCGGGACTGCCGATGTCCAGGTCGTCGACGAAGTTGGCCTGGTAGACCGCGCGGCTGAACGCCGGCGTCCAGCCGTCCTCGATCCCGACCAGCGCCACGCGGGCGGCCAGCAGGCTGTTGCGCGGGAACTGGCTGGGATGATGCAGCGGCAGGCCTTGTTGGTCGCAGACCCGCTCAAGGTCCCGCCACATGTACTCGCCCTTCACGGGCACCGCGTTGAACGGGCTGTCGTTCAGCCCCTGCTGCTCATGGAACAGCGGACCCAGCAGGAACGGACGCCAAGCCACGGCCACCCCCTTCTCGGCGGCCAGGCGCTCGATGCGCATGGCCGCCGGATAGGAATAGGTCGAGGCGAACTCGTACCAGAACTCGATCATGGCTTACTGATGATCCAGCAGGCCGAGGACGCGCTTGGCGACGACGTTGAGGTTCACCTCGCTGGTGCCGCCCTCGATCGAGTTGCCCTTGGCGCGCAGCATGGCGCGCGGGGCGGCCAGCTCTTCCGACGCGAAGCCTTCGCCTTCCCAGCCCAGGCCCTGCAGGCCCAGCGCCTCGACCAGCAGCTCGGTGCGCTCCTGGTTCATCTTGGCGGCGGCGTATTTGATGATCGAGACGGCGGCGCTGGGGCCCGAGCCCTGCTTGGATTCGGCCTCGGCGCGGCGCACGGTCAGCATGAAGGCGTGGGCGTCCATCGAATGGGCCGCCAGGCGGGCGCGGAAGTCGCCGTCGGCGATGCGGCCTTCGCTGTCGACGCCGATCTCCTTCTTGGCCGCCTCGACCGGCGATAGGCCACCGCCGCCGCCGAAGCCCGAGGCGCTGATGTTCTGGCGTTCGTATTGGAGCAGCCGCTTGGCGATGTCCCAGCCGCCGTTCAGCTTGCCGACCAGCTGTTCCTTGGGAACCTGCACATTGTCGAAGAAGGTCTCGCAGAAGGGCGACGAGCCGCTGATCAGCTTGATCGGGCGGGCCTCGACGCCGGGCGAGGTCATGTCGAACAGCACGAACGAGATGCCCTCGTGCTTCTTGGTGGTGTCGGTGCGCACCAGGCAGAAGATCCAGTCGGCCTGGTCGGCATAGCTGGTCCAGACCTTCTGGCCGTTGATCAGATAGTGGTCGCCCTTGTCCTCGCACTTGGTCTGGAGGGCGGCGAGGTCGGAGCCGGCGCCGGGCTCGCTATAGCCCTGGCACCAGCGGATCTCGCCCTTCACGATCTGGGGCAGGAAGCGCTGCTTCTGCTCCTCGGTGGCGTATTCCAGGAGCACCGGGCCCAGCATCCAGATGCCGAAGCTCATCAGGGCCGGGCGGGCCTTCAGCCGGCGCAGCTCCTGCTCCAGCACCTTGTTCTGGGCCTTCGAGAGGCCGCCGCCGCCGTATTCCTTGGGCCACATCGGGGCCGTCCAGCCCTTCTCGGCCATGCGGTCCAGCCAGAGTTTCGCGTCCGGGTTCTTCCAGACCATCCGACGGCCGCCCCAGGGAGCCTCGTCCTCGCTGCTCATCGGCGCGTTCAGGGACTTGGGATAGTTGGCCTCCAGCCAGGCGCGGGTCTCGGCGCGGAAGGCGTCGAGCTCGGTTCCCCCGAAATCGGCCATGGTTCTTCTCCCTAAGCGGACGTCTCTGATTGGCGCCCACACTACGCCACGCGACGACGGCGGCAAGTCGATTCAAACGGTCGTTCGCATCTTGGCTGGCGACCATGTCATCGTTTGCGCGCTATACGAGGGCTCACTGCTGAATCCCGCTGGGGATTCGTCTCTCCGGGATCTGGATGTCCTCGACAGTTTTCAGGCCCGCGGCCCTGGCGATCGCCCCGATGCTGGCGGCGATCCTGGCCGCGTCGGCGGGGGTCATGCTGCTGGCCTCGGGCGCGACGCCCTCCGAGCCGACCCGGTTCCTGCTGCTGCTGGCCTTCGCGCCGGACCTGCTGATCGAGATCAGCCACTTCTTCTCCTCGATCCTGGGCCTTGTCTTGCTGCTGCTGGCCTTTGGCCTGCGCGCGCGGCTGGGGGCGGCCTGGTGGGCGGCGCTGATCGTGCTGGCCGCCTCGGCGGTGCTGGCGATCTTCAAGGGCCTGAACTGGGAAGAGACGGCGATGCTGGCCGTCTGCTTCCTGGCGATCCTGCCGTTCCACGACGCCTTTCCCCGCAAGGCCGCCTTGGCCCGGATGGAGATCACGCCCGGCTGGCTGCTTTCGGCCGGCGCGGCCATCGTCGGCGCCAGCCTCTTGGGCTGGTGGTCGTTCAACCACACCGAATTCGCCGACAAGTCCTGGATCCGCGTCCTGCAGGACCATGACGAGGCCGCCCGCGCCATCCGCTCGTCGGTGGCCGCCGCCATCGTGCTGCTGGCCGTTGGCATCTGGCGCCTGATCGCCACCGCCGCCACGCCGGGCGTGGTCGACGACACCGATCCCGAGTTCGACCGCGTCCGCGCCATCCTGGCCAAGGCGCAGGACGCCGAGCCCAGCGCCAACCTGGCCCTGCTGGGCGACAAGCGTTTCCTGTTCTCGGCCTCGGGCGAGAGCTTCCTGATGTTCGGGGTGCGCGGCCGCTCGTGGGTGGCCCTGGGGCCGCCGATCGGCAAGGACGAGGAGCGCATGGAGCTGTTCTGGCGCTTCCGCGAGCTGGCCGACGCCCACGCCGCGCGCGCCGGCTTCTACAACCTGGGTCCCGAGGACCTGCCCGACACCGTCGACCTGGGCCTGGCCATCCAGAAGACCGGCGAGAGCGCCGCCGTGCCGCTGGAAGCCTTCAGCCTGGTCGGCCGCCGCCGCGAGGTGCTGCGTCGCAACTGGCGCAAGGCCGGGGAGGGCGGGGCGGCCTTCGAGGTCCTGCCGGTCGGCGCGGCCACGGCGATCATGGACGAGCTGAAGGCGATCTCCGACGTCTGGCTCTCGCACCACGCCGGCGGCGAGAAGAGCTTTTCGATGGGCGGCTTCGACCCGCGCTACGTGGCCGAGTTCCCGGTCGCGGTGGTGCGGGGCGAGGAGGGCAAGATCGTCGCCTTCGCCACCCTGTGGCTGACGGCCTGCAAGACCGCGTTCTCGATGGATCTGATGCGCTACTCCGACGAGGCGCCCAAGAACGTCATGGACTACCTGTTCGTCGAGCTCCTGCAGTGGGGCAAGGACGAGGGCTACCAGGCGTTCGAGTTCGGCGTCGCGCCGTTGGCGGGGCTGGAGGATCGTCCCCTGGCGCCGATCATGTCGCGGGTGGGCCGGCTGCTCTACGAGCGCGGCGAGGAGATCTACAATTTCCAGGGCGTGCGGCGGTACAAGGACAAGTACGACCCCGTCTGGCAGCCGCGCTACATTGCCGCGCCCCACAAGTGGGCCATCCCTTTCCTGCTCGCCGACATCGGTCTGCTGTCCTCGGGCGGCATGTCCGGGCTGACGAAACGGCCCAAAAAGGCCGCCAGCTGACGGGTGCGACTCCTGCGACCTAGTAGCGCTGCTGGTTGCCGGTCTGGACGCCCAGCAGGTTGAACAGATGCACCAGCATCAGCATCAGGGCGACCACGCAGACCATCATCAGGGGACGCCACGGGATCATGCGCGGGCCCTTTAAAATATTGAGCGGACGCGCGCCGCGCCAGCCGCAGAAGACGGCCAGGATCAGGAACGCGCTCGCGGCGATGATCGTTAGGGTCAAGTCCATGGCCGCTTCTAGGCCTGCGACAATCGGCCTGGCAAATGGTTAACCTGCGTTAACCCTCTTGCGTTTTAACCACGCTACAGAACCTTGGGACTCCGTTCCGATTCCTCCACAATGAATCGATCCGCCACTAGATCTGGCGTTTTGGTCGCGTTTACACCCCAGGAATCGGTGACTAGCGTTTTCCTCAGATGCGAGGAGATCGATTCGCAATGACTGCGGCGTCGCCATGGAGCGTTAAGGGGATCGACCCCAAGGCACGAGAGGTCGCTAAAGACCTCGCGCGTCGCTCCGGCATGACTCTGGGCGAATGGCTCAATCGGATGATCATCGAAGGCGATGGTCTGGGTTCGGAGCAGAATGCCGGCTCCGAAAACACGCCGAACCGCGCCTATCTGGAGATCGTCAAGGGCGACGCGCCCTCGCGCATCGAGATCGCCGAACACCCGGCGGACGAGGTCGGCCGCGTGGCCTTGGCCCTGGACCGCCTGACCCAGCGCATCGAGGCCGCCGAAGGCCGCAACGCCGCCGCCATTTCCGGCATCGACCACTCGGTCCGCGACGCGCTCACGCGTTTGGGACAATCCGAGCGTGAACAGATCGCCGTCGCCGCCCGTTTTGAAGGCGCTGTGGACGAGCTTAAGACCGAGCAGAGCCGCGCGACCGAGCGCGTGCGTCGCATCGAGACCGAGGCGGCTGGCCCGCGCTCGGCCGAGGCCCTGCGTGCCCTGGAAGGCGCTCTGGGTAAGGTCGCCGGCCATCTCTATGACGGCGAGGCTCGCACCCGCGAGGCGATCGCCGCCCTGGAAGCCCGTATAAACGAACAATCAGCCGCTGCTCCTCAGGATCCGTCCGCCCTGGTCGACGCCGTCGTGGCGCGCCTGTCCGAACGTCTTGAAGCCGCCGAGACCCGCACCAGCGAGGCCCTGCGCGAAATGAGCTCGTCGTTCTCGGCCCTGGACCAGCGCATGGGCGCGGTCGAAGGCGCCAACCCGGCCGCCGGCGTGCAGGAGCGCCTGGACAGCCTGGCCGCCACCCTGACCCAGAAGATGGAAGCCGCTCGCGTCGAGATGGCCGCCAAGCTGCGCGACACCGCCGACGGTCGTTTCGACCGCATGGAGCGCAAGCTGGGCGAGATGGCCGCGCACGTGCAGGCCGCCGAGCAGCGCTCGGCCCAGGCCATCGAGCGCATGGGCCGCGAAGTGGTCGGCGTCGCCGACGCCTTCAACCGCCGCGTCCAGGCGTCCGAGCAGCGCAACGCCACCGCCATCGAGCAGGTCGGCGGGGAAGTGGCGCGCATCGCCGCCACCGTCGAGCACAAGCTGAACCGCAACGACAGCGTCCAGGCTCAAGCCCTGGAAAAGCTGGGCAGCGAGATCGCCCGCATCACCGAGAAGCTGGCCGAGCGCATCGGCAGCGCCGAGCGTCGCAACGCCCTGGCCATCGACGATGTCGGCGAGCAGGTCGCCCGCGTCACCGAGCGCCTGAACCAGCGTCACGAGCGTTCCAGCCAGGAGCTGGTCGACCGCATCCGCCAGAGCGAGGAGCGCACGCTCCGCATGCTGGAGGAAGCGCGCGAGAAGATCGACACCCGCCTTCACGACGCCGCCCGCAAGCTGGAGGCCGCTCCGGCCCCCGCGCCCGTCGCGGCGGCCCCGACCCCGGCGCCCGCGCCGGCTCGCGCCGCGCCGCCGCCGGTCTCGCCGTTTGAAGAGAGCTACTTCAACCAGGCCGCTTCGTTCAGCGGTCATGAAGAAGAAGAGCAGGACGTCTTCGCGGCGCCGGCTCCGTCGCGCGCTCAAGCTGCCCCCTCGTATGCCGAGGACGTCGCCGAATTCCCGGCCGCCGAGCCGGAGGAGCCCAGCTTCGGTCACGACGACTACGCCCTGGCCGACGGCTTCGAGCCGGAAGCGCCGCGCTACGAGATCGAGCCGGACGTCTCCGACTTCGCCCCGGCCGAGCCGACGCGTCCGATGTCGACCCGCGACATCATCGAGCAGGCCCGCGCGGCCGCCCGCGCGGCGGCTGCCGCCGACGCCAAGGGCGGCGGCAAGGCCAAGCCGGAGAAGAAGGGCAAGGCCGCCAAGGCCGAGAAGTCGGGCGCGTCGCTGTTCAGCGGCTTCGGCTTCGCCGGCAAGAAGACCAAGAACCGCCTGGGCGCCACCGTGGCGACCGTCGCCGTCGCCATCGGCTCGGCGGCTGTCGTTGGCGCTGGCGTCGGCGGCCTGATGCTGATGAACACCGACGGCGCCGGCGCGCTGCCGCCGCGCGTGGCGGACGCCATCAACGGCCGCAAGGCCGACGTCGAGATCACCGGTCCGGAAGCCGACACGACGCCGGGCGCGCCCCGCGCGGCTGTCGCCCTGACGGCCGCTCAAGCGACTCCGGTCGCCGCCGAGACCCCGGCTCAGCCGACCGATGAAGCCAAGGCCCTGTTCGAGGATGGCGTCCGCAAGATCGAGACGGGCGACCGCTCGGGCCTGGACGGCGTCAAGAAGGCCGCCAACGGTGGCTATCCGGCCGCCCAGTTCTACCTCTCGAAGATGTTCGAGGCCGGCAAGGGCGGCGTGAAGTCGGATATGCCGGAGGCCCGCCGCTGGAGCGAGCGCGCCGCCGCCGGTGGCGACCCGCGCGCCATGCACAACCTGGCGCTCTACTATTTCAAGGGCGAGGGCGGTCCGCGTAACGTGACCACCGCCGCGACCTGGTTCCGCAAGGCCGCGGACCTGGGCCTCGTCGACAGCCAGTTCAATCTGGCCCAGCTGTACGAAGGCGGCTACGGCGTCAGCCAGAACCCGGCCGAGGCCTACAAGTGGTACGTGATCGCCGGCCGCGCCGGTGACGCCACCGCCCGCAGCCGCGCCACGGCCCTGCGCGCTCAGCTGACCGCTGAAGCCCAGCAGACCGCCGACCGTTCGGCCCAGGCCTTCCGTCCGCAGACGCAGACCACGGCCAGCCTGTCGACCGGCGCCGCTCCGGCCGCCGCCAACGCCAATCTGGGCATGGCCCAGCGGGTGTTGTCGCAACTGGGCTATTACCAAGGTCCGCGCGACGGCGTCGCTTCGCCGGCCCTGCGCATGGCCATCCAGGCCTATCAGCGTGATCAGGGCCTGCCCTCGACCGGCAGCGTCGATGGCGAGACGCTGAACAAGCTTTCGGTCTACGCGCGCTAGCCACGCGTTGACGCGCAAGGCGCGGCCCGGCAATCAGGGTAAACCCTGACGCCGCAAGGGCCGCGCGAGCTTTGCACTTCTACCTTCCCATCGCCGAGGTCTCGGTGAATGCGCTGCTGCTGGTAGTGCTGGGCGGGCTCGTGGGCTTCATCTCGGGCATGTTCGGCATTGGCGGCGGCTTCCTGATGACGCCGGTGCTGGTGTTCATGGGCATCCCGCCGGTCGTGGCCGTGGCCAGCGAGGCCAACCACGTCGCGGCCTCGTCGGTCTCCAGCGTCATCGCCTACAGCAAGAAGCGTTCGGTCGACTTCAAGATGGGCGCGGTCTTGGCCAGCGGCGGGGCGATCGGTTCGTTCGCCGGGGTCGAGGTGTTCCGCTGGCTGCGCCTGATCGGCCAGGCGGATCTGGCGGTGTCGGTCTCGTACCTGCTGTTCCTGGGCGTGATCGGCGCGCTGATGCTGACCGAGTCAGTGGGCGCGATCCTGCGTCGTCGCAGCGGACAGCCGCCCAAGCCGCGTCGCGACCGCCGACCGGCCTTGCTGTACGCCCTGCCGTTCAAGATTCGCTTCCCGCGCTCGCGGCTCTACATCAGCGTCATTCCGCCGATCCTGCTGGGCGTCTTCGTCGGCATCCTGTCGGCGGTGATGGGCGTGGGCGGCGGCTTCATCCTGGTGCCGGCCATGATCTACCTGCTGCGCATGCCCGCGCCGGTGGTGGTGGGCACCAGCCTGTTCCAGATCGTCATCACCACTTCGCTGACCAGCGTGCTGCAGGCCGGCCGCAACCAGACGGTCGACATCGTGCTGGCGACCCTGCTGCTGCTGGGCGGGGTGATCGGGGCCCAGCTGGGCGCGAGGGCCTCGGGCCGGTTCCGCGCCGAGGAGTTGCGGGCGCTGCTGGCGCTGCTGGTGCTGCTGGTTGGCCTGCGCATGGGCGCGGACCTGTTCATCAAGCCCGACGAGGCCTTCGTTATCATGACGGGGACGGCGCGATGATCCCCTTGGTCGAAGCGCCTCCCGCGCCCGCGGTTTCTGCGGCCCTGACCGACACCGAGATCCGGGTCAGCTCCGGCTTCCGCGGCGCGCGGATCGTGCTGTACGGCGCGGTGTTCGATCCTAAGGATCGACCCAGCGACATCGTCGTCATCGTGCGCGGCCCCGACCAACCGTTGCGCATCGCCCGCAAGACCCAGGTCGCCGGTCTGTGGCTGAACAGCCGTCCCGTCGTGTTCCACGGCGCGCCGGGCTTCTACCGCGTGGCCTCGACCCGCAAGCTGCAGGACATCGCCGGCTTCGCGCCGCTGCGTCACCTTGGCGCGGGCCTGGAGCACCTGGCCATCGCCGCGCCGCTGGAGCAACGCGTCGAGACCACATACGGCGTCCGCGATGTCGTGGTCAGCCGACTCGGCGCCGACTATCTGGATTGGCGACGCGCCGTGCTGCGTCTGAAAGAAAAGGCCGGCCTCTACGCCGCCGACCCGCAGGGCGTCCGCTTTGTGGACAAGGGCCTGTTCCGCGCCCAGCTGGACTTGCCCGCCGAGGCCCCGATCGGCCAGTACACGGCCCGGATCGTCCTCTTCCAGGACGGAAAACCGGTCTCGATCCGCGATCGCACCCTGGTGGTCGAGAAGGCGGGGGCCGAGCGCGCCCTCTACGTCTTCGCCAAAGATCGTCCGTGGACCTATGGGCTCGTGTCGGTAATAGTCGCGCTCGGGGCAGGGTGGGCCGCTTCGGTGGCCTTCCGAAGGAGTTGAGTCATGAACGAGTCCGCGGGGGTGCGGACGCCGGTGCCGCCGGCGGTATGGGTCTTTGGTCTATCGACCCTTATTCCCTTTTTCATCGCGTCGATGCTGTTTTGCTACGGCCCCGCGCCCATCCAGAAGTCGGCCTTGCTGGGCCTGCTGGCCTATTCGGCCGCCATGGTCTCGTACTTCGGCGGCGTGCGCAGCGGGCTCGAGATCGAGAACGTCAGCCCGCGCTGGTCGGTGCTGGGCATCTCCCTGCTGTTCCCCCTGGCCGGGTTCGGCCTGCTGCTGGGCGAGCTGAAGTTCGAGCCGGCCTGGCAGCTGTCAGGCTTCCTGCTGGTCTTCCTGCTGCAATGGGTCTGGGACGTCACCGACCACGACGGCCCCACCTGGCGCCCGCGCATGCGCACCCTGCTGACCGCCGGCGCGGCGATCTCGCTGGCGTTCTCGCTGGAGCAGGCGCTGCATATGTAGATTTCCCTCTCCCCTTGAGGGAGAGGGTGGCCCGCGCAGCGGGTCGGGTGAGGGGTTGCGCTCCGTTGTCCGGACAGGCCTTTCAACCCCTCATCCGTCAGCTTCGCTGACACCTTCTCCCGCAAGGGGAGAAGGAAGCTTTAGTCCGGCCGCAGCGACTTCATCCCCACCGCGTGGACTCGGCTCGGCCCCAGCGCACCCGCCAGCAGCGGGCCGGCGAACAGGTTCGAGAACGCTTCGTCCAGGATGTTCAGACCGCCCGTGAAGGCCCCGAAGGCCGGGAGCACCAGGCGCTGGCCGTCGGTGACGAAGCAGCGGCGGCGGGTGGTGGCCCGGCCGCTGGAGACCTTGGCCGCCGGGTGCAGGTGGCCGGCGACCTCGCCCAGCTGAACGCCAGGCAGAGGCTCGTGGCGCAGGGTCAGGCCGGCGATCTCGGCTTCATCGATGATCTCACCCGGCAGCGCCTTGGGGCCGTCGGCGTCGTGGTTGCCCACCGCCCAGACAAGCTCGCGCCCCACCGCCAGGCCTTCCAGGCGCTTGTAGTCGTCGACCGCCAGGCGGGCCTCACCGTCGCCGTCGTGGAAGCTGTCGCCTAAGAAGATCAGCCGCGCCGGCGAGAGCAGGGCGATCTCGCGGTCCAGGCGGTCCAGGGTCTCGCGGGTGTCGTAGGGCGGCAGCATCTGGCCAAAACGCGCGGCGTAGCTGCTGCCCTTCTCGAAGTGCAGGTCGGCCACGACCAGGGCGCGCTCGCGCTCCAGCCACAGGCCGCCGGACCAGCGCAGCATGACCTCGACATTGGAGAGGCCGATCCGCAGGCCGCCGCAGGTTGAAGGGGAGAAACGCGTCACGACATGGCCTCGGCGATCAGGTCTTCCTCGGCCTCGGCCAGGATCATTTCGCCGGCGGCGTCGCCCGGCGCGCGCTCCCGGCCGATCTCCAGCATGATCGGCACGGCGAAGGGCGAGACGCGGTCCAGCTGGACGTGGCGGATGTGGCCGCGCACGCGCTGGAGCATGTCGCCCAGGCGGGCGATGTCGAGCATGCCGGTGGCCGCATCATGGCGGGCGCAGCGCAGCATCAGGTGGTCGGGTTGGTGTTTACGCAGCACGTCGTAGATCAGGTCGGTCGAGAAGGTTACCTGCCGTCCGGACTTCTCGGCGCCGGGGTGGCGGCGTTCGATCAGCCCGGCGATCAGGGCGCAATGCTTGAAGGCCCGCTTCATCATGAAGCTCTCGTCGAGCCAGGCCTCCAGGTCGTCGCCTAGCATGTCCTGGGCGAACAGTTCGTCGAGATCCAGACTGTCCATCGGCCGCAGCGACCAGATGTTCAGCGCATAGTCGTTGCAGACGAAGCCCAGCGGCCCCACGCCCAGGCGGTCCAACCGCCGGGTCAGCAGCATGGCCAGGGTGGTGTGGGCCAGGCGGCCGTCGAACGGGTAGCAGACCATGTGGAAGCGCTTGCCGCGCTGGAAGGTCTCCAGCAGCATTTCGCCCTCATCGGGGATGGCCGAGCGGATCTTCTGCCAGGCCAGCCATTCCTGGACGTCCGGGGGCAGGGCTTTCCACTCGGTCTCGTCGTGCATCATCTGGCGCACGCGGCTGGCCAGATAGGTCGACAGCGGGAACTTCGAGCCGCCCCAGCTGGGCATCTTCGGGTCGTCGTTCGGGGCAGGCGAGACGAAGGCGTCGGCGCCGACCAGGCTGTTGTAGCGCCAGACCTGGCCGGCGAAGATGAAGGTGTCGCCCGGCGTCAGCTGCTCGAAATAGCCTTCCTCGGCCTCGCCGATCTTGCGGCCGCCCATGGGGCGTTTGCCGCCGCCGATGCGGATGTTGATCATGCCCGGCGTGACGATGACGCCGACGTTCATGCGGTGCTGCTGCCGGGCATGGCCGTCGCGGGCGGTCCACAGGCCGTCCTGGGTCTGCACGATGCGGCGGAACTTGTCGTAGGTGCGCAGGGCGTAGCCGCCGGTCGAGACGAAGTCGACGACGGTCTCGAAGTCCTCCCAGCTGAGGTCCGCATAGGGACCGGCTGAGCGGACCTCGTCATAGAGATCGGTCAGCTTGAAGGGCTCCGAGCACGCGCAGCCCATGATGTGCTGGGCCAGGACGTCCAAGGCGCCGACACGAGGCGGATCACCGTCCAGGTGGTTTTCCAGGATGGCGTCGGCGGCGGCGCGGCATTCCAGCATCTCGAAGCGGCTGGCGGGCACGAACAGGGCGCGGCTGGGCTCGTCCAGGCGGTGGTTGGCGCGGCCGATCCGCTGGACCATCCGCGAGGCGCCCTTGGGCGCGGCCAGCTGGATGACCAGATCCACGTCGCCCCAGTCGATGCCCATGTCGAGCGTGGAGGTGCAGACCACGGCCCGCAGCTCGCCGCGCGCCATGGCCGCCTCGACCTTGCGGCGTTGCTCGGCCGAGAGGCTGCCGTGGTGCAGGGCGATCGGCAGGCCCTCGTCGTTCAGCTCCCACAGGCGTTGGAACGCGAACTCGGCCTGGAAGCGGGTGTTGACGAAGATCAGCGCCGTCTGGCTCTGCTTGATGATCTCGTAGACCTCGGCCATGGCGTGCTCGGCCGTGTGGCCGGCCCAAGGCACGCGGCCGCCGGAAACCAGCACCTCGACCACCGGCTGCGCGCCGCCCGAGCCGAGGACGAGGTCGACGGCCTCGCCAGCGCCCAGCCATTTTCGCACCAGGTCCGGATCGTCAACCGTCGCCGACAGGCCCACCCGCCGCATGTTCGGCGCGAACTGCTGCAGGCGGGCCAGATCCAGCGCCAGCAGGTCGCCGCGCTTGGACGGCCAGATGGCGTGGGCCTCGTCGATGATCACGCAGCGCAGGTCGGCGAAGTATTCGCGCGCCCCTTCCCAGGCGCAGAACAGGGCCAGCTGCTCGGGCGTGGTCAGCAGGATGTCCGGCGGCTTGATGCGCTGGCGGGCCTTGCGGCTTTCGCCCGTGTCGCCGGTGCGGCTCTCGGCCACGATCGGCAGGCCCATCTCGCGGATGGGGGTCAGCAGGTTGCGCTCGACGTCGACGGCCAGGGCCTTCAGCGGCGAGATGTAGAGGGTGTGGATGCCGGCCGGCGTATTGCGCGGCGGGCGCTGCGCCAGCTCGATCAGGCTGGGCAGGAAGCCCGCCAGGGTCTTGCCGCCGCCCGTCGGGGCGATCAGCAGCGCCCCGCGACCGGCCCGCGCTTTCTCCAGCATGGCCAGCTGATGCGCGCGAGGGCTCCAGCCGCGGGCGGCGAACCAGTCTCGGAACTTCGGGGGAAGGGCGTCAGCCGCGAGCATTGATCGCGGTATAGCATGTTCCCCTTCTGTTTCGTCCAGTGATTACGGCTCCAGGCCGTAGGTCACCATGACGCGGGCCGTCCGCACGATCGGCTGGGGCGCGTAGTTCAGCGGCGAAGTCAGCTGCACGGCCGAGACCGGCAGGGGCGGAGGTGGCGGTGGCGGAGGCGGCGCGCCATAGCTGAAGGCCCCGATCGGCATCTCCTGGCTGTCCTGCACACGGACGATCGGGCCCAGCTTCACGCCGGACGCGGCCGCGATCAGCTGGGCCTGCCGCTTGGCGTCGGCGATCGCATCGCGCATGGCCGCTTCGTTCAGGGCCTTGTCGTCGGTCACGCCGCCGCCCGAGGCGTTGACGTCCGCCCCGCCCAACTGGGCGATCAACGAGGCCGCGTCGCCGGCGCGTGAGGCCGGGGTAATGCGTAGCTGGAAGCCCTGGGTGGCGATGCTGCCGACGATCGTGCAGTCGCCGCTCGTCATCTGCGGATAGCCACGGTTCTCGCAGCCCTTGGCGCGGACTTCGCGGATCTGCAGGTTGAAGCTGCGGGTCTCGGTCGTGGGTTTGCCGGGCAGCTTGGGCAGGCTGGCCTCGAGCCGCGCCTGGGCCAGGGCGAGAGCTTTGACGGCCTCAGGCGAGGCGGCGCCTTCGCCCCGCAGCGTGAAGTTCAGGAAGGCGTAGTCGGCCAAGCGCTCGGCCCGGCCGCTGCCGACGACATTGATGGTTGGCGCGGGGGCTTCTGCGGCCAGCGCCGGCGCTGCGACGGCGAGCAGGCTGATGGCGAGGAGGGCGTGGCGCACGAATGAGGCTCCATTGGAGGTTGTGAGTTGAGTATTCGGCGAGGTCGATCGGCTTGGCAATCGGGCGCCGCGTCGTTCGTCGCCGCCTGACGGGCGAGTCCGGTTGCGCGGGCGGCCTGTTCCGGTGTCTGGCTTGACGTCAGGCTCCTCGGTGCGACGATCCGGGGGACGGTGGGGTGCGATGCGTCGACGAGTTCTGCCTGTGATGTTGGCCTTGGCGCTGTCGGTCTCCGGCGGCGCGGCCTTCGCGCGGGCGGATGCGGGACCGGAAGCCAAGGCGACCTTCGAGGCCACCCTGCGTGACGCCCAGGGCGGTGACGCCACCCGCTATGTCGACCTGGCCATGCTCTACCTGGACGGCGAGGGCGTGACCCGCGACGTGCCACAGGCTCTGGCTTGGCTACGCAAGGGCGTGGCTCGCGGTGACACCGACGCCATGGTCGAGCTGGGCAATATCTACTTCGACGGCGCGGACGGCGTGCCCAAGAACCGACGCGCGGCCCTGATGCTCTATAGCGAGGCCGCTCGGCTGGGCGATCCGAACGGCATGTACAATATCGGGGTCAGCCACGAGGGCGGCAACGGCCTGCCCCCGGACCCGCGCGTGGCGCTGGCCTGGTACCTGAAGGCCGCCGACGCCGGTTCCGCCCGCGGGGCCTATAGCGCTGGCGAGGCCTATCTGGCCGGCTACGGCACGCGCAGGGACACCGCCAAGGGCGTGGCCATGCTGCGGCGCGCGATCGAGATGGGTTCGGCCGACGCCATGAACGAGATGGGCCGACTGCACTCGGAAGGTTCGGGCGTGAAGCAGGACCATGCCGAGGCCGTGCGCTTCTACGCCGCCGCCGCCAGCAACGATCTGGCCGCCGGCATGTCGAACCTGGGTGTGGTGCACCACAACGGCGAAGGCGTGCCGGTCAACTACACCGAGGCCATGCGCTGGTTCCAGCGGGCCGCCGATCGCGGCTACCTCGAAGCCTGGTACGACTTGGGCATCATGTGCGAGCGCGGTCAGGGCATCGCCGCCAATGACGAGCTGGCTCTGATGATGTACCGCAAGGCCGCGCAGAGCGACGAGCCGGAGCTGCGCCGCAAGGCCCAGAAGGCGGTCAATCGGCTGCTGGGCCTGGACGACGAGGAAGACGACGGCTCGATCGGCTAGATACCCCGTTGTTCTTATTCTGTTTCGCGCCGGTTTTTGCTAACAGACTCGCGTGACTGCTTCCCCCCCGACTCTGGACCTGGCGCCCGCCCTGGTCGTCCTGCCCGGACCGCGCGCCGGCGTGGCCGATGGCGGCGGCGAAGGCCGGATGCTGCGTCCGCCGGATGCGCGGGACCTGTTCGAGCACGGCCCGGTGCTGGTGGCCCACGCGGCCATGACCGCCCGCCGCCTGAACCTGTCGCCGCCAGCGCGTCACGCCCGCTTGTTCGACGTGCTGGAACTCTATGCCTTCGTCCGCCCAGCAACCTTCTGCGCGCCCTCGGCCGTGGGCCTGGCCATGGCGCTGGGCCTGCGCGAGCCACACGGCGCCGCCGAACAGGCCCAGAGCCTGCGTGAGAGCGCTGACGCCTTGCTGCGCGAGCTGGCCCTGACGCCGGTTCCGTCGCGCGAGGAAGCCCTGGCCGTCGCCGAGACCCTGGCCAAGGCCGGCTGGTCGTGGGGGCCGGCGGTGATCGGCGCCTTGCGTTCGGTGCAGGCCGGAAACCACTTCAGAGGCTCGGGTCTGGATGTCTGGGCGCGCCTGTTGGAATGGGAAGACCAAGCCCCGCCCGGTGAGGCTGGCTCGCGGCCGATCGATCCCGAACGCGCCGGTGAGCGCCTGGCCCAGCTGCTGCAGCGCTCCGGCCTGGAAGAGGTGCGCGAGGCTCAGGCGATCTTCGCCAAGGAGGCGGCCTTCGCCTTCCAGCCGCGTGAGCGCGAGGGCGAGCCGCGCATGATGCTGGCCGAGGCCGGCACCGGCGTCGGCAAGACCCTGGGCTATCTGGCGCCGGCCTCGCTGTGGGCCGAGGCCAACGGCCCGTCGGTCTGGGTCAGCACCTATACCCGCGCCCTGCAGCGGCAGATCGAGCGCGAGAGCCGGTCGATCTATCCCGACCCCAAGGAGCGGGCCAAGAAGGCTGTCGTCCGCAAGGGGCGTGAGAACTATCTGTGCCTGCTGAACTTTCAGGAACAGATCAACAGCGCCCAGCTGGGCAATGGCGACCTGATCGGCCTGGCCCTGACGGCCCGCTGGACCCGCGCCACTCGCGACGGCGACATGACCGGCGGCGACTTCCCGGCCTGGCTGCCGACGCTGAGCGCGGTGCCGCCCTCGGCCCAGGCCAGCCCGTCGAACCTGGTCGACCGACGCGGAGAGTGCATCCACGCCGGCTGCCAGCACTATCGCATCTGCTACATCGAAAAGGCCGTGCGGGCGTCCAAGCGCGCCGACCTGGTGATCGCCAACCACGCTCTCGTCCTGACCCAGGCCGCCTTCGACGGCGCGCGGACGGCGCGGGGGCTGAAGAGCGACGGCGAGACCACAAGCCTCAAGCGCATTGTCTTCGACGAAGGCCACCACCTGTTCGAGGCCGCCGACAGCGCGTTCTCGGCGGCGCTTTCGGGCGCCGAGGCGGCGGAACTGCGGCGCTGGATCCGGGGACCCGAAGGCCGCGGCCGGCGGGGCAGGGGGCTTGAAGCGCGTCTGCTCGACATCCTGGGTGACCGTGAGGGGGCGCGCGGGGCGATGAACCAGGTCATCCAGGCCGCCGCCGCCCTGCCGGGCGAGGGCTGGTCGGGTCGGGTCGCGCCCCCGGACGGCCAGATCAATCCGATCGGGCCGATCGAGAACTTCCTGGTCGCGGTGATCGAGCAGCTGCGCGCCCGCACCAGCGATCGTGGCGGGGCCGACCTGGGCCTGCAATGCGACGCCCGTCCGGCCACCGACCTCGTCCGCGAGCGCGCGCCGGAGGCCGCCAAGGCCCTGGCCGCCATCGAAGCGCCGCTGCTGGCCCTGGCTCGCGCCCTTGAGGACGTGCTGGACGAGGACGCCGAACACCTGGGCGCCTCGGAACGCGCTCGGATCGAAGGCGCGCTGCGCGGCCTGGACCGTCGCGCCCGCATGACCCTGCCGGCCTGGCGCTCGATCCTGAAGGCCATCGAGGACGACGACGTCGAACCGACCGAGACCGATCCGGACTTCGTCGACTGGTTCGAGGCCACCTTCCTGTACGGCCGCGTGGTCGATGCCGCCTGCCGCCGTCACTGGGTGGATCCCACCGAGCCGCTGCGCGCGGCGGTGCTGTCGCCGGCCCACGGGGTGCTGGTGACCAGCGCCACCCTGGTCGACCCGGCCCTGGAGGATCCGTTCGCCCTGGCCGAGATGCGCACGGGGGCGGCGCGCCTGCCGTCCGCGCCCAAGGTGCTGCGCCTGGCCTCGCCGTTCGACTATGAGAACAACGCCAAGGCCTATGTCGTCACCGACGTGAACAAGGAAGACCCGCGCCAGGTCTCGGCCGCCATGCGCGAGCTGTTCCTTGCGGCCGGGGGCGGGGGTCTTGGCCTGTTCACCGCCATCCGTCGCCTGAAAGCCGTGCACGAGCGCATCGCCGCGCCGCTGGCCGACAATGGCCTGGCCCTCTACGCCCAGCATGTCGATCCGCTGGAGGTGGGCGCGCTGGTCGACATCTTCCGGGCCGAGGAGGACGCGTGCCTGCTGGGCACCGACGCCATCCGCGACGGGGTGGACGTGCCGGGCCGATCTCTGCGCCTGCTGGTCTTCGACCGCGTGCCCTGGCCGCGTCCGGACGTACTGCACAAGGCCCGCCGCCTGCGCTTTGGCGGCAAGGGTTATGACGACGCCGTGGCGCGCGCCCGCATCAGCCAGGCCTTCGGCCGCCTGATCCGCCGCGCCGACGACCGGGGCGTCTTCGTCATGCTGGATGCGGCCGCGCCGACCCGGCTGTTCTCCAGCCTGCCCGAGGGCGTGACCCTGGAACGGGTCAGCCTGGTCGAGGCGATCGAGGCCACCGCCGCATTTTTGTCGAAGGATCGGTCTTAAGAACGGCTCCGCTTGTTTCGGGGTCTTTTGGATTGGTCCGTCTTCTAGGTTTGATCGTGGTCGGAGCGTTTTTGACGGCCAGCACGGCGCGCGCCGACGAGTTCGTGCGCGGCGACTGCCGTAGCGTCGTCATGCCCAGCGCCGTCCTCAAATACGACACGCCCGAGCACGCTCGCTGGTACAAGCGCTTCTGGACCGGCGACTGCGATCACCTGGCCCTGTGCCTGCCCGGCGCGCCCAACTGGAACGAGGTGGTCGGCAAGCTGCTGGTCAAGGGCGGCCCCAAGGAGCAGCTCGCCTTGCTCCCCAAGGCCTGCCGCCTGGGACAGCTGATCGGGCTTGAGTGGTCGCGGGACAAGAAGGTCAAGCACATCACCACCGGCGACCTGAAGGTCTTCAACACCATGCTGGAAGCATCCGGCGACGCCCTGCGCGGGGTCGACCAAGTGGATTCCAAGGCCCGCGCCCTGACCGCCACGCGATAGACACGCACTGACTCAAAGCCGTCGAATTTCTGCAATCGGGGCGTCCTAAAAGGGCGTCACAGGGGAGGCCGTCAGTCCAGGAGCGTACCGATGATGACCCGAACCGCTGCCGACCTCGCGATCGACGAAGCCGCCACGCCCGCGCGTGCCCGGTCGGCCCGCGCCCTGGTCCAGGCGGTCCGCTGGCGCACGGGTCTCAGCCAGGCCGACTTCGCCCGCGTGTTCCACATCGACCTGACGCTGCTGGAAGACTTGGAGCACGGCGAGGCGCGCCCGGATGCCGCCCTGACCGCCTATCTGCGAGTCATCGACCACGCGCCCCACGTCGTGCGCGCGGCGCTGGGCGAAAGCATTTCCTGAAAGCTCGGACACCGTCCAGGTCCGGATGATTTCTGGCCGGATCGGTAGCGCTATCTTTTTTCAATGCTCGCCGTCGAATTCACGACGGATTGGTGACGCTTCTACGTTAGACAACTTGAGGTGTCGCGACTCGGCGCCTTGTCAGCGGCGGGGCGTAAGATGGTCGAGCGTCTGTTCTTCTTCCATAATCCCAAGGCGGGCGGGACTTCTCTGGTCTCCGCGCTGAAGGGCCTGTTCACGACCGAGCGCCGCTGTCCGGTGATCGAGAACGACGCGACCGAGCATGCCGCGCGCGGAGGTTGCTATGACGTCTTCGCCGGCTACGACCTTTATGCGGGCCACTACGGTCTGGATATCTACCAGGCGGTGGGTGAGGGGATGGCGGCGGCGACGAACTTCCGCTGGCCGGTCGATCGCGTGGTTTCAGTCTATCGCTACTTCCGCCACGTGGTCGAGATGAGCGATGCCCAGGCCCGCGATCCGCGCTGGCGGGCGGTGTCGTTGGCCAAGCAACTGTCGCTGAACGACTTCGTGACCTGCGACGACCCGGCGGTGGTGATCCATACCTATGACCATCATTTCCGCCAGCTGACGGGCTCGGGCTGGTCGCCGGTCTATGAGGGCGACCAGGCGTCGGCCAAGACGCTGATCGACCAGATGGTCTGGTTCTATGTCTGCGAGCACCCCTACGAGTCGCTGGCCTGGGCCGACATGGCCTTCGCGGGGCGGTTGCCGGGCGTGCGCCGGCTGAACGTCACGGGCGGCGAGGATACGGCCGAGGCCTTGAACCCCAAGGCCCACCGCCAGTTGCTGTCGCAGAACCAGAACGACATCGCCCTCTATCAATACGCGCTCGGCCGGCTGCTCGCCGAAGTGACGCCAGCCGAGACGCGTCTGATCGCCTGAGGCTGCTTAAGCCTGGGCGTCCACGTATTTGATCAGCGTCGCCATGTTGGCGATGAACGCCCCCGTGGAGATGCCGATCGCCGGATGCGGATCCGGATAGGGCGAGGTGTCGTACTTGTCGCCGACCTTGGTCTCGGAGAAGTCGCCAGGCGTCGGGGTGGCGGGGCCATCGCCGATATAGGGCTGGCTGGTCGAGGTCAGGGGCGTGGGCCACCAGCCCTCGGCGTTCAGCTCGGCCGTCAGCTTGGCGACCTTGGCCGGATCGGCCTGGACGCCCTTGGTCGCCGAACTGGACAGGTCGCCGCCGACGGTGAGGTCGTCGACCGAAAGGTCCTTGACCATGAAGTACTTGGGCAGCGGGCGAGTGCCCTTCAGCGGCGAGTGCTTGCTGGCCTCTTCGGGACCCATGGCCTTCAGCTTCTCGTAGCGCGCGCGCATGCCCTTGGTGTCGACGCTGCGGAACGACGAGTAGTGAGTGACCGTCTTCTCGGGGTTCTCGTCGGTGTAGTAGCGGCCGTTGACGACGTTCGAGCCCGTGCGGTGCACGAACAGCGGACGGCCGTTGCCGATCTGGATGAACGTCGGATAGCGCGGCTTGCCGGGCATGACGTTGTCGGGCAGGCGCACGCTGTCCAGCCAGTCCAGGGCTTCCGGCACGCGGGCGATGTACTTCGGGTCGCCCGTCAGCTGGTAGAAGGTCATCAGCTGCGAGAGGCAGCTGGCGCTGGCGTGGGTGGCGAAGGCCTTGGGCTCGTAGGTGCGGGCGCCGGCCGGCTTCAGGTCGGCGACGGTGTGCTGCAGGCCCCAGCCCGGCTGCGGCATCGGCTGCTGGCAGGCGACGTAGCAGTCCATGGCGCGACGGATCGGGTCCAGGACGCTTTTGTCGCCCAGGGCCTGGTAGACCATGATCAGGAACTCGATGTTCTCGCCGACCACGTCATCGTTGAAGGTGATGAAGCTGGTGTAGTCCGGATTGCCGTGGTGGTGGAACTCGTCCTTCAGCGGATAGCGCTGCGGCCAGCCGCCGACCGGATACTGGCTGTCGAGGACGAACTTCAGGGCCTTCTCGAAGGCGGCCTTGTACTTGGCGTCCTTCTTCTCGACGTACATGCGCAGCATGAACTTGCAGCACTCGGCGGTGCCTTCGTCGTCGAAGGTGCAATTGCCGTAGTAGTGCTGGAATTCCTCGAGACGCCAGCCGTTCTTGCCGATGGTGTCGTACCACTTCTTCAGCGAGGCCTCGCCGGCCATGTCGCCGATGTAGTTCCAGCCGCCGGCCGGGTTCTGGATGGCGATCAGGGCGTCGGCGGCCTTGCAGGCGGCGTCGTAATAATACTCGTCGCCCGTGGCGTGATAGGCGTCCAGGAACAGGTGGCCCACGGTGCCGGTGCCGGGAGGCTGCACCCAGATCATCGTCGGGAAGGCTTCCATCTCGCCCCAGCGGCGCGAGAAGTCGGGCAGGTAGCTCCAGACGTAGCCGCCCTTGTAGGCGGCCTTTTCGACCATGAACTTGGAGGCCTTCTTCATCACGTCCAGCGCCTGGGTCTTGCTGGTCTGGGCCATGGCCTTGAACGGAAGACCGGCGGCCGCGAAGGCGGCGGCGGTGGTGGCCATCAGGCGGCGGCGAGAGATGGGGCTGAGCGGCATGCGGTAACTCCGGCTGGCGCGGAGCCGTCATCGTACCGGAAGAGCCAGGCCAAAGGGTGGGCCTTAGAAGCGTTCCTCCCAGGCCGATAAGGGCCCCGTCGTCTTGTCGCGACGATCTTTATGCAGCTTGCTACCGGTGTCATTGATTTGACCACCCATTTTTGCGACCGGTCCCATCGGGCGGGCCAAGTGCGGCGCCTCGTCGCGGGGGAAATCCCGGTTTCTGGTCGAGCCCATTGATCGCAAACGATTTCTAGCTTGACCGGCTCCTCAAAATGGGGCCTGCGACAGGGCGACGCGTTGCCTGCCGATCCGCGTTCGGCGAAATAGCGTCATCAGTTTTGAGGCGACGCCGCCGCGCTCGTGTTTCAGCGCAGCCGACGCCGTCCTGTTGGGGAACAGGACAACGCCCCCGGACCTTCCAGGTCCGGGGGCGTTTTCATTTCCGGCTATGCTTGGATTTTAACATTCTGTGACAATCGGGCGCACGCCAAACGTTGGTTAATGAACGGTGTGCGTCCAGCGGTCGCATGGTGGTGTCATTCATGTCCTGTAAACGTTTGCAGCATGGGGAACCGAAACGATCACCTGACGGAAGCCGAGCGTCTCGAGCGTCAAGCCGAGATCGCCGACAACGCCCATGCCCGGGCGGCGCTGCTGCGCATGGCCCAGGCCTCGCGCGGCGCGGCGGCCCTGCTGGGCATGTTCGAGGCCTCGCATGACGACGTCCCGTTCAAGACCTTGAACAGCTAGGCTTCCAGGCAGACGGCCACGCAGCGCCGCGCCAGCTCTTCCGTCGCATCCAGGAACGGCACCGACAGGTCCGACGCGTTCAGCACCAGCGGCACCTCCGTGCAGCCCGCCACCACGCTTTGCGCGCCCTTGCCGACCAGGCGATGGGCGAGGGCGGCCATGGTCTCGCGGGAGGCCTCGCCGACATCGCCCTGCTTGATGCGATAGAGCAGGGCCATGAACTCGACCTGCTCGTGGTCGTCCAGCATCACCACCTCCAGCCCCATGTGCGAGAAGCGGTCGCGATAGAGGCCGAGGGCCAGGCTGGTGCCCAGCACGCCGACGACGGTCGCGCCCTTGGCCTGTGCGGCCAGGCCCGCGGTTTCCAGCATGTCGACCAGGGGGAGGCCGCTTGCGCGGACCTCCTCGGCATAGGCGTGGGCGGTGTTGCAGGCGATCGCCAGCACCTGGGCGCCGCCGTCGCGCAGGCCTGTCGCCATGGCCGCCAGCACGGGGCCTGGATCCGACGTCGAGACATTGCGGTCCGGCACGTGCGGATTGATGTCGACCAGCACCCGCAGGTGATCCTGCTCGCGCTTGACCGGCGTGGCGGCCTGGAGCTTCGCGAGGAAGTCCAGGGTCGCCGCCGGACCCATGCCGCCCAGAACCCCGAGAACCTTGCTCATCAGAGGGCGGGCTCCAGGATGCTCTGATAGCCGAACAGGCCCTGGGCGCCGCCGGTGTGCAGGAACACGACCCGCTCACCCTTGAACGCACCCTTCTTGGCCTGGTCGATCAGGCCCTTCAGCGCCTTGCCGGAGTAGACGGGGTCGAACAGCAGGCCCTCGGTGCGGGCAGCCAGGGTCAGGGCGTCGATCACGCCCTGGTCGACCAGGCCGTAGCCTTCTCCGACATAGTCGCAGTCGGCCACGACGGCCTCGCGCTTGACCTTGCCGGCCGCGCCGATCGTCTCGGCGGTGGCGACGGCCAGGTTGTAGACGTTCTCTTCCTGCTTGGGCTTGGGGGCGCGGACGCCAAAGCCCAGGATCGGAATGTCGACCGAGAGGGCCGCGAAGCCGGCGACCAGGCCCGCGTGGGTGCCAGCGCTGCCGGTGGCGGTGACGAAGCGGTCGAACTTCAGGTCCATCTGGTCGGCCTGGACGACGAACTCGCGGGCGCAGTCGACATAGCCCAGCGCGCCGACCGTATTCGAGCCGCCACCGGGGATGATGTAGGGCTTGCCGCCGCGCTGGCGGACGCTGTCGGCGGTGGCTTCCAGCTCGGCGACCATGTCCGTGCCGCCGGGCACATAGCGGATCGCCGCGCCCATCAGCTTGTCCAGCAGGACGTTGCCGTTGCCCATGTAGTCGCTGGCCTTGGAGCCGGTGCGCTCTTCCAGGATCACTTCGGTCTTCAGGCCAAAGCGCGCGCCGGCGGCGATGGTCTGGCGCACGTGGTTGGACTGAACCGCGCCTTGGGTGACCAGGGTGTCGGCGCCCTGGGCCAGGGCCTCGCCCAGCAGGAACTCCAGCTTGCGGGTCTTGTTGCCGCCGCCGGCCAGGCCGGTGCAGTCGTCGCGCTTGACCCAGAGGTCGATGCCGAGTTCCGCGCCCAGGCGGGGCAAGGGCTCCAGCGGCGTGGGCAGGTGAGCGAAGCGGGCGCGGGGAAAGCGGGCGAGATGCATGAGACGCGGTTCCTGAAGGGACTCGCCGCCTCTGTTAGCACGCCCCGGGCAAAGCGCGAGCTAGCGCTTGCCGGCCGCCGCCGCCGCTGCCTTCTGCTCGCGGATCTGCATGGCCTTGCGCAGGTACTGCTCCTGGACGGCCGCGACCAGTTCGGTGGGGGGCGTGTCCTCGAGTGCGCCGCCGTCCCGCTCGCCGGTCTTGGCCTGGAGGAGATACCAGTTCCGTAGGGTGTCGCATTGGATCCTGGGGATACGGCTGCCCAGCGGCTTGCGGTCCAGGCAGACCACGCGATCGGGCTCTTTCTTCAGCAGGCCGTTCAGGCCTTCAGTGATCTCCAGCCGGGAGGGGACCTCGGCAGCCTTCTTGCCCTCGATCACAAGCGGCGAGACAAGGTTGCCGGGCGGCGGCGAGGCGGGATCCTGGGCGGCCAGCAAGGCTGTGATGGCTAGAAGCAACATGGCCTAGCGCTTCGGGGCGGCTTCCGCCGCATTCTTCTCGGCGCGGATCTGCATGGCCTTGCGCATGTACTGGTCCTGGACGGCGGCGACCAATTCGGTGGGCGGCACGTCCTCGATCGGACCGCCATCCCGCCCACCGGTATTGGCCTGGAACCGATACCACTGGCGAAGCGTGCCGCAATTCCAGCGCGGGATGCGCGAGCCGGTCGGCGTCATCATCAGACAGATCATACGATCCGGCTCTTTTTTCAGCAGGTCGTTCAAGCCATCGGTGATTTCCAGCCTGGACGGGACCTCCGGAACCTTGCGGCCTTCGATCACCAGGGGCGCGACAACATTGCCGGGCGGCGGCGGGACGGGGTCCTGGGCGGCCAACAGCGTCATGAAGGCGAAAAGCAACATGGAACGGCTTCCTTGAAAGCTCCGCGATGGTGAACCGAGGTGGGGTCTGTCGCAACCTTAAATTTAGATGAGGCGCGCCACGCGCATTGTGCGGAAACCATGTCCGGCTTGGTGGCGTGGTGCTATGATCGGTCGCATGAGGCCGGCCCTGAGACCGGCCCAGGGAGGACGACATGAACCGTACGTTCCCGCTCGTCGCGCTCGGCGCGGCGGCGTTTCTTTCCGTTGCTGGCGCCGCCGCCGCCTCGAACCTGGTGATCGGCAGCGGCTCGGCCCAGGAGTGCTCCGACGCCGCCCTCAAGGGCCGCGCCGACAACCGCTCGGTCCTGGCCTGCACCACGGCCTTGCAGGTCGAGACCCTGAACTTCCGCGACCGCGCCCGCACCTATGTGAACCGCGGCGTGCTGCAGATGCGCCAGCGCCAGTTCGGCGCCGCCCGCGCCGACTTCGACCAGGCGTCCAGCATCGATCCCAACCTGGGCGAGGCCTATGTGAATCGCGGCGCGACCTTCGTCGGCGAGGACCGCTATCGCGAAGGCGTCGAGCAGATCGACAAGGGTCTGGCCCTGGGCGTGAAGGACCCTGAGAAGGCGTTCTTCAATCGCGGCCTGGCCAATGAAGGCCTGGGCGATCTGAACGCAGCCTATCGTGACTACAACCGCGCCTCGGAGCTGGCCCCCGACTGGCTGGCGCCGAAGACCGAGCTCGCGCGTTTCACGGTCAAGCGGCCCTGATACGCTTCTGCGCGTCATCGGCCGTCCTGTGACGAGGAGTATCCGATGACGCGTGGGCTTTTATTGCTGACGGCCGGCCTTCTTTTCGGAGGTTTGGCGGTGCTGGGTGGCGCCGCTTACGCCCAGACCGCGCTGCAGGACCGGTTCATGACCGAGCACGCTCTGCAGGATGCTCGCCGCGATCTGATGGCCAGCCAGACCGAAATCCAGAACACCCAGGCGCGCGCCGACACCGCGCTGCGGCTGCGGGGTTTGGACGAGCAGCGCGCCGGGCCGAACCTGCGCCCGCTGACGACGGACGCCGTTCCCAGCCGCGACACCGACCTTTCCGCCTCGACCCAGCAGCTTGAGCGCTTGACGGCGCAGGCTCTGGCCGAGAGCAATGCGCGCATGCGGGCCATCCGGCCGGCCAGCGAACCGAAATAGCACCAGACGCGAGGATCCTATGGAGTGGGAAGGCGGGCGCCGGTCCGGCAACATCGAGGACCGGCGTGGTCTGGGGCCTGTCGGTATCGCCGGCGGCGGCGTGGGCGCGGTGGTGTTGGCCGCCATCGGCTACTTCGTGTTCGGCATCGATCCGCGCACGACCCTGGAGGCGACGCAGGGCCTGCAACAGCCCGCTCAGCAGGAAGGCGTGCGCGGCGAGGTCAGTGACCGCGATGGCCGCTTCGTCGACGTGATCGAGACCTCCAACCGCGAGGTCTGGACGCCGATCTTCCGCAACGAAGGCGTCGACTACCGGCCGCCCGAGGCCATCGTGCTGTACAAGCAGGCCACCGGCACGGGCTGCGGCACGGGGCAGTCGGCCATGGGGCCGTTCTATTGCCCGGCCGACCAGAAGGTCTATCTGGACCTGTCGTTCTGGAGCGAGCTGGAGACCCGCTTCGGCGCCCAGGGCGAGTTCGCTCGCGCCTATGTCATCAGTCACGAGATCGGCCACCACGTGCAGCACCTCTTGGGCGCCGACCAGCAGGCCCGCCGTCTGGGCGCGCGCGGCGAGGAGAGCGGCTCGGTGCGGCTGGAGTTGCAGGCCGACTGCTATGCCGGCGTCTGGGCGGCCCATGCGGGCAAGGTTTCCGGCGGCCAGATTGTCATCAACCGCTCCGACATCCAGGACGGCCTGGGCGCGGCGGCGGCGGTCGGCGACGACACCATCCAGAAGCGCGGCCAGGGCGAGGTGGTCCCAGACAGCTTCACCCACGGCACCAGCGCCCAGCGCCAGCGCTGGTTCACGCGCGGCTACGACCAGGGCGATCCGGCGGCCTGCGACACCTTCTCGGCGTCGCGGCTCTAGGCGCTCGCTGCCTGGACGATCAGGTCGGTGATCGCCTTGGGATGCGAGATCATCGACACGTGGCTGGACGGCAGCTCGATCGTCGTGGCCTTCATCCGCTTGGCCACGAAGCGCTCCAGGTCCGGATTGGTCGTCTGGTCGTTGGCCGAGACGGCGTAGAAGCTGGGCTTCTCGCGCCAGGCGGCGACGGTGGTGCGGTTTGCAAACAGCGTGGCGGCGATGGGCTGCTGGGTGGCGTACAGCGCCAGGGCCTTGGCCGGCGGCAGATCGCCAGCGAAGAAGCGAACGAAGACGTCCTGGTTCAGCCAGGAAAAGCCGTCGACCGTCACCACCCCGGCGCGGACCGGCATGGTCGGATAGGTCGCCGCCAGGGCGTTGAAGTCCTCGCCGACATCCGGCGCGCGGGCGGCGACATAGACCAGGGCGGTGACCTTCGGGTCCAGCCCAGCCTCGGTGATCGGCACGCCGCCCCACGAGTGGCCAACCAGTACGGTCGGGCCGTCCTGCCGCGCCAGCACCCGCCGGGTCGCCGCCACGTCGTCGGCCAGAGAGGTGAGGGGGTTCTGCACCGCCGTGACGTTGAAGCCTTTGGCCTGCAACAGCGGGATCACCTCGCTCCAGCATGAGCCGTCGGCCCAGGCGCCGTGGACCAGCACGATGTTGCGGGCGGTGGTCTTGGCCAGGGCCGGCGTGGCGAGGCCAGCGGCGAGCGCGCCCAGCAGGACGGCGCGGCGGTCGGGATGAAGGATCATGAGCTTGCCCTCGAAGGCGGTGAACTAAGGCGGTCACGCTCCATTCGCGCCGACAAGGGCAAAGGTAACGGCGTTGACGGCTTCGTGATGCCGCTCGCACGCGGCGCTTGACCTGCACGGCAATCGGCCTAGGGTCCGGCCATTGTTCACCGGGGGGTCGCTCGCGCGGCTGAGATTGGGCTTTGGCCCTGACCCGTAGAACCTGATCCGGGTCATGCCGGCGAAGGGAGGGAACGCGGATCGGAGCTTATCGTCCGTCCGTAAACCGACTTAAGCGCGCACGTCCGGGTCTCCTTAAAGCCGAAGGAGCGCCCGAAATGAACATCCAGACGACCATCAAATCCGTGGCCGAGACGATCTCGACCGGCCCGATCCCCGGCTCGCGCAAGGTCTATCAGGCCGGCGAGCTGTTCCCCGAACTGCGCGTGCCGTTCCGCGAGGTGGCCGTCCACCCGTCGGCCAACGAGCCGCCGGTGACCATCTACGACCCGTCGGGTCCGTACAGCGACCCGACCGTGACCATCGACATCGAGAAGGGCCTGCCGCGCACCCGCGAGGCCTTCGTCGTAGCGCGCGGCGACGTCGAGCTGGTGACCCAGCCCCGCCTGGTGAAGCCCGAGGACAACGGCTTCGCCCAGGGCAAGCATCTGGCCCCCGAATTCCCGGCGACCGACCGCAAGATCTATCGCAGCAAGCCGGGCAAGCTGGTCACCCAGCTGGAATACGCCCGCGCCGGGATCATCACGGCCGAGATGGAATATGTCGCCATCCGCGAGAACCTGCGCCGCGAGCAGACCCGCCCGTGCGTGCGCGACGGCGAGGACTTCGGCGCCTCGATCCCGGACTTCGTGACCCCCGAGTTCGTGCGCCAGGAAATCGCCCGCGGCCGCGCCATCATCCCGGCCAACATCAACCACGGCGAGCTGGAGCCGATGGCGATCGGCCGTAACTTCCTGGTCAAGATCAACGCCAATATCGGCAACTCGGCGGTGCTCTCCACTGTCGCCGACGAGGTCGACAAGCTGGTCTGGGCCACGCGCTGGGGCGCCGACACGGTCATGGATCTGTCGACCGGCCGCAACATCCACAACATCCGCGACTGGATCATCCGCAACTCGAGCGTCCCGATCGGCACGGTGCCGATCTACCAGGCGCTGGAGAAGGTCAACGGCGTGGCCGAGGACCTGAACTGGGAGGTCTTCCGCGACACCCTGATCGAGCAGTGCGAGCAGGGCGTCGACTACTTCACGATCCACGCCGGCGTGCGCCTGCCGTTCATCCCGATGACCGCCAAGCGCGTCACCGGCATCGTCAGCCGCGGCGGCTCGATCATGGCCAAGTGGTGCCTGGCCCACCACAAGGAGAACTTCCTCTACGAGCGCTTCGACGAGATCTGCGAGATCATGCGCGCCTACGACGTGTCGTTCTCGCTGGGTGACGGCCTGCGTCCCGGCTCGACCGCCGACGCCAATGACGAGGCTCAGTTCTCGGAACTGCGCACCCTGGGCGAGCTGACCAAGGTGGCCTGGAACCACGGCGTCCAGGTGATGATCGAGGGGCCGGGCCACGTGGCCATGCACAAGATCAAGGCCAACATGGACGAGCAGCTGAAGCACTGCCACGAGGCCCCGTTCTACACCCTCGGCCCGTTGACCACGGACATCGCGCCTGGCTACGACCACATCACCTCGGCCATCGGCGCGGCGATGATCGGCTGGTTCGGCACGGCGATGCTCTGCTACGTCACGCCTAAGGAGCACCTGGGTCTGCCGGACCGCGACGACGTCAAGACCGGCGTCATCACCTACAAGCTGGCCGCCCACGCCGCCGACCTCGCCAAGGGCCACCCGGGCGCTGCGATGTGGGACGACGCCATCAGCCGCGCGCGCTTCGAGTTCCGCTGGGAAGACCAGTTCAACCTGGGCCTGGACCCCGAGACCGCCCGCAAGTTCCACGACGAGACCCTGCCGAAGGAAGCGCACAAGACCGCCCACTTCTGCTCGATGTGCGGACCCAAGTTCTGCTCGATGAAGATCAGCCAGGAAGTCCGCGACTTCGCGGCCGGCAAGGCGCCCAACAGCGCCGAGCTCGGGATGGCGGAGATGAGCGAGAAGTTCAAGGAACAGGGTAGCGAGATCTACCTGAAGACGGAGTAGCGAAGGCACGCTGGGCGGTTGTGAGCGTTTCACCCCATGCCGCCCACAAAGGCGGTGAAAGGGATGTCACTTGAACACCTCTTTGATGGTCGCCTGACCCTCTAAGCGTGGTCGACGCATGGCTCGTTCTTAGGGTGAAAACGGGGAGCCGCAGGCGTTAAATCGACTTCCGAGGCCCGGTTCCGATGGACCGGGCCTTTGTGATTTCGTTTCTCTCAACGTTCGCCGCTCGGCGGGAGCTCCGGCCTTGCGCTGCTTCTCCCGCAGCTCATCCCCGCGAAAGCGGGGACCCAAGCCGAGTCGGCGGGCTAATATCGGAGGCGCGCAATCAAACTGATCGTCAGCTTGGGTCCCCGCTTTCGCGGGGATGAGCGGTTTGGGGGCTGACTGTATTCTTACGGCGAAGATCGAGCTGGGCTAGAATTCGGCCTGTGACAAAGCCGATTTTCGATATTGAGCGCGTCGAGAGAGCACTTCACGAGGCCGCTCGAATAGCGCGTGAGGGCACGCAGGAGGAGCGATCCGGAAAGTTCCTGGGCAAGCAGGTCGCTGTCGAGAACGCGGTCGTCACCCTTCATCAGAAGAAGAGCGCCGCGCGCGGCTGACCACAATTTCACTGGCGCGGCGGGGGAGACACCTTCACCGTCGCGCCCATGAAACGCTTGAGTCTTGCGGCCGTCGCCGTCCTTGCCCTGTCCACGCCGGCCCTGGCCGAAAGCCCGTTCTGGCCCGTCCAGCCCAAGGGCGGGTCCGTGGCGGCTGAACTGCGGGGCGCGTGGAAGTCGCGGGGTTATGGCTGGATCGTGCAGTTCGGGCCGGACGGCGCGCAGCTGTTCCAGGCCGCCGGCGAGGCCTGCTATCCCGATCCCCGCAACGAGCCTGACCCCGACGGGGTGCTCAGCCAGTGGCGGCCCGAGGGGCAGGGGGCGATCACCCTGACCGGGGATCCGGACGGCACGCGCTACATGTTCGACCGTCTGCCGAACCTGCCCAATGCCTGCATCAGCGCGGCCGGCTGGACGCCCGACCGCATCGTCGCCTTCGCGGCCGACACCTTCGCCGAGCTCTATCCGCGCCCGGGCATCGACTGGAAGGCGCGCAAGGCCGCTACGCTGGCCAAGGTCACGCCCAGCTCGACCGAGTTCCAGCTGTGGACCGCCCTGGCCGACCTGCTGGCGGGCCTGGATGATCCGCATGTCGAGCTGCACGGCATGGTCGACGGCAATCGCCGCGACCTGGAGCCTGGCGACGCCCCGACCCTGATGCGCGTGCGCGCCGCCGATCCGGCCGGCGACGAGAAGACCTGGCTGCAGGCCTATCGTGAGGGGATCCTGACCCAGGTCCTCCAAGGCAAAGGGCGGCAGGCGGGCGCCAACCGCGTGTTCTGGGGCCGTGTTGACGACATTGGCTATCTGAACCTGGTGACGATGGGCGCCTTCGCTCGCAACGCCGCGCCGGACGATCCCCGGCCCCTGGACGCCATCCTGGATGAGGCCATCGCCGCCTTCGCCGGGGCCAAGGCGGTGATCGTCGACGTCAGCAACAACCGGGGCGGCTACGACACCATCAGCGCGCGGGTCGCCGGCCGCTTTGCCGACGCCTCGCACCTGGCCTATTCGAAGGTCGGCGTCGGGGCCAAGGCGTCGTTGCAGCCCGTGCGGGTCGAGCCGGCCAGCGGGGCGCGCTTCACCGGGCCGGTCTATCTGGTGACCAGCGACGTCACGGTCAGCGCTGGCGAGACCTTCACCCTGATGATGAAGGCCCTGCCCAATGTGAAGCAGGTCGGTGGAACTACGCGCGGGGCCTTCTCGGACCAGCTGCCCAAACCGCTGCCCAACGGTTGGGCCCTGGGCCTACCGGCCGAGACCTACAAGGGACCCAAGGGCGAGGACCTGGAGGGCAGGGGGCTGGCGCCCGACATGCCGCTGACGGTGTTCCCCGACAATGATCTGACCGGCGGTCACGCCAAGGCCATTCAGGGCCTGATGCAGAAAATTCGCGAGGACGTCCGCTAGGCTGTCGGAACCGCCGGTCGTCCCACGTCCTTGGTTCGTCAACGACGATCACAAGGAGGAACCTCATGGCCTATGTCGATGGTTTTCTGGTGCCGGTCCCCAAGGACAAACTGGACGCCTACAAGGAGATGGCCGAGCTCGGGGCCAGGGTCTGGATGGAGTACGGCGCCCTGTCGTATGTCGAGTGCGTCGCCGACGACGTGCCCTATGGCGAGCTGACCTCGTTCCCGCGTGCGGTGCATGCGCAGGAGGGCGAGATCGTGATCTTCTCGTGGATCACCTACAAGGACCGCGCCAGCCGCGACGAGATCAACGCCAAGGTCATGGCCGACGAGCGGCTGAACGGCTACATGGACAAGATGCCGTTCGACGGCAAGCGGATGATCTTCGGCGGCTTCCAGCCGTTCCTTGAACGCTGACGCGTCCAGGTTGCGCCGCTCGCGGAAGAGTCTTGCGAGCGGCGGCCGATTTCGACGTGCTCGAGCATCCTGCGGCCCAATGGCGCAGTTTGTTTCTCATTTGTAACATAATTTCCAATGCAACACGTCACTGCTCAAAATGTGACGTTATTTCAATGCTCAGGCCGCGATGCAGGGCCTGAAAGACACACCCGTGTGCGGTTTATGCTGCATTGCCTTTTCTTAGCGCCGGGGGGCGTTGCGAGGCAGGGCGCAGGCCCGTAAGGAGCGGCAACCCAGCGTTGGCGTCGACACGTGTCGGCGTCTTCCGTCACTCCTGTTTCACGGGCCTCTATGACCCTTTCGACCGTGCTTCTCTACGGCCTGGCCGCCGCCGCGTTTGATCCCGCGACCACCGTGAGCGCGCCCCTGGCGCCGGCGGCCGTGGAGCAGGCCAAGCCGCAGGTGAAGGACGACGGTCCCAATGAGGTCGAGGGCCTGACCATCCAGGCCGATCCGCGCGGCAAGGTCGAGGGGATGATCGAGCCGGAGATCGAGCTGAACGAAGCCGAGATCCAGAGCTTCGGCGCGACCAGCATCGGCGAACTGATGACCATGCTGACGCCCCAGACCACCAGCACGCGCGGCCGCGATGGCGGCGGCGGGCCGGTGATGCTGGTCAATGGCCGCCGCATCTCGGGCTTCCAGGAGATCCAGGGCATCCCGCCCGAGGCGATCGAGAAGTTCCAGGTCCTGCCAGAGGAGGTTGCGCTCAGCTACGGCTACAAGGCCGACCAGCGGGTCGTGAACATCATCCTCAAGAAGAACTACAACGCCCTGATGACCCAGGTGGCGGCGACGGTCGCCACGGACGGCGGGCGCATCGACCCGAACGCCGGCGCCAACCGCGTGCACATCAACGGCGACAAGCGCTGGAACGTCGACCTGCAGGTCTCCCACGACCCGTACCTGCTGGAGAAGGACCGCGACATCGTCCGCTCGCCCAATGGCCAGCCGTTCGACCTAGTGGGCAATGTCGGCGGCATCGGCGGCGGCCAGCTGGATCCGGCCCTGTCGGCCCTGGTCGGCGGCCCGGTGACCTTCGCCGGCGTGCCGAGTTCCGCCCTGGTCGGCCGCGCGGGCCTGTCGGAGTTCGTCTCCAGCGCCAACCGCTACAACACCGGCGACCTGACCCGCGACCGCTCGCTGATCGCACAGTCGGACAAGGCCACGCTGAAGGGCTCCTACAGCATGGATCTGAACCGCCAGACCCAGCTGACCATCACCGGCAATCTCGAGGACAGCAGCAGCCGTTCGCTGCTGGGTCTGCCGGGCGTGACCTTCAACCTGCCGACCGGCAGCCCGTTCTCACCGTTCTCGCAGGCCGTGAGCGGCTATCGTTTCATTGATGCGCCCAGCGCCATGACGCGCGACGTCGACACGCTGCGCACCCAGGTCAGCACGGCCGCCAACGGCCGGATCAAGGACTGGCGCTGGAACCTGACCGGCGACTTCGACCGCACCACGACCGACACCACCACGGGCCGCGGCCTGGACGTCACCGCCTTCCAGGCGGCGGTGACGGCGCGCGATCCCAACGTCAATCCGTTCGGCTACATCTCGCCCAGCCTGTACAAGACCGCCGCGCCCGACACCGCCCACTCGGTCTCGACCTCGGCCAGCGCCGAACTGGTGCTGAACGGCAACCTGTTCCAGGTCCCGGCCGGCGCGCTGCAGACGACCCTGAAGATCGGGGCCAACAGCAAGAGCCTGGACTCCAAGACCGTCCGTTCGGGCGTGACGACCACGCGCGACATCACCCGCACCACCGAAAGCGTCCAGGGCAGCTTCAGCCTGCCGCTGACCAGCACGCGCCAGAACGTCCTGGCCAAGGTCGGCGACCTGTCGGTCAACTTCAACGCCGGCTATGACGAGCTGTCGGACCTGGGGGGGCTGACTACCCTGGGCGGCGGCGTGAACTGGTCGCCGATCAAGAAGATCAGCCTCATCGCCAGCTTCACCGACGAAGAGGGCGCGCCGACCACCAACCAGATCAACGATCCGGTGGTCGTGACGCCCAACGTCTCGGTGTTCGACTTCACCACCGGCCAGACGGTGATCATCAACCGCACCGACGGCGGCAACGCGGCCCTGCGCAACGACAACCGCCAGGTCCAGAAGCTGGGCGTGAACTACAAGCCGATCGAGAAGATCGAGCTGACCTTCAACGCCACCTACACGCGGTCCGAGACCAAGAACATGATCGCCTCGTTCCCGGCCATCACGCCGGACCTGGAGGCCGCGTTCCCCGACCGCTTCACGCGCGACGCCACGGGCCGCCTGCTGGCCATCGACGCGCGGCCGGTGAACTTCGCCAGCGCCGAGACCGAGAACATTCGCTGGGGCTTCAACCTGTTCAAGGCGGTCGGCCAGCCGACGCCGGGCGCGCCGGGGGGCTTTGGCGGTCCGGGCGGTGGTCGCGGTCCCGGTGGCGGCGGCATGATGCGCATGGGCGGCGGCGGTCCCGGTGGTCCGGGCGGCGGCATGGGCGGCCCGCCTCCCGGCATGATGCGGCCGGGGCAGGGCATGTTCCAGCTTTCGGTCTATCACACCTGGCGCCTGACCGATGAGATCACCGTCCGCAAGGGCCTGCCGGTGCTGGACCAGCTGGACGGCTCGGCGCTGAGCGCGCGCGGCGGCCAGGCGCGGCACGAGCTGCAGATCCAGGGCGGCTACTTCAAGGACGGCCTGGGCATGCGCTTCAACGGCGCCTGGAAGGCCTCGACCTGGGTCAATGGCGGCGCGACTGGCGGCCAGACGCTGTACTTCTCGGACCTGGCGACGGTGGGTGTGAACTTCTTCGCCAACTTCGCCGTCCCGGCCCGCAAGAAGGCGGTCGACAAGTTCCCGATCCTGAAGGGCGCTCAGGTGTCGCTGAACTTCGAGAACCTGCTCGACACCAAGCAGACCGTCCGCGACCAGAACGGCGCCACGCCCCAGGCCTATCAGAAGGACTATCTGGACCCGCTGGGCCGCACGGTGCGGATCAACTTCCGCAAGCTGTTGAGCTAGGGTTTGGCGGGCGGCGGGGGCACGTTCTTCAGCTCGATTTCGGTCTGAGGTGCGCCGCCCCGCTGCTTGCGAATGTAATCCAGCTCGGCCTTGGCCGTCGGGTGATCGGGTTCGAGCTTCAGGGCGGCGACATAGGCGGCCTCGGCCTCGTCCAGGCGCTTCAGCTCGATCAGGACAAAGCCCTTGCCGCGCAGCAGTCGGCCCTCGGCGCCGCGGTTCAGCCCCTTGGTGACGAAGTCGAGCTTCTCGGCCTTCTCGTAGAGCGCAAGGGCGTCGGAGAACTGACGGAGCACGACCATGGCCATGCCGCGCTCGGCGAGCAGCACTAGGTTGCCGGGTTGCAGGGCCAGCCCTCGATCCAGATAGGCGATGGCCTTCCGTGGATCGCGCCGCTCGTTGGCCAGCGAACCCAGCATCATCGCGGCGACGGCGTAGGTGTTCATGCCCACGGCGAACGTCTCGCCCTTGGCCTGAATGGCTCCCGCGAGCGCCCCCGCGCCCGGGCCAGATGCGCCGGTGAAGCGGATGTTCGTCACGTCGCCCACACGCTCGATCTGAGGATAGTGGGCCGGCGCATGGTCCAAGACCGCGATCAGGTCTTTCTCCATCGGCGCCATTGCCGTGAATGAGCCGGCTTGCTGGGCCTTGCGCACAACGGCTTGGTCCGCCGCTTCCTGGGCGGAGAGCTGGATCTGCGCGATCTGCGCCGCCGCCGGCGGAGCAGGTAGGGAAGCGGTCGCCAGGGATGCGGCGAACAACAGAGCGATCAGACGCATGGCGGCTCCTAAGGATACCGGCAGGCTAGGCGCCTCACGCATTAAATCAACCTCCGCGTCAGTGGTTGGCCCGTAATCGCTCCTTAAACTGTCAGGCGCACCCTGTGCGTCTGAGCGGCCGCTTCGGCCGGATCGGAGGCCGTCATGGCGATCATGACTTCCAGCACGCGGCGTACGGGCGACCACTTCGAGCCCAGCGACGTCGATCCCCAGGTCCAGCGCCGGCTGCGCGGCTATCTCGAGCAGATCGACTACACCGCTTTCGCGTCGAACAAGGCCGTATTGGGCGCGACCGTGGCCCATGCCGACGCTGAGCGCTTTCAAAGGCTCGCCGTCGCCGCCGCCACCGCCCGCGCCAAGTGGGTGGCCGAGGCCGCGTCGATGACCGAGGCGGGGACCACCCTGTCCGAAGCCCAGGTCGCGCGCCTGGCCCATCTGCGGGCGACCTATGAGGAGCTGTCGGCGGTCTACGAGGCCACGCGGCGGATGGTCGAGCGGGGCTACATCGCCTATCGGCCCTCGCAAGCCTAATTTACCCGGATATTATTGACTTCGCATTTCATCCGGGTAAAAGGCGCGCCCTAGGAGGTTCGCCATGTCCGGACGCAAGGCGCTGCTGCGCGAATACAAGGAACGCAAGGTCGAGGCCGGCATCTACGCCGTGCGCTGCCCAGTGACGGGGCAGGCTTGGGTCGGGGCGACGGCCGACCTGTCCACCCGCCAGAATGGCATCTGGTTCTCGCTGCGCCTCGGCTCGCACCGCGACAAGTCCCTGCAGGCGGCCTGGAACACGCACGGCGCCGAGGCCCTCGCCTTCGAAGCCGTGGAGGCGGTCGACGTCGAGGGACTGGACAGGTTCGGGCGAGACAGCCGACTGAAGGAACGTCGTGAGCACTGGATCGCGGCCATGAACGCCACGGGGCTGTTGTGATGGAAGAGTTGTACGTGGTGTTCCACGGCCAGGACCGCGTGGCCGCCGGTTCGCGCCTGGACGCGGCCCTGGCGGCTCAGCGGCTGATGGGCGAGGCGGGTGTCCTGATCTTCGGACCCGACGGCCGAGGCGTCGACTTCGACCTCAGCGGCGGCCCTGAAGCGATCGCCGCGCGACTCTCCCCGCCGGCCGAGGCGCCGCGCGGACGAGGCCGGCCCAAGCTGGGTGTGACGGCGCGCGAGGTGACTCTGCTGCCTCGCCACTGGGACTGGCTGGCCAGCCAGCCGGGCGGCGCGTCGGTGGCGCTGCGCAAGCTGGTGGAGGCCGCCCGCCGTGAGAACGAGGGACCTGACCGCATCCGCGCCGCCCGCGAGGCGGCTTACCGCTTCGCCTCGGCGATCGGCGGCGACCTGCCAGGCTTCGAGGAGGCCATGCGGGCGCTGTTCGCCGGCGACTATGCGGGCTTCGAGACGCGCATCCAGGCTTGGCCCGCCGACATCGCCGCACAGCTGCGCACCTATGCCGCCGAGGCCTTTGGTCCAGACATGACGGAGGTTTAAGCGGCGCGCCGCCGGGACGCATGGCAGGGTCGGTTTCGGAGGGACCCCATGAACCACGTGAAGACCGCGCTCGCGGCGCTGCTGCTGACCTCGTGCGCCGGCGCGGCCATCGCCCAGACCGTCAAGATCCTGCCCGAGCGGCCCTATCTGGAAGCGACCGCCGCCGGCCCCAGCGCTAATTTCGACATCCTGGTCCGTAATGACGGCGACAAGCCGATGGAGGTCGGGCAGCTGACCGTCCACATCGCCGACGCCTCGGGTCGCGAGGTGCTGGAGCGCCGCGTTGACGGCAATGGCGTGGCCGCCTCGGTCAAGACCCTGGCCATCGCGCCGCTGAAGCCCGGCGAGTCGCGGCTGATGTTCAATCCGTTCCCGCTGATCCCGGCCGACATCGCGCCCGGCGGCGTGCGGGTCGAGGTCGAGCTGTCGCCCAGCGAGGGGGAGGACGCGACCGTGAAGGGTTCGGCCAAGGCGGGCTTTCGCGCCCCGCCAGCCTCGGCCCTGAAGCTGATGATGCCGCTGGCCGGCAAGGTCTGGGTCTGGGACGGCCACGACCACCTGGCCCATCACCGGCGCTGGGACTACCACCACCCGGCCCTGTTGGGTTTCGGCTTCACCAGCAACGCCATGCGCTATTCGTACGACTTCGTGCGACTGGACGAGGCGGGTCTGGACCACGCCGACGATCCCAAGCGGAACGAGGACTACTACAGCTTCGGCCAGCCGGTGCGCGCGCCGGCCGATGGGGTGGTGGTCGACACCGAGAACGCCCAGACCGACGATGGCAAGTTCGATCCGTCTACCTTCAAGGCGCGCTCGAACCTGGTGCTGGGCAACTACGTCATCATCCGCCACGCCGACGGCCTCTACAGCGCCCTGGGACACCTGAAGCAGGGCAGCGTGACGGTGAAGGCCGGCGACAGGGTCAAGGCCGGCCAGACGGTGGCCGCCGTCGGCAGCTCCGGGACCTCGATGTTCCCGCACCTGCACTATCAGCTGATGGACGGCCCCGACTTCGCCGCCGAGGGCGTGCCCAGCGCCTTCACCGGCCTGACGCGGGTGCGAGGGGACAAGCGCACGCCCTGGCCGTCGGGCGCGATCGATAGCGGAGACGTGGTGGAGAGCAAGTAGCGTGCTCCGCTCCCCCTTTTTGCCTTCCTAGGCCTTGTGCCTAGGACCCATCGCGCCGCCAGGCCGGACGTGGCCGGTAAAGCGTCGACCTACGCGCTAGATCCGGGAGCTCGGAGGCGCTGAACCATGGGTCCTAGGCACAAGGCCTAGGAAGGCGGGGTGGAGACTAGGGGTTTGATTTAGCCACCACCTCGTCCAGCACCGCCTTGTAGGCCGTCTCGAACGGGGCCTTGTCGCTGTCGGGCTTGGCCGGCCACAGTGGGCGCAGGGCGGCGGTGCGGGCGGCGGCGTCGCGCAGCCAGGCGGGATCGGCCTTGGCCAGCTTGGCGATCCGCGCCTCCACGTCCGCCTTGGGGCGACCGTCATAGGCCAGCAGCGAACGTAGCGCCCACAGGGCCTGCTCGTCGGCATTGGGCTTGGCCGAACCCGGCGCGCGATGGGCCGTCCAGCGGATGGCGTCGACCAGCTGGGCGCGGTAGCGCGGGTCGTCCCAGGTACTGGGCGTGTGGCCGAGGTTCGAGTGGTACAGGCGACCCTGGCCGATCTGGCGGGTCCAGGTGATCGGCACGAACCACGGACGCTTCAGCGGCGTCTCGGTGAAGTCCAGGGCCTGCAGCACGCGCACCTTTGCCGGATCATAGTCCGAGTACTGATAGATCTCCTCGGCGAAAGCGAACCGGGCGGGCCAGGCGGTGTTCAGCGGGTCCTTGCCGCCCAGCGCCTGCACCGTGATCGGCGTGCCTTGCGTCCAGGGATGGCCGGCGAACTTGCCGTTGATGAAGGCGGTATAGGTCTGACCGGGACCCGCATAGTCCCAGTGGGTGTCGGTCGAGCTGTGCAGGCCCAGGAACCCGCCCTTGCCGCTCTCGACCCACTTCTGGATCGCCGCCCAGTTCTCGGCGGGGATCGGCAGCTCACCGGTGGTGTAGAAGGCCAGGACGTCGACGTCCTTTAGCTTTTCGGGCGTGATGGTGCGGGCGTCCTGGGTCGACTCGACCGTGAAGGCCCCCGACTTGGCGCCGATCTCGGCCAGGGCAATCTCGGACGGCGTCGGGCCGTTGCTGTTCTTGGGTCGCGCGACGGGCCGGTGGACGAAGCCGACCGACTGGTCGAGATACAGCACGCGGATCTTCGGCGCGGCTTCGGCCGTGGAAACGGAGAGCGCGGCGACCGCCGCGATGAGGGTCAGCAGGCGGGCCATTGTTCTTCTCAGTGTTTGGGTTGCAGCAGGTCCCAGCGATTGCCGGACAGGTCCTCGAATACCGCCACCGTGCCATAGGCCTCGTGGCGGGGCTCCTCCAGGAAGGTGACGCCGGCGGCGCTCATGCGGGCGTGGTCGCCGGCGAAGTCGTCGGTGTGCAGGAACAGCCAGACGCGACCGCCGCCTTGCTGGCCGATCGCCGCCGCCTGATCGCCGGTGGCGCGGGCCAGCAGGAAGTTGGTTCCATCGCTGCCGGGCGAGACGACGACCCAGCGCTTGCCGTGGCCCATGTCGGTGTCTTCCACCAGGGTGAACCCCAGCTTGCCGACATAGAAGCCGATCGCCTCGTCATAGTCGGCGACGAGCAGGGACACGAGAGCGACGCGGCGGGCCATTTGCGACTCCTTGTTCGGAGGCGATTGCATAGCATGCGTCAGGCGGTTGTCAGCGTCGGCGTTCTAGAACGGCGCCCATCCTTCCCGAAGACCAGGAGATTTCCCATGAACCGCTCGCTGATCCTGACCCTCGCCGCGCTGGCCATCGCTCCGGCCGCCCTGGCGGACGCGCCCAAGACCAAGGTCACCGAGGTCGCGGTCAAGGATATCCCCGCCGCCGTCACCTCGGTCGTGAAGGCCGCCGCGCCGGGCATGACCATCAAGGAAGCCGAGCTGAAAGAGCGCGCCGACCGCCGCTACTACGACGTCGAGGGCGTGATGCCGGATGGTTCGGAGATCGAGTTCGACCTGCTGGAAAAGAACGGCGGCTGGGAGATCGTCGAGACCCAGCGCGACGTGGCCTGGGCGTCAGCGCCGCAGATCGTGCGGGACGCGGCCGCCGCGTCGGGCAAGGCGATCAAGCCGGTCCGCGTCATCGAGAGCAAGCAGACCGACGGCATGGTGATCTACGAGCTGTTCGCGGCCGGCAAGCCCGACGAACCTTCGATGGAGGTCAGCCTGAAGGACGGTCACGCCAAGGTGCTGGCCGAGGTGTGGCCGCACTAACCATTCCCGAACTCCGATCTCTCCGGCGAAAGCCGGGGCCCAGATTCATCCGGAGAATTTGGGGTGAGTGCGCCTAATTCTGCGCCTCGACGTCGGGCGCCCTGGGTTCGATCTGGGCCCCGGCTTTCGCCGGGGAAGTCGGGGAGGGGGCTAACCCCCATTGTACCCGCCAATAATCGGCAGGATCTCGCCCGTGATGTAGCTAGCCGTCTGGGGCGAGGCCAAAAACACGTAGGCCGGCGCGATCTCCTCGGGTTGCGCCGCCCGCTTCATCGGGGTCTTGGCCCCGAACTCGGCGACGTCCGGACCTAGCTTGTCGGCCGGGTTTAGCGGGGTCCAGACCGGGCCGGGCGCCACGGCGTTCACGCGGATGCCCTTCTCGATCAGGTGCGTGGCCAGCGACCGCGTGAAGGCGTGGATGCCGCCCTTGGTCAGGGAGTAGTCCAGCAGGTCCTTGTTGCCGAGCAGGCCGGTGACCGAGCCGGTATTGATGATCGAACCGCCGTTGGGCAGATGCTTCACCGCCGCCTTGGCCATGTGGAAATAGCCATAGAGGTTGGTCCGCAGGGTGCGGTCGAAGTGCTCTTCGGTCAGGTCCTCGAAGTCGAGTACGTGCTCCTGGAAGGCGGCGTTGTTGACCAGGATGTCCAGCCGGCCGAACTCGGCGACGGTCCGCTCGACCGCCGCCTTGGCATAGGCGGGGTCGGCGACGTCGCCGGGCAATAGGATGGCGCGACGGCCCTCGCGTTCGACGGCTTCTTTAGTCTCCTGGGCGTCGGTGTCTTCACTGAGATAGCCGATGGCCACGTCCGCGCCTTCGCGGGCGAACAGCACCGCCACGGCGCGGCCGATGCCGCTGTCGGCGCCGGTGATCAGGGCGACCTTGTGCTCCAGCTTGCCCGAGCCCTTGTAGAAGGGCGCGTCGTACATCGGGGCGGGGTCCAGCTTGTATTCTTCGCCCGGCTTGGCCTGGTGCTGCTCGGGGAAGGGCGGGGCCGGGTAGGGGCGGGCGCCCGCCTGCATGGCGTGACTCTTCTTGGGGTCTTCTTCCTTGGGCTCGAAGGACCTCTGCTCCTTGGCGTCCAGCGGCGCCTGGATGTCACGATAGGCCTGGGCGACGCGTTCGCCGGTCTGTTCGAACTCGGGGGTCTGGTTCTCGGACATGGCGCGCTCCTGAAGGACTGAGCCTCGAAAACCACTGGCCGGGAGCGATGTTCCAACCTGCGCCGAATGGGTGTTGCCGCAAAAGCAGGCATGCGCCACCTTGCGCCCCTTCTTTGACATTGGTGACGACCATGCCGCGCGACGCGGCCGGAACGGCGCTTCCTCCGAAGCGGCCGCGCGGCCCCATCATGACCGATCTGATCGAACTGCTCCGCCTGGCGGGGCCGGTGATCCTGTCGCGCCTGGGCATCATGGTCATGGGCCTGACGGACGCCATCGTCGTCGGCCACTTCTCGGCCCAGCAGCTGGGCTTCCACGCCATGGCCTGGGCGCCGTCGTCGATCTTCGTGACCATGAATGTCGGCTTGTTGGTCGGGGTGCAGGTGATGACCGCCCGCGCCATCGGGGCCGGCAAGCGGCACGAGACCGGCGCGGTGCTGCGCCGGGGCCTCAGCTACGGCCTGGGACTGGGCCTGGCCTCGATGGTGTTGCTGGCGCTGTTCGGCTCGCTGTTCCTCCACAGCCTGGGCCTGAAGGACGGCCTGGCGGACGGCGCGACCATTCCGCTGATCGTCTTCTCGCTGTCGCTACCGGTCTATGCCGTCTCGGTCGTCTTGACCTTCTGGCTGGAGGGCCTGTCGCGGCCGGGGCCGGGCGCGGTGTTCATGTGGCTGGCCAATGTCGTCAACCTGGCCGCCAACCTGCTGCTGGTGCCCGGGACCTTCGGCCTGCCGGCGCTAGGGGCGACAGGCGGGGCCTGGTCGACCTTCATCGCCCGCACCGCCCTGATGCTGGCCCTGGCCATCTATGTCTTGCGCATGAAGGAGGCCCGCGACCTGGGCGTCTTCGACAAGCCGCCGCGCGACAAGCCGGCCGAGATCGAGCAGCGCAAGATCGGCTACGGGGCCGGCGCGTCGAACTTCTTCGAGGTCTCGGCCTTCGCCGGCATGAATCTGGTCTGCGGCTGGATCAGCGCCATCGCGGTGGCCGCCTACACCGTGGTGCTGAACGTCTCGGCGATCATCTTCATGATCCCGCTGGGCATGGCGACCGCCACGGCCGTGCAGGTCGGCCGGGCCTATGGCGCGCGCGATCCGGAAGGCATGAAGCGCGCCGGCTGGATCGCCTTCGCGGTGATCGGCGCAGTGGGCGTGCTGTCGGGCCTGATCCTGTACCCGACCAAGCACTGGGTGGCCCTGGCCTATACGACCGACCCGGCGGCTTTGCAGATGATCCTGCCGGCCCTGGTGCTGGCCTGCTTCTTCCTGGCCCCGGACGCCGTTCAGGTGGTGGCGGCCCAGGCCCTGCGGGCGCGCGGCGAGGTGTGGGTCCCGACGGTGACGCACCTGATCAGCTACGCCCTGGTCATGGGTCCGCTGGCCTGGTTCCTGGCCATCCCCAGAGGCATGGGCCTGAACGGGGTGCTGGTCTCGATCATCGTCACCAGCTTCCTGGCGGCCGGCTTCCTGCTGACCCGGTTCCGGATGCTGGACTGGCGCGATCGGAAGAATTCTCCTTCTCCCCTTGCGGGAGACGGTGTCAGCGCAGCTGACGGATGAGGGGTTGAAAGGCCTGTCGGGTAGCGGAGCGCGACCCCTCACCCGACCGCCTTCGGCGGCCACCCTCTCCCGCAAGGGGAGAGGGGGTTAAGCCCCCAGGATCCAGCCTTCTTCCGTCTCGGCGGCCACGACGGCGTCCTCGGACAGCCCCTTGGGCGCTTCGAAGATCGCGCCCAGCTTGCCGGCTTCGTCCAGCTTGGCGAAGTGTTCGGCCAGGCCCCGCACCTGGGCCAGGTCCTTGACCTCGCCGGCGGCCGGAACGGCCTTGATCAGCGACGGGTAGACCTCGGCGACCACGGTGGCGACGCCGTCCAGGTCGGCCTCGGTCAGGGTCTTGAAGCCCGTCTCGAACGGCCACACCCGCACGGTCTCGCCGCGCGCGTCCTTGAGGCGGCGCACGGCCGGGATGCCGACGATCGCCTGACCGCCGACCGAGCCGTTGTAGTAGAGCTTCCAGATCGAGTGCGCGCCCTTGGCCGCCTCGTCAGCGTAGCGGAACTCCGGCAGATCGTCCGGACCATGCTCACGCGGGCGCTTGGGCTGCAGGGTGGTCAGGGCGTCCTTGGGCGGGCAGCCCCAGAACGGGAAGGGGCCACCGGTCAGGCGGCGGTTGATTTCCGAGCCGACGCCGAAGCGGTTGTTGGTGTTGTCGGCCTTGTCCTTGACCATCTTGGCCAGCTGGTCCCAGACCGCGCGCCAGCGGACCTCGCCCGGCAGCGACAGGGCCGCCGACAGCCCGCGCGGGAAGCCCAGCGGGAAGTCGAAGCCCACCAGGGCGCGCTCATTGCGCTTCTTCAGGTCGTCGAGGATGGCGGCCAGCCGGGTCTCGGCCTCGCCGCGCGTGGCGGGATTGTAGCTCTCGAAGGTGAGGCGGAAGCGCACGTCGCGCTTGAGAACGCCGATCCAGATGGAGTCCGCGCCGGTCGTCGGCTTGGCGGCCGCGCTCCAGTCGACGATCACATAGGCGCTGAACAGACGCGACACGGCACGCGGCTCCGAGAGAGAGGAAGCCGCGCTTCTACTCCGCCGAGAGCCTTCTAACCAGCCTAGGAAAGCGCTTGACGCCTGTTATCAGGCGGCGTCGCGCACTTCGTTGCTGGGGCCGATCGGGCTGCCGTTGCGGGCGAACCAGCGGATCGGCGGCTCGCACGACGGGCCCAGGGCCGCGCGGACGATGGCCGGCGGGCGGCGCTCTTCCGGGGTCATGAACAGGCCGTTGGTCTTCAGCTTCAGGCCGGCGACCTTGTTGGCGCCCAGCATGGTCAGCGGCACGGCGACGATCAGGCCCAGCAGGATCGGAGCGGTCGAGGTGAACAGGTCCGGCGTGAACCAGAACACCGCGCCCAGGGCCAGGCCGGTGGCGCTGATCCAGCCCATGGCGGCGCAGGCTTCCTTGAAGCTGACCTTGTCGGCGTCGCGGCGCTGGGTGGCCCAGCCGCCGACCTTGCCGGCCATGATCTCGATGATCGCGCGGGTCTGAGTGAACATCAGCATCGGGGCGACCAGCGCCGAGAGCAGCATCTCGACGGCCAGGCCGGCGGCCACGCGGCGCTTGCCGCCGAAGCCCTTGGTCTCCTGCTTGCGCGAGAACACCAGGATCGAGCCCAGGATCTTGGGGCCGAACAGCAGCACGAAGGTGATGATCATGGCCCAGGCGGTGGCCTGGATCTCGCGCCAGTCGATCAGCGCATGGGCGGCGGCCTGCAGGTCGGCCATGGTGAAGGCCGCCTTCTTCAGCTCGGGCATCAGGGCGCGCGAGGTGATACCGGCCGACAGGGCGATGAACCACAGCGGCGACAGGGCGTAGCTGAGCACGCCGATCACCAGGTGCAGGCGGCTCATCCAGTGCAGGCCGGGCAGGGCGATCAGCGGCACGTGCTGGACGTTGCCGCGGCACCAGCGGCGATCGCGGGTGGCGAAGTCCAGCAGGTTCGAGGGGCTCTCCTCGTACGAGCCTTCCAAATACGGGGCCAGGTGGACGCTCCAGCCGCCGCGGCGCAGCAGGGCGCTTTCCAGGGCGTCGTGGCTCATCACTTCACCGCCGAACGGCTTGGGACCGCCCAGGTGCGGCAGGCCGCAGGTCTCGGCGAAGGCGCGCGTGCGGACGATGGCGTTGTGGCCCCAGAACGAGCTCTCCGTGCCCGACCACCAGGCCAGGCCGGTCCAGGCGACGCGGCCGTACAGGCGCGTGGCGAACTGCAGGGTGCGCGCGAAGATCGTCTGGGCGTTGATGATCATCGGCATGGTCTGGATCAGACCGGCGCCCGGGTGACGCTCCATGGCGTCGGCCAGGCGGACCATGGCCTCGCCGGTCATCAGGCTGTCGGCGTCCAGCACCAGCATGTGCTCGTAGGCGCTGCCCCAGCGGCGCACCCAGTCGGCGACGTTGCCGGCCTTGCGGCCCGTGTTTTCCTTGCGGACGCGGTAGAAGACGTTGCTGTGGGCCTCGCGGCGGAAGCGGGCGAAGCAGGCCTGCTCGGCCAGGGCAACTTGCGCGTCGCGGGTGTCGCTGAGGACGAAGATGTCGAAGTGGCGGCTCATGCCCGTCTCGGCGATCGAGGCGTCCATGGCGCGCAGGCGGGCGAAGACGCCGGCGGCGTCCTCGTTGTGCACCGGCATCAGGATGGCGGTGCGGGTGTGCAGCTTGGGCATGGGCGCTTCGCCGTCGATGCCCAGCGGATCCTTGGGCTTGCCCAGCAGGATCGCGAAGCCCGCCACGGCGGTGCAGAACCACAGCGACAGCGCCAGGAACAGCGGGGCCAGCAGCACCACGACCACGGCTTCCAGACGGGTCACGCCGCCCAGGGCCACGGTGTCGAAGGTGGCCTTCCAGCCGGCGAAGCCCATGACGATGGTCGCCAGGGCCACGACCCAGCGGCGCATGGTCATGTTGGCGGTGAGCGCGGTGGCGCGGCGCGGGCCGCCTTGCCAGAAGCCCAGCGGCTGGACCGGCATGGCCAGCGGCACTTCCGCCGGGATCTCGACCGTGTCACGGCGAACGACCTGATCGAGGGTGACGCTCGTGGAGGAGCGTACGTCGAAGAGGCTGGAGCGATCGCTCATATCGTCAGATCTCGGACTTTTTCCGGCGGGCCGGGCTCTCTCCGCTATTTCGACGCCGAGAGCCTCTTTCCGCCCCGCCGCGCCTCCGCTAGGGGAAGGCGATGGGGTGTGTGACAGCTCGATGACGGTCGAAGCCGACGTGGAGAGCCGTCGGTTACCCCTACAGTAAAACTTCGATCACAAATTCGCTACCGGAAATCACGCCGATTTCGCAGTTGCGAGAAAAAACATGGGGGGCGCGCCGCGCGAGCGACGCTCGCCGTTTTGGGGAATTTCGGTAAGCCTATGAATTTCCGATATTTTATCGCCGCGTTTGCCGTTCTCAGCTTGACCGCATGTGGACAAGCTTCACAGGACGGGCGTTCAAAACCGGGCGTCGTCGAGGCCATGCCGTCAACGGAATCGCTACCCGCCTATGATGCGCAGGGGGTGATTTCCAGCTTGGATGGGCAAATTCTCACGCTCGATCACGACGGCGCGAGCGCGGCGGGTCTCAAGCCTGGCCGCAACCAGTTCAAGGTCTATGCGGACACCATCGCCGAGGCGCCCATCACGCCGGGCTCGCGCGTGAAGTTCCAGTTCAAGAAGACGCCGACGGGGCTCGAACTGTTCAAGCTCGAACCCCGCGACTGACGGGCGCCTAGGCCAGCTTCACCAGCATCTTCCCCAGGTTCTCGCCCGAGAACAGCTTCAGGAAGGCGTCCGGGGCGCGCTCGACGCCGTCCTCGACCGTCTCGTTCCACTTGATCTTCCCGGCCTTGATCCACTCGCCCATGTCCTTGGCGAACTGCGGATAGAGGTCGTAGTGGTTCGAGACGATGAAGCCCTCCAGGCGCAGGCTCTTGCCCACGGCCAGGATGATGTTGGGTGGGCCTTCCGGCTTACCGGTCTCGTTATATTGCGAGATCATCCCGCACAGGGCGAAGCGGGCGAACGGCCGCGCCGAGTTGATGGCCGCCTCTAGGTGGATGCCGCCGACATTCTCGAAATAGACGTCGATGCCCTTGGGCGCGACCTTGGCCAGTTCGGCGACGACGTCGGGCGTGGCCTTGTAGTCGATGACGTGGTCGACGCCGATCGACTTCAGGAACGCGACCTTCTCGGGCCCGCCGGCCGAGCCGATCACGGTGTGGCCCTTCAGCTTGGCGATCTGGCAGACGACCGAGCCCACCGCGCCGGCGGCGGCCGAGACGAAGACCACGTCGCCGTCCTTCAGCGCCGCGACGCGCAGCAGGCCCACATAGGCGGTCATGCCGGGCATGCCGGCCACGCCCAGGAAGGCCTGGGGCGGGACGCCCTGCGTGTCGATCTTGGTGATCGCGCCCATGCCGGCGGCGGCCAGGGCCTTGGGATTGGCGTTGAACGCCTCGCGCCAGCCGAACATCGAGTTGACGACGTCGCCCGGCTTGAAGTCGGGATCATTGGAGGCCGTGACCTCGCCGATCGCGCCGCCCTGCAGGGCGTGGCCGATCTGGAAGGGCGGCACGTAGCTGGGGCGATCGTACATGCGGCCGCGCATATAGGGGTCGACCGACATCCACAGATTCCGGACCTGCACCTCGCCGTCGCCCGGCGCGGCCAGCTCGACGGTCGCCAGTTCGAAGTCCGAGGCCTTGGGCAGGCCGACGGGGCGGCTCTTCAGGCGGATCTCACGCGAGGTGGTCATGACGGTTCCTCCGACTGCTCTTGGTGAGCGTTGCTAATTTAAACGGATGTTTAGCGCGCCCTTACGGAAGTCTCCAGTGCTTCTAAGCGGTCCCGAAGCGGGGTAGACACCGCCCATGACCCAGAACCTGAAGGCAGGCGTCGTCGGCGCCGGTGTGTTCGGCGGCTATCACGCCAAGAAGTATGTCGAGCTGGAGGGGGTGACCTTGGTCGGCGTCTACGACGTCGATCTGGCGCGCGCCGAAGCGTTGGCGGGACCGCTGGGCGCCCAGGCCTTCGACGACATCGACGCTTTCCTGGCCGCCGTCGATGTGGTCACGGTCGCCGCGCCGGCTGTCCATCACGCCGCGCCGGCCCTGGCCGCGCTGAAGGCGGGCAAGCCAGTCTATTCGGAAAAGCCGATCGCCGTTTCGCCCGAGGACGCCGACAAGATGGTCGCCGCCGCCGCCAAGGCCGGCGTGCCGCTGGCCTGCGGTCACCAGGAACGCGTCGTGTTCCAGGCCATGGGCCTTCTGGACATTCCCGAACAGCCCCTGCGCCTGGAAGCCGTCCGCCGGGGCACGCCTTCGGACCGCAACCTGGACGTCTCGGTGGTGCTGGACCTGATGATCCACGACATCGATCTGGCCCTGGCCCTCTGTGACGGTCAGCCGATCACGGTGGAAGGCGAGGGGGCCATCACCCGCTCGACCTCGCTGGATTGGGTGAAAGCCGAGGCCACTTTCGACAACGGTTTTGTCGCCATCTTCGACAGCTCACGCGTGGCCGAAGCCCGCGAGCGCACCATGAAGGTCGTCTACCCTTCGGGCGAGGTCGAGATCGACTTCCTCCAGCGCACCTTCCGCAACACCACGCCGTTCCCGCTGATCGAGAACTTCACCGAAACCCCGGCCGGCAAGGACCCGCTGGGCCTGTCGGTCGCGGGTTTCCTGAAGGCGGTGCGCGGCGAGGCCCCCCGGCCGGTGGTGACCGGCGAGGAGGCCGCCCGGGCGCTGGACCTGGCCCTGGCCGTGGAGTGGGCGGCGGAAGGCTAGCGCCGCCGGCCGCCCGACACCTGCAGCAGTACCGCGATCACCGCCAGGCCGCCGCCGAGCACCGCGACCGCGCTCCAGCCGCCGTGGGTCCAGGCCGCCGCCGCCGCGGCCGAGCCGCCTGCGCCGCCTAAGAACATCGCGCCCATGAAGAGGGTGTTCAGGCGGGCGCGGGCCTGGGGCTTCAGGGCGTAGACCAGGGCCTGGTTCGACACGAGGGCGCCCTGCACGGCGAAGTCCAGCACCACGACCCCGACGAGCAGGCCGGCGACCGAGCTCCACAGGCCGAAGATCAGCCAGGCGACCAGAGTCAGGACCGCGCCCAAGGCGATGGCCAGGTGCGGCCCGCGCCTGTCGGCCAGCTGGCCGGCCAGGGGCGCGGCCATGACGCCGACCACGCCCACGATCCCGAACACGCCGGCGACGTCGGCGCCCAGGCCAAAGCGCGGCTCTTGCAGGTGCAGGGCCAGGATCGTCCAGAAGGCGGTGAAGGCGGCGAACAGATTGGCCTGGGTGAAGGCCGCCAGCCGCAGGGCGGGGTGCTCGATCCACAGCTTGCCGAGCGAGCTCAGCAGGGCGCCGTAGGAGAGGTCGCTGTCGGGCTTGCTACGCGGCAGGGTCGCGGCCATCAGCAAGCCGGCGGCCGAGGCGACGGGCGCGGCCAGCCAGAACATCGCTCGCCATCCCAGGCCCGTGGCGACAAAGCCGGCGACGGTGCGGCTGAGAAGGATGCCGCACAGCAGGCCCGACATCACGACGCCTACCGTGGCGCCGCGCTTCTCGGCCGACGCGAGGTGTGCGGCCAGCGGCACGATCTGCTGGGCGACCGTGGCGGCCATGCCCAGCAACAGCGAGGCGGCCAGCAGCCAGCCGGCGCTGGGGGCCTGGGCCGCGAGGACCAACGCGAAGGCCAGCGCCATGAACTGGCCGACGATCAGCGTCTTGCGCTCGACGCGGTCGCCCAACGGGGCCAGCAGCAGCAGGCCGGCGGCATAACCCAGCTGGGTCGCGGTGGGCACGAAGGCGGTGAGCGGGCCGGGCAGCTCGCGCTCGATCAGGCCCAACATCGGCTGGCTGTAATAGATGTTGGCGACCGCCAGCCCGGCGGCGGTCGCCATGGCGAAGGTCAGGCCCCGGCCCAATGGCGCGGCCCGGAAGGCGGCGCGGGGAAGAATGAAGGTCATGATCGGCTCCCTGGAGAGCAGCGTTCGCTCTCCGTCGGGCCGGGATGTATGGGCTATCGATTTCGCGTATAATTGGTCATATTCGATAAGTCGGCCGATCGGATTTCGATATAATGGATCTTGCGGACATAGGCGTCTTCGTCGAGGCGGCGCGGGCGGGCAGCCTGGCGGCCGCGGCCCGTCGTCTGGGTATCGCGCCAATGGCCGCCTCGCGCCGACTGGCGGCGCTGGAGGATGAGGTTGGCGCGCGGCTTGTCCACCGCACGACCCGCGCCCTGTCCCTGACCGCCGAGGGCGAGGCGTTCCTGCCCCATGCCCAGGCCATGCTGGAGGGCGAGGCGGCGGCGCGGGCGGCGATCCGGCCATCGGGCGCAGGGGCCTCGGGCATGCTGCGGGTGACAGCCTCGGCCCCGTTCGGCCGCAAGATGGTCGCGCCGATGATCCCGGCCTTCATGCGGGCCAATCCGGACCTGCAGGTCGACCTGCAGGTCACCGACGCCATCACCGACATTGTCGCCAGCGGCATCGACGTAGCCATCCGCATCGCGGTGCTACGCGACAACTCGCTGATCGCCCGCCGCCTGGATGACAACCCGCGCAAGCTCTACGCCTCGCCGGACTATGTGGCCGAGCACGGTGCGCCCAGAGTGCTGGCCGACCTGGCTGAGCACCAGTGCCTGGCGATCACCGGCGTCTCGCACTGGACCTTCATGATCGGCGACAAGCCGGTTCAGCAGCGGGTGGCCGGGCGGTTCACGGCCAGCGGGGTCGAGACTTTGCACATGGCCTGCCTGGGCGGTCTGGGAATCACCATGCTGTCGGACTGGAACATCCGCGAGGACGTCGCCGCCGGCCGGCTGGTCGAGGTCCCGCTGGCCGACGCGGTGCTGGAGTCCTGGTCGATCTGGGCCGTCTATCCCAGCGCCCGCTTGGTCCCGGCCAAGACGCGCCTGTTCATCGACGCCCTGGCCGCGCACCTGAAGGCCTAACCCTTCACGATCTGCGCCACGAAATCCACGAAGGCCCGGGTCTTGGCCGCCGGCAGGTGGCGTGACGGATAGAGGGCGTAGAGCGGGAAGGTCTCGCCGGTCCAGTCGGGGAAGAGGTCGACGAGCTCGCCGCGATCGATCAGGTCCTGGACGCCGATCGCCTTGACGCGGGCGACGCCGACGCCCGCCAGGCAGGCTCCCATCAAGGCGCCGACCTCGTTGACCGCTAGCCGGCCGCTGGTCGGTACGGTCAGGGTTTCCGCGCCGCGCCGGAAGGTCCAGGGCAGGGGCTCGCCGGTCTGGGCGTGACGCATCTGGATACAGGCGTGGGCGGCGAGGTCGGCGGGCTGGGCTGGCCGTCCCATCCGCGCCAGATAGGCCGGGGCGGCCAGGGTCGCGGTGCGGGTCTCCAAGAGCTTGCGCGACACCAGGGAAGAGGCCGGCGGCTCGCCGAAGCGGACGGCCAGGTCGAAGCCGTCGCCGATCAGGTCGCCTAGCTGGTCTCTGGCCACGAGCTCCAGCGCCAGCTCCGGATGCGCATCCAGGAAGCGCGGCAGGTGCGGCGCCAAGAGGTGGCGCGAGAAAAAGGCGTCGACATTGACCCGCAGGCGGCCGCGCACCGCCCCGGCCGCGCCCGAGGCGCCGGCGACTACGTCCTCGATGCCGCTAAGCAGAGGTCCGATCTCGGCATAGAGCCGGCGGCCTTCGTCGGTGAGGGCCAGCGAGCGGGTGGTGCGTTCGAGCAGTCGCACGCCGATCCGCTGCTCCAACCGCGCCAGGGCCCGGCTGACGCCCGACGGCGACAGGCCCAGGGCGTCGGCGGCGCGGGCAAAGCTGCCGCTTTCCACGATCGCGGCCAGCACCCCGATATTGGCGACCAGGCGTCCGTCGAAGGTCATGCGATCATCCATGATTTGATGTCATGAATGATGTGACTCAATGGCGATTAAGGCAACGCGTCTACTGGCATAGATGTCCTGGCGCGACATCGAGAAGGAGTGCGCCATGTACGTCATCACGGGGATCACCGGTCGGGTGGGCGGAGCCGCCGCCCGTCGTCTGCTGGAGGCCGGCCTGCCGGTCCGCGCCGTCGTTCGCGACGCCGCCAAAGGCGCGGCCTGGGCCGAGCGCGGCTGTAAGGTCGCGGTGGCGGCCATGGACGATGCGGCGGCCCTGATACGGGCTTTCGCGGACGCGGAGGCGGTCTTCGTCGTGCCGCCGCCGGTGTTCGATCCCGCCCCAGGCTTTCCGGAAGCGCGTGCGAACGTCGCCGCGCTGCGGGCGGCCCTCGAAGCCAGCCGGCCCGGCCGCGTGGTCTGGCTGTCGACCGTCGGCGCCCAGGCCAGGCAGCCGAACCTGCTGAGCCAGCATACCCTGATGGAGGCGGCGATCGCCGACCTGGCTCTGCCGGTGACGGTGCTGCGGCCGGCCTGGTTCATGGACAATGCCGAGTGGGACATCGCCGCCGCACGCGACGAAGGCGTGCTTCGCAGCTTCCTGGCCCCGCTGGACCGCGCCATCCCGATGGTGGCGGCGCGCGACGTCGGGGCGACGGCGGCCGAATTGCTGCGCGAGACCTGGACCGGTCATCGCCTGATCGAACTGGAAGGTCCCGCTGCGATCAGTCCGAACGACCTGGCCGCCGCCCTGGCCCGCGTGCTGGGCCGTGACGTCCGCGCAGAGGTCGTGCCGCGCGAGACCTGGGGCGGCCTGTTCCGCGCCCAGGGCATGGCCGAGCCGCTGCCGCGCATCCAGATGCTGGACGGCTTCAACGAAGGCTGGCTGACCTTCGAAGGTCAGCCGCGCCAGGGAGTGACCGCGCTGGACGCGGTCCTGCGGGGCCTCGTCTAGTCGTCGATCAGTTCGTCACGCAGGGCCCGGAGGCGGCGCTTCCGGGCCTTGCGCCGCACCAGCAGGCCGCCGGACCACGCCACCGAGCCCAGGATGGATACGAACCCGGCGGCCGGCAGTCCCCACACCGCGCGCGGCAGCCGGTGCGCCTCGAAGGCGATGGCCACGATCGCGGCCAGGAAGACCAGGCCGGCCGCCGCCATGACCAGGCCGCCCCACGAACGGCGGATGTCGGAGTCGATCTCCAGGATCTCCCAGTCCAGGGCCGAGGCCACCGAGCGATCGGCCATCGCGCCGGGCGGCCGGCGGGCGGCCAACACGACGAACAGGCCAAACAAAGAGAAGGCCAGGCCGATGGCGCCCGTGCTTCTGGAGACGGCGTCGTCGCGCGTCAGCAGGACCCAGGCGCACAGCGCCAGGGCGAAGACGCACGCGGCGATGTCGGCGGCCGCCTGGGCCGAACGCCAGAACAGGCGGCGGCGGATCCGGCGTTCGATGGCGTCGATCTCGGCGGTCGGCGCGGGCGGCGTGTCCTGCCAGGCGTCGGACCATTCGTTCCAGGGATCCTGGCTCATCAGCCCTTCTCCATTTCGAGCTTGAGGGCAGCCTTGGCGCGTGTCAGGCGGATCGAGACCGTGTTGGCGTTGACGCCCAGCACCTCGGCGATCTCGGCCGGGGTGAAGCCTTCCAGGGTCTGGACGGTCACCTGGCGCAGGGGCAGCGGCAGGCGGCGCACGGCAGCCATCAGGCGCTCGTGCCGGTCGCGCTGCTCCAGGGTGTCGAGCGGTGAGGGCGCGCCGCTGGGCAGGGCCTCGTCCAGCACGGCCGAGCGCGGCCGCGAGGCCTGGCGGGCTACGTGGTCGACGGCGCGGTTGTGGGCGATGCGGGCCGCGAAGGTGCGCAGCGAGGCGTCGCCGCGCCAGTTTGGCAGGGCCTTCCAGACCGCCAGCAGGATCTCCTGGTTCAGCTCTTCGCGCAAAGCCGGGTCGGCCTCATAGGCCGCGGCGACGCGGGCCAGCATGGGGCCGTGATCCTGAACGACGGTCCGGAAGGTCGGTGGCGACGACAACGGTGATCAGGCCCTCTGGAAGACCGCGCGCACCCGGCCCCAGATCTGGCGGCGGGCCTGGAACGCGCTGACGCCCAAGATGGCCGCCGTGCTCCACATGACGCCTTCCAGCGCCAGGGCGCCGAACGCGGCCATGGCGATCAGCACCTTACGCTCGACATGCATCGCCACCGCGATCCCGAACGCGATCCAGGTCGCCAGGCTCAGGGCGAACAGGCCTATCGGCAGCATCCACTTCAACTTCATCGCGCGATCCTCGCTTCTTGATACGAGGCCCTAGTCGGGGCGCGGCGAAGTTTCTTTCAGACTTTTTTACAGGCTCACCTGCGTGCCCAGTTCGACCACCCGGCCCGGAGGCAGGTGGAAGAAGGTCGTCGGGTCGGCGGCGTTGCGGGTCAGGAAGGTGAACAGCTTGCGCTTCCAGGCCGGCAGGGCGTCGTTGGCCGTCGACGGCACGATGGTGCGGCGGCTGACGAAGAACGAGGTGCTCATGATGTCGAACTTCAGGCCCTGCTTGCGGCAGGCGGCCAGGGCCTTCGGGATGTTCGGACTTTCCATATAGCCGTAGCGCAGGGTGACCAGCGAGAAGCGGTCGTCCAGGGTCTGAGTCTCGATCCGCTCGGCCTCGGGGACGTAGGGGCGGGTCTCGTTGACCACCTTCAGCAGCACGTTGCGCTCGTGCAGCACCTTGAAGTGCTTGAGGCTGTGCATCAGAGCCGGCGGGGTGGTGTTCGGATCCGAGGTCAGGAACACGGCCGTGCCGGCCGTCGAGCCGGCCGTCGAGCCGGCCGGGCGGCGCAGGATCATCTCGCGGAAATCGCCGAACGGCAGGCCGTCCTTGCTGAGCTTGAGTCGCAGGCGCTCGGTGGCGCTGACGAAGATCGACATCAAGAGGCACAGGCCCGCGCCCAGGGCCAGCGGGGCCCAGCCGCCGGTCAGAACCTTGAGCAGGTTGGCGGTGAAGAAGGTCAGGTCCAGGGCGAACAGCGGCACGATCAAAGCGAGAGCCGTGACCAGGCGCCATTTCCAGACGTGGCGCACGACGATGTAGGCCAGCAGGGTGGTGACCACCATCGTGCCAGTCACCGAGATGCCGTAGGCATGGGCCAGGGCCGAGGACGAGCGGAACGACAGCACCACCAGCACGACGCCGACGAACAGCAGCCAGTTGATCGGCGCGACATAGATCTGGCCGGCCTCGGTCGATGAGGTGATCTTGATGTCCATGCGGGGCAGCAGGCCCAGCTGGATCGCCTGCTGGGTCAGCGAGAAGGCGCCGGTGATTACCGCCTGGCTGGCGATGACGGTGGCGACGCCGGAGAACAGGACCAGGCCCAGGCGCCACTGGTGCGGGGCCATCAGGAAGAACCAGTCGGCGTTGGGCAGGGCGGTTCCGGAGGCCTCGGCGACGGCCAGGGCCTTGGACGCCAGGGCCGCCTGGCCGAAATAGTTCAGGGCCAGCATCGGCAGGGCCAGGCCGAACCACGACATCTGGATCGGGCCGCGACCGAAGTGGCCCATGTCGGCGGTCAGGGCCTCGGCTCCGGTCACGGTCAGGAACACCGCGCCCATCACCAGGAAGCCGGTCAGGCCGTGGTGGGTCAGGAAATAGATGGCGTAGGTCGGCGAGATCGCGCCCAGCACGCTGGGGTCGTCCTTGATGTGCCAGACGCCCAGGGCGCCCAGGCACAGGAACCAGCAGACCATGATCGGGCCGAAGATGCCGGCCACCTTGGCCGTGCCCTTGGCCTGGAAGCTGAACAGGCCGGCCAGGATGACCAGGCTGACGACGATGACTTCCTGCGTGCCGAACCAGTGCTCGAAGCCCTTCACCGACTTCAAGCCCTCGACCGCCGACAGCACCGAGACCGCCGGGGTGATGACGCCGTCGCCGTAGAACAGGGCAGCCCCGATGGCGCCCAGGGCGAAGATCAGGCCGGTGCGGCCCGCCGCGCCCTGCTGAGCCAGGGCCATCAGCGACAGCACCCCGCCTTCGCCCTTGTTGGAGGCGCGCATCAGGAACAGGACGTACTTGACCGTCACGACCAGGATCAGCGCCCATAGCGCCAGGGATAGCACGCCCATGATCTCGGGACGGACCAGGCCGTCGCGGGCGGCCTCGGCCAACGCATCGCGGAAGGCGTAGAGGGGGCTGGTGCCGATGTCGCCGAACACGACGCCCACGCTGCCCAGCGCCAACGGCCAGAAACGCGACGCCGCGTGGCCGTGGTGGGAAGCTTGAGTTGTCGGGGTGGTGAGGTCGGACGCGGCGAGGGGGTCTTTACCCGCCATGCAAGCACGAGGCTCCAAAGCGCCGGTTCGCGACCGGCGGCCGGCGCTTTACGCCCGTCGCTGCGTCGCAGCAATCGAAAAAGGCAGAACGGCGGTTGGCAGTCTCGAAAGCGTGATCAGCGCGGGCGCGATCTCTAGTCGTCCAGGTCGAACGGCAGCTCGTCCTGGTCGCTGGCGGTCTCGCGGCGAGCCTTGGAGACGGGCTTGTATTCCGGTTCCGGCGCGGGGCGCAGGGGCGGCAGGTCGCCGTCCTCTTCGTCCCAAGGCGGATCGTCGAACATGTCGGGCTCGACTGGGCGCGCCTTGGCCGGAGCGGAAGAAGAGGAGGGCGCGGGCGCTGGGACCGGCGTGGTCGGACGCGAGATCGGCCGGGCCGCGGCGGCGCGCGGGACGTCGTCGAACGACGAGCGGCGCGGCAGTGGCGGCGGGGTGTCGGGCAGGGGCGGGGGCGGCGCCTGGAAGTCGTCGTCCTCGTCCTCGAACATGTCGTCGTCGAAGTCGTCGACCATCGGGGCGGGAGGCGGCGGCGCGGGCGCGGGGCGGACGGCGACCGTCGCCGGCGCGGCAGCGGGCTTTTCCGGACGCGGCGGCAGGGGACGGCGGACGATGGCTTCGCAACGGGCCAGCCAGCGGTTGGCCTCCTGCACCAGCTCGCCGGGCGAGGCGGTCTCGCGGCGCTGCTCGTCGCCAGGCGCCCACAGGTCCAGGGTGAAGTCGGGATGGCGCGGATCGTCGAAGATCAGGCGCAGGGTGACCCGTTCGGCCTGGGGCGCGACGTGGTCGATGGCCCGGCGGCCTTCGCCCCGGAAGACGCGGCCCATCACCTGGCCGTCGACCAGCAGCTCGGCGCCCATCATCTCGTCCAGCCGGTAGACCAGGCACCAGGCGCCCCGGTCCCAGGCCACGGCCAGCAGGTTGGTAGCGAACGAGAAGCCCGCGCCACGACCCCGGCCACGCGCGACGATCAGGCCTTCCGGCTCGCTCTTCAGCACGTTGCGCAGGGCGCGCCGGATGCGGCGGTCCTCGTCGCCGTACCAGATGGCCAGGCTGCCGAGGAACGTCACCGCCGTACCGGCGATGGCGACGAACAGCAGGAGGCGGGCAAGCTCGCTCATAATGAAGCTCAGGCTAGCGAGAGTCGCGGATCGCCGACAGGCGGCGCCTAGAGCCTGTCCGTTTCTGATGGAAATCAGAAACGGATAAATAGGCTCTATCTCTATCATCTAGAGCATGGCGGGCGCCGAAACCGCACACACTTTCGGCTGCCATGCTCTAGTCGCGGAAGTGGCCGACGACCGGCACGTGGTCGGAGGGCTTTTCCTTGTCGCGCTCGTCGCGGTGGATGACCACGGCTTCCAGGCGGTCGACGGCCTGGGGCGAGCACAGCAGGTGGTCGATGCGGATCCCCAGGTTCCGTGGCCAGGCGCCGGCCTGGTAGTCCCAGAAGGTGTAGCCGCCTGGCGCGCCGTCGACCTGCATGTAGGCATCGGTGAAGCCCAGGTTCTTCAGCGCCCGGAACGCGCCGCGGCTCTCGGGCTGGAACAGGGCGTCGCCCAGCCAGGCTTCGGGATTGGCGACGTCTTCGGCCTCGGGGATGACGTTGTAGTCGCCCAAGATCACCAGCGGCTCCTCGAAGGCGAGCAGGCTCTGGGCATGGGCTTGCAGCCGGCGCATCCAGGCCAGCTTGTAGTCGAACTTCTCGGTCCCGATCGGATTGCCGTTGGGCAGGTAGATGCCGACCACCCGGAACGGCGTCGGCGCGTTGATCACCGCCTCGACATAGCGCGACTGCTCGTCGACCTCGTCCTGCGACAGGAAGGGCAGGCCCTTGCGCACGTCGTCCAGCGGGAACTTCGACAGCAGGGCGACGCCGTTATAGGTCTTCTGGCCGTGGACGACGACGTTGTAGCCCAGCCGTTCAAAGGCTTCGGTCGGGAACTTCTCGTCGACGCATTTGATCTCCTGGAGCACCGCGACATCGGGGGCCTCCGATTCGAACCAGGCCAGCACGCCTTCCAGGCGAGCGTTGATCGAATTGACGTTCCAGGTGGCTATACGCATTGACGGCTCCAGACAGCGGCGGGAGGCTAGAGCCCATGACGGGTGTGCTCAAGTCGGGCAAACGATCGATCGACAAGAGACAGGTCCTGCTGATGGTCCTGGCCACCGGCGCATGCGTGGCTCTGGCCGTGCTGGGCGGCATCCTGGCGATCTTCACGCCGCTGGTCTTCGATCGCTCAGGCAACCTGACGAACCCCGTCGCCTGGCTGGGTTTCGTGTTCGCCGCCTCGTTCTGGGTGGTGTGCCTGCTGGCCCCGCTGGCCGGCTGGATCCTGTGGCGCAAGAACGAGACGACCCTGTCCTGGGCCGCCATGGCCGCGCCGCTGGCCTGGGGCGCGGTGGCGCTGACCTTGCTGCAGTTCGTGCCGACCTAGCACCCGAGGCAAAATATCGTTGCCTTCCTCGCCCTTGTGGCGAGGACCCATGGCGCCGTTAGGCTGGGAGAAGCCGGATGGGCTCAGCCAGCATGGTCGTGTTCAAAGCCAGCTGAACGCTGGGTCCTCGCCACAAAGGCGAGGAAGGCAATGTTTTTGAACATCGCAAAAATTTCAGAGTTCTCAGATCGAGAAGCTGACGCCGCAGCCGCAGCTGGACTTGGCGTTCGGGTTGCGGACGCGGAACTCGGCGCCGGCCAGTTCGTCGACGAAGTCGATCTCCGAGCCCTTCAGCAGGGCCAGGGAGACGACGTCGACCAGGGCCACGGCGTCGTCGCGCTCGATCTTCAGGTCGTCGTCCTCGACGGTGTCGACCAGGTCGAAGCGGTACTGGAAGCCCGAGCAGCCGCCGCCGTCGACGGCGACGCGCAGCATGAGGGGGCGGCCTTCGCTAGCAGCGATGGTCTTGATCCGACGAGCGGCGTTTTCGGAAAGCGTTAAGTCTACTTGGGTCATGGCTGTGGAAAAGTCACCTTCGGCCTATATGAGGGTGACGCGGCCTCTACGGAAGGGGTCAAATGGTCAAACGCGATAAAGGCGGTTCATGTCCTCGACCCCGTACTTCGTCCCCCGCGCGCCCTATGCCGAGGATCCCTTCAAGTCGAAGGGCCGCCGGTTCCAGGAGGACGAAAGCCGCACCCGCACGCCGTTCGCGCGCGACCGCGACCGTATCATCCATACCTCGGCCTTCCGCCGTCTGAAGGAAAAGACCCAGGTCTTCGTCGCGCACGAGGGTGACAACTTCCGCACCCGCCTGACACACTCGCTGGAAGTGGCGCAGGTGGCGCGATCGCTGGCCACGGCCTTGGGTCTGGACAGCGACCTGGCCGAGACCATCGCCCTGGGTCACGACCTGGGCCATCCGCCGTTCGGCCACGCCGGCGAGGACGAGCTCGAGATCCAGATGCGCGACTACGGCGGCTTCGACCACAACGTGCAGACGTTCCGAGTCGTGACCGAGCTGGAGCACCGCTATCCGGATTTCCTGGGCCTGAACCTCACCTGGGAGACCCTGGAAGGGATCATCAAGCACAACGGCCCGGTGACCAACAAACTGGGCAAGCCGTCCTGGAAGGCCATCCAGAAGTACGACAACGAGTACGAGCTGGGCCTGAACACCTGGGCGTCGGCCGAGGCGCAGGTCGCGGCCCTGGCCGATGACATCGCCTACAACAACCACGACGTCGATGACGGCGTCACCGCGGGCCTCTTCACCCTGGACGAGCTGCTGGACGTGCCGCTGATCGGCCCGATCCTGTTCGCCGTGAAGAGCGAGCGTCCCGACCTCGACCCGCGCCTGACCCACCTGGAAGCCGTCCGCCGCATGATCGGCGCGATGATCGACGACGTGATGGGCGAGACCCTGCAGCGCGCCGCCGCTACCGGCGTGGGCTCGGCCGACGACGTCCGCGCCCTGGACCACGCCCTGGTCGCCTTCTCGCCGGACATGGCCGAGGATCTGGCCCGCCTGCGCGCCTTCCTTTACGAGCGCATGTACCGCCACTGGCGCGTCAACCGCACCCGCAGCCAGGCCCGCCGTATTCTGGGCGAAATGTTCGCGCTATTCCTGAGGGAGCCGGAGGTCCTGCCGACCGTCTGGTTCGCCAAGTCGCAGAACCGCGACGAAGCCGGTCGAGCCCGCGTGGTGTGCGATTACATCGCAGGCATGACCGACCGCTTCGCGATAGAAGAGCACCGTAAGCTGTTCCACCTCGACGTCTGGAACTAGGCCGTAAGGCTCAAGACTCGGAACGGGGACGCGAGCGGCTTGAAGTCTGCCACCTGAGCGGGGCGGACGCTTCTGAGACGCGCCCCCGGAGGGTAACCTAGGGTCGCGCGCGTCTGATTCGATGCGTTCGATCCGTGCGCCCCTTGTTCTAGGGCCGAGTATGCTGGAGCCTATCTGAGATGTCCGATCCGCACCGCGGGGCCTATACGCCGCCCACCGACGCGCCGCTGTCGTTCGACGCGCGTCAGCCCGTGCGCGGTGCGCGCCCGCTGCCCATGACCCTGATCATCAGCGCGGTGGTGCTGGTGACCCTGGTGGCCGCCGTGATGATGATCTATCGCAACGGCATCCGGAATCCGAACGAGCCGCCGCAGGCCGTGGGGACCGAGGTCGCCCAGATGAAAACCCCGCCGCCGGCCGGCAGCCAGCCGCAGGACCCCGCCGCGGGCCTGCAGATCTATCACAACGAGGACCCGCAGCCGTCGGCGACCTTCGCCGCGCCGCCGGAGACGCCTCAGGCCCGTCCGGCCGCGCCGCTGCCGACCGCGCCGGTCCAGACCGCCGCCCTGCCGCCGGCCAAGCCCGCGCCGACTGTCACGCAGCCGGCGACCCCGGCCGCCAAGCCGGCTCCGACCATCGAGTCCCTGGCCACCGCCGCCGCCCAGCGGCCGGTCGCCGCCGCGCCCAAGCCCGTCCAGGTCGCCACCACGACGCCGGCTCCCAAGCCGGTCGCGACCGCCTCGGGCCCGGCCTCGGTGCAGATCGGCGCGTTGTCCTCGCCCGCCCTGGCCGACAAGGCCTGGACTGAAGCCACGCGCCTGGCCCCCGGCCTGGCCGCCGGCAAGGGCAAGAAGGTCGAGGCGATCGACAAGAACGGCGCCACCCTCTACCGCACCTCGGTCACGGGCTTTGCCTCGCGCGAAGCGGCCAAGGCGTTCTGCGAGGCCATCTCGGCCTCGGGCAAGTCCTGCTTCGTCAAATGAGCCTCTTGATGGGCGCCTCGTCCTCCGCCGCCATCCTCGGCTGCGCCGGGACCACCCTGACGGCCGAAGAGGTCGCGCTCTTTCGGGACGTGAAGCCGTGGGGCTTCATCCTGTTCAAGCGCAACATCGCCGATCCCAACCAGGTGCGCGCCCTGACGGCGGCCCTGCGCGAGACGGTCGGCCGGCCTGACGCGCCCATCCTGATCGACCAGGAGGGCGGCCGCGTCGCCCGCCTGCAACCGCCGCACTGGCGCATTTATCCGCCAGGCCGCGCCTATGGCCAGCTGGTCGCCAACGATCCGCTGGTCGCGCGCGAGATCACGCGCCTGGGCTCGCGCCTGATCGCCCATGACCTGCTCAGCCTCGGCATCAATGTCGACTGCGTGCCGGTGCTGGACGTGCCCGACCCCAAGGGTCACGAGATCATCGGCGACCGCGCCTATGGCGACACGCCCGAGCAGGTGGCGACCCTGGGCCGCGCCGCCGCAGAAGGCCTGCTGGCCGGCGGCGTCCTGCCGATCATCAAGCACATCCCCGGCCACGGCCGCGCCATGAGCGACAGCCACCTGGAGCTGCCGGTGGTGAAGGCCAAGCTGGACGAGCTGGACAAGCGCGACTTCGCGCCGTTCCGGGTGCTGTCGGACATGCCGATGGCGATGACGGCTCACGTCGTCTACACGGCCATCGACCGCAAGAACCCGGCCACCACGTCCAAGAAGGCCATCAAGAAAATCATCCGCGAGTCGATCGGCTTCGACGGCCTCTTGATGAGCGATGACCTGTCGATGAAGGCGCTGAGCGGCGACTTCAAGCAACGCGCCAAGGACAGCCTGTCGGCCGGCTGCGACGTCGTCCTGCACTGCAACGGCGACATGGGCGAGATGAAGGCCGTGATGTCGGGCGTCGGCAAGCTGGGCAAAGAGGCCCGCCGCCGCGCCCAGGTCGTCATGGGCCGCCTGGTCAAGGTTCCCGAGCCCTTCGACGTGGCCGAGGCCCGCGCCCGCTTCGACGCGGCGTTTGACGGCAAGTACGCTTGAACACGGGCTTCCAGCCCACTTTCGACTTTGCCGCCGCCGATGAAGCGGCCGAAGACGGCGCGGCGCTGGTCATCGACATCGACGGCTATGAAGGCCCGCTGCACGTGCTGCTCGCGCTGGCCCGCAGCCAGAAGGTCGACCTGCTGCAGCTGTCGATCACCAAGCTGGCCGAGCAGTACCTGGCCTTCGTCCAGCAGGCTCGCCGCGTGCGGTTCTCGCTGGCCGCCGACTATCTGGTGATGGCCGCCTGGCTGGCCTATCTGAAGTCCCGCCTGCTGCTGCCCAAGCCCGAACGCGCCAAGGCCGAGGAGCCGCCCGCCGAGGAGATGGCCGCCCAGCTGGCCTTCCGCCTGGCCAAGCTGGACGTCATGCGCAAGGCCGTCGAGGCTCTCAAGGAGCGCCCGATCCTCAAGCAGGACGTCTTCATGCGCGGCGACCCCGAAGCGGTCAAGATCGTCTCCTCGACCCGGCTGGAGGGCGACCTCTACGGCTTGATGAGCGCCTATATCGAGCAGCGCAAGCGCGAGCACAGCCGCCACTACGCCCCACGCCCGCCCACGGCCTATCCGCTGGAAGACGCCCGCGACCGCCTGCGCAGCCTGCTGCCCAAGATGGAGGACTGGACGGTCCTCTCCACCATCGCCCCGATCGAGAAGGCGCTGGAGGACGATGACGGCCCCACGCCCGCCTCGTACCTGGCCTCGACCCTGTCGGCCTCGCTGGAACTGGTGAAGGAAGGCATCCTGGAGGCGCGCCAGCTGGAGCACTTCAAGGACATCTACTTGCGGACGAGAGCGGAGCCTTTGGAGGTGATGGAATGAGCCTTTCCCCATCTCCGATCTCCCCGGCGAAAGCAGGGGCCCAGATCGAACCCACGAGCGTTCGACAGGCTGCAAACGCGTATCTCGGATCATCCCAAACCGCTCAGGCTGGATCTGGGCCCCGGCTTTCGCCGGGGAAATCGGTTATGGGGTTTGAATGACCGTCGAGCTGGAACCTCTCTTCGTCGAGCGCTGCATCGAGGCCCTGCTGTTCGCGGCGGCCGAGCCGCTCAGCGATGTCGACCTGGCCAAGCGCCTGCCAGCAGGCGCGGACATCGCTACCGGCCTGGCGGGTCTTCGGACGCGCTACGAGGGCAGGGGGATCGAGCTGGTCGAGGTCGCTGGGCGCTGGCGCTTCCAGACCGCCAATGACCTGTCGTTCCTGATGACGGAAGAGCGCGAGGAGCCGCGCCGCCTGTCCAAGGCCGCCCAGGAGACCCTGGCCATCGTCGCCTATCACCAGCCGGTGACCCGGGCCGAGATCGAGGCCGTGCGCGGCGTCCAGGCCAGCCGGGGGACGATTGACGTCCTGCTGGAGCTGGGCCTGATCCGCATGCGCGGCCGTCGGCGCACGCCGGGCCGGCCGGTGACGTTCGGGACGACGGATGTGTTCCTGGAACACTACGGCCTGGCCAATCTGGGCGACCTGCCGGGCATTGCCGAGATGAAGGCCGCGGGCCTCCTGGAAATGAACCTTCCGCCGGGCTTCTCGGTGCCCGATCCGCTGGGCCTGCGCCCGAACGAGGATGAGGATCCGCTGGAGTTGGACGACGGCGAGCAGGTGGAATTCGCCCAGGACTTCCTGGGCGAGCCGGAAAAGGCTGACTAGGCGAAGATGTTCGCCACCAGGCCCTTCTGATCCTTTTTCTCGGGATCGTTCTGGACCTCCTGCTTGACCATCTCCTTGAGCTTGTCCTCGATCTTCTTGCGCTCTTCGGGCTTCATGGCCTTGAGCTGCTCTTCGGTCACGCCCAGCTTGGCCAGCATCATGGCCCGCATCTTCTGCGCGGGCGTCATCGCCTGGAACTTCATGAACTCTTCGCGGGGCGAGGTCTCGCCCAGCGGCGCGTTGGACGACGAGGCGCTCAGGCCGCTGTAGAGGCCGGCATAGGGCGAGGAAGAACCAATCGAGGAAATCGACATGACAATGCACTCCCGAACACAAGGGGTGCGACATTCTGGCAAGAAGCGCGCCAGTTACGCTTAGCTATGCTTTTCAAAGGCTTGTGGCGTAAGGGTTCAGTGAAGGCTTGGCCAGGCGGTCAACTTGACCGAGCAGAACTTGCCGGGGCTCACGCGACCTATCGCCTCGCGGGCGAACGATGGTCTGCGGCCCCGCGAGCGCCTATATTGTCCGGCATGTTGTAACGACGCGTCACAGCGGCTACAGGGCGCTTGTCGCAAGGAGTCTCGGTTATGGGAAGTTTCGGTCCTATCCACTGGATCATCGTCGCCATCGTGGTGCTGCTGCTGTTCGGCGGCCGCGGCAAGCTGTCGGGCATCATGGGTGACGCGGCCAAGGGCATTAAGGCGTTCAAGGAAGGCCTGAAGGACGACGACACGAGCAGTGAAGTGGCCGACAACAAGGCCAAGGGCGCCCTGCCGCGCACCGAGCAGGAAGCCGAAGAGCTTCGCAAGTCGTAAGGCTTTAGGGCGCGCGGGGAGGGGCTCTCCGCGCGCGACGATCCAACCTCGCGGGGAGCAGTTCAGCTCCACCGTTCTAAGGCGCGTCCATGCTTCCTGATATCGGCGGCACAGAACTCCTTGTCATCGCCGCCGTCGCCCTGATCGTGGTCGGCCCCAAGGACCTGCCCGTTCTCCTGCGCAAGCTCGGCCAGTTCGTCGGGCGCATGCGCGGCATGGCTTCGGAATTCCGGGCCAGCTTCGACGAAATGGCCCGTCAGTCCGAGCTGGACGAGCTGCGCCGCGAAGTGCAGGCCATGCGCTCGGGCCAGTTCACCAATCCGGTACAGGACACCGGCGTGGACCAGGTGTTCGCCGACATCGACGCCTCGCTGTCCAGCGGCGCGACCCAGATGCATCCCTATGCCGGGGGCGAGATCCACAATCCGGCCCTGACGACAGACAATTCGATCCTGCCGCCGGCCGAGCCGGGCGTGGAGATCGTCGAGAAGCCCAAGCGCGCGCCGCGCAAGAAGGCTGTCGCGGCCGCCGAGCCGGCCGTCGCCGAACCTGCAAAGGCGCCGCGCAAGAAGACGGCCGTCGCCGCGAAGAAAGACATTACCGTCGAAGCTCCCAAGGCCGTTCGCGCGCCGCGTAAGCGCGCCGCCAAGGCCGGCGGCTCGACCGCTTCGGACATCGTCTCGTGAACGACAAAGCCATCGGATACGACGCCGAGGACGAGATCGAGTCCTCTCGCGCACCGCTGCTGGACCATCTGGTCGAGCTGCGCACCCGCCTGATCATCTGCGTCGGCGCCATCGCCGTGGCGTTCGGCGTCTGCTTTGCGTTCGTCAAGCCGATCTTCCTGTTCCTGGTTCGCCCGTTCACGGTGGCCGAGGGGCTGAAGGCCATGCAGGACGCCGGCGGCCATCACGGCTCGTTCGACCTGATCCTGGCGCTGATTGGCGTGAAGAAGGTCCCGGCCGCCTCGCTGGCCCAGATCACCCTGCAGGCCACCGCGCCGCTGGAGCAGTTCTTCACCAACATCAAGCTGGCGGCGTTCGGGGCCATCATCCTGGCCTTCCCGATCATCGCCTGGCAGCTGTACCGCTTCGTTGCGCCGGGCCTGTACAAGAAGGAGCGCAACGCGTTCCTGCCGTTCCTGATCGCCTCGCCGGTGCTGTTCCTGATGGGCGCGTCGCTGGTCTATTACGTGATGCTGCCGTTCGTGCTGTGGTTCTCGCTGAGCCAGCAGATCGTCGGCGACGGCGTGAAGGTGGTGTTGCAGACGCGGGTGTCGGAATATCTGACCCTGGTCACGACCCTGCTGCTGGCTTTTGGCCTCAGCTTCCAGCTGCCGGTGGTGCTGTCGCTGGGCGGCCTGGCGGGCCTAGTCACCTCGCAGATGCTGCGCGCCGGTCGTCGCTACGCCATCGTCGCCGTCTTCGTCGTGGCGGCTGTCGTCACCCCGCCGGACCCGATCAGCCAGATCACCTTGGCCGTGCCGCTGTGCCTGCTCTACGAGATCTCGATCTGGTGCGTGTGGCTGATCGAACGCCGCCGCAAGCGGGAAGACGACGAGGAAGCCGGCACGGACATCGTTTCGGTTTAGTCCGGATACGAAGAGGGCCCCGCTGCTTAAGCCGCGGAGCCCTCCGTTTTCCACTCAGATAAGCGAGTGAAACCTAGGCGGCGGCGCCCATGCGCGCCTGCAGTTGAGCCTTGGCGGCGCGGACGGTGTCGGTCACGCAGGCCTGGTAGCTGATGGCGCTGAAGTTCGGCTGGGCCTTGCAGACCGTGGCCGCGGCGGCGCGGATTTCCTGGTGGATCTGGTCGCGGGTCTTGCCCTTCAGCGAGATGCGGACGACCGAGACGGTTTCGTTGGCGAAGGCCTTGCCCGAGTCACGGGCGCGCAGCAGCGAGGCCAGCTGGCGGTGAGCGCTGGTGGTGGCGCCTTCGATGCAGTCCTGGGCGTTCAGCTTCGAGGTGTCGGCGCAGACGGTCGCGGCGGCGGCCTTGATTTCGTTTTCGATCTGAACCGAGTTCTTGCCGGCGATCGAGACGCGGACTTCGTTCGAGGCGGTCTTGGCGCCGGCCGGAGCGGCGATGGCGGCGGCGATGGCGAGGGCGGCGAAAGCGGCGAACGTCTTCATGGTGTTTCTTGTTCCTAATGAATGATCGGGAGGGCCGGGGAGGGCCGCTGAAAAAGGACGCGTACTGAACTTGGCGCGGCTTTTCGGGCATCGGGATTAAGCCGTCATGACAAAGTGCGGCTAATTTCCGTTAACAGTTGGATGGTTCGTGCGGATTGGTGCGAAAACGGGGAAAGAATGGCTTTTTGGGCCTGCGTCATGCGGTCGCACGTGTCCCGAAATCGGGTTTTCGCGCAATGGCGCCCAGGTTTCGCCGCCGCCCGGCCGGATCACGAAGCCGTTGAGAGCCGGGCAGGCCACCCGGAAAGCTTGGCGCCCCCGCCGACGCGCCTTAGAGAGGGCGTTTCTCCTGCCTCTTCCGAGCTAGCGTTCGATGCACGACATCAAGGCCATCCGCGACAATCCCGAAACGTTCGACCTGCATTGGTCGGGCAAGGGCCGGTCGGGCGCGGCCGCTGAAGCGGTCAAGCTGGACGCCCAGCTGCGCGCCGCCCAGACCGCCCTGCAGGAAGCGCAAGCCAAGCGCAACGAGAGCTCCAAGCTGATCGGCCAGGCCAAGGCCAAGAAGGATGAGGCCGAGGCTTCGCGCCTGATGGCCGAGGTCGAGGCGCTGAAGGGCGTCATGGCGACCGCCGCCGAAGAGGAAGCCATCGTCGGTGGCAAGCTGAAGGAGCTGCTCGCCTCGCTGCCCAATGTCCCCGCCTCGGAAGTTCCCGTGGGCGAGGATGAGAGCGGTAACGTCGAGCAGCGCGTCTGGGGCGACGCCAAGGCCCTGCCGGCCGGCAAGCTGAACGCCCCCAAGGATCACGTCGACCTGGGCCACGCCCTGGGCGGCATGGACTTCGAGGCCGCCGCCCGCATGAGCGGCGCGCGCTTCGTGGTCCTCAAGAGCCAAATCGCCCGCCTGGAGCGTGCGATCGGCCAGTTCATGCTGGACCTACAAACGGTCGAGCACGGCTACACCGAGGTGAGCCCGCCGCTGCTGGTGAAGGACGAAGCACTGTTCGGCACTGGCCAGCTGCCGAAATTCGAGGATGACTTGTTCCTGGCCACCTCCACTCATCTGCCATCTGAAAGCGGAAAGGTGGGGGGGATTGGAATTTACTATCCCAGCGTCGAGGCCGCCGAGGTTCTTGAAAGAGACAATGGGCGCTTGTGGATCGTTCCTGCCGAGGGATCGGTGGGCCGGTTCACGCAAAGCCGTCGCTGGCTGATCCCCACCGCCGAGGTCTCGCTGACCAACATCGTCCGCGAACAGCTGGTGGCCGAGGAAGAGCTGCCGATGCGCCTGACGGCCCTGACGCCCAGCTTCCGCGCCGAGGCCGGTTCGGCCGGTCGCGACACGCGCGGCATGATCCGCCAGCACCAGTTCTACAAGGTCGAGCTGGTCTCGATCACCACGCCCGACCAGTCGGAAGCCGAGCACCAGCGCATGGTCGAGTGCGCCGAGGCCGTGCTGAAGAAACTGGAGCTGCCGTTCCGCACCATGCTGCTGTGCACGGGCGACATGGGCTTTGGCGCCAAGAAGACCTACGACCTCGAAGTCTGGCTGCCGTCGCAGAACATGTACCGCGAGATCAGCTCGTGCTCGAACTGCGGCGACTTCCAGGCGCGCCGCATGGAAGCCCGCTACCGCAAGACCGGCGAGAAGGGCGGCCACTTCGTGCACACCCTGAACGGCTCGGGCCTGGCCGTCGGCCGCACCCTGGTGGCCGTGCTGGAGAACTATCAGGACGAGGCCGGCCGCATCCACATCCCGGCCGTGCTGCAGCCCTATATGGGCGGCGTCACCCACATCGGAGGCGATGCGTGAGGATCCTCCTCACCAACGACGACGGCATCAACGCGCCGGGCCTGAAGGCCCTGGAGACGATCGCTCGCGCCCTGACCGACGACGTCTGGATCTGCGCGCCGGAATACGAGCAGTCGGGCGCCAGCCGGGCCCTGACGCTGTCGGACCCGATCCGCGTGCGCAAGCTGGACGACCGTCGCTTCGCCGTCGAGGGCACGCCGACAGACTGCGTGATGATGGCCGTGCAGCAGCTGATCGACGGCCCCGCGCCGGACCTGGTGCTGTCGGGCGTCAATCGCGGCCAGAACCTGGCCGAGGATGTCACCCTGTCGGGCACCGTCGCCGGCGCCATCGAGGGCATGGCCCACGGCATCCGCTCGATCGCCCTGTCGCAGACCATGACCTTCTTCCATGACGAGGTCGTCGCCCACTGGGAGACCGCCGAGCACTTCGGTCCCGGCATCGTCCAGCGCCTGCTGGAGGTGGGTTGGCCAGGCGACGTGGTCATGAACGTCAACTTCCCGGCCTTGCCGATCGAAGAGGTCACGGCGGTCGAGGTGACCCGTCAGGGCTTCCGCGACGGCCTGCTGCGCAACATGGAAAAGCGCACCGACCTGCGCGGCCGCGACTATTACTGGATGGGCTTCTCGGCCAAGGCGTCGCAGCCGGCCGAGGGCACTGACCTGCGCGCCATCTATGAAGGCCGCATCTCGGTCACGCCGCTGCACATCGACCTGACGCATCACGAGAGTGTCCACAAACTGAAGGGCGTCCTGGGCGGCGCTCCGCCGAAACTCAAGGCGGAAGCATGAGCGGACGGACGACCAAGGCCGCCGAGAACGCCAAGGCCGACCTGCCGCGCCTGATGCAGGCCCTGCGCGACCAGGGGGTGACCGACCAGCAGGTGCTGAAGGCCATCGAGACCACGCCGCGCGACCTGTTCACGCCGGACCTGTTCAAGGACCGCTCGTGGGAGGACTCGGCCCTGCCGATCGCCTGCGGCCAGACGATCAGCCAGCCCTATATCGTCGGCCTGATGACCCAGGCCCTGACCGTCGAGCCGCGCTCGCGCGTGCTGGAGATCGGCACGGGATCGGGCTACCAGACCACCATCCTCAGCAAGGTCTCGCGCCTCGTCTATACGATCGAGCGCTATCGGACCCTGATGAAGGAGGCCGAGAGCCGCTTCAACACCCTGGGCTTGACCAACGTCATCACCAAATTCGGCGACGGCGGTGAAGGTTGGGCCGAACAGGCGCCGTTCGACCGTATTATGGTCACGGCTGCGGCCGAAGATGATCCCAAGCGGCTGCTTTCGCAGCTGAAGCCCAACGGCGTGCTGGTCGCGCCGGTGGGGAAGGGGCCTGTGCAGAGCCTTCGCCGCTACGCCGGCGACGGCAAGGGGGGCTTCCGGGTAGAGATCCTGTGCGACGTGCGCTTCGTGCCGCTGCTGGCGGGCGTCGCCAAGGATCAGTGAGTTTGGAGGTCGCGGCATCCGCGGCCTTCGGTGTTAAAGGTTGATTCACCCTGACGAAGCCCTTTGGTGGCTCCGGCGGGAAAGGAGACGTTATGAGGCAGTTGTGGACGCAAGCGGCGGTGATCGCCCTGACGGCTGGAACGCTCTCCGCCTGCGCGACCGACGCGCCGCAGTATCCGGCGCGTGAAGGCCAGGCGCCTGCGCCGGTGCCGGCACGGGCGACGCCGAACTTCCCGATCACCCAGGCCCCGCAAGCCACGGCACCCAACAGCGCGAACGAGAGCGACGCGGCCGAGACCCTGCCGCCGCCGCAGGCGATCCAGAGCCAGCCGATCCCGACCCAGGCCCAGCCCTCGGTCACCAGTTCCGAACTGCCCCCGCCGCCGGCTCCCGCGCCGGCGCCGCAGCCCGTGATCCGTCCGGTTCCGCCCAAGACCGTGGTCACCACCACCGTCACCGGCTCCGTGGTCACTGTCCCGGGCAAGCCGCAGGTGCATGTGGTGAAGTCTGGCGACACCCTGACCTCGATCGCCAAGCGCTTTGACGTCAATGTCAACGACCTGGCCCGGGACAATGATTTCAAGAAGGGCCAGACCCTGCGTCTGGGCCAGAAGATCACCGGCCCCGCCAGCGAGCAGAAGGCCTATGTGGTCCAGACCGGTGACACGATCTTTGCCATCGCCAAGCGCTTCAACGTCACCGCCGCGGCCCTGGCCGACGAGAACGACCTGAAGACCGGCTCGGCGATCAAGAAGGGCCAGAAGCTGGTCCTGCCGGACGGCTACAAGGACAAGGGCCCGATCAAGACCACGACGGTGATCCCGGGTACGCCGGGGACCAGCCTGGCCGGCGCCGAGCCCGCCGCGCCGACGCCGACCCGTCCTGCGCCCTCGCGTCCGACCTACACGCCGCCGGCCGATGACGAGCCGGCCACGACCCAGGTCAGCACCACCACGCTCAGCGTTACCGGCGCCGTCGTCTCGGTGGCGGGCCCGCGCGAGGTCCACACGGTCAAGTCGGGCGACACCCTGACCGCGATCGCCCGCAAGTTCGACATGAGCATCAAGGAGTTGGCCGACGCCAACGACCTGGACACCGACAAGCCGCTGAAGCTGGGCGCCAAGATCAAGGGCCCGGCGACGACGTCCAAGGCCTATGTGGCCCAGAGCGGCGACACCCTGACCGGCGTCGCCAAGCGCTTCAATGTCAGCGTCAAGGAACTGGCGGCCGAGAACAACCTGCGCGCCAGCGCCTCGGTCAAGAAGGGCCAGAAGCTGGTCCTGCCGGACGGCTACAAGGACAAGGGTCCGATCAAGACCACGACGACTGTGACCAAGCCGGCCCCGTCCACGCCGTCGACCAGCTACGCCAAGGTCGAGACGCCGACGACCTCGCGTCCGGCCCCGACGCCGTCCAGCCCGCAGCCGTACCAGCCCAGCGGCAACACCTATTCGCGTCCCAGCGCGCCGGTCGCGGCTCAGCCCGTGACCCCGCCGCCGTCGACGACGCGTCCGATCATCGAGAGCAGCGCCGCGCCGACCGAGGCCGAGATCATCGCCTCGGGCCGTGGCAAGTTCGCCTGGCCGGTGCGCGGCGAGATCATCTCGGACTTCGGCGCCAAGAGCACGGGCCAGCGCAATGACGGCCTGGACATCCGCGCCGCCTCGGGCACGCCGGTGTTGTCGGCCGCCGAGGGCAAGGTGGCCTATGCCGGCAACCAGGTGCCCAGCTACGGCAACCTGGTGCTGGTGCGTCACGCCGACGGCTGGGTCACGGCCTATGCCCACCTCTCCAGCATCAATGTGAAGATGCAGCAGGACGTGCGTCAGGGCGAACAGCTGGGTGCGGTCGGCGCCACCGGCGGGACCAACGAGCCCAAGCTGCACTTCGAGATGCGCTATGCGCCGACGCCCAAGGACAAGGCCAAGCCGGTCGATCCGGCGCTGGTTCTTCCGCGCTAAAGACAAAAGGCCCGATTCGAAAGAGGCGGGCCTTTTTGCTTCAGAGCGCGCGGCTCATGAAAGCGCTGTTCGGGTCGGGCTTGTAGTCGCCGAAGGGCTCGCAATCGGCAAAGCCGTTGCGGGCGTACATGGCCCGCGCCGGGATGAAGAAGTCGCCGGCTCCGGTCTCCAGGCTCAGGCGCGACAGGCCTAGAGCGGCCGCATGAGCGATCAGGTGGTCCAGCGTCGCCTGGCCCACGCCGCGCCGGCGATAGGCCGCCGCCGTGTGCATCGACTTGATCTCGCCGTGCTCGGCGTCCAGCCGCTTGATCGCCCCGACGCCTGCCAGGATCTCGCCGTCCCAGGCGCCGAAGAAGTCCAGACCCGCCTCGCGCATGGCGTCCAGGGGCATGACGTGACAGCTCTCCTCGGGGCCAGTCGAGCGCATGGCCGCGAAGTGGCCGGCCAGCAAGGCGATGACCCTTGCGTCATCGAAGTCGCCGGGGATGATGCGAAGGTCGGTCATGGCCTCAGGTCGTCGTGCTGTTGATGATCAGGTAGCGGGCCGGGATCGCGCCCGGATTGCCGATGCGGGTGGCGTCGACACCTCGGTGGCGCAGGCAGTCGCCGGGCTCGAGGCGGTAAGTCTCGCCGTCGACGTCCAGGCTCAGCGCGCCCTCGAGCAGGTAGAAGAACTGCTCGCGCCCGGGCGCCTGGCGACCATCGTAGTGGATCTCGGCCCCGGCCGGCATTTCGCCCAGGGCCAGTTCGGTAGCGTAGTCCTGGCTTGGCGGAGCGACGAGGGCGCGGACATAGCCGCTCTCCGGATCGCGCCAGCGGGCGGCCTCGCTGCCGCGCAGCAGGCGAGGGGCATTCTCCTCGACCGCCGCCATCAAGCGCGACATGGTCAGGCCGTAGGCGCCGCATAGCCGGCCCAGGGCGTTGGCGGTCGGGCTGGTCTCGCCGCGCTCGATCCGGGAGATGGTGGCGCGGCTCAGGCCCGTCAGACCGGCGGCGGCGTCCAGCGAGAGACTGCGCTCGTGGCGCAGGGCCTCCAGCCGCGCGGCCAGGGCGTGGTCGGACGGCTCGACGGGTTCAGGCGCAGGCATGGCGACGCCAATCCGGGAATGAGATTCTCATAATCGAGAATTATTCCCGGATTTGATCTTGTGGCAAGCCGCCTTGGTTTAGGCCGGCAGCTTCACCCCCAACTCGCCCGCCAGGTCGCGGATGAACTGCCAGGCCACCCGGCCCGAGCGGGCGCCGCGCTGGGTCGACCACTGCAGGGCGCGGCGGTCCAGGTCCTGGGCGTGCAGGCCGAACTGCTCGGCATAGCCCCGGATGGCGGCCAGGTAGGTGTCCTGGTCCATGGGCGGGAAGCCGATCCACAGACCGAAGCGATCCGAGACGCTCATCTCCTCTTCCGCGTTCTCTGCGGCGGCGATGGCGCCCTGGCGCTCGACGTGGTCGCGCGGCATCAGGTGGCGGCGGTTCGAGGTGGCGACGAACAGCACGTTCTCGGGCGGACCCGAGACGCCGCCCTCCAGGGCCGACTTCAGGGCCTTGGCCGCGGCCGCGCCGTCCTCGAACGAGAGGTCGTCGCACAGCACCACGAAACGTTCCGAGCGGGCGCGCAGCAGGTCGAACAGCGGCGGCAGGGCCGTGACCTCGTCGCGATCGACCTCGATCAGCTTCAGGTCGGGAAACTCATTGGCTAGGGCAACGAAGGCGGACTTGGTCACCGAGCTCTTGCCCGTGCCGCGCACGCCCCACAGCAGGACGTGGTTGTTAGGCACGCCGACGGCGAAGCGGCGCAGGTTCTCGACGAAGCGGGTCTTCTGGCGATCGATGCCGACCAGGCTGTCCAGCGACAGCGGATAGTCCGGGGCGGGTACGAAAGCGCCGCTTTTGGGCTCATGCCGGAAGAGGCGCGCGCCGCTGAAATCCGGAGCGGGCGGGGGCGGCGGCGCCAAGCGTTCCAGGGCGTCGGCGATGCGGGCGAGCAGGGGAGCGGTGCCTTCAGTCATAGGCAAGCTGCATACCGGGTGCGCTTGCATTGCAAAAGGGGAGGCGAACGCATAGCTTCCGCCGACTTGGCGCGACCCTATCTTGAGGCGGCGCGCCGCACGGAATTCTCGGAGTCCCTATGAATAGCCTGAACGCCCAGATCATCCAGCTCGCTCCCATCCTCCTGATGGTCGTGCTGTTCTACTTCATGCTGATCCGTCCGCAGCAGAAGCGCGCCAAAGAGCACCAGAACATGCTGGGCAACCTGAAGCGCAACGACACCGTCGTGCTGTCCAGCGGCATCATCGGCAAGGTGATGCGCGTCGAAGACAAGGAAGTCGGCGTCGAGATCGCCAGCGGCGTGACCGTGAAGGTCGTCAAGGGCATGATCACCGAGGTCCGCGCCAAGGGCGAACCGGCCGCGGCCAACGACGCCAAGAACTAAGGCGCTAGAACCCCTCTCGAGGCGTTTTCCTGACGCCGCCTGAAAAGTCACTGATCCATGCTGACCCTTTCCCGCTGGAAGATCATCGCCGTTACCCTGTCGGTGATCTTCGGCATCCTGTTCTCCCTGCCCAACGTGCTTCCGCAGAAGACGTTGGACGCCATGCCCGGCTGGCTGCCACACCAGAAGCTGAACCTCGGCCTCGACCTGCAGGGCGGTTCGTATCTGCTGTACGAGGTCGACACCGACGCTCTGCACCGCGAACGCCTGTCGAACCTGGTCGAAGACGTGCGCCTCCAGCTGCGTAACGAGCAGATCCCGTTCGGCGAGCTGGCCCAGCAGGGCGATGTGGTCAGCGTCCGCATCGGTGACGCCGCCCGCTACAACGACGCGATGAATGTTCTGCGCAAGAACATCGGCGCGCCGCTGGCCGGCGGGATCAGCGGCAAGGACGTGGCGGTCAACGGCAAGGGCGATCAGCGCATCGAGCTGGAATACGTGCCGGAAGCGATCCGCGCCGACGCCGCCAAGGCCGTCGACCAATCGATCGAAACGGTCCGTCGCCGTATCGACAGCCTGGGCACCAAGGAGCCCTCGATCAACCGCCAGGGCACGAACCGGATCATGATCCAGGCGGCCGGCGAGAGCGATCCCGAGCGCCTGCGCGCCGTCATCGGCAAGACCGCCAAGCTGACTTTCCAGATGGTCGACGAGACGGTCACGCCCGAGGACATGCAGGCCGGCCGCATCCCGCCCGGTTCGGAAGTGCTGAAGGGCGACCGCTTCGCGCCGGTCTACGTCGTCAAGAAGCGCGCCGTGGTGTCGGGCGACGAACTGACCAACGCCTCGCAGACCTTCGACCAGAACGGCTCGCCGGCCGTGGGCTTCGCCTTCAACGGCTCGGGCGCCAAGAAGTTCGGTGACGTCACCACCCGCAACCGCGGCAAGCGCTTCGCCATCGTGCTGGACAAGCAGGTGATCTCGGCGCCGACGATCAATGACCCGATCACCGGCGGCAGCGGCATCATCACCGGCAGCTTCACGGCCCAGAGCGCCAACGAACTGGCCCTGCTGCTGCGCTCGGGCGCCCTGCCGGCCCCACTGAACATCGAAGACCAGCGCACCGTGACCGCCGAGCTCGGCGCCGACGCCGTCAAGGCCGGCTCGATCTCGCTGGCCATCGGCGCGGCCTCGATGTTCGTGTTCGTGATCCTGGCCTATGGCCTGTTCGGCGCCTTCGCGGCCATCGCCCTGGTCGTCAACGTGCTGCTGATCATCGGCATCATGTCGTTCAGCCAGGCGACCCTGACCTTCCCCGGCATCGCCGGCCTGATCCTGACCCTGGCCGTCGCCGTCGACGCCAACGTGCTGATCTATGAGCGCATGCGCGACGAGGCCAATGCCGGGCGAACGCCCATGGCCGCGGCCGACCACGGCTACAAGCTGGCCCTGACCTCGATCCTGGACGCCAACATCACCAGCCTGATCTCGGGCCTGATCATGTTCAGCTTCGGCTCGGGCCCGGTGAAGGGCTTTGCCTGGACCCTGGTGATCGGCGTGTTCACGTCGCTGTTCACCGCCATCTTCATCACCCAAGTGCTCATCGGCTGGTGGTTCAAAGCGACCAAGCCGAAGAAGCTGCCGATCGCATAGGAGACCCGACCATGCGTTGGCCCCTCATTCGCTACATCCCGCGCTCGACCCACTATCGGTTCGTGCGATGGGCCCCGGTCGCGGCCGTCTTTTCGGCCATCCTGATCCTGGGCTCGATCGGCTCGCTGGTCTTCCAGGGCCTGAACCTGGGCATCGACTTCAAGGGCGGCGTCGCCCTGGAAATCAACATGCCGCGCCCGGTGCCCCAGGGCGAGCTGCGCACGGCGCTGGACCAGATCGGCGCCCATGACGGCCAGGTCCAGGGCTTCGGCTCGCCGAACGCGGCCATGGTCAAGTTCCGCCCAGCCGAGGGCGAGGCCGCCACGGCCGCGTCCAAGCACGTCGAAGCCGAACTGGTGAAGCGCTTCCCCGACCTGAAGGTGACCAGCCGCTCGGAAGTGGGCGCCAAGGTCTCGGGCGAGCTCTTGATGTCCGGCTTCAAGGCCCTGGGCGTCGCCCTGCTGCTGACCCTGGGCTACATCTGGTTCCGCTTTGGCCTGTCGTACGGCACGGGCGCGGTCGTCGCCGTGATCCACGACATCGTCCTGACCCTGGGTCTGCTGTCGGTGGTGGGCATCGAGTTCTCGATGACGGAAATCGCCGCCCTTCTGACGGTCATCGGTTACTCGATGAACGAGAAGGTCATCACCTTCGACCGCCTGAAAGAGAACCTGCGCAAGTACAAGACGACCCCGCTGCGCGACATCATCGATCTGTCGGAGAACGAGCGTCTGTCGCGGACGATCATCACCGGCACCACGGCTCTGCTGGCCCTGGGCGGGACGATGGCGTTCGGTGGTCCGGTGCTGTTCCCGCTGGTCACCACCATGATCTTCGGCATCATCATCGGCACCTATTCGTCGATCTACATCGCCCTGCCGATGATCCTGGTGTGGGGCGTCAAGCGGGGCGACGAAGAAGCCACGCCGATCAAGCTCGGCGCGGCCTCGCGTCCCTGATGCGTCAGCCGCCGTCCATCGACGCCTGGGGCGGCGGCGGCTTTCGGGTCGCCGGCGACTGGCGGCCCGGCTCGCTGCTGATCATCGACGATCAGCCGCAAGACTGGGCCGCGACGTCCCTAGAGGGCCTGACGCCGGAGGCCTTCGCCGAGGTGTTCGCCGCCGGCGGGGCGGTCGAGTTCGTCCTGCTGGGCACGGGCCTGGTCAACGCCCTGCCGCCGCGCCCCATCCGCGACGCCATCAAGGCCGCGGGCCTGGGCCTGGAGTTCATGAGCACAGAGGCCGCCGCGCGCACCTACAACGTGCTGGCCAGCGAAGGCCGTCGACTGGCCGCGGCCCTGATCGCGGTCTAGGCGGTCTCGTCAACGATCGCGCCCGGCTCTTTGGCGCGATCTTTTTCGGCCTTGGCCTCCGCGCGCTCTTCCGCCGCTTTCCGCAGCATGCCGAGCGCCGCTTCGGCGACGCCGCCGACGCGGTTTTCGTCGGTCAGGGCCTCCAGGGCCGCCTTGGCGTCGTCCGACAGCGAGACCTGCACGGCTTGCTCCTTGCTGGCTTTTTCGGCCTTTTCCGCCGCCAGCTGTTGGTCGCGACCGTCGGCGTTCTCCTGCAGGAAGGCTTTCCAGCCCTCGATCGTAGGCGTCTGATCCAGGCTGGACGTTCCCGCGAAGATCATCTTCTGCTGGGTGGCCGACATCTTGTTCAGGTGCGCGATCTGGTCGGCCATCACATTGCCCTCGCGCGGGGCGCTCATGCCTCTGGCGTTGAAGTCGTCGGCCGCCTTGCGGATCTGCTTGGAGACGGCCGAGTTGTTCCAGGTCGCATTCAGGGCGTCGCGATCGGCCTGGGTGCTCTGCTGGAACCAGCCGGCCCGGCCTGCGGCAGAGGTGACGATGGCCGTGGAGATCGCGATATAGGCGTCGATCTTCTGATCCTCCGAGGCGCCGGAGTCGTCGGCCAGGATCGCGGCCTGGCGCATGACCTCCGCTACGACGCCGCCTGTTGCGGGCGGAGCCGGGGCGGACGGGGTGGTGGCCGATACCTGCATGGCGGACCTCGCTATGGTTCAACTACAGGTTATGGATGCGACCTTAAGGACTTCCTAGCGGCCGACTTTGCCGACTCTGGCGAACGGTCCTATGGTCCGGGCCAAGCTTTCAGAAGGACTGGGGGAAACGATGTCCGGACTGCTTTCCAATTTCCGCAACACCATCATTGTCAGCGTCGTGCTGGGCCTGGTGATCATCATCGGTTACGGGCACAGCCCGCACGGTCATGACAGCAGCTACTTCCAAGCCATCTTCCGCCTGCTGCACGTCTGGTTCGGCATCCTGTGGATCGGGCTGCTGTACTACTTCAACTTCGTGCAGATCCGGGTGATGCCGCAGATCCCGGCCGAGCTGAAGCCGGCGGTCAGCAAGTACATCGCGCCAGAGGCCTTGTTCTGGTTCCGCTGGGCGGCGCTGTTCACCTGGGTGATGGGCGTGATCCTGGCCTTCAGCCGTGGCTACCTGCTGGAAGCCGCCACCCTGGGTCTGGCCGGCGGCTATACGCCCGGCGTCGATATGGGCTTCACCTTCATCGGCACCGGCATGTGGCTGGCCACGGTGATGTTCTTCAACGTCTGGGTCTTCATCTGGCCGAACCAGAAGATCGCCTTGGGGCTAGTTGAGGCAGACGCCGACGCCAAGGCCAAGGCGGCCAAGCTGGCCATGCTGTTCTCGCGCACCAACACCCTGCTCAGCATCCCGATGCTGGCGACCATGGCGATGAACCAGACGCTGTTCGGCTAAACACCGCCACGAATTCGTGTAAGGGGAGGGCCCGTCGTCTGGACGGGCCCTTTTCTGTTTGTGACCATGGCCGATACCGAAACCCTCGACGACCTCGTCCGCCGCGTCGATCCCGACCGCTGGCTGGCCAGCCGCTTCATCGGCGACGCCGCCGCGCGGGCCGACGTCATCGCGCTGTACGCCATGAACTACGAGCTGGCCCGGGTGGCCGGCGGGGTTTCCAACGCCCTGATGGGCGAGATCCGCCTGACCTGGTGGCGCGAGGCCATGGAAGAGATCGCGGCCGGCAAGCCGCCCCGCAAGCATCCCAATGTCGAGGCGCTGGCCGCCTCCAAGTTCGACCCCAACGCCTTGGCGGCGTTGTCTGAGGCCCGCTTCACCGACCTGGACGAAGGGCCGCTGAAGGACGAGGCGGCGGTGCTGGCCTATGTCGACGGCACGGCCGGGGCGCTGGCGGTGCTGGCGGCTCGACGTCTGGACCCGAGCGCCGACCCGCACGCCGTGAAGGGCGCGGCGCGGGCCTGGGGGCTGTCGGGCCTGTGGCGGCTGAAGCAGTCCGGGCGTGACCGGCTGCCGGCGGACTGGACGCAGGCCGACGTCAAGCAGCGGGTCGAGGTGCAGCTGAAAGCCGCGCGCGGCGAGGTGAGGGGGCTGCCCGTGGCGGCCTTCCCGGCCGTGGCGCCGGCGGCCCTGGCGCGGTCCTATGCGGCGGGGCGCGAGATGGGCGAACTGGAGAAGAAGGCGCGGCTGACGTTCGCGGTGGCTACCGGAAGGCTCTAACCTTCATCCGTTTTCCCGGCGAAAGCCGGGACCCAGATCATAGAGCTGGGAGGCGCACGCAGAAACGCCCGCGGTCCTGTCCGGATCGCGGGCGCTCTTGCATCTAGGCCCCGGCTTTCGCCGGGGAAACGGGGATTGGGTTAGGTCATTTGCCCGGCCGGCTATTCCCCGTCCACTGATCCAGCCAGTCCAGCACTTCCTTGTGCCACTGCACCGAGTTCTGGGCCTTCAGCACCCAGTGGTTCTCGTTCGGGAAGTACAGGAACTTGCTGGGCACGCCCCTGCGCTGCAGGGCGGTGAAGGCGCCCAGGCCCTGTTCGACAGGGATGCGGTAGTCCAGCTGGCCCTGCACGATCAGCTGCGGCTTGGTCCACTGGGCCACGTGATCGACCGGGTTGAACTTGTCGTAGGTGGTGTTGGCCTCCCACGGCGTGCCGCCGTTCTCCCATTCGGTGAACCACAGCTCCTCGGTGGCGTAGCCCATGGCGCGGGTGTCGAAGACGCCGTCGTGGGTCACCAGGCACTTCCAGGGCTCGGCCCAGTTGCCCGCGATCCAGTTGACCATGTAGCCGCCGTACGAGGCGCCCAGGGCGCAGGCGCGGTCGGCGTCCAGGAAGCCGTACTTCTGGGTCGCGAAGGCCCAGCCCTTCTGCAGGTCCTCCAGCGGGCGGTCGCCCCAGTGCTGGCTGATCGCGTCAGTGAAGGCCTGGCCGTACCCCGTCGAACCGTGGAAATCGATCATCACCACGGCGTAGCCGGCATTGGCGTAGACCTGCGGGTTCCAGCGGTATGACCAGCTGTTGCCGAACGAGCCCTGCGGGCCGCCGTGGATCAGGAAGGCCACCGGATACTTCTTGGCCGGATCGAAGTTGGCGGGCTTGAGGACGAAGCCGTGCACGGTCTCGTCGTTCCAGCCCTTGAAGTCGAACTGCTCGGGTTCGCCCCAGGCGACGTCCTTCAGGGCCTCGTCGCTGACGCTGGCCACGCGGATCGGCGGACCCTTCTTGGCGGGCAGCAGGAACAGCTCCGACGGGCTCTTCAGCGAGTCGGAGGCATAGACGATGCCGTTGGGACCGACGTCGAAGGCCGTGACGTGGCCGTCGCCGGTCAGGGGCGTGACCTTGCCGGTCTTCACATCGATCGCGAACAGCTTGCCTTGGCCCACGTCCATGGCGGTGGCGTAGATCGTCTTGCCGTCGCGGCTCCAGGCGATGGCGTCGGCCGAACGGTCCCAGGTCGGGGCCAGTTCACGTTCGGTCTTGGCCGCCTCGTCCCAGATCATGATCGCGAAGCGGTCGGCCTCGAAGCCCGGGCGCTTCATGGCGCGATAGGCCATCAGCTTGCCGTCCGGCGAGGCGACCTCGACCGTGTCCCAGGCCTTGTTCTTGGCGGTGTAGTTCTCCGGCTTGGCCGAGCCGTCCAGCGGCACGCCCCACATGTCGTAGTTGGTGGTCCAGGGCTCGTCCTTGCCGGCGATCTTGGCCGAGAAGATCACCAGCTTGCTGTCGGAGCTGATCGAGAAGTCATCGTCGCCGCCATAGGGCTTGGTCGGGGTGTCGCCGTCGAAGCCCTTCATCAGGTCGACCGGCTGGCCCGCCGCCACGCCGTTGGCGTCCAGGCTCCAGGCGAAGAGGTGGTTCTGGGTGCCGTCGTTCCACGTATCCCAGTGGCGGACGAACAGCTTGTCATAGACGACGCCCGTGGCCTTGGTCGCGGTCTTGGCCGCCAGGCGGGCCTCGGTGCACGAGAAGTCGGGGCAGTCTGGGAAGACCGCCTGACCGACCACGATGCTCTTGCCGTTCGGCGCGACCTTGAAGGCCAGCACGTCGAACGGGGCCGAGGTCACCTGGGTCGCGGTCTCGCCGCTGACGTCGGTCTTGAACACCTGCTCGGTCCCGCCGGCGCGGCTGGACGAGAAGTAGATGGCCTTGCCGTCGGCGCTCCACCGGCCGCTGGAGGCGCCGCCGTCCGAGATCTTCAGCCGGCGCGGGGCCATCTTGGTCTTCAGGTCGGCGACCCACAGCGACATCGCGGCCTTGTTAGCCGGGTAGTTCATGGTCCGCACGGAATAGAGCACGAAGCGACCATCGGGCGAGACGCGCGGATCGGACAGGCGGTCCAGGCTGGCCATGTCCTTGGCGGTGAAGACGTGGGGCTTTTGCGGCGCCTGCGCATGGGCCGCTCCCGCGAGGGCGGCTGATAGGACGACAGCCGAGGCGGCGAAACGCAAGGTCTTGATCATGAAACCGAAATTCCTGGAAACGGTTATCCCTTTGGCGGCGGAGCCTAGTCCCGCTTTTCGCCTATCGCTAGGGGAGCGAGACAAGAGATTCCCGACCACGGATCGCCGATCGGCGGTCTGTTTCGGCGCATGCGTTCCTGTGACAATTCTGTAATTAAATCCGTCGCTTAGCGCGTAACAATCCGAAACAGGACTTGCTTTGCCGCGACGCAGCATCCTCCTTACATGCTTAAGCGGGGCGATAGGATAGCCGCAGAGCTGTCCGTCCAACGATAAGGGTCTCTAGTGTCGGCTTCGGGTTATTTTCAGCACACGGTCGCAGGGCCGGTGATCTTTGCGGGGATCGGCCTGCACACGGGCGCGCATGTGCGCGTCGCCGTGCGCCCGGCTTCTCCCGACGCGGGGATCGTCTTTGTGCGGACCGATGTGCATGACCGCGACAATCGTGTCCCTGTCACCGCCGAGTCGGTCTGCCAAACGCAATTGGGCACGGTGATCTGCAATGGCGACGACGTTCGCGTCTCGACCATCGAGCACCTGATGGCGGCCCTGGCCGCGCTGTCGATCGACAACTGCGTCGTCGAGCTGGACGGTCCGGAAGTGCCGATCATGGACGGCTCGTCCGAGCCCTTCGTCCAGATCCTGGATCGCGCCGGCCGCCGCCGCCAAGAAGCCGTCCGCCAGTACATCGAGATCCTGGCCCCGATCACGGTCGAGGAGGGTGACAAGCGCGCCAGTCTGCTGCCGGCCGATCGTTTCGAAGTGGCCTTCGAGATCGCCTTCGGCTCCAAGGCCATCGGTCGCCAGGCCGTGGACCTGGTCGTCGACGAAGAATCGTTCCGCGCCGAGCTGTCGGACTGCCGCACCTTCGGCTTCGTTCGCGACGTCGAGGCCCTGCGCGCCATCGGCCTGGCCCGTGGCGGCTCGATGGAAAACGCCGTGGTCATCGACGGCGACCGCGTGCTGAACCCGGAAGGCCTGCGCCGTCCGGACGAGTTCGTGCGCCACAAGGCGCTGGACGCCATCGGCGATCTCTATGTGCTGGGCAAGCCCATCCTGGGCCGCTTCGAAGGCGTTCTGGCCGGTCACGGCCTCAATAACGCCGTGGTTAGAGCGTTGCTGTCCCAGCCGCGCGCCTGGCGCCTGCGCGCTCTCGCGCCGGAACTGGCTGAAGCGGTCTAAAGGGGGAGCTCCCCAGCTCCGAGGCTTGGCGATCGCATTTGCGCCTTTCACGGCGTGGTGTAGAAGCCTTGCACGGCGCAGGGGCGCGCGTTTGCTTCGAAGGTGAGAGACTCCGTGCTTCGTAATTTCTCGGGACGTTCGGCCGTCACTATCGCCGCTGTGCTCGCCGCCGTGTCGGTGGCTGGCTGCGCCGGCAAGTCCAAGAAGCCGACTCTCGCCTACGAAGAGCGCCCCGTCGAGCTGCTGTACTCCACCGGCGCCGATCGCCTGGACCGCGGCAACTGGAACGAGGCCGTCGACTATTTCCGCGAAGTCGAGCGCCAGCACCCGTATTCGGAATGGTCGCGCCGCTCGATCCTGATGACCGGCTACGCCCACTATCAGGGCAACCAGTACAACGAGGCCATCGGCGACGCCGACCGCTTTATCTCGCTGTACCCGGGTAACCCGTCGGCCCAGTACGCCTTCTATCTGAAAGCCATCTGCTACTTCGAACAGATCGTCGACGTGAACCGCGACCAAGCGGCTACCGAGCAGGCCCTGGCCGCGCTGCGCGACGTCGTCCAGCGCTATCCGAACACCGAATACGCCACCGACGCCCGCCTGAAGATCGACATGGTCAACGACCAGCTGGCCGGCAAGGAAATGGCCATCGGTCGCTACTACCTGAAGAACGGCCAGACCCTGGCCGCCATCGGCCGCTTCAAGACCGTGCTCGAGCGCCACCAGACGACCTCGCACACGCCCGAAGCCTTGTTCCGCCTGGTCGAGGGTTACATGACCCTGGGCCTGCTGGACGAAGCCAAGCGCAACGGCGCGATCCTGGGCTACAACTTCCCGGGCGACCGCTGGTACGCCGACGCCTACAAGCTGCTGAACGACAACGGCCTGCGCCCTGCGGTGGAGCCGCTGAAGGCCGGCACGAAGCGCAACGCGCTTGAACGCGCCCTGTCTCGCGACAAGAACACGACCCTGGCGCCGCCAGGTGAAAAGAAGCCCAAGAAGGGGCTGATGGGCGTTCTGGGCATGTAACGACGACAGGATCGGTCGCCTCCAAAGGCCCGATCTTGTTTTGTTCTGTCTTTGCGCTTTGAAAAACTCTGATTCCCGGCGATCTTGCGCGTCATGCTGATCGGCCTCTCCATCCGTGACGTCGTGCTCATCGAGAGCCTGGACCTTGCCATCGGCGAGGGCTTGACCGCGCTGACCGGCGAGACCGGGGCCGGCAAGTCGATCATTCTGGACGCCCTGGGCCTGGCCACCGGCGCGCGCGCCGACGCCGGCCTGGTGCGTAGAGGGGCCGCCGGCCACGCCTCGGCCACGGCCATCTTCGCCCTGACCGCCGACCATCCGGCCTTCGCCTATCTGGACGAGAAGGGCCTGGACTACGGCCGCGACGAGGACCTCGTTTTGCGCCGTCAACTGTCGCCGGACGGCCGCTCCAGAGCCTTCGTCAACGACCAGGCCACCAGCGTCGGCGTGCTCAAGGACCTGGGCGCGCTGCTGCTGGAGGTGCACGGCCAGCACGAGACCGTTGGCTTGTTGGATCCCAAGACCCACCGGGGCCTGCTGGACGCCTTTGGCGGCGTGTCGGTCGGCGCCGTCGGCGCGGCCTGGAGCGGCTGGCGCGCCGCCCGCACGAAGGCCGAAGAGCTGCGCGACCTGGCCGGCCGCGCCGCCGCCGAGACCGAAGAACTGACCCTGCGCCTTTCGGAGCTGGACCGTCTGGACCCCCGCGAGGGCGAGGAGACGGCCCTGGCCGAGGAGCGGGCGCTGCTCAGCTCGGCCGAGAAGGTCATCACCGATGTGGCTTCGGCCCAGGACGCGATGAGCGGTGAGTTCTCGGGCAAGCTGGCCCAGGCCTATCGCGCCCTGGAACGCGCCCGCGACCGTGCCCTCCAGGCCGGCGCGCCCGCCGACGGCGCGGCCATGATCCGGCTGCAGGCCGCCTGCGACGCCGTTGACCGCGCCCTGGTCGAGGCTCAGGAAGCCAGCGCCGCCATCGATAATGTCGCCGAGAGCTTCGAGTTCGAGCCCGACCGCCTGGAAAAGGCCGAGGAGCGCTTGTTCGCGCTGCGCGGCATGGCCCGCAAGCTGAACGTCCTCGTCGAGGACCTGCCGGCCAAGCGCGCCGAGTTCGCCGCCCGCCTGCAAGCCATCGAGACGTCGGAAGACGCCCTGAAGGTCGCCGACGCCGAGGCCGCCGAGGCCCGTGAGGCCTTCCTCTACGCCGCCGAAGCCCTGTCGGCCGAACGCCGCGCCGCCGGCGACGCCCTGGCCAAGGCCGTCGAGGCCGAGCTGACGCCGCTGAAGCTGGAGAAGGCCAAGTTCCGCGTCGCCGTCGAGCCTCTGGCCGAGGATCGCGCCGGTCCGACGGGCCTGGACCGCATCGCCTTCGAGATCTCGACCAATCCCGGCGCGCCGTTCGGACCGATGGAGGCCATCGCCTCTGGCGGCGAACTGGCCCGCTTCGCGCTCGCTTTGAAAGCCGCCTTGGCCACCCGCAGCGGCGGCCCGCAGCCGCTGATGATCTTCGACGAAGTGGATCAGGGCGTTGGCGGGGCCGTGGCCGACGCGGTGGGCCTGCGCCTCAAGCGTCTGGCGGCTGAAGCCCAGGTGCTGGTCGTGACCCACTCGGCCCAGGTGGCGGCGCGCGGTGACGCGCACTGGCGAATCTCGAAGTCGGGCGACGACACCTCGACCCGCACCAAGGTCGAGCCGCTGACCCCCGCTCAGCGCGAGGAAGAGATCGCCCGCATGCTGTCGGGCGCCGAGGTCACCGAGGCCGCGCGGGCGGCTGCGCGGGCGTTGATGGCTTAACCCACACTCCGCTCATTCCCGCGAAAGCGGGAACCCAAGCTGAGTCAGACGTTTGTCCCGAGACGCGCAGCAAGCGGAGAAGCCGCTTGGGTCCCCGCTTTCGCGGGGATGAGCGGTTGTTGGGGGCGGGCCTGACGCCCCTTGATCCACTTTTGCAGCGGCGCGTCCACCACGCGCTCGAACACCCAGGCCACGACGATCGTCGCCGGAATGGCCGCCGCCCACAGCGCCCATTGCGCCGCCGTCGGCAGGCCCAACTTGGCCTCGGCCATCCGCGCGACACCGAACCACACGGCGGCGGTCAGGGTGTTGGTCAGGAACAGCGAGAACGACAGCTTGCCGGCCGCGCCGGCCCAGCGCCAGGCGCGCGGCTTGGAGGCGCCGGCCGCGTAGATCAGGAAGGCCAGCAGGGCCAGGCTGAAGTGATCGAAGTTCCCCAGGCCCTGGATGCCGATGACGATGGCCAGGGTCGCGAGCGCCAGCGGTAGGGCTTGGCGGCGGGCCAGCGCCGTGACCGGCAGGCGGGCGACCAGCAGACCGATCATGAACAGCGGCACGCCCCGGATCAGGCCGAAACGTAGCGGCAGCTGGTAGCTGGGCACGTTGAAGATCATCAGCGCCGCGAAATCGATGGCCACCCAGGCGCAGACGCCCATGGCCAGCAGTTGCAGCGGACGCTTGCTGGCGGCGACCTTGCGCCAGACCAGCGGGAACAGGGCGTAGGCGGCGATCAGGGCCGACAGGGTCCAGGTCGGCATGTTCCAGCCCGAGGTCCCCGGCACGAACCAGGCCTGGACCAGGAAGATCTGCGGCAGCAGCTGGTCCCAGGCGAACCACTGCGGGTTCTGCGGCGCCAGGCCGATGGCCGAGGTCCCGACGAAGAAGGCGACGAAGGCGGCCAGCATGACCAGGTGCGCGGGCCAGATGCGCTGCACGCGGCGCTTCAGGAAGCCCAGCGTGTCGACTTCAGCGCCCAGCACGCGCGGGCCGTAGGTGCGGGCCAGCACATAGCCCGACAGCATCAGGAAGAAGTCGGTCGCCAGATAACCGCGACCGAAGGCGGGGCTCAGGCTGAACAGCGACACCGGGGCGCGCTCGGCGACGTGGTAGAGCACGATGAACAGCGCCGCCAGGAAGCGCAGGGCGTCCAGCGGACCGTCCCGCGACAGGACGGGCAGGGCGGGAACTGTGCCGGCTTTGAACATCGTGGACTCCTTCGAGCCCGCTGTCGCAAGCGTCGCGCCAGGTTGCTAACCTCGCGAAACTTCCCGCCTTCCCGGATTCGCCGACGTGTCCCTGATCCCCATCGCCGACCTCACCGAAGCCCAGGCCGTCGAGGAACTGGAGCGTCTGGCCGACGACCTGACGGCCCACGACCTGGCCTATCACCAGCAGGACGCGCCCACGATCAGCGACGGCGAGTACGACGCCCTCAAGCGCCGCAATCTCGACATCGAGACCCGCTTCCCGCACCTGATCCGCGACAACTCCCCGTCCATGCGGGTGGGCGCAGCAAGGGCCGAGCAATTCTCGCCGGTCGAGCACGGCGTGCCGATGCTGAGCCTGGACAACGCTTTCTCCAACGACGAGGCGATCGAGTTCGACGCCCGCATCCGCCGGTTCCTGCGGATCGCGCCGGGTGAGACCGTCGCCTATACCGCCGAGCCGAAGATCGACGGCCTGTCGGCCTCGCTGCGCTACGAGAAGGGCGTGCTGGTCCAGGGCGCGACGCGGGGCGATGGCCGGGTGGGCGAGGACGTCACCGCCAACCTGCGCACCATCGCCGACATCCCGCACCGGCTGAAGGGCTCGGGCTGGCCCGACGTGATCGAGGTGCGCGGCGAGGTCTATGTCGAACTCGAGGCCTTCGCGAGCTTCAACAAGGCGGCCGAGGAGGCCGGCCAGCGCACCTACGCCAACCCGCGCAATTTCGCCGCCGGCTCGTTGCGCCAGATCGATCCCAAGATCAGCGCCCAGCGGCCGCTGCGGTTCTTCGGCTATGCCTGGGGCCTAGTCTCCGAACCCTTCGCCGACAGCCAGTGGGGGGCGCTCGAGAAGCTCGCTGAATGGGGCTTCGTCACCACAGCCCCGCCCGCCAAGCGGGTCGAGAACGCCCAGGGCCTTCTGGACGTCTACGCCGCCTTCGAGACGCTGCGACCGCAGCTGGGCTTCGACATCGACGGCGTGGTCTACAAGGTCGACGACCTGGAGCAGCAGCGCCGCCTGGGCTTCGTCTCGCGCTCGCCGCGCTGGGCCATCGCCCGTAAGTTCCCGGCCCAGCAGGCCCGCACCATCCTGGAAGCCATCGACATCCAGGTCGGCCGCACCGGGGCCCACACGCCGGTCGCGCGCCTGAAGCCCGTCACGGTCGGCGGCGTCTCGGTGACCAACGCCACCCTGCACAACGGCGACGAGATCGCCCGCCTGGACGTCCGCATCGGCGACACCGTCGTCTTGCAGCGCGCCGGCGACGTGATCCCGCAGATCGTCGAGGTCGACCTCACCGCGCGTCCCGACCCCGCGCCGGAGCCCTACGAATTCCCGCACGTCTGCGAATGCCCGCTGAAGACGGCCCTGACCCGCGAGGTCACCGCCTCGGGCCAGGAGTCGGTGGTGCGCCGCTGCACCGGCGAGTTCGCCTGTCCCTTCCAGCGAGTCGAGCACCTGCGCCACTTCGTCTCCCGCCGCGCCTTCGACATCGAGGGCCTGGGCGAAAAGCAGCTGCAGGCCTTCTTCGACGAGGGCTGGATCACCGAGCCGGCCGACATATTCAAGCTGGCCAAGGACGAGGAAAAGCTGGCGGCCCTGCGCGAGCGCGACGGCTACGGCGAGACCTCGATCGCCAACCTGGTGAAGGGCATCGAGGCCCGCCGCACGATCGGCATGGACCGGATGATCTACGGCCTGGGCGCGCGCGACATCGGCGAGACGACCTCGACCGTGCTGGCCCGCAACTTCGACCGCTTCGAGGACCTGCAAGCCGCCGCCGAGGCCGCCGCTCAGGGGCTGCCGGGCGAGACCTATCTGGAACTCTCCACCGCTCAGGGCGTCGGCCCCAAGGCGCTCGATTTGCTGATCGAGGCGGGGAAGGGCGGCCTGCTGGCCGATCCGTGGCCGGAAGCCGCCGACCTGGAGATCAAGATCGGCCACGCCGTGCCCAAGCTGACCAAGCCCGCCAAGGCGGCCCTGGCCCAGCGCTACGGGACCTGGGACGCCTTCGCCCAGGGCCTGGCCGAGGCCGCGTCGGGCGCGCCGGGCGATGACTATCTGCACCTGGCCGCCGTCGACGGCGTCGGCCCCGTGGCTGCCCAGTCGCTGGCCCGGTTCTTCGCCGAGGAGCACAACCGCCAGAAGGTCGCCAACCTGGTCGCCGAGCTGGACATCCAGCCGGTGGCCAAGCCCAAGACCGACACGGCCGTGGCCGGCAAGACCATCGTCTTCACCGGCTCGCTGGAGAAGATGACCCGCGACGAGGCCAAGGCGCAGGCCGAGGGCCTGGGCGCCAAGGTCGCCTCGTCGGTGTCCAAGAAGACCGACTTGGTCGTCGCCGGCCCCGGCGCGGGTTCCAAGCTCAAGACCGCCACCGAGCTGGGCATCCAGGTGATGACCGAGGACGAGTGGCTGGCCATGGTGGGCGCCAAATGAAGGTCATCGCCCTGGACTTCGAGACCGCCAACGAGCAGCGCTCCAGCCCGTGCTCGATCGGCCTGGCCTGGATCGAGGATGGCCAGGTGGCGCGGGTCGAGCACCACTGGATCCGCCCGCCGGGCAACCGCTTCGCGCGCTTCAACATCGCCTTCCACGGCATCGGCCCGCAGGATGTCGAGGACGCCGACGAGTGGCCGGACGTGCTGGCGCGGCTGCGGCCCGAACTGGAGGGCGCGCTGGTCCTGGCCCACAACGCCTCGTTCGACATCAGCGTGATCCGCCGCTCCTGCGAGCACTATGACGTGCCGGCGCCGGGTTTCGACTATCTGTGCACCGTGCAGGTGGCGCGCGGCGTCTGGCCCGACCTGCCGTCGCACAAGCTGAACGTGGTCTGCGGCCACCTGGGCGTCGACTTCAAGCACCACGACGCGGCCGGTGACGCCTATGCCTGCGGGCAGGTGGCGCTGGCGGCGATGAGCCTGAACAGCCTGGGTCATGTGCGCGACCTGCCGAGCCACTTGGGCATGAGCCTGGGCCGGCTGGACCACGACGGCTACACCCCGTCGCGCGCGGCGGCCGGGCCGCGGCGGCGTTACGGCTAGCGGCGGGCGTCCAGGGCGTAGCGACCCGGGCCGTGGGTGGCCAGGACCAGCGAGACGGCGACCAGCACCAGGGCGGGGAACTGCTCGCGCAGGGTCTCGTCCAGGTGCACCAGGACGAAGGCGACCATGAAGTTGAAGGCCATGACCAGTCCGGCCCAGCGGGTGAAGAGGCCGGCCACGAACAGGCCGCCGCAGATCAGCTGCGCATAGACCGACAAGGGCGCGGCCAGGTGCGGGCGAGGGCAGTGGTGAGCGGCCAGGAAGCTTTCGAACTCGGCCATCCGCGCGGCGCTAGTGACATTGTCCCAGACCCCGTGGATCAGAAACACGCCGACCAGCAGGCGCAGCAGCAGCATGGCCGCGTCGGTCCCGCGCGCCAGCTGCGGCAATTGGGCTAGCTGTTTACGCATCATCTTCCCCGTTTCCGCCCTGAAAACGCCTCGGAGCTTGCCGTTGCTATGAACTTCGCGCAACGAGGGACCTGAAACGCGCGTTGGAAATCGCGCGACTAGGGAGAGACAAATGATCCGCACCGCCTTGATGGCCGCCGCCCTGACCTTGGTGTCTGGCTCGGCCTTCGCCGCCGACGTCACCGGCCTGTGGGCCACGCCCGGCAACGGCGGCCAGGTCGAGATCGCCCGCTGCGGCAACAGCCTGTGCGGCAAGCTGGTGACCTCGGACCACATCAAGACCGACCCGACCCGCAAGGACGTCAAGAACAAGGACGAAGCCCAGCGCGGCCGCACCTTGAAGAACCTGCAGATGCTGTACGACTTCACCGGCGGCCCGACCAAGTGGACCGGCGGCAAGGTCTACAATCCCGAGGACGGCGGCACCTATTCGGGCACGATCGAGCTGCTCAGCGCCAACGAGCTGAAGCTGAAGGGCTGCATCGTCGCCCCGCTGTGCAAGACCCAGAAGTGGACCCGCCTGAAGTAGGGCGCGTCGACACCGGGCCAGGTCTGACCTAGCTTTCCCTAAAATCCTTGGGGGAGGTACGCATGTATCAGAAGATCGTCCTGGCCTTTGACGGCAGCCACGAGGCGCGCAGCGCCCTGCGTGAAGGGGCGCTGCTGGCCCTGCGCTGCGAGGCCAGGGTCTGGCTGCTGTGCGTGCTGGGCGACAACGCCGCCGTGGCCATGGCCGAGGGCGTGCAACCCGGCGCGGCCGAGCAGATCGCCGCCGCCAGCCAGCAGCTCGTCGACGAGGGCGTCGGCAAGCTGAAGAGCGTCGGCCTGAACGCCACGGGTCACGTCGTCCGGGGCGACCCGTCCTCGGTGATCAGCAATTTCGTCCGCGAAGTCGGCGCCGACCTGGTCGTGCTGGGCCACCGGCGCCGCAGCTTCCTGGAGCGCTGGTGGAGCGGCAAGTCGGGCGGCTACATCATCGACAATGTCGACTGCAGCCTGCTGGTCGCCCAGCAGCCGGTCAGCGACGCGGAGTTCGCCGCCGAGATGGCCCTGCACGCGGTCCAGGCACCGAGTTAGAGCGGCGCGCAGACCGCTTCCATCCAGGCGCGGATCTCCGGCTCCACGCGGGGGCCGATCTCGCGCAACACCCGGGCGTGGTAGGCGTCGAACTGGGCGACTTCCTCGACCGTCAGCAGGGTCTTGTCGATCAGGCGGCGGTCGATCGGGGCCAGGGTCAGGGCCTCGAAGCGGTGCATCGGTCGGTCGCCGCCAGCGATGTCCTCGGCCGGCATGACGACTTCCAGGTTCTCGATCCGGATGCCGTATTCGCCGTCCTTGTAGTAGCCGGGCTCGTTCGAGACGATCATGCCGGGTTGCAGGGCGATGACGTTCGGGGCCTTGGAGATCCGCTGCGGACCTTCGTGAACGCCCAGATAGACGCCGACGCCGTGGCCGGTGCCGTGGTCGTAGTCCAGGCCTTGGGCCCAAAGCGCCATGCGCGCCAGGGCGTCAATCGCCGAGCCGGTGGTGCCCGCCGGGAAGCGCAGTCGGGCGATGGCCAGGTGGCCCTTCAGCACCAGGGTGTTGCGGTTGACCATCTCGGCCGACGGCTCGCCGATCGCCACCGTGCGGGTGACATCGGTGGTGCCATCCAGATACTGGCCGCCGCTGTCGACCAGCAGCAGTGAACCCAGGGCCGCGCGCTCGTTGCTGCGCTCGGTCGGGCGGTAGTGGGGCAGGGCGCCGTGTCCGTTGGCCGCGCCGATGGTGTCGAAGCTGAGGTCCTTCAGCACGCCGGTGGCCTCGCGGAAGGCCTCCAGCTTGGCGACGGCTTCCTTTTCATCCGGCGGATTGACCTGACCCTCGGTGGCCAGCCAGTGCAGGAAGCGGGTCAGGGCCGCGCCGTCGCGCTTGTGCGCCTCGCGCGTGCCGTCCAGCTCGATGTCGTTCTTGCAGGCGCGGGGCAGGGTGCAGGGGTCCATGGCCCGCACGACCTTGGCGCCGGCGGCGGCCAGCATGTCGAAGTACCAGGCCGAGGACTGGGTCGGGTCGACCACGACGCTCTTGCCCGACAGGTCGCCCAGGGCCTCGGCCAGCTTGTCTGGCGTTTCCAGCGAGACCTGGTTGCCCAGCCAGGCGGGCAGGTCGGGGGTGACCTTGGCCGGTTCGATGAACAGGCGGGCCGTGCCGTCGGCGTTGAGGATGGCCTGCGACAGCGGCAGGGGCGAGCGGATGACGTCGCCGCCGCGGATGTTGAACAGCCAGGCGATCGAGGCCGGGGCGGTGATCACGGTGGCGTCCGCGCCGGCGGCGCCCACCACGGCGCCGACGCGGGCGCGCTTGGAGCTGGACTCCTCGCCGGCATATTCGACGTGGTGCGGGACGATCGGGGCCATCGGCTGGGCCGGTCGGGCCTCGCCCCAGGCCTGGTCGACCGGGTTGGCGGCGACGGGCTTGAGGGTCGCGCCGGCGCGGTGGGCGGCGGCCTTCAGGCCATCCAGGGCGGCGGGGCTATGCAGGCGGGCGTCATAGCCGATCACGGCGCCCTTCTCGGCGGTCTCGAGATAGGCGGGAACGCCGCCCTCGACGAGATCTCGGATTTCGAAGACGCCCTGGTCGACCTGGTCGCGGACTTGCAACGTGTAGCGGCCATCGACAAATACCGCGGCGCGGTCCTTCAGGATGACGCCGGCCCCGGCCGAGCCGGTGAAGCCGCTGGCCCAGGCCAGGCGGTCGTTGGCGGCGGGCAGATATTCGTTCTGGTGCTCGTCCTCGTGCGGCACGAGGAAGCCGTCCAGACCCTGCGCGGCCATGGCGGCGCGGATCAGCGGGACGTGCTTGGGACCAAAGGACGGGTCGGTGGATTCATCGAAGGTCTGGCGCATGCCTCGGATGTAATCCCCCGGCCCGGCCGTGGAAAGAGGTCGATTATTTCACGGATTACTGTTGGGGCTGCGCCGGCGGATTGTCGGGCGAGGCCGCCTGGTCGTTCGGGCTGGAAGCGACGCGGTCGGCCGCGTCTTGGGCCGACTGGGCGGCGCTGCGGGCGGCCTCGGCGGTGTCGGCGCGAGCCTGGTCAGCCGTGGTGCGGGCTTCGCGCGCGGCGTTCTCGGCGGCGACTTGAGCGTTCTGGGCCGCGCCTTGTGCGCCTTCGACCAGACCGGCCTGGCGACCCTGTTCCTGGGCGGCTTGCAGCTGGTTCGGATCGTTCGAGGTCGGGCGCATCGCCAGGAAGCCGACGGCGATCACCGCCACGATGGCGATCATGCCGGCGACCAGCCAGCCGCCGACGCCACCGCGTTCGCGGATCTCGACGTGACGCTCCACGGGACGCTCGGGCGGCGGAATGTTGGGATCGGTGTAGGTCATCGGGGCGGCTCCTCGGCCAATGTGTCTGGCCGAGAAAACGTGACCCCGATGCGGTAAGTTCCTACGGCCGCTGGAGAACCAGCGTCGCCCAGGCGTCGCGGTGGATGCGGCTGACCACCTTGAAGCCGCGCGACAGGTAGGCGGCCTTGACCATCCGCTCCTGGGTGCGCAGCAGGCCCGACAGGATGACCGTGCCGCCCGGGACGAGGGCGTGCTTGATGTCCTGCACCAGGCTGATCAGCGGACGGGCCAGGATATTGGCGAACACCAGGTCGTAGGGTGCGTTCTGGGCGACCAGGCGGTGACCCAGGCCCGAGGCATGGACGAAGCGGGCGTTGGCCTTGTTGACCTGGGCGTTTTCCTTGGCGATCCGCACGGACGGCTTGTCGATGTCGGTGCCGACGGCCAGCTTGGTGCCCGTGCGGGCGGCGGCGATGGCCAAGAGGCCCGTGCCGGCGCCGACGTCCAGCACCTTGTTGAACTTGCGGGCCTTGAGCAGGCGGTCATAGGCCTGCAGGCAGCCGACGGTGGTGCCGTGGTGACCCGTGCCGAAGGCCGCGCCGGCCTCGATGCGCAGGTTGACGGTGCTGGCCGGCAGGCGGCCGCGGTCGTGCATGCCGTAGACGAAGAACCGGCCGGCGCGCACCGGCGGCAGGCCCGACAGCGCCATGGCCAGCCAGTCGGCGTCGGCCAGGGTGTCGCGCACGACCTTCAGGTCGTACTCGGCCAGCAGGGCCATCAGGCCTTCGTCTTCTTCCTCGGTCGTCGGGAAGGCGTCGATGCGCCAGACGTTCTTGTCCTCGTCCTCTTCCAGGATCGAGTAGGTCGCGCCTTCCAGGCCGGGATGGTTGTCGATGGCGTCGGCGGCGGTCTCGGCTTCGACGCGCGTGCCGCGGGCGACGATCTGCTGGGGCGTGTAGTCGGTCATGCGCGCCTGTTAGCGTCAAAGGCGCGGAAAAGCGAGCCTTAGCGCGTGGTCATGCCGGCGGCGGCGACATCGGCGGCGTCGGCCAGCACCGTCGGGATCGGCTGCTGGGGCTTGCGATCCTCGGGCAGGGAGACGTTCAGGATGTCTCCGCGCTCCGAAGCCCAGTGCGGCGCATCGGCGGGCGGGGGCGGCGTCGCCGGGCCATGCTGGGCCGGGACGTAGGGCGGCACGTCCATCTCGGGCGGCGGCGCATAGGCAGGCTCGTCGTACGAGACCATCTGCACGGGCGGCGGCTGGCTCATCTTCAGGAAGTCGGTGCCGACCACATAGTCGGGCGTCTTGCCGGCCGGCCAGGAGACCGGCTCGGCCTGCGCCTCGTACGCGGCCATGACCGGTTCCATCTCGGGCGTGTAGCCGGCGTCCTGCGGTCCGGTTTTCATGGCGAGACCCGCCAGAATGCCGATGACGGCGCAGGCCGGCGCGCCATAGGCCACCGGGCGGGTGAGCGCGAAGCCCTTCAGCTGGGCCAGCATATGTTCGAGGCGGGCGTCCATGTCGGCATAGCGCGCGAGAGGCCGAAAAGGTTCGCGAGACTCGCCCTAGTCTGGCGCCGGAAGGGGATCCGCATGACCAAAGCCCGCCCGCTGCTGCGCGAGCGTCACAAGCACGAGCACGCCCGCGTCACCTATGTGGAGCTGTTCTTCGACCTCGTTTTCGTGTTCGCGGTGACCCAGCTGTCCCACGCGGTGCTGCATCATCCGACGCCGCTGGGCGTGCTGCATGCGGCCATGCTGCTGGCGGCGGTCTGGTGGGCCTGGGTCTGCACCTCCTGGATCACCAACTGGCTGGACCCCGAGCAGGTCCCGGTGCGGCTGATGATGTTCCTGCTAATGGCCGCGGGGCTGGTGCTGTCGGCCGCCATTCCCAATGCGTTCGAAGGCGGCGGGCTGGCCTTCGCCGGCGCCTATGCCTTCATCCAGGTGGGCCGCAGCCTGTTCTTCCTGATCAGCACATGGCGCGAGGCAGCGCACCGGGCGAACGTCGGCCGCATCACGGCCTGGGTGACGCTGTCGGCGGCGTTCTGGATCGCGGGCGGCCTGTTGCACGACGAGGCCCGCCTGATCGCCTGGGCTATCGCCATCGGCATCGACTACTTGTCGGCGCTGGTCGGGTTCTGGACGCCGGGGCTAGGGCGATCGGCCACCAGCGACTGGGTCGTCGAGGGCGGCCACCTGGCCGAGCGCACGGCGCTGTTCACGATCATAGCCCTGGGCGAGTCGATCATCGTCACCGGGGCCACGGTGGTCGGCATGCCCTGGACGCTTGAGACGGTTGCGGCCTTCGCCACGTCGCTGGTGGGCAGTATCGCCATGTGGTGGATCTACTTCTCGTTCACCGCCGAGGCGGCCAGCGAGGCCATCGCCGAGTCCGAGGATCCTGGCGCGATCGCGCGGCTGGCCTATACCTACAGCCACCTGATCCCGATCGCGGGGATCATCGTGGCGGCCGTGGGCGACGAGTGGGTGATCCACCACGCCCTAGGCCATACCGACCTCAAGACCGCCGCGGCCGTGATCGGCGGCCCGGCGCTGTTCCTGTTGGGCGTGCTGGTCTTCAAGCTGGCGGTGTTCAAGCGGTGGCCGCTGACGCGACTGGTCGGCTTGGGCCTGCTGGCGGCCCTGGTTCCGATCGCGGGGCATGTGAGCCCGCTGGTGCTGTCGATGTTGTCGACCCTGGCGCTGGTGGTGGTCGGCGCCTGGGAGACGGTGTTGGTCAGCCGATCTGGTCGATGACGATGTCACGCAGCTGAGCGCGGGTCAGGCCAGGCCAGACCCAGTCGGATTGAGCGGCGCGCGTCGGCGCGGTGTTGGTGCGGATAGAGGCAGTCTTGCGGGGCGCGCGCTTGGCGGCTTCGCGGGTAACAGTGGTTTTCATAAAATTCCAGACAGGGGTCGAGCGTATGCCGGACCCGATATTCCTTAAAGGGTGGAGATAAGTGCCCGGCAGCCGTTTGCGGCGATGGGCGATAGGAGCGCCGTGAGGTTCAGCTGTCTTGGGCTGAAGCGGTTGGCTGCTTCCTGAGTACCATATGGTTATCAGAATGTCGCGTTCAACCCCTGCGGCATCGGGGCGCGGGCGGCTGGCTCAGCACAGGCCCCCGCCTGACCTGCTTACGCAGGTCTGTCCGCCCCCAAGCGGGGCGGAGAGGGAAGGCGCTGCGCCTGCCGGGTTTCATCTCTCCTCCCCCTGCTGGGGGAGGGGGACCGGCGAAGCCGGTGGAGGGGCCTGCGCCGCCCTCAGGCCTTCTCGACAAAGCTGTCGATGACCTTCTTCTCGCCGGCCTTATCGAACGCCACCGTCAGCTTGTTGCCTTCGATGGAGCTCACCTGGCCGTAGCCGAACTTGACGTGGAACACGCGGTCGCCGCGGGAATAGGCGCTGTTGGTCGGGGCCGAGACCGCGACCAGGCGGCCTTCTCCTTCGATCGGGGCAGAGCGAGCCGACGAGCCGGAGCGCACGCCTTGTGGCCCGCGCCAGCCGGCGTTGCGTTCGCCAAACCCCGCCGTGCGTTCCTGGGCTCGCTTCCAGCCGGGGCTGTCATAGCTGCCAGCTTGGAAGGCCGACGTGCCGGGGTCATCCCAGCGCGAGGCGGCCGTCGACTGCATGCCGGGGCCGCCGCCGTAGTAGCCGGTCTCCGACGCCGCATCGACGTGCGCGATCGGCAGCTCGTCGACGAAGCGGCTGGGCAGCTGCGACGTCCAGCGGCCATAGACCTGCCGGTTGGCCACGAAGCTAATCCGGGCCTCTTCCCGCGCGCGGGTGATGCCGACATAGGCCAGGCGGCGCTCTTCCTCGAGGCCCTTTTCGCCCTTGTCGTCCATGCTGCGCTGGCTGGGGAACACGCCTTCTTCCCAGCCGGGCAGGAAGACCAGCGGGAACTCCAGGCCCTTGGCCGAGTGCAGGGTCATGATCCAGACGGCGTCGCCGGTGGCTTCGCGGTCCAGGTCCATGACCAGCGACACGTGCTCCAGATAGGCCTCCAGCGTGTCGAAGGCGCCCATCGACTGGACCAGTTCCTTCAGGTTTTCCAGCCGCGTCTGGCTGGTCGGGCCCTTGTCCAGGCGCAGGGCATCCGTATAGCCGCTCTCCTCCAGCACCATCTCCAGCAGGCGCTGGTGGTGGATGTTGCCGATCATCGAGCGCCAGCGGTCCAGGTCGCGGATGAAGTTCGACAGCGCGGTGCGGGTGCGGGCCGGCAGCTCGTCGCTGGCGATGATCTGACGAGCCGCTTCGACGGTCGAGACGCCGTTCAGGCGGGCGATCTGCAGCAGCTTCTGCACGCTGGTGTCGCCGATGCCGCGCTTGGGCGTGTTGACGATGCGCTCGAACGCCAAGTCGTCGTCGGGCGACTGGATCAGGCGCAGATAGGCGTGGGCGTCGCGGATCTCGGCGCGCTCGAAGAAGCGCGGGCCGCCGACCACCTTGTAGGGGATCTGCAGCAGCACGAACCGCTCTTCGAAGGCCCGCATCTGGAAGCTGGCGCGGACCAGGATGGCCATCTGGTTGTACTTGCGGCCGGCCTTCTTGGCGCGCTCGATCTCGTCGGCGATCATGCGGCTCTCGGCCTCGCCGTCCCAGACGCCGCTGACCTTGACCTTCTCGCCGCCCTTTGCCGGGGTCCACAGGGTCTTGCCAAGGCGCCCCTTGTTGGCGGTGATCAGGCCCGAGGCGGCGGCCAGGATGTGCTCGGTCGAGCGGTAGTTGCACTCCAGCCGCACGACCTTGGCGCCGGCGAAGTCGCGTTCGAAGCGCAGGATGTTGTCCACTTCAGCGCCGCGCCAGCCATAGATCGACTGGTCGTCGTCGCCGACGCAGCAGACGTTCTGGCGGCCTTGGGCCAGCAGGCGCAGCCACAGATACTGGGCGACGTTGGTGTCCTGGTACTCGTCGACCATCACGTATTTGAAACGACGCTGGAACTCGTCCAGCACGTCGGGATGGCCGGTGAACAGGGTGATGTTGTGCAGCAGCAGATCGCCGAAGTCGCAGGCGTTCAGGATGCGCAGGCGCTCCTGATATTGGCGGTACAGACTGATGCCCTTGCCGTTGGCGAACTCGCCGGCCTCGCTGGCCGGGACGCGGTCGGGCGTCCAGCCGCGGTTCTTCCAGTTGTCGATGATCTGCGACAGGATGCGCGGGGTCCAGCGCTTGGCGTCGATGTTCTCGGCCTCGATCAGCTGCTTGAGCAGCCGCTCGTTATCGTCGGTGTCGATGATCGTGTAGTTCGACTTCAGGCCCACCAGCTCGGCATGGCGGCGCAGGATCTGGGCGGCCACCGAGTGGAAGGTGCCCAGCCAGCGCAGGCCCTCGGCCTCCGGGCCGATGATGTGGGTGATCCGCTCGCGCAGCTCGCGCGCGGCCTTGTTGGTGAAAGTGACGGCCAGCAGCTCCCACGGGCGGGCGCGGCCCGAGGCCAGGATGTGGGCCAGGCGGGTGGTCAGCACCCGGGTCTTGCCGGTGCCGGCGCCGGCCAGGACCAGCAGCGGGCCTTCGGTCGTCTCGACCGCCTCGCGCTGTTCGGGATTCAGGCCGTCCAGATAGTTGGGCATGGCATGGCCGCCCGTCGGCGGTTGCGGCCGGGCCAGGTCGGAGATGCGCGGAGAGGGGAGGTCGCCCGGGAAACCGGCCGAGTCGTCATCGGGATACATGGGAACATATGTAGCACAAAGTGTGCGGGACTTAAGTCCCTCGCGACGGTCGAAGCGGAACCTCCGGCGTCGCGTACCGTTGATCCGCCAACAGCAACAGAGCCGAACAGGCGCGGAGACTCTCATGGCCGAAGGTACCAGCAGTGGCGGTGGCAACAGTGGCTTGGCGTTCATCGTAGGCGGACTTGTCGTCATCGTCGCGGTGCTCGCCTTCTTCATGATGTCGGGCGGCTTCACGCAGAAGAAGAAGGTCGACGTGAACATCTCGGCGTCGGCGCCCAAGCTGCCCGACGCGCCGAAGGCGCCGGGCGGCTGACATGGCCAGGACCCTCGCTCACAACGGACATACCCACCGAGGTGAAGGCGGCGGCGCCTGGGCGGCGCTGCTGGTCGTGGCGGTGCTGGTGCTGGCGGTCTGGGGCGCGTGGAAGCTGGGCGTCATGGCTGGCGACCGCGTCGACCTGCGCCAGGGCCTGCGGGATATTCCCTCTGCTCTGCGCAAGGGGCCTAACCCGCAGCCCGTTCCGATCCCGACGCAACGGCGTCCGGCGGTGGAGCAGCGCAGCTAAATCCTGTCATCCCGGGCGAAGACCCGGGAACCGCAACGGGCTCGGAGCTTCCGGCGGTCCCGGCTCGGCGCGCTTTGCGCTTGGCCGGGATGACAGTTATTGCGCGCTTGCCTTCACCAGCGCGAACACCCGACAGGCTGAGGCCAGCGGGCGCTCGCCGCGCTCCAGATCGATCTTTTGGATCAGGCCGGCCAGGCTCAGCGCCTGGTCTGTCGCCGCGCGTTCCAGCACCGCCCAAAACTCTGGCTCGAGCGCCAGGGAGGTCGCGTGGCCGGCCAGGTTCACTGACCGCTTCTTCAAACCAGCCATTTAACATCCATGCGGGGCCTCAGTCCTCGCGCTTGGCGCCGTCGAGGTCGCGCTTGAGCTTGTCGGCGCGGGCGGCGTCCAGGGTCTTCTCACCCTTTGTGCGGCCGAACTTGGCGCGGTTCTCGGCGGCGCGGGCCTTGTCGTCGGCTTTGGCCTTGGCCTTGCGGGCCTGGTTCAGATTGACGATGTCGGCCATACGCTTACGGGACTTTCTTCTTCGCTGCCGGACGGATCACCAGCGTCTCCTGCAGGCGTAGCGCTTCGTCCTTCTTCAGAACCAGCGGCGCGCGACCGGGGAAGACGCAGTTCTGCATCGAGCGGTCATTATACAGCATCCAACGCGTGATCGCCTGGCCGTTCGCCTTGCAGGCCAAACCCACCGCCCAGGCCGGTGAGGCCGCATCGGTCCAGGCAAAACCCATATTGGCTCCGGCGGTGATCGCCGAGCCGTTCGGGACGATGGCCTTGCCGCCGGACGAGAAGGCCAGCTTTTCGGGTTCGACCAGGCGGATCGAGAAGCCGCCGAAGCCGCGATCGTCCTCGCTGCCGCCCAGACCCAGGGCGTTGACGCGCGAGGTGATAATCGTGTCGAACTCCACGCGGCGCGAACCGGCCTTCAGCGGGCGGACGGTGACCCTGGTGGTCTCGGTGGCGACATAGACCAGTTCGGGCCCCGAATTGACCATCCAGTCGACATTGACCGTCAGGGTCCCGCCGCCCTCGGCGTCGCCCAGGAATTTCTTCTCGCGGACGAAATAGGTCAGGCCCTTCATGTACCAGCCGTCGGCGATGGTCTTGCCGTCGGACTGCACCTTCATCCAGGCCCACCAGACGCCGCGCTGGTGCGGGTGGTCGCCGGGCTTGTCCTCGGTCAGGGCCGTACCGTCGGGGGCGTAGAGCTGCCCGACATAGTTGGCGCGACCGGGCTCGGCGGCGGGATCCAGCGGCTTGGTGCGATAGACCAGCACGGTCTTTCCGGCCTCGGTCAGGGTCACCGCGTCATCGGCGAAGACGGCGTCGACGCGCTTGCCGATCGCCGGATCCGCCAGGACAGGACCGGCGATCAGGAACAGGGCGGCGGTGAGAAGGGCGCGCAAGCGCATGGCTCGGTCCTCGGAAGCTTCAGAACGTATCAAGAACAATCCATGCGTGCATGGCAAGCTGAAACTTCACTGGAGACGTGGCCGTTTGATGTCGCGAGAGACCACGGGGGTCTCGCTCTATTCCAGGAGACGACGGATGATCGACCTCTCGCAGATCAAGGAACACCAGGAAGTCGTCGGCTCGGACGGCGGCCACGTCGGCCGCGTGGACCATATCGCCAACGGCGAGATCGAGCTGGCCAAGCTGGACCTGGGCGGCGGCTTCAAGCACCACCTGATCCCGCTGTCCTGGGTGGAATATATCGACGACGACAAGGTGCACCTGGCCCTGACCAAGGACGACGCCAAGGCCCAGTGGCGCGAGAAGCACTAGGCGCCGCACATGCGTTGATCTTGAAAGGCCTCCGCCCTCGGGACGGGGGCCTTTTGCTTGACCGTTCCGCAGAAGCAGCCGCCTATCCGCGGCCATCAGCGCGGAGGGTCTTGCATGTACACGCTCTATGGTTCGCCCAGCACGGCCGGCACGGCCATCCACTGGATGCTGCTGGAGCTGAACGTCCCGTTCGAGGCCCGCCTGCTGGACTTCGACAAGGCCGAGCACAAGACGCCGGAATATCTGGCGCTGAACCCCGACGGCGTGGTGCCGACCCTGATCATCGACGGCGCGCCGGTCACCCAGATGGCGGGCATCGCGACCCTGCTGGCCGAACGCCACCCCGAGGCCGGCTTCGCGCCGCCGCTAGGCTCGGTCGAGCGGGCCGAATATCTGAGCTGGACCCTTTGGCTGGCCAACAGCTTCCAGCCCAACTTCCGCGCCTGGTTCTATCCGCACGAACCTGCGGGCGGGGAAGCGCAGGAAGCCGTGCAGGCCGCGGCTCGCGAACGGATCGAGGCCGGGCTGGCGCGGATGGACGCGCGGCTGGCCGACCGCGAGTACCTGGTCGGCGAGCACTTCACGACCGTGGACCTGCTGGCCACGATCCTGTGCCGCTGGACCCGCAACATGCCCAAGCCGGCGACAGCCTGGCCGAACCTGAAGCGCTATCTCGACACGATCCGCCAGCGCCCGGCGCTGCGCGAGGTCCACGCCCGCGAAGGGCTTACGGACTGGATCAACGGCTGTAACTAAAAAGGCCCGGGATGAACCCGGGCCTTTTCAATTCAGAGGCTTGAAGCCGCTTACTTCACGCTGGCGCAGAAGCGCTGGATGCGCTGGCAGGCGTCTTCCAGCACGTCGCTGCTGGTGGCGTAGCTGATGCGGAAGAACGGCGACAGGCCGAAGGCCGCGCCGTGCACGACCGCCACGCCCTCGGCTTCCAACAGTTCGCCGGCGAAGTCCTCGTCGCTCTCGATGACCTTGCCCGAGGGCGCGGTCTTGCCGATCAGGCCGGCGCACGAGGGATAGACATAGAAAGCGCCTTCCGGCGTCGGGCAGTTCAGGCCCTGGGCCTGGTTCAGCATCGACACGACCAAGTCGCGGCGCTCCTGGAACAGCTTGGCGTTCGGCTTGATGAAGTCCTGCGTGCCGTTCAGCGCCTCGAGCGCCGCCCATTGTGAGATCGAGCAGGGGTTCGAGGTCGTCTGGCTGATCATCTTGCCCATGGCCTTGATCAGCGCTTCGGGGCCTGCGGCGTAGCCGATGCGCCAGCCGGTCATCGAATAGCCCTTCGAGACGCCGTTCATCGTCAGGGTGCGGTCATAGAGCTTAGGCTCGACCTGGGCGATGGTGGTGAACTCGAAGTCGTCGAACACCAGGTGCTCGTACATGTCGTCGGTCAGCACCCACACCTGCGGATGGCGCAGCAGGACGTCGGCGATGGCCTGCAGCTCTTCGCGCTTGTAGGCGCCGCCCGACGGGTTGGACGGGCTGTTGATGATCAGCCACTTGGTCTTGGGCGTGATCGCCGCTTCCAGGGCTTCCGGCGTGATCTTGAAGCCACTCTCGGCGGTGGTCTCGACAGAGACCGGGGTGCCGCCGGCCAGCAGGGTCATGTCGGGATACGACACCCAGTACGGCGCGGGGATGATCACTTCGTCGCCCGGGTTCAGGGTGGCGACCAGGGCGTTGAAGATTACCGGCTTGCCGCCCGGGGCGACGTGCACCTGGCTCGGCTTGTACTCCAGGCCGTTCTCGCGCTTGAACTTGGCGCAGATGGCGGCCTTCAGCTCGGGCATGCCGTCCGGGTCGGTATACTTAGTTTTTCCCGCCTTGATCGCGTCGATGGCGGCATTCTTGATATTGTCCGGCGTGTCGAAGTCAGGCTCACCCGCGGAAAGGGCGATCACGTCACGACCGGCGGCTTTCAGCGCGCGCGCCTTGGCGCTGATGGCGATGGTGGCCGACGGTGCGATGCGCCGCAGGGCGGCGGACTCGAGCGACATCTTGCAGAACTCCCCTGGAGTGGCTTGGTCCGCTGGAAGGACCGTTTCAGGATTGCGGCGGTCTTTACGCTCCCGCTGGCCATGGCGCAACGCAGCAAGACGGCCTCCAAGACATTTTGGCGACGCTTTCGGGGACCGACGTTCTTGCGCGCCGCCAACCTCCAAGATACCGCTAACATCTGTAGGGCGACCTCCGGCGAACGGAGGCGACCCTCGGGGGAAACGCAAGGCCGCGATGACGGCCAAAGGGGGAGGGAAACCACCGTGAAGACCAAGATTCTGTATTTCGCCCTGGCCGTCGTGGCCTTGGCGCTGGGCGCGGCCTCGTCGGGCTTTGCCCAGTCGGGCGACGGCGACATCCTGCAGAAGGCGATCAACAAGCCGTCGGCCAACTGGCAGGTCTATGGTCCCGACCAGAAGACCAGTCCGGTCAAGGACAAGACCGTCGCGGGCGGGGGCGGCATGAAGGTCGAGGTCCAGAAAGCCAGCGCCAATCCGTGGGAGGTCGGCGCCCAGCAGCCGATCACGGGCAAGGTCAGCAAGAACGATGTGATCCTGATCGCCTTCTGGGCCAAGGCCGAGGCGGTCGACGGCGGCGCGGCCGAGGCCAACCTGTCGGCGGTGCGTGTCCAGCAGCCCGCCGCGCCCTATGACGCGGCGGTGCAGGGTTCGGCCAAGATCAGCGGCGCGGAGTGGAAGATGTACACCGTGCCCGGCCGGGCCTCGATGGACATCCCGGCCGGCGGCGCGAACGTTTCGCTGCACCTGGGCTCGGCCAAGCAGACGGTGTTTCTGGGGCCGGTGTTCGTACTGGACTTCGGGCCGGACTACGACCTGAAGAAACTGGCGCAATAAGGCCTAGTCGCGCGCCCGGATCACGGACGCGAAGCTCGCCAGGTGACGCGCGATCGCCTGGCGGGTGCGTTCGTCGATCAGCTTGCCGTTCTCGAACTTGGTGTGGGCCTGGCCTACCAGGATGTCGCTGAGCGGGGCCAGGTCCGCGCCGGCGCGCTTGAGGTTCAGGCGCAGGGCGTCCTGGGCGCGGACGGTGCCGGTCATCCCGGGGCTGGCGCCCAGCGCGCACGCGATCTTGCCGTCCAGTGGGGCGGGCTTGCCGCGCGAGGCCCAGTCGATGGCGTTCTTCAGTACCGCCGTCAGGCCGCCGTTGTATTCGGGACAGGCGATCAGCAGGCCGTCGGCCGCGCGCACGGCGTCCTTCCAGGCGGCGACCGGGGCCGGGTCGCCCTGTTCCTCGACGTCCTGGTTGAAGAACGGCAGGTCGCCCAAGCCGAAGATCTCGATCGTCATCTCTTCCGGCGCCAGTTCGCGGGCGGCGTGGAGCAGGGCGGTGTTGTACGAGGCGGCGCGCAGGCTGCCGGAGGCGGCGAGAATCTTCATTGTGGCTCCGTCGCTGAGGCGGCGACCCTAGTCAGGCCGGGCTTCGCGCGGAAGGCGGGAATGGTCGAGCAGCGTTATCCCGCCAGGGCGGCTGGCATGGCAGGCTGCTGGCCGTCCAGGTTGGTCTCGACGAAGGCCCAGAGCAGCTCCATGTCGCGACCCGCGGGTCCGGCCTTCTCCCACTCGGCCACGCAGCGGCCCTGGGCCATGGCCTTCTGGAAGGCATCGCGCGAGCGCAGGCCATGCGGCGCCAAGGGCAAGCCGCAGAGATGCAGCACCTCGAGGATGTCGGGGCTGGCCGTCGGAGTGGCGTCGGGCTTGCTGGTGTGGATCTGGTTCAGCACCAGGAAGCCGCCCTTGCCCAGCCGCCGCACGGCCTCGGCGGTGCGCACAATCGGCGCCAGGTCCAGGAACGAGGGGCGTCCGACCACCAGGCACAGGTCGGTCAGGTTCACCGCCTGCGCGACGTCGCCCTCGCACGCGGACGGTGTGTCGATGATCAGATAGTCGTAGCCCTCGCGCATGGCGTTCGACTTGACGTGAAACAGCTTGCCGCCGCCGCCTTCGAACACGCTCGGGCCCGGGGCTGTGCGCGCCTTTAGGGCGTCCGACGCCGACCTTTGTGGATCGATATCGGCCAGCATGACCTTGCGACCAGCCAGAAAGGCCATCAAGGCCAAGTTCACGGCCAGTGTCGTCTTGCCCGACCCGCCCTTGCGGGAAAGCACCGTAATCGTCTTCACGGCACGCTCACTCCGTCCCCCGTCTCGCGACTTCTAAGGGTCGCAAGACCACCGACGGCGATGATTGTTATGGTGAAGGTGTAAACAGAAACTCAATCTGGGGATTTATTGGCGCTGGTTTCGCGCGACTTTGCGGCGTCCTGCGAAATCTCAGGGCAGGCGGCTTAGCCGGCGCGGGCCTTGATGTCTTCCTGGCCCAGCAGCATCGGAGCGATCAGGTCCCACAGGCGCGAGATCTCCTCGGCGGCGGCGCTGCCGGGCTCCCACTCGCACACCGAACGACCATGGGCGACCGACTGCTGGAAGGCGGTGCGGGCGCGCAAGCCGATGGGGGCCAGGGGCATGCCGGTGAAGCGCAGGGCTTCGGCGGCCTTTAGCACGGCCGGCGGCTCGAAGCCGTTGCGGCGCGACGGGGCCTGGCTCAGCACGATCAGGCCCTTCTTGCCCAGGCGGCGGACGGCCTCGGCCGAGCGCACCACCGAGGCGATGTCCAGGAAGGTCGGGCGGCAGACCAGGACGCACAGGTCGGCGCAGTTGATCGCCTGCAAGCCGTCGGCCTCGGGCGCGGCGGGGGTGTCGATGACCAGGGCGTCGTAATTGCCGTGCTGGGCCTGGACCTGGGTCGAGAACAGCTTGCCGGCGTTGATCTCGGACAGCACCGGACCATCGCCAGTGCGAGCCCGCAGGGAGTCCGATGCCGAGCGCTGAGGGTCGATGTCAGCCAGCATGGTCCGAAGGCCGGCCAGGTGGGCCGTGATGGCCAGGTTGACCGAAAGCGTCGTCTTGCCGGCGCCGCCCTTGCGGGAGATCACAGCCAGGGTCTTCACGATCAAACTCCTTACCAGGCCAAGGTTTTCTGCCCTTGCAGCCTGTGGATAAGTAACGCTGTCATGTGAAGCCCACGCAACCGAAATGTCGCGGCAGGCGAATCATGTCGTCCCCGGATCGCGTTTCGGGGCGGTGGTCCGAAAAACGCCTCGTTCTCCAGCAGATGTCCGCCGCCGTTAGCTGCGGCGCCGCTTGACCCCGACCGGCGCCTGCGCGAGGAGGGGCCGTGATCCGCCGCATACTCGACTTCGTCACCAATATGGACGCCCGCGCCTGGCGCACGGTGGCGGTCTCGTTCGTGCTGTTCGGCGGGGTGGGCGTGGTCTTCCTGTTCGGCGCGCAGCTCTTGGGCGTGAACGGCGAGGCGGCTGTCGAGCACTGGCTGGGCGCGGCCAGCGGGCCGTGGGCCCTACCGGCGGCCGTGGCGGCTTTCGCGGTCATGGCCTTCCTCGGCGTCCCGCAGTTCGTGCTGATCGCCGCGGCGGTGGTCGCCTTCGGGCCGTGGACAGGTTTCGCCTACAGCTGGATCGGCACCCTGGTGTCATCGCTGGTCGGCTTCTGGCTGGGCCGGGCCTATGGGGCCAGGATCCTGCGCGACTTCGCGGGCGAGGGCGTCAACAAGTTCATGCGGATGATCGGCAAGAACGGCTTCATGGCCAGCCTGATCGTGCGCCTGGTGCCTTCGGCGCCGTTCATCGTCGTCAACATGGCCGCCGGCGTCACGCCGATGAAGCTGCGCGACTTCGCGGCCGGCACGGCCATCGGCATCGTGCCGAAGATCGCCCTGACCGCCTTCGCCGGCAATTCGATCGTCCAGGCGATGAAGGGCGGCGGCAAGCAGCACATCGTCATGATCGCCCTGGCCATCGTGATCTGGCTGGCCATGGGCCTGGTCAGCCGCGCCTGGCTCAAGAAGCGTGAGGCGGCGGAAGAGGCGGAGGGCTGAGGTCAGCCGCCGCATAGGTGGCTTCGCGCCACGCCTTCACGATCTCGCCGAACCAGCGCGTGCGGGTTTCGTCATCCATGCCGTCGGTCTCCTCGACCCCCGCGGCCCAGGCTTCGATCACGAACGGCATGAAGGTGCGGGCGGCGTGGCGGCATGTGGCTCGCTGCGCCTCTGACGCGCCAGGCGTGGGGGCCACGAACGGTTCGATCAGTTTGGTCAGTAGCGCTTCCAGGGCTTCCCGCCAGGCCAGGGCCTCAGGCGCGCCCCTCGCGTCTCGCAGGAGTAGGAGCGCCAGCTTGGGATTGCTTCGCGACAGGGTCACCAGCCTCGCGATGCTGGAGCCATAGCCGCCCCAGGGACGGCCAGCGTCAGCCTCTATCCTCGCAAGGATGTCGGCGAACAGGGCGTCGATGATGCTCTGGCGCGAGGGATAGAGCCGATAGATCAGGATCTTGGCCACGCCCATGCGGTCGGCGACGTCCTGCATGGTGGCGACCTGCAGGCCCTTTTCCGCGAACACCTGGACAGCGGCCTCCAGTACCGCCAGGCCCCGCGCGGCCTTGTCGACACGCGGCTTGGGCTGGCCGGGACGGCCTCTCGGAACGGAAACCTTCGTGCTCGTGCTCATCGGTGCTATGTAGAATGAAACTATAAAGTTTCAAATAGCGGGAGGGTGGTATGCGTAAGGGCATGATGGCGGCCAGCGTCTTGGTTCTGGCGATGGTCGCGGGCGGCGCGCGGGCAGGGGATCCGGCCAGCGCGATCACGGCCGACAAGCAGAAGGCCTTCGCCGCGACCTTGCCGATGGCCGACCGCCAGGACTTCGACTTCGCCGACCAGGGTTTCCTGGGCACGCTCGCCGATCCGCTGATCAAGCGCGACGACGGCCAGCCGGCCTGGAACCTGGCAGCCTACGACTTCCTCAAGGGCCAGGCGCCAGCGACCGTGAACCCCAGCCTGTGGCGGCAGGCGCAACTGCTGTCCAAGCACGGGCTCTTCCAGGTGAGCGACCGCGTGTATCAGGTGCGCGGCTTCGACATCTCCAACATCACCTTCGTGCGCGGCGACACCGGCTGGATCGTCATCGACCCGCTGACCATGAAGGAGACGGCCAAGGCCGCGCTGGACCTGGTCAACGACAAGCTGGGCAAGCTGCCGGTCAAGGCGGTGGTCTACACCCACAGCCACAGCGACCACTTCGGCGGCGTGCGCGGGGTGGTGGACGAGGCCGACGTCAAGGCGGGCAGGGTCGCGATCGTCGCCCCCAAGGGCTTCATGGAGGAGGTCGCCGCCGAGAACATCCTGGCTGGCAACGCCATGAGCCGCCGGGCCCAGTACCAGTTCGGCATCATGCTGCCGCCGGGTGTCGAGGGGCAGATCACCTCCGGGATCGGCCAGACCATCGCCCGAGGCTCGATCACCCTGATCCCGCCGACCGTGATCGTCGACCACACCGGCCAGGAACTGACCCTGGACGGCGTGAAGGTGCGTTTCCAGTACACGCCCTCGACCGAGGCCCCGGCCGAGATGAACCTCTATTTCCCGGACCTGCGCATCCTGGACATGGCCGAGAACGCCAATGTCTCGATGCACAATATTCTTACGCCGCGTGGAGCCTTGGTCCGCGACAGCAAGGCCTGGGCCGATGACCTGACCGAGTCCCTGCGGCTGTTCGGCGACGTCTCCGACACCATGATCACCAGCCACGGCTGGCCGCGCTTCGGCGGGGCGGTGGTGCGCGACTTCCTGGCCGATCACCGCGACGCCTATAAGTATCTGCACGACCAGACGGTGCGGATGATGAACCTCGGCATGACCGGGGACGAGATCGCCGCCAGGATCGAGCTGCCGCCGACCTTGTCCAAGGAGTGGTTCAACCGCGGCTATTACGGCTCGATGAGCTTCAACAGCCGGGCGGTCTATCAGCGCTATATGGGCTGGTACGACGCCAACCCGGCTCACCTGGTCCCCGCGCCGCCCGTCGACGCCGGCCGCCGCTATGTCGCGGCCATGGGCGGAGCGGCCAAGGTCAAGGCGATGGCCAAGGAGGCGACGGGGAAGGGCGACTATGCCTGGGCGGCGGCACTGCTGAACCATGCGGTCATGGCCGATGACGCCGACAGGGAGGCCAAGGCGATGCTGGCCGGCGTCTACGACCAGCTGGGCTACCAGACCGAGAACAGCCTGTGGCGCAACATCTACCTGACCGGCGCCGACGAACTGCGGGGCGGGGTGCGCAAGCTGCCGGCCTCGATGACGCCGATGGACATGCTGGCGGCCCTGGACAGCGCCATGATCTTCGACGTGCTGTCGGTGCGCCTGAACCCCGACAAGGCCAAGGACGCCCACCTGCGGATCGTCTTCGTCTTCCCGGATCGGAACGAACGCTTCCTGGTCGAGGTGCGCAATGGCGTGCTGGTCGCCCAGCCTTCGGCGGGGGAGGAAAAAGCCGACGCAACCCTGACGGTGGCGCGGCCGGTTTTCCTGGACTCGCTCTTCACCGGCAAGTCGCTGGTCCCGAAAATCCTGACCGGGGAGGTCAAGCTTGAGGGCGATCGCGCGGCGATGGGGCGGATGACGGGTTGGTTTGACGCTTTCCCGACCGACTTCCCGATCGTAACTCGCCCCAATTAACCCTCGAAGGTGGGAAATATTTGCGCCGGCTGCGGCCGATTGGACCGTCGGCGCAAATTGCTTGCTCGATTCTGGGCTGCTGTGTAGAAAGTGCGCCATGACCGTCGCGCGCAAGCTGCTTCCGCTTCTGCTTACCAGCCCCTGGGCGCTCTAGGGGCCGCGCATCGTCGTGGCCGGGCGCACAGGGGACAGTGAACCCGCAGCCCGCACGCAGACACCCATTCGACGAGTACTTCCATGACCTCCGTATCCGACAGCGCTTCGACCAAGCGCGACAACGTCGTCATTTTCGACACCACCATGCGCGACGGCGAGCAGTCGCCCGGCGCCTCGATGTCGCTGGAAGAGAAGCTGGAACTGGCCAAGATCCTCGAGGAGATGGGAGTCGACATCATCGAGGCCGGCTTCCCGATCGCCTCGAACGGAGACTTCGAGGCCGTCCGCGAAGTGGCCAAGATCGTCAAGAACTCGACCATCGCCGGCCTGTGCCGCGCCCACCAGGTCGACATCGACCGCTGCGCCGAGGCCCTGAAGCCCACCCAGCGCGGCCGGATCCACGTGGTCATCGCCACGTCCGACCTGCACATGAAGCACAAGCTGCAGATGGAGCCGGACGCCGTCATCGACGTGATCGCCCGCTCGGTGGCCCACGCCCGCAACCTGCGCGACGACGTCGAGTGGTCGGCCGAGGACGCCACCCGCAGCGACCGCCAGTTCCTGCGCCGCGCCATCGAGACCGCCATCAAGGCCGGCGCCACGACGATCAACCTGCCCGACACGGTGGGCTACACCTATCCGTCGGAATATGCCGACCTGTTCAACTGGATGGTCAACAACGTCGAGGGCGCTGATCGCGTCATCTTCTCCACCCACTGCCACAACGACCTGGGCCTGGCCGTGGCCAACAGCCTGGCCGGCGTGCAGGGCGGCGCTCGCCAGGTCGAGTGCGCCGTGAACGGCCTGGGCGAGCGCGCCGGCAACGCCGCGCTGGAAGAGATCGTCATGGCCCTGAAGGTGCGTGGCGACCGTCTGCCCTATCAGACCGGCATCGACACCACCCACATCACCCGCGCCAGCCGCTATGTCTCGGCCATCACCGGCTTCCCGGTGCAGTACAACAAGGCCATTGTCGGCAAGAACGCCTTCGCGCACGAGAGCGGCATCCACCAGGACGGCATGCTCAAGAACCGCGAGACCTATGAGATCATGACGCCGGAGTCGGTGGGTCAGGCCCCGTCGAGCCTGGTCATGGGCAAGCACTCGGGCAGCCACGCCTTCCGCGCCAAGCTGAAGGACCTGGGCTACGAGCTGGGCGAGAACGCGCTGAAGGAAGCCTTCGGCCGCTTCAAGGACCTGGCCGACCGCAAGAAGCACGTCTACGACGACGACATCATCGCCCTGGTCGACGACGCTCTGGCGCGCGGCTCGGAGAAGATCCGCGTCTCGCACCTGCGCGTGGTGGCCGGCACCGAAGGCCAGTCGGCTGAGCTGACCCTGGACGTCGACGGCGTCTCGAGCACGGCCGAAGCGACCGGCGATGGTCCGGTCGACGCGGTGTTCAACGCCATCCACAAGATCGTGCCGCACAGCGCCGCCCTGCGCCTCTTCCAGGTGCACGCGGTGACCGAAGGCACCGACGCCCAGGCCCAGGTCTCGGTGCGTCTGGAAGAGGACGGCCGCATCGCCACCGGCGCGGCCGCCGACACCGACACCCTCACGGCCTCGGCGAAGGCGTACGTCAACGCGCTGAACAACCTCTTCGCCCGCAAGGAGAAGAGCCGGCCCGAAGCGGCGATCGCCAGCGGGTTCTAGGACCTAGCAAGGCATCCCCCACATCCGACCGTCCCCGCGAAAGCGGGGACCCAAGCTGATTTTCGGAATGTAGCTCGGCTAGAGCCAGGCTCCCTGATGCCGCTTGGATCCCCGCTTTCGCGGGGATGATCGGTGTGAGGTTGGTTCAGGCCGCTCTACGCGAACTGAATGGCCGCGTGGCCAGGATCTCGGCGCCCAGGTGCGCCTGGGGCTGCACGTCCATGCCCAATTCGCGAAGGCTGTCGGCCAGCGCGCGGCGGGGCTGCTCGTCCAGCAGGGCGCTGGCGTCCACGACCAGCGTGCCGCCCGGGCGCAGCATGCTGTAGGTCGCGGCGATGATGGCTCGCGTGTCCTCCAGCGTCTGGCCGTCCAGGACCAGCAGCACGTCGCTGCGTTCGTCGGCGGCGCCGCAGGTGGCCCGGCGGGCGGCCTCGACGCGCTGATAGCCGCGACGCCACAGCTGGCACATGGCCTCGCCCGCGCCGGGACCGGCCACGGCCACGAAGCACAGCGGCGTGGCCTCGGCGAGCTCCAGCATGCGGTCCAGGGCGGGGTTGATCCCGTTGGTCGGCACCCCCAGCAGGAACTGGGCGGCCTGGCGGATGGGAACCCATTTGGGCGGGCGCGGGGACATGGTCTGAAAACCTCATCAAAGCGAGCGTCGCCACGGGGCGACGAACGCCGCCTGTCTTGCGCCTCCCGCGCATAAGGGCTCCATGCGAAACCAGCCCGCCCGCCTAAGGGCGGCATAAAGGTCGGATCATGATCTGGATCCCCATCACCATCGTCGCCACGATCTTCCAGGTCGCCCGCAACGCCGCCCAGCGCTCGGTCATGGGCGGAGCGGGGCCCTGGGGCGCGACCCTGGTCCGCTTCCTGTTCGGCCTGCCGTTCGCCGCCGTCTTCGCTGGGATCGCCGTGCTGCTGACGCCGGGCCTCGACTTCCATCCGCACGCCAGGTTCTGGATCGCCTGCGTCGCCGGCGCGGTGTTCCAGATCTGCGCCACGGCCGCGATGCTGACGGCGATGCATCGCTCGTCGTTCGCCCTGGGCACCGCCCTGCAGCAGAGCGGCCTGCCGTTCGCCCTGGTCTTCGGGGCGCTGGTGTTCAAGGACCATGTCGGGCCGATCGCCTGGGCCGGCGGGCTGGTGGCGACCGCGGGGCTTGCCGCCCTGTCCTGGCCGCGCGGCGAGGTCGTGATCCGCAAGGGCGCGGTGCTGGCGGGCCTGGCGTCGGGCGCGGCCTTCGCGCTGTGCGCCAACTGCTTCCGGCAGGCGGCTTTGGCCCTGGACCCGGTCCATCCCCCGGCGGCGGCCTTCACCACCGTGCTGGTCGTCCAGGCCATCCAGACGCTGGGCCTGACCGCCTGGCTGGCCTGGCGCAATCCGGACTCGCTGAAGGCCGTGCTAGCGGCCTGGAAGCAATCGCTGGGGGCGGGATTCTGCGGGGCGGCGGCCTCGGGCCTGTGGTTCACGGCCATGGCCCTGTCGCCCGTGGGGCCGGTGCGGGCGGTCGGCGTGGTCGAGATGCCCGTCGCCGCCATCGCCGGACGCCGTCTGTTCAAGGAACGTTTGACCCTGTCCCAGATGACCGCCGGCGCGATAACGGCGGTCGGCGTCGTCATGGCCGCGCTCGGCTAGATTTCGCCACTTTGGGATGCTTGGCCAGCTAGACCGCAAAAGCCTTAGAGAACCCCGCGAATAGACCTTGAAATCAACGCTTTCGCAGGGCAAACGGGCGGCGTCGGCGCGCCTTTTGGCCGTCCCGGCGACGGCGCGGCCAGGATGCGGCGCACCCGTCGGGCGACAAGGCGTGCGGGCTGGGGCGAAATCCCCTAAATGCGGGAATCATGTTGTCCTCGCATTGAATTGAAGTAGGAGCCTTTTCTTCTCCGCCGACCCCGTCCCCGGGACGGAAAAGCTCCCGCTTCGCCGATCTGACGACTTTCTGCCTGCTCGTAACGCCCCTCATACCCCTCAGTCAGGGTTTTCAATGTTCTCTTCCCTCTTCGGCGTGATCTCGAACGACATCGCCATCGACCTCGGAACGGCCAACACCCTCATCTACATGAAGGGCAAAGGGATTGTTCTGAACGAACCGTCGGTGGTGGCGCTGCGCAATGTCGGCGGTCGCAAGATCGTCCACGCCGTGGGCATCGAGGCCAAGCAGATGCTGGGCCGCACCCCGGGCCACATGGAAGCCATCCGCCCGATGCGCGACGGCGTCATCGCCGACTTCGAAGTCGCCGAAGAGATGATCAAGTACTTCATCCGCAAGGTTCACAACCGCAAGGGCTTCGTGAACCCCAAGGTGATCGTGTGCGTGCCGTCGGGCGCCACCGCCGTGGAACGCCGCGCGATCAACGACAGCTGCCTGAACGCCTCGGCCCGCCGCGTCGGCCTGATCGACGAGCCGATGGCCGCCGCGATCGGCGCCGGCCTGCCGATCCACGAGCCGACCGGCTCGATGGTCGTCGACATCGGCGGCGGCACCACCGAGGTGGCCGTGCTGTCGCTGTCGGGCATCGTCTATTCGCGCTCGGTCCGCGTCGGCGGCGACAAGATGGACGAGGCGATCATCAGCTACATGCGTCGCCACCATAACCTGCTGATCGGCGAAACGACCGCCGAACGCATCAAGAAGGAAATCGGCACCGCCCGGGCTCCGGCCGACGGCGAAGGCCTGTCGATCGACGTCAAGGGCCGCGACCTGATGCAGGGCGTGCCGCGCGAAGTCCGCATCTCGGAAAAGCAGGCCGCCGACGCCCTGGCCGAACCGGTCGGGCAGATCGTCGAAGCCGTGAAGGTGGCCCTGGAAGCCACCCCGCCGGAGCTGGCCAGCGACATCGCCGACAAGGGCATCATGCTGACCGGCGGCGGCGCGCTGCTGCGCGGCCTGGACGCCGAAATCCGCGACCACACGGGCCTGCCCGTCACCGTGGCCGATGATCCGCTGTCGTGCGTGGCCCTGGGCTGCGGCAAGGTGCTGGAACACCCGAAGTGGATGAAGGGCGTTCTGGAATCCACGCTGGCGTAAGCTAACATTGCTCTAGTGGCGCCTCGGGGGGCGCCGGGAGATACAAGTACGTGCCCTTTCGCGAAGGTCCCCTCGGCGACCTGAAAGTGCCGCTTACCTGGACGGCGGCGGTGGCCCTGATCGTGGCGGCCGTCATCGCCGTCGCCTTCCTGCTGGCTGACCGGCGGGAGACCCTCCAGGAGCAGGCCTATGGCGTCACCCGCCAGACGGTGGACGTCGTGGCCAAGCCGGTCAGCGGCGCCATCGCCGCGCCGGGCCGCTGGACGGGCTTGGGCTTTGACTATGTCCGCAGCTACTTCTTCACGGCGCAGGAAAACCGCCGGCTGAAGACCGAGCTGGCCGAGATGCGCCAATGGCGTGACCGCGCCCTGGCCCTGCAGGACCAGAACGAGCGCTTCAAGTCGCTGATGGGCCTGCGCACGGATCCGCCGATCCCGATGGCCTCGGCCCGCGTGGTCAGCGACAGCCGCGGTCCCTTCGCCAACACCCGCCTGGCCGACGCCGGCTCGGAAAAGGGCATTGTGGTCGGCAACCCGGTCCTGAACGAGCGCGGCCTGGTCGGTCGCGTGGTCGGCGTCTCGCATGGCGTCAGCCGCGTGCTGCTGCTGACCGACATCGCCTCGCGCACGCCGGTGATGATCGACCGCACCAACGCCCGGGCCATCCTGACCGGCGATGGCGGTCCCAACCCGAAGCTCGAATACCTGCGTGGCGTCGATCCGATCCAGCAGGGCGATCGCGTCGTGACCTCGGGTGACGGTGGCGTCGTGCCGCGCGGCCTGCCGGTCGGTGCGGCCGTGAAGGGCCTGGACGGCCGTTGGCGCGTCGTTTTGTTCGCCGACCAGTCGTCGATCGACTTCATCCGCATCCTGCTGTTCAAGGACTTCGCCCAGCTGGCGAACGAGAAGGAACTGCAGGCCAAGACCCTGCCGCCGGTGACGACCGAGGATCCGCAGACCTCGATCCTGTCGATCCCGCCAGCCGCACCGGCGCCGGCTGCTCCGGCTCCGACGACGACCGCGCCGTCGGCCGCTCAGCCGAAGCCGCCCGCGGCCGCCGCGCCGAAGCCGGCCGCCCCCAAGCCCGCTCAGCCCAAGCCGGCCGCCGCCCCAGTGGCGACGAGGCCCCCGCCGACGGGAACGCCCCAATGAGCATGAGCGGCGGGCGAGCGCTGAACCCCGGTCGCTGGCTGGGCGTGCCGATGCTGCTGTGCATCGTGGCGACGATCCTGTTCGCCGCGCCGATCCGCATCTGGGGCCTGCAACTGCCCGAGCCGGTGTTCGCCATGGTTCCGGCCTTCGCCTGGGCGATGATCCGGCCGTCGATCCTGGCGCCGTTCGCCCTGCTGATCCTGGGCCTGTTCCTGGACATCTTCTGGGGCGGTCCGACGGGCCTGTGGGGTCTGTCGCTGCTGGTCGCCTACGCCATGGTCCTGATCCTGCGCAACGCCATGACCGGCCAGAGCCGGCCGATGATGTGGGCCTGGTTCGCCGGGGTCACGGCCGTGACCATGGTCGCGGGCTTCTTGTTCACCATGCTCGACAGCCTGGCCATGCCCAGCCTGCTGGCCGTCTTCTGGCAGTTCCTGGTGACGGCGCTGCTGTTCCCGTTCGCCCACCGCCTGGTCGATCGCTTCGAGGACGCCGACGTGCGGTTCCGGTGAGGCCATGAGCGAACCGTCCATCTTCTTCTTCGAGGTCAATGAGCGTCAGGGGGTCTTCCACCGGCGCGCGTTCCTGCTGGGCGGTTTCACGGGCCTGGGCCTTCTGGCCCTGGGCGGACGCCTGGCCCAGCTGCAGCTGGTCGAGGCCCAGCGCTATCAGAAGCTTTCGGCCGGCAACCAGTTCAACTACCGCCTGGTGCCGCCGCCACGCGGCCTGATCCTGGACCGCAACGGCGTGTCGCTGGCGTCCAACCGGCCCAACTTCCGGCTGATGATCAACAAGGACAAGGATCTCGACGCCGAGGCCGTCCTGACCGACCTGGCCAAGCTGGCGCCGATCGACGAGGCCCGCCGCAACCGTGTCCTGAAGGAACTGGCCCGCGCCCCGCGCAAGGCCCCGGTCGTGGTGATGGAGGACCTCTCGTGGGAGGAGTTCTCGCGCATCAACATCCGCGCGCCGGAACTGCCCAATGTCACCGCCGACATGGGCGAGGTGCGGGTCTATCCGTTCGGCGGCGCCTTCGCCCACGTGATCGGCTATGTCGCCAAGGTCAGCGACCGCGACCTGAAGGCGGCCGAGGGCGACACGACCCAGGACCAGGAACTGCTGCACCACCCGGGCTTCCGGATCGGCAAGCAGGGCGTCGAGAAGGCTTTCGACAAGGACCTGCGCGGCCGCGCCGGCGCCACCAAGACCGAGGTCGACGCCCAAGGGCGCGTCGTGCGCCTGGATCCGGCCGGTGACATTCCGCCCACGCCGGGCAAGGAAATCCGCCTGACGCTGGACGCCGACATCCAGAATCGCGCGCTCGAGGTGATGGGCGACGAAAGCGGCGCGATCGTCGTGATGGACATCCGCACCGGCGACCTGCTGTGCATGGCTTCGGCGCCCAGCTTCGACGCCAATCGTTTTGTGAAGGGCTTGTCGGGTGCGGAGTACAAGGCCCTGGCCGAGTACGAACGCAAGCCGCTGCTCGACAAATCGCTGACCGGCACGTTCCCGCCGGGGTCGACCTTCAAGCCGACCGTCGGCTTGGCCGCATTGACCGCCGGCATCGACCCGGAGATCCGGATCAACTGTCCCGGCAGCTGGTACTATGGCGGCCGGGTCTGGCGCTGCTGGGAGAAGGGCGGCCATGGCCCCCAGAACATGCACGACGCCATCAAGAACTCGTGCGACGTCTATTTCTACCAGACCTCGCTGAAGGTCGGCCCCGACGCCATCGCCAACGCGGCGCGCGCCATGGGCTTTGGCCAGCTGTTCGACATCGGCATCCCCGGCCAGAAGAAGGGCAATGTCCCCGACCGGGCCTGGAAGAAGCGAGCCTTCAAGAAGAATCCAGCCAACCAGGTCTGGTTTCCGGGCGAGACCCCCAGCTACGGGATCGGGCAGGGGGCGTTGACCGTCAACGCCTTGCAGCTGGCGGTGATGACCGCGCGCCTGGCCAACGGCAAGAAGGCGCTGAACCCGCGGCTTATCAAGTCAGTCGGCGGTGTTGAGCAGCCCAGCGGCGCGGCCGTGCCGGACCTGCCGTTCTCGCAGGAACACCTGGAGTATGTGCGCGGCGGCATGGCCGCCGTGGCCAACGACGTGCGCGGCACGGCCTATCGCCAGAGCCAACTGGGCCTGGGCGATGTGCAGATGGCCGGCAAGACCGGTACGGCCCAGGTGCGCAGCTATGACGGCGTCGCCAACCGCAAGGGTACGGGCACCATCTGGCGCCTGAAGGACCACAACCTGTTCGTGGCCTTCGCGCCCTATGACGACCCGCGCTACGCCGTGGCGGTCATCATCGAGCACGGCGGCATGGGCGGCGCCACGGCCGGCGCGCCGCGCGCCCGCGAAGTCATGCGCGTGGCCCTGCTGAAGGACCCCGAGATCCGCGCCCGCATCGAGCGTCCCGCGCCGCTGCCCGAGGCCGCGCCGGAAGACATCATGGAAGGCGCCGCGCCGGAGGATCCCGTCGAGGGCGCCGCCCCGCCGGCGCCGGACGTCGCACCCATTCCGCCCACCACCACTCCGCAGGGAGGCCCGCAATGACCCTGAGTGGCGGCCTAACGCGGCCGGGCGAACGCGATCGTCCGGTCATCAAGTTCATGGAGGTCGACTGGACCTTCTGCCTGGTGCTGGCCCTGATCGCGGGGACGGGCGGACTGATGCTGTTCTCGATCGCCGGCGCTTCGTGGGAGCCCTGGGCCGATCGGCATCTGCTGCGCTTCGGCGTCTACTTCATCATCATGATCGCCCTGGCCATGTGCGACCTGCGATGGTGGTTCAACGCGGCCTATCCGATCTATGTGGTCGGGGTGCTGCTGCTGATCGCGGTGGACCTGGTCGGCGACATCTCGCTGGGCGCCCAGCGCTGGCTGCAGGTGGGCCCGCTGCGGTTCCAGCCCTCCGAGGTGATGAAGATCGGCCTCGTGCTGGCCCTGGCGCGCTTCTACCACGGCCTGTCGGCAGACCGGGCGCGGATGTCGTGGTGGCTGCTGATCCCGGCGGCGATGATCGGCGTGCCGTTCCTGCTGGTGGCCAAGCAGCCCGACCTGGGCACCGCCATCCTGCTGGGCGCGACCGGCGGGGCGATCATGGTGCTGGCCGGCCTGTCCTGGCGGATCATCGCGGCGATGGGCGCCCTGGCCGCCGTGGCCGTTCCGCCCTTCATCATGTTCGGGCTGCACGACTATCAGCGCAACCGCATCCTGACCTTCATGAACCCCGAGAAGGACCCCTCGGGCGACGGCTATCACATCCTGCAGTCCAAGATCGCCCTGGGCTCGGGCGGCCTGCTGGGCAAGGGCTTCGGACTGGGCTCGCAGAGCCAGCTGAACTTCCTGCCCGAGAAGCAGACCGACTTCATCTTCGCCACCCTGGCCGAGGAGTTCGGCTTCGTCGGCTGTTTCGGCGTGCTGTTCCTGTACGGCGCGGTGATCTTCATGGCCCTGCGTATCGCCTCGATCAGCCACAGCCACTTCGGACGCCTGTCGGCGGCCGGCGTGACGGCGACCTTCTCGCTGTACGTGCTGATCAATGGGGCCATGGTCATGGGTCTGGCCCCCGTCGTGGGCGTGCCGATGCCGATGCTGTCGTACGGCGGCACCGTGATGCTAACGGTCATGGTCGGCTTTGGCCTGGTCCAGTCCGTCCGCGTGCACCGCTACACCGAAGTGACCAGCGGCAAGGGCTCGCTGGTCTAAGGGGCTCGCTGGTCTAGCTGCTGACCAGCGCAGCCTCGGTCGCCCGCACCAGGCCGTCGATGACGCCCGGCTCCGTCGACGCATGCCCCGCGTCCCAGACGATGTCGAAGCGGGCTTCGGGCCAGGCCTTGTGCAGCTTCCAGGCGCTGTCCAGCGGGGTGACCACGTCGAAGCGGCCTTGAACGATCCAGCCGGGAATGTGCCGGATCTTGTCGATGTTCTTCAGGATCCAGCCGTCGTGGTCGAAGAAGCCCTTGTTGGTGAAGAAGTGGCACTCGATCCGCGCGAAGGCGATCGCGAAGTCTTCTTCGTTGAATTTAGGGGGACGGGCCTCCGGCCCTCGAAGCGAGATGGTGTCGCCTTCCCACTGGCTCCAGGCGGCGGCGGCTTCCAGCTGCACGCGACGGTCCTGGGCGGTCAGGCGGCGATGATAGGCGCTCATCAGGTCGCCGCGCTCGTCCTCGGGGATCGGGGCCAGGAACCGCTCCCAGGCGTCGGGGAACAGCATCGAGGCGCCTTCCTGGTAGAACCAGCGCAGCTCGCGCTCGGTCAGCAGGAAGATGCCGCGCAAGACGAGGCCCGAGACGCGCTCGGGGTGCTTGATGGCGTAGGCGAGGGCCAGGGTCGAACCCCACGAGCCGCCGAACACGGTCCACTTCTCGACGCCCAGGTGCTCGCGCAGGCGCTCGATGTCCTCGATCAGGCTCCAGGTGGTGTTGTCGTCCAGGCTGGCGTTCGGGCGCGAGCGGCCGCAGCCGCGCTGGTCGAACAGGGTCATGCGCCATTTGGTCGGGTCGAAGAACCGCCGCATGGTCGGATTGACCGCGCCGCCAGGACCGCCGTGCAGGACCACGCAGGGCTTGCCGCGCGGGTTGCCGCATTCTTCGTAATAGATCTCGTGCGGTCCGCCGACGGGCAGCCAGCCGAACGAGAATGGCTCGACCTCACGGAAGAGGCCACGACGACCGATGGAACCCATGACGGCGGCGGAAGCGTTACGATCCATGAGACTAACCCTAACGTGGTTTGTATCCGCCTGTGAACGGAGGAAGATCACGGGGTCGCGCGTTTCGTTCGGTTCTGTATGTTGCCGCCCATGACTCAGCTGACCCCTGAAGACTATTCAGACGACGAACTGCTCGCGATGCTCAATCCCGCGCAGCTGGCCGAGCTTGACCGTCAGATCGGCGAGATGTTCGGGGCCGAGGGCGTCGACCGGATCGAGGCCCTTTTCGCCATGGCCAATGTCTACAGCTTGCGCGCCGCCGAGCGTGACGAGGTCTCGGCCCTGGCCATGCTGCAGCTGGCGGCCGCCATGCGCCGGCGCGCCGACCTGATGCTGGCGTCCAAGAACTAATCCCAACACCGTTTCTCCGGCTTTCGCCGGGGAGATCGGATTCAGGTTGGAAAGCGCCGGTCCAGCCAATCCAGGATCGCCGTGTTCACTTCGGCGGGCTTTTCCTGCTGGGTCCAGTGACCGCTGCCTTCGATCAAAACCTTCTCCAGGTCCGAGATCTGGTCGCCCATGCGATCGGCCATGGCCGGCGGCAGGACGACGTCCAGCTCGGCCATGATCATCAGGCAGGGGATGCCGTCGATCCGGCGCGGCAGGCTCTCGGCCTTCTCCCAGTTGCGGGTGAAGTTGCGGTACCAGTTGATGCCGCCGGTGAAGCCCGTGCGCTGGAAGGCCTCGACGAAGAAGGCCAGCTCCTCGGGCGCCAGGAACTGGTTGTCGTCGGTGGCGGGGTCGTAGTGGTCCAGGGCGTCTTGCAGGGCCAGGCTGCGGCGCTCGGCCGGTCGGCCCAGGAACTCGTCCTGGCTGCCCTTGGGCTTGCGCATGAAGAAGCGGATGGTCCGCTCGGGATCCGCGCCCAGCCGGCGGTCGGCTTCGCCGGGTTTCTGGAAGTGGACGATGTACATGTCCTCGCCATAGGCGTTGCGGAACATCTCGATCGGATCCAGCGGCAGGCGCGGCGTGAAGGGTGTGTTCAGGCCGATGATCCCCGCCACGCGATCCGGATGCAGCAAGGGCATCTGCCACACGACGATGCCGCCCCAGTCGTGGCCGACGAAGATGGCCTTCGGAACGCCCAAGTGGTCCAGCAGACCGACGAGATCGCCGGTCAGGTGCTCCATGTCATAGGCCTCGACCGCCTCGGGGCCGGGCGTCAGGCCATAGCCCCGCTGGTCGGGCGCGATCACCCAGCGGCCGGCGGCGGCCAGGGCGGCGATCTGATGGCGCCACGAGAAGGCCAGTTCCGGGAAGCCATGGCAGAAGACGATCGGCACGCCCTGGCGCGGACCGGCCTCGTAATAGGTCATGCGGATGCCGTTCACGTCAGCGTACTGGGGCTCGGGGAGGCCTGGATTCTTGACCGTCATGACCGCTCGTCCTCCCGCTGGCTTATGTGATTGGCGATAACTTGAAGGGCTCCCGTCAGGCGGGCAAGCGCCATTTGTGGGTTCCCCTACGGGAGGTTTGAGGTTTCCCCACGGCCGAACGGGCGTAAAAGGCCGCATGACCGACACCGCCCAGCCGCCCGCCGCCGTTCCGTGGCGACTTGTCCTGCTCCTGGGCGCGCTGACGGCCTTCGCGCCGATGTCGATCGACATGTATCTGTCCAGCCTGCCGGCCATCGGTCGCAGCCTGCATGCCGGTCCCGAGCAGACCCAGACGACCCTGGCGGCCTTCTTCGCCGGCATGGCCATCGGCCAGGTGATCTATGGTCCGGCCTCGGACCGCTTCGGCCGCCGCTTGCCACTGCTGGTCGGTATCGGCGTGTTCATCGCCGCCTCGGTGGTCTGCGCCCTGGCCCCCAGCATCGAGATCCTGATCGCCGCCCGTTTCATCCAGGCCTTGGGCGGCTGCGCGGGGGCGGTGATCGCTCGCGCCGTGGTGCGCGATCGTTTCAGCCACGCCGACACCGCCCGGGTGCTGTCGCTGATGACCCTGATCATGGGCCTGGCGCCGGTGCTGGCCCCGCAGTTCGGCGGTGTCGTGCAGTTCTTCGCCGGCTGGCGCGGCGTGTTCTGGGTGCTGGTCGCCTTTGGTCTGTTGATCGGCCTGTGGGTGACGATCAGCCTGGCCGAGTCTCGCTCAGCCGAGACCGAGGCCCAGGCGCGGGGCGAGAACCCGCTACGGGCCTATGTCGCGCTGTTCGGCATGCGCCGGCTGATGGGCTACGCGCTGGCTGGAGCGCTGAACGGCGCGGTGCTGTTCACCTACATCTCGGGGGCGCCGGACCTGATCATGGGGACCTATGGCCACTCGCCGCTGGTCTTCAACATCATCTTCGCGTTCAACGCCGTCGGCATCATCGGGGCCAGCCAGATCAACCGGCTTCTGCTCCGCCGCAACCTGCCCGACCAGGTGCTGAGCAAGGCCAGCATCGCCTCGATCGTCGCGGCCTTCCTGCTGAGCATCGCCGCCTTCACCGGCTGGGGTGGCCAGTGGACGGTGCTGCCGCTGCTGTTCTGCGCCCTGTCGATGTACGGGCTGATGGGCGGCAACACCATGGCGGGCGCTCTGAGCGTGGACCCGCGCCGGGCCGGCTCGATCTCGGCCCTGATGGGTTCGGCCTCGTTCGGGGCGGGCGCGCTGGCCTCTTGGGCTGGCGGCCTGCTGCACGACGGCACGCCGCGGCCGGTGGCGGGGGTGATGTTCGCCTGCCTGGTCGGTTCGGCGCTGGCGATCTTCTTCCTGGCCCTGCCGGGCGCCAAGAAGGCTCAGGCCTGAGGCGCGGTGAAGCTCCGCCAGGCCAGGACGATCCAGCCGATCATGAACGCCAGGCCGCCGATCGGGGTGACCGCGCCCAGGATGCGCGGCCCTCCCAAAGCCATGGCGTACAGCGAGCCCGAGAACAGTACGGTCCCGGCCAGGAAGAACGCGGCCGCCGCGCCCATGCCCTTGATCCCCGCGCGTTGCAGGGCGAAGGCGGCGAACACCGCCAGGGCGTGGGCCATCTGGTACTGTGAGCCCGTATGCAGCCACTCGACCGGCTTGGGCTCGGAGACGCCATGCGCGGCGAAGGCTCCAAAGGCTACGGCCAGCAGGCCGCTGACCGCCGCCAGGCCTGTCCAGATCCGGGGAGTCCAGGCCTTCATCCGCTTTACGTTCCGTCACCGTTGCAATCGCAGAGCGCGACCTTAACGTCGTTCACCTGGACGTAAAGCGACGCCGCTTCCTTACGCAGCAGAGCGCCGCATCGGACAGGGGAGGACGGCATGGCGCTCACCTGGGGCGACGATTACCCGATCCATCAGACGCCCGAACCCGTGGCCTATGCCGGGACGGATCGGAACTTCTACGACCGCTATTTCTTCAACGGCTATGCGAGTGAAGGTGACGGGAGCGACCTGTTCTTCGCCGCCGCCTTCGGGGTCTATCCGCACCTCAACATCGCCGACGCCGCCTTCTGCGTGATGAAGGACGGCAAGCAGGTCAATCTCCACGCCAGCCGCTGGCTGAAGATGGAGCGGATGGACCTGACCGTCGGCCCGATCAGCATCGCCGTCGAGACGCCGCTGCAGCGCCTGAAGCTGATCGTGGCCGCGCCCGAACAGGGGATTGCCGCCGAGATCGTCTTCGAGGGCCGCGCCTTCCCGATCGAGGAGCCGCGTTTTGTCCGCCGCAACGGTCCGCGCGCCTTCCTGGACTATACTCGCCTGACCCAAAACGGCCGCTACAGCGGCTGGATCGAGGTCGACGGCGTGCGCACCAGCGTCGACGGCTTCGTCGGTACGCGCGATCGCTCGTGGGGTGTCCGCCCCGTGGGCGCTCGCGATCCGCAGGAGTTGGCCCCGCCAGCTCTGCCACAGTTCTTCTGGCTATGGGCGCCGTGCAATTTCGAAGACGGCAGCCTGTTCTTCCACACCAATGACGACGAGCTGGGCCGGCCCTGGAACCGCCGCGCCGTCTGGCTGGAGGACGGCGAGCGCGAGATTGCGTTCGGCGGCTTTGCCGACGCCTCATGCGCCATCGGCTGGAAGAGCGGCACGCGCCACGCCTCGGCCGCCACGATCGATCTTGGCGACGACGGCTCTGTGACCGTCGAACCCAAGACCGAGTTCTTCATGCTGGGCCTGGGCTACAACCACCCCGTCTGGGGCCACGGCCTGAACCACGGTGAGCTGAAGGTCGAGCGCGAGGACTTCGTGACCGCAGACCTGGACCGCAAGATGCCGCACCTGCTGCACGTCCAGGCTCTCAGCGACGTCACCTATGTCGACGGCGCGGGCCGAGAGCGAAAGGGCAGGGGCGTCTTCGAGCAACTGGCGATCGGCCCGCACGCGCCGTCGGATTTCGCCTCGATCCTGGACATGGCCCCGTGAGCCTGGGCGAGCGCCTGGAGGCGTATCTCACCCGCACCTGGGGCCAGCCGGTCGACGTCGCCGACCTGTCGCGGATCCCCGGCGGGGCCAGTCGCGAGACCTATCGTTTCGTCGCCAAGGTCGGTGGGGAGACCCGGCCGCTGATCCTGCGCCGAGACCCGACCGGCAGCCTGATCGAGACCGATCGGAACCTGGAATACCTCGCCCTGGAGAGCTTCCACGACAAGCTGCCCGCGCCACGCCCGGTGGCCATGGACGCCGAGGGCGCGGAACTGGAGCGGCCGTTCTTCGTCATGGAGCGGGTCGAGGGCGGGGCGGCGGCTTCGCCCTTCACCGTGCTGCCGTACGGCGACCATGCGCGGGTGATCGGCGAAAGCTTCTTCCAGATCCTGGGGACCATCGCCGCTGTCGAGCCGTCTGGCTTGCCGCTGGCCAAGGCCGCGCCCACGCCAGCGCCCGAAGACTGCTGGCGCGTGGCGCTGGACCAGTGGTCCGACGTCATCGAGGCAGACGAGCAGCACCCGCAGCCGATCGTCCGCGCCGCCATCCGCGCCCTGCGCCGCAAGCCGCCACCGCCCGCGAGCGCCGTGCGGGTGGTGCATGGCGATTATCGCACCGGCAATTTCCTGCACGACGGGGCAGGGCAGATCCTGGCGATCCTGGACTGGGAGATGGTCCATCTGGGCGATCCGCTGGAGGACCTGGCCTGGGCGATCGATCCGCTGTGGGGCCATTTCGACGCCGCCAATGTGGCCGGCATGATCCCGCGCGCCGAAGCACTGGCGATCTGGTCGCAAGCCGGTGGCCTGCCGGTCGACGAAGACGCTCTGGCTTGGTGGTCGTTGTTCGCTGCGGTGAAAGGCCAGGCGATCTGGACCTCGGCGGCCAAGGAATATCGCGACGGCGGCTTCAAGGAGCCGATCCTGGCGGTGTCGGGCTGGTACACCGCCCGCCGCCACGACGAGATCCTGGCCGCCATGCTGCTGCGCCTGGAGGACCTGTCATGACCCCCAGCCTGCCCGACGTCCTGGTCGGCAATTTCCTGTGCATGATGGATCCCGGTCCGCCCGAGCAGCAGGGCGAGTTCATGGCCGGCAAGGTCGCCATCGTCGCCATCCTGTCGCTGCTGGCCGCCCAGGAGACCGAGCGCGGCGTGGCCGCGCGGGTCGCCGAGAACATCGCCATCCGCGCCGTGCTGGACGAGGCGGCGGGCGACTACGGGCTGGATGTGGCCGCTCTGCCGTCGACCGAGGGGCTGACCTTCTCGGCGCTGGACCGGGTCAACGCGGCCTTGCGCAAGGCGTTGATCGATCTGCACGAGGCGGTCGAGGCGCGAGGCGACACGACGCGCCATCACGCGATCCTGCGGCTCTACGCCAAGATGGCCGAGCTGCGACGGCTGGATCTGCCGCCGCTTCCCGGACGGTAGAGACCGCTATTTGTGCTTGTTGTGCTGGGCCACCTCGTCCGGCTGGATGTCCAGCGGGGCGGGGGCGGCGGCGTTGTAGGCGCCGGTCTGGTGCAGGTCCATGACCACGCTGCGATGGCCTTCCCAGATCATGTGCAGGGCGACGTACAGCACGATGGCCAGGCCGACGAAGCCGATCCAGCGGTGCTTGTGCAGCAGGTTGGCGATGGCGCTGGCGGCCAGGCCCATCAGGGCGATCGACAGCAGCAGGCCGAAGATCAGGATGCCGGGATGCTCGCGGGCCGCGCCGGCCACGGCCAGCACATTGTCCAGCGACATCGAGACGTCGGCGATCAGCACCTGGATGAAGGCCTGCTTGAACGTCTTGGCCTGGCGGACGGGCGGCTCGGTGCTGGGGTCGCCGTCGATGGCGGCCATGGCGTCGGCGTGAGCGGCCTGCTCGCGCATCTCGCGCCACATCTTCCAGCAGACCCACAGCAGCAGGAAGCCGCCGGCCAGCAGCAGGCCGATGACGCCCAGCAGCCAGGTGGTGATCAAGGCGAAGCTGATGCGCAGCACGACGGCGGCGCCCAGGCCGTACAGGATGACCTTCTTGCGATCCTTGGGCGGCAGGCCGCCGGCGGCTAGGCCCACGGCCACGGCGTTGTCGCCGGCCAGGACCAGGTCGATCATCAGGACTTGGAGCAGGGCGGTCAGCGGGCCTTGCAGGCCGCCGAGATTAGCCGTCAGAGCTTCGAACATGCGTCCTCAATGCGGTGACGCGCGCGACGATGCAAGGCGCAAAAGTCCGGGCCCTCGCGCAAAAACAAGAACGCCCCGGATCGGTGATCCGGGGCGTCCGCTTCTCAGGGCCGCTTAGTGAGCGTGCTCGGGTTCCTTGTGGTGCGCATCGTGCGCGCCGTGGCCCTGATCGCCGTGGCCAGGGTCGGCCGGAGCGTGGTGGCCGTGGTCGTCATGGCCGTGACCGTGGTCGGCGGCGTGAGCGTCATGACCCTGGCCGTGACCGTCATGGCTGGTATTGGCCATGAAGGGGTTCGTGTACCCGACGTGCTCGGCCGGCGCGTGCGGCTCGGGGTGAGCCTCGGCGTGCAGGTCGTGACCATGACCCTGATCGGCATGACCGTGGTCCGCGTGGCCGTGATCGGCATGGGCGTCGTGGTGGCCATGGTCGTCATGGCCGTGGCCGTGATCGTCATGATGCGACATGGCCGAAGCCGCGACCGCGCCCACCGCTGCGCCGCCGGCGGCGGCCACGAACGGGTTGACGTACGAGACGTGGGCCGACGAGGGCTTGGGATCCTCGAACTCCATCTCGTTGCGGCCGTAGTCGGTCAGGGTGCGGTACTTGCGCTGGCGCTCGGCGCGACGGCGAGCCGCCGCGGCGTTGCGCGAGACGCCGACCAGGATGATCAGGGCCAGCAGCACCAGGGCCACGCCCAGGGCGGTCTTCATCGGCACCGAGCCCAGGCCCGGCAGCGAGATGTTGCCGTTCAGGGCGCCCAGGTCGAGCTGGCCGAAGCCTTTCTTGACCTTTTCCGGCAGGGCCGCGACGCGCTTGCTGATCGTGCCCAGGGCGAAGCCTTGCGGCTCCTTGGCGCCATTCAGCTCGACGCCGAAGTCCGACTTCAGCTGGCCCTTGGCGTCCGGACCCGGCTTGACCTGCCACGCGAAGGTGGTCGGCTCGCCCGGCTTGACCACGGCGGTCTGGCGACCGTTCGGGGTGACCTCGTAGCCTTCGCCCGACAGTTCGGCATAGGCGCTGGTCTTCTTGGCGGCCTTGCCCAGGCCCAGCTTGGCGGCTTCCTGCTTGATCAGGTCGCCCAGCGTGGCCGGCAGCGACAGGGTCACCTGGCCCGGCTGGTTCTTGCCCAGGCTCTCGCCGGCGGCCAGGACGGCGCCGTTGGTGGCTTCAGGCGCGACGGCGGCCTGCAGCTTCTCGAGCTTGGTGGCGGGCTTGGCGGGCGTGACCGGAACAACCGGCTTGGCGGCGACCACCGGCGGCTTGTTCAGCGGCGTGGCCGGCAGCACGGGCTTGGCGGCCTGCACGGGCGCGGGCGCCGGAGCGACCGTCTTCGGCGCGACGGGCTTGGCCACGATCGGCGGCTTGGCGGCCACGGGCTTCTGGACGACCGGGGCCGGGTGCGACGCGGCCTTCGGCGCGGCAGGAGCCGTCGCGTAGACGCGGTGCGGCTTGGCGGCCGGACGCTGCTGCTCGTAGCGGCTGGAGCCCTTCGGATTGGCGATCGGGCGCATGGCCGTGACCAGCGTGCCGTCCGGACGGCGCCAGGTCTTCAGGTGCGTATTGCGCGCGGGCGGCGGAGGCAGGGGCTGCGACGACACGCGCGTGTCGCCGGTCGCGGCGACCGGACCGCCCAGCAGGCCGTCCTGGGCCTGGCTGGCGTCCGGCGCAGGCGCGGCGCCCATCAGGTCCGGCGTGCCCGCATCAGCCTGCTGGTAGTCGCTGCGCGGCGGCGGCGCATTGGCCTGGTCGCCGGCGCTGCACCCGGCCAGCAGCAGCGCGCCGGCCGCCGTGGTGGCCAGGGCGGCCAAGCGTACATTACGTCCAAACATCGGGTCCCCCGATCCCATGTCGAAATTCTCCGCGAGCAGGCGCTCGCGGACCACTGTTCGCGAGAAGAGCACGAGCTTGCGACGAAATCAAAACGGTTAAAGAGGATTCACGAACCCAATTCTTCCCTGAGGCGAACTCTGGACGCCTCGTAGAGTGCGATCGCGGCGGCGGCCGAGACATTCAGGCTCTCGAAACCGCCCGGCATCGGGATCTTTCCCAAGGCGTCACAATGCTCTGCGACCAGGCGACGGACACCTTCACCCTCAGAACCCAGAACAAGTACAGTCGCCTGTCCGTCGAGTACGGCTTCGAGGCTTTCTTCGGCTTCACCGGCCAGGGCGATGGCGCGCCAGCCCAGTTCGGCCAGTTCCTCGAGGGCTCGGGATAGATTGACCACGCGCGCGTAGGGGACCTTGTCGACCGCGCCGACGGCGGTCTTGGCCAGCACGCCCGACAACGCCGGCGCATGGCGATCCTGCAGGATGACGCCGGTGGCCCCGAACGCGGCGGCCGAGCGGAAGATGGCGCCGATGTTCTGCGGATCGGTGATCTGGTCCAGCATGACCAAGAGGCCCTTCGCCGGCGTCCCCATCTCGGCGATGCTCATCACCTCGGGCTCGTCGATCTTCAGCGCCAGGCCCTGGTGCACCGCGCCCTGCGGCAACTGCTTGGCGATCTCCTGACCTTCCATCACCTGCAGGCAGGAAAGTTTCTGAAGATTCGGCGCGAGTCGCTTGGCGCGGTCCGGGGTGGCCAGAAGGCGCTTCGGAGCCGGTCGTCGGGGGTTCGAAAGCGCCGCTTCCACGGCGTGAGTCCCCCAGATCCAGTCCTTGGCGTCGCCTTGGCCTCTCGAAAAGTTGTTCTCTTTCCGTGGCTTGGAACGAAAATCGCGTCCTTGTGCAGAAGGTCGTTTCCGGTCGTTGCGTTCGGAATGAGAGGACACTATAAGACGCGCTCCGATTTGGGGCCCCAAGGGCTTCTCGGGCCAGCCGGCGCTGCTCTTAGCACCGTCCGTCACCGGTCCAAGAAGCTTTTGTTCCAGTTCGAAAATCAACAGCTTGCTGTTGGTCGACGAACCGGATAAAGGCCGCCGGCTTCGGAACTCCGTCGCGTGCTTGGGGGAATGTCCCGAGTGGCAAAGGGGGGGGACTGTAAATCCCCTGGCGTCAGCCTTCGTAGGTTCGAGTCCTACTTCCCCCACCATGCACGCGACGAGTTCCGGAGGCCAGCGTGGGCGTCCCAGAGACAGAGACCGGGAGCCAATCGCGACCCCGCTAGCCCCGTTGGGGGATTGGGCGGGTATAGCACAATGGTAGTGCAGCAGCCTTCCAAGCTGAGGATGCGGGTTCGATTCCCGCTACCCGCTCCAGCTCCCCGAGTTACATCCCAACAACAGCCGCCGGCGCGAAGGTAGAGACGATGGCCAAGGAAAAGTTCGAACGCACTAAGCCGCACTGCAACATCGGCACCATCGGTCACGTTGACCATGGCAAGACGACGCTGACGGCGGCGATCACGATCACGCTGGCGAAGTCGGGCGGCGCGACCGCCAAGAACTACGCCGACATCGACGCCGCGCCGGAAGAAAAGGCCCGCGGCATCACGATCAACAC
>NZ_JAGIBH010000001.1:260177-695936 GCF_017744445.1 Caulobacter sp.
CGCGGCACCGTGGTCACGGGCCGTATCGAAAAGGGCATCGTGAAGGTCGGCGAAGAAGTCGAAATCGTCGGCATCCGTCCGGTCCAGAAGACGACCTGCACGGGCGTCGAAATGTTCCGCAAGCTGCTGGACCAAGGTCAAGCCGGCGACAACGTGGGCGTGCTGCTGCGCGGCACCAAGCGTGAAGACGTCGAGCGCGGCCAAGTGCTGGCCAAGCCCGGCACGATCAAGCCGCACACCCACTTCACTGCTGAGATCTATGTTCTGAGCAAGGAAGAAGGCGGCCGTCACACCCCGTTCTTCACCAACTACCGTCCGCAATTCTACTTCCGCACGACCGATGTCACCGGCATCATCAAGCTGAAGGAAGGCGTGGAAATGATCATGCCGGGCGACAACGCCGAGCTGGACGTCGAGCTGATCACCCCGATCGCCATGGACCAAGGCCTGCGCTTCGCCATCCGTGAAGGCGGCCGCACCGTCGGCGCCGGCGTCGTTGCGAAGATCATCGAGTAGTCGATCGATCTCAGCACACGCTGAACTGATCTAAGCGAAGGCCCCGGAGAGCAATCTCCGGGGCCTTTTGCTATGGGGCCTTCACCCGCTCGAACACGAACCGCTGGCCGTCCGCCTCCGCTGCGCCGTGGTCCGGGTCCTCGAACGTCACCACGATGTTCTGCTCGGTGATGAAGAAGGACCGGTCCGCGGACGGGATCAGGCGGAAGGCCTGGCCCTTGCGCAGCTCGACCAGCATGGCGCCTTCCGCCTCGCGGATATCGAAGGTCCCCAGCCCCTTGATCTCGAACGTCCCGCCAAACCGGCGCTGGGAGTCCAGCGGCAGGGCGAAGGCCTTGCGGACGATCGGGCGGTTGTCGCTCCAGCCATAGGCGACCGCGATGCCGCGCAGGATTTCCTGGCCCAGCTGGTAGCCCTGGTCGCCATTGGTCAGGATCACCGCGCCGTCGCCGGTCTCGGGATGGCCGATCAGAGTGGCCTTGTAGCCGGCGTTCGAGCCGTCGTGGAAAAACGCCAGGTCCTTGCCCTGGCCGGTGACCTTGAAGCCCAGGCCCCAGCCGCCGGGCTGCGGCGTCAGCATCTCGCGGGCGGTCTTCTCCGACAACACCTTGCCCCGGCCGTTGGCGGCGTCCTGCACCTCGACGGCGAAACGGGCCAGGTCGTTGGCGCTGGTCCAAAGGCCGGCGGCGGCCATCTCAGGATAGACGTGGAAGCTTCCCGCGATCGGCTGGCCCGTTTCGTCATGGGCCAGCGCCACATTCGAGGTCCCGGCGGGCAGGGGCTGGTCGTAGGTGCTGCGGGCCATGCCCAGCGGCGTGAACAGCTTGGCGCGGGCGATGGCGGGGAAGGGCTTGCCGGCCGTGTCGATCATGGCCAGCTGGGCGATGGTGTAGCCGCCGCCGGAATAGCGGTAGCTGACCCCCACCGGTTGGTCGACGCGGACGGCGGCGCTGTTGGCGGGCGCCGCGCCGTCCAAGATCTGGGGAACACTCGGCACGGCCGCGCCGACCGCATACCCGGCGAAGCCGTGCACTGTCGTCCCGGCCGTGTGCGACAACAGTCGCCGCAGGGTGACGGGCGCCGCGCGGGTGAAGTCGTTCTCCGGCAAGGTCCAGTGCTTCAGGCTTGTATTGATCGGCGCGTCCAGCGCCAGGGTCCCATCCTGGACCAGGGCCAGGGCGGCGACGGCCGCGATCGGCTTGCTGACCGAACCGGCCTGAAACAGCGTGTCGGCGTCGACGGCCTTGCCGCCCTGGCTGACGACTCCATAGCCTTGAGCCCAGTCCAGCTTGCCGCCGCGCACCACGGCGATGGCGACGCCCGGCACCTTGAGATCGCGCATCTCGTCGAGCAGTCGGCGACCGCCAGCGCCCTGGCCTTCAACCACCACGGCGGGCGCCAGGCCATTCTCCACGGCCTGCCGACGGTCAGCGGCCGTGTCGGCCTGGGCAAGGCCAGGCGCGGCCAGCAGGGCGCCCAACGCCAGGATCGAAAGCTTCATACATGCGGTCTCCAGAGCGACGCCCAAGCTTCGTGCCGGTCGCAGCGCTCTGCAACATAAGGATGTGTAACTTCGCTATGTCGGCTGCCGGCTTGACGGCGTGGCGGGAACGCGCGAGCACCGAGGCAGGGACGGGGAGACACGCGCTTGGATTTGCGCCGCAGGATCAGGGACAACGCGTTCGCCCGTTACGGCCTCGCCATCGCGCTGGCGGCCTTCGCGGTGCTGCTGCGCTTTGGCCTGAACGCGGTGTTCCCGCCGGGCTTTCCTTATGTGACCTTCTTCCCGGCGATTGTCGTCGCCGTCTATCTGGGCGGCATGGGGCCCGGGGTGCTGTGCGCGACCCTGAGCGGGGGTGCCGCCTGGTACTTCTTCATCCCGCCGTTCATGGGCTTCAGCTTCGACATGACGGTGCTGGTGGCCCTCGCCTTCTACGCCTTCGTGGTGGCGGTCGACATCTTCTTCATCGACGGCATGCGCAAGGCCCTGGACCAGCTGGAGGACGAGCGCGCCCGCCTGCGGGACCTGGCCGAGAGCCGCGACCTGCTCTATCGCGAACTGCATCACCGGGTGAGCAACAACCTGCAGGTCGCCGGCGCCCTGCTGCGGCTGCAAGGGCAGGGGATCACCGACGCCGACGCCCGCCACGCTCTGTCCCAGGCCGGCGAGCGCATCGAGGTCATCGCCCGCATCCAGCGCGAGCTGCATAACCGGACGGGCGAGCCGGTGCCGTTCCGCGTCTTCGCCGAAGCCCTGCTGGCCAGCGCCGCCGCAGCGGCCGGCGCGCGGGTGCGGCTGACGATCGACGGCGGCGAGCAGCCCCTGCACCCCGACCAGGCCACGCCCGTGACCCTGGTCATGCTGGAGAGCTTCAACAACGCCCTGGAACATGGCTTCGGTGAGGCTGGGGAAGGGGAGGTGCGAGTGGTCCTGGACCAGTCCGGCCTGACGCATCTTCTGACGGTGGCCAATGACGGCGCCAGCCCGCCGCCAGGCTTCGACCCGGCCCAGTCCAAGAGCCTGGGCCTGCGCATCGTCCGCGCCATGGCCCAGCAGCTGGGTGGCAAGTTCGAGATGGCGCGGGAGGGGGACTGGACCGTGTGCCGGCTCAGCTACGCGCCGAAGCGGGACTAGAGTCCCAGTCGGTAGAAACGCGTGTCCACGGCCATGCGGGGGAAGGTTTCCGGCAGGTCGTCGGCGTCGACCAGGGCAAAGCTATTCTTCTCGTAGAACCGGTGGGCGGCCTTGAACTTCTCGGTCGTGCCCAGCCAGATCGTCGACACGCCGTGAGCCCGAGCATGGTCCAGCGCCGTGTCGAGCAGCGCCTGAGCTGCTCCGATCGCCCCCCGCGCGACCGGCTTCACGAACATCTTCCGCAGCGCCACGGCGCCGTTGCCGATGTCCTTCAGGGCGATCGTGCCCACCGCTTCACCGTTCAGCTCCGCGAGCCAGAACTGGCCCGCGCCGGTCTGGTACCAGGTCGGAATGTCGGCGAGGTCGGGCTGGTCGGCGGCGGTGATGGAAAAGCCGAACTCTTCCCTCTGAATGGGCAGGATCACCCCGACGACGGCGTCTTCGTCGCCGGGGTGGAAGGGCCTGATGAGCACGGCCAAGTCGCCCTTAGAGGCGGTCCACCGGGACGGCCTGGCCTTGCGCCTCGCGCGGCGTGGCCAGGCGGCCCAGCTTCGGCTTCAGCCACATCTCGATGTCGTCGACGATCTCGTAGACCACAGGCACCAGCACCAGCGACAGCACGGTCGAGGTGATCAGGCCGCCGATCACGGCCACGGCCATCGGCTGGCGGAACTCCGAGCCGGTGCCGATGCCCATGGCCGTGGGCAGCATGCCGGCCATCATAGCCAGGGTGGTCATGACGATCGGGCGGGCCCGCTCGTGACAGGCGTCGATGATCGCCTCGCGCTGGCTCATGCCGTCCCGTTCCTGCTCGATGGCGTACTCGACCAGCAGGATCGAGTTCTTGGCCGCCAGGCCCATCAGCATCAGGAAGCCGATCAGCGACGGCATCGACAGCGACTGGCCGGTGACCAGCAGGGCGAAGAACGCGCCGCCGATCGCCAGGGGCAGGGCCGACAGGATGGTGATCGGCTTGAAGAAGCTGCGGAACAGCAGCACCAGCACGCCGAACACCAGGCCCACCGCCGACAGCAGGGCGACCGCGAAGCCGGTGAACAGCTCGACGAAGGCCTCCTGGTCGCCGGCCGTGGCCGGTGCGACGCCGGCGGGCAGCTTCTTCATGGTCGGCAGGTTGCCGACGTCGGTCATGGCCTGGCCGAGCTGCGCGCCGTTGTTGAGGTCGGCCTCGATGGTCAGCTGACGCTTGCGCGCGAAGCGGTCGATCTTGGCCGGGCCGGCCTGGAAGTAGAGATCGGCCACGCTGTCCAATCGCGTCGTACCGCCGCTGGCGGTCGGCACGCGCAGGGCGCCCAGGGCCTGGAGGTCGGCGCGGGTCTCGGCCGGCAGGCGCACGCGGATCGGGATCCGGCGCTCGCCCTGGGTCATCTTGGCGACATTGGCGTCGATGTCGCCCACCGTGGCCACGCGGGCGATGGCGGCAATGTCGGCAGCGCTGACGCCCAGGCGGGCGGCCTCGTCGGCGCGCGGGCGAATAACGATCTCCGGACCGCTGGGCGGGCTGGAGGGACGCGGATCGGCGACGGTGGACAGGCTCCGCATCTCACGCTCGACCTGGGCGGCCGTGCGCTCGAGCAAGGGGCCGTCCTCGGCCGTCAGGATGGTCTGGACGTCCGAGGTGCCCCAGTCGCCCAGCAGGTTGACCCGGGCGTCCGGGATCCCGCGCAGGCCGTCGCGGACCACCTGCTTGATCTCGGTGACGGTCAGGTCGCGGTCGCCGTTCAGCACGATGGTGATGGTGGCGTCGCGGATGTCGGTCCCGCTCTGGCCGCCCCAGCCGCTGCCGATGTTCGACCCGACCTGGGCGAAGACGTGAGCGGTTTCCGGACGCTTGCGGAAGAGCGTGGTCACCGCCTGGACGGTGCGCTCCATGTCGGCCGTGGTCGCGCCGGGCGGGCCTTGAACCTTCAGATAATAGTAGTTGGCGTTGCCGGCCGGCTGGAACGCCGTGGGCAGGAAGCCGGCCAGCATGATCGAGCCGACGAAGATCAGGCCGCCGATGATGCAGGACAGGATCCGGTGGTCCAGCGACCAGTCCAGCACGTTGCGATAGAAGCCCTTGAACTCCTTGCGCGGGTGCGGGTGCTTGGCGGGCTTGAGGAAATAGGCGGCCAGCAGCGGCGTCAGCAGGCGGGCCACAACCAGCGAGAACAGCACCGCCACGGCGACGGTCAGGCCGAACTCCTTGAAGAACTGGCCGGGCGTGCCGGGCATGTACGAGACGGGCACGAACACCGCCACGATGGTGAAGGTGGTGGCCACGACCGCCAGGCCGATGGCGTCCGCCCCTTCCATCGCCGCCTGGTAGGGCCGCTGGCCCCGGGCGACACGTTTTTCGATGTTCTCGATCTCGACCACGGCGTCGTCGACCAGGATGCCGATGACCAGGGTCAGGGCCAGCAGGGTCACGACGTTCAGCGAGAAGCCCATCACCGCCATGAAGGCGAAGGTGGGCACCAGCGACACCGGCATGGCGATGGCGGTGATCAGGGTGGCGCGCCACTCCCGCAGGAACAGGAACACCACCAGCGAGGCCAGCAGCATACCTTCCAGCAGGGTGTGCTCGGTGGCGGCGAAGCTGGCGCGGGTCTCGTCGACGGTCGAGAAGATCTTCACGAACTTCACGCCCGGCTGCTTGGCCTCCAGGGCGTCGACGGCCTTCTTGACGTTGTCCTCGACGGCGACGTCGCTGCTATCGCGGGTCTTCATCACCTGGAAGGCGACGACGTTCTTGCCGTCCAGGCGGGCAAAGCCCCGCTGCTCTTCCGAGCCCTGGCCCACCTCGGCCACGTCGGTCAGCTTCACATAACGATTGCCGCCGATCGGGATGGTGATCTGGCGCAGCTGCTCGACCGTGGTCGCCGCGCCGAGAACACGCAGGGTCTGCTCGCGGCCGCCGATATTGGCGCGGCCGCCGGGGGCGTCGACGCTGAAATTGGCCAGGGCCTGGTTCAGCTGCGGCGCGGTGACGCCAAAGCTGGCCATGCGGTCGGGATTGATGACGACGTTGATCTCGCGATCCACCCCGCCGACGCGCGCCACCTGGGCCACGCCCTTTTCGCCCTGCAGGGCGCGGGTGACGGTGTCGTCGATGAACCATGAGAGCTCCGTGGAGCTCATGTTTGGGGCCGAGACGGCGTAGGTGATGATCGGGGCGCTGGTGATCTCCAGGCGCTGGACGATCGGCTCGTCCACTTCGCGCGGCAGGATCGAGCGGGTTTGGTCGACCTTGGAGCGCACCTCGTCGGTGACCTTTTGCAGGTCTTCGCCGAGATTGAACTCGATCGTCGTGGTCGAGGCGCCTTGGACCACCGAAGAGCGGATGGTCTTGACGTTGGAGATGCCGGCCACCGCGTCCTCGATCGGGCGGGTGACCTGGGTCTCCATCTCGCCGGGGGCGGCGCCGCTCTGGGTGACCGTCACGGTCACGGCGGGGAATTCGACGTTCGGGAACTGCTTGATCGGCAGCGTCAGATAGCAGCCGAAGCCGGCGATCATCAGGGCCAGGAACAGCACCGCGACGGGGATCGGGTTCTTGATCGCCCAGGCGGAGATCTTCAGTTCGCCAGTCTTGTGGCTTTCAGGCTTGTGCTCGCTAGCCATCAGCGGGCGGCCTGGTTGGTCGCGGGACGGATGGTGTCGCCGTCGGCCACGAACGAGGCGCCGCCCAGCACGACGCGGGTACCGGCGGGCGGACCCTGGACCAGCTGAGCCCAGCCGCCGCCCTTCTGGCCGACCTTGATGGCCACCTGGTGGGCGCGGTTGTTGCTGTCGACGGTCATCACCGACAGGCCGTCGGCCTCATAGCGGATCGCCGATTCCGGAATGGCGGTGACCGGCGCGCCCGATGCGCCGAAGGTCGCGCGACCGAAGCCGCCGGGACGCAGGTCCGGACGCACGGGCAGGCGCACGCGCACCTTGCCCAGGCGGTTGGCGCTGTCGACGCGCGGGCTGATCAGGCGCACGACGCCCGAGATCGCCTGGCCGCCGGGCAGGGACACCTGTGCGGCCTGGCCTTCGCGGATGCCCGACAGGTCGGCTTCATTGACCTCGGCGTCCAGCTCGACCAGGCCGTCGCGGGCGATGGTGAACCACGGGTTGGTGCCGCCGCCGGCGATCTGGCCCGGCTGCACGCCGCGCGACAGCACCCGGCCGCTGACCGGCGAGGTGATGGTCATGCGCGAGGCGCGGGTGCGCAGCTCCTTCAGCGCGGCTTCCTGGGCTTTCGCTTGGTAGCGGCGGGTCTCGATCTGCTCCTGGGACAGGATGCCCTGACCATCCAGGCCGGCGACACGCTTGGCCTCGGCCTGGGACTGAGCGGTGACGGCCGCCTGCTGCTCGACCTGGGCTCGCAGCAGGGTGTCGTCCAGCTGGACCAGCGGCTGGCCGGCGCGGACCCAGTCGCCTTCGTCGGCATAGAGGCGCGCGACGCGGTAGCCGGTCAGCTCCGAGCCGACGGCGGCCTCTTCACGCGAGACCAGCAGGCCGGACGCCTCGACCCCGCCGCCCAGCGGCCGGGTTTCGATGCTGCCGACGCTGACGGTGCGGGCTTGCGCAGCGGCCGGAGCGGCGGACTTCTTGTCGGCGTCCTTCTTGCCGCCACAGGCGGTCAGGCCCACGGCGCTGCAGACCAGGGCGGTGGCGATCAGGTAACGGGTCGTCATCGGAGCGGGTCTCATTGCGCGGAGGGCTTGTTGGGAACGGCTTGCGGCGACCAGCCGCCGCCGAGCGCCTTGTAGGTCTGGACGGCGCGTTGCAGCGCCTGGGTCTGGGCCCCGGTCAGGGCCGTGCGGGCGTTGCGCCAGGACTGTTCGGCCTGAAGCGCCGTGGTCAGGTCGGTGAGGCCCGCGGCGTAGCCCTTGCGGCTAGCCTCGTAGGCGTTGGCGGCGCGACGCTCACCGGCGGCCAGCAGGGTCACGCGGCGCTCGTCGGCGGCCTGCTGGACCAGGGCATTCTCGGTCTCGCCGAAAGCCGTCTGGACGGTCTTCTCGTAGGTCACGGCGGCCTGCTCGACGCGGGCGTTCTCGGCCTTGATGTCGGCCATGAGCCTAGGGATGTTCAGGATCGGGATCGACAGGTCCGCGCCGATCGACCAAGCCGAGCTGGTGGTCGATTGGGTCGAGCCGGGGGCCAGGAAGCTGGGGCTGATCTGCTTCTGGATCCCGATCCCCGGCGTCAGGGTCAGGGTGGGGAACAGGGCCAGCTCGCTGATGTTCAGATTGCCCGAGGCCGAGGCCAGGCGGGCGGCGGCTTCGCGCACGTCGGGGCGGCGGGCCAGCAGCTCGGCGGGCGCGGCGGCCGGGACCGGCGGGGCCCTGGCCAGCACCGGCTCGACCGGCAGGCTGGCCAGCGGATCCACGCCCTTGCCGACCAGGATCAGCAGGCTGCGGCGGGCGGCCTGCAGCTGGGCCTCGACCTGGGCGACCTGGGCCTGGGCCTGGGCGAGGTCGGCGGCGGTGCGGTCGCCTTCGGAGGTGGCCGACAGGCCCCGGCGACCCTTCTCGTCCGAGACCTTGAACAGTTTGTCGGCGATTGTGGCGTTGGCGCGGGCGTCTTCCAGCTGCACGGCGTAGCCGCGCGCTTCGAAATAGCTCTGGGCGACATTGGCGGCCAAGGCGGCGCGGGCGCCTTCATAGTTGAAGCGGGCGGCGGCCAGGTCGTTGTCGACCACCCGGCGGGCGGCGCCGCGACGGCCGATCAGGTCCAGCTCCCACGAGACGTCGAAATTGGCGGCGTAGGTCTTGGTCACCCCGCCCAGGGTGAAGCCGCCGGTGCCGCTCTGGTCGAGGATGTCGGTGTCGGTGCGCTTGGCCGAGCCGGTCAGCGGCGTCTGGGGAATGTAGATCTGCCGGATCTGGCTGGAGCGGACGGCGCGGGCCTCTTCCAGCTTGGCGGCGGCCATGCGGGCGTCGGGGGCCTTTTCCAGCGCCGTCGCGATCAGATCGTTCAAGACCGGGTCGTTGAAGGCGGTCCACCATTGGTCCAGCGCTTGGGACGCCAGGGGCGAGCCGGCGGGCGCCTCGTAGGTGGTCGGCAGCTTCACATCGACCTGGCGCGCGGGCGTGGTGCAGGCCGACAGGCTGACGCCTGTGAGGGCGGCCGCGCCAATCAGCAGGGCAGGGGACAAGCCAGAAGGCCGGCCTGGACGCCTGAGGGCGCCGGTCTTGGCGAAACGCATAGAAATCCCAACCCAATTATTTCCCGCGCATGGCGAGTTTGGCGACCACCGGTTTCCCACTTAGGGGTCCTGCCCCCGCAGGAAAACCCCCCGTCCAACGCTTTAGCGAAGCTTATGTTGCGACGCACGCGTCATAACTGATCGCTGATCCCATACCTGTCAGCAGTGCGGCGGGCTGACGCAGGCTTTGTTGCCCTTGCGTTGCGGCGGTTGACGGCGCTGCAAAACATACCGCATCATCGAAACAGATGTTCGATCTTTGTGATCGGCATCCGCCTCGGTTGCAAAACCCAGGCTGTATGCGTGGCTTTTCACGCGTCCGACCTCAGGGGAACCCAGGTTTGTCGGCTCCAGAAGGCGCATCGCCAAGTTTCGAAAACGAACGCTCCTCACGGCGCGCCGGCCCGGCCGTGCGCGTGCGGACGTGTGGATTCGGGAGATCGCCACCCCGCTGAACACCCCTGGTCGCTCCATGACGGGCCGCCAGTTCAAAAAATAATCGAGGGAGGGAAATCAATGAAACGAACCAGCTTCCTGCGCGGAGGCTCCTGCCTCGCGCTGGCCATGTCGCTAGCCGGGGGCGGGGCCTGGGCCCAACAGCGCAACGACGCCCCGGTCGAGGTCGAGGAGGTCGTCGTCACCGGCTCGTTCATCCGCGGCACGCCCGAGGACGCGGCCCTGCCGGTCGACGTGATCGGCGCAGAAGAACTGCAGAAGCGCGGCTCGCCCTCCACCGTCGAGCTCCTGAAGGCGCTGTCGATCTCGAACGGTGTGCTGGGCGACACCAACCAGTTCGACAGCCGGGCGCAGGGCTCGGAAGGTTCGGGCTCGGTCAACCTGCGGGGCCTGGGCTCGCAGCGCACCCTGGTGCTGCTGAACGGCCGCCGCCTGGCGATCAACCCGTTCGGCGCGGCCGGGGCGGGCATCGTCGACACCAACATCATTCCCGCCGCCGCGATCGGCCGCCTGGAAGTGCTGAAGGACGGCGCGGCCGCCACCTATGGCTCGGACGCCATCGCCGGCGTCGTCAACTTCATCACCAAGAAGAACTTCGAGGGCCTGGAAGCGGCCGCCGACTACCGCCACATCGACGGCTCGAAGGGCGACTACGGCGGCAGCCTGACCTGGGGCAAGACCTGGGACAACGGCAATGTCCTGGCCAGCCTGGGCTGGCAGCACCGCTCCAAGCTGTCGGTCGCCGACCGCGAGTGGGCCAACCAGCCTTACCTGTCGAACCCGGAAGCCGGCTGGTCGGCCGCCGGCAATCCGTCGACCTTCATCCCCCTGGCCAGCACGACCAGCGGCATGCGCGACCCGGCCTGCGCGGGCTTGGGCGGCTATCCCGGCTTCAGCGGCCTGACGCCGGTCTGCTACTGGCACTACACGCCGTTCGACAACCTGGTCGAAAAGTCCAACGCGGTTCAGGCCTATGCCGAGGTCAATACGGATCTCTCGGCCAAGACCAAGTTCCACGCCGAGGTGCTGTACGCCCACACCGATGTGCCCGACTGGAACACCTCGCCGTCCTATGCCGCCTTGGCGGTACCGACGGCGGAAGTGGCGCCGATCGCGGCCCTGGCCGGGCGCTATTTCGTGCCAGCCACGAACCCCGGTCTGATCGCCTTCATGGCGGCTAACCCGACCGTGCAGTTGACCAACCTGGCCACCGGCGCCACATCGACCGTTCCCGGCGCGATCTTCGCCGGCGGCGCGCTGAACGCCGCCAACCGGCCGTTCGGCATCGGCGGCAATCCGAAGTTCGGCTACGGCCCCTCGATCGGCGCGCGCTCTTTCGACGCCTTCCGGGTCTCGGCGGACCTCTCAGGTGAATTCGAGAACGGCATCGGCTGGGACGTCGCCCTGACCTATTCGCAGGAAGTCGGCATCCGCACTGGCTACGACACCCTGGTCAACCGCTTCGCGCTGGCCCTGCAAGGCCTGGGCGGCCCGCTGTGCGACAGCAACCCAGCCTTGCCTGGCATCCAGGGCACGCCGGGCGTCGGCCAGTGCATGTATTACAACCCCTTCGCCAGCGCGATCCCGTCCAACGCCATCACCGGCGTGACCAATCCGGGCTACAATTCCGCCCTGGCCAACAACAAGGACGTCGTCGACTGGTTCTTCAAGAAGCTGTCGACCAAGCAGTCCTCGCGCCTGTTCGTCGGCGAGGCCGTGCTGAACGGCAAGACCAACATCACCCTGCCGGGCGGCGACGTCGCCTGGGCCGCCGGCGTCCAGTACCGCCGCAGCTACTTCAAGGCCGACTACAACGACATCAGCAACGCCGCGATCAATCCGTGCGTGAACACGCCCGACTTCGGGGTGACCAACTGCACCGGCTCGCAGCGCAATGGGCCCTTCATGTTCCTGGGCGTCGGCAACGAGGCCGATAATCAGAGCGACGTGATGGCCGGCTTCGGCGAGCTCAGCGTGCCGATCACCGACGACCTCCAGGCCCAGTTCGCGGCGCGTTATGAAAAGTACGGCGGCGCGGTCGGCTCGACCTTCAACCCCAAGGCCTCGCTGCGCTGGCAGGCCATGCCGTGGCTGGCGTTCCGCGCCTCGGCCGGCTCGACCTTCCGCGGGCCGCCGGATCCGCTGACCACCACCACCTCGGTGACCTCGCTGCAGGGCATCCTGGGCGTGTTCCGCGCCGTCGACATCTTCGGCAACCCGAACTTGAAGCCGGAGAAGGCCAAGACCTACAACTTCGGCACGCTGTTCAACGCCGGCGAGTTCAAGGCCAGCATCGACTACTTCTATTTCGACTTCAAAGACCCGATCGTCGCCGAGCCGGTCGCGGGCATGGTCGCCTCGCTGTATCCGAACGGCGCGGCCGGGGCGAACAATTGCGCCGATCCGGCCTATGCGGGCCTGGTCTCGCGCTTCACCTTCAACGGCGCGTGCGGGACTCCGACCACCAGCATTGCTCGCCTACGGACCAACTACATCAACGGCGCGCCGGTAAAGAACGCCGGCTTCGACTTCTCGGCCGAGTACCGGTTCAAGGAAGTGATCGGCGGCGACCTGACCTTCGGCGGTAACGCGACCTACATCCAGAAATACAAGGTCGGCGCCACCGTCGTGGAAGGCATCACGGTCGAGAAGGCCTTCGACGCCGTGGGCCTGCTCAACTACCAGACCACCGTCGTGCCGATCCCCAAGTGGAAGGGCGATGTCTTCGCCGAGTGGAATTCGGGCATCCATAACCTGCGCCTGTCGGTCCACTATATCGGCAGCTACACCGACCAGCGCACCGCGCCATTCGCCGCCAACGCCTACAAGGACACCACGGGCGCGGGCGTGACGGTCGCCGCCGGCAAGAAGATCGACAAGCAGGTCCTGACGAACCTGGCCTATCGCGCGCTTTTGCCCTGGGACACCACCCTGACCCTGGCCATCACCAACCTGTTCGACAAGGACCCGTCCTACGCCCGTCTGGACCTGGGCTATGACCCGTTCACCGGCGATCCGCTGGGCCGCACCTACAAGGTGGGCCTGCGCAAGAAGTTCTAGTTCGCACCGTTCCTCGGAGTGTTGTGGGAACTTGCGGCGCGTCCTCCTTCGAGGGCGCGCCGTCTTCTTGCGAAAAGGGATGGCAAGCGCGTCGTCCGGCCTCTAGCGTACGCGGCGCAACCTGAGGTTAATTCATGTTCCGCGTCCTGTTCCTGATCGCCGGCCTGGCGATCGCGTCTCCCGCCCTGGCCGCGTCGTGCGTGGAGGGCGCCGCCGACGCCAAGAGCGTCGCCCTGACCGACCCCACTGGTCCGTCGATCCTAGCCGGGCAGAGCCTGTGGACCGGCCTGCTGATCAAACAGAACCTGCCCGAACAGCTCAAACGCGCCGCCAAGGGCTGCGAGCGCGGAACGCTTCAGGCGGGATCCAAGACTTACACGCTGCGTGGCGACAGCAACGAGGCGATCGTGGCTCGCGTCGCCGCCTCGGCGTCCAAGAAGGATCCGATCGGCTACCTGACCCCTGTGCCCGACCTCGCCGCCGCCATGGCCCCGGGGCATACGGGTCCGCCGCCGATCCGGGGTTTTGCCCTGGTCGTTCTCGAGGGCGACGTCCACACCACCTGGCGCTTCTATGACAAGATCCCGACCGACGCGGTGTTGCTGACCGACTTCGCCCTAGCCCTGTCGGGCCAGACCTCGCCGCTGATGCGCTGGAAGGGCGGCAAGGTCGAAATCATCATGCCCAACAGCTAGGCCGAGCCGGGGCCGAGCGCGCTCCGCGCCTCAAAGCCCTTGCCAAGCCGGCCGCCGTACGATCTCGATTGTTATATTATAACTCTTCGCGAGATCCCGATGGCCTCCACGCCGACCCGTCGCCTGCTGCTGAAGTCCGCGGCCTTTGGCGCTCCCGCCCTGGCGGCCGCGCCGGTGATGGCCCAGCCGCTGGTGTTGCGGCCAAATTCGATCCCGGTCGCCGACCTGCCCAAGCACTACGACGTCGTGCCGGACGTCCATAATCTGGAGGCCGGCTACTGGAGCATGATGCCGCGCGTGGTCGCCGACGAATACGAGCGGCAGGTCGCGGCGGTGAACAGCGCCAACGCCGTCTGGGCCCGCAACGTGCTGCCGGGCGGCGAGGGCTGGACCACGACCTTCAAGGCCGCCCAGGCCGCCATCGCCCGCCAGATGGGCTGCGCGCCCGAGGAGATCGCCGTCACCCGCAGCGGGGCCGACGCCCTGCAGATGCTGATCTGCAACTACAAGCCGCTGAAGCCAGGCGACGCGGTGATCCACTGCGATCTCGACTACGACGCCATGATCGCGGCTATGAGCTGGCTGGGCTCGCACCGGGGCGCCAAGGTCGTGAAGTTCGCCATGCCCGAACCGGCGACCACCGCCAACATCCTGGCCGCCTATGAGGACGTGCTGAAGAAGACGCCGGAGGCCAAGCTGCTTCTGGTTACCCAGATCTCCAACCGCACGGGCCTGGTGACGCCGGTGCGCGAGATCGTTGCGATGGCGCGAGCGCGAGGCGTGGACACCATCGTCGACGCCGCCCACGGCGTGGCCCTGCTGGATTTCCAGGTCGAGGACCTGGGCGCGGACTTCGTCGGCTGGTCGGTGCACAAATGGACCTCGGCCCCGCTGGGCACGGGCGCGATGTACATCCGCCAGAGCCGCCTGGCCGACATCGACATCGCCTTCGGCAGCACCGTGCCGGCCGACGACATCAACGCCCGTGTGCCGCCGGGCACGGTGAACTTCCCCGGCGTGGCGACCATCCCGACGGCGGTGGACTTCCACTTCGCCGTGGGCGGGGCGGCCAAGGAAAAGCACATGCGGGCCCTGCGCGATCGCTGGGTGAACGGGGTGGCCGACCTTCCCAATGTCGAGATCGCCGTGCCGAATGATCCCGCCCGCTATTGCGCCATCACCAGTTTCCGCCTCAAGGGCATGGACACCGACGACAAGGCCAAGCTGGTGCAGAAGGTGCTGTTCGAGCGCCACCGCGTTCACACCGTTTGGCGCACGGGGGTCACCAAAGGGCCGGTGATCCGGGTGACCCCTGGGTTCTACAGCACGCCGCAGGATGTGGATGCTTTGGCCAAGGCGCTGCGGGCCGAGCACCGGATGTTCGTCTAGCTATCCCATCCCTCGTCATCCCGGACGGCCCGAAGGGCCGATCCGGGACCCAGGGGCCAAGCGCAATGCGGAGGCCCCTGGGTCCCGGCTCTCCGCTGCGCTGCGGCCGGGATGACGAGAATTGTGGGAGTAGCGAGGGCTGTGGTCGGCGAAATACAGTTGATTCAACAGCTCTTTGGCGCAGGCCTTCGGGGCTGGGCTGCGTCTAATCTTTCACAAAACCAACCCCGCAAAGGTTCGCGCACGGATCATGACAAAACCATGACGCTCTGGCGTCTGGGTGTCTCCAGAACCCTTTGAAAGCTTTCACAAAATGTAAATTTGTCTACATGCGCCCCGGCTAGGTCTCGCCCCCATCTCAAGGGGATAAAAATGAAGACCTCTCTCACGCTGCGCACCTTCCTGTTCGCCGGCGCCGCCCTGCTGGCCGCCCCGGTCGCCGCCCTGGCCGCCGAGACCGCTCCGGCTGAAGTCGCCGCCGCCGCCGATCCCGCCGACGACAACACCGCCCTCAGCGACGTCCTGGTCACCGCTACCCGCCGCGAGACCAAGCTGCAGGAAACCCCGATCGCCATCTCGCTGATGGACAACAAGGCGCTGGAAGCGCGCCGGGTGCAGAGCCTGATGGACCTGAACGACGGCGCCATTCCAGGCCTGCGCGTCGCCACCTTCGAAGCCCGCCAGTCGGCCCTGACCATCGGCATTCGCGGCATCGTCCCGCTGGACGCCAACCAGCCCGCCCGCGAGCAGGGCGTCGGCGTCTATATCGACGGCGTCTATCTGGGCCGCCAGCACGGCCTGGGCGCGGCGCTGCTGGACATCGAGCGCATCGAGGTCTTGAAAGGCCCGCAAGGCACGCTGTTTGGCCGCAACACCGAAGGCGGCGCCCTGAACATGGTCACCCGCCAGGCGACCGGCGAGTTCGACCTGCGCCTGAAGGCCGGCGTGGGCAACTACGGCTCCCACGCCGCCGAGATGCACCTGAACCTGCCGGCCGTCGGCGACTTCGCGTTCAAGATCGACGCCGCCGTCCAGCGCCAGGACGCCACCACCAAGAACCCGCTGCCGGGCGCGATCGGCTGGAACGCCTTTGACCGCCGCGGCCTGCGCGCCCAGGTCCGCTGGCGTCCGACCCAGAACTTCACCGCCGACCTGATCGGCGACATCGGCCAGGACAAGAACACGCCGTTCTACAGCCAGCTGCTGGGCTACAACCCGCTGGGTCTGACCGTCGGTCCGGCGACCGGCACGCTGCCCTCGGGCCAGATCCGTCCGCTGCCGTCGATCGTCATCGCCAGCGACAAGCGCATGAAGATGGCCGACATCGGCGTGCCGCAGCAGTGGAGCGTCGACGACACCAACGGCGTCTCGCTGAACCTGAAGTGGGTCGCCAACGACAAGCTGGAACTGCGCTCGATCACCGCCTATCGCGAGGTCGACGTCGACCAGTGGGACAATGCCGGCGGCGCCCACCGCATCCCGGCCTATTCGCCCAACACCAACTTCAGCCGCTACAGCCTGGCGGGCCTGTGGCAGCACCAGTTCAGCCAGGAGTTCCAGGCGGTCGGCTCGCTGGATCGCCTCGACTACGTCGCGGGCCTCTACTACTTCACCGAAGACGCCAGCGACGATGCCGCCACCCCCAGCACCAACCGCTGGAACGCCGACGGCACGGGCTACACCATCCTGGATCCGGCCCCGACCATCCGCGGCACGCGCTCGATCGACCGCGCCTCGCGCGCCACGGCCGAGAGCTACGCCGTCTACGGCCAGGCGACCTACACGCCGGCCCTGCTGGACGACAAGCTGCACCTGACGGTCGGCGGCCGCTTCACCTGGGACGACAAGAGCGGTGAGCTCTACATCGTCAACAACGTCCGCACGAACCTGACCTTCGCCCAGAAGAACGACCGCTTCGACCCGATGGTCACCCTGGCCTATGACGCCAGCGAGAACGTCCACGTCTACGCCAAGTACTCGACCGGCTATCGCGCCGGCGGCGCCAGCTCGCGCTCGCTGACCTACCGCGCCTTCGGTCCGGAAGAGGTCAAGGCCTACGAGATCGGCGCCAAGACCGACCTGTTCGATCGCCGCGTGCGCCTGAACCTGGCCGCCTACGCCATGGACCGCCAGGGCAGCCAGATCGACTTCAGCCTGGTGACGGTGACGGGCTCGTCGACCCGGAACACGCTGGAGACCATCAACGCCCCGGGCACGACCAAAATCCGTGGCATCGAGGCCGAAGGCCAGTGGCGCGTGACGGAAGGCCTGACCCTGTCGGCGGCCTATGCCTATACCGACACCGAGGTGCCCCCGACCCGCAACCCCTTCAACGGTCAGCTGCAGCCGGTGTTCATCGTCTTCACGCCGAAGAATGCCGGCAGCGTCTCGGCCGACTACGAGGCGCCGCTGTGGGGTGCGACCTTCCAGGCCCACGTCGACGCCAACTATTCGGACGCCACCCAGACCTTCGACCAGACCGACGTGAAGGCCGACAAGTCCTTCATCATGAACGCCCGCGTCGGCCTGGCCGATATGCAGCTGAAGGAAGGCGGCCCGCGCATGGCGCTGTCGCTGTGGTCGCGCAACCTGCTGGACGCCGACTTCGTCTACCGCCGCGACCCGGCCAACCGCGCCACCTTGGGTGACTACGGCAACCTCAACGCCCCGCGCACCTACGGCGTCGAGCTGTCGGTTCGCTACTAGTGAAGATGGCGCCCTCGGCTTTGGCGGAGGGCGCCGACTGGCCTACAGGTAATCCAGCATGCTAGGCGGCCCGGCCAGCGAACCATCCGCGTTGAACATCTGGGCCAGCTTGTCGCGTGAGGTCTGCAGCTCGACCATCTTGCCGTAGACCGCCGGGGTCCAGCCGGAGGCCTGGCGCTCCTCGGTGGTCATACCGGCATAGCGGGTGATCATGGCCTTGCCGAAGTCGCCCTCGGCCTCGCCGGTGGACTGGTAGCTGGCCTTGATGGCGTCGCTGTCGCGCTGGCGGATCTCGGTCTTGGCCTGGGCGATCTCGTGGCTCGAGAACTGCTCGTCCTTGTTCAGGGCGATGGCCGACAGCGAGCGGTCGTCGAAGCGGCGGAAGTCGATCTCGCCGCTGCTGGAGTCCTTGGCCGCCTCGGGGGCGAAGGCCAGCTCGTACTGCTTGTCCAGCGCGGTGCGGACGTCGCCGGCGACCTTGCCGAAGTCGCGGGTCTTGGCCCCGGCCACGGCGCTGCCGGTGTCCTTCATATAGGCGGCGACGCTGTCGTTCTCGATACCGGCGGGGGCCAGGCCCGGACGGGCGATGGCCTGCTTGCGGCCTTCGACCAGGGCGGCGCGCTCGGTGGTCCAGGCGGTCGAGGCCTTCTCCTCGGGGCCGGCGGCGTCCAGCTGGTCGAGGGCGGTCTGGTACAGGCTGGCATAGTCACCGGTCAGTCGCGCCTGGGCGGCGGGGCCGGCCAGGGCGGTGTCGTGCTGACCCTTCAAAGCCAGGGCCGCGACGACCTGCTGGTCCAGCGGAAACTGGCCGCCCTGGTTGCTGGCCACGGCGTAGAGCGTACGCCGATCCATGGCGGTCAGATCGATGGCCGGATTGCCGTCCTTGAGCGCGCTGGAGGTCTTGGCGGCCTTCAACTGGGCGGTGATCTGGGCGCGGGCGTCGGCGACGACGGCGTCAGTCGTCCGGGAGTCGGTCTGCGCCTTCAGCGCCGCCTGGGCGGCCGCCGACAGGGTGACATTGACCGCCGGGGTGTTGATCGTCGGGCTCTGGTCGCGCGTCTGGCCATAGCCGGTCGACTGGTTGGCGCGCTGCGTCGCCGTCTGCCCGGCGGTCAGGCCAGGCGCGTAGGTCGGCGAATACGGGTTGATCGTCGTCATAGCGCGGACGGAACTCGAAGCGAATCAGACGCTTGACGATACCAGCCGCCCCTGGGGCAGGGCCACCCTATGGTTAATAGGTCGCAACCTTTGGCGCGAACCTAGTTCAACACGCCCGTCAGCAGGGGCTTGGCGAACAGCTCGGCGGCCTCGTCACGCTCCAGGCCGGGCACCCACGCACCCAGCGAGGCGGCGGCGTTCAGCATCGAGTTGATCATGTGGGCGGCGATGGCGGGATCGATCGGGCGGATCGAGCCGTCGGCGATGCCGTCCGAGATGATCGAGCCAAACCGCTGCCAGCCACGCGCGTAGCCGTCGGCCATGTCGTGGCGCAGGGTGTCGGGCAGGGCGCCCATCGACGAGGCCCGCAGCAGCGGCCCGTGCTCGGACAGCTGGTAGCTGGCCAGGCCGGCGGCGGTCGAGGTCAGTTGGGTCCAGCTGTCGGCGTCGAGCGCCTTGGCGTCCAGCTGCGAGCGGCGGGTGACCGTGAAGGTGCGCTCGAAGCACTCCGACACCAGGGCGTCCTTGTCCTCGTGATGGTGATAGAACGAGCCCTTGGTCACGTTCAGCGCCGCCGAGATGTCCTCGACCGAGGCGCCGCGATAGCCGCGCTGGTTGATCAGGCGGGTGGCGGCGACCAGGAAGGTCTCGCGCCACTCCAGGCCCTCGGGCGACAGCGGCGTCGGGTCGGGCAGGGCTTGCGGCGCCCATGGGCGGCCGCCGGCGGGCAGGCCGTTCAGCAGGATGTCGCCCAGGCGGTCGCGCACGCGGCCATAGTCCTCGACATCGTAGCGGCGCAGCCAGGTGCCCGACCAGAACACCTGCTCCATCAGGAGATGGGCGCGGGCGTTGCGCTGGCGCTTGTCCAGGTGGGCCAGGCTCGGGTCGTCGAAGAAGCTGCGCACCCGGCGGAAAAGGTCGTTGAAGGCGCTGACGACGGACCCGCGCAGGGGCTCCTTCAGCGCCTTGATCTCGGCGAAGCTGGTCAGGGGCGTGGCCTCGCCCAGGCGAACCCGGCGGTTGAGGTCCAGATACAGGTCCAGGAACTTCAGGATCCGCGCGGCCGGGGTCGTCTCGGCGGCGGCCTCGCCGACCATGGCCTCGAAACGCTCCAGCCCCCGCATGAAGCAGGCGGCGGCCAGGTCGTCCTTCTTGCGGTAGTAGTAGGTGACGCTGGTGGTGTTCAGGCCGACCTTGGCCGCGACGTCGGCGAGCGTCATGCCACGCACGCCCTGGCGATTGAGGATCGCCGTGGCGGCCGCCAGGATCGTCTCCTTCTTGCGGGCGTAGCGCGCTGTCGCAGCCCCCGCGATCCGACCGTCATCCATCGTAACCAACCCCAAGAAACCCGTCCTTCGCCGGTTGCGCCAGTCGTTGGACGATCGGGTCCAATTTAGGCGCGGGCAGGGCCGTCTTAAAGGGCGGCTCCGTCCGTCTCGGGACAATAGGCGCCCCCTACAGCCGGGGTTTGTCAGGAATGTTGCAGCCCAACCCATTTTCTGAGCGGCGGGCGATGTCGGAAAACCTTGTTTCGACCTCCGCGCGAACTGTGCCTAGATGGGCCCATCGGGGCGGGCGCTGGATTCCTCATCAAGGGAGCGTTCGCGAAAATGTCGGTAGTTGAAGGCGGATCGGCGGGGACCGGTCTGGTCGCGAGGGTCAAGGCCATCCTCATCTCTCCCGCCACGGAGTGGGAGCGGATTGAGCGGGAGCCCGCCAGCATCGGCGGCCTGTTTACGGGATATGTCTGCATCCTGGCGGCTATTCCGGCCGTGGCGGGGCTGATCGGCGGACAGGTGTTCGGCATCGGCGTGCCCGGTCTGTCGTTCAAGCCGGGTTTGGGCGCGGCGATCTCGCTGGCGGTGGTCGGCTATGTCGGCTCGCTGATCATGACGGCGGTGCTGGGCCTGGTCATCGACGGCCTGGCGCCCAGCTTCGGGGCCGAGAAGAACCGCGTGCAGGCCTTCAAGGTCGCGGCCTATTCGGGCACCGCCGGCTGGGTGGCGGGCGTGTTCCAGATCCTGCCGATGCTGGGCATCGTGGCGCTGCTGGGCAGCCTGTACGGCTGCTACCTGCTGTATCTGGGCCTGCCGCGGGTAATGAAGGCTCCGCCTGAGAAGGCCACCGGCTATGCCGTCGTCACGATCATCGTGGCCATCGTGGTCGCCTTCGTCATCGGCGTGATCACCACCGCGATCAGCGGCGCGGCCGGCTTGTCGGGGCTCAGCGCCATGAGCCATGCCGACAAGGTGTCGGGCACGGTCGAGATCAACGGGAACAAGGTCGATCTGGGCCGCATGGAGGCCGTCGCCAAGCGCGCCGAAGAGCTGTCGAAGAACCCCGGCAAGGCCGCCTCGCCCGAGGCGCTGAAGGCCCTGCTGCCCGCGAGCGCCGCCGGCTTCACCCGCGCCAGCGTCGAGACCACCTCGAGCGGCACGGATCAGGCGCAGATCGTGGTGGCGACCGGCCAGTACGAGAAGGAGAACGGCGGCTCGTTCCGCCTGACCATCACCGACCTCGGTCCCGTGGCGGGCCTTACGGCGCTGGCCGCCGGCATGGGCGGTCACGCCACCCGTGAGACGGCCGACGAGTACGAGAAGACCGCCACGGTCGATGGCCGCCTGACCACCGAGCAGTGGAATCGCCAGAGCAACTCCGGAAAATACTCGGTGGTGGTCGGCGATCGTTTCGCGATCGAGGCCGATGGTTCTGCGGGCAGCGTGGATGAGCTGAAGCAGGCGGTTCGTGCGGTCGACGCGGGCCGGCTGGAGGTGATGGCGAAGTAAATTCCACCTTCAGAACAAAAAAGCTCGTCATCCCGGCCGTAGCGCAGCGGAGAGCCGGGACCCAGGGCAACCGCACTACGCCGGCCCCTGGGTCCCGGGTCGGCTTTGCCGCCCGGGATGACGAGCTTGGTTTGAGTTTGAAGTTCTACGACGCTTTCCGCGTCCCCGACCGTTCCGCTGTCAGGGCCCGGGCGATGGCCTGGGTCAGGGCGGCGGGGGAGAGGGGCTTGGCGATGGCGCCGTCCATGCCGGCGGCCAGGTAGGCGGCCTGCTGGTGGGCCATGGCGTTGGCGGTCATGGCCAGGATCGGAACCTGGCCGGCCAGGCCCTTGAAGGCGCGGATGCGGTGGGTGGCCTCGACGCCGTCCATGCCGGGCATCTGGATGTCCATCAGGATCAGATCAAAGCCCCCGCGCGCGGCGGCGGCCACGCCCTGGACGCCGTCCTCGGCCGTGTCGATGCGCGCGCCCAGGGCTTCGAGCATCCGGCCGGCGATCAGGCGGTTGGTGGCGTTGTCCTCGACCAGCAGCACACGCAGGCCGGCGAACAGCTGGGCGTCGGGCTCGTCGGCTTCACTGGTCGGCGCCGCGCAGGCTTCGGCCTCGACCTCCAGCCAGAAGGTCGAACCCTTACCCAGTTCGCTGGAGAAGCCGACCTGGCCGCCCATCATCTCGGCCAGGCGACGGCAGATGGCCAAGCCCAGGCCCGAGCCGCCGAAGCGTCGCGTGGTCGAGCCGTCGCCCTGGCTGAAGCGCTCGAACAGCTGCTTGCCGGCCTCCTCGTCGATGCCGACGCCGGTGTCCTGGATCTCGAACCGCAGCCGGGCGCGGTCATCCTCTCGGCTCCCGGAGAGCCGCGCGACAACGCCGCCCTCCAGGGTGAACTTCACGGCGTTGCCCAAGAGGTTGAACAAGGCTTGGCGCAGCCGCAGCGGGTCGGTGGCCACCCAGCCCAGATCGCTAGGCGCCTCCACTCGCAGATACAGGCCCTTGGCCTCGGCCTGCGGTCGCAGCATGTCGGCCACCCCGGCCAGCAGGTCGGCGGGCTCGACCGGTTCGGTGGCCAGCTCCAGCTTGCCGGCCTCGATCTTCGAGAAGTCGATGATGTCGTTCAGCAGCTCCGACAGCATCTCGCCGCAGCCCAGGGCCTCGTTCAGCAGACGGCGGCCGTCGTCGGTCAGGCTTTCGTTCTTCAACAGGTGCAGCACGCCCAGCACCCCGTTCATCGGCGTGCGGATTTCGTGGCTCATGTTTGCCAGGAACTGGCTCTTGGCCTCGGCCGCGCCCAGGGCGGCGTCGCGGGCCTCGACCAGCTCGGTGACGTTCTGGCTGATGCCGATCACGTCCCAGGCGTCGGGACTGGAGCCGCGCACTCCGCGCCAGGCGCAGTGCATGTGGGTCCATTCGTTGTTGGCCGGATCCAGGTAGCGATAGTCGATCTCGACATGCTCACCACGCCGCAAGGCGCGGGAGAAGGCTTCCCAGACGCGCTCGCGGTCGTTGGGGTGGATCGACATCGTCATCTCGCCGACGGTCATGGTCCGCACCCCGCCCTGGGGCGAGCTGGGCGTGGGGATGTCCTGATCGAAGACGTAGACGCCCTTGCGCGGATTGAAGCGCCAGACATAGACGCCGGCGGCGGTGCGCAGCAGTTCGTTGGACCGCTCGCCCTGCTGGCGGGCGATCTCGCGGGCGCGGTCCTCGCTGAAGTCCTGGAAGACGATCAGCAGCCCGCCGCCCTCCAGCATCTTGGACTGCGAGCGCACCCACAGCCAGCCGCCGCCCTTGCGGGCCAGGCGGTGCTCGGACCGGGCGTGGCCGACCGTGCGCAGGGCGTCGGCGATCGCATAGATCACCTCGGTGTCGTGCAGATGGAAGAAGTCGCGGATCGGGCGGCCCAGGGTGTCCTCGGGCGTCCAGCCGGTCAGGCCGGTCCAGGCTGGATTGACGCGAATGATCGCGTCGTCCTGAAGGACGACGAACATGTCGAGGCTGCTCTGGAAGAACCAGTCGGCGGCCGCGGCTTCGATTCTGGAGGCAGCCTCGGTATCCAAGTGCTTGCCCATCCCGTTTCCCTCGTTTTCAATCGGTATCGCAGGATCGGGTAAAGTTTACGTTGCGGCATAACGTCCGAACGCGAGTCCTGATCCAGGCCAACGAAAGTCGTCACCAAGGGGAGAGCAGGACGTTGAGCACGCCGGAAGCCGTTGGACTGTCGTCCGACCGACTTAACCGCATCGAGACCTTCCTCAAGGGAAAGTATATCGACACAGGTAAACTGCCCTGCGCACTGACCCAGGTCTGGCGACGCGGTCAGTTGGCCTACACGTCCGTGCTGGGCAGCGCCGATGTCGAGCGCGGCAAGCCGCTGAAGGCCGACGGCCTGTTCCGGATCTATTCGATGACCAAGCCGGTCACCAGCATCGCCTTCATGATGCTGGTCGAGGAGGGGCTGGTGTCGCTGGACGATCCGGTGCACCGCTTCATCCCGGCCTGGCGCGATCAGGGCGTATTCGTCGCCGGCGTGCAGGGCGCGTTCCAGACGAAACGCACGGCCGAGCCGATGCGGATGCTGGACCTGCTGCGCCACACCTCGGGCCTGACGTACGGCTTCCAGCAGCGCACCAATGTCGACGCGGCCTACCGCAAGCTGAAGCTGGACGGCATCGACAGCGAGGGCGGACTGCAAGGCTATGTCGACGCCCTGGGGACCGTGCCGCTGGAGTTCTCGCCGGGCGAGGCCTGGAACTATTCGGTCTCCACCGACGTGCTGGGCTATCTGGTCGAGACGATCTCGGGCATGCCGTTCGACGTCTTCCTGAAGACCCGCATCTTCGATCCGCTGAAGATGGTCGACACCGGCTTCTTCGTTCCGGAGAGCCAGCGCGGCCGCTTCACGGCCTGCTACGCCCTGACGCCGTCGGGCAAGGTGGTGTTGCAGGACGACCCCGAAAAGAGCCGCTTCCTCAGCGATCCGATGGTCAAGTCGGGTGGCGGCGGCCTGGTTTCGACCGCCGACGACTACATGCGCTTCTGCCGCATGCTGCTGAACGGCGGCCAGCTGGACGGCGTGCGCCTGCTCAGTCCCAAGACCATCAAGCTGATGACCATGAACCATCTGCCCGGCGGCAAGGAGCTGGTGCACTTGTCCAAGTCGCTGTTCAGCGAGGCGGTGTTCGAGGGGCTGGGCTTCGGGCTTGGCTTCGCCGTGACCATCGATCAGGCGCGGACCAAGAACCTGGGCTCGCTGGGCGAATATTTCTGGGGCGGGATGGCCTCGACGGCGTTCTGGATCGATCCGGTCGAGGACCTGGCGGTGGTGTTCATGACCCAGCTGATGCCGTCGACCTCGTACCCGATCCGTCGCGAGCTGCGGACGCTGGTCTATTCGGCGTTCACGGAAAGCGCGGCCTAAGGCGCAAAGAAACGGCGCGGGATGCCCTCCCGCGCCGAGTTGCGCTTTACCAAAGTCCGACGCATTGCGAGCAATACGTCACGCTCGCGGAATCCACCGACTTCGAAACGTCAGGACGCGTGCAAGTCGCGTCCCAAGCCCATGACTTCCCGCGAACGCCCTCCCCAGCACGGATCATTCTCTCTGGAATTCAGGCAAATGCGGCGTCCGGCCGTGCGGGGCGTCGCATCCGCGTCCACGGATGACCTCGGCTGAAACTCTGATTTCGAATTTGTAGTATGCGTTTGAAGTCGTCAACACGACTTGCCCGCGAAACAGGCGCCGACACGGAAGTCTGGACATCTTCGCCTGGGCGTGCAGGCTGGCTTCAAACAATCGTTCAAACGAAAAGCAGGGGTCGAAACGCCATGGCCGCGATCAACGCCGTCACCGATCTTTCCGTCGAAGGCGACATCGGCGTCGTCACGCTGAACTCGCCGCCGGTCAACGCGCTGTCGGCGGCCGTGCGCGAGGGACTGAAGGGCGCATTCGACGCGGCCATCGCCGATCCGGCCGTCCAGGCCATCGTGTTGATCTGCGAGGGCAAGACCTTCATCGCCGGCGCCGACATCACCGAGTTCGGCAAGGCCATGACCGGCCCGTCCCTGCAGGACGTCCAGAACGTCATCGAGAATTCGCCGAAACCGGTCGTCGCGGCGATCCACGGCACCGTGCTGGGCGGCGGCCTGGAGGTGGCGCTGGTGGCGCATTACCGCGTCGCCGTGCCCTCGGCCAAGGCGGGCCTGCCGGAAGTGAACATCGGCCTCTTGCCCGGCGCTGGCGGCACCCAGCGCCTGCCGCGCATCGTCGGCGTCGAGAAGGCGCTGGAGATGGTGACCAGCGGCCAGCATGTGCCGGCCAAGGCGGCTCTGGCCATGGGCCTCTTCGACTCGCTGGTCGAGGAAGGCGCGCTGCGCGACGGGGCCATCGCCTTCGCCCGCGTGGTGCTGGCCGAGGGCCGTCCGCTGAACAAGGTCCGCGAGCTGAACGACAAGGTCGAGGCCGCCCGTGGTCATCCCGAGATCTTCGAGAATTTCCGCAGGGCCAACGCCAAGAAGTTCCGCGGCTTCATGGCCCCGGAGAACAACATCAAGTGCATCGAGGCGGCGGTGAACCTGCCCTTCGACGAGGGCCTGAAGGAAGAACGGCGCCTGTTCATGGAGCTAATGACTGGCACGCAGTCGGCCGCCCAGCGCTATGTGTTCTTCGCCGAACGCCAGGCCGCCAAGATCCCGGACGTGCCGGACGACACACCGCTGATCCCGGTCAAGAAGGTCGGCGTCATCGGCGCCGGCACCATGGGCGGCGGCATCTCGATGAACTTCCTCAACGCCGGCATCCCGGTGACGATCATTGAGGCTAAGCAAGAGAACCTGGAGCGCGGCGTCGGCATCATCCGCAAGAACTACGAGAACACCGCCAAGAAGGGCCGCCTGACCCAGGACGACGTCGAAAAGCGCATGGGCCTGCTGACGCCGTCGATGAACCTGGAAGACCTGGCCGACTGCGACCTGATCATCGAGGCGGTGTTCGAGCTGATGGAGATCAAGAAGGAGGTCTTCGGCAAGCTGGATCAGATCGCCAAGCCTGGCGCGATCCTGGCGTCGAACACCTCGTACCTGGACATCGATGTGATCGCCGCCTCGACCAGCCGGCCCGAGAGCGTGATCGGCCTGCACTTCTTCTCGCCGGCCAATGTCATGCGCCTCTTGGAAATCGTGCGCGGGACCAAGACCGACAAGTCGGTGATCGCCACCTCGATGCAGATCGGCAAGAAGATCGGCAAGGTCGCGGTGCTGGTCGGCAACTGCCACGGCTTCGTCGGCAACCGCATGCTGGCCCAGCGCCAGCGCGAGGCCCAGAAGCTGATCCTGGAAGGCGCCATGCCTTGGGACGTCGACCGGGTGCTGTACGACTTCGGCCTGCCGATGGGCCCGTTCGCCATGAGCGATCTGGCCGGCCTCGACATCGGCTGGGACCCGGCCAAGACCTCGTCCTCGAGCGTGCGCGAAGTCCTCTGCGAGATGGACCGCCGCGGTCAGAAGAACGGCAAGGGCTTCTACGACTACGACGAAAGCCGCAACGCCAAGCCCAGCGCCGAGGTCGAGCAGGTGATCCGCGACTTCGCCGAGAAGCGCCAGATCCAGCGCCGCGAGATCAGCGACCAGGAGATCCTGGAGCGCTGCCTCTATCCGATGGTCAACGAGGGCGCGAAGATCCTGGAAGAGGGCAAGGCTATCCGGGCTTCGGACATCGATATCGTGTGGATCAACGGCTACGGCTGGCCGGTCTATCGCGGCGGCCCGATGTTCTGGGGCGAGCTGGTCGGCCTGGACAAGATCCTGGCCAAGATGCGCGAGTTCCACGAGACCCTGGGGGAGGATTTCAAGCCTTCGGCGCTGCTGGAGCGGCTGGTGGCCGAGGGCAAGGGGTTCAAGGACGCGTAGAACTTCCTCTCCCCCTTGATGGGGGAGGGGGGCCCTCCAATCCGCTCATCCCCGCGAAAGCGGGGACCCAAGCTGAAGCTCAGTTTGAGGCGCGGCCGAAGATCAATCCGCCGACTCGGCTTGGGTCCCCGCTTTCGCGGGGATGAGCGGAGTTTGGGGATCAGTTTACGTAGGGAAAGCCCATGACCACCATCGCCGCCATGCTCGCCGCCGACTACGGGACCATGGGCGACATCCTGCGGATCCGCGCCCAGGAAGGCCCCAACCATCCGGCCGTGATCATGGAGACAGGAGAGCAGGTCAGCTACGCCGAGTTCGACGCCCTGGTCGACCGCGTCGCCGCCGCCTTGCAGCGTGACGGCGTCCAGCCCGGCGAGGCGATCGCCGTCTGCGCCCTGTCGTCGATCCCGTATGCGGCGCTGTTCCTGGGCGGCCTCCGGGCCGGCGTGGCCGTCGCCCCGATCGCCCCGTCGTCGACGCCGGAGTCGATCGCGGTGATGGTCGCCGACTGCGGGGCCAGGCTGTTCTTCCTCGACGCCGGGGTGGAGGAGGCGCAGAAGCCCGCGCCGATCCCGGTCCAGCACGTCCGCCTCGACACCGAAGACTTCGACGCCTGGCTGGCCCCGCTGGACGCGCGCCCGACGCCGGTGACCATCGCCCCCGAAGCCCCCTTCAACATCATCTATTCCAGCGGCACGACCGGCACGCCCAAGGGCATCGTCCAGTCGCACGGCATGCGCTGGAAGCACGTCTTCCGGGGCGACGCGGTCGGCTACGGGCCCAACGCCGTCAGCGTGCTGTCGACCCCGCTCTATTCCAACACCACGCTGGTCTGCTTCTTCCCCACGCTCGCCGGCGGCGGCACGGTCGTGCTGATGAAGAAGTTCGACGCCGGCAAGTATCTGGCGCTGGCCCAGCAGCACCGCATGACCCACACCATGCTGGTGCCGGTGCAGTACCGCCGCCTGATGGAGCGCCCCGACTTCGGCGATTACGACCTGTCCTCGACGCACCTGAAGTTCTGCACCAGCGCCCCGTTCGCGCCGGAACTGAAGGCCCAGGTGCTGCAGCGCTGGCCCGGCGGCCTGGTCGAGTATTTCGGCATGACCGAGGGCGGCGGCACCTGCATCCTCATTGCCCACGAGCATCCCGACAAGCTGCACACGGTCGGCCAGCCCGCGCCGGGCCACGACATCCGCCTGATCGACGAGGACGGCGTCCAGGTCGGCCCTGGCGTGGTCGGCGAGATCGTCGGTCGCTCGGCCGCGACCATGAACGGCTACCACGGCCGCCCGGACAAGACCGCCGAGGCGATCTGGACCTCGCCCGAAGGCTGGACCTTCATTCGAACGGGGGATGTCGGCCGCTTCGACGACGAGGGTTTCCTCACCCTGATGGATCGCAAGAAGGACATGATCATCAGCGGCGGCTTCAACATCTATCCGTCCGATCTGGAGGCGGTGCTGGTCCAGCATCCGGCGGTGGTCGAGGCAGCGGTGGTGGGCGTGCCCTCGGCCGAGTGGGGCGAGACGCCGGTGGCCTTCGTGGCGATTCGAGGTGCGGCGGATTCGACCGAGATCAAGGCGTTCGTGAACGGCCAGGTCGGCAAGACCCAGCGGCTGGCGGACGTCCGTGTCGTCGAAAGCCTGCCAAGAAGCCATATCGGCAAGGTTCTGAAGCGCGAACTGCGGGACTCATGGCAAGTTTCGCCTAGTCACTGAACTTTTTTGCCGCGACCGCGCGCCACATTAGGCCGGGCGGAATCGATGAATACGGTTGCTTAACCATATGGTGCGGCCATTGCGGTCGCCCGGTTCGTCGTGGATTGCGTCTGAAATGCTCCCGAAGCCCGTCGCCGCTCAGCTCAACGCCCTTCAGCAGAAGGCGTTTGTCCGCGCTTCCGGTGCGCCGATCGATTTCGACGCCGTCGCCGCCGCCCTGGGTGTCGCGGGCCACAGCTCCGACCTCGACCAGCGCCTGGCCGCCCGCTTCGCTCGTCCCGTGGCGCTTCGTTCCTTCGCCGACCGTGTCGAAGCCACCGCCGCCGCGCTGAAGGCGCTGGGCGTGCGGGAAGGCGGCGTCTGTGTCGTCTCGGCCCTGGCCGATCCCGAAACCCTGGCCGGCGTTGCGGCGGCGGGCCTCAAGGCCTGGCTGGTCGATGTCGACCCGTTCAGCGCCATGTTCGACACCGCCCACCTGCGCGCGCGCCTGCCCGACGCGCCCGGTCCGCTGGAAGCCATCGTGCCCGCCGCCGCCCATGGCCGCGCGCCCGACATGCGCGCCTGGGCCGCCTTCCGCGCCGAGACCGGCCTGCCAATCCTGGTCGACACCGCCGGCGCCTTCGACGTGGTGATGGAAGCGCCGGTTCCCGTGCTGGTCGGCTTGCCGAGCGGCGAGGGCGTGTTCATCGCCTGCGAGGACGCCACGATCGTCAACGACATCGAGGCGGAAGCTTTCTCCGGCGACGACGGCCTGGCCGCCTGGCCGGGCCTGCGCCAGCGCCTGTGCGGCACCGCCCAGCAACTACGCGTCCTGCTGCTGGACAGCGGCGTCGGTTTCCAGCCGGGCTGGGGCATGAGCTGGATCTCGCAGACCTGCGCCCTGTCCCTCCCCACCGACGACGCCGGCGCCGTGGCCTGGAAGCTCCAGGCCGCCGGCATCCAGGCCAGCTGCTCGGTCCGCGATCGCGCCCTCGCCACCGACGACACCCCGATCGCCGACCACCTGGCGGCCTCGACCGTGGTCATCACGCTCGATCCCAACCTCGACATCGAGGGCCTGGACCGCCTGTGCGACGCCCTGCGCGACGCGGTGGCCTAGAGCCGCATGATGGCCTAGTCATTCGCCGGAGATTCCGAGGATGACGATGGCCGACCAAGAACCACTCTCCCTCGACTGGGGCTTCGAGCTGCCGGACGAGGTGTTCGCGCTGTCCGAGGAAGAGCAGGCCGAGCAGGTCCGCTACAATGACGACCTGTGCCAGTGGGGCGATCGTTTCTTCATCCGCTGCATCCTGCCGGTGCCGCTAAAGGGCCAGGACGACTATTTCGGTTGGGGCGCCTGGGCCGAGGTCGAGGCCGAGGTCTTCGAGCGCTACCTCGAACTCTACGAAGAAGACGGCCGCGAGGAGCCGCCCCATCCGGCCAAACTGGCCAACCGCCTGGCGCCCTATCCCGGCACCACCCTGGGCACCCGCGTCCTGATCCAGTTCCAGACCCCGGACGAGCGCCCGACCCTGGCCCTGCTGGAAACAGATAAGAGCCGCCTAGCCCAGGAACAACGCGACGGCATCGACGCCGCCCGGCATCGAGAGGTGCTGGAGGTGCTCCCTCTCTCTTAGAGAGAGGGTTGGGGTGAGAGGTTACGAGGTTCGACGGCGTGCCGGCACTTTGGTTGACGCCGTAACCTCTCACCCTCCCACGCTTCGCGCGGGCCCCTCCCTCTCTCTATGAGGGAGGGGAATTCACAGCCACCCGGCCTTCTTGAACCGCCGGTACAGCAGGCCGCAGATCACCACGATCCCGGCGATGACGGCGGGATAGCCGTAGGTCCACTTCAGCTCGGGCATGTGCTCGAAGTTCATGCCGTAGATGCCGGCCACGGCCGTCGGCACGGCCAGGATGGCGGCCCAGGCGGCCAGCTGGCGGGTGATGACGCCCTGGCGCTGTTGCTCCAGCAGGCTGCTGATCTCGAAGACCGAGGTCAGCACTTCGCGCAGGCCGTCGACCAGGATCTCGGTGCGCTGGATGTGGTCGCGCACGTCGCGGAAATAGGCGCGGACGTCGTTGTCGATGCAGGGCAGCTCGTGGTGCTCCAGCGCGCTGACCACCTGGGTCATCGGCCCCAGCAGCTTCTTGAACTTCATCAGCGCCCGGCGAAGATTGAAGATCCGGGCGATCTCGGCGCGGGTCAGGAAAGCGTCCAGGGTCCGGCGCTCGAAGAGCTGAAGCTCTTCCTCGATGGTGTCGACGATCGGCATGTAGCCGTCGACGATGAAGTCCAGCACCGCGTGCAGCACATAGTCCACGCCCTTGGCCAGCAGGCCGGGCGAGGCCTCCAGCTGGGCGCGCAGCTCGGTGTGGGCGCGGGCCGAGCCGTGGCGCACGGTGATCAGGTGCCGACGGCCGACGAAGAAGTCGGTCTCGCCGTACTGGATGTGGTCGTTGTCGAAATGCGCGGTCTTGGCGACGACGAACAGGTGCTCGCCATAGACGTCGACCTTGGGCGTCTGGCGGGCGTTCAGCGCGTCCTCGACCGCCAGCGGGTGCAGGTGGAAGGCCTGCTGCAGCACGCGCAGCTCGGCCTCGCTGGGCTCGACCAGGCCGATCCAGACGAACTCGCCCTCGCGCGGGGCCAGGCTGTCTGGATCATCCAGGCTAAGCGCGCGGACGGCCTTGCCGTCGACATAGGCGCTGGCGGCGACGACCGTCACTAGTGCGCGGCCGCGTAGGCCTCGACCTGGGCGACCCGATCGGCCTTCTCGGCCTCGGTCAGGAACGAGCCGGTGAAGCTGTTCTTGGCCAGGGTGACGATCTCTTCGCGGGTCAGGCCGACGGCGCCGGCGGTGGCCAGGTAGTTTTCCAGCAGGTAGCCGCCGAAATAGGCTGGGTCGTCGGAGTTCACGGTCGCCTTCAGACCCAGCTGCAACATCTTCTTCAGCGGATGGACGTCCAGGCTGGGCACGCCGCACAGCTTCAGGTTCGACAGCGGGCAGACGGTCAGAGTGGTGCCGTCCTTCACGAGGCGCTGCGTCAGGGCCTCGTCCTCCAGGGCGCGGTTGCCGTGGTCGATGCGGTCGACCTTCACTAGGTCGATGGCTTCCCAGACATAGGCCGGCGGGCCTTCCTCGCCGGCATGGGCCACGACCTTGAGGCCCAGATCGCGCGAAGCCTGCATGACACGGGCGAACTTGGCCGGCGGGTGGCCGACTTCCGAGCTGTCCAGGCCGACGCCGGCCAGGTCCGACAGCCAGGGCTTGGCCTGTTCCAGCGTCTCGAAGGCGCTCTCCTCCGACAGGTGGCGCAGGAAGCAGAGGATCAGCTTGGAGGTGACGCCCAGGGTCTCCTCGGCTTCCTTCATGCCGGCCAGCAGGCCCTTCATGACGACGTCGAAGGCGATGCCGCGATCGGTATGGGTCTGGGGGTCGAAGAAGATCTCGGCATGCGTGCCGCCGTCCTCGGCCAGGCGCTTGAAATAGGCCAGGGCCAGGTCCTTGAAGTCCGCTTCGGTGATCAGCACGCCCGCGCCCTGGTAATAGATGTCCAGGAAGTCCTGCAGGTTCGAGAAATCGTAGGCGGCGCGGATCTCGTCGACCGAGGCGAAGGGCAGGGTGATCCCGTTGCGCTGGGCCAGCTCGAACATCAGCTCGGGCTCGAGGCTGCCCTCGATATGCATGTGCAGCTCGGCCTTCGGAAGGCCGCGGACGAATTGGGCGAAGCTGGTGTCGGTCATGGCGTTTTATGCGCGCGGGGGCGGCCGTTGATCAACCGGGGATCGGCCGAAAGCTCTGGTCATGCCGCGTGGCGCCGGTTAAGCCCGCAGCAGTTCCAGCGTGCTCGGGGACCTTGCCCATGACCCTTTCCCAGAAGCTTCTGCCCGGCGTGCCGCTGGTGGAGTCGATGCTGTTTTCGGCCTCGCTGGACCAGATGGGCCTGTCCAACAGCGAGCGCGACGTCGCCATCCAGCTGAACGAGAAGGGCTTCGCGGTCTTCGACTTCCCGGACGAGGACCTCGCCGCGCGCATCGAGCGCATCAAGACGGATCTCACCCCGCAATACGATTTCGACCGCTGGCGCGCCGAGGGTTGGACCGCCAACGACGGCCTGCGGGTGCAGGACGCCTGGCGCACGAACGAAGACGTCCGCGCCATCGCCGCCAATGAGGCGGTGCTGGAGCTGCTGTCCAAGCTGTATGGCCGCCGCGCCTTTCCGTTCCAGACCCTGAACTTCCCGGTCGGGACGCAGCAGCACGTCCATTCGGACTCGATCCACTTCTCCAGCGTGCCCGAGCGCTTCATGTGCGGCGTGTGGCTGGCCCTGGAGGACATCCACGAGGACGCCGGCCCGCTCGTTTATTATCCCGGCTCGCACAAGTGGCCGATCCTCTACAACGACGCGATCGGCAAGGTGGCGGGCACGGAGACGGCCGAGTTCGCCCAACCGCCGTTCGAGGAAGCCTGGCGGGCGCTGATCGACGCGACGGGCACGAAGCCGGAGTACTTCCGGCCGAAGAAGGGCCAGGCCCTGATCTGGGCGGCCAACCTGCTGCACGGCGGCAGCCGCCAGAACGACCCGGCCCGCACCCGCTGGTCGCAGGTCACCCACTACTATTTCGACGACTGCGCCTACTACACGCCGGCCTTCTCGGACCCGCTGGCCGGCAATCTCGATTTGCGCGACATCGTCGACGTCACCACGGGCAAGCTGGCGCCGAACACATATGTCGACCGCCCGATCGCGGAGGTCCCCAAGCGCGGCGCGATTACCCCGGCGCCGGTGACGGCGGATCGCTGGTCGAGCCTGTTCCCGGCCAAGGCGCCGAAGGACTTCGATCCGCAGCGCTATCTGGACCTGAACCCCGACGTCGCCGCCTCCGGCATCGACCCGCGCAAGCACTACGTCCGCCACGGGGCCAGGGAGCAGCGGCGTTACAAGTAGCTGTCAGGCGCCGACCATGCTGGCGGTCTTGGCGAAGGGGCTGAGGCCCAGCCAAGCCTGCATGTCGGAGGCCAGGACCTTGTCGCCCGTCAGAAGCATGCGCTCCTCGCCCAGCGCCTGGCGCACTGTGTCGTGGCCCATCCAGATGGCGGTCATCGTCCGCAGGTCGGTCGAGACATAAAGGTCGACGTCGAAGCCCGGATCGACCGAGCACAGGTCGACCGGCGTTTCGGGCTCGACCAGCAGCCACCACGAGCGGTCGGCCGGGGCCTGCTCGGGATAGCGGAAGTGGATCACGCTCTTGGGCCGCGACATCGGGCGCGGGTCCAGGTTGCGGCGCATGTCCCACATCAGCAGCGAGGCATCCAGCTGCTGCAGGGAGAGGTCCGTGCTGACCCAGCGCTGGCCCCAGCGGCCGAAGGCGTCGATCAGGCTCTCCAGGTCCTTGCCGGCCTGGGTCAGTCGGTACTCGAACACGTCCGGCTCGCCGGGCAGGGCGTCACGGCGAACGATGCCCGAGGCCTCAAGGTCCTTGAGCCGTTGCGATAGCAGGGCCGGCGACATCCGCGGCACGCCGCGCCGCAGCTCGTTGAAGCGCGTCGAGCCGGCGACCATCTCGCGCAGCAGGACCACGGTCCAGCGCGTGCACAGGATCTCGGCCGCCATCGCGACCGGGCAGAACTGCCTGTAGCTGCCTTGCGCCATTCCCTCTCCCCATCAAAGCCCGGCGGCGTGTAGACTGTCGTCTGAGTAGGTCGCTAGTTCAGTTCCTGTACCGGGTCGGTTCAGTTGCTGAACTAGGCAGGTACAGCGTGATCGCGACACAAGGTTTCGCATCACGCGGACCTTTGTTGATCGTCCGCCCCAGACGGAAGTTACGACATGTTGCTCGCACCCGAAAACACTACCGCGCCGCCGGCCGCCGATTGGCTGGCCCGCGCCGACAAGATCGGCGCCCAGATCGCCCAGCGCGCGGCCGAACACGACGCCGAGGACAGCTTCGTCGTCGAGGCATACGCGCTTCTAAAGGCTGAAGGTTTCTTCAAAGCGCTGGTCCCCGTTGAGTTCGGCGGCGGCGGGGCTACGTTCACCGAGATCGGCCAGGTCATCCGCCGGCTGGGCGCCTCGTGTGGCTCCACGGCCCTGGCCTTCGCCATGCACAGCCACTTGGTGGCCGTCGCCGCCTGGCGCTGGAAGCATCAGGGCGCGCCGACCGAAGGCCTGCTCAAGCGCTTGGTCGCCGAGGATCTGGTGCTGGTCTCCAGCGGCGGCTCGGACTGGCTGGCCAGTGGCGGGACGGCGGTCAAGGTCGAGGGCGGCTTCGCCATCACCGCCCGCAAGGCGTTCTCCAGCGGCTCGCCGGCCGGCGACCTCTTGATGACCAGCGCCGTCTATGACGACCCGGAGGCAGGGCCGACCGTGTTGCACTTCGGTGTGTCGCTGAAGGCGCCGGGCGTGGCGATCCGCGACACCTGGCGGGTGCTCGGCATGCGCGGCACCGGCTCGAACGACGTGGAGCTGACCGAGGTCTTCGTGCCTGATACGGCGATCTCAGGTCGGCGCCCGGCCGGCCCGTGGCATATGCTGTTCCATATCATCAGCATGATCGCGTTCCCGCTGATCTACTCGGCCTATGCCGGCGTCGCCGACGGCGCGCGGGCCCGGACCCTGGAACTGGTGAAGAAGAAGACGCCCGACGTCCTGACCGCCAGCCTGGTCGGCGAGATGGAGAACGCCCACGCGGCGCTGGACCTGGCGATGACGCGGATGATCGACCTGGCCGAAACCGGCAAACCCGGCGCTGAGGCCACCAGCCTGGCCATGACCCTGCGAACCCTGGTGGGCCGCTCGGCGATCGAGACGGTCGAGTTGGCCATGGAGGCGGCGGGCGGTCAGGCCTTCTATCGCCAGGCCGGCCTGGAGCGCGCCTTCCGCGACGTGCAGGGCGCGCGTTACCACCCGCTGCAGGAAAAGCCGCAGACCGTGCTGAGCGGCCGCGTGGCGCTAGGGTGGGATATTGATGGGTAGGAGAATCCTTCTCCCCTTGCGGGAGAAGGTGTCAGCGGAGCTGACGGATGAGGGGTTGAAAGGCCTATCGGAAATGCCTGCGAGACCCCTCACCCGACCCGCTGCGCGGGCCACCCTCTCCCGCAAGGGGAGAGGGGGCTTAGAAAACTAGTGCGCGGCGTCCTTGGCCTTGTCGCCAGCCTTCTGCGCGGCGTCGCCGGCCTTTTCGGCCGCATCGCCAGCAGCAGCGGCCGCGTCGCCGGCGGCTTCCTTGGCCTGCTCGGTCGTCGCCGTGGTCGCGGCGTCGGCGCTGGCATTGGCCGCGTCCGTCGCGGCGGCGGCCGCGTTCTGGGCGTCGGCGGCGGCGGCGCTGCTCTGGGTCGCCGCCTCCTGAGCCTTCTCGGCCTTGTTCTCGCAGGCCATCACCGTCAGGCCCAGGGCGGCCACGGCCGCGATCGTCACGATACGCATGAGCGTCTTCTCCCATATCCGGCCTTGGCGCCGGGTAGGGGAGATAATCCCAATGCGGAGGTTCGGTTGCCTTAGAGCGGCTGCGGCGGAGGCGCCGGCTTGGCTTCCGGCAGGGGGATGAACTCGTCGTGGTCCAGGTCGGGCAGCTTCATGCGGCCGGCCTTCCAGTCGGCCTTGGCCTGCTCGATGCGGTCCTTGGACGAGGAGACGAAGTTCCACTCCATGAAGCGCGGGCCGATCGGTTCGCCGCCCAGCAGCATGACAGTCGAGCGCTCCAGGGCCTTGAACACCACGGTCTCGCCCGGCGCGAAGACGGCCATCTGCAAGGCCGAGAGTTCGCGGCCGTCGACCTCGACCCGGCCGTCGGCGACATAGGCCGCGCGCTCGGAATATTCAGCCGGCAGGGCCGCGGTCGTGCCCGGCTCCAGCTCCCAGTGGACATAGAACAGCGGCGAGAACACCGGCACGCTGGCCTTGGCGCCGAACGCCTCGCCGGCGATCAGCCGTGCCTTCAGTCCGCCGCTCTCGTAGGACGGCAACTCGGCCGAGCCTTCGTGGTGGCTGAAGCTGGGGGCGGTCTCTTCATATTCTTTGGGCAGGGCGATCCAGGCCTGCATGCCGTCCATGCGGCCGCCCTGGCGGCGCAGGGTCTCGAAGCGCTCGGAGTGGGTGATGCCCGAGCCGGCGGTCATCCAGTTGACTTCGCCCGGCTTGATCACGGCCAGCGAGCCGACGCTGTCGCGGTGGGTGATCTCGCCCTGGAACAGGTACGACAGGGTGGACAGGCCGATATGCGGGTGCGGGCGGACGTCGGCGCTCTTGGGGAAGCCCGGCGCGAACTCGGCCGGCCCCATGTGGTCCAGGAAGGTGAACGGGCCGACCATCCGCCGGGCGTGGAAGGGCAGCACGCGGCCGACCTCGAAGTTTCCAATATCGTGGCGGCGGGCTTCGATGACGAGGTCGATCATGGGGCGGCTCCGGGAAGAGATGAGCGGAACTTAGCCGGGACCGACCCGCGTCGTCTTGTGCAAAGCCTTCAATGCAAGGTTCGCGTTTTTGACCTCTATAGCGCGTCAGTGCGCTTCAGGGGCAGCAGGGCCAGAAGGCTGATCAGGCCGGCGGCGCCCAGATAGACGCCGACCAGCTTGAGGCCTCCATGGCCGGCCAGGAACTGGGCGATGGCCGGGGTCATGCCGCCGCCGATGACGCCGCCGACATTGAAGGCGATCGACGAGCCGGTGTAGCGCACCCTCGCCGGGAACAGGCTGGGCAGCCAGGCGCCCAGCGGTCCGTAGACCAGGCCCATGACCACCAGGGCCAGCGACAGAAAGGCGCCGATCACCCATAGCGAGCCCGAACCCATCATGGGAGCCAGAGCCGCGCCGGCGACCAGGGTCAGGGCCGAGCCTGCCATCAGCACGCGGCGGGGGCTGGTCGCGTCCGACCAGTAGCCGGCCCAGACGATGCCGGCGGCCATGAACAGGATCGTCACCAGCAGCACGCTCAGGAACACCTGGCGGCCATAGCCCAGCGCCGTGACGCCATAACCCAGCGAGAAGGCGGTGGTCAGGTAGAAGAGGGCGAAGCATGCGACGACGGCGAAGGTGCCGCCGATGACTTCGCGCGGATGGGTGCGAAACAGCTCGGCGACCGGCACGTGGGCCGGCGGGGCCTCGTGCGCGGCGGCCTGGAAGGCGGGGGTCTCGGTCAGCTTCAGGCGGATCCACAGGCCGACCCCGACCAGCAGGATGCTGCCCAGGAACGGCAGGCGCCAGCCCCAGGCCTGGAACTGCTCGGGCGTTAGCACGGCGCCGAGGATCAGGAACAGGCCATTGGCGGCGATGAAGCCGACCGGGGCGCCCAGCTGGGGAAACATGCCGAACCGCGCGCGCCAGCCGGGCGGGGCGTTCTCGACGGCCAGCAGCGCAGCCCCGCCCCACTCGCCGCCCAGGCCGAAGCCTTGACCAAAGCGCAGCAGGCACAGCATGAACGGCGCGATCCACCCGGCCTGGTGGTAGGTCGGCAGGAAGGCCACCAGCAGGGTCGAGCCGCCCATGATGATCAGCGAGGCGACCAGGGTCGACTTGCGGCCGATGCGATCGCCGAAGTGGCCGAACACGATCGAGCCCAGCGGCCGGGCGATGAAGGCGACGCTGAGGCTGGCATACGAGGCCAAGAGCTGCACGGACGGCGAGGAGGCCGGGAAGAACAGCGGCCCGAACACCAGCGAAGCGGCGGTCGCATAGATATAGAAGTCGTAGAACTCGACCGCCGTGCCGATCAGGCTGGCGGCCAGCACGCGTCGCGTCGACGCACTCCCAGTGCTCGATGTGGCCATGACGGCCTCCCCTCGATGTCGGAAATCCTAAATCCGTTCATCCCCGCGAAAGCGGGGACCCAAGCCGAGCCGGACGATAATGCGCTGCCCCGCCAAGCCTTGAACGTCAGCTTGGATCCCCGCTTTCGCGGGGATGCTCGGTGTGTGGGTGTTACCCCAGCGGGCTCACATACGGGCTGATCAGGCCCAGCGGCACGGCCGTCGAGTTCTTGACGCCGCGGATCACGATGCGGCTCTCGATGTTCGACACCAGGCCCAGCGACAGCAGTTTGTCGCGCAGGAATTCGTCGAAGGCGCGCATGTCGCGGGTGACGATGCGCATCTCGTAGTCGGCGGCGCCGGTCACGGTGGCGCACTGCACGACCTCGGCCCACTTGCCGACCGCCTGTTCGAACGTGTCCAGATTTTCCTTGGTCGGAAGGGACAGCTTCACGGTGCAATAGACTTCGAAGCCCAGACCCAGCTTTTCGCGGTCCAGGATCGTGACGCGGCGCTGGATGACGCCGGCGTCTTCCAGCCTTTTGATCCGGCGCCAGCACGGGCTGGACGACAAACCGACTCGTTCGGCGATCTCCGCGACGGACAGTCCGGCGTCGTGTTGGATCAGATCGAGGATCTTGGCATCCACGGCGTCGAGTTGTTCGGACAAGAAATTCCTCCCCCCAGCGGGCGTTGACGCTCACTTCTTGCGCAAAACGACCGCGAGTCGGGCACGCCTTGGGCAAACAATTTCCGCGCTTCTATAAGATATTGCGTAACGGGCGGGAAGACCCAGGAGGAAAATTTTTGCTATGCGGCACTCGGAAGTCACGCTCGACGACAAATATCTGCTCGAAGATGGTCGCGCGTTCATCACCGGCGTGCAGGCGCTCCTGCGGGTCCTGCTCGATCGAAAGCGCCTGGATCGCCTCGCGGGGCTGAACACCGGCGGCTACCTCTCGGGCTACCGCGGCTCGCCCCTGGGCGGCCTCGACCAGCAGGCCGCGCGCATCAAGACGCTGCTGACTGGCCACGACGTGGTCTTCCAGGAAGGCCTCAACGAGGACCTGGCCGCCACCGCCGTTTGGGGCAGCCAGCAGGCCAATCTCTTCCCCGGCGCGCTTTATGATGGCGTGTTCGGCATGTGGTACGGCAAGGCGCCCGGCGTCGACCGCACCGGCGACGTCTTCAAGCATGCCAATTTCGCCGGCGTCTTCCCGACCGGCGGCGTGCTGGCGGTGGCCGGCGATGACCACGGCTGCAAGAGCTCGACCCTGCCGTCGCAATCGGAATTCGCCTTCCAGGACTTCGAGATGCCGGTGCTGTCGCCGGCCGACGTGCAGGAGGTTCTCGACTACGGCCTGCTGGGCATTTCCATGTCGCGCTTCTCGGGCCTGTGGACGGGCATGATCGCCCTGGCCGACACCATGGATAGCGGCGTCACCATCGACGTCTCGCTGGACCGCCACAAGGTGGTGATCCCCGACTTTGCCTTCCCGCCGGGCGGCCTGGGCATCCGCCTGAAGGACCAGCCGATGGAGAAGGAGCGGCGCATGCGGCTCCACAAGATCCCGGCCGCCCTCGCTTTCGCCCGCGCCAACAACATCGACCGCGTGGTGCTGGGCGCCTCGCACGTGCGTGTCGGCAAGGCCCGCTTGGGCATCGTCTGCCAGGGCCAGGCCTACAAGGATGTGCTGGAGGCCTTCACGGCCATGGGCATGACCCTGCAGGAAGCCGCCGACCTGGGCGTCTCCATCTATAAGGTGGGCATGCCGTGGCCGCTGGAGCCGCTGGGCCTGCGCGCCTTCGCCGCCGGTCTCGAGACCCTGATGGTCATCGAGCACAAGCGCGCCCTGATCGAGCCCCAGGCTCGGGCCGCGCTTTATGATCTGCCCGCCCAGGCGCGTCCGCGCGTCATCGGCAAGACCGACGAGAAGGGCGGGCCGCTGCTGTCGGAGCTGGGCTCGCTGTCGGTGGCCGAAATCGCCCTCGCCATCTACGACCGCCTGCCGGACGGCCCGCACATGGAGCGGGCCCGCGCCTATCTGAACCGTGTCTCGGCCGCCGGCGTCGCCGCCGTCAGCCTGGCCGCCGACCAGGCCCGCAAGCCGTTCTTCTGCTCGGGCTGCCCGCACAACAGCTCGACCAAGCTGCCCGAGGGCTCGCGCGCCCTGGCCGGCATCGGCTGCCACTATATGGCCGGGTTCAACGACCCGATGACCGACCTCAACACCCACATGGGCGGCGAGGGCCTGACCTGGGTGGGCGCGGCGCCGTTCACCAGCGAAAAGCACGTCTTCCAGAACCTGGGCGACGGCACCTACAACCACTCCGGTTCGCTGGCCATCCGGGGCGCGGTCGCGGCCAAGACCAACATCACCTACAAGCTGCTCTATAATGACGCCGTCGCCATGACCGGCGGCCAGCGCGCCGAGAGCGGCTTCACCCCCGCCCAGATCACCCGCCAGCTGGCGGCCGAGGGCGTGGCCAAGACGGTCATCGTCGTCGACGAGCTGGAGCGCTATCAGGGCGTCACCGACCTGGCCCCCGGCGTCGAGATCTTCCCGCGCTCGGACCTGATGCGCGTGCAGGAGATGCTGCGCGACACGCCCGGGACCACGGTGCTGCTGTACGACCAGACCTGCGCCACCGAAAAGCGCCGCCGCCGCAAGCGCGGCAGCATGCCTAAGGCGACCAAGCGCGTCTTCATCAACCCGCTGGTCTGCGAAGGCTGCGGCGACTGCTCGGTGAAGTCCAACTGCGTCTCGGTCGAGCCCCTGGCCACCGAGTTTGGCCGCAAGCGCAAGATCAACCAGTCGTCCTGTAACCAGGACTATTCTTGCGTCGAAGGCTTCTGCCCGTCGTTCATCACCCTGGAGGGGGCCGAGAACGCGCAAGTCAAGAAGCTGCCGGCGGCCCTGACCGCCGAGTCGACGCCGCTGCCCGAGTTCGAGCCGCTGACCGGCGTGCGCAAGATCCTGTTCACGGGCGTGGGCGGTACCGGCGTCACCACCGTGGCCTCGATCCTGGCCATGGCCGCCCATATCGACGGCCGCGCCGGCAGCGTCGTGGACATGACTGGCTTGGCCCAAAAGGGCGGCTCGGTGTTCAGCCACGTCAAGATCGGCGAAACCGAGGACAGCATCGTCGGCGGCCGCGTCGCCGCGGCCAGCACCGACGTGCTGATCGCCTGCGACCTGCTGGTGGCCGCTTCGCCGGAAGGCCTGTCGCTGTACGCCAAGGACCGCACGCGGGCCTTCGGCAACAGCGACTTTGCCCCCACCGCCGAGTTCGTCACCAGCCGCGACGTGCGTTTCGACAGCGGGGCCATGGCGCGTCGCGTGAAGGGCGCGACCCAGACCTTCGACGCCTGCCCGGCGCAGCGCCTGGCGGAAACCGAGTTCGGCGACGCCATCTACGCCAACATGATCATGGTCGGCTTCGCCTGGCAGCGCGGGGTGATCCCGCTGTCGAGCCGCGCGCTCTATCGCGCCATCAAGCTGAACGGCGTCGACGCCGAGGCCAACCTGCAGGCCTTCGAGCTGGGCCGCCGCGTGGCGCACGACCCGACCGCGATCGAAGTGAAAGAGGACAAGGTCGCCACGCCCGAGGTCATGCCGCTGGACGAGCTGATCGCCCACCGCATCCGCGAGCTGACGGCCTACCAGAACGCCGCCTACGCCCAGCGCTATGCCGACAAGGTGGCCAAGGTCCGCGCGGCCGAAGCCGCTCTTGGCGGTGAGGCCCTGACCCGCGCGGCGGCCGTCAACCTCTACAAGCTGATGGCCTACAAGGACGAGTACGAGGTCGCGCGGCTCTATACCGACGGCCGGTTCGCGGCCGAGCTGGCCGGGACCTTCAAGGGCGGCCAGGCCAAGGTCTGGCTGTCGCCGCCGCTGCTGGCGCCCAAGGGCCCGGACGGCAAGCCCAAGAAGATCGCCTTCGGCGGCTGGATGCTCGATGTCGCCTTCCCGATGATGGCGAAGATGAAGGGCCTGCGCGGCGGCGCCTTGGACATCTTCGGCCATACCGAGGAGCGCAAGATGGAGCGCGGTCTGATGGCCAGCTACGAAGTCACCCTTGATCGCCTGGCCGCCGGCCTCTCGGCCGAGAGCCTGCCGCTGGCGGTCAAGATCGCCGAGATCCCGCAGCAGATCCGCGGCTACGGCCACGTCAAGGACGCCTCGGTGGTCACCGCCAAGGCGGCCGAGGCCAAGCTGTGGGAGCAGTGGTGCGGTAGCTAGGGCGCGCGCTTGTCGTTCGCCACGAGCGCGCGCGCGGTCTTGGTCATGGCCTTCCAGTCATAGACCAGGGCCACGACGGCGGGCGCCGCCAACGGCCCGCCGCCCGCCAAGGTGGGCCCCTTGAACTGGGCCAGGGTCTGGTTGATGACCTTGACGGCGGCCGGGCTGGTCTTGCCTTCGATCCGGCATTTCTCGAGCAGGCCGGCGGCGGTGAATTCGCAGAATGCGGTCGAGGAGCCAGTCTCCTGCTGGGCTGCCAGGATCAGTGGGGCGGTCTCGTGTAGATTGGGCTCATCCGTCCAGGAGATGTCTCGCGCCTCGCAGACGGCAGCCTTGTCGGGGTCGAATGGGCAGGGCATGCGGATGCTCACAGGCTTCTGGCTGGTCAGCGGCGTCAGGATGAAGCTGGGCCGACCAGGCGCATAGGTGGGGCGCGGCATGAAGCCTGGCGCGGCCACAACGATCGGAACCACGATGTCGCCGCCGTCGATCGGCTGGCCGTCCTTCATGGCGGGTTTTAGCAAAAAGAAACTCGAGAGCTGCAGAGCGGCCTTGCCGATCTTGCCTGGGTCGGGCGCCTCGACAATCACGCGACAGGCGTCGAGTTTTCCAGCGGCGGTGACTTGGCAGCTCATCACCGCCCAACCGACGGGGATCCTGTCATAGCTGTTGACCGTGCGGCCGACGACGTCGGCGATATCCTGTGCGCTCGGCTTGCGTACCCATTCCGGTCTCGTGACGGCGCCCTCCGCCGGCGGCGTCTGGGCGCTCGCTGCCGTCGCCGTCAGCACGATGGCCAACGCGGGTCCGATCCACAACTTCATGTCATTCCTCGAGAGCTTCAATCTCAGGGTGAGCGGTGGTGGCCCAGTTTGGCAAGGGGGCTTGGGCGGTGCATGACCGCGTAGAGCACCAGCGTCACCGCGATCAGTCCGCCCGCCGTCAGCGGCGCGGCCAGGTCGCCGGTGGCCACGCGCACGGCGATCAGGCTTACGCATACCGCCGCGCCCAGGATCGGAACCACGGCCGGCGGCTCGAAGGCGCCGCGTGGCTCGCCGGGGCGTTTGCGCAGCACCAGCAAGGCGATGTTGACCACGCTGAACACGGCCAGCAGCAGCAGGGCCGTGGCCTCGCCCAGCTGGGTGACATTGCCCATCAGCACCAGGGCCGCGACGATGGCCAGCAGGACGCCGATGGCCACGTGCGGGGTGCGGCGGGCGGCGTGGACCTTGGATAACGGGCTGGGCAGGCGGCCGTCGCGGGCCATGCCGTACAGCAGGCGCGAGGCGGTGACGTAGTTCACCAGCGCGCTATTGGCGACGGCGAAGACGGTGATGATCACGAAGGTCCAGCCCGGCAGCCACGGCGCGGCCTGGTTCATGACGGTCGCCAGCGGGGCCTTGGCGTCGGCGAGCTCGCGCCAGGGGATGACCGAGACGGCGGTGATCGCCACCCCGACATACAGCAGGGCGGTCAGGCCCATGGCGACAATGATCCCGACCGGCAGGGTGGCGCGCGGATTCTTGACTTCCTCGCCGACATTGATGGTGTCCTCGAAGCCGACGAAGGCGAAGAAGGTCAGGGCCGCGCCCTGCACGATCAGCAGGGGCACGAGGCCGGTCGCCGCGCCATCGGTTGGGGCGGGGATGTCGAACAGGTCGGCCTGGCCCCAGAACCGCGCGCCGACCAGGATCACCAGCAACAGGCCGCCGGCCTCGATGAAGGTGCAGACCAGGTTGGCCCAGATCGACTCGCGGATACCCCGGAACACGATGCCGGCCATCAGCAGCACATAGGCCAAGGCGATGACCACCGGCGGCACGGCCGCCAGCGCCTTGAAAGTCGAGAGGTTCTCGCCGATCACCCAGGCTCCGGCGGCAATCGAGGTCAGGCCCGAACAGGCCGTGGCCAGGCCGATGACGTGGGTCAGCAGGCCCTTGCGAAACGCCCTCTGGGTGACATAGGCCGCGCCGCCCGCCTTGGGATACCGCGAGGCCAGCGAAGCGTAGGACAGTCCCGTCAGCAACGCCGCGACCAGCGCCACCAGGAACGAGGCCCAGACCGCCGACCCCACCTGTCCGGCCGCTTTGCCGATCAAGCCATAGATGCCCGCGCCCATCATGCTGCCGGCCGCGTACAGCGTCAGCTGCATCGGTCCGATGGCGCGCAGGAGTTCCTCCTTCTCGGGGCGGGCGGGCCTGGTCATGAGAAGCCAACGCGCTAGCGTGGCGGGTGGTTCGTGATAGGCTTCGCGGCATGAACAAGCCGGTCACCGTCACGGTCCGCCTCACCGCTGAAGACGCCGCCGACCTGCAGGCGCGGGTCGAACGCGGCGAGTTCGCGTCTCTGGACGAGGGGATCGCGGCGGAGCTGGCCGAACTGAACTATCGGCGGGCGGCGGAGATAGTCGGCGGGGCGGACAAGCTCGAGGCGCTGCTGGATGACCTGGAGGCCGAGTATGATCGGTCGGACGACGTCGTGGAAATCCGGCAATCCATCGAGAAATCAGTCGCCGAGAATGACTACGAAGACGCCGAGGTCGTGTTCGCTCGCCTGCGCCAGCGCTACGGCGAGATCAGGGATTGAAGCGACTTCGCTTTTCGCGTCGCGCGGAGCTTGATCTCATCGATATCGGCGACTGGATCGCTAAGGATCGTCCTCGCGCCGCCCGTCGGTTCGTCGATGGGATCGTCGATCGCGTTCAGAGCCTGCGCGAGGCGTCGGATATGGGGCCGCTCTACCCTGTCTATGGCGAGGGCGTACGGGGACTTTCTTTCAGGCCCTATGTCATTCTCTATCGCGTTTCAGGCGACGACGTTTTCATCGAGCGCGTCATCCATGGCGCGCGCCTGCCGAAGAACATCACATGACCACTGAATTCGATTTCGACGCCGTCGTCGTCGGCGCCGGGGCTGTCGGCCTCGCTTGCGGCTACGCCCTGTCTCAGCGCGGCCTGATCGTCGCTGTGCTGGAGGCCGAGGGGCACATCGGCCAGGGCGTGTCGTCGCGCAATTCCGAGGTGATCCACGGCGGGCTCTACTATCCGACCGGGTCGCTGAAGGCCAAGCTGTGCGTGCAGGGGCGGCGGCGGCTCTACACGTTCCTCGACCTGCACGGCATCGCCTACAAGCGCTGCGGCAAGCTGGTGGTGGCCACGTCCGACGACGAGATCCCGCGCCTGGACGCCATCTGGGACCAGGCCCTGGCCAACGACGTCGAGGGCATGGAGAAGCTGACCGGCGCGCAGGCCCGAGCGATGGAGCCCGGCCTGAACGCCCACGCGGCCCTGCTGTCGCCGCAGAGCGGCGTCTTCGCCAGCCACGACTACATGCTGGCCCTGCAGGGCGAGATCGAGGCGGCCGGCGGGGCGGTGGTGCTGTCGACGCCGTTCGAGGGCGCAGAAGCCCTGCCGGGCGGCGGCTTCACCGTGCGGGCGGGCGGCGCGGATCCGACCAGCCTGACCTGCCGCCTGCTGGTCACCGCGCCGGGTCTCTCGTCCCAGGACGTCGCGGGGCGGATCGAGGGCTATCCGACCGATCACATCCCCAAGGCCCACTATGGCAAGGGCGTCTATTTCCGCCTGGCCGGCAAGGCGCCGTTCCAGCGGCTGATCTATCCGCCGCCGATCCACGGGGCCCTGGGCACCCACTACCGCAACGACCTGGGCGGCCAGGCGGTGTTCGGACCGGACCTGGAATATGTGCCGGCGCCCGACTATTCGGTCGACCCGGCCCGCGCCGAGGCCTTCGCCGCCTATATCCGCAAGTTCTGGCCGGACCTGCCCGACGACAAGCTGGTCCCGGACTATGCCGGCGTGCGGCCCAAGCTCCATGGCCCCGACGAGCCCCAGCCCGACTTCCAGCTGCGCGGCGTCGAGGACCACGGCTTCGAAGGGCTGATGGCGCTGTTCGGCATCGAGAGCCCAGGCCTGACCAGCAGCCTTGCGATTGGCGAGGAGGTCGCGAGCCGCCTGCTGGGCTAGCCCTCATCCCGTCTCCCCGGCGAAAGCCGGGGTCCAGATCGAACCCGAGCGCTTGAAAGTCTGGCGCCGCGGTGTGGTGCGGACACCCAAACCTCTCAGGATGAACCTGGGTCCCGGTTTTCGCCGGGAAGATCGGATTGGGGGATGGCCGCATGACAAATCGTTCATGTGGCTAAGCCTTGGCCGCGCTCCCGCGCGTGCTAGCAATTTAAGCTTCCGGAGTTTCTAGGGCGAGGGGCGTCCCATGGATTTCAAACTGAAGGCGCTGCTGGGCGCTGTGTCGGCGCTCGCATTGAGCGCGTCTTCCGCCATGGCCGCCGACGCCTTGCCGTCCTTCGCCGAGCCGGCGCTGTCGCCGGACGGCGCCGAGATCGCCTTCGCCTCGGGCGGCGACCTTTGGACCGTGCCCGCCGCCGGCGGTCAGGCACGGCTGCTGGTCACCGACGAGGCCACCGAGTCCCGGCCGCTGTATTCGCCCGACGGCAAGTCGCTGGCCTTCGTCTCGACCCGCTCGGGCGTGGCCAACATCTATGTCCTGACCTTGGCGACCGGCGAGCTGCGCCGCCTGACGTTCGGCGACAGCGCCGAGGCGCTGGACGGCTGGTCGCGGGACGGTCAGTGGATCTACTTCACCTCGGGCGTGAACGATGTGGCGCGGCTGGGCGACGTCTATCGCGTGGCCGCCAGCGGCGGCACGCCGCTGGAAGTCAGCCGCGAGCGCTACCTCAACGAGTTCCAGAGCGCCCCGTCGCCGGACGGCCGCTCGGTCGCCCTGGCCGCCAAGGGCATGTCCAGCGCCCAGTTCTGGCGCAACGGCCACTCGCACATCGACGAGAGCGAGCTGTGGCTCAAGACCCTCGAAGGCAATGTTGACGGCGCAGGCTATCAGAAGCTTCTCCCCGCCGCGTCCAAGCACAACTGGCCGATGTGGACTCCGGACGGCCAGGCGCTCTGGTACATGAGCGACCAGAGCGGGACCGAGAACCTGTGGCGTCTCCCGATCGGCGGGGCCCCGCAGCAGGTGACCCGCTTCACCGACGGCCGTGTGCTGTTTCCGACCATCGGCTATGACGGCAAGACCATCGTCTTCGAACGCGACTTCGCCATCTGGAGGCTGGACACCACGACCGGCCAGGCGACCAAGGTCGCGATCGCCCTGCGCGGCGCGCCCGCCGCGGCCGGCGAGGTCCACAAGAACGAGACCAGCTTCGACAGCCTGGCCCTGTCGCCGGACGGCAAGAAGGCCGCGATCATCGCCCATGGCGAGGTCTTCGCGGTCTCGACCAAGGAGGGCGGCGCGGCCCAGCGCGTGACCCGCACCCCGATCCTGGAGCGCGACCCGACCTGGTCGCCCGACAGCAAGCGTCTGGTCTATGTCTCCGAGCGCGACCGGGCGGCCAACATCTATGCCTGGGACTTCGCGACGAACCAGGAGACGGCCCTGACCACCGGGGCGGCGCGCAACACCGTCCCGACCTGGTCGCCGGACGGCAAGGTCCTGGCCTATGTGCGCGACGGCAAGGAGGTCCGGGTGATGACCTTCGACCCGGCCGGCAAGGTCGCCACCGACCGGGTGCTTTTCCAGGGACCGCTGGGTGGCTTCGACGACACGCCGCTGACCTGGTCGCCCGACAGCCGCTGGATCGCCTTCACGGTCAGCGACCGCAAGGCGTTCGACAACGTTAATGTCGTGTCGCTGGACGGCGGCGCGGCGCGGCCGGTGACCTTCCTGGCCAACGGCAATGTCGGCAAGGTCGCCTGGTCGCCGGACGGCAAGTACCTGCTGGTCGACATGGGCCAGCGCAGCGAGGACGCCAAGATCCTGCGCGTCGACCTGCTGCCCAATGTGCCGAAGTTCAAGGAGGACGCCTTCCGCGACCTCTTCAAGCCGGCCGATGCGCCCGACAAGCCGGCCGAGCCCAAGGCCGAACCGGCCAAGACCGACACGCCGGCGAAACCGGTCACGGACGCCAAGCCAGCCGCGCCGAAGAAGAAGGTCGAGCCGACCCGTATCGTCTTCGAGGGCATCCGCGAGCGCGCCGCCTACCTGCCGCTGGGCATGGACGTCGGCGATCCGCTGATCAGCCCCGACGGCAAGACCCTGGTCTTCCGCGCCCGCCAGGCCGGCCAGACCAACTTCTACACCTACAATCTGGATGAACTGGCGAAGGAGCCGGCGGTCCCGGTGCAGCTGACCTCGACCCGCAAGCCCAAGGGCGAGATCGCCTTCTCGCCCGACAGCAAGGAGGTCTGGTTCCTGGAGGGCGGTTCGATCGTCTCGACCCCGGTCGATACGCCCAAGCCCAAGCCCCTGGCGGCCAATGCCGAGCTGGATGTCGACTTCGACGTCGAGAAGACCGTGGTGTTCGAGCAGGCCTGGGGCGTGCTGAACCGCGGCTTCTATGATCCGAAGTTCCATGGCGCGAACTGGGAAGCGCTACGCCAGCAGTGGGCGCCTTACATCGCCGGCTCGCGCACGGGCGACGAGCTGCGCCGCAACATCAACCTGATGATCGGCGAGCTGAACGCCTCGCACTCGGGCATCAACAAGGCCGCCGATCCGGCCGCACCGGTGGTGCGCGCCGCCAATCTGGGCCTGCGCTTCGATCGCGTGGCCTATGAGGCCGGCAAGGGCCTGGTCGTCAGCGAGGTGATCGCCTTGGGTCCGGCGGCGCTGGAAGGCTCGATCCGGCCGGGCGAGACGCTGCTGGCGGTCAATGGCGAGCAGCTGTCGACCGGCGTCAATCTGGACAAGCTGCTGCGCGGCGCGGCGGGCAAGCGCACCGTGCTGACGGTGCTCGACACCGCCGGCAAGAGCCGCCGCGACGCGGTGGTGCGGCCGGTCTCGACCACGACGGCGACGGGCCTGCTCTATCGCCAGTGGGTCAATGATCGCCGGGCCTATGTCGACAAGGTCAGCGGCGGCCAGCTGGGCTATGTCCACATCGCCGACATGTCCGACGCCTCGCTGGCGCAGCTCTATATCGACCTGGACGCCCAGAACCAGGGCAAGCAGGGCGTGGTCATCGACGTGCGCAACAACAACGGCGGCTACGTTAACGGCCACGCGCTGGATGTGTTCGCCCGCCGCAACTACCTGATGATGACCGCCCGTGACCGCTTCCCGGTGCCTAGCCGCCAGAACCTTGGCCAGCGGGCGCTCGGCCTGCCGACGGTGCTGGTGACCAACGAGTCGTCGCTGTCGGACGCCGAGGACTTCACCGAGGGCTACCGCGCGCTGGGCCTGGGCAAGGTGGTGGGCAAGCCGACCGCCGGCTGGATCATCTTCACTGGCGGCCGCCAGCTGATCGACGGCTCGACCGTGCGCCTGCCGTTCATCCGCATCGAGGACCTGCGCGGGCAGAACATGGAGCTGAACCCGCGCCCCGTGGACGTGGATGTCGACCGGCCGCTCGGCGAGGCGGGCGACGCGCAGCTGGACGCGGCGGTGAAGGTGCTGCTGGGGAAGTGATCCTCCCCCGCGATGCGGGGGAGGTGGCCCCAGAGGGCCGGAGGGGGCTAGCTCGGCCTGAGCAGCACTCGCCCCCTCAGTCGCTCCGCGACAGCTCCCCCGCATCGCGGGGGAGCATCTACCCGCCCCGCTCCCGCGTTGACACCACGGCCGGACCCCACGATGGTCCCGGCCCGTGAACGCCTCCCCGGAGCCCGCCTTGACCAACATCCTGCACGCCATGCTGGGCAAGGGCTTGGGCGGTCTGGAGCAGGTGTTTCTGGACTATCAGCCGATCCTGGAGGCGTGGGCGGCCAAGCACGGCGGCCGCTGCGCGGGCGTGGTCCGCAAGGGCGGGGCGGTGGCGCGGCGCGGGGCGTCGCGTAAGCCGGCCTTCGTCGCGATGGACGCCTTCACCGACTGGGATCCGCTGACCCTGGCCGCCGCCAAGGGCGTGGTGCGTGCAGCGGCGCCCGACCTGATCCTCAGCCATGGCCAGCGCCCGGCGCGGGTGTTCGGCAAGGTCGCGCCCGCCAGCGCCATCCAGGCCGTCTGCCTGCACAAACCCTCGTTCGAGGTCGCGCCCGGCGTCCACTATCTGTGCGTGGGCCGGCACCTGGCGCGTCTGGCCATGGAACGCGGCGCGCCCGAGGACCACGTCTGGTTCATCCCCAATTCGGTCAAGACGCCCACCGCTCGCGCCAAGCCGTTCTCGAAGGGCGAAAGCGTCCCGGTCAAGATCGTCGCCGCCGGCCGCTTGCACCAGAAGAAGGGCTTCGACGTCCTGATCCGCGCGATCGGCAAGCTGCGCGCCTGGGACTTCGACGTCACCTGCGAGATCGCCGGCGAGGGCGAGGAGCGCGGCGACCTGGAGGCCCTGATCCGCGAGCTGGACCTGGACCCCTGCGTGCAGCTGAAGGGCTGGACCGACGACGTCGCCGGCTTCCTGGCCACCGGTGACCTGTTCGCCTTCCCGTCGCACCAGGAGGGGTTCCCGCTGACCCTGCTGGAGGCCATGTCGGTCGGCTTGCCCGTGGTCGCCACCGAGATCGACGGCCCCAACGAGATCCTCAAGGACGGCGCCAACGGCCGCCTGGTCCCGGACGATGATCCCGACCGCCTGGCCGAGGCCCTGGGCGAGCTGATCAGCGACCGCGAGGCGGCCAAGCGCTACGGCGAGGCCGCGCGCCAGCTGGTGCTGGACGAATACGGCCCTGGCGAGCTGGCGCGGCGTCTGGAAGCCGCCCTGGACGGAATGACATCCAAAGCGCGTTAGGCGAAAGTGTGTGCGGTTTCGCCGCCAAACGCGCGCCGACTAAGGCCTTGATGCGAAGCGCACTCGGAGGTATGACCCCCGTCCGTCCTGGCGATGGCTGGGTAGCTCAGATGGTTAGAGCGGTGGATTCATAACCCACAGGTCGGCGGTTCGATCCCGCCCCCCGCCACCAGGACGGACTACTTCTCCTTAGATTTTAACAGCTTGGAACAGCGCTGCGGCGGTGGCCGTTGTCGCGTCATGGCGCGCGCACCCAAGATCTTCACGTGGTCGGACGGCTTTCACCGCTACACCGTGGCGGCAACGTCGCGCGCCAAGGCGCTGGCGGCCTGGGAGACGGATCGCGATCTCTTCAAGGAAGGCGTCGCCGAGGAGGTGTTCGACACGCCGGACGCCAAGGCGGCCCTGGCCGCGCCCGGAGCGGTGATCCGCCGGGCGGAAGGCGGGCTGCCGGCGGAGGTGGCCAAGCTGCCCAAGCTGCCCAAGACCAATCCCAGGAAAGCCGACAAGGCCGAGGCCGAGGCCGAGCGCAAGCGCAAGCTCGCCGAGGCTGAGCAAGCCCTCGAAGCCGCCGAGGCCGAGCAGCGCGACGCCGAAGCGGACCTGGAACGTCGCCGCCGCGACCTCGAGGCCGAGACGACCGTCCTCAGCGAGACCTGGACGAAGCGCCGATCAAGACTGGAGCAGGCGATCCAGCGTTTGCGACCGCGATAGAGGTCGACGCCCGGCCGCGCAGGTCGTGCTGGTTCAGGTAGTCGAGCAGCGCCGCAGGATGGTCGGTCTGGACGACATTGACGCCCTCGGCGATCAGGCCGCCCCAGGCCTTGTCGGGATCGGTCAGGGCGTGGCTGTCGCCTGCGGTGTCGGGGACCCCTCTGACACCCTTGCCGGCCAGGCTGTTTGTCCAGACCCGGACGTGGGCGGCGTGGGCGGCGTCGCGTACGGCGGCGAAGCCGTCCTTCTTCAGCGCGTCCAGCTCGACGGCCGGGATCGCCTGGAGGCCTGAGGCCTGGGCGGTGGTGATCGCGCCCAGCTGCTCGGCGCGCGGGGCGCCCTTGCCGCCGACGATCGGCATGAAGGCCAGGTTCCTGTACAGCGGCTGGTCGGCGATCGGCGTGGCGCCCAGATCGGCGCGGGCCTTGAACAGCACCCAGTCGTCGGCCCCGACATCGTGCACCAGGCGGGCGACCTGGGCGACCGTCGCGCCGTCTTCCTTGATGTCGAGATTGACCAGGATGCGGCCGCGCGCCATGCGCAGGAAAGCGCTCAGGGTCGGGGGCGAGGCCCCCGTCGCGGCGCCGTCGACCTCGAGGCGCAGGTCCTGCAGTTCGCCCAGGGTCAGGTCCGAGACCTTGCCCTTGCCGGTGGTGGTGCGGTCGACCTTGGCGTCGTGCATCAGCACGAGGGCGCCGTCCTGGGTGCGGCGTACGTCGATCTCGACGACGTCGACGCCCAGGGCGATGCAGCGCTCCAGCGCGGCCAGGGAGTTTTCGGGGACGGCGGTCATCAGACCGCGCGAGGGAGCCGCGGCGTGGCAGGCGCGGTGGGCCACCACCATGACGCCGCCGGCCGGATCATAGAGGCGATCCCGAAGGTCGGCGGCGTGGGCCGAGCCGGTCAAGGCCGTCAGCGCCAGCGCAGTCGCGAACGTGGGAAGTCGCATGATCCAATCCCCCGAGCCGAGTGCTGCATCGCAGATTCACGCAACAGGCGTGCGGCAGTTCGGACTCAGTGAGATGACGTCGCGGGGAGGCGACCGCCCCAAGCCCTCGGGTGCGACAAGATGTCCGGCGGCGCGGTTTTAAACCTTCCGGAAACCCCGCAGCACATTGGCCTCGGTGCTGAGCTGCAGCTTAGCGTAGTCGATGCGCGGCGTGTCGGAGAACAGCAGGTAGTAGTACTTCATCTGTTCGGACCACCAATAGCCCGGGCAGTTGTCGCCCTGGGTCATCGGCCTGGTCGTGATGTCCTTCAGCGCCGTGTAGCCGTAGGGCGCGCGGCTGGTGGCCTTCATCTGGCGATAGTGGATGGCGGCCAGGGCGCGGTAGCGCTCGTCGCGGTCGACCAGCCACAGGTTCAGGCAGGCGTCGGGATATTCCGGGCGCAGGCCGGTGTGCTTGCGGCGCGGCTGGGCGGTCGTGACGTCGATCGACTCCGGAATGATCCCGAACGTCGCCTGCATGTAGGTGAAGGTGGCCAGGTAGTCGTCGCCCTGAGCCTTGGCGCCGATCTGGCCCAGCAGGCCGGCATAGTAGGCGGCCAGTTCGCTCTGGGCCGTGGAGGTCACTGCGCCGGTCTCGAAATCGACCATCGGGAACCACAGGCGATCGTCATAACGCTTGGCCTGGTGGGTCAGCTGAGCGGCGATGCATTCCTGCGCCCAGCGTTTGCAGTCCTGGTCGCCGAACAGCTCCCAAGCGTCCCACAGGTACTCGTAGAAACTGTCGGCATAGACGTCGATGCTGGCGTTGCGGCTGATGTACTCGCCGATGCGCGCATCGATATTGGCGGCCATCAGACCGATCTTCGAGCGGCGGTCCAGGGCGTGTTTCATGGCCCGCTTGGCGGCCTTGAAGTAGCGGTCATCGCCCGTCAGCTGGCTCAGCACCCCGAATTCGGTGATGTAGGTGCCGATCTCGGCCAGATTGGTTTCGGGATCACGAACCGCGCCGGTCTTCAGGTTCACATAGCGCCAGGGCAGGCCGTGCGGCGAGGCGTCGAAGGCCTTCATCAGGCGGTCGGCCAGGTCCTTGGCTTTCGCCAGCAGTACGGGATCGCCGCAGGCCAGGTGCGCCGAGATCAGGCCGCCGACCAGACGGATATTGGTCTCGAAGACCTGGGCTTCGCCGTCGACGTCGAAGCTGAGGCTGGACTTCACCCAGTCGACCCCGGCCTGGAACTCGGCGTCCAGCCCCATGATCCACAGCGTATCCAGCGCCTCGACCAGCGACAGTCCCAGGTCATGGCCCTCGATGAAGAACGAGCGCGAGGTGCCGCTGACCGGATTGATCTCGTCCTTGCCCCAGGCCTTGGCGACATAGCCCTGCCAGGCCCACTGGAACTCGGACCGGACGTCGGCGGCGAGGGCCTTCCAGTCCTCGGCCCTCCCTCCTTTTGATTGGGCGGCGGCCAGGCTCGGCGCGAGGCCGGCGGCGGCGAGGGCGGTCAGGGCGGAGCGGCGCGTGAGTCGGGCGAGCGTCATGGCGCCAGCCTACCGGGGAGCGAACAGGAGAGGAAAGTGGCCGGCCGGGATTCACGACACCCCGGCCGGCAAAGGCGCTTCGGCTGGTGGGATGAGCCGAAGGATCTGCCTTCCTAGGACGACACAAGCGGAGCCGGCCCGCCATACGGTGGTCGACTAAGTTTCCTATTAGGGACCTTAAGTGGGTGGAAGTGTCGGGTTCCCGTCAGAGTTTTCCGGTGGAGCCTCGGGCAAACGCGCGCTGAGCGTGCAGCATAGGCCCTCCGGGCGATAGTCCATCACCGCCGCGCCCTTCAACTCGCCGCGCAGGCTGCGCTCGATCAGGCGCGAGCCAAAGCCCTTGCGGGTGGGTTCGGACACCGTCGGACCGTTGCTCTCGACCCAGCGCCCTTCCAGCATCCGCGTGGCCGGATCGTAGGTCCAGGATAGGTCCACATGGCCGTCGGGATTGGACAGGGCGCCGTACTTCAGAGCGTTGGTGGCCAGCTCGTGCAGGATCAGCGCCATGGTCAGGGCGCCGCCCGGCTGCAGGCGCACCGGCGGGCCCTGGATGCTGACGCGCGTGCCGGCCTCGTCGAAGGGCCGCAGGGCGCGCTCGACCACCTCGTGCAGTTGCGCGCCGTGCCAGCTTTCACGCGTGAGAATGTCGTGCACGCGCGACAGGCCCATCAGGCGGGCCTCGAACTTCTCGAAGGCCACCACCGGGTCGGGCTCGTTGCGCAGGGTCTGGGCCGCCATCGACTGGACGGTGGCCAGGGTGTTCTTCACCCGGTGGTTCAGCTCGTTGATCAGCAGGCGCAGCTGGCTCTGGTGCTGCTCCTGGGCGGTCTCGGCCTGCTTGCGGGCGCTGATGTCGGAGATGATCGCCAGGATATAGGCCGGCTCGTCGTCGACCCGCACCATCGAGGCGGTCAGGTGGATCCACAGGTCGCCGCCCGGGATGACGAAGCGACGCTCGGCCGCGCAGGTCTCGACCTCGCCCGCCAGCAGCGCCTCGCTGGACAGCAGGGTGCGGTCCAGAAAGTCGGGGTGGACCAGGTTGGGCAGCGACACGCCCAGCAGGGCGTCGCGGTCGCGGCCCAGCAGGGTGCAGAAGGCGTCATTGGCCTCCAGGATCTCGCCGGTGGGGGTCAGGCGGGCCACGCCCATGGCGGCCTGGTCGAAGACGGCGCGATAGCGGGCCTCGGCGGCCTCCAGCTTCTGGCGGGCCTCGATATTGGCGGTGACGACCTCGGTGTAGAGCACCAGACCGCCGATCTCGCCGCCATCATCGCGCCAGGGAGCCATGGACCAGCGGATCCATTCGGTGCGGCCGTCGCGGTCGATATAGGGGTCGCCCTCGTGGCGCAGCTCGACACCTTCGGTCAGCACCCGCGTATGCAGGTCGCGCCACTTCTGCGGCACCTCGGGAAAGGCCTCATAGTGCAGGCGGCCGATCAGCGGCATGTCGGCCGGCAGGCGCTGGTCGGTCAGGTATTGGCGCGAGGCGGCCAGATAGCGCATCTGGCTGTCGAAGATGGCGATGCCCAAGGGGGCGTGCTTCAGCGCGGTGGTCACGCTGGGCGAAGCAGCCATGGGCGCTACGGACTGGGGCGGCGCTTCATCGATCATCGGTCGCGTTTGTACTCGGCGAGACGGTCAGGCTTCGATTGAATTTCGCGTGAGCAATACCCCAGTGACGTCACGGTCAGCCCGCGACCGGAAAAACTCGGGTCTGCTTGACCACGCCATAGGCAAAACTGGTGTCGATCGAGGCGATGCCGGGGATAGCGTGCAGCCTGCGCCGCATGAAGTCCTCGTAGCCTTCCAGACTGTCGACGATAACGCGCAGCAGGTAGTCGTCGCTCCCCGCCAGCAGGAAGCAGTCCTGGATCTGGTCGATACGCGCCACCGCCGCCTCGAAGCCGGTGATCAGGTCCTGGCTGGGGCTGTTCAGGCGCACCCGCACGAAGACGGTGATCGGCAGGCCATAGGCCTTCTGGTCGACGAGCGCGGTGTAGCCAGTGATCACGCCGGCGGTTTCCAGATTGCGCACCCGGCGCAGGCAGGGCGAGGGCGACAGGTTCACCCGCTCGGCCAGCTCCTGGTTGGTCAGCCGGCCGTCCCTCTGCAGCTCGCGGATGATCTGGCGGTCTTTAGCGTCCACGGGCGCTCCTTGAGCAGAATCTGCCAAAACTGGAGCCCTGTGTAGCAGACTTCGCAATCTATCACGTCCGGGCCTGCGCCACTGTCATCTCAAATAGGGAGTGACACATGCGTAGCGACAACGGCGGCTTTTCCACGCGGGCGATTCACGCGGGCTACGATCCGGCCGACGAGCAGGGCGCGCTGACGCCGCCGGTGCACCTGACCTCGACCTTCGCGTTCGAGAGCGCCGAGGCCGGCGGCGAGATGTTCGCCGGGCAGCGGGCCGGTCACTTCTATTCGCGGATCTCCAACCCGACGACCGATCTGCTGGAGCGCCGCATGGCCAGCCTGGAAGGGGCGGAGGCCGCCGTCGCCACCGCCTCGGGCATGGGGGCGATCACCGCGGTGCTGTGGAGCTTCCTGCAGGCCGGGGACGAGGTGATCACCGACCAGACCCTGTACGGCTGCACCTTCGCCTTCCTGCGCGATGGTCTCTCCCGGTTCGGCGTCACGGTGCGCCAGGTGGACATGACCCGGCCGGAACTTCTGGCCGAGGCCATCTCGGGCAAGACCCGGATCGTCTATTTCGAAACCCCGGCCAATCCGAACATGCGCCTGGTGGACATCGCCGCGATCAGCGCGATCGCGCACGAGAGGGGCGCCAAGGTGGTGGTCGACAACACCTACGCCACGCCAGTGCTGACCCGGCCGATCGCCCTGGGGGCGGACATGGTCGTGCACTCGGCCACCAAATATCTGGGCGGCCACGGCGACCTGGTGGGCGGTATCGCCGTCGGCGGGGTCGAGGACATGGCCCGCGTGCGCCTGGTGGGCGTCAAGGACATGACCGGCGCGGTGATGTCGCCGTTCACGGCCTTCCTGGTGCTTCGGGGGCTGAAGACCCTGTCGCTGCGCATGGCGCGTCACGGCCAGAACGGCGAGGCGGTGGCGCGGTGGCTGGCGGCGCATCCGGGCGTCGAGCGGGTCTACTATCCTGGCCTGGACAGCTTCCCGCAGCGTGACCTGGCTGCTCGGCAGATGGCGGGCGGCGGCGGCATGATCGCCTTCGAGCTGAAGGGCGGCCACGCGGCGGGCGTGGCGATGATGAACCGCCTGACGATGATCCGTCGGGCCGTGTCGCTGGGGGATGCCGAGACGCTGATCCAGCACCCGGCCAGCATGACCCACTCGACCTATGCGCCGCAGGAGCGGGCGGCGGCGGGGATTGGCGAGGGGCTGGTGCGGCTGTCTGTGGGGCTGGAGGAGGTGGAGGATATTCTGGGGGATTTGGAGGGGGCGTTGGAGCGGGTGGCGGAGGTGGTGGCCTAGGCCGAGCGAGATGCATCTCTCCTCCCCCTTTTGGGGGAGGGGGACCGGCGAAGCTGGTGGAGGGGCCAGCGCCGGCCGACTCATGACCAGCCCCCTCCGTCACGCCACGCTGAGCGGGCGCGCCACCTCCCCCAAGAGGGGGAGGAGAGGGGCGGCGCTAGTCCGGGCAGTTCAGCAATCCAGAAACTTCACCTCGTCCGCCGAGTACTTCATGTCGCTGGCGCTAAACAGCCCGGACAGTCCCAGCAAGGTGCACCGCCCCACGGTCAGATAAACCGGCACACCCTGCAGATACGCGCTCATCCGGCCCTTGTCGGAGAACCGCCGCGCGAACGCCGCGTGGTCCAGCAGGCCGTCGATGCGCTCCATCAAGGGGCTGTTGATATAAACCCCGCCGCGGGCGGCGAACATCAGGGCCGCGTCGCCGGCGAAGGCGCCCAGCAAGGCGCTGAAGATCGACACCGCCTCGCGAGCCCGCGCGTCGCCGTCGCGGACACGCGACAGGATCACGTCGTCGCTGTCGCCATCTCCACCCAGGGCCAGGTGGATGTCGACCAGGCCCTGCTGCGACAGGAAATGCTCGGCCGAGACCCGGCCGTACTTGATCTGCAAAGCCGAGAAGACCGGGACCTCGCGCGCCTCGCCGGGGGTGAAGTCGATGTGGCCGCCTTCGCTGACCACCGGCACCCAGCCGTCGTTGCGATGGGGCGACAGGCCGGCGACGCCAAGGCCCAGGTTGGGGCCGATCACCGCGATCGGCGCGCTCTTGGCCGGTTTGCCGTCGTGGATCACGGTCATGGCCGAGGGGGCCAGGCGCGGCGCGCCCAGGGCGCAGGCGGCGAAGTCGTTGAGCAGGGCCACGCGGGGGGTCTTCAGCACCGCCCGCAGCCACGACTGGGTGACGGTGAAGTCGCCGGCCGTCAGGTCTATGGCCCCGTCGATCTCCGGACCCGCGCCGCACACCGCCGCCCCGATCAGCTCGCCGTGGCGGCCGTCGGCCAGAACCGCGTTCAGATGCTGCTCCAGCTCGCGCAGCGAGGCGCAGGCCAGCTCCTGGTGGTCGCGGGGCGGATCGCCGGGACGCACGACGGCCACCGCCAAGTCACGTCCATTCACGTCGGCCAGTAAGACCGATCCCTTAGCCATGTCGTTTCCTCGCGTGGCCGGTTCTTTTTAGTCCGGCTTCGGATGATCGTTGTTTTACCGGTAACATCGACCCGTAAACAGAAGCTATCACTAGCGAACAACGTTATGACAAGGTTGTCACGACTGAAACAGGAAACCCGCTTCGAGTTCGAGGCGCGTTAACCTTCACTATAAAAATCTTAAATTTGCACGGGCGATTAACCGCGCCGTGCGTTTATCCCCCTATGGCGAAGTACGCGTCAGGCGTGGAAGACCGGCGGACAGCCGTCCGTATCCAAACTCAGAGGTCCGGCAAGATCCTGTGCGGCGCCTTCGCGTGGGATTGCGTCATCCGCGACCTGTCCAGCAACGGCGCGCGCGTGCAGATGCTGTCGAACAGCGCGCCGCCCGGTCAGGTTCAACTGGTCGATCTGGCCGCGGGCCTGGCTCACGATGTCACCATCGCCTGGCAGCGCGATCGCGAGATCGGCATGCGCATCGTCCGGACCTATGACCTGCGGGGGCTGACGTCCGCCGCGGCCGGCACGGCCAAGCGCATCTGGCTGCACGCACAGTCCAACCTTTCGACCGGCTGAACTTAACCCCAGAAACGACAAAGACCTCGGCCCGCCGACCGAGGTCTTTGCTACTCGTTGTACTAACCGCGCCTGGGGCGCGGCGGCCGCGTGATGTCCTGTTCAGGCGGTCTCGCGAGAGGCTTCGTCAGCCATCGCGCGCACCAGGTCCAGGACCTGACGGCGGACGCGGCCTCGGCCGATACGCGGGAACACCTCGGCCAGCTCCAGACCTTCCGGGGTGGTCAGGAATTCCTGGACCACCTTCTCGGCGTGCTGGGTGGCGTCGTCGACTTCCGCGCCGCTCATCGGGTCAGCCAGGCCGTCGAAGAAGAACGACACCGGGACCTGCAAGGTCTTGGCGATCTCGTACAGCTTCGAAGCGCTGACGCGGTTGGCGCCGCGTTCGTACTTCTGCACCTGTTGGAAGGTCAGACCCAAGGAGTCCGCGAGCTGTTCCTGGCTGACGCCAAGCAGCTTGCGACGCATCCGAACCCGACCACCGACGTGCAGGTCGACAGGGTTGGGGCGTCGGCCTTCGGTTTCTTCGCTCATATGATTTTCCGCCTCCAACGGTTGTTCGGGGAAGATGACACGACCGTGACGTCGGTGGAAGCAAGCGAACCCAATACGCGGCGACTTGTCGCTATGGTTCGGCTTCCTTCCCCGGAACGAGGAGGCTAGTCGCCCGTAAGGCGATTCGCCGCCAACCGAAGCGCGACCTACTTTCGTCAGGCGAGTATCGCGGTCGGGAGGCGGCGAAGGTGTGGCTGATCCGCCTCGGAAGGCAACCGGCCAATACGCTCAAAGGCTTACGCCGTCAGGCGTTGAGCATTCGGGCGCGGCCATCCCAGATGCGGCGGGCCTGACCGGTGTTGTCATGCAGGCGGAACAGGGTCTCGGCCGCCAGGGTCTCGTCGCGCTCCTGGCCGGCATTGAGCTGCGGCGTCATGGCGCGGGTCACCTGGCGCTGCACCGCGGCCAGGTCGCCGAACGCCATCAGGTCCAGCTGGTCGATCTCGTAGCCGACGGGCGACTCCCGGCAGATCGCTTCCAGCACCCGGTCCAGCAGCACCTGGCTGATCGCGATCTCCGAGCCGGCGACGATGCCGTACTCGTAGGGACGTGGAATGCCGACCAGGCGGGTGTCGATCGGCGAGTTCAGGATGCCCGGATATAGCTGCATGTCGATCATGCCGACGAAGCGGGTCACGCCGTGGCGCAGGGCCAGCTCGAAGGCGGCGGCCCAGCACTCGAACACCCGCTCGCCGCGGCCCGCGCCCTTGCGCTTGCGATAGGCCTCGGTGGTGAAGAGACGCGTGGCCTCCCAGACGTCGAGGCCCTTCTTGGGGCTTTCGCCGGGCGCGATCAGGTGCGCGAACTTGTCGGCCAGCATGCAGCGGTCGTCGGTCGGTCTTAAACGAAGCCCGACCTCCAGCTCCATCTCGTCGTTGAAGCCCAAGAGGTAGATGGCGCGGTGGTCGTCGTAGTCGTCGACCTCGCCGCCGTCGAGCACGACCAGGTCGACCCAGCCGTTCTTCTCGACGCACTGGCGACGACGTTCTTCGTGCATGGCCCATAGCTGCGGACCGTACAGATGGCGGTTCTCGGAAGTGATGATGTGGATCATGGCCGGCCCCCAGCAGGCGGAATGGACGGCCTGGATTAAGAGACATGATCCGGGAAAAGCGCGATAGGCCAAACGGCCTATGGTCTCCTTCATTCCCCCGCGTGAAGCTTGCCATGGCGTCGGTTGGGGATCAGCATCGGAGGCATGAGCACCGCTACAGAAGAGCGCTACCGCACCTTCGCGGCCTTCTATCCGTTCTACCTGACCGAACACGTCAATCCGGTCAGCCGGCGGCTGCACGTGATCGGCACCAGCCTGGTGATCGTCTGCCTGACGCTGGGCTTCGTGAGGGACTGGCGGTTCTTCGTGGCCGCGCCCCTGGTCGGCTACGGCTTCGCCTGGATCGGCCACTTCGTGTTCGAGAAGAACCGACCGGCGACGTTCAAATACCCGCTCTACAGCCTGATGGGGGACTTCCGGCTGTGGTTCGAGGTGGTGACGGCGCGGCGGAAGTTCTGAAATCCCCAGTCCGTCTTCCCGGCGAAAGCCGGGACCCAGATCTCATGGCTCCGGAGTTGATTGGATTGGCGCGGCGATTTTAGAACCCGCCCCAGCGCTCTTCCATCTGGGCCCCGGCTTTCGCCGGGGAAACGGGATGGCTAGAGCTTGCTGAACAGCCCCAGCTCGCCGGCCTTCAGCACCGCTTCCTGGCGCTTGACCACGCCCAGGCGCTTCTTGGCGGCCTCGATGTGGTGGTGGACCGTGCGGGGCGACAGTTCGAGGATCGCGCCGATCTCCCAGTCGGTCTTGCCGCGGCTGGCCCAGTACAGGCACTGGGCCTGGCGCTCGGAGATGATCCCGTAGTCGGGATTGTCGTCCTGCATTTCCCAGTGCTTGAGCATGATGGTGCCGAACACCGTGGCCAGGCTGTCGACCACCGCGCGCGAGGTCGGGTCGGTGTCGCGGGCCTCGGTGGACATGCGGATCAGCACCTCCTGGCCGGCGGGGCCGAAGACGCGCACGACATAGCCGTCGTTCATCCCCAGGTCCGAGGCCTCGCCCCACATCGACTGGGCGCGACCGTCGCCCAGCGGCTTGGCGTCGGTCCAGGCGAACGAGCGGGGGGACTTGAGCAGCAGTTTGACGCAGGGATCGTGCACCACGTAGCGCTCGCCCCAGTAGCGTTGGTCCCAGACGTCGAAGTCCTGGCGACTGAGCGTCGGCGGCTCCTTGCCGTAGTGCTCGGCATTGACCAGCGTGGCGCAGAACTTGTCATAGCCGAAGGCGGCGATGGCTTGCGCGAAATGCGTCTCGACCTCCTGGGCCGAGCCCAGGTGAGGCGCCTGGCTCAGAAAGGCCCAGGCCTGTTGTTCAGCCGTGTTCAGCACGCGTCTGGTTACTCCGCACTCGCGGAGCGCAGGCTATTCGCGGATGCGAGGCGGCCGCAAGCGTCTACGCTCCCGGGTAGAGCGACCAAGCGTCGCGGTATCAGGCTGCCGCTTCGGCGTCCTGCTCGTCATCGCCGCCCAGAAGCGCGCTCAAGACGATGGCCAGGCGCTCGGGCTTGATCGGCTTTTCGACCACGTCCTGCATGCCGGCGGCGATGTAGGTCTGGACGTCGGCCGGGTCGGCATTGGCGGTCAGGGCCACGATCGGCACGGCGCCGGGGCGGCCGTTCATCTCGCGGATCGCGCGGGTGGCGGCGATGCCGTCCATGCGCGGCATCTTGATGTCCATCAGGATCAGGTCGTAGCGGCCGCTCTTGGCCATCTCGACCGCCTCGACGCCGTCGACGGCCTGCTCCGAGGTGCACTCGAACATGTCGCACAGCGCCTCGGCGACCATGCGGTTGGTGGCGTTGTCGTCGACGATCAGGATGTGGGCGGCGCGGCCGGCGACTTCCTGGGTCTCGTGGACCTCGGCTTGCGCGACGGCGGCGGGCAGGGGCAGGGCGAAGCCGACGGTCAGGCCGACGCCGCGATTGGCCTCGGCGTGCAGCGGACCGCCCATGGCGCGCAGGACGCGGTGGGCCAGGGCCATGCCGACGGCCATGGCCATCTCGTTGCGGTCCTGCAGGCTGGTGTCGCCCAGCGGATCATGGACGCGAGCCAGGCGTTCGTCGGCGTGGCCGCCGGTGTTGTCGCGAACCTGGCCTTCCAGGCGGATGTGGTTGTCCTCGACGCGGGCGGTCAGGCGGGCCTCGATGGCGCCGCGGCCGGCCGAGAGGGCGTTCTCGATCAGGATGTCGAACACCTGCAGCAGGCGCTCGCCGTCGACCTCGACGCCGCATTCCGGATCGCCGTCGTAGGAGACGAGAAGGGTCGAGCCGCCTTCGTGGGCGCGGGCGGCCCAGCGGTCCTCGACCGCGTCGGCGAAGTCGCGCAGGCGAGTGGGGGCGGCGTTGATGGTCAGCTGGCCACGGGCCGAGCGGTGCAGGTCGATGGCGCGGGCGACCGTCGCGCCCATGTCGCGGCTGGTCTCGCCGATGGCGCGGACGAACGCCGAGGCGTCGGGCGTCAGGCGCTGCTGTTCCAGGCGCTCGGTGATGGCCAGGACGCCATCCAGGTGCGCGCCGATGTCGACGGCCATGCGCTCGACCATGGCCATGGCGTCGCGGGCGTCGGCCTGGCGGCGGCGATGCGAGGCCAGTAGGGATGTAAGACCGCCCACGCCAGCGAAGCGGCCGGCGGCGTCCACGGCGACATAGGCGGTGCGGAACACCGGCGTCGGGCTGTCGGCCAGGGCGTTGACGAAGCTGTTGGAGTCGGTCTGGGCGGTGACCGTGCGCGGGTCGGCGTCCATGACGTCGGCGATCGGCTTGTCGGCCAGCTGGGCGCCGGCGACGCGCATCATGCCTTGCAGCACGTCGCGATAGACGAGGCCGACGGGGGTGCGGTCAGGGTCGACGACCCCGAGCGCGGCCAGGGCCGGATCGGCGTCGAACATCGCCGCGACCGCGCCGCAAGGCGTGTCGGGCGAGATCGGAGCGCGGGTATCGATCAGACGGGTCAGCGTTTCCATGCGGCGCTTCGCTGGGATTTGGAGGGGCACCATGCCCCCGGCGCCCTTGCAGAGTCGTTAAGTTGGGAACGCTCCCATGCCGGTAATGTCGGAATACACTGAGGTTTCCGTCGAGCACCCGACATGACGGGTCGAAAATGGGCATGAAAAAGGGGCGGCGCGTGACCGCCGCCCCTTCCCAGGTGTGCTTCCAGCCCGGTTCTACCAGGACTTGGTGATCGCGATGCCGTACAGCCGAGGCTCGGCGGTGATCACGTTGGTGAACAGGCCCGAGCTGTCGTCGGTGGTGTAGGCGTCGACGATCGGGGTCTTGTTGCCGATGTTCTTGACGTAGGCGTCGATCGAGACGCCCCACTCCGGCTTCTCCACCTTGAGTGTCACGTTACCGTTGTCCCACGACTTCAGCTGGTCGTAGGCGGTGTTGTAGACGCGGGCGTACTGCTTGCTCTGGCGGTAGTAGTCGCCGCGCAGGGTGGCCGACCAGCCGCCCGACAGCTCGAAGGTGTATTGGGCGCCGACCGAGGTGGTCCAATGCGGCGAGTTGGGCAGCTCGTTGCCCGACAGGTTCGCCGCCGTGCCTTCGATCGAGTAGCCGGCGCCGTAGTTGAAGAGGCCCGTGGCGTTGGCCAGGAACGCCGCGGTCGGCGCCGGCAGGCCCGCGCCGCCGGCCGCGGCCGGGGTCGACAGGAACGCCTGGTAGGCGGCCGCGCCCGTGCAGGCCCAGGGCAGGGTGGCCCCGGCGCCGGCGGCGATGATGGTGGCCACGCCGGCCGTGGCCAGCACGCAGTTGGCGCCGACGGACGAAGCCTGCGGACCCACCTTCACCAGCGTATAGGCCGCGTTGGACTGGGTGCGGTTCATGGTGTCGATCGAGGTGACGCCATCGCCGATCTTGGTCTTCAGGTAACCGACGGTGGCGTTGAGGCGCAGGTTGCGGACCGGCGACCAGATGGATTCCAGTTCGAAGCCGTAGACCTTGGCGTCGACGTTCTCGTTCACCGAGGTGCGGTTCACGATCTTGCTGATCTGGTAGCCCTGATAGTCGTAGTGGAAGCCGGTCATGTTCAGCATCACGCTGCCGCCGGCCATGGTGTTCTTCGTGCCGATTTCGATGGCGTTGACGAACTCGGGGTCGAAGGTCTGGCGGATGCCGACCGCGCCGGCCGGGACGCCCGGATTGATGCCGCCGCCCTTGTAGCCCTTGGAATAGAAGGCGTAGAGCAGCGTGTCGTCGGTAAAGCCCAGATGCGCCTTGTAGTCGAAGCCGAAGCGGCCGGTCAGCTCGCTGAAGCGGGCGCGCTGGTCGGGGTTGGTCGGGTTCAGCGTCAGGCCGTAGCCGGGCGCCAGCAGCACGGTCGAGTAGTTCTTGACCGCCTTCTTGTCGCGGGTCTGGCGCAGGCCCAGGGTGAACTTCAGGTCGTCGTTGGCCTGCCAGTACAGTTCCCCGAACAGGGCGTCAGACACCAGGTTATAGGGCGTGCGGTTGTCATAGTAGTTGTGGCCGTCGCCGGTCGGCGTGGCCGAGGTGTCGATGCCGATGCAGTTGGCGGTGGTCGCCGGGTTGCAGGTCGGCGACAGCCCCTTCGAGGCGTTCAGGGCCATCGACGACAGGGTCAGCGAGTTGCCGATCACGTAGTAGTCGGTGACGGTCCGGTAGGTGAAGTGAATGCCGCCGACGTTGAAGTTCAGCGGTCCGTCGAAGTTGGACTGCAGGCGCAGTTCCTGGCTGAACTGTTCGGAGCGGCCCGACGAGACGTCGATCGTCGTGAACTTGTTGGTGTTGCCGACCTGCGGGTCGTTGAAGAAGCCGCCCGGCGTGAAGGGCGTGCTGTTGAACGCCACCGGCGAGACGTTCCGGTTGTAGTCCTGCTTGGTATAGACGTCGCCCTTGCTGTAGGCGGTCATCGCCGTCAGCGTCAGTTGGTCCGAAAGGTCGTAGTTCAGGGTGAACTGATAGACGTTCGACCCCGACTGATAGAGCGGATCCAGCGCCGTCTCGATCTCGCGCAGGTTCCGCGAGGTGGTGTCCCCGGCGTTGGCGTCGCCCGAGGTGAAGCCGAAGATGTTGCCCAGCAGGCCCGTGAGGGTGCCCGAGGTGTTGACCGTGCCGTAGGCGGCGGGCGCGTACAGCGAGGCGGACAGACAGCCCTGGGTCAGGTAGCGCTGGACGGCCGCGGGGACCGGCACGCCGCCGACCGAGGTCGGGCCGGGGTCCTTGGTGCACAGCTGCTTGCCCGTGCGGGCGCGGTTGTCGTCCTCGTGGAACCGTTCCCACAGGAAGTTGGTGCGCAGTTTCTCGGACGGATTGAACATCACCTGGACGCGGGTCGAGTACAGGTCCCGGTCGTCGACCTTGTGGCCGTTGAAGGTGTTGGTGACGAAGCCGTCCCGTTTCAGCGTGGTGCCCGACAGGCGGACGGCCAGCTTCTCGCCGAAGATCGGCACGTTGACCATGCCGCGGAACTTGGTGGTGTTGTAGTTGCCGTACTCGGCGCGGAGGTTGGCCTCGAACTGGTCGACCGGCTTGGCGGTGATGACGTTGACCACGCCGCCGGTGGCGTTGCGGCCGTACAGCGTGCCCTGCGGGCCCCGCAGCACTTCCACCCGTTCCACGTCGTAGAATTCGGATTCGAACAGGTTGCCCGCCTGCATGGGGGCGTTGTTCATGTGGACGCCGACGCCCTGGTCGGCGGACGCGCCGACGGCCTTGGCGCCGATGCCGCGGATCTGGAAGTTGAAGCTGTTGGTGAAGTTGCTCTTGGCGAAGGTGACGTTCGGGATCGCCAGCTGCAAGTTCGGGCCGCCGTCGATCTTCTGCGCTTCCAGGCTGTCCTGGCTGAAGGCCGACACCGCGATCGGCACGTCCTGAAGCGCTTCTTCCTTCTTCTGAGCGGTGACCACCAGCTCTTCGATGACGGTGGTGTTCTGTTGAGCGAAAGCGGGGACGGCGAAGCCGGAGATCGCGAACGCCGAAGCGCCCATGACCAATAGGCTCCGCATACGCAGAGTTTGCGACATTGAATTCCCTCCCTGGACCCGGGCGGCGCCTTATGGATGGAGCCTGCGAGGGTCGGTGTTTCCTCGGCGCCGTACTGTTTTCACCACGCGGGCGTACGGCGAGCCCCTCGCAGCATTCGCAGATTGCATACTTGCGTTTGAAAGCTGTCAACTGGCCTGAACGTAAGTGAACAGCGATAGGTTAGCGCTTTTCACTTTCCGAGAGGTGGTGTTCTCCTGATGGGTGTAAGCTTACAACACATTAGAAGATCGGGTTTGCGGCTGACGTAGCGGAAGGTCGGTGCGCGCCGTTGGGATGTGTCCTTTGATTGCGGGGCTTGTGGCTTAGTTCGCTGGCGAAAGACTTCGTGTCGGTTCGTCGTCGGAGTATTGCGTGAATTGGGCCCCGACGGGCTGCGCTGTTCCGGCCCGGCCTTGCCTCGTGTAGAGGAGGGGCCATGTTCCCCCTCTTTGTCGTCGTCGAGAGCCTCGCATGAGCGAAGCCGCATTGGTTCTATTCTCCGGCGGCCAGGACAGCAGCGTCTGCCTGGCCTGGGCCCTCGAGCGCTATGAGCGCGTCGAGACGGTCGGTTTCGACTATGGCCAGCGCCATTCCATCGAGATGGAGGCGCGTCAGCAGGTGCGCCGCGAGATCGCCGCGCGCTTCCCGCAATGGGCGGGTCGCCTGGGCGAGGACCACGTTCTCGACATCAAGAGCTTCGGCCAGGTCGCCCAGTCGGCCCTGACCGCCGACCGCGCCATCGAGATGACCGAGCGCGGCCTGCCCTCGACGTTCGTGCCGGGCCGCAACCTGGTGTTCCTGATCTACGCCGCCGCGCTGGCCGATCGCCGGGGCGTCGACGCCCTGGTCGGCGGCATGTGCGAGACCGACTTCTCGGGCTATCCCGACTGTCGCCGCGAGACGATGGACGCCATGCAGAGCGCGCTGAACCTTGGCATGGATCGGAATTTCCGCATCGAGACGCCCCTGATGTGGCTGACCAAGGCGCAGACCTGGGCGCTGTCCAAGTCGCTGGGCGGCGAGGACCTGGTCAAGCTGATCGTCGAGGAAAGCCACACCTGCTACCAGGGCGAACGCGGTGTGCTGCACAGCTGGGGCCACGGCTGCGGGGCCTGCCCGGCGTGCGAGCTGCGCGAGAAGGGCTATGTCGAGTGGGACGCGGCCGGGCGCGAGGCGCTTTCGGCGTGACCTATTCCGTCAAAGAGATCTTTCTGACCCTGCAAGGCGAGGGCGGCCAGGCCGGCAAGGCGGCGGTGTTCTGCCGCTTTTCGGGCTGCAACCTGTGGACCGGCCGCGAGCAGGACCGGGCCAAGGCCGTCTGCACCTTCTGCGACACCGACTTCGTCGGCACGGACGGCGAGAACGGCGGCAAGTTCGCCACGGCCGACGATCTGGCGGCGGCGGTCGAGGCCCAGTGGACCGGCGGCCCGGACGACCGCCTGGTGGTCTGCACCGGCGGCGAGCCCTTCCTGCAACTGGATGAGGCGGCGATCGCCGCCCTGCACGCCCGTGGCTTCCAGATCGCGGTCGAGAGCAACGGCACGCTGGAAGCCCCGGCCGGCATCGACTGGATCTGCATCAGTCCCAAGGCCGACGCGCCCGTCGTCCAGACCTCGGGTCAGGAGCTGAAGCTGGTCTTCCCGCAGGACAAGGCCATGCCGGAGCGCTTCGCGGACCTGGATTTCGAGCGCTTCTACCTCCAGCCGATGGACGGTCCGGACCGCGACAGGAACACGCAATTGGCGGTCGCCTATTGCCTTTCGCACCCACAATGGCGTTTAAGCGTCCAAACGCACAAATATCTCGGCCTGCCCTGACGGATAAGGCGCGCGACTTGGTGACAGGGTCGTTGCGCTAGAGCCTCCCAGGCCTGTCAAAAAGAAGTACAGATGAAGCCCGTCTTCGAGATCACGAAGGCTGCGTTCTTCGACGCGGCCCATTTCATCGAGCAAGGTCCGACCGACCATCGCTATCGCAAGCTGCACGGCCACTCGTTCAAGGTGGAAGCCAGCGTGAAGGGCGAGATGCAGGATGAGGGCTGGGTCGCCGACCTGGAGACCCTGGACGTCGCGCTCAAGGCCGTGGCGGCCGAGCTGGATCACGGCCTGCTGAACGACCGCCCGGGCCTGGAAGTCCCGACCCTGGAGCGGCTGTGCCTCTATTTCGCGGAACGGCTGAGGGCTCAGTTCCCCGGCCTGTCGCGCGTGGTGCTGTCGCGCCCGACGATTGGCGAGACGTGTGCTTTGAGTCTCTAAGCCCTAGATCCTCCCCCGCGATGCGGGGGAGGTGGCCCAGAGGGCCGGAGGGGGCTAGCTCGGCCTATGCGGCGCTCGCCCCCTCAGTCGCTACGCGACAGCTCCCCCGTATCACGGGAGAGCATCTATAATTACCGCCGATACTCGTCCCGCTCGCGATCCTTCTTGCCGTCCCCTGGGATCACCGCCTTGCCGGTGGCCACGACAGCCTTGCCGGCGCCGCCGACGACCGCGCCGGTGACGCCGATGGCCGTGCCGGCCACGGTGCCGACGGCCGCGGCGGCCAGGCAGCCGGTCTGCGAGGCGGCGACCAGGGCCAGGACGGCGGCGATCGGGACAAAACGACGGAAGGTCATGGTGAAGCTCACAAAACGCTGTTCACCATCTTCTAGCCGGCGAATGGTTTAAATTCTCCGCGTCGGATGGCCGCGCCCGACCTCAGGGTCGTCGACATAGGTCGTCCTGTCCTCTTCGCGGCGCCGCTCGCCGTGGTAGCGCGGATCGTCGCGACGGCGGCGGTCGGGGCCGAAATAGTCGCCGGCCCGCACGAAGGGGCGGGGGTTCTCGATTAGCAGGGTCAGGCGGTGGATCACCCCGCGCGCCGTCACCGGCTTGACCAGGAACTCGTTGACCCCGGCATTGCGGGCCTCGTTCACCCGGCGCTCGGTCGAGTGGCCGGTGATCATCACGATCGGCACGAACGGGTTGGGACTGTCGGGCGAGTTGCGCACCAGGTTGACGAAGTCGATGCCGTCCAGGCCGTTCATCGACAAGTCGGTGAACACCACGTCGATGGCGGTGGTGCGCAGGATCGCCAAGGCCTCGGCCCCGTCCATGGCCTCATAGACCTGGCGCACGCCGATGGCGCGCAGGATCTCGATCAGCAGCAGCCGCATATGCTGGTTGTCGTCGACCAGCAGGATCTTCAAGAGGTCGAAACGCACGCGCCAAGCCCCCCAGGATGTGCGCCGCGTACCGCAACCATGGCGCGTGATGATCGCGCGTCAGGGGATACGTTCCAGCGAGGCTTACGCCTGCAAACGTATGCACGTCAACCCGAAAGCTGAATTAATTCAGTGGTAAGACCAATTAATGGCACTCATACTGCCATTGTTTGCGCTGTCAGCGGCTCGCGCCTGGCGCGAACACGTGGCCGCCGGTCTGCCCACGGTGGCGCAGGAAGGCGTCGGCCAGCACGCAGGCGGTCATGGCCTCGACCACCGGCACGCCACGGATGCCCACGCACGGATCGTGGCGGCCCTTGGTGCGCAGATCGACCTCTTCGCCGGCCTCGTTGAGGGTCTGGCGGGGGATCAGGATCGACGAGGTCGGCTTGAAGGCCACGCGCGCCACCACCGGCTGGCCGGTCGAGATGCCGCCCAGCACGCCACCGGCGTGGTTGGACAGGAATACTGGCTGACCGTCCTCGCCCAGGCGCATGGCGTCGGCGTTGTCCTCGCCCGTCAGCGCGGCGCTGGCGAAGCCCTCGCCGATCTCCACGCCCTTGGCGGCGTTGATCGACATGAGGGCGGCGGCCAGTTCGGCGTCCAGCTTGCCATAGAGCGGCGCGCCCCAGCCGGCCGGCACGCCCGTGGCCTCGACCTCGACGACGGCGCCGGTCGAGGAGCCGGCCTTTCGGATCGTCTCCAGGTGCTCTTCCCACACCGGGATGATGGCGGGGTCCGGCGACCAGTAAGGGTTCTGTTCGGCCTGGGCCCAATCCCAGTTGTCGCGGTTGATCGCGTGGGGGCCGATCTGCACCAGGGCGGCGCGGATGGTCACGCCGGGGATCACCAGCCGCGCCACCGCGCCGGCCGCCACGCGGGCCGCCGTCTCGCGCGCCGAGCTGCGCCCGCCGCCGCGATAGTCGCGCACGCCGTACTTGGCGAAATACGGGTAGTCGGCGTGACCGGGGCGGAAGGCCTGGGCGATCTCGCCATAGTCCTTGGAGCGCTGGTCGGTGTTTTCGATCATCAGGCTGATCGGCGTGCCGGTGGTGCGCTGGCCGTTGGTGCGCTCGTCCTCGAACACGCCCGACAGGATTCGCACGGCGTCCGGCTCCTGGCGCTGGGTCACGAACTTGCCGTTGCCCGGGCGGCGCTTGTCCAGGAAGCCCTGGATCATCTCGGCCGTCAGGGCGATGCCGGGCGGCACGCCGTCCACGACGCAGCCGAGCGCCGGGCCGTGGCTTTCGCCCCAGGTGGTGACGCGGAACAGGTGACCGAAGGTGTTGTGCGACATGGGGCGGCTTCTAGCGGAAACGGAAGCGCGTCGCAAAAGGGGGGCGGTTATTGCGCCAGGGCGGCGCCAGGGTGAAGAACCTCCCCCGAAGGGGAGGTTCCCGGAAGCGTATGCGCAGCGACCCCTATTCGCAGGGGAAGGTCTCGGTCACGTAGTAGGGCGTCTTCACGCCCCAATAGAGGTTCGTGTAGCCGTTGCAGTACCGGGTCTCGGCGCCGACCTCGGTGGTGTACGAGGCGTCGTCGTAATAGGTCCGATCCCACCCGAACGGCGGGGCCGCCAGGGCCGCGGCCGGCAGGAAGCTCAAGGCGACGGAGCCGGCCAGAGCGATCGTCGTGGCAAGTTTGCGGATCATCACAGTCTCCACACTAGACGATGTCGCGGGAGGCGATCTCCCGCACAACTTGAGACTGTATCAAAGTGTGTCGCGCGTCACGCCCTAAGATTGAAAATAATGATTACTCGCGCGAGTGGTTTCGGCTTACCCCCGCACCCTCGCCGCATCCGCCAGATAGAGCTCCAGGTTCGTCCACCCGTCCTTGCCGACGACCGCGCCATCGGCCTTCTTCGGATCCAGCCCGTGCGCCTTCTCCCAGGCGTCGGGCATGCCGTCCCCATCGGTGTCCTTGGCCGCCTTGCCGGCCGGAAGCTGTGGCCAGCCGCCGACGTCGGACTGGATGTTGATCACCTTGCCGGTGCGGGTCTTGACGCCCTCCAGGATCCGCTTGTCTACGGGATCGCGCCACACCGAGGCGCCGGCGTCGGCCAGCACGCGCTCATAGGCCTTGTCGGCGCTTTCAGGCGTCACCGGGGCCACGTCGACCGGCGCGGCCAGGCGGTAGCCGGCGGGCTCGGGGATGGTGAAGGTCACCAGGCTCCAGGGATCGGAGGGCACGACGCCGTCCATGCTGTTGCCTGCGAAATAGGCCTTTGCCAGCGTGTCGCTTTCCTTGAAGGCGATCGGCTTTTGCGAGCTGGGGCCGGGGATGTAGGCGTTGTCGACGAAGTTGTAGGCCGACAGCGTGGCCTTGTCGGCGTTGTAGCCCGACTTGTCGCTGCCCCAGTTGTAGAAGACGTTCGAGCGGAAATCGAAGAACGCGCCGATCGGATCCTTGTCCGGCCCGTCATAGTTCCCCGGACGCGGCGCGCGGGCCATGTGGTTGGCCCACAGATTGTGGTGGAAGCTGATCTTCGACCCGTTGCCGCCCCGGATCAGGCTGCCATAGCCGTGGTCGCCCTTGACGTGGATCGAGTGGGCCAGGCTTTCGGCGATGATCGACCACTGGACGGTCAGGTCATAGAAGCCCTGGTCAGGACGATCGTAGCGAGCCGAAGCCGACAGGGTCTCGTCCACCGACCAGCTGGCCGAGACGTGGTCCAGGATGATCCGCCGGCCGCCGCTTATCCAGATGGCGTCGCCCTCGACCTTGCTCTCGGCTCCCAGGCGCGAGCGGATGAAGCGGATGATCACGTCGTCGGCGCTAACCACCAGGGTCTGATCGCGCAGGGTGATGCCGCCGCCCGGCGCGGTCTGGCCGGCGATGGTGATCTGGCCGTTGCTGATCTTCAGCTCGCGCTTCAGCTGGATGGTGCCGGCGACATCGAACACGACCGTGCGCGGGCCCTTGGCCGCGATGGCGGCGCGCAAGCTGCCGGGGCCGTCGTCATTGAGGTTGGTGACGTGGATCACCGCGCCGCCGCGCCCGCCGGTGCTGAACCGGCCCGCGCCCTCGGCGCCGGGGAAGGCCACGAGGTCGGCCGCGAGCGTCGAGCCCGCCGCGAGGGTCAGGGCGAGCGCGCCGGCGGCGGCGAGAAGGTGGCGGCTGAGCATGGTCCATCCCCGAAAGCGACGGCGGCGTGCTTGGCGTCACCGTCTGGTCGGGGCGAAAATGCAGAGTGGCGCCGGCTTTGTCCACCGGTGTCATAGACTACATGATGACGTTCAGCACCACGCTGGGCGCATTGTCGTCACGCTGATAGTGCGTGACCTGCAGCTCCTGGATGGAGCCCTTGGACAGGGTGGTCGGATCAAAATCCTTCGGCGGCGCCTGACCGTTCAGTAGCACGCGCGTGCGCGGGGAGTTCAGCCGTCCCAGCACCCGGACATTGCCGTGATAGACCCAGACCTGGCCGTCCTCGGGCTTCAGCTGACCACCGGCCAGCTCGGCATTGGTTACGCGGACATAGTCGGAGCGGATGTCGACATACAGGCCCTTCTCGTCGGAGATGACGCTGCGGCTCTTGCTGTAGCCCTTGCCGTCGCCCTGCTGGGCCAGGGCGATCGAGCCGGTGGTCGCGGCGGCCACGGCCAGAGCGCCGACCAGGCCCAGCACGATGCGGCGAGCCAGGTTGGCGGGGGCGCGAGGTTCGGTGATGGCTTGCAGGCGCATGTGGGTGGGTCTCCGTCCCTTGCCCGTGAAGGCGGGGTGCAGGGTGGGCGCGGCGCGGGTGCGCAGCACGTCGATCAGGGTCTCGGCATAGGACCGGCGGGTGGCCGGGGCGGCGCCCTCCAGCGCCAGGGCGTCGGCCAGCTCCTCGCGTGCAGCAGCGGCGCGGACGCGCAAGGCGCCATAGGGCGGGACCATCCAGAAGAGGCCGCCCAGCAGGTGTTCGACCAGCAGCCGCCAGTTGTCGCCGCGCTTAAGGTGCGCCAGCTCGTGGGCGCAGACGGGGACCAGACGGTCGATGTCCAGCCGCTCGACCAGCGCCTTGGGCAGCAGGATGACGGGCGTCGACAGGCCGGCCAGCAGGGGCTGGTCGATCTGATCGCTGACCTTCACCTCGGGCCGGCCAGTATCCAGGCGGCGCGCGGCGGCGCGGACGGCCAGGGCCAGCTCCTGCGAGACCGGGCGGGCGTCGGCGACGATGCGGCGCAGCTTGAAGCGGCCCATGGCCTGGCGCGCGGCCGTGACGGCCAGGCCGCCCAGCGCGCCCAGGATCAGCACGCCGCCCAGGGTCTCGACGCCGTTGAAGCCCGACAGCGCCCGCGCCGAGGCCTCGTTCATCGCCCCGCCGACCGTGGCGACGGCGCGGGAGGTCATGGCGGCCTGGTAGACGGTCGTCGTGGCTTCTTCCGGCAGGGCCGTGATGCCGACCATCAGGGCCAGCACCGCCGGCGGCAGGGCGACGGCGCGGTTCCAGGCGGCGGCGCGCTGTGCGGGATCGCCGGTCAGCCGGTCGGCGGCCTTGCCGGTGAGCCAGCCCAGGCCGGCGACAGGCCAGGCGGCGACCAAGCCCAGGGCGGCGGAGGCAAACAGCGGGTTCATGGGAGGTCTCCGCGTCGTTTGAGCTTACGGGGCGGTGGTTTTGAGGACGACATTGACCGTCATCTTGTTGTCGACGGACATCTCGCGCGTGGTGACCTCCAGGCGCTCGATCATGCCTGGAGCCAGGTTGGCCGGGACAAAGTCGATCGGCGCCACGCGGCCGTTGACCTTCAGGTTCACCAGCACCGGGTTCAGCTTGCCGCGCACGGTCACGTCACCGAGATAGACCGTCTTGTTGGCGGCTCGCTCCTGCTGGTCGGCCCGGATCTCGATGACGGCCTGCTCCTGGTCGATATTGACCTCGATGTCCCGCGCCACGCGCGCGTTCGGCTGGGGATTGGGCTTCGGTTGCGGGTTCGGGGTCGGATCCGGATTCGGGGCCGGATCGGGGTGTGGATCGGCCGCCATGCTCATCCTTAGCGACGGCACGGGCGGGGCTGCTTCCGTCATGGGCGCGGCTTGGGCGATGGGCGCGGCTTCAGTGGCGATCTCGGCGACGGGCGCGGCCTCGGCGGGCGGCGCGGCGTCCTCGGCGGCGATGGCGGCTGTCGCCTCGGCGTTGGCGACGGTTTCGGGCGGGGCCAGGCGGCGGGCCTGGTCGGCCAGGGCCAGCGAGCCCCAGCCGGTGGCCGTCGTCAGCAGGCCGCCCAGCGCCAGGGCGACGCCGACCCGCGCGGCCGAGGCTCTGCCCTGGGGCTGCAGGATCGCCGACAGGCGCATGCGGGCCAGGCCGCGATCGCGGCCGGTAAAGGCCGATTGGGGCGCGGGCAGGGCGTTGATCCGCAGGGCCTCGACCAGCACGCGGGCATAGTCGCGGCGGGCCTCGGGCGCGGCGCCATCCAGGGCGGTCAGGTCGCAGACGGCCTCGCGGGCGGCCAGCATCTGGCCGCGCAGGGCGGCGACCGGCGGGGCCATCCAGAACAGGCCGGCCAGGGCCTCCTCCGCCGGGATCCGCCAATTGTCGCCACGGCGCAGGTGGGCCAGCTCGTGGCCACAGACCAGTTCCAGGCGGCGGGCGTCGGTCGCCTCGGCCAGGGCCTTGGGCAACAGGATCACCGGGCGGCGGGCGCCGGCCAGCAGCGGCTCGCCGACGTCGGCGCTGATCCGCACGCGCGGAGCCTTCACGCCTAGCCGCGCGGCTCGGGCGCGGACAGCGTCGATCAGGGCGTAGTCCTGGCAGGGCCAGGCGGCGGCGCGGGCGGCGGCTAGCCGGCGGCGACCCCGATTCCAGCGCCAGCCACGCGCCAGCAGGCCGGCGGCGGACAGGCCCGTCAGGCTCCAGGCCAGGCCCTCGACCAACTGGGGCGGCGGAGCCCAAGCCGCCGGGGCGGGCGCGGCGACCGGAGCGATCGCGGCCGGGGCGGTTTCGGTGAACTCGATCATGACAGGCGCGGTCGGGGGCGCCGTCTTCGGAGCCGACGCGGGCGCGAAGGTCAGGGCCACGGTGGCGGCCAGGGCGCCGGCGGGCAGGGCGTGAGCCAGGCTCCAGGCGGCGGCGCGCGGGCGTGGATCCTCGGTCAGGCGCTCGACCAGACGGCCGAGCCCGAGGCCCAGCACGCCGACCGGCCAGGCGGCGATCAGGCCGAGCGCCGTGGAGGCGAGTAGCGGATGCATCACTTGTCCTCCGTCTTGGCGGTGTTGAGCAGGGTCTCCAGCTCGGCGATCTCGGTCTCGGACAGGATCTGGCTGCCGGCGAAGGCCGAGGCCGGCAGGCGGCCGTCGATCTCCAGCAGGCCGCGCAGGCGGTTCAGCACGCCACCGATCACGTCGACCTTGCCCTTGTGGGCTTCATAGACGGCCAGGCCGTGCACCGAGCGGCGCACCAGCAGGCCCTTGGCCACCATGCGCTCCAGCACCGTGCGGGTGGTCGAGGCGCTCCAGCCCAGCTCGGGCTCGATCAGGCCTTGCGCCTCGCGAGCGCTCATCGCGCCGCCGCGCCAGAAGGCCTTCAGCACTTCCAGTTCCAGGTCGGAGGGTTCGGTCATGGGGCGGCCTCGATGATGTCGCGAGTACGCTACAAATGTAACGCATCGGCGTCAAGCGTGATGAACGATGTTCGGTAGTGACAGGCTCGGCGCGATGATTTACCGATGTACATCAAGTTTACAAATGTGAGTTTCTTCATGGCGAACGATCAGGTGCGGATCCGCAAGCTGCCCCTCGAAGGTCGTGCGCGCAGCCGTTGGCGCTGGGTCCCGGTCATTGTCGGGTTCGCGGCGCTGATCAGTGTCGGCGCGGAAGTCATGGCGCGCCACGCTCGCGCCGAGCAGGCGCGGCTGGACAAGATCTGGCGCGTCAGCGGTCCGCCGTGCGCGCCGCTTGACCCGACGATCTTTAGAAGCCTTCGCCGCTACCCGCAGGCCACGCCGTATGACGAGACGCTGTACCGGCGGGTCGGCGGGACGATGACCTGCACGCATCGGGCTGACCGCATCGAGGGGGAGAAGGTCCGCTACTCGGTCTGCAAGTTCAGCGGGGCGGACTATCTGCTCGTCTCGCTGGCCGGGCGCGACCAGTTCTATGACCTGACGGGCGGGCGCTCGGCGGCGATCACGGTGATCAAGAACGAGGTGCGCTGCATGGTGATCCCGCCGTCCAGAATGTGATCGGCTCTTGCGCCTTCGATCATTTCATAGCTAGCTATATAGCGTGCTATGAAATGGAGGTTCGACATGGATGTCGATCTGCTGGCGGGATTTGGCGTGGGGTTCCTGGGCAGCCGGTTGAAACGCCTGGCTGAGCGGATGCAGGCCGACGCCGCCGAAGTGGCGCGCTATCTCGACCTGCCGGTGCAGCCGGCCCAGATGTCGCTGCTGATGACCATCCGCCTGCACGGCCCGATCTCGGTCGGCGAGCTGGCCGAGCGCCTGCAACTGGCCCAGCCCACCGTGACCCGCGCCCTGGGCACACTCAGCGAATTCGTCGAGGCGCGCCCTGTGCCGGGCGATGGTCGCTCCAAGCGCCTGGCCCTCACCGAGGCCGGCGAGGCCCTGCTGGTTCGCGTCCAGACGCAGCTCCTGCCCCGCATCGAGCCGGCGGCCGCCGAACTGGTCGATGGGCTGGAGGGCGACTTCATGCAGGGCCTGGCCAAGGTCGAGCAGCGCCTGGCGCAGGCCTCGCTGCTGATCCGCATCCAGCGCGCCGGCGCGCCGGCCATGTGGGCCCGCGACTTCTCCGACGACCTGGCCGAGGCCTTCTATCGGATCAACGCCGAGTGGATCCAGGACATGTTCGCCCTGGAGGAAAACGACATCGCCCTGCTGTCCAACCCGCGCGAGCTGATCCTCGACAAGGGCGGCGTGGTGCTGTTCGCCGAGACACCCGAGCTGGGCGTCGTCGGCACATGCGCCCTGATGGTCTCCAAGGACGGCTGGGTCGAGCTGACCAAGATGGGCGTGCTGGCCAGCGCGCGGGGGCTGAAGGTCGGCGAATACCTGCTGGCCAAGACCCTGGAACGCGCGGCCAGTCTAGGCATGGACAAGGTCTACCTGCTGACCAACAAAAAGTGCGCGGCGGCCATCCACCTCTACGAAAAGCTGGGCTTCGTCCACGACGCCGAGATCATGGCGAAGTTCGGGGCGCGGTACGAGCGCTGCGACGTGGCGATGTCGTTCGCGGGGTAGTGAAGAAGCGCCCCCTCCGTCACGTCGCCTATCGGCGCCGCGCCACCTCCCCCGCAAGCGGGGCAGGAGGGTGTAGCTTCCTCCTCACCCGTGAAACGGGGGAGGTGGCGCGATGCGGATACGCAGCGTGACGGAGGGGGCGCAATGCTCGTCTAAGCCCCCAGCACCTTCCGCAACGAGGCTTCGATCTGGCCGCCGGACCAGGTGTCGCCGTAGTCCTCGCGGGCTTTCTCGGCGAGCGCCTTCAGCGGGGGCAGCTCGGCGACGCGGCGGGCCAGGGCGGCGGTGTTTGGGGCGGTCTTGTCGAGGATCTGGCCGATCTTCTCGAAGCGTTCGGCCATGGTCGACCACAGCACGGCCGTAACCACGTCGGCGATACCCGGCGCGTCGCCGCCCAGCAGGAAACCCGAGGTCTTTTTCAGGCCGTGGCGGCGTCCCGTTTCCTCCCAGAACGACATCCATTTTTCCAGGCGCGGCTCGAACTCTTTCCAGCGCTCGGCCGTCCACATCTGGCGGCCGCCATCCAGGGTGAGTTCGTCGATGACGTCATTGGCGTCGCAGACGACCTTCAGCGTCAGGGCCTTCAGCGCCGGATCCTTCGGCAGCAGGTCCAGGGTCTCGCCCAGATAGAGGACGACCGCAGGCATCTGGGCGACGGCGACACGGGTCTTGTGGTCGACCAGCAAGGGCGGACCCATGAACGGGATGGGCATGTCCTTGACCGAGCCGGCCATCAGCTCGCCGATCGCGTCGTCGCCGGCCTCGCTCCAGGTCTTGCCGGCGAAGGCCAGGACGCCGCGTACGAACTGGCCGCGGAACGGCGCGGACCAGTAGTAGAGCGTGTAGTCGGACATGGCGGGCTCCTGGAAAGCGTCCGGTGACAACGCCGAGGCGCCGCGTCCGTTCTAGTCGACCTTGCTCAGCACCTTGCGGATCGTCTCGACCATCCGGTCGATGTGGGCCTTCTCCAGGATCAGCGGCGGGGACAGGGCGATGATGTCGCCGGTGACGCGGATCAGCAGGCCCTCGTCGAAGCAGGTCTCGAAGACCTCCATCGCTCGTGCGGTCGGAGCGCCGGGGCGGGAAGCCAGCTCGATGCCGGCGACGAGGCCCAGGTTGCGGATGTCGATGACGTGCTGGGCGTCGGCCAAGGCGTGCATGGCCTCCTGCCAGTAGCCTTCCATGCCGGCGGCGCGGGCGAAGAGGTCGTCCTCCTGATAGGCCTCCAGCGTCGCCAGGCCCGCTGCGCAGGCCAGCGGGTGGGCCGAATAGGTGTAGCCGTGGAAGAGCTCGATCGGGGCGTCGGCACCCTCGAGCATGGCGTCGTAGATCTTGGTCGAGGCGGCGACCGCGCCGCACGGGACGGTGGCGTTGGTCAGGCCCTTGGCCATGCAGATCAGGTCGGGCGTGACGCCGAAGCGGTCGGCGGCGAACGGGGCCGACAGGCGTCCGAAGCCGGTGATCACCTCGTCGAAGATCAGCAGGATATCGTGCTTGTCGCAGATAGCCCGCAGGCGCTCGAGATAACCCTTGGGCGGGACCAGCACGCCGGTCGAGCCGGCCACCGGCTCGACGATGACGGCGGCGATGTTGGAGGCGTCGTGCAGGGCGACGATGCGCTCCAGGTCGTCGGCCAGGTGGGCGCCGTGCTCGGGCTGGCCCTTGGCGAACAGGTTGCCGGGCACGCCGTGGGTGTGGGGCAGGTGGTCGACGCCGGTCAGCAGGGACCCGAAGTACTTGCGGTTGGTCGGGATGCCGCCGACCGAGATGCCGCCAAAGCCGACGCCGTGATAGCCGCGCTCGCGCCCGATCAGCCGGGTCTTGGTGCCCTTGCCGCGAGCGCGGTGATAGGCGAGCGCGATCTTCAGGGCGGTGTCGACCGACTCCGAGCCGCTGTTGGTGAAGAAGATGCGGTCCAGCCCCTCGGGCGTCACCTGCGCCAGGCGCGAGGCGAACTGGAAGGCCAGCGGGTGGCCCATGTTGAAGCACGGCGCGTAGTCCATCTCGGCCGCTTGGCGTTGGATGGCCTCGCGGATCTTCGGGCGGTCGTGGCCAGCGTTGACGCACCAGAGGCCGGACGTGGCGTCCAGCACTTCGCGGCCCTCGGGCGTCTTGTAGAGCATGCCGCTGGCCGACGAGAGCATGCGCGGATGGCTCTTGAACCGCCGGTTCGGGGTGAACGGCATCCAGAAGGCGTCGAGATCGTTGGCGCCGAAGTCGGGCATGGCGGGTGAACTCCTTCCGGGGATTGCATTGTGATCGCAATTGGCCCCCTCTCGTAAAGAGCACTTCTTTCATCCGTCTCTCCGGCGAAAGCCGGGGCCCAGATGAAACCCACTAGGCGCTCAGGCTGAATCTGGGTCCCGGCTTTCGCCAGGAAAACGGGAAGGGAGGGGTTAGATGGTCCAAGTTCGACGCTCCTTGGCGGATTCCCAAGCCGTCCATGACCAGGTGTACGAGGCGATCCGCCAGGCGCTGATCACCGGCCGCATCGCGCCGGGCAAGGGCGTGTCCCTGCGCAGTCTCGCCGCCGAGCTCAGCGTCAGTCCGATGCCGGTGCGCGACGCCGTCCGCCGTCTCGTCGCCGAGCGGGCCCTCGCCATCAATCCGGCCAACAAGCGGCTGTCGGTACCCTCGCTCACCGCCGACCGGCTGGAGCAGCTTTCCCTGGCCCGCCTGTGGGTCGAACCGGAGCTGGCCGCGCGGGCGGCGAAAAACGCTGACACCGGACTGATCCGCCAGTTGCAGGCTATCGACGCCGATGTCGACGAGGCCCTGCGGCTGGGCGATGTCGACCGCTACATGACCGCCAACCACGCTTTCCACTTCGCCATCTACGAACGGGCCGGAGCCGAGGTGCTGGAGGCCATGGCCGGCGGCCTTTGGCTGCAGGTCGGGCCGTTCATGCGGGTGGTGTTCGGCCGCGTCGGGGCCGACGGCCTGGTCGCTGACCGTCATGCCGAGGCGATCACGGCGCTGAAGGACGGTGACGCGGACGGCGCCCGCCGCGCCATCGCCGCTGACCTTTCCGAAGGCATGGACAAGATGCGCGCGGCTGTGGAGGCCGGCCCCTAAGTCGGGTGCTTGACTCCTCCGCATCGTCGTAAACTGTGATCACAATAGTCCGGATTATCCCGCGTGACCTTGCCCGCCGACATCGCCGACCGTCTCTCGCGCCTGGCCCTGCCGGGGCTGGCGATCATCGATGGCCGGCATGAGGAGGCCGCTTCGGGCGCGACCTTCCACAATGTCTCGCCGCGCGACGGGCTGGTGCTGAACCAGGTCACGGCCTGCCAGGGCGAGGACGTGGCCCGCGCCGTCGCGTCCGCCCGCGCCGCCTTCGAGGACGGCCGCTGGCGCGACCAGGGCCCGCGCGCCAAGAAGAAGGTGCTGTTCCGCCTGGCCGAGCTGATGGAGCGCGACGCCGAAGAGCTGGCGCTGCTGGAGAGCCTGGACGTCGGCAAGCCGATCAGCGACGCCCGCAATGTCGACGTGCCGCTCGCGATCGGCACCTGCCGCTGGTACGCCGAGGCGCTGGACAAGGTCTATGGCGAGGTCGGCGCCTCGCCGGTGGATCGCTTGAGCTACGCCGTCCACGAGCCGCTAGGCGTGATCGGGGCTATCGTGCCGTGGAACTTCCCGCTGCACATGGCGATGTGGAAGGTCGCGCCGGCCCTGGCCATGGGCAATTCGGTGGTCCTGAAGCCCGCCGAGCAATCGCCGCTGACGGCGCTGAAGCTGGGCGAGCTGGCGCTGGAAGCTGGCCTGCCGCCGGGCGTTCTGAACGTCACCCCCGGCCTGGGCGGCGTCGCCGGCGAGGCGCTGGCCTTGTCCAACGACGTCGACATGATCGCTTTCACCGGCTCGGGTCCGGTGGGCCGCAAGCTGATGGAATATTCCGCCCGCTCGAACCTCAAGCGGGTCAGCCTGGAGCTGGGCGGCAAGTCGCCCCAGATCGTCTTCGCCGACTGTCCCGACCTGGACGCCGCCGCCCAGGCCGCCGCCTGGGGCGTGTTCTATAACCAGGGCGAGGTCTGCACCGCCGCCTCGCGCCTGCTGGTCGAGGCCTCGATCAAGGACGCCTTCCTGGAGAAGGTCGTGGCGGTCGCCAAATCGATGGTCGTCGGCGACCCGCTGGACGCCTCGACCCAGTTCGGCGCCATGGTCAGCGAGCGGCAGATGAACACCGCCCTGGACTACATCGCCACCGCCGACAGCCAGGGCGCGCGGCGGGTGCTGGGCGGTGCGCGGGTGCGCCAGGAGAGCGGCGGCTTCTATGTCGAGCCGACCATCTTTGACGGGCTGGAGGCCGACCACACCCTGGCCCGCGAGGAGGTGTTCGGCCCGGTGCTGGGGGTGATGAGCTTCAAGTCCGAGGACGAGGCCATGCGCCTGGCCAACGACACGGTCTATGGCCTGGCCGCGGGCCTTTGGACCTCCGACATCAACCGCGCCCTGCGCGGGGCCAAGCGGCTGAAGGCGGGGCTGGTCTGGGTCAATGGCTGGGACGCCTGCGACATCACCATGCCGTTCGGGGGTTTCAAGCAGTCGGGTTTTGGCCGCGACCGCAGCCTTCATGCGTTGCACAAGTACGCCGACCTGAAGTCGGTGTCCGTGACGCTGAGGTAGCCCCCATGACCCTGAATCTCGTTGAAACCGAAGCCTTCATCGACGGCCTCTGGATCGAGGGGGGCGACACCTTCGAGGTGCTGAACCCGGCCGACGGGACGGTGATCGCCAAGGTCGCCGACCTGGGCGCGGGCGAGACGCGGGTGGCGATCGAGGCCGCCCATCGGGCCTTCCCGACCTGGGCCGCCAGGACGGCGAAAGAGCGCGGCGCGATCCTGCGCAAGTGGAGCGACCTGATGCTCGCCCACGCCGACGACCTGGCCCGGCTGATGACGGCCGAGCAGGGCAAGCCGCTGGCCGAGTCGAAGGGCGAGGTCGCCTATGGCGCGGCGTTCATCGACTGGTTCGCCGACGAGGCCAAGCGCGCCTATGGCCACACCATCCCGACCCCGATGCCGGGCAAGCGGCTGGCGTCGATCAAGCAGCCGGTAGGCGTGTGCGCGGCCATCGCGCCGTGGAACTTCCCGATCGCCATGATCACCCGCAAGGTCGGTCCGGCCTTGGCCGCCGGCTGCACGGTGGTGGTCAAGCCGGCCGCGGAGACGCCGCTGTGCGCCCTGGCCATCGCCCGACTGGCGGTGGAGGCGGGCGTGCCGGCCGGCGTGCTGAACGTCGTCACCGGCAAGGACTCCAGCGCCATCGGCAAGGCGCTGTGCGACGATAGCCGGGTGCGCAAGCTGTCGTTCACCGGCTCCACGCCGATCGGCAAGATCCTGTACCAGCAGTGCGCCGGCACGATGAAGAAGCTCAGCCTGGAGCTGGGCGGCAACGCGCCCTTCATCGTCTTCGACGACGCCGACCTGGAGGCCGCCGTCGACGGCGCGATCGCCAGCAAGTACCGCAACACCGGCCAGACCTGCGTCTGCGCCAACCGCCTGATCGTCCAGGCCGGCATCCACGACGCCTTCGTCGCGCGGCTGGCCGAGAAGGTCGCGGCGATGAAGGTCGGGCCGGGGACGGGCGAGGGCGTCGTCATCGGCCCACTGATCAACGACAAGGCCATCGCCAAGGTCGAGAGCCTGGTGCGCGAGGCTGTCGAGGGCGGCGCCAAGGTGGTCGTCGGCGGCGACCGCCATGACCTGGGCGGGCTGTTCTACCAGCCCACGGTGCTGAGCGGCGCGACGCCGGACATGCGCCTGTTCCAGGAGGAGATCTTCGGCCCCGTCGCGCCGGTTGTGAAGTTCCATACGGAAGAGGAAGCCATCCACCTGGCCAACGCCACGCCGTTCGGCCTGGCCTCGTACTTCTACAGCAAGGACGTCGCCCGTTGCTGGCGCGTGGCCGAGGCGATCGAAGCGGGCATGGTCGGCATCAACGAAGGTCTGATCTCCACCGAGGTCGCGCCGTTCGGCGGGGTCAAGGAAAGCGGCCTGGGCCGCGAGGGCTCGTCCGAGGGTTTGGACGAGTACATGGAGACCAAATACCTGTGCTTCGGCGGGGTCGGATGATCGCCGAGCTGACCCGTCCTCTGTCCGACCTGCTGGCCGACGAGCGCGCCCGGTTCGTGGCCGAGCATCCGCGCTCGGTCGCCATGGCCAAGGCCGCCTCGGCGGTCTGGCGCGGCGGGGCGCCGATGCACTGGATGAACGACTGGGCCAGCCCGTCGCCGATCTTCGCCGCCCAGGGCGTTGGGGCGCAGGTCACGGATGTCGACGGCAAGCTCTATGACGACTTCTGCCTGGGCGACACGCCGTCGATGTTCGGACACGGCGACGCCTCGGTGGCGGCGGCCGTCGCCGACCAGATCAAGCGCGGGGCGGGCTTCATGCTGCCGACCGCCTCGGCGGTGATCGTCGGCAAGCTGCTGGCCGAGCGGTTCGGCTTGCCGCTGTGGCAGGTGGCGACCACGGCCAGCGACGCCAACCGCGCGGCGATCCGCTGGGCAAGGGCGGTGACGCAGCGGCCGGTCGTGCTGGTGTTCGACGGCTGCTACCACGGCATGGTCGAGGACGCCTTCGTGGTGCTGAAGGACGGGCAGGGCGTGATGAAGCCGGGCCTGCTGGGTCAGGTCCACGACCTGACCGCCACTACCCGCGTTGTGCCTTTCAACGATCTCGCAGCGCTCGAAGCGGCCCTGGCGCCCGGCGACGTCGCCGCCGTGCTGGCCGAGCCGGTGATGACCAACTGCGGCATGATACTGCCAGAGCCCGGCTTTCACGACGCCTTGCGGAAGCTGACCCGAGACGCCGGGACCCTGCTGATCATCGACGAGACCCACACCATCTCGACCGGCCCCGGCGGCTACACGCAAGCCTACGACCTGGAGCCCGACGTCTTCGTCCTGGGCAAGGCCGTCGCCGGCGGCGTGCCGGCCGCGGTCTGGGGCGTCACCGCCGAGCTCTCGGCGCGGATGGACGAGGCCCAGGCGCGCATCGGTCCGGGCCAGTCCGGCATCGGCACCACGCTGTCGGGCAACGCCCTGGCCATGGCGGCCATGCGGGCCATGCTGTCGGAGGTGATGACCGACGCGGCCTACACCTGGATGTTGACCGGCGCGGACCGGCTGGTCGCGGGCCTCCAGGCCGTGATCGCCGCCCGCAAGCTGCCCTGGTCGGTGGCCCATGTCGGCGCCCGCGTTGAACTGGTCTTCGCCGATCCTCCACCGAAGAATGCCGCTGAGATGCGGAAAGTGCTGGACCATGAGGCGGTTGAAGCGCTGCACTTGTGGCTGATCAACCGGGGCGTCCTGATCGCGCCCTTCCACAACATGATGCTGGTCTCGCCCGTCACCGACGGCGCGGCGATCGACCGGCTGGTCGCGGCCGTGGACGGCTTCGCGGCGGCGATGGGGGACGCATGACAAAACTTCCGCTCATCCCCGCGAAAGCGGGGACCCAAGCCGAGGTTCGGATTTCGCGCAGTGCTCAAGCTGGCAAGGTCGCTTGGGTCCCCGCTTTCGCGGGGAAGATCGGTGTTGGGGGGATTGGCGAGTGAGTATGGTGGCTGATCCCAAGGAATGCCGGGATTTCCTGGCGGCCAATCCGCAGGTGCGGTTCGTCGACGTGTTCTTCACCAGCATGACCGGCGTGCCGCGCGGCAAGCGGCTGCGCGTGCACGAACTGGAAGCCATCTACGAATACGGCCGCTTCCTGCCGGGCTCGATCCTGGTGGTCGACATCAATGGCGCCGACTGCGAGGACACCGGCCTGGTGTGGGAGGACGGCGACGCCGACCGCCGCGCGCGGCCCGTGCCGGGCACCCTGACCCTGGCGCCGTGGCTGGGCCCCGACGTCGCCCAGGTGATGCTGTCGCTGTACGAGCTGGACGGCACGCCCAACGACCTTGACCCGCGCCACGTGCTGCAACGGGTGCTGGATCGCTACGCCGCCGATGGCCTCACCCCGGTCGCGGCCTGCGAGCTGGAATATTACCTCGTCGACCTGGAGCGCGGCCCCGGCGGCGAGCTGCTGCCCGCCAAGTCGATGCAGACCGGCCTGCGCCCCAGCGGCATCCAGGTCTACGGCCTGCCCGAGCTGGAAGGCCACGCGCCGTTCCTGCGCGAGCTGTGGGACACCGCCGACGTGATCGGCGTGCCGCTGGAAGGTGCGATCTCGGAGTTCGCCCCGGCCCAGGTCGAGCTGACCCTGAAGCACAAGCCAGATGCGCTCCGGGCCGCCGATGACGCGGTGCTGTACAAGCGCATGGCCAAGGGCGTGGCCCTGCGTCACGGCGTCGAGGCGACCTTCATGGCCAAGCCGTGGAGCGACCGCGCCGGCAACGGCTTTCACGTCCATCTCAGCGTCAACGACGCCGACGGGAACAACCTTTGCGCCGCCGAGGACCTGGAGGGCTCGCCCCTGCTCAAGCAGGCCATCGCCGGCATGAAGGTGCTGCTGGGCGAGGGCATGGCGATCCTGGCGCCGAACGCCAACAGCTATCGCCGCTTCAAGGCCAACAGCTATGCGCCGGTGGCTCCGACCTGGGGCGTCAACAACCGCACAGTCAGCCTGCGCGTGCCGGCCGGCCCTCCCAAGACCCGCCACGTCGAGCACCGCGTCGCCGGCGCCGACGGTAACCCCTACCTCGTCCTGGCGGTGCTGCTGGCCAGCGCCCACCACGGCATCGCCAACAAGCTGGACCCCGGCCCGGCGGTGGTCGGCGACGGCTATGCGGCGGCGGCCAAGGAGAACATCCGGCTGCCCAGCAACTGGTTCGCGGCGGTCGATCTGTTCGAGAAGTCGGCCGTGCTGCGCGACTACCTCGGCGATCGCTTCGTGGACATGTTCGTCTCGGTCAAGCGCACCGAACAGGCGCGCTTCTTCGAGGTCGTCACCGAACTGGATTTCGACTGGTACCTGCGTAACGCCTGACAACAACTGCCCAACAACGGCAACGAAACATGAGGGAGTTTCGGATGAGCGGATATCGGAACGGCGGAGCCTCGCGGCGCTCGCTGCTGACGGCCTTCGGGGCGGCGGCGATCGGCTTCAGCTTCACGGCCTGCGGCGAGAAGCCCAAGGCTGCCGGTGCGGGCGGCGAAGAGCCCAAGCTGAACTTCTACAACTGGGACACCTATATCGGTGAGACCACGTTGGGCGACTTCAAGAAGGCGTCCGGCATCGACGTGAACATGAGCCTGTTCGCGACGAACGACGAGCTGTTCGCCAAGCTCAAGGCGGGCAATCCGGGCTTCGACGTCATCGTGCCGTCGAACGAGTTCGTGACCCGCATGGGCCAGGCCGGCATGCTCGAGCCGCTGGATCACGCCAAGATCCCGAACATGAAGAACATCGACCCGTCCTTCCTGAACCCGGACTTCGATCCGGGGCGGAAGTATTCGATGCCCTACACCTGGCTGCTGCTGGGCATCGGCTATCGCAAGAGCAAGGTCGATGGGGTTCCGGACAGCTGGAAGTGGCTGTTCGACAGCGACAAGTACAAGGGCCGCATCGCCCTGCTGTCGGAAAGCGCCGACCTGGTGCGCCTGGCGGCCAAGTATCTGGGCCACTCGGTCAACGACATCCCGGCCGACATGATCCCCAAGATCGAACAGATGCTGATCAAGCAGAAGCCGTTCGTGAAGGCCTTCCACGACGACAACGGCCAGGACCTCTTGGTCTCGAAGGAAGTCGACCTGGTCCTCGAATACAACGGCGACATCGCCCAGGTGATGAAGGACGACCCCGACATCGACTTCGTGGTGCCCAAGGAAGGCTCGCTGATCAACAGCGACACCCTGTGCATCCCGAAAGGCGCGCCGCGTCCCAACAACGCCCACGCCTTCATCAACTACCTGCTGGACGCCCAGGCCGGGGCCGAGATCACCAAGACGATCCTGTACCCGACCCCGAACGCGGCGGCCAAGGCGCTGATGCCGGAGGAGTACCGCGAGAACAAGGTCATCTTCCCGCCGGCGGACGTGATGGCCAAGTGCGAGTACGGCGCGTTCGAAGGGGCCGAGAAGGCGAGTTTGTACGAGGAAGTCATCACGCGGGTGCGGGCGGCTTGATCCGAAAAAAAGCTGTCATCCCGGCCAAGCGCGTAGCGCGCCGAGCCGGGACCACCGGAAGCTCAGCGTTTCCGGCGGTCCCGGGTCTCCGCTGCGCTCCGCCCGGGATGACAATTTTGGGAGTGGGGAATGGAGCAGAGCTGGAAACAGGCGAAAGCCGTCTTCGCCGCGGCGCTGGGACCGCCGCTGGTGTGGCTGGTGCTGTTCTTCCTCGCGCCCATGGCCATCGTCTGGGCCTACAGCTTCGGCCACAACGCCGGCCTGACCGAGATCGCCATCACCGGCACCTTCGGCAACTACGCTCGCGCGATCGAGCCGCTGTACCTGAAGATCTTCCTGAAGTCGGCCTGGGTGGCGGGCCTGACCACGGGTCTGTGCCTGGTGATCGGCTTCCCGGTCGCCCTGGCCATCACCTTCGCGTCCGACAAGGCCAAGACCTGGCTCTTGCTGCTGATCATGCTGCCGTTCTGGACGAACCTCTTGATCCGCACCTACGCCCTGATCGCCGTGCTGCGCACCGAGGGCTATGTGAACCAGAGCCTGGAATGGCTGTGGAAGGGCGGCGGGACCTTGGCGGCGATGGTCGGCCTCCAACCGCTGGGCGACTTCCAGCCGCTGGAGCTGCTGCACAACAATTTCGCGGTGATCCTGGGGCTGGTCTATGTGCACCTGCCCTTCATGGTGCTGCCGCTCTATTCGGCCCTGGATCGCCTGGACAAGTCGCTGCTCGAGGCCAGCCTCGACCTGGGCGCCGGGCACCTGCGGACCCTGTTCAAGGTGGTCGTGCCGCTCGCTTTGCCGGGCATCGCCTCGGGCGTGCTGATCACCTTCATCCCGGCGCTGGGCGCCTATCTAACGCCCGACCTGCTGGGCGGTCCCGACAGCCAGATGATCGCCAACGTCATCGAGCGCCAGTTCAAGCGCGCCAATGACTGGCCGTTCGGCGCGGCCATGTCGTTCGTGCTGATGTACCTGACCTTCATCGCCATCGCGATCCAGGCGGTCCTGGCCAAGAAGACGCCGGAGGGGAAGGCATGATGGCCCTCAATCCGTTCTTCCCGGCGAAAGCCGGGACCCAGATTCAGCCTGAGCCTTTGGGGTGTTCGCGCCTTTCGATCGTGTCCGCAGGCCAAGCGCCTGTGGGTTCGATCTGGGCCCCGGCTTTCGCCGGGGAGACGGGGAAGGGGATTGCTCGTGGCTAGACGGTCTCCCCCCGGTCCCCTGGAATACCTCCGCCGCTGGCAGATGCAGGCCTGGCTGGCCGCCGTGGCGATCTTCCTCTACGCGCCGCTGATCGCGCTGATGGCGTTCAGCTTCAACGACAGCAAGCGCAACATCGTCTGGAAGGGCTTCACGCTCAAATATTACGACAAGCTGTTCAACGATTCCGCCCTGCTGGAGGCCTTCGGCAACAGCTTGACCATCGCGGCGGTGTCGACGGTGCTGAGCCTGCTGCTCGGTGCGGCGGCGGCCCTCGTTTTGTGGCGTTTCCGCTTCCCCGGCAAAACCGCCCTGGACGGAGCCCTGGCCCTGCCGATCGTGGTGCCCGAGATCTGCATGGGCGTGGCGATGCTGGTGTTCTTCGCCCGGGTCATGCCCTGGCCGCAGGGGTTGCCGTGGCCGCTGAACCTGGGGGCGATCATCATCGCCCACGTGTCGTTCTCGTTCCCGTTCGTGGCGGTGGTCGTGCGCGCCCGCATGGCCAGCTTCAACCGCGAGATGGAGGAGGCGGCCCGCGACCTGGGCGCCGGCGAGTTCCGCACCATCAAGGACGTGATCCTGCCGCACATGGCGCCGTCGCTGGTGGCCGGCGCGCTGCTGGCCTTCACGCTGAGCCTGGACGACTTCGTCATCACCTTCTTCACCGCCGGTCCCGACACGGTGACCTTCCCGGTGAAGGTCTATTCGATGGTCCGCTTCTCGGTGACGCCGGAGGTCAATGCGGCCTCGACGGTGCTGATCGTGCTGACCGTGCTGCTGACGGCGGCGGCGTTGAAACTGCAAGGGGACCCGGCCGCGACCGCGGGGCATGGGGCGGGGGACGCTAAATGAGCGTTTCCTCTATCCCGATCTTCCCGGCGAACGCCGGGACCCAGATTCAGCCTGAGCTTTTGCCCTTCCTGGCGCCTCCCAGCCCTACGATCTGGGCCCCGGCTTTCGCCGGGGAAGTCGGGATTTTGTGTGTCGGGGGATATTCGGAATGACCGCAAAACCCATCATCACCTTCGAAGGCGTCACCAAGCGCTTCGGCAAGCTGGCGGCGGTCGACAACGTCTCGCTGACCGTCAACGAGGGCGAGTTCTTCGCGCTGCTGGGCCCGTCGGGCTGTGGCAAGACCACCCTGCTGCGCATGCTGGCCGGCTTCGAGACGCCGACCGAGGGCCGCATCCTGATCGACGGCCAGGACATCGTGAGCGTGCCGCCCAACAAGCGGCCGGTGAACATGGTGTTCCAGTCCTACGCCGTGTTCCCGCACATGACCGTGGCCGACAACGTCGCCTACGGCCTGGTGGTCGACAAGGTCGGCAAGGCCGAGCGCGATCGCCGCGTCGAGGAGGCCTTGGATCTGGTCCAGCTGGGCGGCTATGGCGGCCGCAAGCCAGACCAGCTGTCGGGCGGCCAGCGCCAGCGGGTGGCCCTGGCCCGGGCGCTGGTGAAACGTCCGCGCGTGCTGCTGCTGGACGAGCCGCTGTCGGCCCTGGACGCCAAGCTGCGCGAGCAGATGCGCACCGAGCTGTGCACCCTGCAGGAGAAGGTCGGCATCACCTTCATCATGGTCACTCACGACCAGGACGAAGCTCTCGCGCTCGCGACCCGCTGCGCGGTGATGAGCAAGGGCCTGCTGCAGCAGGTGGCCTCGCCCAATGACCTCTATGAGTTCCCCAACAGCCGGTTCGTGGCCGACTTCATTGGCCAGGTGAACCTGTTCGAGGGCGTGCTGGCCGTCGACGAGCCCAGCCATGCGGTGATCAAGTCGCCCGACCTGCCGGTCGACATCTTCCTGGACCATGGCGTCACCGGCGCCCGCGGCGGCACGGTCTGGGCGGCGATCCGTCCCGAGAAGATCGAGCTGCACAAGAAGGACGGCGATACCCCGCCCAATCTCGGCGACTGCCCGCAGGGGACCAACGCCATCGCCGGGGTGATCAAGCACGAGGCCTATCTGGGCGGCTCGTCCACGTACGAAGTGGAGATCGCCGGAGGACGTCGGATCAAGGTCCAGCGCTCGAACCTGACCCGCTGGGATCAGGAGGACTTCAAGCTGGGCGAGACCGTGTGGCTGTGCTGGCACGCGTGTTCGCCGGCGGTTTTGCTTTCATGAGACCCCCCCTCCACCCGATCTTCCCGGCGAAAGCCGGGACCCAGATTCAGCCTGAGCGTTCGCCAGGCTTGGCGCTTCTCAGCCCTTTGATCTGGGCCCCGGCCTTCGCCGGGGAAACGGATTTTTGAATTCAAACGGACCCGCTCACAGAGGTGGGCCGAACGTCAGGAGCCACCGATGACCGTCCCGATCCGCAACCACGACATCGCCGAGCTCAAGCGCCTCGATCTGGCCCACCACCTGCCGGCCCAGGCCGACCACAAGGTCATCGCGGAACTCGGCGGCAGCCGGATCATCACCCGCGCCGACGGCGTCTACATCCACGATGGCGAGGGGCATCAGATCCTGGACGGCATGGCCGGCCTGTGGTGCGTCAATGTCGGCTATGGTCGCAAGGAACTGGCCGACGCGGCCTACGAGCAGATGCTGGAGCTGCCGTACTACAACACCTTCTTCAAGACCGCGACGCCGCCGACCGTGACCCTGGCGGCCAAGATCGCCGAGAAGATGGGCGGGCATCTCTCCCACGTGTTCTTCAACTCGTCGGGGTCGGAGGCCAACGACACGGTCTTCCGCCTGGTCCGCCACTACTGGAAGCTCAAGGAGCAGCCGCAGCGGACCGTCTTCATCAGCCGCTGGAACGCCTATCACGGCTCGACCGTGGCCGGCGTATCGCTGGGCGGCATGAAGCACATGCACAAGCAGGGCGACCTGCCGATCCCTGGTGTCGAGCACGTGATGCAGCCCTACGCGTTCGGCGACGGCTTTGGCGAGGACCCGGCCGCCTTCCGCGATCGCGCGGTGAAGGAGATCGAGGACAAGATCCTTGAGGTCGGCCCCGAGAACGTCGCGGCCTTCATCGGCGAGCCGGTGCAAGGCGCGGGCGGGGTGATCATTCCACCGGACGGCTACTGGCCGGCGGTCGAGGCCCTGTGCCGCAAGTACGGGATCCTGCTGGTCTGCGACGAGGTGATCTGCGGTTTCGGCCGGCTGGGCGAGTGGTTCGGCCACCAGCACTACGGGATCAAGCCGGACCTGATCGCCATGGCCAAGGGGCTGTCGTCCGGCTACCTGCCGATCTCGGCCGTGGGCGTGGCCGACCACATCGTCGCCGAACTGCGCGAGAAGGGCGGCGACTTCATCCACGGCTTTACGTACTCCGGCCACCCGACCTGCGCGGCCGTGGCGCTGAAGAACATCGAGATCATGGAGCGCGAGAACCTGATCGAGCGCACCCGCGACGACACCGGCCCCTATCTCGCCAAGGCCCTGGCTGGCCTGAACGACCACCCGCTGGTCGGCGAGACCCGCTCGCTGGGCCTGATCGGCGCCGTCGAGATCGTCCGCGAGAAGGGCACGAACCTGCGCTTCGTCGACAAGGAGGGCGAGGCCGGTCCGATCGTCCGCGACCTGTGCATCAAGAACGGCCTGATGGTCCGCGCCATCCGCGACAGCATCGTCTGCTGCCCGCCGCTGATCATCACCCACGCCGAGATCGACAAACTTGTCGCCATCATCCGCCAGTCTCTGGACGAGGCCGAGCCGGTGCTGCGGGCCTTGAAACCGGAGGCCGCCGCATGAAGCCCAAGCACAACAAGGCCAAGCGCGAGAACAGCCTGGACCGAGGCGTCTCGACCCTTGAGGAAGCAGGGGCCTGGTTCGCGCGGCAGAGCATCGAGGAGATCGAGTGCGTGGTGCCGGATTTGGCCGGCGTGGCGCGCGGCAAGATCATGCCGGTGCGCAAGTTCCTGGGGACCCCGTCGATGAACCTGCCGCTGGCGGTGTTCTACCAGACCATCACCGGTGACTTCCCCGAGTCCGAGGGCGCCGTGAACGCGGTGCAGTCGGACACCGACATCTTCCTGACCCCGGACTTCGCCACGCTGGCGGCCGTGCCGTGGGCGCAGGACCCGACGGCGCAGGTGATCCACGACGCCTTCCACCCGGATGGCCGTCCTGTCGAGGAGGCGCCGCGTCAGGTGCTGCGGCGGGTGCTGGCGCTGTATGCCGAGAGGAACTGGAACCCGATCGTGGCGCCGGAGATCGAGTTCTACCTCGTCGATCGCAACACCGATCCGGACTATCCGCTGAAGCCTCCCGTGGGCCGCTCGGGCCGTCCCGAGACCGGCCGCCAGGGCTACTCGATCAGCGCGGTCAACGAGTTCGACGCGCTGTTCGAGGACATGTACGAATACTCCGAGCGCCAGGGCCTGGAGATCGACACCCTGATCCACGAGAGCGGCGTGGCGCAGATGGAGATCAACCTGCGGCACGGCCATCCGCTGGAGCTGGCCGACCAGGTCTTCATGATGAAGCGCACCATCCGCGAGGCGGCTCTGGAGCACGAGATCTACGCCACCTTCATGGCCAAGCCGATGGCCAGCGAGCCCGGCAGCGCCATGCACATCCACCAGTCGATCGTCGACCGAAAGGGCCGCAACTTGTTCTCGGACGAGGACGGGCAGGAGACCGAGCTCTTCCACGGCTTCATCGGCGGCCAGCAGAAGTACCTGCCGGCGATCATGGCCATCCTGGCGCCGTACGTGAACAGCTACCGCCGGATCGCGCGGGACTCGGGCGCGCCGGTCAACACCCAGTGGGGCTACGACAACCGCACCTGCGGCCTGCGGGTGCCGCCATCGGACCCGGCCAATCGCCGCCTGGAGAACCGCATCCCGTCGTCGGACGCCAATCCGTACCTGGCGATCGCGGCGGTGCTGGCGACGGGTTATCTGGGCATGGTCGAGGGCCTCAAGCCCAGCGCGCCGGTCGAGACCGACGCGGGGGTCGAGGGTGTGCAACTGCCGCGCAGCCTGTCGGAATCCCTGGCGCTGTTCAAAGCCTGCCAGCCGCTGGTCGAGATCCTGGGCCCGACCTTCATCGCCGCCTATGACCGCGTGAAGCAGGCCGAGTACGAGACCTTCATGCGCACGATCAGCCCGTGGGAGCGGGAGTTCCTGCTGCTGAATGTCTAGCCCGTACGGGCAGGGCAACTGGTATGCGGTCACGGCGGGCGAGGCTCCCGAGCGGCCGCCGCTGGAGGGCGACGTCTCGGCCGATGTCTGCGTCGTCGGCGCGGGCTTCACCGGGCTCGGCGCGGCGATGGCGTTGGCGGGCCGGGCGAGTGTCGTGGTGTTGGAGGCCGGCCGGGTCGGCTGTGCGGCCACGGGGCGCAACGGCGGGCAGGTCCATACTGGCCAGCGGCGTGACCAGGCTTGGCTGGAGAAGGCCGTCGGGCGCGACGATGCGATGGCGTTGTGGCGTCTCGCCGAGGATGCGCGGGCGCACTTCAAGACCCTGACTGACACCATCGACTGCGACTGGCGGCCGGGCATGATCCACGCTCGCCACAAGCGCGGCGGCGAGGCCGAGGACGTGGCCTATGCCGAGCTGATGGCCGGCCGCTATGGCTACGACCAACTGGCGCTGATCGACGAAACCGACCTCGCCGCCGAGCTGGGGACCGACGTCTACCATGGCGGCCTGATTGATCGCGGCGGCGGGCATGTGCATCCGCTGAAGCTGGCCCTGGGCATGGCGAGAGGGCTGACCGTCCACGAGAACACGCGCGCCCAGACCTGGCGGCGCGAGGGCGGAAAGATCGTCGTCGAGACCGCGGCGGGCCGGGTGACCTGCGACCAGCTGATCCTCAGTGGCGACGGCCTGCTGAACGGCATGGCTGGCAAGGCCCGCGCGCGGGTCATGCCGATCAACAACTTCATCGCCGTCACCGCGCCGTTGGGCGAGGTCGCAGACACGATCATCCGCTCGAGCGCGGCGGTGTCCGACAGCCGCTTTGTCGTGAACTACTTCCGCAAGACCCCTGACGGCCGGCTGCTGTTCGGCGGGGGGGAGAACTACCGGCCAGGGTTCCCGAGCGATATCGCCGGCATGGTCCGCAAGAACCTGGCGAAGGTCTATCCGAGGCTGGCCGAGGTCCCGATCACCCACGCCTGGGGCGGGACGCTGGGCATCACCATGAGCCGCATGCCGTTTGTCGGCGAGATCGCACCGGGCGTTCGTGTGGCGTCCGGCTATTCGGGCCAGGGGGTGATGCTGGCGCCCTATGTCGGCAAGCTGCTGGCCGACGCGGCGCTGGGCGAGACCGCCGGCGTCGAGCTGCTGTCACGCCTGCCGACCCCGCCATTCCCGGGCGGCCGGCTGCTGCGCTGGCCGCTGACCGTGGCGGGCCTCTCCTGGTACGCGCTGCGGGACCGGCTCTAGGCCAGCGCCTTCGCCGTCAGCAGCGCCATGTGCTGCCTCAGCTGTGCGATGCTGCGATCGAAATAGCCGATGTCGCGATGGGTGCGGGCCTGCATGACCGCGCCTTCCATCGTCGTCAGGATGAACTCCGCCAAGCCCTTGCGATCGACGCCGCCGGGCAGGCCGGCGTCCTTCAGGCAGCCTTCGATCGCGACTGTCCAGTTGGTGAAATTCTGGGCCAGCAGTTCGCGCACCGGCGGGTCGGGCTCGTGGATCTCCAGGGCCAGCGAGCCGATCGGGCAGCCGTACAGGCAGTCGCTCTCCAGCAGCATGCCGCGATAGGCCGCCAGCAGGGCGAAGATGCGCTCGACCGGGTCCTCGACCCCGCGCCAGGCCGGGTCCAGCAGCATCTCCTGGATACCGTCGCGGTACATCTCCAGCACCCCGATCAGCACGTCCTGCTTGCCGGGGAAGAAGTGGTACAGGCTGCCGCTGTTGGCCTGCGACCGCGAGAGGATGTCCGACACCGAGGTCGAGCCGTAGCCCTTGGCGGCGAACAGCTCCATCGCCGTCAGCAGGATGCGTCTGCGGGTGTCGAGCGGGTTCGAAGGCGCCATGAATGCATTTTGCATCACGCTTGAACGGTCAATCAAGTCGTGCTTCACTTGAATGGTCATTCAAGTTCCTCTGGGGAGGGGAGAACATGATCCGATCGACGATGATCGCCGCCGCCGCGCTGCTGGCTTTCGTGGGGGCGGCCAGCGCCCAGACGCGTAGCTGGAAGGACTTTCCGGGCGTCTCGAACACCTCTTACGTGGACGCCGCCGGCCAGAAGGCGCTGCAGCTGGCCATGGACATCCCGGCCCCGCCCAAGTCGGTGTTCGAGGCCTTCGCCACGACCGACGGCTTCAAGAGCTGGGCCGTGCCGATGGCCCAGGTCGACCTGCGCACCGGCGGCATGATCGAGTCCAGCTACGACCCCAAGGCCAAGATCGGCGACGTCGGCAACATCAAGAACCAGATCGTCACATTCATCCCCGACCAGCTGCTGGTGATCCGCAACGTCCAGGCCCCGGAGGGCTTTGCCGGCAAGGGCGAGTTCCAGAAGACCGTGACGGTGATCGAGTTCATGTCGATCGCCGAAGGCACGCGGGTGCGGCTGACGAATACGGGCTACGGCGACAACACCGAGGCCAGGACGGTGTACGGGCACTTCGAGTGGGGCAATGCGTACACGCTGGCGGAGCTGAGGAAGAAGTTCAGCAAGGGCGATTAGCCCGAGCTCTCCTCCCCCTTTGGGGGAGGGGGACCGGCGAACGCCGGTGGAGGGGTCAGCGCCGGCGCCTTGGAGTCATGACCAGCCCCCTCCGTCTCGCCGCGCTTCGCGGCGATCCACCTCCCCCAAGAGGGGGAGGAGAGTGGTGAATTGACACGCTCGTTTCCCACCGCTCTCCTCGGGGCATGAACGCTTCGACCCAGCCCGCCCTCAGCCTCGCCCAGGCGTTCGAGCACGCCGAGCGGCTGCTGGAGGCAGACCCGCGGATGGCCGCCGAGCAGGCGCGGGCGATCCTGGAAGCGGTCCCGCGCCACGCCGACACGACCCGTCTGCTCGCCGCCGCGCTGCGGCTGTCCGGCGATCCGCAAGCCGCGCTCGACACCGTCGCGCCGCTGGCCGCCGCCCTGCCCAACCTGCCTCTGGCCCAGTTGGAGCTGGCGCTGAACCTGGAGCAGCTGGGCCGCACCGCCGAGGCCGTGCGCGCCTTCGACCGGGCCAGCGCCCTGGAGCCGCGCCTGTCGGAGGCCTGGCGCGGTCTCGCCGAAAACCTGGAGCTGCTGGGTGACAGCGTCGGCGCCGAAAAGGCCTTGGCTCGCCAGCTGCGCGCTTCGACCCGCGACCCGGCCCTGGTCGAAGCCGCCACCGCGCTGGCCGACAACCGCCTGGGCGAGGCCGAGCAGATCCTGCGGGATCGTTTGAAGGCCGACGCCGGCGATGTCGCCGCCATCCGCATGCTGGCCGAGACCGGCGCGCGCCTGGGCCGCTATGCCGACGCCGAGGCCCTGCTGACCCGCTGTGTCGAACTGGCCCCGAACTTCGCCGCCGCCCGTCACAACCTGGCGACCATGCTGTATCGCCAGAACAAGAACGCCGAGGCGCTGGGCGAGATCGAGACCCTGACCGCCAAGGACGCCCGCCACCCCGGCTACGCCAACCTGCACGCCGCCATCCTGGCGCGGCTGGGCGAATACGACCGCGCCATCGCCGTCTACGACCGGGTGCTGGCCGACTATCCCAACCAGCCCAAGGGCTGGATGAGCTATGGCCACGCGCTGAAGACCGTGGGCCGCCAGGCCGACTGCGTCGCGGCCTATCGCCAGGCGTTGGAGCAGGCCCCGACCCTGGGCGAGGCGTGGTGGAGCCTGGCCAACCTCAAGACGGTCAAGTTCACGCCAGGCGACCTGGCGGCCATGACCGCCGCGCTGGAGACGCCGGACCTCTCCGACGACGACCGCCTGCACCTGCGCTACGCCCTGGGCAAGGCGCACGAGGATGCGGAACTCTGGGACGCCTCGTTTGACCACTACGCCGCCGGCGCCGCGATCCGCCGCAAGCAGCTGGACTACGATCCCGAAGAGAACGCCTCCGACACCGCCCGCACCAAGGCGGTGTTCACGCCTGCCTTTATCGCCGAGCGGACGGGGCAGGGGTTCGACGCGCCCGATCCGATCTTCGTCGTCGGCCTGCCGCGCTCGGGCTCGACCCTGGTCGAGCAGATCCTGGCCAGCCACTCGATGGTCGAGGGCACGATGGAGCTGCCCGACCTGATCGTCATGGCGCGCCGCCTGGGCGGCAAGACCGCCACCCGCGCCGAGTCGACCTATCCGGAAAGCCTGGCCGACCTCTCCGCCGCCGACCTCAAGGCCCTGGGCGAGGAGTTCCTGGAGCGCACCCGCATCCAGCGCAAGACGGACAAGCCGTTCTTCATCGACAAGATGCCCAACAACTTCGCGCATGCCGGGCTGATCCACCTGATCCTGCCGAACGCGAAGATCATCGACGCCCGTCGCCACCCGCTGGGCTGCTGCTTCTCGGGCTTCAAGCAGCACTTCGCGCGCGGGCAGGCGTTCAGCTACGATCTGACCGACATCGGCCGCTACTACGCCGACTACGTCGAGCTGATGGCGCATTTCGATGCGGTCCTGCCCGGTCGTGTGCACCGGGTGATCTACGAGCACATGATCGCCGACCCTGAAGCCGAAATCCGCGCCCTGCTGGACCATTGCGGGCTACCGTTCGAGGAGGCCTGTCTGTCGCCGCACGAGAACGACCGCGCCGTTCGCACCGCCAGTTCAGAGCAGGTGCGGCGTCCGATCTTCAAGGACGCGGTCGAGCACTGGCAGAAATTCGAATCGCGCCTGGACCCGCTCAAGCAGGCATTGGGGCCGGTGCTGGACGCTTATCCGAACGCGCCCGTTATTTGACCACTTGCTCCGAACCTTGCCATTTCTGCAACACTCACAGGAATTGGCGACAAACCGAAATTTCCAACCTTGCCGGACGCTTAGCGCGGGTCGAACGTCGTTCGATCAGCCGCCAAGGGGAGCGACTTAATGTCGTCGGGATCGGTTCGTTTGAGAAAGGTCGGCGTCTGCTCTGCCGCCCTCTTTGCCACCACCATGCTTACGGGCGTCGCGCACGCCCAATCCAACAATCAGAACACGGCCCTCGAGGAGGTCGTCGTCACCGCGCAGAAGCGGTCTGAAAACCTGCAGGACGTGCCGGTCAGCATCCAGGCCCTGGGTGGGGAGAAGCTGGAGCAGCTGCAGGTCGCCAGCTTCGTCGACTATGTGAAGTACCTGCCCAGCGTATCGTTCACGACGTCGGGGCCGGGCTTCGGCCAGGTCTATATGCGCGGCGTGGCCAGCGGCGGGGACGGCAACCACTCGGGCTCGCTGCCCAGCGTCGGCGTCTATCTGGACGAACAGCCGGTCACCACCATCCAGGGCGCTCTGGACATCCACGTCTATGACGTCGCCCGGGTCGAGGCCCTGGCCGGTCCGCAAGGCACGCTGTATGGCGCCAGCTCGCAGGCCGGCACGCTGCGGATCATCACCAACAAGCCCACGACGGCCGGCTTCTCGGCCGGGGTCGACGTCGAGGCCAACAAGGTCGATCACGGCGGGACCGGCCACACGATCGAAGGCTTCGTCAACATCCCGCTGTCGGACAAGATCGCCGTGCGCGCGGTCGGCTGGGACGTTCGCGACGCCGGGTATATCGACAACGTGGCGGGCACGCGGACCTATGATCGCGGCGATACGGATCCGACCAACGACTACACGATCAACAACAACAGCCGGGTGCGGAAGGACTATAACCGCGTCTACACCCAGGGCGGCCGCGCGGCCCTGCGGGTCGAGCTGAACGACAACTGGGTGATCACCCCCAGCGTCATGGGCCAGGTGCAGAAGACCGGCGGCCTGTTCGCCTATGACCCGCAGGTCGGCGACCTGAAGGTCACGCACTTCTATCCCGAAAGCAGCAAGGACAAGTGGGTCCAGGCGGCCATGACCATCGAGGGCCAGGTGGCCAATCTCGACGTCACCTATGCCGGCTCGTACCTGAAGCGCAACGACGAGACCAACCAGGACTACACCGACTACTCGTACTTCTACGATCAGGTCGGCTACGGCTTCTACTGGACCGACAACGCCGGCAACCTGGTGAACCCGTCGCAGTACATCCAGGGCCGCGACCGCTATCGCAAGGAAAGCCACGAGATCCGCATCGCCTCGCCGCAGGACCAGAAGCTGCGGTTCGTGGTCGGCGGCTTCTACCAGAAGCAGAAGCACGGCATCTTCCAGAACTACAAGATCGACGGCCTGGGCAGCGACCTGTCGGTGCCGGGCTATGTCGGTACGATCTGGCTGACCGCCCAGCAGCGGATCGATCGTGACAAGGCGATCTTCGGCCAGGCCGAGTACGACATCACCGACAAGCTGATGCTGACCGCCGGCATCCGCTTCTTCAAGGCGCACAACACCCTGGTCGGCTTCTACGGCTACGGCACGGGCTATGGCTCGACGGGCGAGCGCGCCTGTTTCAAGGGCCCGGTGGTCGCGGGCTCGCCCTGCACCAACCTGGACAAGGGCACCAAGGAAAGCGGCAACTCGCCGAAGGTGACGCTGACCTACAAGATCGACGACGACAAGCTGGTCTACGCCACCTACTCCAAGGGCTTCCGGCCCGGCGGCATCAACCGCCGCTCGACCCTGCCGCCATATCAGGCCGACTACCTGAAGAACTACGAGGCCGGCTGGAAGACCTCGTGGGGCGGGGCGTTCCGCTGGAACGGCGCGATCTTCATGGAGGACTGGTCGGGCTTCCAGTTCTCGATCCTGGGGGCCAACGGCCTGACCGAGATCAAGAACGCCAACCAGGCGCGCATCAAGGGCGTCGAGAGCGACATCACCTGGGCGCCGGTCGACGGCTTCACGCTGAACGCCTCGGCCGCCTATACCGACGCCAAGCTGACGGCCAACTATTGCGGCGCGACCGACAGCGCGGGCACGCCGATCACGACCTGTCCGGTCGGCTCCACGGCGTTCCCCGACGGCCCGCAAGCGCCGGACGGCACGCGCCTGCCGATCACGCCCAAGTTCAAGGCCAACATCACGGCCCGCTACCAATACCAGGTCGCCGACTATGACGGCTTCTGGCAGGTGTCGGTCATGGGCCAGACCTCGAACTGGACCGATCTGCGCCTCAAGGAGCGTGAGATCATCGGCAAGCAGGGCCGCTATTCGGTGGTCGACTTCTCGACCGGCCTGTCCAAGGACAGCTGGTCGATGCAGCTCTACCTCAAGAACGTCTTCGACAAGCGGGCCAGCCTGAACCGCTATGCCGAATGCGCCGAGAGCGTCTGCGGAACCCAGGCCTATATCGTCCCGAACCAGCCCCGCACCGTCGGGATCAAGGTGGGGAAAGAGTTCTAGTTCGTGGTGGGGAGTGAGAGGGGGCGGTCCGCGAAGGGCCGCCCCTTTTTCGTTTTCCGTTCCCCCATTTTCGTCTTCCCGGCGCCACGGATCGCGCTTTGCGCGTCCGAGCGTAAACTCTAGCCGGGACCCAGTTTCATCCGGAGCGTCTTGAGTTGATGCGCTTTTCCGCCCCGCCCAGAGCGGTGATCTCCCCGGGCTCGATCTGGGCCCCGGCTTTCGCCGGGGAAACGGGACTTTGATGAAAGCTTCCGACGCTAAACCCCTGGGCCTGTGGATGTGCACGGCCCTGGTCGTGGGCAACATGATCGGCTCGGGCGTCTTCATGCTGCCGGCCTCGCTGGCGCCGTACGGCTGGAACGCCGTGATCGCCTGGCTGCTGACGATCGGCGGGGCGCTGTGCCTGGCCTTCGTCTATGCCCATCTGGCCAAGGCCTTTCCACGCGCCGGCGGGCCGCTGGCCTATACCCAGGAAGCTTTCGGGCCGACGGCCGGCTTCATGGTCGCCTGGGCCTACTGGATCTCGATGTGGGTCGGCAACGCGGCGATCGCCATCGGCGGGGTCAGCTATCTGTCGGTGTTCTTCCCGGTGATCGCCAAGGTCCCCGGACTGGCGGCGTTCGTCACGGTCGCGGTCGTCTGGGCGTTGACCGGCGTGAACTGCTGGGGCTCCAAGTCGGCGGGCCGGTTGCAGGTCGTGGCGACGGTCCTGAAGCTGCTGCCGCTGGTCGCGGTGGCCGGTCTGGCCGCCGTGGTGCTGGCCAAGAAGGGCGGGGCGGCGGTGACGCCGTTCGAGCCCTCGCAGCTGTCGGCCAGCGGCATCACCGCCGCCGCCACCCTGACCCTGTGGGCCCTGCTGGGCCTGGAGTCGGCCACCGTGCCCGCCGACAAGGTGCACGAACCGACCACGACCATTCCCAAGGCCACCCTGTACGGCACGGCCTTCACCGGCCTGATCTATCTGGTCGTCTGCTCGGCGGTGGTGCTGCTGTCGCCCGCCGACTTGCTGAAGGGTTCCAACGCGCCGTTCGCGGACTTCGTCGGCTATCACGGCGGCGGCGACCTGCGGCTCGTTTTGGCCGCCTTCGCCGCGATCAGCGCCTTCGGAGCGCTGAACGGCTGGGTGCTGCTGCAGGGCGAGATGCCCTACGCCATGGCGCGCGACGGGGTGTTCCCCGCCTGGCTCGCCAAAGCCGGCAAGCGCGGGACGCCGGTGCGGGCGCATGTGCTGTCCAGCGCCCTCCTGACTGGCCTGGTTTTGATGAACTACGCCAAGTCGATGGCGGACCTCTTCACCTTCATCGCCCTGCTGGCGACCTCGGCCAGCCTGTTCACCTACCTGTTCAGCGCCCTGGCGGCCCTGCGCTTGCAGCAGCAGAAGCGGATGGACGCCACAGTGGGCCTGACCGTGCTGGCCATCCTGGCGGCGCTGTATTCGATCTGGACCCTCTACGGCGCGGGCGCCCAGGCCGCCCTGTGGGGCCTCGTTCTACTGGTCGCCGGCCTGCCGGTTCGTTTCCTGACCGCCCGCGCGGCGCGTCCTGCTTCGGAGATCTCCGCATGATCGTCGCCCTGCTGCTCGCGGCCCAGGTCTCTTACGTCCACGCCGGCAAGCTGGTCGATCCCCAGGCCGGCAAGGTGCTGAGCGACCAGCTGATCCGCATCGAAGGCGAGAAGATCACGGCGGTCACGCCGTGGAAGGCGCCTCCGAAGGACGGCCCGGTCACCGACTGGAGCAAGCTCACCGTCCTGCCCGGCCTGATCGACATGCACACCCACCTGGTCGACCAGGAGCAGACCGAGAACATCGCCGAGCCGCTGCTGACCACGGCCGCCTACCAGTCGTTCATCGCCGCTGATCACGCCCGCAAGACCCTCATGGCCGGCTTCACCAGCGTGCGCGACGTCGGCACCTGGCGGGCGTTCGGCGACGTGGCCCTGCGCGACGCGATCAACAACGGCCTCGTGCCCGGCCCGCGCATGTCGGTGGCCGGCGCCTACATCACCATCCCCGGCGGGGGCGGGGAGGTGACCGGCATCGCCGCGGACGTCGGCATTCCGGCCGAGATGCGAGTGGGCGTGGTCGAGGACGCGGCGGATGCGCATCGCAAGGCCGCCAACATCCTGGCTCACAAGGCCGACTTCCTGAAGTTGATCGCTACCGGCGCGGTGCTGACCGTCGGCACCGAGCCCGGCCAGCTGGAGCTCTCCGAGGACGAGATCCGCGCCGCCGTCGAGGAGGCCGCCAAGCGGGGGACCTACGCCACCGCCCACGCTCACGGGGCTAACGGCATGAAGGTCGCCATGCGGGCCGGCGTGCGGTCGATCGAGCACGGCTCGCTGATGGACGACGAGGCCATCGCCATGATGAAGGCCAAGGGTGTGTATCTGGTGGCCGACATCTATGACGGCGACTGGATCGACGCCTACGGCAAGGCCCACGGCTGGCCCGCCGAAACCCTGCGCAAGAACTACGAGACCACCGAGGCCCAGCGCGAAGGCTTCCGCAAGGCGGTGAAGGTCGGGGTCAAGATCGCCTATGGCACCGACGCCGGCGTCTATCCGCACGGCCTCAACGGTCGCCAGCTGCCCTACATGGTCAAGTACGGCATGACGCCGATGCAGGCGATCCAGTCTGCGACCACCGTGGCGGCCGAGCTGATGAGCAAGACCGGCCAGGTCGGCTGCGACGCGGCCGGCTGCTACGCCGACCTGATCGCCGTGCCCGGCGATCCGCTGGCGGACGTCTCGGTGCTGACCCGCGTGCCCAAGGTCATGAAGGGCGGGGCGGTGGTGAAGGATCAATAGCGCTTTCGCTCCTCCTTCCGTTTCCCCGGCGAAAGCCGGGGTCCAGATCGAGCCACGAGCGCGCGCGGGGTGTGGCGGGACTTGTAGGCGCTATCACCCCAAATGCTCCGCATGAATCTGGGCCCCGGCCTTCGCCGGGGAAACGGAGTTTGTGAGGTGAATAACTGCACAGCCTCAGTTGGCTCGGATCATGCATTGTGCATTGCAGCGCAATTTTGTTGTGCGATAGCGAAACAACTGTCATGTCTGCGTGGTTAGCGTCACGTTGAGTACGTCCAAGGAGGTCTACATGACCGAGAATCACTACTACGTCCGCCCGGTCGCCGGTGTGTGGCATGTGACCTGGAACGACTCGGCCGAGCTGATTGGTTCGTACTCGTCGCAACACGAGGCCGAGGGCTTGGCTCAGCTGCTGGCGCGTCACATGATCGCCCAGGGCCGCAAGGCTCAGGTCCATGTCGACGAACCGGAAGTGCGCACCCCCGCTTGGGGCCGTAACCGCGCCGCTCATCAGGTCGTCGCGGCTTAAGTTCAGAGTTTCGGAGCGCGGGGGCTTATCGCGCTCCACCCCATAGGGGGCATCCGGTCTTCCCGGTGACAGCTGGTCGCCGAGGCGTTTGGGGTGGTGGGAATGGCGCTGCAATGACAGCGCGCCCCGACGGTTCCCTGAACTGGCGCCGCCGGGAAGACCGGAGTTCTCTACGGCTCCAGCCAGCTTTCCAGCGCGCGTCCGATGATCCGCGCCGCCTCGTCCGGACCAAAGGTCGCCGGGTCCAGGCACAGCTCCAGCCATAGTCCGTCCACGGTCGCCGTCAGGGCGATGGCCGCCAGCCGCGTGTCGCGTGCGCCGGTCTCGCTGAGCAGCGTTTCCAGCCGCGCCCGGAAGCCGGCATAGGACGCCGCGTGGATGGCTGCGATGCGGGGCTTGGTCTTCACCAGGCTCCAGAAGCCGATCCAGGCGGCCAGCAGCTGCGGGTCCAGCACCGGCGGGACGAAGCTGGCGGTGAGATAGGCCAGCAGGCGCTCGCGCGGCGACGGGCCGGCGGTCTCGAGAGCCGCGTCCAGCGCCGCATCGATCCGCTGGCTCACCGCCTCGTAAGCCGCCGCGATCAGCTCGTCGACGCCTTCGAAATAGTGCCGCAGCAGGCCGGGAGAGACACCCGCCTCGGCGCAGATGGTCCGCACGCTGGTTCCGCCGACGCCTTCGCGGGCGAGCACGGTCTCGGCGGCCGTCACCAGCGCTTGCCGGCGGACGTCGGGGGCCTCGCGGGTGAAGGCGGCGCGGGTCACCGGACTGCCTCTCCGCATTCCCCTTCATCGTCATCCCGGCCGCAGCGAAGCGGAGAGCCGGGACCCAGGGGCCACCGCGCTGCACCGGCCCCTGGGTCCCGGATAGCGCTACGCGCTTCCGGGATGACGAGATTTGCTAGGGCGGGAAGGATCTTCACCACCCCTCCGGCGGCCGCTCCAGCCGGCTCTCGGGAACCAGCGCCCGCATCTTCCGGCCAAAGCTTCGCAAGCTCACCTCACTCGTGGCCAGCGGTCCCGCGGTGAACGTTCGCGACGCCATGCCCTGCTGCACGCGGGCCACCAGCTCGGTGTCCTCGGCATTGACCTGGCGGTTGATGCGCCAGTTCAGATACCGCGCCGCCTTCATCTCCCGCCGTTCATCCGGCAGGGCGTAGGCGATCTCGCGGATCATCGTCTTCTCGGCCGAGATCGGGATGAACTGCATGAAGTCCACCTGATCCGGATAGATGTCGAAGGCGAAGTTCGGCCACAGCTTGAAATAGGTCCACAGCCGCTTGCGGTTGTCCGGCAGGTGCGGAACGTCGGGCAGCAGGTCCTGGTACAGCCGCTCGGACGGATTGCGCGACGGCTCGTCGATCAGCTGGCCCCACATCTTGTCGACGAAGGTCTTGGCCTCGACGCCGTAGCCCTTGCCGAACAGCCGCGTCAGGCCGGGGTGAGCTATCGGAATGTGCAGGCCGTCCGAATAGTTGTCGCTGATGTTCTTCCAGTTCACCTCGCGCGGCCGCAGGGTGACGCGGCCGAAAGGTTGCAGCTCCTCGAAGCGGTAGTGGGCGACCTCGTCTTCGTACGGAGCCATCATCGTGGCGACCGACGGACCTTCGCCCTCGATCCGCACGAAGACGAAGCCGCGCCAGATCTCGGTCTCGACCTTGGCCAGGCCCTGCTCGTGCATCTGCAAAGCGGGATAGTCGTCGCGCATCGGCACGCCGATCAGCCGGCCTTCCAGGTCGTAGGTCCAGGCGTGGTAGGGGCAGACGATCCGGCCGCAGTGGCCCACGGGACCGTCCAGCAGCCGCGCGCCCCGGTGGCGGCAGACGTTCGCGAACGCCCGCGCCCCGCCGTCCTTGCCGCGCAGCACGACCAGGCTCTCGCCCACGAAGTCGAAGGTGTGGAAGTCGCCGGCCTTGGGGATGTCGTTCAGATGGCAGACGATCTGCCACGACGGGCGGAAGATCTTGTCCTGCTCTTCCCTGAAGAAGCGCTCGTTGCCATAGATCCAGCCGGGCAGGCCCCAGTCGGCCTGCGGATCCTCGTTGGAGATCGCGGTCATCGGGCTTTCCCTTCCCCGATTTCCCCGGCGAACGCCGGGGCCCAGATCATAGGGCTGTGAGGCGCCAGATACGGCCTGGGCTCGGGATGTATCTGGGTCCCGGCGTTCGCCGGGAAGATCGGCTTTTGGGTCATCGCGCGGCGACCGACAGCTTCAGCGCCGTGACGAAGTCCTTGTCGCGCAGGATCTCGCGGGCGGCGTTGCGGCCCGGATTGCCCGAGACGCCGCCGCCGGGATGCGTGCCGGCCCCGCACATGTAGAGGCCCTTGATCGGCGCGCGGTGGCTGGCATGGCCCAGGAAGGGTCGCGTGGCCCACAGCTGATCCAGCGACATGTGGCCGTGCATGATGTCGCCGCCGATCAGGCCGAACTTGCGCTCCAGGTCCAGCGGCGACAGCAGGGTGGCGCCCAGCACCGAGGCCTTGAAGCCCGGCGCCCACTGGTCGACCGTGGCGATGATCAGGTCGCCGGCCGCCTCGCGCACCTCGTCCCAGCTGCGGCCGTTTGGCAGCTCCGGCGCGAACTGCTGGCAGAACAGGCTGGCCACGTGCTGGCCGGGAGGCGCGAGAGACGTGTCGATGGTCGAGGGGATCAGGATCTCGACGATCGGGGCCTTGCTGATTCCCTCGGCCTTCGCGTCGCGATAGGCGGCGTCCATGTAGTCCAGGCTGGGCGCGATGACGATGCCCGACTGGTGGTGCTCGGCGGCCTCCTTGCCGGGCAGGCAGGTGAAGCTGGGCAGCTCCGACAGCGCCACGTTCATGCGGAAGGTGCCCGAGCCGTTCTTGTAGCCGTCCACCGTCTTGCGGAAGTCGGCGGTCAGGGCCGAGGGCGGGACCAGCTTCTTGTACAGCAGGGCGGGATTGACGTTGGCGCTGACGATCGGAGCCATGACCTGGCGGCCGTCGACCAGCTGGACGCCGACGGCTTTCGTGCCATCGACGTGGACGCCTTCGACCGGCGCGTTCAGCAGGATCTCCACGCCCGCCGCCTCGCAGGCCTTGGCCATGGCCTGGGTGATCGAGCCCATGCCGCCGACCGCGTGGCCCCAGGCGCCCTTCTTGCCGTTCACCTCGCCGAAGGTGTGGTGCAGCAGCACATAGGCCGATCCCGGCGTATCAGGGCTGGCGAAGTTGCCGACCACGGCGTCGAAGCCGAAGGCGGCCTTGACCGGATCGCTCTCGAACCAGCCGTCCAGCACGTCGCGGGCGCTCTTGGTGAAGAGGTCCAGCAGGTCGCGCTTGCGTTCGCGCGACAGCATGGCGAGGCGCCCGCCCTGGCGCAAGGCCCGCAGCATGCCGGGCAGGCCGTCGCCCAGGTTCGGCGGCGTCTCCTGAGCGAAGTCGCGCAGCACGTCGCCGATCTCGTCCAGCATGGCGTAGTAGGCCGGCAGCACCTCGGCGTCGCGGCGGCTGAACTTGCGGAACTGCTCCTGAGTACGCTCCAGCCCGCCGCCCAGCTTGATGTACTGGTCGTCACTGAGCGGCAGGAAGTTCGAGATCGGCCGCTCCAGGAAGGTCAGGCCATAGTCGCGCAGGCCCATGTCGGCGATCACGCGCGGGTTCAGCAGGCTGACCGTGTAGCTGGCTGCCGAGTTGCGGAAACCGGGATGGAACTCCTCGGTCACCGCCGCCCCGCCGACCACGCCCCGCGCCTCGCAGACCGTGACCTTCAGCCCGGCCTTGGCCAGGTAAAAGGCGCAGACGAGGCCGTTGTGGCCCCCGCCGATGATGACGGCGTCGCGGGTGGTGATGTCGGCCATCGTGTCTCTCCCCAAGAGCAGGAGGAGAGGTTGCTATACGATCGTATAATAGGCAAGGGGCGCGAAATCTTCCTCCTGCCCCGATTGCGGGGGGCGCTTAGAAACGTCAGCGACGGTGCATCCCTTCGGCCATGAAGCAATCATTGCGCCTTCGTTCGAGCTTCATTCGGAGAGTGTGTAACCTCTCACCCTCCCACCGCTACGCGGCGGGTCCCTCCCTCTCTCTATGAGAGAGGGTTTCAAAGGTGCATCAGCTTTGGGTGGTTAGCGGACCTTCTGCGCAGAGCCCCAGCGCTTTCCTCCCCGTTTGGGGGAGGTGGATCGCCGCGAAGCGCGGCGAGACGGAGGGGGCTTGTGCCGACTCGACAACGCCGGCGCTGGCCCCTCCACCGGCGTTCGCCGGTCCCCCTCCCCCAAAGGGGGAGGAAGGATTTTGCAGCACTCCCCGAGCAGAAGCCCTCAACACCCGCCAAGGGTCGAAAGCCGCCCCCTCCGTCGCGACGCGTATCCGCATCGCGCCACCTCCCCCGTTTCACGAGTGAGGAGGATGTCTTAAGCGTGCTCGGCCTTCCCCCTTGCCGTCAGCCAGTACATCACCGGCGTCGCCACGCGGCTCAGCAGCGTACTCGTGATCAGCCCGCCGATGATGGCGATGGCCAGGGGTGAGTAGAGGCCCGAGCGCTCCACGGCCAGCGGTAGCAGGCCGCCGATCGCCGTGACGGACGTCAGCAGCACCGGCAGGAACCGCACCTCGCCGGCCTTCTCGATGGCGTCGTGCAGGCTCATGCCCTCGCGGCGCAGCTGCTCGGTGAAGTCGACCAGCAGGATCGAGTTCTTGATCTCGATGCCGATGAGGGCGATCACGCCGATCGTGGCGGTGAACGACAGCGAGTAGCCGGTCAGGGCCAGGGCCAGCACCGCGCCGAACACCCCGAACGGGATGATGCCGGCCACGACCAGGGCGGTCTTGAACTTCTGGAACTCCAGGACCAGCACCGCCAGGATGCCGAACACGGCCACCAGCACCGCCGCGCCCAGGCCCGCGAAGCTTTCCGAGGCGGCCTCGGCTTCGCCGCCCAGTGACAAGCGATAGCCAGGGGGCAGGGGCAATTGCTTGGCCAGTCGCGCCTGGGCTTCCTGGGTCACGGCCGAGGCCAGGAAACCCGTGCGGACGTACGAGCTGATGGTCACGGTCCGCTCGCGGTCGAAGCGGTCGATGCGCGAGGGGCTGCTCTTGAGTTTCGGCGTGGCGATGGCGTCCAGCGGCGCGGCCATGCCGTCGGCGGTCGGGACATAGACGCCCTTCAGCGCCGACAGCGGATTGCGCGCCGCGCCGTCGACCTGGGCCATCGGCAGGCGCACGGTCACGGCGTAGTCGTCGCCGTCCGGGTCGCGGAAGCGGGCGGTTTCCTCACCCGACAGCGCCAGGCGCGCGACGCGGCGGGCCGCGCCGGCCGGCACGCCCAGGGCGGCGGCCTTGGCCTCGTCGACGCCGAGGTCGAGGTCGGTGCGGTCCAGGCGGATCGGGTTGGTGACGTCGCGCGTGCCGGGCGTGGCCTTCAGGATCGCCTCGGTGCGGGCGGCCAGGGCCTTCAGCACCTCCAGGTTCTGGCCGGTCAGGCGGATGACCACCGGCGCGTCGATCGGCGGGCCGTTCTCGAAGGTGACGACGCTGATCCGCGCGCCGGGATAGTTGGCGAAGTCCTTGCGCAGGCCGTCCAGCACCTTGTCGCTCTTGCCGGGCTCCCAGGCCTTCAGGCTGACAAATACCTCGGCGAAGGTCGTGGCGCTTTCCCGTTGCGACCGATTGTAGAAGATCTGCGGATTGCCGCGGCCCAGATTGGCGGCCTCCCAGGCGACGTCGGGTTCCTTGCGCACGCGGGCCTCGACGAAGCGCAGGGCCTGGTCGGTACGGGCCAGGGACGCGCCGTCGGGCGTCTCGATGCGGATCAGGAACTGCGGGGTCTCGGCGGCCGGGAACAGCGACGAGCCGATCAGCTTGGTCAGCGGCAGGGTGGTCAGGCAGATGGCCAGCAGGATGGCCAGGGTCAGCCACGGCCGCGCCAGGGACCGGTGCAGCACCGGCCGGTAGAAGCGGTGGATGCCGTCATTGACCGCCCGCAGCAGGGCGTTGCCCTCGGGGTCTGAGTGCTTGTCCAGCAGGCGGCTGGCCAGGAACGGGATGATGGTCATCGAGACCAGCAGCGAGGCGGCGATGGTGCACAGCACCGTCACCGGCAGCGACTTGATATAGGCCCCCGCGCCGGCTGGCAGGGCCATCAGCGGCAGGAAGGCCAGCATCAGGGTGGCCGTGCAGCCCAGCACCGCCAGGCTGATCTGGCGCGTGCCGTTGATGGCCGCCTCGACCCGGTCCTCGCCCTCGCGCACCCGGCGGGCGATGTTCTCGGTGATGACGATGCTGTCGTCGACCAGCAGGCCCAGGGCCAGCACGAAGCCGGCGATCGACAGCTGGTTCAGGGTGAAGCCGAACGCCTGCAGCATGGTCAGGCCGATCAGCAGGCTCAGCGGGATCGAGACCATCACCACCACGCCCGCGCGCGGCCCCAGCGGCAGCAGGGTGATCAGCACCAAGGCCAGGGCGATGCCGAAGTCGCGGAACAGGTTGTTCAGCCGGTGGCGGACGTTCTCGGCCTGGACGAAGCCGCGCTCCATCTTCACCCCGGCGGGCAGGGTCTTTTCGTAGTCGTCCAGCACCTGTTGGACGCCTTTAGTGATCTTGGCGACGTCCTGGCCGTCCTTCTGGTTCACGGTCAGGAAGATGGCGCGCTTGCCGTTGAAGCGGGTCAGGTGGGTGGGCTCGGCCTGGGCCCAGGCCACGCTGGCGACGTCGCGGACGCGGGTGACCTGGCCGCCGATCGAGCGCACGGGCGTGTCAGCGATGGTCGCCAAGTCGTGGAAGGCGCCGCCGGACTTGACGTTGAAGCGTCGCTCTCCCGCTTGCACGGCGCCGATCGGCGCCTCGGCTCCGGCCTGGCGCAGGGCGTCGGCGACGGCCGTGGCGGGCAGGCGCAGGGCCGACAGGCGGGCGAGATCCAGGGTGACCTGCACCTGCGAGGGCGGCGCGCCCCAGTACTTGGCCTCGCGCACGCCGGGCACGCGGTCCAGCCGTTCGCGCAGGCGGTCGGCGGTCTTTTCCAGGCGGCGCATCGGCATGATGTCGGAGGTGAGGGCGACCTGGACGATCGACACCTCGGTGGTGCGCACCCGCTCGATCTCCAGCCGTTGCAGACCGGCCGGCAGGTTGCCGCGGATGGCGTTCACCTCGCGCACCACCTGGTCGAACTTGCGCTCGGTGTCGACGTTCCAGGTGAAGTGGACGCGGATCACCGCCGCGCCGTCCACGGCGGTGGACTCGACCTTGTCGATATCGTCCAGGCCGTCGACGGCGTCCTCGATCGGGTCGACGATCAGCTGCTCGATCTCGGACGGCTCGGCGCCGGGCAGCACCGCGCGGACGATGACGATCGGGGTGGGGAAGTGCGGGTCTTCCGAGCGCGGCACGCTGGTCAGGGCGTTGACGCCCAACATGATCAGCAGGCCGAAGGCGACCAGCGTGAACTGCCAGCGGCGGACGGCGAAGGTCGCGAGATCGAACTTCACGGACTAGCGCCCCAGACGGGTGGGATCGATGACCCGCACGGCCTCGCCGTCGGCGACGAAGCCGGCTCCGGCGGTGATCACCTGGGTCCCGCCCGGCAGGCCCGCGACCAGGGCGTCATCGCCATCGAAGCCGCCGAAGCTGACCGCCGTGCGCCGCGCCTTGCCGCCGTCGAAGCGATAGACGAAGGCCCGCTGGCCGGCGGCCTCCAGCACCGCCTCGGCGGGGATGCGGGCATAGCCCGTGGTGGCGCCCGGCGCGGCGCGGACTTGCAGGGCCGCGTGGGCCACCTGGCCGGAGCGCAGGTTGGGAGGCGGGGCCGACAGCTCGATCTCGACCAGGATGGCGCCGGTGCGGGTGTCGGCGGCCTCGCCGACGCGGGTGACGCGGCCGTTGAGGGCCTGGCCGCCGAGGTCCTCGACAGTGACCTGCGCCGTATCGCCCACCCGGATGCGAGCGGCGTCGCGGGCGGCCAGGGGCAGGCGCAGGACCAGCGGCGAGGAAAGGTCGGCGACCCGCGCCACCACCTGGCCGGCGGCCACGACCTCGCCCGCCTGGGCGCGGCGCTCCAAAACGACTCCCGAGACCGGCGAGACCAGGCTGGCCCAGCGGCGGTCGAAGCGGGCGGCGTCATAAGCGGCCTGGGCGGCCTTCAGCGCGCTGGTCCGGTCGTCGATGCGCTGGCGGCTGACATAGCCCTTGTCGAACAGGGCCTTGTCGCGCTCGACGTCGCGACGCGCTCGCTCCAGGTCGGCGGCGGTCTGTTGCTGGCGAGCATCGACGCCGGCCGGGTCGATGGCGGCGATGGCCTGGCCCGCCTGGACGCGGTCGCCGGCCTCGACCCGCAGGGCGGTGAGGACGCCGGGGATGCGGAACGACAGGGCCATCTCGCGTCGGCGCTCCAGCGTGCCGGCGCCGGTGACCGCGCCGGAACCGCCTGGCGCCGCGACGCGGGCAGCCTCGACGGGCGTGGGGGCCACGGGCTCATCGGTCTTGGGCTTACCGCCGCAGCCGACGAGCAGCCCCGCCGCGAGCAAGGCCGTGCTAGCCAGAAACCCGTTCCGCCACATAAGCTGTTCCACATCGATCGATGATAAGTTATCAGTGATCGATAATGCTTGCTTGTCAAGCTTGCAGACCGGTGGTCAAGGACGTCGGATGAAGACCCGTTCCCCGCGTAAACCCAAGGGCCAGGGCGCCGAGCGCCGCGAGGAGATCCTCGACGCCGCCCAGAGCCTGTTCGCCCAGAAGGGCGTCCACGCCGTCTCGACCCGCCAGATCGCCGAGATCGCCGGCATCTCGCAGCCGGCGCTCTACGCCTACTTCGCCACTAAGGACGACATCGCCGCCGAGCTGTGCGTGCGGGCCTTCGCGATCCTGGGGCAGAAGATGGCCGCCGCACGGATCGACTACACCCCGACGCCAGAGAACTTCGAGCGCTGCCTGCGGGTCTATATCGACTTCGGCTTGGAGCATCCCGACGCCTATCGCGTGGCCTTCATGCTCGAAAAGAGCGTCGACGGCTCGTTCCTGGAAAAGACCGGCGGCCGCCCGATGATCGCGGGCAAGGAAGTCTTCCACGTCTTCGTCGAGATGGTGAGCGAGCTGCACACCAAGGGCCTGATGGCTGGCGGCGACGTCATGGCCGCGACCCAGTCGCTGTGGGCCGGCCTGCATGGCCTGGTCTCGCTGCTGATCGCCCGGCCGGAGTTCCCGTGGGTGGACCGCGCGCCGCTGATCGCGACCCATGTGGCCATGCTGCGGCGTGGTGCGTTGAAATAGAGGTCCATTGAAGTAGGGGGTGGGGGCCTCTAAGTGACACCCTCGCTCTCTCGGGAAGGATCCCCCATGGCCAAGCTCCTGCCGCTCCAATCGTTCAGCCTGCAGGAAACCGAGGACGGCTACCGCCTGCTGGTCTCGGCCATCGGCGGCGAGTCGATCTACGTCTCTATCACCGCCGACCAGATGGACGACATCATCGACAGCCTCGAGAACGCCATGGGCGGCGAGGGTGAAGGCGAAGAGAACGAGGACGACGTCGAGTTCTGATCCCAGCTCTTCCATCTGGGCCCCGGCTTTCGCCGGGGAAACGGGTTTGGGTTAGCGGATAAGAGTGGCCAACTCTCTCAATCCCTTGGCCAGCGTCGCGCGCTTTCCCGCCGCCCCCAGGGAAATCCGCAGTCCCTCGCCGGCTACGCCCTGCGCGCGGAACGCCTCCGCCCCCACGAGCGCCAAGCCCCGCTCGCGCGCCGCCGGCGCGGCGACAGCGCCCGGCAGCCAGACATGCAGGCTTTCCGCGCCGCCCACCGCCGCCGGCAGCAGCTCGGCCGCCACGGCCCGCCGCGCCGCGGCTTCTTCCCGCACCCCCGCCAGCACCTGACCGGCGACGCCGTCGCGGATCCAGCTCGTCACCACGGCCGCCATCAGCGGCGCGGGCATCTGGGCGATAGCGTGCAGGGCCGCCGCGAAGCCCTCGGCGTGCCCTGGCGGCGCCACGACATAGGCCAGGCGCAGCCCCGGTGAGAGGGTCTTGGCGGTGGTGGCGACATGGAACACGCCTTCCGGCCACAGGGCGGCGAGGGCTGGCGGCGGCGTGGTCGGCAGCAGGCCGTAGGCGTCGTCCTCGACGATCGTGACGTCGGCCATCCGCGCGATGTCCAGGACCGCCTCGCGCCGCGCCAGGCCCATGGTCGCCGCCGTCGGGTTCTGGAAGGTCGGGGTGGCGCAGATCAGGCGCGGACGGTGCTGGGCGACCAACCGCGCGAGCGCTTCCGGCTCTAGTCCCTCGCCATCCAGTGGACAGGCCACGACCTTCAGGCCCCGTCGCGCGGCGGTGGCCAGCAGGCCCGGATAGGCGAAGGCCTCGGCGATGATCGTGTCGCCCGGTGTGGTCAGGTGATCCAGCAGCGCCGACAGCGCCGTCTGCGCGCCGCTGGCGACCACCACCCGCTCGGGCGCGACCTCACCCAGCACAGGGGCCAGCCAGGCCGCGCCGACCGCGCGCTGGGCCAGCGAGCCCGCGCCGGGGTGGTAGGCCATCAGGGTCGCGGGATCCGTGCGCGCCAGGATCGCGCCCGTCGTCTCGCGCAGCAGCGCCGCCAGGTTCAGTCCCGCCGGCGGGGGCGGCAGGTTCATGGAGAGGTCGACCAGGCCCGCCTCATCCTCGATCGTCCGTAAACGGATGAATGTGCCGCGACCGGTCGTACCCTCGATCAAGCCACGCTCGCGGGCCAGGGCGTAGGCGCGGGTGACGGTGGTGAAATCGATGCCGACGATCCGCGCGACCTCGCGCTGGGCCGGGATCTGGTCACCGGCCTGCAGCTCGCCCTGCGCCACCGCGGCCTCCAGGGCCTCGGCGATCCGGCGGTAGGCGGGGCCGGAGAAGGTCTCGATGCGGCGCAACCACGCAGCAGCGGGATTCGGTGATCCCTTAGTTGTCGTCACGGCTGAATTTCCATACATTATACGCACAATGTATGGATCAATCCTGCGATTGTAGGAAGGGGCCACCGATGGCCGACTATGAATTCTACGACTCCCCGACGCCGGTTGAGGCCGGTCTGAAGTGCTGCTGTCCCCGCTGTGGCGAGGGCAAGCTGTATGCCGGCTTCCTGAAGCTGGCGCCCAAGTGCGACCGCTGCGGGCTGGACTACAGCTTCGCCGACCCGGCCGACGGCCCGGCCTTCTTCGTGATGAGCGGCGTCGGCATCCTGATCACGGCGGTCTTCGCCTGGGTCGAGATCGTCTACCGCCCGCCGATCTGGGTGCATCTGGTGACGATTTTCCCGGCCCTGATCCTGGGATGCCTGGGCACCCTGCGCCCCGTAAAGAGCTGGCTGGTCGCCGCCCAGTACATCAACAAGGCCGAGGAAGGCCGGTTCGAGAGCCTGGGGAAGCACGACTTCGATTCGCGGCGGCTCTAGCCTACTCCGACTAATCTCCCTCCATCCGTCTCCCCGGCGAAGGCCGGGGCCCAGATGGATGAATGCTGGAGTGGGTTCTATGAACTCTGAGCTCTTCCCAACAGCCCCAGCGCTATGAGATCTGGGCCCCGGCTTTCGCCGGGGAAACGGGATGTGGGGGAGAGGGGGTTTAAACCCCCAGGCTTCCCGCCACCTGCCGCGTCGCCGCGTTCAGGCGGTTCCAGACGTTGATCGCCGAGATGCTGATCAGCAGACCCGCCAGCGCCTTCTCGTCATAGTGCTTGGCGGCCTCGTTCCAGACGTCGTCCGGCACGGGGTCGGCCTTGTCGGCCACGCGGGTCACGGCTTCAGCGAGTGCCAGCGCCGCGCGTTCGGCGTCTGTGAAGTAGGGCGTGTCGCGCCAGCCGGCGACGGTGGCCAGGCGCTCGGGGCTCTCGCCCGACTTGGCGGCGGCGCGGGCGTGCATCTCCAGGCAGACGCCGCAGCCGTTGATCTGGCTGACGCGCAGGTGCAGCAGCTCGTGCAGGGTGTCGGGCACGCCCTCGACATGGGCGGACTTGGAGAGGGCGATCAGGGCCTTCATCGCGTCGGGCAGCAGGAAGGCGGGCTGGGTCATACGCGCTTGCATCGGAGCATCCTTTCAGTTCGTTTCGACGCGCCGGTCACATCCGGCGATTTGCGTTCGTCGAAGAGGTGACGGACCCCGACGGAGCGATGTGACCGATGCCCGAACAAAATTTTCTCGCCGAAAAATTCGAAGCCGATCGCGCCCGCCTGCGCGGCGTGGCCTACCGCATGCTGGGCTCGCTGCCCGAGGCCGAGGACGCCGTGCAGGAGGCCTGGCTGCGCCTGTCACGCGCCGACACCAGTGGCGTCGACAACCTGTCGGCCTGGCTGACGACAGTGACCTCGCGCGTGTGCCTGGACATGCTGCGCAGCAAGAAATCCCGCCGCGAGGACGCTATGGGCGAGGACGCGCCCGAGCCCTCGGTCAGCGCCGAGGAGGCGATCGAGCGTGAGACCATCCTGGCCGACTCGGTGGGTCTGGCCTTGCTGGTCGTGCTGCAGAGCCTGAACCCGGCCGAGCGCATCGCCTTCGTGCTGCACGACCTGTTCGACATGCCGTTCGACCAGATCGCCCCGATCGTCGACCGCACGCCCGACGCCGCCCGCCAGCTGGCCAGCCGGGCCCGTCGCCGGGTGCGGGGCGGCGAGGCGCTGGACGCCGGCCAGGTCGCGCAGAAGAGCGTGGTCGACGCCTTCCTGCTGGCCTCGCGCACCGGCGACATGGCCGGGCTGATGGCGGTGCTGGATCCGAACGTCGTGGTCCGCGCCGACATCTTCGCCGGCGGCGGCCAGACCCGCGAGCTGCGTGGCGCGGAGAAGGTCGCGAACTTCTACAACGGCCTGGCTCAGACCGCCCGCACGGCCCTGGTCGACGGCGCGATCGGCGCGGTCGTGGCCCCGCTGGGCAAGCTGTACGTCGTGCTCGATATCCGGGTCGAGAGCGGCAAGGTCGTCGAGATCTTCGCCTCGGGCGATCCCGACCGCCTGGCCTCGGTCGAGGTGTCGGCGCTCTAGGGCAGCCAGGCGGCCAGGTCGAACAGCGTCGCCGGGGGCATCATCTGGGCGACCGCTGGCGGCTTGTCGATGAGCGTGATCGCGACATAGGTCGCGCCCGAGCGCCCACGCCCGCCTTCGGCCATCCGCAACACGACACCGTCGGCTGTCCGGCACTCGTGACGGAAGGCGTCCGAGACCAGCGGCATGCTGTCGTACCAGGCGCAGGTCTGGCCCAGGACCGTCTCCCGCGGGCGATCGAGCGGCCGTTCGCCGTCGAGGGCGACAGGCGGTCTGGCCATGATCGACACGGTGATCGGAACGCCTTCGCGGTCGATGCTGGCCTGGGCCTGGAAACCGGCGGAGGCCAGGTTGCTGGAAATGTCGCGCGCGCCGTCGGGACGCCGCGTCTCCTGGTAGCGCCAAGCCCCGCGCGCGCGGACCGTCCGGACGCCGCCGCTGTCGCTGGACAACACGACCTCCCAGCCGTCGCGAGCCGGCGTCGGCGGCGCCCAGACGATGGGATCGAGGCTGGTCGGCGGCTGGACCTCGGACGGGCTCACGGGCGAGCGGGAGACGCTGATCGCCGTAGTCGCCTGACCCAGGCTGGCGCCCGATCGGCCGACCGTGTGGCTGGACAGCTCCATGCCGTCCGCCGCGACGCAGCCTAGTCGGCGATAGGTGGGTTGGCCGCCTTCCATGCCGCGATAGACGTCCCATTCTTGGCAGGTCTCGCCGGCGACCTGCAACGTGCGGCCGGTCGGGACGCTGCGGTAGTCGGTGGTCTCGGCGACAAGGGTCGGGCGGTTCATGCTGAAGTAGCCGGTCCCGACGTCGACGGTCAGGCCGCTGGGCCGGTGGACATAGCGGGTGCAGGTGACGTCACGGTCCAGGGTGTCGATCCTCACCCACGGGCCATGCCGGCGCACGGTCTGGCGGACGGTGCGAAGGGGGCCGGTCTCCTGCGTCGTCAGAACGACCGTGGAATCCGCCTCGCCGGGCGCGTAGACGCCCACCAGCCCAGCCAGCCGGCTAGCGTCGAGCGGGGACTTCGACGCCTGAGCCCAGGCTGCGCCGCTGACCGCCAGGGCAGAGGCCAGTACGAACGTTCCGATCCGGCGCCCCATCCGGCGCTATTTCAGCAGCAGCTGCCCGCGGCGGGTCAGCTCGTCCTTGATCTTGCCGGCCGCCATGCCCAGCAGGCCGGGCAGGGTGATGTCGAGGCGGGCGTGGTCCTCCAGCACCTGGACGACGCCGGTGATGGTCGAGCCCATGGCCACGGCCGAGAAGTTCAGCACGTCGCCGGCCCAGCTCTGGGTGAAGCCCTTGGCGTCGCCGCCGGGGATCTGGCCAGCCAGCTGCGACAGGCCCTCTTCCAGACGACGCTTGGCCTCGGCCGCGCCCAGCTGGTGGGGGATGTTGATGCTGACGGTCTTGGCCATGGGATCCTCGTGAAGTCGCACCGTTGAAATGCGGGCGATGAAGGTCCAGTTCAATACGTCCGATTCTGGCGCATGGCCCAGCCAAGTTGGCTTCATCAGATGAGGCTTTCCTTGGAACAGGGGCGCGACATGACCGACTACGCCATCACCCAGCCGTTCACCGCCCCGCGCCGTTTCGTTCGTCCGGGCCGTCCGGGCGGCGTTCTGGGCGCCATCCACTATGCCGGCGTGCTGCTGGTCTGGGCCGTGCTGTTCCTGGTCGATCGTCCGCTGGCCCTGAAGGTGATGGCCGAGCGCCGGGCGGACTCGCCGATCCCGCGTCACTGGGGCTGGTAGGACTTCGCGAAACGCGGCATGCCTGCGGGCATGTCGATCGCCGTCTCCGCCCGCCCGGTCTCGCACCTGCTGAAGGCTCCGTTCCGCATCTCGCGCGGGGTCAAGACGGCGGCCGACGTGGTCGAGGTGATCGCGGTCGCCGACGGTCATGTCGGGCGCGGCGAGAGCGTGCCCTACGGTCGCTACGGCGAGACGGTGGAGAGCGTGCTGGCCCAGCTGGGACCGGCCCTGGCCTCGGCCGATGCCGAGGCCGCCTGCGCCGCCCTGCCGCCCGGCGCGGCCCGCAACGCGCTGGACTTGGCGCTGTGGGATCTGCGGGCGAAGAGCACCGGCGTGAGTGTCGCAGCGGCGACGGGTTTGCCAGTCCCTCAGGACTTGGTCACCGCCGTCACGGTCAGCCTCGACACGCCAGAGGCGATGGCCGCCGCCGCCCGCGCCGTCGCCGACGCGCCGCTGATCAAGATCAAGCTCTCGGCCGACGACCCCGCGGCCCGCCTGCGCGCCGTCGCGGCGGCCGCGCCGAATTCCCGCTTCATCGTCGATCCCAATGAGGGCTGGACCTTCCCCATCCTGGACGGGCTGAAGAGTCTTCTGGCCGACCTGCCGATCGCCCTGGTCGAGCAGCCGTTGCCGGCCGACGCCGACCACGCGCTCGAGGGCTGGGACCCGCCGTTCACGGTGTGCGCCGACGAGAGCGTCCATGTCGGCGGAGACCTCGCGGCGCTGCGGGGGCGCTATCAGGCGGTGAACCTGAAGTTGGACAAGACCGGCGGCCTGACCGAGGCCGTGGCGATGCTGCGGGCCGCACGGGGGCTGGGGTTCCAGGTGATGACGGGGTGCATGGTGGCGTCGTCGCTCGGCGTCGCGCCGGCGTTGCATCTGGGCGGGGCGAGTGACTTCGCCGATCTGGACGGGCCGTGGTGGCTGGCGGTGGATCATCCCGGCGGCTTGCGGGTGGAGCGCGGGCGGATCGCTGCGCCGAAGCCGGGCTTCTGGGGGGATGGCGTGGAGGCCGAAGGGCTCTGGCTGTGAAACCATAGATCCTCCCCCGCGATGCGGGGGAGGTGGCCCAGGGGGCCGGAGGGGGCGAGCTCGGCCTCGATCCAGCTAACCCCCTCAGTCGCTCCGCGACAGCTCCCCCCGCATCGCGGGGGAGCATCTTTCAAGCGCTCGCCGCGATCTTTGTGTTGCTCGTGTCCACGGCGCCGCTGCAGACGTCACACCGCACCACCGGCTCCAACCTTGCCCCACAGCTATGCGTCAGGATTTCCGGACTTCCCTCATTCCCTGCCAGCCACCGATCGCCCCACGCCATCAGCGCCGCGATCAGCGGAAACAGATCCCGGCCCTCGGTCGTCAGCCGATACTCCCACCGCTCCGGCCGCTCCTGATACCGCACCCGCTCCAGCATCCCTCTCGCGACCAGCCGCTCCAGGCGGTCGGTCAGGATGTTGCTGGCCACCTTGAGCTCGGCCTGGAAGTCCTTGAACCGGCGCAGGCCGTAGAAGGCGGCGGCGATCAGGTGGGCGGTCCAGCGGTCGCCCAGCACCTCGATGCCGCGCTCCAGCATCGGATGCAGCGGCGCGCCGCCGACGTCGTCCGAGCTGGCGCGGCGCGAGTGGCGGGCTGGCGGGGCGGGCTCCAGGCCGGCGCCGGGGCCGGGGGAGAGGGTGATGTCGCGCACCTTCACCGCCTCGCCGCAGGCCTTGCAGGCCAGGATCGGCTTTAGCGGCCGGCCGCAGGGTTCGTGGACGATCTGGTGCGACGGGCAGTCGGGATCGAAGCGCCAGCGCATCTCCCAGCCCAGCAGCATCAGCGCCGAGTCGTAGAGGTCGCGGCCCATAGCCGTCAGCCGGTACTCAAAGCGCGGCGGGCGGTCCTGATAGGGGCGGCGTTCCAGGATCCCGCCGGCCTCCAGGCGCTTCAGGCGGTCGGTCAGCAGCGAGCGGGCGACGCCGGTCATCTCCACGAAGCCGTCGAACCGCTTCACGCCCATGAAGGCGGCGTACAGCACCAGCAGGGTCCAGCGGTCGCCGATCAGGTTCAGCGCGCGAGCGGCTGAACTGCGTCTGACCAAAGCGGGGGCCTTCTGAGCGACCATGGCCGGTTGGTGGGGCGTTTCGGGCGGGGAAGTCAATCAGCGTTCAAACCATTGTTCGTCTAAGTCGTGGACTCGACGATGGTCGCTTGTATAATCGAACTAACTAGAGGTAGGGAGCTCGCGCATGGTCTACGTGCTGGGCGGTTGGCAGAGCGACTTCGCCGCCAACTGGAGCCGCGAGGGGCGCGAGCTGGCCGACGCTTTCGCGCAGGCCGTCGGGGAGGGCCTGGCGGCGGCCGGTCTCGACGTGGGGGACGTCGAGACCGGCCATGTCGGCAATTTCGCCGCCGAGCTGTTCGCGGGGCAGGGCCTCTTGGGCGGCATGTTCGGCCTGGTGCATCCCGACTTCGACGGCCTGCCGACGGCGCGGCACGAGGCGGCCTGCGCCTCGGGCAGCGTGGCGATCCTGGCGGCGACGGCCGAGATCGAGGCGGGGCGCTACGACCTGGCCTGTGTGGTCGGGATCGAGCAGATGCGCAACGTCCCGGGCCAGAAGGCGGCCGAGAACCTGGGCGCCGCCGCCTGGGCCGGCCACGAATTCCAGGACGCCCGTTTCCTGTGGCCGCGGGCCTTCTCCGACCTGGCCGACGAGTACGACCGCCGTTACGGGCTGAAGTACGAGCATCTGATGGGCATCGCCGAGGTGAACTTCGCCAACGGCAAGCGCAATCCCAACGCCCAGACACGCGGCTGGAACTTCGGGCCCGAGGCCTTCACCGCCGACGAGGTCGCCAATCCGGTGGTCGAGGGCCGCACGCGCAAGCAGGACTGCGGCCAGGTCACCGATGGCTCGGCCGTGGTGTTCCTGGCCTCGGAGAAGCGGGCGCGCGAGTATGCCGACAAGCGCGGGATCGCGCTGGAGAACATCCCGCGCATCAAGGGTTGGGGCCATCGCTCGGCCCCGCTCAGCTATGCGCGTAAGGTCGAGGCCAGTCGCGACAGCGAGTACGTCTTCCCGCAGGTGCGCCGCGCCATCCTGGACGCCCGCGCCCGGGCCGGGATCGCGCCGGACGTCTCCGGCGTCGACGCCGTCGAGACCCACGACTGCTTCACCGCCACGGAATACATGGCCATCGACCACTTGGGCCTGACCGCGCCGGGCGAAAGCTGGAAGGCGGTCGAGGCCGGCGACATCGCCATGGGCGGGCGCCTGCCGATCAATCCGTCCGGCGGCCTGATCGGCCTTGGGCACCCGGTGGGGGCCACGGGCGTTCGGATGCTGCTGGACGCGTGGAAACAGACCTCGGGCAAGGCCGGGGACTATCAGGTCGAGGGGGCCAGGACGGTGCAGACGTTGAACATCGGCGGTTCGACCACGACGACGGTGAGTTTTGTCGTGGGGACGTAGGGGCCTCGCCGTCGGCGGGTTCCTCTCTCCTCCCCCTTTGGGGGAGGGGGACCGCCGTAGGCGGTGGAGGGGCCAGCGCGGCCGACTCATGACCAACCCCCTCCGTCTCGCCACGCTTCGCGGGCGATCCACCTCCCCCAGACGGGGGAGGAGAGACAAAGGACTTCCATGCCTCCGCTGCTCACCCTGCTGCTCACCAACGCCGCCGTCTCGCTGGTCGCGTTCCTGCTCCTGTGGATCGTCAGTCTGCGGATCAAGGATGTCAGCTTCATCGACGCCTGGTGGGGCCCCAGCATGGCGCTGCTGGCCTGGAGCACGTTTCTGCAGTCGCCGCCAACGCCGCATGCCCTGTTGCTGACCGGCCTGTGCACCCTGTGGGCGGCGCGGTTGGGCGGGTACCTCTTCTGGCGCTGGCGCAAGCATGGGGCCGACCGACGCTACGTCTCGATGATCGCCCATGCCGAGAAGACCCGCGGCTGGAGCTTCGCCAAGACGGCGCTGATCTACGTGTTCTCGCTGCAGATGGTGCTGGGCTTCGTCGTCGCCTTGCCGGTGCAACTGGGCCAGCAGCCGGGAGCGCTGGGGCCGCTGGCGATCGCCGGCGCGGTGCTGGCCGTGGTCGGCATCGCCTTCGAGACGATCGGCGATTGGCAGCTGACCCGCTTCAAGGCCGATCCGACCAATGCGGGCAAGGTCATGGACAAGGGCCTGTGGCGCTACACCCGCCACCCGAACTATTTCGGCGACGCCTGCGTCTGGTGGGGCCTCTACGGCATCGCCGCCGACACCGGGCTGGGCGCCTGGAGCCTGCCGGGACCGGTGCTGATCACCTTCCTGTTGACGAAGTGGAGCGGCGTGCCCACGACCGAAGGGCGGATGCGGAAGAGCAAGCCGGGCTATACGGAATATGCGGCGCGGACGAGTGGGTTCGTGCCGTGGTTTCCGAAGAAGGTCTGAGAAACCCTCTCTCTAAGAGAGAGGGAGGGGCCCGCCGCGAAGCGGTGGGAGGGTGAGAGGTTACGGTGTCAACCGGAGTGCCGGCACGCCGTCGAACCTCGTAACCTCTCACCCCAACCCTCTCTCTAAGAGAGAGGGAGTCAGTCCCCCAGCTTCTCGATCAGCGCCATCGCCGCCGCCGGATTCCGCACCTTGGCCCCCGCGATGAAGTACGCGAACACGTCCCCGCGCTCAGCCCAGGTCCGCGCCTGCTTGACCACCCCGTCCAGCTCTTCCGACGTCATCCCCGTCGGCTCGTCTTCCTTGCTCGACATCAGCCGCGCATAGGTGAAGTCGGCCGTGGGTTCGTCAATGCAGGGCCAGGTCGGCTCCTCGTCGTCGACGGCATAGACGATGGCCGCGCCATACTTGGCGGCCAGGTCGTAGAATTCCTGGCAGGCGAAGGTCGGGTTGCGGACCTCCAGCGCGTGGCGCAGGCGCACCCCGCCGCGTTCCTTTGGCAGCAATCTCAGGAATCCCTCGAAATCCGCCGGATCGAACTTCTTCGTCCCCATGAACTGCCAGTTGATGGGGCCCAGCTTCGGGCCCAGCTCCTCCAGCCCCTGGGACAGGAATTTCTCGAGCGAGTCGTTGTTCTCGCTGAGCACCTTGCGGTTGGTGCAGTAGCGGCTGGCCTTGACCGCGAACACGAAGTCGTCCGGCGTCTCATCCCGCCACTTCTGCCAGCTGTTGGGCTTGAAGGTCGAATAGTAGGTGCCGTTGATCTCGATGCTGGTCAGCTTGGACGACGCATATTTCAGCTCGTCCTTCTGCTTGACGTCATCGCCATAGAAGGTCCCGCGCCAAGGCTCGAACGTCCAGCCGCCGATGCCCGCCCGGATCACGCCCTTGGCCATGTTTTGTTCCCTTCCTGTTCCGGTGCGCACCCTAGCATCGCGGCGCGGATGGGCAAGAGCGCGGACGAAGCCTGCTGACTCCTGTGGTCAGCACTCGACCCGGTTCACCGACAGCCCCACCGCCAGGCCCCCCATCGAGGTTTCCTTGTAGATCTCGTTCATGTCCTCGCCCGTGCGCTTCATCGTGGCGATGACCTTGTCGAGGCTGACCGAGTGCTGGCCGTCGCCCAGCAAGGCCAGGCGGGCGGCGTCGATAGCCTTGATCGCGCCCATGGCGTTGCGCTCGATGCAGGGAATCTGCACCAGGCCGCCGATCGGGTCGCAGGTGAGGCCGAGGTTGTGCTCCATGCCGATCTCGGCGGCGTTTTCGATCTGGGCGTTGGTGCCGCCCAGCGCGGCGGCGAGACCGGCCGCCGCCATCGAGCAAGCCACGCCCACCTCGCCCTGGCAGCCGACTTCGGCCCCGCTGATCGAGGCGTTGCGCTTGTAGAGCGCGCCGATGGCGGCGGCGGTCAGCAGGAACACGCGCACCTGCTCGGGCGTCCCCTTGTGGAAGCGCACGAAGAACCGCAGCACGGCCGGCACCAGGCCCGCCGCGCCATTGGTCGGGGCGGTCACGACGCGGCCGCCGGCGGCGTTCTCCTCGTTGACCGCCATGGCCCACAGGTTGACGAAGTCCATGGCCGCCAGCGGGTCGCTCATCTGGCGCTCCATCCGGCCCTGGATGGTCTGGTGGATCTGGCGGGCGCGGCGCTTGACCGTCAGGCCGCCGGGCAGGACGCCGTCCTGGCGCATGCCGCGATCGATGCAGGCCTCCATGGCCTCGAAGATGCGGTCCAGGCCCGCGTTCATCGCGGTCTCGTCCATGCGGGCCAGTTCGTTGGCGGCCATGACCTGGGCGATCGTCAGGCCCGCCTGTTCGGCGCGGTCCAAGAGGTCGGCGCTGCTCTCGAACGGGAAGGGGATGGCGGGGCCTTCTTCCGGCGGGGCATTGCTGCCCATCTCGAACTCATCGCGGACGAAGCCCCCGCCGATCGAGAAGTAGGTGCGTTCCAGCAGGGTCTGACCGGTCTTGTCGAAGGCCGTGAAGGTCAGCCCGTTGGGATGCTGGGGCAGGCGCTCGTGGCCCAGCCAGACGATGTCCTTGGCCTCGTCGAAGGTGATCGCATGGTCACCGCCCAGATTCAGGGACTGGGTGGCCTGGCTCTCCAGCAGGGCCTCGCCGGCGTCGGGATCCAGCGTGGCGGGCACGAAGCCCATCAGGCCCAGGATCACGGCGCGGTCGGTGGCGTGGCCTTTGCCGGTCAGGGCCAGCGAGGCGTAGAGGCGGGTCTCGACCCGGGCCACGGCAGGCAGTTGGCCGGCGTCGCGCAGGCGGCCGATGAAAAGCACGGCGGCGCTCATCGGCCCCATGGTGTGGCTGCTCGACGGGCCGACGCCGAGTTTGAAGAGATCGAAGACGGAGGCGGTCATGGGAACTCTGGGTATTCACTTCAGCCCCCAGATCCGTCTCCCCGGCGAAAGCCGGGGCCCAGATCGAACCCAGGAGCGTTTGCCGAGCGGTCGAGGCTGCTGGCGAGCATACCCCAACCGCTCAGGCTGTATCTGGGCCCCGGCTTTCGCCGGGGAAACGGGGAAGGGTAACTACTTCCGCTGCGCCGCGGTCTTGTCGCGCAGGGCCTTGAATTCGGACCCTGCCTGCCACTGCGGCCACACGCGCGAGTTCGCCAGATCCGCGCCGATCTCATAGACCAGCCCCAGGTCCATGGCCTGGCCCGACAGGTCCCAGCTCGCCGACCATTCATCGGCCGGCTGGTGGTAGCGGTTTTCGGTGTAGTCGGCCTCAGCCTTCTCGCCGGCTTCCTTGCCGCCGTTGATCAGGTCGTTGCCCGAGCCGATCGAGATGGCCGGCACGCCGCGCTTGGCGAACGGGAAGTGGTCCGAGCGGTAGAAGTGGCCGGCCTGCGGCGACGGATCGGGAGTGAAGTAGCGGCCGTGCAGCTTGGCCTTGGCGACCAGCATGTCCTGCAAATCAACCTTGCCGTCGCCCGAGGTGCCGATGTCCTTGGCGGGACCGGCCGCCGACAGGGCGTCGATATTGATGTCGCCGACCGTGGTGGCGATCGGGAACAGCGGGTTGGCGCTGTAGTATTCCGAGCCCAGCAGGCCCTTCTCCTCGGCGGTCACGGCCAGGAACAGGATCGAGCGCTGCGGCGCGGGCTTGCTCTTGAAGGCGCGGGCCAGTTCCAGCAGGGCGGCGATGCCGTCGGCGTTGTCGATGGCGCCGTTATAGATCTTGTCGCCCTTGGCGTCCGGAGCGCCGACGCCCAGGTGGTCCCAGTGGCCGCTGTAGATGAGGGTCTCGTTCGGGAACTTGGTCCCGACGATGCGGCCGGCGACGTTCTTGGAGGTGATCACCTCGTGCTTGACCTTGAAGTCGGCCGAGAAGGTCACGCCGGGCAGTTCCACGGCCTTGAAGTCGCGGCTCTGGGCCTGCTTCTTCAGGGCGTCGAAGTCGAGACCCGCCTGCTTGAAGAGGTCGACGGCGACGTCGCGCTGGATCCAGGCCTCGATGGCCGGGTGCGACTTGGCCGGCTCCTTGCGGACGATGTCGAACATCACATTGGTGTTGGAGTTCTTGACCGTCGCCCAGCCGTACGAGGCCGGGGCGGTTTCGTGGACGATCAGCACACCGGCGGCGCCCAGGCGGGCGGCCTCTTCGTACTTGTAGGTCCAGCGGCCGTAATAGGTCATGGCCTTGCCGCCAAAGTCACCGGAACCGGTCTCGAAGTCCGGGTCGTTGATCAGCACGACCAGGATCTTGCCCTTCACGTCCAGGCCCTTGAAGTCGTCCCAGTTCCGCTCCGGAGCCTTGACGCCATAGCCGGCGAAGACGATTGGGGCGTTCTTCAGCGAGACCGCGTCGACATTGGTCATCGAGGCGCGGATGGCGATCTGGTCGCCCTGGGCCAGGGGCGTGCTCTTGCCGTCCTTGGAGACCGAGGCGGCGACCGGGCCGGCCATCTCGAACTTGGCCAGCGGCACGTTCTGTGTCCAGGCGCGCTTGCCGTCCTTCTGCGGGTCGCCGGCGGGGGAGAGGCCGATGGCCTTCATCTGCTCGACGATGTAGCCGACGGCCTTGGTCTCGCCGGCCGTGCCGGGGCCGCGGCCTTCGAAGTCGTCCGAGGACAGGATCTTGATGTGGGCCGACAGCTTGGCGGGGTCGATCTTGGGCGCTTCAGCGGCGTGAGCCAGCATGGGAACGGCGATCAGGGCGGTAGCGAGCAGAAGGCGTTTCATCCGGAACCCTCTTTGGGGGAAATCTTGGCGCGGACCCTAGAGGGGGTTTGTTCGGAGGGGAAGCGCTTTACCGCTACCCTAAACTCCGTCTCCCCGGCGAAAGCCGGGGCCCAGATCCAGCCTGAGCGGTTTGGGATGATCCGAACACCGCCCGTCCAATATTCAAGCGCTTGTGGGTTCGATCTGGGCCCCGGCTTTCGCCGGGGAGACGGGCTAGACGAGCGTGACCCGGCGGCCGTCCACCGGCCATCGCTCCAGCTTTTCGCCGTCCCAGACATGCAGGGCGTCGTAGAGATTGATCGTCGGGTCGCAGTGGCCCGGCTGCAGCCAGACAAGGTCGCCAACCTTGGGGGCGTCTGAAGGAAAATCACGGGCGGGATCGGCGTCGGCGGCGGCCACGGCCTTGTCGAAGCCCAGCGGGTCGCGGCCGCCGGCCTTCAGCACGTCGATCAGGCCCGGATGGGCGATCATGCCGTGCTCGTCGCCCATCGGTCGCCACAGCGAGCCGGGCGCGGCGCCGGCCACGACGCGGGCTAGCGGGCCGTCCATCGACATGGCCTTGAAGCCGGCGTCGCAGGTCACGTGGCTCTTGTGATTGCCCGACACCACGGTCGCGGCCACGAACAGCGCCGGCTCGAAGCCCCAAGCCTCGCCGTCCGGCGCGCCGCAGGCGTCGTACTCGACGTCCATCACCGCGTAGGAGCCTGCCTGGAGTTCCGTATAGACGCCGGAGGCCAGGTCGTAGGCGTGAGTGCCGGTGCCGCCGCCGGTGACGACGGGCGGCGGCAAGCCGGCGGCGGTCAGCTGGGCCACGACCTCTTTCAGCGTGGCGTGAGCGGCTTCGTCGGCGCTCTGGCGCAGGGCCAGGTCGTCCATGTGCTGTAGGTGGCCGAGATACGCCTGGATGCCGGCGAAGCGTAGGCCCGGCGAGGCGTCGGCGGCGCGGGCCAGCCGCAGGGCGTCTTTCGTATAGGCGCCGGCGCGGTGGGTGCCGAGGTCCAGGTCGACGACCAGGTCCAGCATGGTCCCGGCTGCAACGGCCGCGTCCGACAGCCGGTCGATCTGGCCCTCGTCATCGGCGACCACGCCGACCGTCGCGCCGGTGCGGGCCAGGGCGGCCAGGCGCGCCGCGCCCCAGGGCGGGACGGGGGCGGTGACCAGGACGTCCTTGATCCCGCCGGCCACGAAGGCCTCGGCTTCGCCGACGGTCTGGCAGCACAGGCCGACCGCGCCGCCTTCGACGATCAGGCGGGCGAGGGTGGAGCATTTGTGGGTCTTGCCGTGAGCGCGCAGGCGCATGCCGGCGGTGTCGCAGAGCGCTTGCATGCGGGCGAGGTTGCGGGTGAGGGCCCCGCGGTCGACGACCAGGAGCGGGGTCTGGGGGAGGTGTGCTGCGGGCGGTAGGTTCATGTCAAAATTCCCCATCTCCTATGCTCGTCATCCCGGCCGCAGCGTAGCGGAGAGCCGGGACCCAGGGGCCACTACGATGCGGCTGCCCCTGGGTCCCGGGTCGGCTACGCCGCCCGGGATGACGATTGGTCTAGATCTGGCCGTTCAGAACCTGCGCGAACAACCCCGGATCCACATTCCCGCCCGACAGCACGATCGCCGCGGCCTTGCCCTTCAGATCCACCTTGCCGGTCAAAGCGGCGGTAAGCGCCACGCACCCACCCGGCTCGACCACCAGCTTCAGCACCGAGAACGCATACCGCATCGCCTCGGCGACCTCGGCGTCGGTCACCGCCGCGATGCCCGACAGGTTGCGCTGATTGATCGGCCAGGTCAGGTCGCCCGGGATCGGGGTCAGCAGGGCGTCGCAGATCGAGCGGGCGTCCTTGTCGATGGTCTCGCGCTGGCCGCTCTCCAGCGAGCGGCGGGTCTCGTCGAAGCCGGCGGGTTCGGCGCCCCAGACTTCGGTGGCGGGCGAAAGGCCCTTCACCGCCGTCGACGTCCCGGCGATCAGCCCGCCGCCGCCGACGGGCGAGAGCACGCGGTCCAGCCTCACGCCCAACGCCCGCGCCTGCTCGACGATCTCGAGCCCCAGCGTGCCCTGGCCGGCGATGATGTGCGGGTCGTCGTACGACGGGACCACCGTGCAGCCGCGCTCGGCGGCGATCTGGTCGGCGATGGCGACGCGGTCCTCGGTGAAGCGGTCGTAGAAGCGGATCTCGGCCCCGAAACCCTTGGTCGCCTCGACCTTCACCGTCGGCGCGTCGGTCGGCATGACGATCAGGGCCGGGATCTCCAGGATCTGGGCCGCCAGTGCCACGCCCTGGGCGTGATTGCCCGACGAGAAGGCCACGACGCCGCGCGCCCTCTCCGCGTCCGAGAGCTGGCTGAGGCGGTTATAGGCCCCCCGGAACTTGAAGGCCCCCGCGCGCTGCATCGTCTCGGGCTTGAGGAACACCCGCCCGCCCAGGCGCGTGTTCAGCGCGGGGCTCTCGATCAGCGGCGTTTCGACCGCCAGGCCCTTCAGGCGGGCGGCGGCGGCTTGGATGTCGGCGAGGGAAACGGTCATGCCCCCAGCTTTAGGGGTTGCGGCCGCGCTTTTGAAGACACGGGGGCGGAAGCGTTCAAAACTCGCCGCCTGAAACACTTTGCGACAATCCCCGTTCGCTCCATATAGGGAACGGGCTGATTTTTCAGGACGACTCGATGAAGACCGCCATGTTCGCCATCACGGCCGCCGCCGTGCTGGCCGTCGCCGCGCCCGCTTGCGCCGGCGAAGTTTTCGTCGGCGTCTACAAGCACGACGTCACCTTCATCGGCAACGCCGTCGGCCTGGGCGCCGCGGGCCGTGAAGGCGGGGCGGACATCCATCTGGGCTATCGCACCAACCGCCTCGAAAACCTGCGCTGGCTGGGCAAGCCGCAGGTGCACACCATGGTGTCGATCAACACCAACAACACCTCCAACTTCGTGGCCGCGGGCTTCGACTGGAAGATCGAGCTGGGCCAGCCCGGCGGCTTCTATTTCCGCCCCGGCATGGGCCTGGCCTATACCGACGGCAAGGCCGGCCTGCCGCCCGCCAACGCCCCGAACCTGACGCCCGAAGAGCGCGCGCGCCGCACCTATCTCTACTATCACCGCATCGATTTCGGCTCGGAGGTGCTGTTCGAGCCCGAGCTGGCCCTGGGCTACCAGGTCAGCGACAAGGTGTCGGTGGAACTGAGCTACACCCACCTGTCGAACGGCCAGATCTTCCACCAGGGGAAGAACCAGGGGCTTGACGACGCGGGGGTCCGGCTGGTTTACGCCTTCTGACTTCGCGCCGGGTCGGATGACCTGCGGCGCGGCGACGCCTAAAACTGATCGAACGTCCTGGGTCGAGTCCTGTCGAAGGACCCTGTGACGTCACCCGGCAGGCGACAAGGCATATCTAATCATGGCCAATGTGACCGTTGTCGGCGCCCAGTGGGGCGACGAGGGCAAGGGCAAGATCGTCGACTGGCTCAGCAACCGAGCCGATGTCGTCGTGCGCTTCCAGGGCGGGCACAATGCCGGCCATACGCTGGTGGTGGACGGCAAGGTCTACAAGCTGGCCCTGCTGCCCTCGGGCGTGGTGCAGGGCAAGCTGTCGGTGATCGGCAACGGCGTCGTCGTCGACCCGTGGCACCTGCTGGGCGAGATCGACAAGATCGCCGACCAGGGCGTCAACATCACCCCCGAGCTGCTGATCCTGGCCGACAACGCCTGCCTGATCCTGCCGCTGCACCGCGACCTGGACCAGGCGCGCGAAGCCGCCTCGACCCAGAAGATCGGCACCACCGGCCGCGGCATCGGCCCGGCCTATGAAGACAAGGTCGGCCGCCGCGCCATCCGCGTCGCCGACCTGGCCGATCCGGAGGCCCTGAAGCCCAAGATCGAGCGCCTGCTCAGCCACCACGGCGCCCTGCGTCGCGGCCTGAACCTGCCGGAGGCGAGCGCGCAGGAGCTGTTCGACGCCCTGATGGAGCTGGCCCCGCGCATCCTGCCCTACGCCCAGCCGGCGTGGCGCGTGCTGGACCAGGCCAACAAGGCCGGCCGCCGCATCCTGTTCGAAGGCGCGCAAGGTTCGCTGCTGGACGTTGACCACGGCACCTATCCGTTCGTGACCTCGTCCAACACCGCCGCTGGCCAGGCCTCGGCCGGCTCGGGCATGGGCCCGTCGGCGACCGGCTTCGTGCTGGGCATCGTCAAGGCCTACACCACCCGCGTGGGTGAAGGCCCGTTCCCGGCCGAGCTGTTCGACGACGTGGGCAAGCACCTGTCGACCGTCGGCCGCGAGGTCGGCGTCAACACCGGCCGCGCTCGCCGCTGCGGCTGGTTCGACTCGGTGCTGGTGCGCCAGTCGGTGGCCATCAACGGCATCCACGGCGTGGCCCTGACCAAGCTGGACGTGCTGGACGGCCTCAAGACCCTGAAGATCTGCGTCGGCTACAAGATCGGCGACAAGGTCGTCGACTACTTGCCCGCCGGTCTGCGCGACCAGGCCGCCGCCACCCCGGTGTACGAAGAGATCGAGGGCTGGACGGAAAGCACCGCCGGCGCCCGCTCGTTCAAGGACCTCAACGCCAACGCCATCAAGTATGTGCGCCGCGTCGAGGAGCTGATCGGCGCTCCCGTCGCCCTGCTGTCGACCAGCCCCGAGCGGGACGACACCATTCTGATGCGCGACCCCTTCCAGGGCTGACCGCCCTCACGAGCTTTAGGCGCCGCAACCCGATCCCGGGAAGCGGCGCCTAAAAATGGTGCGACAACCGGTCGCACGGTAAATGCTTGTGAACCTTGTTCGCCGAAGCTCCGCCGCAAGAATCACCGCGAAAGGGCGGCGAGTGGGGCTCCGGAACATCCTCGACGACGGACAGGAAGGCGCGACGCTCGTCATGAGCAAGCGCAGTCGGGTCGCGCGTCTGACCGTCACGACCCTGGTCGGCGGCCTGCTGGCCTTCAACTTCGGTCCCAAGCCGGCTCTGCTCTGGGGCGGGGTGAATATCCTGCTGGAAGGCTGGCTGATCTACCTGCAGCTGACCTTCAAGCCGCGCGCGCATGGGCGGACCAATCTTTTCAAGCGCTTGGCGCCGCCCGCCGCCTTCACGATCGCCTGGTCGACCATGGCCTGCTGGAGCGCGCTGCACGGCCCGATGTCGATGCGCTTCGCCGCCTTGATCATCCTGTTCGGCCTGATCGTTGAGGGGCTGAAATACGCCACGGTCAGCTGGTCGGCGATGCTGACCATCCTGCCGGGGCCGATCGTCGCCCTGGTCATGGTGCCGATCATGGCGCCGAAATTCGGGATCTGGGAAAAGGCGGTGGCGTTGGCCGCCCTGGCCGGCCTGATGGGCTACGCCTTCGACGCCGTGCGGGTGATGCGCAGCTCCGCCAAGGCTCTGGAGAGGGCCGAGGCCGAGGCCCAGGAAGCCAACCGCGCCAAGTCGGCCTTCCTGGCGATGATGAGCCACGAGCTGCGTACGCCGATGAACGGCATTCTGGGTCTGGCCTACGCCCTGCGCGGGGCCAAGCTGGACCAGCGCCAGGCCGAATATCTGGAGATGATCGAGCAGTCGGGCCACGGCCTGATGACCATCCTCAACGACATTCTCGACCTGTCCAAGATCGAGGCCGGCAAGCTGGAGCTAGAAGCCCTGCCGTTCGACATCCGCAAGCTGGCCGCCCAGATCCGCCTGGTCTGGAGCGAGACCGCGCGGCTGAAGGGCGTCGATCTGATGCTCGACATCGACCCAGCGACCCCCGAATGGCTGTCGGGCGACGCCGCCCGGGTGCGCCAGGTGCTGATGAACCTGGTCTCCAACGCCCTGAAGTTCACCGAGACCGGCCGCGTGACCGTGCGCATCGCGCCGACGCAAGCCGGCGTCCTGCTGGCCGTGACCGACACCGGCGTCGGCATGAGCCAGGAGCAGTGCGCTCGGCTTTTCACGCCGTTCGTGCAGGGCGATCGCACCATCGCGCGCCGGTTCGGCGGCACCGGCCTGGGCCTGGCGATCTGCCGCCAGCTGGTCGACATGATGGACGGCGAGATCGGCGTCGAGAGCACGCTGGGCCAAGGCTCGACCTTCACCGCCCGCCTGCCGCTGGCCGCCTCGCAACGCCTGGACGCCGCCGACGGCGCCGACGAGGCGCTGGATCTGGCCAGCGCGCGGGTGCTGGTGGTCGACGACAACAGCATCAACCAGACCGTCGCCCGCGCCATCCTGGAAGCGGCCGGCGCCGCCGTGGCCACGGCCGATGACGGCCACACGGCCCTGGCGCGCCTGCGCGTCGAGGACTTCGACGTCGTGCTGATGGACGTCCACATGCCCTGCATGGACGGCAGCGAGGCCGTGCGCCGCATCCGCGCCGGCGAGGCCGGCCGCGTCGACGTGCCGGTAGTGGCCCTGACCGCCGACGCCATGGCCGGCGACGCCGAACGCCTGCTGAGCGAAGGCTTCGACGCCGCGCATCCCAAGCCGATCCAGCCGGCGGGACTGTTGATGACGGTGGCGGCGCTGCGGTCGGCGGCGCCGGTGCTTCAGACGGTACAAGCTGTCGCGGGATAGCTCGAGCTCATAGAAAAGGCGGCGGGCTTAAACGCCCACCGCCTTCTTGAGCAGTTCGTTGACCCTGCTCTGCCATCCCGGTCCTTGTTCGCGAAGCTTATCAAGGACCTCTTGATCCAGTCGAAGCGTGACTTGCTTCTTCGGGGTGTCGAGTTTTGGACGACCTCGCTTCGTCAGCGTCCCATCTGCGGGGCGCAGAACGAGGTCGCCCTCTTTTAATTCGGCCCGATCAAGTTGATCATCGGTCCAAACGGGCCCGTCATCGGGATCGTGCCAGACGGCGGGCGTATCGCTTTCTTTCTTGCTCATCGCACTCTCTCATTGAGATGATGCGTCGCGCTGGGTCTCGCGGTGTCCAGACCAGCATGATCATCTTCCTACCAAGGCGGCCGATGGTCACGTAGCGGATTTCACCGTAATCTTGCCTGTCATCCGTGTGCTGTAACGTCTTTCCGGCAAAGATCTTGGCTGCATCGGCAAAATCTAAACCGCGATTTTCCAGCGTATCGGAACGCTTATTCTCATCCCACTCTAATTGCATTGTTGATCCCCGGGGTTTGCATCGGTCTTCTGTTACTTCTGGTCATGGTCGTTACCTTCGATCTGGGGCATTGCCCCGTCTCCTCAGCCGAGGCTGAGGGCTCTCCCGGTTTGGAAGAGCATCATTAATGTAGCTACGGAAAATGATGCTGTCAATAAATTCTGTAACGCCAAAAATTCGAGGCGCAGAAGGTGCCAGGCAAGTCGTTCACCGGGCCGCGGCCAAGCTCTGAACCTTGGCCTGGCGACGCCGCGTTTGGTGTCCATGGCCCCTGACCTCCCGATCCAGACGATGCGCCTGGCGCACGGCGGCGACCTGGCGTTCCGGACCGCCGGTGATGTGAGCCAGCGGCCGGCGGTGGTGCTGATCCACGGCGTGCCCAACGCCTCGGGCTATTTCCGAGGGCTGATGGAACCGCTGTTGGAGGTCGCCTTCGTCGTGGCCCCTGACCTGCCGGGCAGCGGCGCCTCTGATCCGCTGGACCAGCCGACCTTCAAGGCGTTCGCCGACTGTATCGAGGAACTGCTCGACCGCTTGGGCGTAGGCGAGCGCTATCTGTACGTCCACGACTTCGGCGCGCCGGTCGCCCTGGACCTGGCCATGCGTGCGCCAGAGCTCGTCAGCGGCCTGATCGTCCAGAACGGCAATGCCCACCGCTCGGGCATGGGACCGAACTGGGCCGACGTCATCGAATTCTGGTCCGCGCCGGACGCCCGCAACACCGCCGCCGCGACCGCCCATCTCACGGCAGAGGGCACACGCGGCCAGTACGCCGACAACGTGCCGGAGGACCTGGTCGCGCGCCTGGATCCCGCGCGTTGGGAAGAGGATTGGCGGGTCATGAACCTGCCGGGCCGCATGGAGACGCAGAAGGCGATGATCGCCGACTACGGAAACCACGTCGCCCGCTTCGGCGAGATCGCGGCCTATCTCAAACAACACCAGCCGCCCGGCCTGATCCTCTGGGGCCGCCACGACCCCTATTTCGAGACGGCCGAGGTGCTGTCGTGGCTGGAGGACCTGCCGCGTGCGCAGGCCCACGTGCTGGACGCCGGCCACCTGCTGCTGGAAACCCACGCTGAGCCGGCCGCGCGGCTGATCGTGGATTTCGTGCGGTCCGCCTGACCCTCCCCACTTCCGGTTGCGGACCTTCCGCCGAACGCGGTTCGGTTAGCGTTTGTTAGCCACCTTCCCCTATGACGGCTTGTCTACACAGGGGGTTTCGTGTCCGCACTCGCGCGCCGTCGCAAGCTGAAGCCGGTCCACAAGGCCGACCGGATGATGCGCAGCCTGCGCGCCCTGGAGCGCACGGCCTCGACCAGCCGCGTCCTGAACCTGCTGGCCGTCGAGGCCGAGAGCGGCAAGCGGCCGGAATATAGCCAGGCGCCGCTGTTCCGGAACCGGACTCTGAACACCGCCATCGTGCTCAAGCACCGCCTGCGCAACGACGACATGTACCTGTTCGACGAGGCGCGGCCGACGGCGACCAAGATCATCATCCCCTTCGACCGCGGCGACCTGGGCCTGGGCGGCCAGTCGGTGTTCGTGGGGCAGCGGGGCTGGACCGACCTGGTGGTCGAGGCCTGCAACGCCTCGGGCGACATGAGCCGCGACCTGGCGACCCTGCGGCTGATCGACATGCTGCCGTCGCTGGATCCGTTCCTGCTGCGCGAGCACCTGCGGCGCAACGGCGTGCTGGTGGCCAACTGCTACTTCGCCCTGTCGCTGGCCGACTACGAGAACATGCAGGGCTTCGTGACGATGGAGATCGCGCGGCTGATCGAGCTGGCCTATCGCGGGTCGGGCGGCGTCGGCCGCGCCCATGCCGCGCGCCTGGTTGAGGCCCTGCTGTCGACCGATGTCGACGAGCGTCTGGAGCCCCTGCGCGACACCCTGGTCATGCAGGGTGAGAGCTTCAAGGAAGGCGTCTTCAGCTGGAAGGGCTTCCTCTATTACAAGTGGATGCTGACCAAGCTGTGGCCGCAGCTGACCACGGTGGGCCAGGAGATCGGCCGACTGCTGATCACCGGCAACAAGGACGCCGAGACCGCCAAGTTCATCGACGACAGCCGCCGCCGCCTGCAAGGTGGGGTGCTGGTCGAGCGCTCGGCGATCCTGCGGACGCTGAAAGTCTATGACGACGCGTTCGAGGATCTTATCGAGAATGGCCGTCCGACGGCCTTCCGCGACTTCCTGCTGCGCGCGCCCGAGATGTTCCTGTCGCTGGGCGAGCGGGTCGGGGTGATCTCGCACATCTCGAGCTACTGGCGGTACCGCTTCCCGCAGGGCGAGCCGCTGACGGTCGATGTCGAGGAGGCGATCGACATCTTCATGGACTTCGAAGCCGGCCTGTCGGTGCCGCTCAGCCTCTAGGGACCCCCTGACAAACTGACGCGGTTAACCCCCCTGGATCAATAAGCGGATTTTTACATTCTAGGCCTAGTGAAGGGGTCTGGTTTCGAGGAGTCTCGGGTCACGTGTTCGACGGGAACGTCCGCACAATTCAGCGTATCGCCGCCAAGGTGCAGCGGGTGATGGTCGTCGACCCCAACCCCGCGACCGCGCGCCTGCTGGCCGAACAGCTGCGCCCGCTGGGCGGCGTGCAGATCTTCGCCGCGCCGTCGGCGGAGAAGGGCTACGCCATGGCCCGCGCCACCGACCCGCAGCTGATCTTTGTCGAGCACGCCCAGAACGGCGTCGACGGCCTGGCCTTCACCCGCAAGATCCGCCGCAGCGACCTGCTGTGCCGCGAGGCCCCGGTGATCATGTGCACGGCCGAAGCCACCGCCGAAGCGATCTTCGGCGCCCGCGACGCCGGCGTGCACGAGTTCATGCGCAAGCCCTTCAACCTGAAGGACCTGGAGCGCCGCCTGGAGGCGGTGACCCTGAAGCCGCGCGACTGGATCGAGGCCGTGGCCTATGTCGGTCCCGACCGCCGCCGCTTCAACTCGGCCGACTACAAGGGTCCGCGCAAGCGCAAGGCCGACGCGGCCGGCACGCCCGCCGCGCGCCTGAGCCAGGCCCTGCGCATCGTCAAATCCGCCGCCACCGCCCTGGACACCGATCCAGCCCAGGCCCGCCGCGCCCTGGTCGCCCAGGCCGTCGAGCTCAAGCGCGTGGGCGAGGCGGTCAAGGATCCCCGTCTGGTCCAGGCCGCCGCGGCCCTGGAAACCGTCATGGGCGCCGACCTCTCCGGCAGCGCCGCGCGGGTCGAACTGGTCAAGCGCATCGACGCGCTGATGGGCTTCATGAGCGCCGAGGATACGGGAAGAGCGGCTTAAGGGCGGCGTCTAACGTCATCCATATATTCCGTCATTCCCGCCCTTGTGGCGGGAACCCCTCTGTCCGCCGCAGGTGCGCAGGGCCGTTTGCATCTCACGTGTCAGCTGAACCAGGGGTTCCCGCCACAAGGGCGGGAATGACGGTGTTTAGGGGCGTGTGAGACGGTAAACGCCAAAGAAAAAGGCGGCGCCCTCGCGGACGCCGCCTTCTCCATTTCAAACCCGAAGGTTCCTTAGAACGCCACGCGGGCGGTCAGCTGGAACACCGGGCCGGCCTTTTCGCGCTCCAGCTCGTACTCGTCGAAGTCGCGGGTCTGCTGGCTGGCGATGGTGGTGAACTTGTTGAACGTCTCGCGCTTGTTGGCGTCCAGCAGGTTCGAGCCGGTCAGGCGGATCACCATGTTCTTGCCGATCCGCTTCTCGACGAAGGCTTCCAGGTCGGCGCCGTAGGTGGTCGTGACCTCTTCGCCGACGACGCGGCTATAGGCCTCGCCCTGCTTGCGATAGGTCATGCCGAACGAGGCGGCGAAGGTCGGGATGTCCTGGATGAAGCCGACATTGAACACCGACTCGGCCTGGCTGTTGAAGCGGCGCTTGCCGAACTCGTCGCTGACCTCAGAGTCGAGATACGAGTAGTTCAGGAACACGCCGGTGTTGTCCATGCCGATGAAGGACAGCGGGGTCGAGAGGTCGAACTCGATGCCGTACACCTTGCCGTCGCCGGTGTTGCGGGCCGAGAAGACCCAGGCGATGTCGCTGGGCGGATCATCGGCCGAGCCGCGGACGCCGGTGTTGTAGATCTCGAGCAGGTCCTTGATCTCGCGGTAGAAGACGTTGACGCCGAAGACGCCGTCACGACCCATGCGGCGCTCGTAGCCGGCGTCCAGACCCCAGGCCTTTTCCGGCTCCAGGTCCGGGTTGCCGACGAAGTCGTTGGCGCCCAGTTCTTCTTCCAGGAGCACCGGCGACAGGTGCTGGAAGCTGGGGCGGCGCAGCGTGCGGGCGACCGAAGCGTAGATCTGGTCGGCGGCGGTCAGGTTGTAGCGGACCGAGGCCGACGGCAGCAGGACCTCGTACTTCTTCTTGGTCTCTTCACGCAGGACGAAGTCGGTCACGTCGACGTCCGTGGTCTCGTAACGCAGGCCAGCTTCCCACTTGAAGCCGTTCGAGCGGCCCGACAGCATCACGTATGGGTCGATGCGGGTCTGCTCCAGGCGCGCCTTGCCGACGACCTCGAAGGGCTTGTAGGCGGGCGGCGTGGCGGCCGGCAGGTTGTAGCGGTTGCGCGGCACTTCGCTGTTGCGGTTGTCGCGGCGCTTGCCTTCGTACTGGACGCCGAACTCCAGGTCGGTGCTCGGCGACAGCTCGCGCTTGTGCTCCAGCTTGGCCGAGACTTCGTCATCGGTGATGCGGGTCTTGGCGCGGTCGCCGGTGAAGCGGTCGCCGTCCGGGAACGGGGTCGAGTCGCGCAGATATTCGGTCTCGTACTCGAACTCGTACTCGTCGTTCTTGAACGCCGCGTAGCCCAGCTTCACGGTCGTCGTGCCGCCGGCCATCGGGAACTTGTACTTGCTGTTCAGCGAGTAGCTGTCCTGCTGGATGTCGACGTCGTTGTTGTTGATCGTCGACAGGTTGGCGTTGGTGTTGTTGCCGGTGTTGTACTCGATCGAGTCTTCGTCCTGGTAGCGGTCGGTGTGGACGTAGAAGCCGTTCACCGACAGCTGGCCGGCGCCGACCGGCACGTCGTAGGCGATGTTGAACGAGCTGTCGGTGCCGTTGCGCTTGTCGGTCTGGACTTCGTTGTTGTTCAGGGCCGCGCCCGGCTCGTCATAGCGCAGGCTGAGCTTTTCCTTCGGGTTGCGACGGCCTTGGACGTTGGCGCCGACCAGCAGGCGGCCCGGGCCGACCTGGCCGCCCCACACGCCGCCGAAGGCGCCGCGGATGCGCTTGTCGTCGAACATCAGGGCGCCGGCGCGGACATAGCCGCCGTCCAGGGCCAGGGCGTCACGCAGGACGATGTTCAGAGCGCCGGCGACGGCGTCGCCGCTGCGGTTGGCCGAAGCGCCGCGCGAGATCTCGATATGGTCGATCAGTTCGGCCGGGATGCGGTCGACGAAGAACGACTGGTCGGCGCCGTTGCCGAACGCGCCCGACGACGAGCCCGAGCCCGGGACCTTCTCGCCGTTGATCAGGATCTGGGTGTAGGCCGGGTCCAGGCCGCGCAGGCGCACGCCGTCCGATTCCAGCACGTCCGACAGGAACGAGACGCTGGGGACGCGCTTGAGGGCGTCGCCGACGGTCAGCGGCTCGAAGCGCTGGAAGTAGTCCAGGCCGTAGTCGAGGACCGGCGCGGTCGACTCGCTGCGGTTGCGGTAGGCGATCTTGGCCTGGACGACGACCGCCGAAGCCAGGGTCGGCTCGTCCGCCGTGGCCATCGGCGCGTCTTCCGGAGCGGCCGTGGCGGCCGAGGCGATGACCAGCGGCGCGAGCGCCGCCAGCGCGAAGAGCATGGTCTTCCGCATGAAATATCCCCTTTGTCTGCGCGCTCTTGTTTGAGCAGGCGCGCGTTCGCGTATGCGGGGCAGGGGATAGATTTCACGGTCCAGGTGGACCAGTGATGTTTGCTTGACGGTTTTGTTGCAGTTTTTTGAAACGGCTCCACCATAGGCGCTTAAGTAAAGCGCCTATTACTGGATTCCCGGAGCGTCGATCGTCAGGCTTTGCTGATACGATATAACTATTACTTCGTGCTCAAATGCGGCTAAAGCGTGGCCTTAAGCCGTTCGTCAGCGCTGTCCTGCGGGCCTTTGCAGCCAATGCCGCAGCGCGCCGTTGACCGCGCCGGGCGCCTCCATGGGCGTCATGTGGCCCGTCTTTGGAATGACGACCAGGTGCGAGCAGCCGATCGCCTTGGCCATCTCGTGGTGGCCGGGGGCGGGCGTGATCTGGTCGTTTTCCCCGACGATGATGACCAAAGGGACACGCAGGGCCCGCAGCGCGGCCTCGCCGTCCTCGCGCTCCAGGCTGTTCTGGCGCAGGAACACGTCGCGGCCGAGTCGCTGGGTCATGTCGACGATGCGGCCGGTCAGGTCATGATCGTCCAGGCGCGAGGCGTCGACATAGGTCTTCATGATCGCCTGGCCGATGCCGATGAAGGTCTGGCCCTTGGCCGCGGCCTTGTTCAGCGCCCTGCGCTGCGCGGCGCGCTCGGGCGTGTCGACGCGGATCGAGGTGTCCAGCAGGGCCAGCCGCTCGATGCGTTCCGGGGCGATCCGGGCGATCTCCTGGGCCACGTAGCCGCCCATCGAGAAGCCGGCCAGGGCGAAGGTCGGCTCGGCCTTGGCCAGCACGCTGTCGGCCATTTCGCGCAGGGTGGCGTAGGGGGCCAGGTCCGGGACCCAGATCCGGGCGACGTCGGAGAGGCCGCTGATCTGGTCGCGCCACAGCTCGGCGTCGTTGAGCAGGCCAGGGAGCAGGATCAGCTGGGGCAGGGGCGCGGTCATTCTGGCCTTATAGACTCAGAACGGTTCGTCCGTCGTCAGCGCGGCGGCGATGGCCAGTTCGTGATCCGCCAACGGCAGCAGGTCCGATGCCCGCTGGGTGAACTCCAGGCCGTGGGCGTCGACATAGGCGCGATCGACCTCGCCGCCGGGCTTGGGATCGATGATCTTCTCGCCGTCCCAGAACACCGCATGGCCCGTGCCGGGAATGTTGGGCGACAGCACGCCGACGATGCCGGGGCTGCCCCACAGCATGTAGATGCTGCTGACCAGCATGAAGCCCCAGCCGTGGGCCACGCTGCGCAGGATCGAGTGGCTCATCGGGCCCTGGACCGGGAAGGCGGGGTCATGGGCCAGGGCGGCGGCGACGACCTCCTCGTAGGAGCGGCCGGTCAGCATCGCCAGGACGCAGATCATGCAGTCATCGGGCGAGCGTTGGTAGACGGCCGGCTGGCCGGTGTGGGCGCAGGTGATGGTCATGGCCGACGCTTGTAAGGCGCCTCGGCGGCAACGAAAAAGGGGCGCTCCGAAGAGCGCCCCTTTCCGTCTCACTCGTGTGAGCGGTGTGCCTTACGCATCCACCATGTTCTTGGCGATGGCCGCCTCGCGCATGGTCTTCTGCAGCTTCTCGAACGCCCGGACCTCGATCTGGCGGACGCGCTCACGGCTGACGCCGTACTGGGCGGCCAGTTCTTCCAGGGTGGTCGGGTCGTCCTTCAGGCGGCGCTCGGTCAGGATGTGACGCTCGCGGTCGGTCAGTTCGACCATCGCTTCTTCCAGAAGCGACATCCGCAGCGACTTTTCCTCGTTCTCGGCGACGACGGTCTCTTGCGACACCTGATCGTCGTCGGCCAGCCAGTCCTGCCACTCGCTTTCGCCGTCGGCGCGCAGCGGCGCGTTCAGCGAGGCGTCGGGGCCCGACAGGCGGCGGTTCATCGAGATGACCTCGCTGTCCAGCACGCCCAGCTTGGTGGCGATCTGCGAGACCTGGTCAGGGCGCAGGTCGCCTTCCTGGAAGGCGGCGATCTGGCTCTTGGCCTTGCGCAGGTTGAAGAACAGCTTCTTCTGCGCGGCGGTCGTGCCCATCTTCACCAGCGACCACGAGCGCAGGATGTATTCCTGGATCGAGGCGCGGATCCACCACATGGCGTAGGTCGCCAGACGGAAGCCCTTCTCGGGTTCGAACTTCTTGACGGCCTGCATCAGGCCGACATTGCCTTCCGAGATCACTTCGCCGATCGGCAGGCCGTAGCCGCGATAGCCCATGGCGATCTTGGCTACGAGACGCAGGTGCGACGTCACCATCTTGTGGGCGGCTTGCGGGTCCTGGTGCTCTTTCCAGCGCTGGGCCAGCATGAACTCTTCGTCCTTGCTGAGCATCGGAAACTTGCGGATCTCGGTGAGGTATCGCGACAGGCCGCCGTCCGGCGACATCACCGATAGAGAATTCACGGCCATAGTTCTTATATCCCCTTGCGGTGCGCGGATCCGCTCGCCGTTCGCGCGCGATCATCCCCCACACGAGAGGATAGATAGGTCGCGATGTCGCGGTTGGAAGGGCGGTAACGCATTTGTAATGTCCGAGTTCACGGCTTGGGTATTGTACAAATCGGGCGACAGTTTGCTCGCTCGATTTCCGTAGTTCACTGTTGCGGAAATTGAGGGGAGTCGCGCCGCCATGATCCGTTTCGTTCTTCGCATCCTGATCGCCGCCGCCGGCCTGTGGCTGTCGGCCCGGATCATCCCCGGCGTCACCGCCGACGGCTGGGTGACCTTGATCATCGCCGGCTTCCTGCTGGGGATTGTCAACGCGGTGGTGCGGCCGATCGTGACGGTTCTGACCTTCCCGCTGACCCTGCTGACCCTGGGCCTGTTCCTGCTGGTGGTGAACGCGGCGATGATCGGGCTGGTGGCCTGGTTCCTGGACGGCCTGGCGGTGCATGGCCTGTGGGCCGGCGTGCAGGCGGCGGTGGTGACGGGTGTCGTCAGCTGGATTGGCCAGGTGCTGCTGGGGGATGCGAAGAGGGAAGAGGCCTGATCCGACTTCCCCATCCCTCATCCCTCATCCCCTCATCCGTTTCCCCGGCGAAAGCCGGGGCCCAGATGAAGAGCGCTGGGGTGGGTTCTACGGATTCTGAGTTTTTCCAATCAGCCCAAACGCCATGAGATCTGGGTCCCGGCTTTCGCCGGGAAAACGGGGTTGGTTGGGCAGGCGCCCCAACGGCACACTGTACGCCTGTCTCAACTGGCGTAACCTCGGTCTCCGGGAGGAAGCCGAGATGAAGATCACCGGCGTCAATCACCTGGCTCTGGTCTGCCGCGACATGGCGGAAACCGTCAGATTCTATTCCGAGGTGCTGCGGATGCCCCTCGTGAAGACCGTGGCCCTGCCGGACGGCGGCCAGCACTTCTTCTTCGACTGCGGCGGCGGCTCTTGCCTGGCCTTCTTCTGGTGGCCCGAGACGCCGCCGGCCGCGCCGGGCATCGCCTCGGTGAAGAGTTTCCCGGCCGACAGCAAGACCGCCGTGGGCTCGATGAACCATGTGGCCTTCACCGTCGACGAGGCCGATCTGGAAGCCTGCCTGGAGCGCCTGCAGGCGGCGGGCGTGCCGGCCTTTCCGATGGTGGTCAATCACGACGACAGCGAGATGGGCGTGGCGCGCAAGCTGCATCCCGGCGTCTTCGTCCGCTCGGTCTATTTCACCGACCCCAACGGCGTCATGATGGAACTGGCCGCCTTCACCCGCGACTTCGGGCCGGAGGATGTGAAGCACGAACCGGCGCGCGCGACGGTGGACGCTTAGGATGCCTCGCCTGCGCGAAGTCCCTCGCGGCGAGGTGACCGACAAGGGCACGCTGAAGCTCTACGACCTACTCTTCGGCGACCGCGATCCCGTCGCCCAGCCGGGCACGGCCACCGGCACGCGCGGCGACTGGTGGACGGTGTTCGCGAACAGTCCCGACGTGCTGCGCCACGCCGCCCAGGGTTTCGCGCTCTATCGCGACCCGGCCCGCAAGATCGATCCGGTGCTGCGCGAGCTGGCCCAGACCCGGGCCGGCTGGACACGCGGCAGCCAGTTCGTGTTCTCCCAGCACTGCAAGTCGTTGCGGGCCTTAAGCGTGCCCGAGGACAAGATCGCCGCCGTGCCGCACTGGCAGATCTCGGAGGTGTTCGACCCGCGCGAGCGGGCGGTGCTGGCCTATGCCGACGGCCTGGTGTTGGACGGCGGCCGCGTCGCCGACGGCGTCTTCGCCAGTCTCAAGGCCTTCCTGACCGACGAGGAGATCCTGGAGCTGACCTACATCACCTGTCTCTACGAGATGCACGCGGTGATGAGCCGGGCCCTGCGCACCGAGTTCGACGACCGCGACGAGCCCATCGTCGAGGTCGCCGCGCCCGAGGACTTCAAGGCCCGAGACTTCATGGATACCGGGCGCTAGGTCCAAGCTTCTCCCGCAAGTGGACAAGCACAGTAAACGGCCTCGCAAACACTGTGACAGGCCCGTGAAGTTTTGGCGAAATAACCCGTCGCAAGCGGAGCCATTAGCGCCCCGTTAGTCAGGAAATGGTCCCTGCCACCCGCAAGTGGAGGCGTACCATGTTCACCCTGCGGGACACCGTTTCTTCCTTGGCGCCGGCGCGCCAGGACGATCTCGGCAAGTCGCTGTATGAGCGGTTCCGTGAGGAGCCCGACACCCTGATCGTACCGGTTCTCGACGCCGAGGACCGGCCGATCGGCATTGTCGAGCGCAACGCCTTCTTCCTGCGCATGGCCGCCGAATACGGCCGCGCGCTGTACGCCAACCGCCCGATCTCGACGCTGATGGACCGCGAGCCGCTGGTCGTCGACGCTAATACCGAGCTGGCCGCCTTCACGACCGACAGCCTGTCGTATCGCGCCTCCGACCTCCTGCGGGGCTTCATCGTCACCGAGGACGGCCGTTATCTGGGCGTCGGCACGGTGCTGGGCCTCTTGCAGGCCGCCAACGAGACCAACCGCCGGGGCGTCGAGGCCCTGGCCGCCGCCAAGGCCGACGTCGAGCGTGCCCAGACTTTCATGACCGCCATCGTCGAGGCCATGCCCGCCATGGTCTTCGTCAAGCGCGCCGACGACCATTCCTACGTCCTGCTGAACCGCGCCGGCGAGAAGACCCTGGGCTTCAAGCGCGACGAGGTGATCGGCAAGACCGACGCCGACATCCACGACGCCGAGCTGGCGGCGATCTATGTCGAGCGCGACCGCGAGGTGCTGGAGTCGGGCGAGGTCCGGGTGGTCGAGGAAGACCACGTGCCGCGCAAGGACGGCGGCATGGCCATCCTGCGCACCAAGAAGATCGCCCTGCACAACGCCGAGGGCCACGCCGAATACCTGCTGGGCGTCTCGGAAGACATCGCCGAGCGCAAGCGGGCCGAGGCCCAGATCGCGCGCCTGGCCCACTACGATCCGCTGACCGAGCTGCCCAACCGCGTGCTGTTCCAGAAGTCGCTGTCCGACGCCCTGGCCCGCCGGGCCCGCAAGGGCGACAAGCTGGCGGTGCACTTCATCGACCTGGACCGCTTCAAGACCGTCAACGACACCCTGGGTCATCCGCTGGGCGACGCGCTGCTGCGCGAGGCCGCCGAGCGCCTGCGCGGCTGCGTGCGCGAGGGCGACACCGTGGCCCGCCTGGGCGGCGACGAGTTCGCCGTGGTCCAGAGCGGCCTGAAGGACATGGCCGGCGCGACCCGCCTGGCCGGCCGCATCGTCGAGGCGATGTCGCAGCCGTTCGACCTGCAAGGCCACCAGGTGGTGATCGGCGCCAGCGTCGGCGTCGCCGCCGCGCCCTCGGACGGCGAAGACGCCGACGAGCTGCTGAAGAAGGCCGACATGGCCCTGTACCGCGCCAAGGCCGATGGCCGCGGCGCCTTCCACTTCTTCGAACGCGCCATGGACGAGCAGCTGCAGGCGCGTCGCGCCCTGGAGCTGGACCTGCGTCGCGCCTTGCAGGCCGGCGAGTTCGAACTGTTCTACCAGCCGCTCTACAACCTCGGCGACGAGCGAGTCACGGGCTGCGAGGCCCTGCTGCGCTGGCGCCACCCCGAGCGGGGCATGGTCTCGCCGGCCGACTTCATCCCGCTGGCCGAGGAGATCGGCCTGATCGTACAGCTGGGCGAGTGGGTGCTGCGCACGGCCTGCGCCGAGGCCGCCAAGTGGCCCTCGCACGTGCGCCTGGCGGTCAATCTGTCGCCGGCCCAGTTCCGCGATCGCGGCCTGGTGCGCACCGTCGTCTCGGCCCTGGCCGCCTCGGGCCTGCCGGCCCAGCGCCTGGAGCTGGAGATCACCGAGTCGGTGCTGCTACAGGACAGCCAGGCCAACATGACCATGCTGCATGACCTGAAAGCCCTGGGCGTGCGCATCTCGATGGACGACTTCGGCACGGGCTACAGCTCGCTGAGCTATCTGCGCAGCTTCCCGTTCGACAAGATCAAGATCGACCAGACCTTCGTCCGCGACATCCTGGAAGACAGCGACGCCATGGCCATCATCAAGGCCGTGCTGGACCTGGGCTCGTCCATGGGCATCGTCACCACGGCCGAGGGCGTCGAGACGCTGGAGCAGCTGAACGCCCTGCGCGGGCAGGGCTGCGCGGAGATCCAGGGGTACTTCATCAGCCGGCCGGCGCCAGCGAGCGAGATCGCGAAGTTGCTGGGGATTACGGCCACCTCGGCCGCCGAAGCCGCTGCTCCTGTTGTCACCTTCTCCCATAGGGAGAAGGAGGGACCCGCGCCGCAGGCGTGGGGGGATGAGGGGTTACAGCGGTTGACGGTTTAACCCCTCACCCTCCCACCGCTTCGCGGCGGGCCCCGCCCTCTCCCTGGGGGAGAGGGTTTTACTTCACCCGCCCCAGCGCCGCCCCCAGCTCCTCGACCATCTCCGGCGTCGTCGCCCACGAGCACATGAAGCGCACCGTGCCGTCCAGGAAGCGATAGACGAACCAGCCCTCGCCGCGCAGGCGCTCGAGCGCGGGTTCGTCCATTTCGACGAAGATCCCATTCGCCTCGACCGGGTGCTTGATCTCGAACGGCATCAGCGCCGCCAGCTTCTGCGCCATCGCATTGGCATGCGCCGCGCGCGCCGCCCACGGCCCCGCGCCGCCATCCTCGCCCAGCAGGCCCAGCCACGGCGCGGCCAGGAAGCGGCCCTTGCTCACCAGCTGGCCGGCGTGCTTCAGGCGCGCGTCCAGGCGGCGGGCGTGGTCGGGATTGAGGAACACCACGGCCTCGGTCGGGGTCGAGCCGGCCTTGGTGCCGCCCATCACCAGGATGTCGACGCCCATCTTGGCCACGCTCTTCAGATCGAAGCCGGCGGCCACGGCATTGGCCAGGCGCGCGCCGTCCAGGTGGACGCCGTAGCCCTTGGCCTTCACCGGCGCGACCAGCGCGCGCAACTCAGCCTCTGAGTACACCGTGCCGTATTCGGTGGCGGTGGTCAGGGACAGAGCGTTGGCGGGCTGGTTGTACGAGACTTCCGGCCGGGCCAGGGCGGCCTCCAGCGCCGGGAGTTCGATCTTGCCCGAGGCGCCAGGCAGGCCGATCAGGCCGCTGCCCTGGCTGAAGAAGCCCGGAGCGCCGGTCTCGTCGGTGCAGATGTGGGCGTGCTCGTGGGCCAGCACCGCCTCGTGCGGCTGGGCCAGCAAGGTCAGCGCGAAGGCGTTGGCGGCCGTGCCCGAGGCGGTGAACCGCACCTCGGCGTCGGCGTCCAGCAACGCGCGGATCCGGTCGGCGGCGGCCTTGCTGACGTGGTCGGTGCCATAGCCCGAGGCCGTGCCGGCATTGGCCGCGACGATGGCCTCCATCACTTCGGGCATGGCCCCGGCGACGTTGTCGGACGCGAAATCGTAGCGGGCCATGGGCGCGAACTCCTGGAAGGAACTGCCGCCGGGCATGCCACGGCCAAGCCTTCGTCGTCTACAGGTCCCGCGCCCAGGCCCTCACGTCGTCAACGAACAGCCCCGGCTCCTCCATCGCCGCGAAGTGGCCGCCGCGCGGCTGGTCGGTCCAGCGGGTGATGTTGTAGGCCCGGTCGGCCCACGAGCGGGGCGGGGGCTTGTAGATGCTCTCGCCGGGGAAATTGGCGAAGGCGGTGGGCGTCTCGCAGCGCTGGCCCTGGGCCAGCACGGGGCCGCCCTCCTCCAGCAGGGCGCGGTAGTACCAGGCGCCGGTCGTGAAGCTGCCGGTCATCACATAGAGCATGATGTTGGTCAGCAGCTGGTCGCGGGTGAAGACCCGCTCGAACGGCTTGGCCGACAGGTCGGCCCAGTCATGGAAGCGCTCCAGGATCCAGGCGGCCTGGCCGACGGGGTTGCCCGCGCCCAGCCACGCCACCGACTGCGGCTTGCTGGCCTGAAGCCGGAAGTAGGCGCCCCACAGATCCATCTGCGCGCCGAAGCCGGTGATCCAGGCGATCTCCTCGGGCGTGGTCGGCGGTCCGTGCGGGCGCAGGCCGATCATGTTGAGGTGGATGGCCTTCACATGGGCGGCGTGGTCCAGGCCCAGCCATGAGGTGACGAGGCCGCCCCAGTCGCCGCCCTGGGCCAGGTAGGTCTCGTAACCCAGCTGGCCCATCAGCGTGTCGAACATCCGCGCCGTCGCCCGCTGGCCCAGCGGCCGCTTTGGTTTGCCCGAGAAGCCAAAGCCCGGCAGTGACGGGATGACGAGGTCGAAGGCGTCCGCTGGATCGCCGCCATGGCGCGACGGGAAGGCCAGGGGCGCGATGGCGTCCCAGAATTCGAAGTGGCTGCCTGGCCAACCGTGGCTGATCAGCAGCGGTCGTCTGCCCTGGGCCTCACCGACGACGTGGACGAAGTGGATGTCGAGGTCTTCGATGGAGGTCGTGAACTGCGGGAAGCGGTTGAGGTTTGCCTGCGCCGCGCCGATGTCGAAGCCGTCGGTCCAGTAGGCGCGGAGGTCCCGCAGGAAGTCGGCATCGCAGCCGTAGGCCCAGCCGCCGCCTTCGGGAGCAGGCGGGAATTCGTAGGCGCGGACTTGGGCCAGGACCTTGTCGATCTGCGTCTGGGTCCACGCGACCTTGAATGGGGTCATGACGGCCTCCCTTGTTTTGGGAGGAGCGTCGTTCGGGTGACGTGGGGGAGGTCAAGCAACCCTCAATCCGTCTCCCCGGCGAAAGCCGGGGCCCAGATACATCCCGAGCGGCTTGGGTTTGATCCGAGATGCGCCCAGCCAGCCAATGAAGTGTTGTGGGTTCGATCTGGGCCCCGGCTTTCGCCGGGGAGACGGGGTATTGTTTAGGCCGCGGCGAGTTTCATCCGCACCTTCGGCCACAGCATGTTCACCGCCAGGCCGGTCAGCACCAGCGCCGCCGCGATCAGCTTCCACGCGGGCAAACCCTCGCCCAGCAGCAGCGCCGAGGCGCTCATGCCAAAGACCGGGACCAGCAGGGCCATCGGGGTCACCGTGGCGGCCGGGTGCCGGGCCAGCAGCCAGCCCCAGGCGGCGTAGCCGAACATGGTGTTGCCCACGGCCTGCCAGGCGACGGCCAGCCAGGTGCCGAGGCCCGCGCCGGTCACGCCCTTGACGATGGCCGGCCAGCCTTCCAGCCACAGCGACATGGCGAACAGCGGCGGGATCGAGAACAGGCTGGCCCAGACCACATAGCCCAGCATGTTCACCGGCCCGGCCTGGCGCGCGACGATGTTGCCGCCCGACCAGCTGAGCGCGGCCAAGAGGCCCAGCGCCACGCCCAGCGGGGTGGCCGCGCCGCCGCCGTGGGCGGCGATGACCACGATGCCGGCGACGGCCAGGACCAGGGCGGCGATCTGGAAGCCCTGGATGCGCTCCTTGCTGATCCACATGGCCATGCCGATCGTGAAGAACACCTGGGTCTGCAGGATCAGCGAGGCCAGGCCCGGCGAGATCGAGCCCTTCATGGCCACGAACAGCAGGCCGAACTGCCCCGCGCCGATCAACAGGCCATAGGCCGCCAGGTTGCTCCACGACACCGCCGGCCGTTTGACGAAGAACACCATGGGGATCAGCACCATGCAGAAGCGCAGGGTCGCAAACAGCAGCGGCGGCAGGTGGTTCAGCCCGATGCGGATGACCACGAAGTTGGTGCCCCACACCGCGACCACGGCCAGGGCCAGCAGGAAGTGGCGCAAGGGCAGGGGCGTGGTGGTCGGCATCGAAGTTCCAATCGCAAGCTGGACTGGCTTCGACTTGGGCCTTCAAGCCCGAGGTCGCAACGGAAACATTGTTCCCGTGACAATCAGGGCGTGGCGATCCCCAGGCCCTTGACCAGGGTTACCAGCGCCAGGCCGCGCAGCTTTACCGGGTCGATCGTCGGGGCCAGCTTGCCGGTCAGTTGCAGCATCAGCATGCCGTGCAGCACCGACCAGAAGAGATGGCCGATCAGCTCGGCGTCGCCCTCCAACTGGCCGGCTTCGATCATCGCCTCGATGTGCACGGTCATGGTGCGGCGGGCGCGGACGATGGCGCCTTGCAGCTCGGGATAGTCGCCCTCGGTCGGCTGGTTCAGGTCGAACATCAGGCGATAGGCCTGCGGCTCGGCGAGGGCGAAGTCGACATAGGCCTGGCCGGCGTTGCGCGAGCGATGCAGCGGATCGGCCGGCGCGGCCATGGCCGCCTCCAGCCGGGCGGCGAAGCGGGCGAAGGCGGCGGCGCGGACGGCCGCCAGGATCGCGTCCTTGTCCTTGAAATAGCGGTAGGGCGTCATCGGGCTGACGCCCAGGGCCTGGGCCAGCTCGCGCATGGTCACCGCCTCGATGCCGCGTTCGGCGAAGAGGGTTTGCGCCGCCTCGCACAGGCGGGCGCGGAAGGCTTCGACGTCTTCGGACGACAGGACGCGGGGCACGCGAGAATCCACATTGACTCGACCATTCGCTTACAACATAAATTTACACTGTAAACAATCGTCATTCAGGAGGTCCGACCATGGACGGTGACGTGCGTATCAATCCCTTCCTCTCAGGCAATTTCGCGCCGGTGCGCAGCGAGGACGACTTCGCGCTGGAGGTCTGGGGCCAGCTGCCGGCGGGCCTGAAAGGCACGCTGTATCGCAACGGCCCCAACCCGCAGTTCGACCCGCGCGACGCCAACTATCACTGGTTCGTCGGCGACGGCATGCTGCACGCCTTCACCGTGGCCGACGGCCAGGTCCGCTACCGCAACCGCTGGGTCCGCACCAACAAGTGGAGCCTGGAATACGACGCCGGCCGGGCGCTGTTCGGCAGCTGGGGCAATCCGATGACCACCGACCCGTCAGTGCTGCGCGTGGTCAGTGAAGGCTCGGCCAACACCAACATCATCCAGCACGGCGGCCATCTGCTGGCGCTGGAAGAGGCCCACGCGCCGTTCGAGATGAGCGGCCCGGACCTGGAGACCCTGGGGACCTACGACCTGGGCGGCAAGGTCACGGCCCATCCCAAGACCTGCGCGTTCACCGGCGAGCTCGTCTTCTTCGCCTATGCCGACGACCCCGTGCCGCTGTCGAACAAGATCAGCTGGGGCCTGGCCGACGCCAGCGGCAAGCTCATCAAGCGCGAGACCTTCGAGGCGCCGTACTGCTCGATGATCCACGACTGCATCGTCACCGAGCGCCATATCGTCATCCCCGTCCTGCCCCTGACTGGCAGTCTGCCGCGCGCCATGAGCGGCAAACCCGCCTTCGCCTGGGAGCCGCAGGTGGGCGGCCACTTGGCGGTGATCCGGCGCGACGAGGGGGTGGCCAGCCTGCGCTGGATCGAGGTCCCGGCGGCTTACGTCTTCCACGTCATGAACGCGTTCGAAGACGGGGAGGCGATCGTCGCCGACGTCATGCGCTACGACTCCGCCCCGCTGTTCCCCAATCCCGACGGGATCAAGGGCGAGAACGCCGCCGCCTACCTGACCCGCTGGACGATCGACCTAGTCGCCGGAACGGTGTCGGAGGCCGCGCTGGACGACGCCGCCGGCGAGTTTCCGCGCTTCGACGAACGTTTCGCCGGCATGCCCTATCGTCATGGCTGGTTCGTGGGCCAGAGCCTCAAGCCCGGCGACTTCCGATCCAACATCGTGGTGCATCTGGACCTCGCGACGGGCGCGAAAAAGACCTGGACCGTGCCGCAGGGCGACGCGATCTCCGAGGCCGTCTTCACCCATGCCGGCGACGGCGCGGCGGAAGGCGAGGGCTGGCTGACGGCGGTGATCTATCGCCAGGCGGACGACGTGTCGGAGTTCGTGGTGTTCGACGCCCAGAAGGTGGAGCGGGGCCCGATCGCCGGCGCCAGGCTGCCGCGCCGCGTGCCGTTCGGCTTCCACGGCCAGTGGGTTCGCGTCTGAGCTCAAACGCACGTTTGACTCGCCGCGCGGCCTCCCGCTAACTCGCGCCAAACAGCATGGGAGGCCGCCATGGCCTGGGACTTCGTCGTCGCCAAGACCGACCTGCGCCGCAGCGAATTTCGCGACGTCGAGCCGCCACCGCTGGCCGACGGTCAGGTTCGGCTGGCCATCGAGAGCTTCGCCCTGACGGCCAACAACATCACCTATGCCGTGTTCGGCGAGATGATGAAGTACTGGGGCTTTTTCCCAGGCCCAGACGGCTTCGGCCGCGTGCCGGTTTGGGGTCATGCGCGGGTCGAGGCCTCGGCGCATTCCGACATCGCGGTGGGGCAGCGGTTCTACGGCTACTGGCCGATGTCGACGCACCTGACGGTGCAGGCCAAGCCCGGCAAGAGCGGCTTCACCGATGTGTCGGCCCATCGCCAGCCTTTACCGCCGGTCTACAACCAGTACCTGGCGGTGGGCGCGGCGGATGACCTGGAGGCGCACCGGGCGCTGCTGCAGCCGCTGTTCATCACCGGCTTCCTGATCGACGACCAGTTCGACGAGTATGGCTTCTACGGCGCGAAGAGCGTGATCCTGTCCAGCGCCTCGTCCAAGACGGCGATCGCCCTGGCGGCGCTGCTGAAGAAGCGCGGCGGCGTGACGGTGGTGGGCCTGACTTCGCCGCGCAACAAGGCGTTCGTCGAGGGGCTGGGGTTCTACGACCAGGTGGTGCTGTACGACGACCTGGCGGCCGCGCCGATCGACGGGCCTGCGGCGTTCGTGGACTTCGCGGGCGATGCGGCGGTGCTGGGGGCGGTGCACGAGCGGTTCGCCGATGACTTGAAGGCTTCGATCCTGGTGGGCGGCACGCACTGGGAGGCGCCGCGTGGGGGAGGGGCTTTGCCGGGGCCGCAGCCGGCCTTCTTCTTCGCGCCGGATCGTGTGGCCAAGCGGCAGAAGGACTGGGCGCCGGGCGAGTTCGAGCAGCGCTACGGCGCGGCCTGGGCGGGGTTCGTGGCCGATGCGCCACGGTGGCTGAAGGTCGAGGTCGGCGAGGGCCGCGAGGCGATGCAGGCGGCGTACCTGGCGCAGGTGGAGGGCGGGACCCGTCCTGACACGGGTGTGGTGCTGAAGCCGTAGTTTCCTTTTCCCCTTGCGGGAGAAGGTGGCGGCGAAGCCGACGGATGAGGGGTTTCTCGGCGGCGCCGTGCGACCCCTCACCCGGCCCTACGGGCCACCCTCTCCCGCAAGGGGAGAGGGGAAAACCTAAGCGGCGATGCTGCCTTCGTCTTCAAGACTCACGCCGAGCCGCTCCCGCAACGCCTGCACCCCCTCCGCCGTCAACCGCACCGCCCGTCCCTTCACCTCCAACGCCAACCACCCCCGCCGCGTCATCGCCTCCAGCAACTTCACCCCCAGCGGCCCGGCCAGATGATGCCGCCGTTCGGTCCAGTCCAGGCACTGCCGCGCCACGCCCCTCGGCGAGCGCAGAGCATCGACCGCCACGCCCAGGTCCTCGAACCAGCGGCGGCCGTCCTCCGTCACCTCATAGAGCTTCTCCGCCGCCGGCCGGATCAGGTCCCGATCGACCAGCGCCTCGCACACCCGCACCCCCAGCCGTCCCGCCAGGTGGCCATAGCAGCACCGCGCATCCCGCAGCGCCCGGGCCTTGGGCGAGCGCGGGACCTCCAGCGAGCGCACCGGCGTCGCCAGCACCGACAGGGCCTCGATCGCGTGCGCCACCTCGGCCGAGGCCAGGCGGTAGTAGCGATGCCGCCCCTCGCGCTCGACCGCCAGCAGGCCGCCGTCGACCAGCTTGGCCAGGTGATTGCTGGCCGCCTGGGCCGTGACGCCGGCCGCCCAGGCCAGGGCGCTGGCGGGCTGGGCGCGGCCGTCCTGCAGGGCCTGCAGCATGGCGGCGCGGGTCGGGTCGCCGATCAGGGCGGGCGGGGGTGGCGATATTGGCGTCCATATTCGCATCATACGGCCATCGCCGGCGGAATGGTTCATCGGCGCGTGTAGCATCCGGGCGGCGGATCGGGGCATGTCGAGGACCATGAGTAACCCACGCCTTCCGCTGATCACCGCCGCCGCCAGCTTCGGCTTCTTCGTCACCCAGCTGGACGTGACCATCGTCAATGTGGCGCTGGACGCCATCGGCGCGGCGTTCCACGCCCCGACGGCGCAGCTGCAATGGGTGGTCGACGCCTACATTCTCGCGCTCGCGGCCATGCTGCTGTCGGCCGGCGCGATCGGCGACCGGGTGGGGCCGCGCCGGGCGTTCGTGGCGGGGCTGGTGCTGTTCGGCCTGACCTCGGCGGCGTGCGGGTTCGCGATGAGTCCGCTGGCGCTGATCCTGGCCCGCGCGGCGCAAGGGGCGGCTGGTGCGCTACTGATCCCGCCTTCGCTGGCCCTGATCGCCCACGCGGCGCACGGCGACGCCAGCAAGCGCGCCTCGGCCGTGGGCTGGTGGACCGCCGCCGGCGGGGTGTCGATCGCCTTGGGCCCGGTGCTGGGCGGCCTGCTGGTCGAGACCCTGGGCTGGCGCTGGGTGTTCTTCGTCAACCTGCCGGTCTGCGCCCTGGGCGCGGTGCTGACCCTGGCGGTCGCGCCCGAGGCGCCGGCCAAGCCCAAGGTCCCGTTCGACATCCCCGGGCAGGCCCTGGCGGTGGCGGCGGTGTCGCTGCTGGTCGGCGGGCTGATCGAGGGCGGCCACCGAGGCTGGGGTGGTGCGCCCCTGCTGGCCCTGATCGCCGGCGTGCTGCTGGCCGTGGCCTTCGTCCTGTTCGAGCGTCGCGCGGAGCACCCCGCCATGCCGCTCAGCGCCTTCCGCAAGCGTCCGGCCTGGACGGCGGTGGTGGTCGGCTCGGCGCTGAACTTCACCTATTACGGCCTGATCTTCGTGCTGGGCCTGTACATGCTGCGCGCCCTGCACTGGGCGCCGGCCAAGGCGGGCCTGGCCTTCCTGCCGCTGACGGCGACCTTCATCGTCTCGAACCTGCTGAGCGGCGGCCTGGTGGCCCGCTTCGGCGCGCGGACGGTGACGACGGGCGGCGTGCTGCTGGCCGCCTGCGGCTATGCCCTGACGGCGCGTTTGGGCGTGGGCAGCGGCATGGTCGAGATGCTGCCCGGTTTCGCCTTGATCCCTGGCGGCATGGGCCTGGCCATCCCGGCCCTGACCAGCGGCCTGCTGGCCAGCGTCGACAAGCACGACGCCGGCGCGGCCTCGGGCGCGCTCAACGCCTGCCGCCAGGTCGGCGGCGCGGCGGGGGTGGCGATCTTCGGGGCGCTGGCGGGGGCGGATGTGGTGACGGGGCTGCACGTGTCGGGTTTGAGCGCGGCAGTGCTGCTGGTCGGGGCGGCGGGAGTGGCGGGGTTGCCTCAGAAAATCCAACAACAATAGTCCGTCTCCCCGGCGAAAGCCGGGGCCCAGATCGAGCCCAGGGCGCTTGTGGTTGGGTGAGGCCGTGGGCGCGAACACCCCAACCTCTCCGGATGAATCTGGGTCCCGGCGTTCGCCGGGAATGCGGAGTTTTATAAATCTATAGGTTGAGTGGTGCGAGCTTTGCCATAAACATTGGCCCATGGCGTTCTACGTCTACATCATGGCCAGTCGTCGCAACGGCACGCTGTACACCGGCTCTACGGATGACCTCGGCCGGCGCGTCTTCGAGCACAAAAGCCAAGTCACGGGCTTCACCGCCAAATATGGCTGCACGATGCTGGTCTGGAGCGAGGTCCATGACGGTCGCGAGAGCGCCCTGATCCGCGAACGGCAAATCAAGGAGTGGCGGCGGGTCTGGAAGCTCCAGTTGATCGAAGCCGCCAATCCGGACTGGCGGGACCTGGGGCTGGAATTCCTGGGCTAGCCCTGAAGCTCTGACGTGAATGCGAAAGGGCGCCGAACGAGATCGTCCGGCGCCCTTCGGTTCGATCTGGGCCCCGGCTTTCGCCGGGGAGATCGGGTTATTTGAGATCGTTCAGTGTGAAACTCACACCAGCGAGCCGTGGCACTGCTTGAACTTCTTGCCCGAGCCGCAGGGGCAGGGGCTGTTGCGGTTGGTGCGGTCCCAGCCGTCGGGCAGGGCCGAGACCGGCAGGGCTTCGCGTTGCTGCGGCGACAGGCCGTCCGGGATCGCGCCGGCGACGGCGGCGTTCTCGCCGGTCAGCGGGTCCAGGTGGACCTCGACCAGGTTGTCCAGCGACTGGTGCGGCACTTCCGGCTCGGCATAGGCGATCTCGACCGTCATCAGCCAGCGGGTGGTGTTGGTGCGGAGATCCCCCAGCAGCTTCTCGAACAGCGAGAAGGCTTCGGTCTTGTACTCGTTCAGCGGATCACGCTGGCCGTAGCCGCGCAGGCCGATGACGTTGCGCAGGTGGTCCAGGTGCATCAGGTGCTCGCGCCACTGCAGATCGATCATCTGCAGCAGGAAGTTCTTCTCGACCGAGCGCATCTGCTCGGGCGTGATGATCACTTCGCGCTGAGCGGCGTATTCGTCGGCCGCCTTCTGGATGCGGTCCTTGATCTCTTCGTCGGCGATGCCTTCCTCGGCGGCCCACGCCTCGATCGGCAGGTCCAGGCCCAGGATCGACTGGACGCGTTCCTTCAGGCCCTCGATGTCCCACTGCTCGGCATAGGCCTTGGGCGGCAGGTGGCGGGCGACCAGGTCGTCGATCGTGTCCTGGCGCATCTCGGCGATGATTTCCGAGAGGTCGCTGGACTCCATGAACTCCTGGCGCTGCTCGAACACGGCCTTGCGCTGGTCGTTGACGACGTCGTCGTACTTCAGGAGGTTCTTGCGGATCTCGTAGTTGCGCTGCTCGACGCGCTTTTGCGCCGTGGCGATGGCGTTGTTCAGCCACTTGTGGGTGATCGCCTCGCCTTCCTGGACGCCGAAGGTGCGCATGATCGCGTCCAGGCGCTCGCCGGCGAAGATGCGCAGCAGGTCGTCTTCGCACGACAGGAAGAACTTCGAACGACCCGGGTCGCCCTGACGGCCGGTGCGGCCGCGCAGCTGGTTGTCGATGCGGCGGCTTTCGTGGCGCTCGGTGCCCAGCACGAACAGGCCGCCGGCGTCGAGCGCTTGCTTCTTGCGATCGGCGACCTCGGCCTCGATGCGGGCGCGTTCCTCGACCTCGTCCTCGTGCGAGATCTCCAGGCCCATGCCACGCTGCTGCTGCTTCCAGTTGGCGACGCGCATGTCGACGCTGCCGCCCAGCTGGATGTCGGTGCCGCGGCCGGCCATGTTGGTGGCGATGGTCACCGCGCCAGGCACGCCCGCGTCGGCGACGATGCCGGCTTCCTGCTCGTGGAAGCGGGCGTTCAGCACCTGGTGCGGAATGCCCTTCTGCTTCTTGCCGTCGTTCTCGAAGGCGTAGGTGGCTAGCAGCTTGGACAGCTCTTCCGACTTCTCGATCGAGACGGTGCCGACCAGGATCGGCTGGCCGCGCACGTGGCAGTCGGCGATCTGCTTGAGGATGGCCTCGTTCTTCTCGCGCTCGGTGCGATAGACCTCATCGTCGTCGTCGATGCGCTGGATGGTGCGGTTGGTCGGGATTTCCGACACGCTCATCTTGTAGATGTCGTCGAACTCTTGAGCCTCGGTCGACGCCGTGCCGGTCATGCCCGACAGCTTCTTGTAGAGGCGGAAGTAGTTCTGGATGGTCACCGAGGCCAGGGTCTGGTTCTCGGGCTGGATGTCGGCGCCTTCCTTGGCCTCGATGGCCTGGTGCAGGCCTTCCGACAGGCGGCGGCCGGTCATCATGCGGCCGGTGAACTCGTCGATCAGGACAACCTCGCCGCCCTTGACGATGTAGTCCTTGTCGCGCGTGTACAGCACGTTGGCGCGCAGGGCCTGGTTGACGTGGTGCACCACCGAGACGTTGGCCGCGTCGTACAGACCCGCCGAGTCCTCGGCCAGGTGGCCGCCGGCCATCAGGATCTCTTCGATCTTTTCCTGGCCGTCCTCGGTCAGGATGACCTGCTTCTGCTTCTCGTCGTGGTCGTAGGTGCCCTTGTCGAGGATCAGCTGCTTCACCAGCACGTCGATCGTCTTGTAGAACTCGCTGCGGTCCTCGGTCGGGCCCGAGATGATCAGCGGCGTGCGGGCTTCGTCGATCAGGATCGAGTCCACTTCGTCGACGATGACGAAGTTGTGGCCGCGCTGGACCATTTCCTCGACGCTGTAGACGAGGTTGTCGCGCAGGTAGTCGAAGCCGAATTCGTTGTTGGTGCCGTAGGTGATGTCGCTGCGGTACGCGCGCTGACGCTCGCCTTGGCTGAGGCCGTTGACGATGACGCCGTACGACAGGCCCAGGAAGTTGTGGATCTGGCCCATCCAGTCGGCGTCGCGGGTGGCCAGGTAGTCGTTGACGGTGATGACGTGTACGCCCTTGCCTTCCAGGGCGTTCAGATAGGTGGGCAGGGTGGCGACCAGGGTCTTGCCTTCACCCGTGCGCATTTCCGAGATGCCCGAGAAGTGCAGCACCATGCCGCCGACCATCTGGACGTCGAAGTGGCGCATGCCCAGCACGCGCTTCGAAGCTTCACGCACCACGGCGAAGGCTTCGTTCAGGATGTCGTCCAGCGTCTGGCCGTTGGCCAGGCGGTCCTTGAACTCGGCGGTCTTGGCCTTCAGGGCCTCGTCCGACAGGGCGGCGTATTCCGGCTCCAGCGCATTGATCTTGGCGACCCGCGCCTGGAAGGTCTTGACCTTGCGTTCGTTCGAAGAGCCGAAGAGCTTTTTGGCGAGACCAAGCATGCAGGGGGAATCCGAAAGGGACGTTTTGACGAGGAGGCCGGCGCTAAGGCTGTGCGGCCTCGACTACGGAATATGGAGTCGCACGGGATCAACGGAAAATTCCGCTATTCCCACGCGGCCGGAGACTTAAGCACCGGTCATCTTGGTGTCAACGCGAAGACCCCGGCGCAAGTAAGGCTTTAGGCCCGCTTAGTGGCCGTCCCGCCTCAGTTTTCGCCACCCCGAACGCTTTAGGTGGCGAAGCCGTTTCCACTCGGCGAAAAAGCACGCTAGAGCCGTCTGCAACAAAGCCGGAGATCTTGGCCTTGAAAACCACTTTCCGCCTCCTGGGTATGATCGGCGCCGTAACCTGCGCCCTGGTGCTGGTCTCGTGCGGCCAGAACAAGGTCGCCGAGCGTCCGCCCGAGCCCGGCGACACCGCCGTGGCGCGCGTCAACGGCCAGGTGATCTGGGCGTCGGACGTCAAGCGCGAGGCGGTGGCTCAAGGCCTGATCAGCGAAGGCGAGCCGCTGGACATCTCCAGCGAGGTCTTCCGCCAGCGCCTGGACGAGGTGATCGACCAGAAGCTGCTGGCCGCCGAGGCGACCAAGCGCAAGATCGACAAGGAAGCCATCGCCCAGCGCCGCCTGGCCGCCGCCCGCGAGCGCATCCTGGGCGACATGCTGGTCGAGGGCGTGGTCGAGAAGGCCGTCACCGAGGACGCTATCCGCAAGCTCTATGCCGAGCAGCAGAAGCTTTCGAAGCGCTCGGAAGAGATCCGCGCCCGCCAGATCATCGTCGGCAACCAGGCCGAGGCCGACAGCGTCAAGAAGCTCTTGGCCTCCGGCGCCTCGTTCGACGCCCTGGCCATGGAGCGCTCGACCGACCAGGCCACCCGCTTCAACGGCGGCGACCTGGGCTATTTCACGCTGGACGTGATGCCCGAGCCCTATGGCGTGGCCCTGAAGGACGCCGCCAAGGGCGCGCTGGTCGGTCCGTTCGCGGCCGAAGGCGGCTGGGTCATCGTCAAGGTCGAGGACAAGCGCACCGAAGAGCCGATCACGCTGGAGGCCGCGCGTCCGCAGATCGTGCGCTTCCTGACCTATGACCAGGTCCGCGACATCCTCGAGAAGCTGCGCGGCTCGGCCAAGGTCGAGATGCTGATCGGCAAGACCCAGGACGCGACCGGCCCCGCCGGCGCCCAGGAACCGGCTTCGGCGCCGCCGGAGCCGCCGGCCGGCGCGCCGGCCTCGGCGCCGCCTCCCGCTCAACCCGCTAAGAAGTAAGAAGCGGCCTATGACCAAGACTCCCAAGACTTCCGGCAAGAAGGTCGCCGCGAAGGCCGCCGAGGCCGTGTCCACGCCGGTCGAGCGCGCCGGCGGCGTGATCGATGCGATCGTCGATCCCCTGACCTCGGCCCTGAAGCGCGCCGGCCTGCGCCGCGCCCAGAAGTCGGCCGGCGAGACGACGCCCGCTCCGGCCGCCGCCGCGGCCCCGGCCAAGCCCGCCGCGACTGACGCTGGCAAGCCGGGCCTGGCCGTCTCGCCGCTGGCTGTGCCGTTTCCGCATATCCCGCCGATCCCGGGCGTGGAGATCGCCACCGGTCGCGCCGGCTTCTACAAGCACGAGCGCGAGGACCTGCTGCTGATGCGTTTCGCCGAGGGCACCTCGGCGGCGGGCGTCTTCACCCGTCACGGCGTCGGTTCGGCCCCGGTCGACTGGTGCAAGCGGCAACTGGCCGCCACGGGCGGCGCGGATGTCCGCGCTCTGGTGGTCAATGCCGGCTGCGCCAACAGCTTCACGGGTCGTCCCGGCGCCGACGCGGTGCGCCGCGTGGCCACCGCCGTGGGCAAGCGCTTCGACTGCCGCCAGCGCGACGTGATGATGGCCTCGACCGGCGTCATCGGCGTCATCCTGGACGACAGCAAGATCACCGCCCGCCTGCCCGAGGTCGAGGCCCGCCTGACCGCCGACGCCTGGGCCCAGGCCGGTCGCGCGATCATGACGACCGACACCTTCCCGAAGGGCGCCTACGCCACGGCCATGATCGACGGCGTGGAAGTGAAGATCGCCGGCATCGCCAAGGGCTCGGGCATGATCGCGCCCGACATGGCGACCATGCTGGCCTTCGTGGCCACCGACGCGGCGATCGCCCCGGCGGCGCTGCAGAACCTGGTGAGCCTCTATACCCGCACGACCTTCAACTGCGTGACGGTGGACGGCGATCGTTCCACGAACGACACCCTCTTGCTGTTCGCCACGGGCCAGTCGGGCGCGCCCAAGATCCACCGCGCCGGCGACAAGCGTCTGGCCGACTTCCGCGAGAAGCTGGAAGCGGTCCTGCTGGACCTGGCCCTGCAGCTGGTCAAGGACGGCGAGGGCGCGACCAAGTTCGTCAAGATCACCGTCAACGGCGCCGAGAGCCACGCCTCGGCCCGCAAGATCGCCCGCACCATCGCCGAGAGCCCGCTGGTCAAGACCGCCTTCGCCGGCGAGGACGCCAACTGGGGCCGCATCGTCATGGCCGTGGGCCGCGCCGACGAGCCGGTGGCCCGCGAGAAGATCAGCGTCAAGTTCGGCGACTTCTACGCCGCCCGCGACGGTCTGATCTCGGCCGAATACGACGAGGCCAAGATGAGCGCCTACGTCAAGAACCAGGAGTTCGAGGTCAGCGTCGACGTCGGCGTCGGCAAGGGCTCGGCCACGGTCTGGACGTGTGATCTGACCAAGCAGTATGTGGCGATCAACGGGGATTATCGGAGCTAGAGAGAAACTCCCTCTCCCCTTGCGGGAGAGGGTGGCCCGAAGGGCCGGGTGAGGGGTTGCGCTCCGTTATCCGGACAGGCCTTTCAACCCCTCATCCGTCAGCTTCGCTGACACCTTCTCCCGCAAGGGGAGAAGGAGGGAGCTGGCTCGTGCTAGAACCCGACCGACACACGACCGGAGCCCCCCAATGACCGACCTCACCCCCGACCAGGAAGCCGCCCTGCTGGCCGACCTCTCCAAGGCCTGCCGCGAAGCCGGCTATGTCGTCGACGCCATCGATCGCGGCCTGGAGGTCTCCGGCGGCGAGGAGGAGGGCGCCTATTACCTGCTGCCCGACCACGGCTGGCTGCAGGTGCGCTGCCTGGTCCTGGACCCCGAGGACCTGGCCGAGGCCCGCGACCTGACGGCGCTGTTCGAGACCATGGCCCTGGCCCAGTTTCGCCTGATCGGCTGCCGCTTCGGGTATGACGGCCAGACCGGCCTGTGGCTGGTCGAGGACCTGTATCCCGGCTTCGAGCCCGCCCGCGTGCCGGCCGTGCTGGAGCAGATGACCTTCATCTGGGACGCGCTGGAGGACCTGTTCATCGGCGCCCTGGAAGGCAAGGTTCCCAGCGAAGACGCCTTCGACGCGGCCTTCGAACTGGAAGCGGCGACGCCGCCGAACTAAGCTTTGGCGACCCCTTGCCCCGCAAGGGGGAACCGCTTGCCGGTGATGCCGTTCCTGATCGGTGTTTACCTGGGTGGAGGGCGTTAGGATGTCTCGGAAGATTTTCGTCATGGTCGGGACGATCGCCGTCCTGCTCGGAGCCCCGCTGGCCGCCTCGGCCCAGGTCAAGCCGCCTTCCACGCCGGACGAGCCCGGCGGCCGCTGGGGCGAGGCCAAGAAGAAGGCCACCGAAATCGGCAGCCAGCCGGTCCGCGACGTCGGCATGTCCAAGCGCGAGATCCCGCCGATCTTGGAAAAGGCCTATGCCGACCCCTACAGCCTGAAAGGCCTGAAGACCTGCAAGGCGATCGCCTCGGAAGTGACCACCCTGAACGGCGTGCTGGGTCCCGACTACGTCGTCGGCAACTCCTATGAGGAAAACCGCGCCGGCAAGCTGGCCGAGGCAGGCGGCAAGACCATCATCAACAGCATCATCCCCTTCCGCGGCCTGGTCCGCGAAGTGACCGGCGCGGCGCCCAACGACCGTCGCATGAACGCCGCGGTCGATGCGGGCCTGGCCCGGCGCGGCTTCCTGCGCGGCGTGCACCTGAAGCAGGGCTGCAAGACGAAGTTCTAGAAGGAACCGTCACCCAATTCTTCATGAGAGTCATTTGCAATTGCAGGTGACGCTCGTTATAGCCTCCCGATCTTTCGGCGTCGCGGCGCCGATCCCGCCCTGTCCCGGCTCGTGTGTTTGGCCGGGAAGGCGCGCAATATCAGGGGGTAAGGTCCTATGATCTTCAAAACCACGCTGCTGGCAGGCAGCGCTTTTCTCGCCTTCGCGGCGCCGGCTCTGGCGCAGGACGTCAAGACCGACGCGAGCGAAGTCGACCAGGTGGTCATCACCGGCTCGTACACGATCAACAACCGCATCGACACGGCCACGGGCCTGGGCCTGACCCTGCGCGAGACGCCGCAGTCGGTGACCGTGATCACCGCCCAGCGCATCCTGGACCAGAACATGCGCACCGTGGCCGACGTGGTCGTGAATACGGTCGGCGTCGCGGCCAACCAGGTCGACGACGTGCGCAACACGTTCAATGCGCGTGGCTTCGAGATCAAGAACTACCAGATCGACAGCGTCCCGACCGCCTGGACCCTGGCGGGCGGCGCCGGCGAGACCATCGCCGACGTGTCGATCTATGACCGCGTCGAGATCGTGCGCGGCGCCACCGGCCTGATGACCGGCGCGGGCGATCCTTCTGCCTCGATCAACCTGGTCCGCAAGCATGCGACCAGCACCGAGCTGACCGGCTATATCAACGCCAGCGTCGGCAGCTGGAACAACCGCCAGGTCCAGGCCGACGTCGCCGGCGCCCTGACGTCCAGCGGCAAGATCCGCGGCCGCGCCGTGGCCAAGTACGAGAAGACCGAGAACTTCATCGACTGGTACAAGAACGAGAAGTCGGTGCTGTACGGGGTCATCGACGCCGACCTGGACGACGCCACGCTGCTGCGCGTCGGCGCCAGCCAGCAGAAGGGCGCGCCGAACGCGCCGGCCTGGGGCGCGCTGCCTACCTTCTACAGCGACGGCGGCGTCGCCATCTGGCCGCGCACCAAGACCGCCTCGGCCAAGTGGAGCTACTGGGACAGCACCAACCAGAACATCTTCGCCAACCTCTCGCACCAGTTCGGCAACGGCTGGTCGCTGAGCGTCAATTACAACTGGATCCGCAACGCCCAGAGCACCGAGCTGCTCTACATGTCGGGCCTGATCGACAAGACGGCCGGGACCTGGCAGTGGGCGCCGTTCCCCTACAAGGACAAGGGCGAGAGCCTGCAGAACAGCATCGATGTGCAGGTCAAGGGCGACTACACCCTGTTTGGCCGCCAGCACGAACTGGTGCTGGGCGCGCTGGGCAGCAAGCAGCACCTGACCACCGACACCTTCGCAGCCACCAGCGCGGCGACAACGGCGGGCAGCTTCTTCGACTGGCAGGCCATCCCGCACCCGACCTTCTCGAAGACCAAGTCGCCGACCGTCGACCAGACGATCACCCAGAGCGGCTACTACGTCGCCACGCGCCTGAACGTCACCGACGAATTCAAGGTCATCGGCGGCGCGCGCCTGTCCAGCTGGCGCCAGAAGGGCTTCAACTACGGGACCTTCGACTTCGGCGACGACAACGTCCTGGTGCCGTATCTGGGCGCCCTGTACGACCTGACGCCGAACCATCGCCTGTACGCCAGCTACACCGAGATCTTCCAGCCGCAGAACGCTCAGGACTTCCGGGGCGACTATCTGAAGCCGATCACCGGCGAGAGCCTGGAAGGGGGCCTGAAGAGCGCCTTCTTCGGCGACAAGCTGCAGACCTCGGTCGCGGTGTTCCGCATCGTCCAGGACAACCTGGCCCAGACCGATCCGGACCTGACGCACATCATCCCCGGCTCGTCCCCGCCGACCCGCGCCTCGATCGCGGCCAAGGGCGCGACCAGCAAGGGCTTCGAGCTGGAGGTGATCGGCAAGCCGGTCGACAACTGGAACATCTCGCTGGGCTACAGCCAGTTCCAGATGCGCGACGAGAGCGACGTGAAGGTCAACACCGCCTTCCCGCGCAAGCTGCTCAAGCTGTTCACGACCTACCAACTGCCCGGCGCGCTCAGCGGCCTGACGGTGGGCGGCGGCGTCAACTGGCAGAGCGAGGCCTATTCGGCCTCGACCAACCCGGTCACCGGCGCGCCGTTCAGCTTTGCTCAGAAGTCCTACACGCTGGTCAGCCTGATGGCCCGTTACGAGATCAACGACCAGCTGTCGGTCCAGGCCAATATCGAGAACCTGACGGACAAGACCTACTACGCCCAGACCGGCTTCTACAGCCAGTACCGCTATGGCGAGCCGCGCAACTACACGGTCGCGCTGAAGTACGCGTTCTAGGGCAGATCTCGAGCCAACCCCAAATCCGACCATCCCCGCGAAAGCGGGGATCCAAGCGGAGGCAGCGGGTATTGCTCAGCCTAACCTGATCCTGAAAGCCAGCTTGGTTCCCCGCTTTCGCGGGGATGATCGGGGGATTTGATAAAGGCGCCCGCTCTTCTTCAAAGGGCGGGCGCTTTTTCTTGCCACTCCCCACGCATCAGGCTCACATCGCCGCCGTGCAGTGCTGGGGGCGGGTTTGACGGAAGCTTTGATCGTTCGCGGGTTGAACAAGACGTTCGCCAAGCCCGCGGTGTCCGACCTGGACCTGACGGTTCATGCCGGCGAGCTCTACGCCCTGCTGGGTCCCAACGGGGCGGGCAAGACCACCACCCTGCGCATGGTCGCCGGCCTGACCCAGCCCGACAGCGGCGAGGTCGAGATCTTCGGCGTCGACGCCCGCAAGAACCCCGCCGGGGCCAAGGCCCTGCTGGCCTGGGCCCCCGACGAGGCGATGATCTACGACAAGCTCACCCCGCTGGAATATCTGGAGTTCGTCGCCGGCCTCTGGAACATCGAGCCGCGCGCCGCCAAGACCAAGGCCGAAGAGCTGCTCGAGACCCTGGGCCTGACGTCCGAGGCCCGCCGCCGCTGCGAGGGCTTCTCGCGCGGCATGAAGCAGAAGGTCGCCGTGGCCGGGGCCCTGATCCACGACCCCAAGCTGCTGATCCTCGACGAGCCCCTGACGGGCCTAGACGCCGCCGCCGCGCGCCTGGTGAAGGACATGCTGCAGGCTCGCGTCGACGCCGGCGGCACGGTGATCCTGACCACCCACATCCTGGAAGTCGCCGAACGCATGGCCGACCGCATCGGCATCATCGCCGGCGGCCGGCTGATGGCCGAGGGCACGCTGGACGAGCTGCGGTCCAAGGCCGGCGAGGCCAGCGGCCGGACGCTGGAGGATGTGTTCCTGCAGCTCACGTCCGAGGCGGTTGCGCCGTGAGCCTGCCGTTCAAGCCCGCCAGCACGGCCTGGCTGCTGGCCCACGAGCTGCGGCTGAACTGGCGCGGCTTCAAGGCTGGGCGCAAGGCCAGCGGGCCGGGCGCGTTCATCGCCTTTGTCGTGCTGGGCTGCATCATCCTGATCGGCGGGATCTTCCTGGGCCTGGCCGTACGGGGACACGAGGTCCCGATCATCCCGCTGTCCAGCATCATCGCCGACCTGATCCTGGCGGTGATCCTGACCCTGATGCTGTCGACCACCCTGGCGGCCTCGGCGGACGCGCTCTACGAGCGCAATGACCTGGATCTGCTGTTCTCCTCGCCCCTGGCGCCGAGGAAGGTGCTGTTCGTCCGGGCCCTGGGCCTGGCGGTCAATGCCGGGCTCTGGTTCCTGGTCCCGGCGGCGCTGCTGCTGACGCCGTCGATCGTGCTGGGGCACTGGGCCTGGGCCAGCGTGTTCGTGGTGCTGAGCGCCGCCGCGCTTGGAGCGTCTGGCGTGGGCCTGCTGCTGGCCATGGCGCTGTTTGCTTTGATCGGCCCGCGCCGCACGCGCACCGTGGCCCAGGTGATGGCGGCCCTGATCGGCGCCGCCTTCTTCCTCGCCAGCCAGTACCGCAACCTGATGGGCGAGCGCGCCAGCGAGAGCCTGTTCGCCCGCATCGCCCTGGACGTCCGTGATGGCAAGATCGTCCTGCCGCCGTTCGCCGACTGGCCGTTGAGGGCGGCGATAGGGCAGCCAGTCCCGTTGTTGGTCATCGTGCTGATCGGGGCGGGCATCTTCCTATTCGCTGCCCGCGTGCTGGGCCGTCGGTTCGCCGACGCGGCCGCCGCCACCCAAGGGGCCGAGACCCGCAAGGCCGCCAAGGGCCCGACCCGCGCCTTCGCCGCCGGCGCGTTCCGGGCGACGGTCCGCAAGGAGCTGCGGCTGGTCAGCCGCGACGCGGCGCTGCTGTCGCAGGTGCTGCTGCGGGTGCTCTACATGGTGCCCCTGGCGTTCGCGATGTCGCGCAGCGCCGCGCACCTGCCGGTCTGGGCCCTGGCCGGACCGGCCGCCGCCGTGACCTTCCTGGCAGGCCAGGTGGCCGGCAGCCTGATCTGGATCACCGTCTCGGCCGAGGACACGCCCGACCTGCTGGCCATATCGCCGACGCCGATGAAGGTGCTGCGCCGCGCCAAGCTGACGGCCGCCCTGATCCCGGTGGCGGTGCTGCTGGCGATCCCGATCGCGATCCTGGCCTGGTTCGCGCCGCTGGCCGCCCTGTGGACCGCGATCGGCGCCGCCCTGACGGCCTGGAGCTCGGGCCTGATCGGCATATGGCATCAGAAGCCCGGCAAGCGCGCCGACTTCCGCCGTCGGCGCACGGGCTCGTTCCTGTCGGCCCTGGCCGAGCTCTTGATCGCCTTCCTGTTCGGCGGCGCGACGGCGCTGGCGGTGGCGGGGTGGTATGTCTGGGCGCTGTTGCCGCTGATCGTGGCGGGGGCGGTGATGATGGCCCTGCGGCGGACGGACGAGCAGATCGGGGCGGCGTTGAGGACGGCGGCTACCTAATTCCGTTTCCCCGGCGAAAGCCGGGGCCCAGATGGAAAAGCGCTGGGGTCGGTTCCACAAACGCTGAATTCATCCCATCAGCCTTGGTGCTTTGGGATCTGGGTCCCGGCTTTGGCCGGGAAAATCGGACGAGGGGTTCAAGCCTCCAGCAACGCCCGGATCCGACACACCACCCCATCCGGCTGAAAATCAATCGCCGCCGAGCCCGACAGCTCCGCCGCCAGGCCCCGCTCGATCAGGCGCGAGCCGAAGCCGCGATCCGTCGGCGGCTTGACCAGCGGGCCGCCGCTTTCGGTCCAGGTCAAATCCAGCCGCGCCGCGCCTGGCTCCGGCGCGAAATCCCAGACCACGCGGATGCGGCCCTCGGGCGTCGACAGCGCCCCGTACTTCATGGCGTTGGTGGCCAGTTCGTGCAGCGCCATCGACAGCGACAGGGCCGTCTTGGGCGACAGGCGGATCGAAGGACCCGACAGGTCGAACCGCGCCGCGCCGCCGTGCAGGGCCGCCAGCCGCGCGGTGACGTCGTGCAGCTCGGCGCCTTCCCAGTTCTCGCGGGTCAGGAGGTCGTGGGCCTCGGCCAGGGCGACGATGCGGCTGGAGAAGGCTTCCTGGGCCTGGGGCAGGGCGCGCTCGCCGGTGAAGCTCTGGGCGGCGATGGCCTGGATGGTGGCGAGGCTGTTCTTGACCCGGTGGTTCAGCTCGTTGACCAGCAGCCGCAGGTGCAGCTCCGAGCGCTTGCGGTCGGTGATGTTGACCACGGCCCCGACGAAGCGATGGGCCTTGCCGTCGTCGCCGAAGAACACCTTGCCCTTCACGCCCAGCCAGCGCTCGACATGGTCATCGCGGCCGATGGCGCGGTACTCGACGGCGTAGTCGGGGCGCAGGGCCGGGTTCATCGCCTCCAGCGTGGCCTCGCGCACGCGGGCCACGTCGCCTGGATGGATCAGCGCATAGGCCGTCTCGACATCGACCGGATCGCCCGGCGACATGCCGAACATCTGGTAGCAGCGGTCCGACCAGGTCAGGGTCCCGCTGTCGATGTCCAGGTCCCACGTGCCGACATCGGCGGCGTCGACGGCCTGGCGCAGGGTCTCTTCCTGGCGCAGCGTGCGCTCGACCGCCTCGCGGCGCGCGGTGACGTCCGAGACCACGCCGACGAAGCGGATGCACTGGTCGCCGTCGAAGAAGGCCTGGCCGAACGCCTCGACCCAGCGCAGGGCGCCATCGTCGCCGCGGTGGATGCGGTACTCACGGTTGATCGCCCCTGGACCTGTCGGGTCCATGGCCGCGTCGATGGCGGCGTTCAGCCCTTCCACGTCGTCGGGATGCACCAGAGCCGCGAAGGCCTCGGCGGAGGCGGGGACATCGGGCGCGACACCGAAGATCGCGCGCACCCGGGGATCCCAGAAACGCCGGCCGCTCTTCGGATCATAGTCCCAGCGCCCCAGCCCGGCGGACTCAGCGGCGATGTCGAGGCCGACGCGGGCGGTGGCGAGTTCCTCCTCGACCTGCTTGCGCTCGGTGATGTCGACGATGACGCCGGTGTTGCGGTGCGGATGGCCCTCGTCGTCCAGATAGGCGCGGCCGCGCGTATAGACCCAGCGGATCGAGCCGTCGGCCTGGACCAGCCGGTACTCCCCGGAGAAGTCGCCGCCGGCCTGGGCGGCCTTCAAGGCGATGTCGCGGATGCGGTCGGCGTCCTCGGGGTGGACGGCGGGCGTGTAGCTCTGCGCCGGCAGGCCGGCCTCGGCGAACTCGGGCGAGACGTTGTGCAGTTCGGCGTAGCGGGCGTCGGCATAGACCTTGTTGGCCTTGATGTCCCACTCCCAGGCCCCGACCACCCCGGCCACCTCGCGGGCCATGGCGTAGCGCTCCTGGGTGGTGCGCAGGGTCTTTTCGGCGGCGACGGACTGCGAGATCTCGACGGCGGTGACCAGCACCCCTCCGATGCCGTTGGCGGCCGTGGCGTCGGGCACGGGGCTGTAGCTGGCCCGGAAGTAGCCCAGCTCCTGCTTGCCGCCGCGCGTGACGCGCAGGGGCAGCTTCTCGAAGGCGTAGCCGGGGCTGGTCCCGGCCAGGATGTCATCGTGCAGGGCGCGGATCGAGGCCTGGAACTCGGGCGAGGTCTGGTTGAACAGGATGCCCAGCGACTGCGGATGGTTCTGGTGCAGGGCGGGGGCGTAGGCGTCGTTATAGATCAGGACCAGCTCGGGACCCCAGCGCAGAGCCATGGGAAAGTTGGCGGCCAGGATCATGTCGACGGCCAGACGCAGGGCGGGGGACCAGGCGTCCCGCGCGCCCAAGGGCGTCGTCGACCAGTCGAAGGCGATGACGCGAGCAGCCATCTCGCCGCCCGCGATGCGTGTCAGTACAGGCGTGGCGCGTGGTTCACCCTCGCCCATCGCAGTCGGTCCCCCATCCAGCCACTTGGCTGGCCCGTCGTTTAGGTGACCCTATAGACGAGGCGGACACAAGCTGCGCTGTAACGAAAGGACGCAGACATACAAACGGGGCAGCTTTCGCCGCCCCGTTTTACAACCCTTTGTTTTATTTCCGCTTAGTCGATGGGCGACCAGCGCTTCTCGGCCGGCGCGGCGTCGCGCTTGGGTCCGCGGAACTCGTTCCGGGGACCCCCGGCCTTCTGGCCTTGGCCCTGACCGCGACCCTGGCGTTGCGGACCCTTGCCCTGCGCCTTTTGTCCGCCCTCGGAGCGACCGCCGCCGCCACCCTGGCCGCCGTTGCGATTGCCGTTGCGGTTACGCTTGCGGCGCAGTTCCGACGGCACGTCGTTGCGCGGGTCGGCCTTGCGCGGATCGACGTACTTCTCGGCCGGGACCAGCTTGTCGGCGACGGCCGCGGCGGCCGCCAGCTGCTTGTCGTTGCGACGGTCGAAGGACGGGATCTGCTGGCGGGTGGCCTTCTGGATGTCCTTCAGCAGGTTACGCTCGTCATCGGCGCAGAAGCTGATGGCGATGCCATCCTTGCCCTTGCGGGCGGTGCGGCCGATCCGGTGGACATAGGCCTCCGGGACGTTGGGCAGCTCGTAGTTGATCACGTGGCTGACGTCGTTGACGTCGATGCCGCGCGCGGCGATGTCGGTCGCCACCAGGGCCCGCATCTCGCCGGCCTTGAAGGCGGCGAGAGCGCGTTCGCGCTGGCCCTGGGTCTTGTCGCCGTGGATCGAGGCGGCCTCGACGCCGGCGGCGTTCAGGTACTTGGCCACCCGGTCGGCGCCGCGCTTGGTGCGGGTGAAGACGATGGTGCGCGAGAAGCTGTTGTCGGCGAACAGCTCGGCCAGCAGCGGACGCTTGCGCTGGGCCTCGATGAACAGCACGCGCTGGTCGATGCGCTCGACCGTGGTGGCCTGCGGCGCGACCGAGACCTGCACCGGATCCTTCAGCAGCTCGCCGGCCAGCTTGCCGATCTCGCTGGGCATGGTGGCCGAGAAGAACAGGTTCTGGCGGTTCTTGGTCAGCTGGCTGGCGATCTTGCGGATCGGCACCACAAAGCCCAGGTCCAGCATCTGGTCGGCTTCGTCGAGGACGAAGATCTCGGTGCCCGAGACCACGGCCGACTTCTCGGCCATGTGGTCCATCAGGCGGCCGGGGGTGGCGACCAGCACGTCGATGCCGCCGGCCAGGGCCTTCATCTGCGGGCCGTACTTCACGCCGCCGTAGATCGTGTGGACCGACAGGCCCATGTGGACGGCGTAGGCCTTGAAGTTCTCGGCAATTTGCGTCGCGAGTTCGCGGGTCGGGGAAAGGACCAGGCAGCGGAAGCCGCGGCGCGGGGCCGGCTTACGGTCTTCGGCCAGGCGCTGAAGGATCGGCAGGGCGAAGGCGGCGGTCTTGCCGGTGCCGGTCTGGGCGATGCCCAGCAGGTCCTTGCCTTGCAGGACCACCGGGATGGCCTGGGCCTGGATCGGGGTGGGTTCCTTGTAGCCTTTTTCAGCCAGCGCCTTCAGCAGCGGCTTGGCCAGGCCAAGGTCAGCGAATTGAGTCACGGATGTCTGTCTTAATCATGCGCCGAATGCAGCCCATGCGTCCTCGCAAGGCTGGCCTGTCGGCTAGTCTGTCGGGGAGCGCCCCGCGTGCACGGGCTCTCTAATGAGAAGCTCTTCAGGGCGCTCGACAGGCTGGTCCGAAAAGGACCCTCACGCGGCTGGAGCACCGATAGCGCCGATGGGGCGCGAGGCGGATATCGCTTGTTGCAGTGCAAAAGTCAAGGAAGGTGATCCTCCCCCGCGATGCGGGGGAGGTGGCCCAGAGGGCCGGAGGGGGCTAGCTCGGCTTATGCAGCACTCGCCCCCTCAGTCGCTCCGCGACAGCTCCCCCGCATCGCGGGGGAGCATCTAGAGGTTTAAGCCGCCGGTTTCTTCGGCGCCACGTCGAAGATCTTGTGCACGATCTTCCAGCCCTCGGGCGTCTTCAGCAGCTGCATGTAGTCGGTCAGGACGGCGTTCGGATAATCCAGCACGATCTTGGCGCTGGCGGCCGAGCCGGTGATCGAGATCGACTCGATCCAGCGCTTGCGCTGGGCCTCGTCGGCGGCGGGCTTGCCGGTGGCGCCGCCGATATATTCGTCGTCCGAGCGCTGCACCAAGGCGTTGTCGCGGATCCACATCAGGCGGGCGTCGTCATGGAAGGCCTGGCGGAATGCCTTGGGATCGCCGGTGGCGTGTCCGGCCAGGTAGTGCTCCAGCGCCGCGCGGACGGCGGGCTCTTCCGGATTGGAAGCTTGCGCGAAGGCCGGGGCCGAGGCGAGCAGGGCCGCGCCGGCGACCAGCATGGCGAGCGTCTTGTGCATGAGGTTCCCTCCCAGTGACGGCGGGAGGCATACCGACGTTATGTGGCGACCTTGCGGCGACGCTTGGCCCTTGCCAGCCGCGCCGGGCCACGCCACACCCAGCCCATGACCAAGCCCATCGTCCTCGTCGCCGCCGCCGCCTTGATCGATGTCGACGGGCGGGTGCTGATCTGCCAGCGGCCGCAGGGCAAGCAGCTGGCCGGCCTGTGGGAGTTTCCGGGCGGCAAGGTCGAGCCGGGCGAGACGCCCGAGGAATGCCTGATCCGCGAGCTGAACGAGGAGCTGGGCATCACCGTCGCACAGGCCTGCCTGGCGCCGTTCGTTTTTGCATCCCACAGTTACGAGTCTTTTCACCTCATGATGCCACTGTACCTGCTGCGTCGCTGGGAGGGCCAGGTGACACGCAAGGAGCATGAGGCGCTGGCATGGGTGAAGCCCGACAAGCTCACGGACTATCCGATGCCGCCCGCGGACGAGCCGCTGGTCGCCTGGCTGCGCGATCTGCTCTGAGCCGTTTCTGGCATGACGATAGCGGCGCGACCGCCGTCGAGGTCGGTCTGCTGGTCGGCCTGATCACCGTCGTCATCGCCGCCGCCGTGACCGCTTCCGGCGCGGCCATCAAGGGCGCCTTCAATAAGGCGTCGGACGGCTTCGGCAACTAGCCGGCCTTATCTCCGGCCGACTCTTCGGTCGTTCCCAAAGCATCCGCCAGCCGCATCTTGGCCGAGCCCGGCCGCAGCGGCTTCTGCTGACTGTCGTGCGGCGCCCAGCCGGTGACCGAGACGATCTCGAACGTGGCCGGAACCTTGCCGTCGGCCTCGGCGAAGCGTTCGACGTAGAGCTCCATCGCCCGGAACAGCACCTTCTTGGCCAAGGGCTTCCGCGAGCGGTCGATCAGCACGCTGGTCTCGCCCATGCGGCGCAGGTCCTGCAGCAGGCTCAGCGGGTGGCTGTAGCGCACCTTCACGCGGTCGACGTCGGCGACGGGCAGGGCGAAACCAGCCCGTTGCAGCAGGCCCGCCGCGTCGATGGCGTCGGCGAACGGCGAGACGCGCATGGACGCGCCGTCCGACAGCTCGGCCTCGGCGGCCAGCAGGCACTGGCGCAGCTCGGTCAGGGTGGCCCCGCCGAAGATCGCGCCGACGAACAGGCCGTCGGGCTTCAGCGCACGGCGAATCTGGATCAGGGCGCCGACCAGGTCATTGGTCCAGTGCAGCGACAGCGTCGAGGTGACGAGATCCAGCGTGCCGTCTCCGAACGGCAGGCGCTCTTCGTCCGCCACAACGCGCAAGCCGTCGCGGCCGCCCAGCATTCGCTCAGACAGGTCAGCCTCGATCAGCGTGTCGATGTTGGCGCGGGCGTCGCTCTCGCTCAAGGCCTTGAAAAAATGTCCGTTTCTCGCGCCGAGGTCGACGGCGACCGGAAAGCGTCGCAGGATCGTCTCCAGCCGCATGACCACGTCCTGGGCCGCCCGGGCCTTCAGGAAGTCGGCGGCCGCGAAGTCGGGCGCGGCGCGGTCGAGACGGGCGCGATGCAGGGCGCGGTCGAAGAGCAGGGGCGAGGTGGTCATTGCGCGCGGAACATGGCGATTCCGGACCGTTCTGGAAAGGTGTCGGGAGAAGCGTCCTCGATCTGTTGCTACCGCCGTCCAGCCTGGACGGGGAGGCGGCGCTTAGCGGCGGGCTGTCCGCGCGGGCGTTCTCGAAGGTGACCTTTCTGGACGACCCGGTCTGCGACGGCTGCGGCCTGGCTCTGCCCTATGCCGAGATGGCGCTGCAGCGGTGCCTCGCCTGCCAGGCCAAGCCCAGAGCCTTCCAGCGGTGCCGGGCGGCTTGTGTCTATGACGAGCACTCGCGCGACCTGATCCTTAAGCTGAAGCACGCCGACCAGCCCGAGCTGGCGCGGCTGTTCGCCCGCTGGCTGTCGCGGGCGGCGGTGGAGCTGCTGGACGATGCCGACGCGGTGGTCCCCGTGCCCGTCCACCGTTCGCGCCTGTTCAGTCGCCGCTATAACCAGGCCGCCGAGATCGCCCGGCCTTTGGCCCGGACGGCGGGAGTGGCCTACATGCCCGACGTCCTCGTTCGAAAACGCGACACCGCCAGCCAGGGCGGCAAGTCCGCCACCGGCCGCCGCCGCAACGTCGCCGCCGCCTTCACCGTCCCCGAATCGAGGCGTGCGCGGATTGATGGCCGCCGGATCGTTCTCATTGATGACGTGTTGACCACGGGCGCTACGGCCGAGGGTTGCGCGCGAGCGCTTCTGGCGGCCGGCGCGGCGTCGGTGACGTTATCTGTCGTCGCCCGCGTTACAGAAATGCAGGCGCGTCCTATATGAGGACGCACAACACCAGGGTATCGACTGCACCATGGCTCACGTCACCATCTACACCCGTCCGTTCTGCGGCTACTGCGCCCGCGCCCTCGCCCTGCTGGACGAGAAGGGCGCCGACTTCACCGAGGTCGAGGCCGGCATGGATCCCGCGCTCCGTCAGGAGATGATGCAGCGGTCGGGCCGCACCACCTTCCCGCAGATCTTCGTGGGCGAGCAGCACATCGGCGGCTGCGACGACATGATGGCCCTCGAGCGCGAGGGCAAGCTGGACGCGCTTCTCGTCGCATGACCCTGAAAGTCGGCCTGATCCAGACGCGCACGCCCGCCACCCACGCGGCGGCGCTGGAGCATGTCGCGCCGCTGGTGCGCGAGGCGATCGCCGGCGGGGCCCAGTTCGTGCTGACGCCCGAATGCACCAACGTCCTGCAGAAGGACCGCGCCAAGCTGCTGCCGACCCTGGTGGCGCTGGAGGACGACGTCGTGGTCAACGGCCTGCGGGAGATCGCGGCGCAGACCGGCACCTGGATCGACATCGGCTCGGCCCTGGTGCTGCGTGAAGACGGCAAGGCGGCCAACCGCCAGGCGGTGATCGACCCGACCGGCGCGATCGTGGCCACCTACGACAAGCTGCACATGTTCGACGTCGACCTGCCCACCGGTGAGACGGCGCGGGAGTCGGCGACCTATACGCCGGGCGAGAAGGCGCAGGTGGTCGACACGCCGCTGGCCAAGTTCGGCCTGACCATCTGCTACGACATGCGCTTTCCGGCCCTGCACCGGGCGCTGGCGCTGGCCGGCGCGACGGTGATCACGGCCCCGGCCGCCTTCACCCGTCCGACGGGCGAGGCGCACTGGGATGTGCTGCTGCGCGCCCGCGCCATCGAGACCGGCTCGTTCGTGATCGCCGCCGCGCAAGGCGGCTTCCACGAGGACGGTCGCGGCACCTGGGGGCGCTCGATCGCCATCGGCCCGTGGGGCGAGGTCATCGGCAAGCTTGACCACGACGAGCCCGGCGTGCTGCTGGCCGATCTCGACCTGCCCGCCGCCGACAAGGCGCGGGCGGCGATCCCGGTCCTCAAGAACGCCCGGCCTTTCGTCGGGCCCTGAAAGTCCTCATCCTCGTCCCATGATCAAGTACGCGCTTCAGTGCGATCACGCCCATGAGTTCGAGGGCTGGTTCGGCTCGTCGACGGATTATGACGACCAGGCCGCGCGGGGGCTGGTCGAGTGCCCGGTGTGCGGCTCGCACGGGGTGTCCAAGCAGATCATGGCCCCGGCCGTGGCGGGCACCAAGGCCCAGCGCGCGGCCCCCGAGGTCGACCCCAAGATGCGCGAGATGATGATGACGGCCATGGGCGAGGTCCGCCGGCACGTCGAGGACAATTTCGACTATGTCGGCGACGCCTTCGCCAAGGAGGCCCGCGCCATCCACGAAGGCAAGTCCGAGGACCGCGGCATCTACGGCGAAGCCTCGCCGACCGAGGTCAAGGCGCTGGTCGAGGACGGCGTGAAGGTCGCGGCCCTGCCGCCGGCGGCGCCGAAGAAGACGGACGTGAATTAGGCGGGCTGTGTCTACTTCGCCCTCTCTCATAGAGAGAGGGTTTTCAGAGGCTGTGACACGCAAAAGGCGGCGGACCCTTAAGATCCGCCGCCCTTATGGCTTTCCGAAGAACCGCTACGCGTTTACCGATAGCGGTACTCGTAGTGGCACTTCTTCTTGCCCTTGCCGATCTCGTGACCGGCCAGGCCGCCGACGCCGGCGCCCAGCAGGGCGCCTTCGGTCTTGTTGCCGCGGCCGGCGACGGTGTTGCCCAGCAGGGCGCCGCCGAGGGCGCCGATGACAGCGCCGTTCTTGGCCTTGGACTTGTTGCAGACCAGCACGCGCTCACGGCGCTGCTGGGCTTCTGCGGCGGTGATGGCCACGCTGCTGACGGTGAAACCGACGACGGTGGCCAGGACGATGGTCTTCAGGCGGGCGCGCATGGCGAGCTCTCCAATATTGTTTCTTGTACGATCCCTCATCTCGTAAACGCCCAAGCTGGCGGCCGGTTTCCAGAAAGTCGGGCATCCGACCGTCCAGCTTGGGTCTTACGATCGGGCGTTAGCCTTCGACGCGATAGCGGCCGTCGGCGTCGGGGCAGACGCGGACATAGCGCTGCTCGACGCGGCCGTTGTACTCGGTCGGGGCCGGGGCCAGGCGGCAGCGTTCGCTGGCTTCGGCGTAGCGGCCGTCGCTGTAGCGATAGGGCTGGGTCTGGTCATAGCTGTAGTAGTTGCCGCGCGTGTCGCACTTGGCCGAGGCGTTGCCCACGGCCGCGCCGACGCCGGCGCCGACCAGGGCGCCCAGGACGGTGCCTTCCGGACGGGCGTTGCGGGCGGCGACGTTCGAGCCGAGGGCCGCGCCGGCCAGGGCCCCGATCACGCCGCCGACGGTGGCGTTGCGCTTGGCGTCCTGGCGACAGTCGTTGGGGTAGTTGACGTTGGCGCTGGTGTCGATCGCATAGCCGCCGGCGTAAGGCGTGTTGTAACGGCTGGCCTCGCCCGGATAACGACGGTCGTAGGCGCCGGCGCCGCGGCGGCGATCATAGTCGTCGCGGGCGCTCAGATAGCGCGAGCGGTCGCGCTCCCACTGGTCGCGGTCGGCATTATAGCCGGACGTATAGCTGACGCCCTCGGTGCGGAAGCGATCGGCCTCGCGCGGGTTGCGGCGGTCATAGCTGCCTTCGCCGTAGCGACGGTCATAGTCGTAGCGGGCGCGTTCGTAGGTGGCGCGCGACCGCTCGAACTCGGCCTGCTCGGCATAGTAGGCGGCGCTGTCGCGATACTGGGCGACGCGGTAGCGCTCGGCGAAGCTGGGATTGCGGCGGTCATAGGCGCCGCGGCCGTAACGACGGTCATAGTCGTCGCGATTGCGGATGTAGTTGGCGCGGTCGCGCTCGTAGGCGGCCTGGCGGTCCTGATATTCGGCCACCTTGTCGTAGTAGTTGGCGCGCTGGTTGTCGTAGTTCTGCAGGCTGCGCTGATAGGCCGAATCCTGCGCGAAGGCCGGGGCGATCGCGCCAAACGCCACGGTGGCGGCCAGGGCGGCGGCCAAGGTCTTGCTGGTCATTAGGTGTCTCCGTTCCCACTCGAACGGATCGACGTCCGACCCCCGACAGCGGGTCGCCAATCCGGGTTCTTGTCCCTGCGCAAACAAAAGCTCGCGGCGGGGCTAAGTTCCCGGATGTTGAGCTTTACAACCCCCGGTCAGTTTTTGGGTCAGTCCTTGGTGACGGTCATCATGTAGTTGATGTCGACATCGGCCGAGCGGCTCCAGCGGCCGGTCAGCGGGTTGTAGGCCACGCCGAAGGGTCCGTGCATCTGGACGGGCTCGCCGGCGACGAAGGCGCGCAGCTCTTCGGGTTTCAGGAACTGCTTCCACTCGTGGGTGCCCGGCGGCACCCAGCGCAGGACGTACTCGGCGCCGATCTTGGCCAGGGCCAGCGCCTTCAGCGTGCGGTTCAGGGTGGCGACGATCATCAGGCCGCCGGGCTTGAGCAGCCGCGAGCAGGTGCGCAGGAACTCGCCGGGATCGGCGACGTGCTCGATGACCTCCATGGTCAGCACCACGTCGAACGGCCCCGCGCCCTCGGCCAGCAGCTGCTCGGCGGTGGCGGGGCGATAGCCGATAGTCAGGCCCTGTTCGGCCGCGTGGGTCGCGGCGGTCTTGATGTTCTTTTCCGAGGCGTCGACGGCGGTGACGTCAAAGCCCAGCCGCGCCATCGGCTCGGACAGCAGCCCGCCGCCGCAGCCGATATCGAGCAAGGAGAGGCCCTCGAACGGCTGGCGCAGGTTGCCGTCGCGCTCGAACCGCTCCAGCGCCTGCTCGCGAATGAAGGCCAGGCGGCAGGGATTGAAGACGTGCAGCGGCGCGAACTTGCCGCGCGGATCCCACCACTCGGCGGCGATCGCCGAGAACCGCGCCACGTCGGCCGGGTCGATGCTCCAGGAGGGGGCGGCTGCTTGCGTCATGGGGGTGTTCTAGAGCAGGGCGACTCCAAACTGAACCACCCCTCTATCCGTCTTATCCGTTTCCCCGGCGAAAGCCGGGGCCCAGATTCATCCGGCGCGTCTGGGGATGATCCGAGATACGGCGGCGCCAACCCTCCGCCCGTCCGGGGCTCGATCTGGGCCCCGGCTTTCGCCGGGGAGACGGGATCTTTGGATCGGCAAATCAGCCGTCACAATCCGCGTCCAAGGTGCGCACATTCGTCCGAGACCGGTCTAAAGGGTATGCGCTTGAAACGTCTTCTGATCGCCGCGGCGATGGTCGCCATCACAGCGTCAGGCGCGCTGGCCCAGGAACCCACCCTGCAGACCACCGAAACGCGCCGCTTCGACGCGCCGGAGGCCAAGCAGGGCGTGGCGGCCGACAAGACCCACCTCTACGCCATCGATAACGGCCGCATTGCCCGCTATGACAAGGTCAGCGGCGCCAGGCAGGCGACCTGGACCGGCGACCCGGTGCGCTTCAAGCACCTGAACGCCTGCCTGATCGTGGGCAAGGAGCTGGTCTGCGCCGGCTCGAACTATCCCAGCGTTCCGCAGAACAGCGCGGTGGAGATCTTCGACCCGGTGAAGATGACCCACACGCGGACCGTTCCGCTGGGGCCGGGCATCGGCTCGCTGACCTGGGTGGACCGCCATGACGGCTTCTGGTGGGCGATGTTCGCCAACTACGACAGCAAGGGCGGCGAGCCGGGGCGTGACCATCGCTGGACCACCCTGGTGAAGTACGACGACCAGTGGCGGCGCGTCGGGGCCTGGGCCCTGCCGGACGCCGTGCTGGAGCGCATGGCGCCCTACAGCTGCTCGGGCGGGGGCTTTAGCGACGACGGCCTGCTCTACATCACCGGCCATGACCGGCCCGAGATGTATGCCCTGAAGATCCCGACCGAAGGCGGGGCCACGCTGGACCTGGTCGCCACCCTGGCGATTCCCGTGGAGGGTCAGGCGATCGCCTGGGACCCCTACGACAAGCGCGTGCTGTGGGGCGTCAACCGGGCTACCCGCCAGGTGGTGGCGTTCAAGGTTCCGCCGGTTACGGACGTTTCGAGCCCAAAATAGCCCCGAGAGCATTGCGGCGCCGCATCAAGGTCGCTAGAAGGCGGCGGCTTGCGCGAGCGGGGGCGTAGCAACGCGTTCCGCGCAAGAATTGACCGGTTTTCGAGGTGACAGGCACGTGTCTCGGTTGGTGATGAAGTTCGGCGGCACGTCGGTGGCCGACCTGGAGCGCATCCGTCGGGTGGCGCGCCTGGTCGCGGCCGAGGTGGCGACGGGCAAGCAGGTGGCGGTGGTGGTCTCGGCCATGTCGGGCAAGACCAATGAACTGGTCGCCTGGACGGACGGCGCGGGCCGCGCCGCGGCGGGGCTTCCCGAGTCGGACGACGAGTACGACGCCGTCGTCGCGTCGGGCGAGCAGGTGACCGCGGGTCTCCTCGCCATGACCCTGCGCAACATGGGTCACAAGGCCCGCTCGTTCCTGGGTTGGCAGGTGCCGATCATCACGAACGAAGCCCACGGCAGCGCCCGCATCGAGGACATCCCGTCCGAGAACCTGGACGAGTGCTTCGCGAACGGCGAGATCGCCGTCATCGCCGGCTTCCAGGGCGTGACGACCAAGCAGCGCATCACCACTCTGGGCCGTGGCGGCTCGGACACCTCGGCCGTGGCGATCGCCGCCGCCGTGAAGGGCGCTTGCGACATCTATACGGACGTGGACGGCGTCTACACGACCGACCCGCGGATCGAGAGCAAGGCCAAGCGCCTGGCCAAGATCAGCTACGAAGAGATGCTTGAAATGGCCTCGCTGGGGGCCAAGGTGCTGCAGACCCGTTCGGTCGAGATGGCCATGGCCCATCGCGTCCCGGTGCGGGTGCTGTCGAGTTTCGTCGAACCCGGGGAAGCCCCCGGCCAAGGTACGATCGTCTGCGACGAGGAAGAAATCATGGAAAAGCGCATCGTCTCGGGCGTCGCCTACAGCCGCGACGAAGCCAAGATCACCCTGCTGGGTCTGCCCGATCATCCGGGCGTGTCCTCGCAGATCTTCGGCCGCCTCGCCGACGCCAACGTCAACGTCGACATGATCGTGCAGTCGCGCGCCCGCAGCGCCGACACCGCCAACATGGAGTTCACGGTCGGCAAGCGTGACGCCGCTCGCGCCGTCGAGATCGTCCAGGCCGCGCGCGACGAGATCGGCTTCGAGGACGTCGCGGTGAACGAGGACGTCGCCAAGGTCTCGGTCATCGGCGTGGGCATGCGCTCGCACGCCGGCGTCGCCCAGTCGATGTTCGCGGCCCTGGCCGAGAAGAACATCAACATCCAGGTCATCTCGACCTCGGAGATCAAGATCTCGGTCCTGATCGACGCGGCCTACACCGAGCTGGCCGTGCGCGCGCTGCACGCGGTGTACGGGCTGGACCAACTCTAGTCCTTCTACAAAACGTCGCGTTCGGACGTTATGAGGGGCTCCAAGCCCACGGAGCCCCCATGTCCGACGTCTTCAAGTTCGATCCCGACGCCAAGACCGTCACCTTCCACGGCGACGCCGGCCTGGACCTGCTCTACGACCTGTTGCTGCGCGCCAAGTTCGGCGACGGCTATGAGAAGCCGCTGCTGATCAGCCCATGGCTGGCGGCGCTGCTGAACCAGCTGGACCAGGCCCTGCCGGACGACGGCCAGTGGTTCCCGGAAAAGCCCGGCCAGCCGATCTTCGACACCGACGACCTCCTGGCCATGGGCGACGCGGTCATCGAGGAAGGCCACACCGTCGGCTGGTGGACCATGACCGAGCCGGAAAAGCGCGCCTATCTGCGCAACGTCGTCGCCGCCCCGCACCCGCTGACCGACCTCGAGGTCGAGTTCATCGAGAGCGACATCGACGCGGCGCTGGAACAGGCCCGCCGCCTGGTCGCCGACGCCAGCGAGCCCCTGGCCCTGCCGGGGCACGGCTGAGGCTATCCGCCACTCCCAACCTCCGTCTTCCCGGCGAAAGCCGGGGCCCAGATGGAAGAGCGCTGCGGTGGGTTCTACGGGCTCTGAGTTTTTCCAGTCAGCCCCAGCGCCCTGAGATCTGGGTCCCGGCTTTCGCCGGGAAGACGGGAATAGGGTAGGGTCCCGCCTATGGGCGATCATCTCCAGGCCCCCGCCGAACTGTCGTTCCGCCGTTATGGCGAGGACGCGCCGCCGCACGCCCATGGCTTCGACCAGATCGTGCTGCCGCGCCGGGGCGTGCTGGAGATGGAGATCGACGGCAAGGGCGGGCGCGTCGATCCCGGCCGCGCGGCGGTCGTGCCGCCCGGAACCCGCCACGCCTTCGCCGCCTGCGGCGAGAACCTGTTCGTGGTCGCCGACATCGGCGGGGCGCTGATGAAGCCGTTCGAAGCCCTGCGTGATCGGCCGTTCGCCCCGGTCACCGGCGCGGTGCGCGGCCTGCTCGAATATCTGGCCGGCGAGGCGCCGGGCGCGATCGACACTGGCGTCGCGACCCTCTGGACCCCGCTCGTGCTGCGCGGTCTGTCGGCCGCGCCGATCAATGTGGATCCGCGCCTGGCCCGCGCCGCCGCGATGATCGAGGCGCGCTTCGACCAGCCGCTGACCGTCCGCGACCTGGCCGCCGAGGCTGGCATGAGCCAGAGCCGCTTCTTCGCACGGTTCTCGGAAGTCTACGGAACCACCCCGCACGGGGCGTTGTCGGACGCGCGGCTGCGGGCGGCGCAAAGGCTGCTGTCGGACACCAGCCTGTCGATCGCCGAGATCGCCGTGCGCACGGGGCACGGGGACCAGAGCGGTCTCACCAAGCGCATGAAGGCGGTGCTGGGGGTCACGCCAGGGGCGTGGCGGAAGCGACGGTAGTTTCCCTTCTCCCCTTGCGGGAGAAGGTGTCGGCGAAGCCGACGGATGAGGGGTCGATAGCCCGATCCGCCGCGCGACCCCTCACCCGAGCCGCTGCGCGGGCCACCCTCTCCCGCAAGGGGAGAGGGAGAAAACGCCAAACCTGCGGGAGCTTTCGCCAAGCCCGGCGGGCGGCGACCTGCTACGCCAGCCCCATGAACACCTCCCGCAATCTTGTTCTCGGCTTGCTGTGCGGCCTGGTCGCCGGCGCGTTCTGGGGCGGGGTGTTCCTGGCGCCCAAGCTGCTGGCCGCGTTCACGCCGCTGCAGATGACGGCGGGGCGCTATATCGCCTACGGGCTGGCGTCGGCGGTGCTGCTGGTCCCCGGCTGGAAGACGGTGATGGGCAAGATGGACGGGCGCGACTGGCGCGACCTGGTCCTGCTGAGCCTGCTGGGCAACCTGATCTACTATGTCGGCCTGTCGGTGTCGGTGCAGAGCTCGGGCGTGGCCCTGGCCTCGCTGGTCATCGGCCTGCTGCCGGTGACCGTGACCCTGGTGGGCGCCAAGCCGGGGGAGGGCGTTCCACTCCGCCGCCTGGCCGCGCCGCTGGCCCTGATCGTGGCCGGCGGGGTGTGCATCAATGTCTCGGTCTTTACCGACAGCCACGGCGTGGGCGTCGGCAAGCAGGTCGTCGGCGTCCTGGGTGCGACCCTGGCCCTGGCCATGTGGACCGCCTACGCCGTCTGGAACGCCCGCCGGCTGGCCGCGACGCCCAAGTTCACCAGCCACGAGTGGTCGCTGCTGACGGGCCTGGCCACGGGGCTGCTGTCGTTGCTGCTGGTGGTCCCGGCGTTTCTGCTGGGCAGGAAGGTGCACGCGTCCGCCGACTGGACCTGGTTCTGGACGGTCAGTTTCGCGGTGGCGATCGGCGCCTCGGTGATCGGCAACGGCCTGTGGAATTCCGCCAGCCGGCTCTTGCCGCTCAGCCTGTCGGGCCAGCTGATCGTGTTCGAGACCCTGTTCGCGCTGCTGTACGGTTTCCTGCATGAAGGCCGCTGGCCGCGCGGTCTGGAGACGGCGGCGATCGTGCTGATGCTGGTGGGCGTGCTGTGGTCGGTGCGGCTGCATCGGCCGGCCGCCAGTCCGGCTTAGCTACCCCACCCCCGTTTCCCCGGCGAAAGCCGGGGCCCAGATCTCATGGCGCTGGGGTGATTGGAAAAGCGCAGCGCCTCTAGAACCCGCCCCAGCGCTCCTCCATCTGGGCCCCGGCTTTCGCCGGGGAAGCGGGGGAGGAGAGGCCCTCAAAACTTTTTCTCAACATGACGCGAACCTGAACGGCGTGGTTCAAATCAGGTTCAGGCAGACCCCCTTACAACAGACATCAACAGCGCCGCCCAGAATTGGTTTGGGGGCGACGCATCTGGAAAAGGAGTTTGTCATGAAGACCTTCACCAAGACTGCGATCGCCGCGACCGTCACCGCCGCGATGATCATCCCCGCCTCGTCGGCCTTCGCCGCCAGCAAGACCGAACGCGCCATCCTGGGCGCGGTGATCGGCGGCGTGGCCGGCGCGGCTGTCGGCAACGGCAAGACCGAAGCGGTCGCCATCGGCGCGGTCGCCGGCGCGGCCCTGGGCGCGACGACGGCCAAGAAGAAGGACTACCGCTACGGCTACCGTACGGCTCCGCGCTACGACAACCGCTACTACAACCAGCGCGGTTATCAGAACAATCGCTATGCCTACGACCGTTACGGCAACCGCTATGACGCCCGCGACTACGGCTATCGCCGCTAGTCACCCGCCTTTCGCCGCTAGAGTTTCCTGATCCCTCCCCTAGCGTGCAACACTGCGCCGTCCGGCAAAACCGGGCGGCGCTTTTTCGTGCCTCTACACCTAATCGACGTTCGGTTGACCTAGGCCGCTTTCGCGCGGGCGAAATCTGCTATAGCCCCCATCTAGAAGACGGACGGTCTTTAACCCCTGGCGCTTGAAGCTGGGCTAAACCGTCTTTCGGGTAGGGAGCACGCGCAGGCGAGATGGCTGCATCCGGCATGGCCGTTCGAGGACCCCGCAGCCTGCTTCGGCAGATTCGCGAGGCGATGGCCGGGGGCGGTCCCGCCCAGGCCAAGCTCGACATGGTCGTGCGCACCATCGCCATCTCGATGGTGGCGGAGGTCTGCTCGATCTATCTGCGCCGCGCGTCCGGCGATCTCGAACTGTTCGCCACCGAAGGTCTGGCCCGCGAGGCCGTCCACGTCACGCGGCTGAAGCCGGGCGAGGGCCTGGTCGGCGAGACCATGCGCCTGGGCCGGCCGTTGAACCTGTCGGACGCCGCCAGCCATCCGCAGTTCTCGTACCGCCCGGAAACCGGCGAAGATCCCTACCACGCCTTCCTGGCCGTGCCGCTGCTGCGCGGCGGTCGGGCCATCGGCGTGCTGGTCGTCCAGAACCGCACCGAGCGGGTCTATGACGAGGAGGAGGTCGAGGACCTCCAGATCATCGCCATGGTGCTGGCCGAGATGGTCAGCTCCAGCGAGCTGCTCGGCGCCGACGAGCTCAAGGACGTCGAGCTGGCCCCCCACAAGCCCGAGCGGCTGAAGGGCTCGCGCTTCGCCGAAGGCCTGGCTTACGGCGTGGCCGTGCTGCACGAGCAGCCGGTGGTTCCCGAGACCCTGCTGTCGGACGACGCCCTGGCCGAGGAAGCGCGGCTGACCTACGCCATCGAGCAGCTGCAGACCCAGATCGACGAGATGCTGGAGGGCCAGCATGGCCTGGTCGGCGCCTCGTACGAGGTGCTGGAGACCTATCGCCTGTTCGCCCACGACCGGGGCTGGAACCGGTCTTTGCAGGAAGCCGTGCGCTCGGGCCTGACCGCCGAGGCCGCCGTCGAACGTGTCCGCTCCGAGCACCGCGCCCGTCTGGGCCAAGCCCGCGATCCTTATCTGCGCGAGCGGCTGCACGACCTGGAAGACCTGAACGACCGCCTGCTGCGCCACCTGTCGGGCGACGTCCACGCCGTGCGCGTGCTGCCCGACGACGCCATCTTGATCGCCCGGAACCTGGGGCCGGCCGACCTCTTGGAATACGACCGTACCAAGCTGAAGGGCATCCTGCTCGAGGAAGGCTCGGCCGCCAGCCACGCCGGCATCGTGGCCCGCGCCCTGGACATCCCGTGCGTCGGCCGCCTGGCCGGCCTGCGCGACCGGGTCAGCGAGGGCGACCCCGTGGTCGTCGACGCCGAGACGCAAGAGGCCTGGCTGCGTCCGCGTCCGGACGTCGTGAAGGCGCTGAAGGTCCGGATGGAGGTCCGCGCCCAGCGCAAGGCCGAGTTCGCCCGTCTGCGCGACACTCCGCCGATCACCAAGGACGGGGCCAAGATCACCCTCCTGATGAACGCTGGCCTGGCCGTCGACCTGGACATCCTGGCCGAGACCGGGGCCGAGGGCATCGGCCTGTTCCGCACAGAGTTCCAGTTCATGGTCGCCGAGGAGCTGCCGCGCCTGGAGGCCCAGACGGCGCTGTACGAAAAGGTGCTGGAGGCCGCCGACGGCATGCCGGTGACCTTCCGCACGCTCGACCTGGGCGGCGACAAGCTGCTGCCGTACATGGAGCTGGAGCGCGAGGACAATCCGGCCCTGGGCTGGCGCGCCGTGCGCATGGGCCTGGACCGTCCGGCCCTGCTGCGGATGCAGATCCGCGCCCTGGTCAAGGCCGCCAACGGCCGGCCGCTGCGGATCATGTTCCCGCTGGTGGCCAATGTGGACGAGTTCCGCGCCGCTCGGTCCTTCGTGGATCAGGAGGTCGCCTGGGCGCTGAAGCGCGGTCGTCCCGCGCCGGCGCGCCTGGACGTCGGGGCGATGGTCGAGGCCCCGTCGCTGCTGTGGCATCTCGACGCACTGCTGCCGATGACCGACTTCGTTTCGGTCGGCACCAACGACCTGATGCAGTACCTGTTCGCCGCCGACCGGGGTAATCCGCGCGTCTCCGACCGCTATGATCCGTTGTCGCCGGCCGCCCTGCGCGCGCTGAAGACCATCCAGCAGGCCTGCGCCGACACCGGCACGCCAGTGTCCGTATGCGGTGAAATGGCCGGCCGTCCGCTGGAGGCCTTCGCCCTGGTCGCCCTGGGATTTGAAGGGCTTAGCATGCCGCCGGCCGGCATCGGCCCGGTCAAGCAGATGGTCCTGTCGTGCGATCGCGAAGCCGCGCGCCGCAATGTCGAGGCCCTTCTGAAGGGGACCAGCGGATCCTTGCGCGGCGAGATCGAAACCTTGGCCCGGAAGCTTTACGTCGCCGTTTAGAAGAAAAGCTTGGCCATTAACCAAGCGCTGCCGTTTAGTCCATTGAATCCGGCTACTTAGTTTGTTATCCCAAACACTTGTTAAGAACTCCGTGCGATACGGAGTGGGGGAGTGCGCCGCGCTTCGCGCGGGGCGCGGTTTTGGGGGCGTATAGTCAAGTCATGCCGCTGGATACGGGCAACGTGAGACGTCTGCATCTCGTCGCCGACGCCGATACGGATGATACGCCGATCGCCGTCCATCACCCGTCCATCGATGAGGGCGCCGACATCGGCATGGCCCTGAAGGCGGCGCGCGAGTTCCGCGGCCTCAACACCCAGGACGTGGCCGACGCCACCCGCATCCGCCAGAGCTATATCGAGGCGCTGGAGGATATGCGCTTCGACGACCTGCCCTCGCGCCCGTTCACCATCGGCTATGTCCGCGCCTATGCCGGCCTGCTGGGCCTGGATGCCGAGGCCGCCGTGGCCCGCTTCAAGAACGATGCGCCCGACAACGACGCCGCCGAGCTGCGCGCGCCGGTCGGCGTTCGCCGTGAGCGTGACCCGCGCCTGGCCCTGATCTTCGCCGGCGGCCTGCTGGTGGTCGGCGCCATCCTGCTGTGGAACGTGGCCCAGCGCGCCATCACCAAGGAAGAACCGCCGGCCCAGGTGGCCCCCGCCGCCGCCTCCACCCAGGTCCAGGCTCACGCCAGCAACAACCAGGTCGCCCTGGGCGCGCCGCTGCCGGCCCCGGTCGAGAGCACCACGCCCGAGCCCTACAAGACCCCCGGCCTGGACGACGCCGCCGCCAACGGCGGTTCGGTCGACGCCGCCAAGGCCGCCGCCAAGGCTCGCGCCGAAGCGGAAGCCAAGGCTGGCGTCGTGGATCCGGCCAACCAGTTCGTGGTCGGCTCGCAGTTCAAGCCCAAGGGCCAGATGCTGGGCGCTTCGCCGGCTGAAGCCTCGGGCGTCCTGATCCAGGCCCGCAAGGCCGGCGCCCTGACCGTGCGCCGCGCCGACGGCACCATTCACATGACCCGCTGGCTCTCGACCGGCGACGCCTACCGCGCGCCCAACACCCCGGGCCTGATCCTGGACGTGGTCGAGCCCAGCCTGTTCGACGTCTATTTCAACGGGCGTCTGACGGGGCGTCTGACGTCGAACCAGACGGCGGTGAGCAAGCTGGTCCCGGCGGCGCCTGCTCCGGTGGCGGCTCCGACGGCGCCTAAGCTTCAATAATAAATCCGATCTCCCCGGCGAAAGCCGGGGCCCAGATCGAGCCCACAAGCATCGCTGATGACGGCGCCGCTCCCAGGCGCGCCCACCCAAACCTCTTCGGATGTATCTGGGCCCCGGCTTTCGCCGGGGAAACGGAGGAGAGGAAATCGAAGGCGGGGCAGGGGAAACCCTTCAGTTCCGCCCCAACACCCTCTAAATTACCCCCATGGCCGCAGACCACACGCACGTCCGTCCCTGGCGCATGATCACGCGCCGGCAATCGCGCAAGATCCGCGTCGGCAATGTCGAGGTGGGCGGCGATGCGCCGATCACCGTCCAGTCGATGACCAACACCCTGACCAGCGACGCCAATGCGACGCTGAATCAGATCCGTCAGCTGGAAGAGGCCGGGGCCGATATCGTCCGGGTCAGCTGCCCCGACGTCGAAAGTACGGCCGCGTTCAAGACCATCGCCCGCGAGGCCAAGGTCCCGCTCGTGGCCGACATCCACTTCCACTACAAGCGCGGCATCGAGGCGGCCCAGGCCGGCGCGGCCTGCCTGCGGATCAATCCGGGCAATATCGGTTCGCCTGACCGCGTGCGCGACGTCATCCAGGCCGCCCGCGACCACGGCTGCTCGATGCGCATCGGCGTCAATGCCGGCTCGCTGGAGCGCGAACTGCTGGAGAAGTACGGCGAGCCGTGCCCCGACGCGATGGTCGAGAGCGCGCTGAACCACGCCCGCATCCTGCAGGACCACGACTTCCACGAGTTCAAGATCTCGGTGAAGGCGTCCGACCCGTTCATGACCGTGGCGGCCTACTACCAGCTGGCCGAGGCCATCGACTGCCCGCTGCACCTGGGCGTCACCGAGGCGGGCGCTACGCGCACCGGCACGGTGAAGAGCTCGATCGGCATCGGCTCGATGCTGTGGGCCGGCATCGGCGACACCATCCGCGTCTCGCTGGCCGCCGATCCTGTCGAAGAGATCAAGGTCGGCTTCGACATCCTCAAGTCGCTGGGCCTGCGCCACCGGGGCGTCAACATCATCGCCTGCCCGTCGTGCGCGCGGCAGGGCTTCAACGTCATCAAGACGGTCGAGACCCTCGAACAGCGCCTGGCCCACATCGCCACGCCGATGTCGCTGTCGATCATCGGCTGCGTGGTCAACGGCCCGGGCGAGGCCCTGATGACCGACATCGGCTTCACCGGCGGCGGCGCTGGCGCGGGCATGGTCTATATGGCCGGCAAGCCCGACCACAAGCAGTCCAACGACGGCATGATCGACCACATCGTCGAGCTGGTCGAAAAGAAGGCCGCCGAGCTGAAGGCGGCCGAGGACGCCAAGGCGCTGGCGGCGGAGTAGGGCGCCACACCGCTCCAAGCCAGGCCCGAAACAACCCTGTCTTCCTAGGCCTTGTGCCTAGGACCCAGCGTTCAGCTGCTGCTGTGTTGGCGGCGCTTTCTCGAACAGTTCCGCGCCCGGTCTCGCCATGGGTCCTAGGCACAAGGCCTAGGAAGGCGAACTTTTGGGATGAAGGGGATACTGGGGACCGCTACCCCTCCGCCATCACCCGCACCAGGTCCACCAGCTGCCGCCGCACGCGGCTGGGCCCGATGCGCGGGAACAACTCCGCCAATTGCAGCCCCTCGGCTGTGTGCAGGAAGGTCTGCACCGTGCGGTCGGCCTCGCAAGCCTCGCCGTCCGCGCCGGCCGGATCGGGCAGGCCGTCGAAGAAGAAGCCGATGTCGGTCTTCAGCAGGCTGGCGATCTGGTAGAGCTTTGATGCGCTGATCCGGTTCTCGCCGCGCTCGTATTTCTGCACCTGCTGGAAGGTGATGTGCAGGCTGTCGGCCAGCTGGTCCTGGGTGACGCCCAGCACCTTGCGGCGCATCCGCACCCGCGTGCCGACATGCGCGTCGATCGAACTCGGGCGGCGGCTTTCTGTGTTGGCGGTGTCGTAGGGCATGTCCGTCTCTCCGTACCCGTCGGAAAGAACGCCAATGCTGCGGTGCAACTAGGGCGGCTCTGTAACAGCTATGTATCAAGCCGTGCGGGAGTTCACGCCTTCGGTAGCAAAGCCGCTACACAGCTGCCGCCACCTTCGGCCGGCGGTGCTCCGGCGGGGGAGGCGGCGGCGGCGCGGGGCAGTGGTGGGTCAGGAACTCGCCGTGGCCGGGCAGGGTCGCGACCTGGGCCTTCACGATCGGGGCCGAGCGGTCCAGGGTCTGGCGGATCACCTCATAGGGCGTGGTGTCGACCAGCTGCTGGTAGCGCTTGGGCCGGATGCCCATGCCCTCCATCACCGACTGCCAGGACGGGGCGCGGAACATGTCGTCGACGCCGTCGCGCAGCGCGCCCGTCTCGCGGAAGAGCTCGATGCGCTCCTTCAGGCTCTGCGGCGGTTCGACCTTCTGGTACTCGCGCCAGAACGGCGTGTCGTCGCGCTGGGTGGTCTGGTAGTGCAGCACGATGAAGTCGCGGATCTCCTCATAGTCCGCGGCCATGCGGCGGTTGTATTCGGCCTGCAGCGACGGGGCGAGGCTCCGGTCGGGGAAGAACCGCAGCAGATAGTCCATGCCGCGATAGATCAGGTGCAGAGCCGTCGACTCCAGCGGCTCGATGAAGCCGCCCGCCAGGCCGATCGCGACGCAGTTCTTGTTCCACAGCTTGCTGCGCATGCCGGTCTTGAACGGCACCAGCCAGGTGTCGGTGATCGGCTCGCCTTCCACCTGGCTCAGCAGCACGTGCCGGGCCTCGTCGTCGCTGATGTACTTGGAGCAGAACACATAGCCGTTGCCGGCCCGGTGTTGCAGCGGGATACGCCAGCGCCAGCCGAAGTCCTGGGCGGCGGCCAGGGTGTAGGGATGCGGCTCGCGGATGTTGTCGGTCTGCACCGTGATGGCGCGGTCGTTCAGCAGCACGTCGGACCAGTCCAGGAATGGCGTGTCCATCGCCTTGCCGTTCAGGATCGAGCGGAAGCCCGAGCAGTCGATGAAGAGCTCGCCGGCGGCCTCGTAGCCGCTTTGCAGGATCACCTTCTCGATCGCGCCGTCATTGCGGGTGACGACCTGGTCGACAATGCCCTCGACGCGCTTGACGCCGCGCGCCTCGGAGAACTTGCGCAGGTACTTGGCCACCAGGTTGGCGTCGATGTGCAGGGCATAGCGCGAGGCCGCCAGCATGGTGTCCTGCAAGGCGCCCGGCGGCATGAACTTCCACTGGTCGGCCATCACCGTGGCCGGGGCGAAGTCCTGCAATTCCGAGGGATGGCCGTTGGCCTTGGCGCGCAGCCAGCACTGGTAGAACTCGTGCGACCCGATCGGCCCGCCGATCTGGCCGAAGGGGTGGTAATAGACCTCGTCCTTCTTGCGCCAGTTCTCGAAGCGGATGGCCAGCTTGAAGGCCGCCTGCGTCTCCTGGATGAACTCGCGCTCGTCCAGGCCCAGGCTGGCGATCAGTTGCAGGAAGGGCGGGATGGTCGACTCGCCCACGCCCACCGTGCCGATCTGCTCGCTCTCGATCAGCTCGATCGCGCACTCACTGCCCTTGAAGAAGTGGCTGAGCATGGCCGCGCAGATCCAGCCGGCCGAGCCGCCGCCGACGATGACGATCTTGCGGATGGCGTTGGGGTTGGTGTCGCTCATTGTTACTCCCTGCGTACTTTTGTTTTTTGGCTAGTCGACCGCGATCAGCGCGCGGTTCCAGGCGATCAGCGGCGCGGCCGGGTCCAGGCGATGGTCGCTGGCCGTGACGATGAAGATCGAGTGGGTCTGGGCCTCGACGATCTCGTCGATCGTGCAGGCGGCCTGGGCCAGGCCTCGGCGGTAGGTCGGTGGCGCCTCGGCGCCGAGGTCCCAGCGGCTGGGGCAGAAGCGCTCGTGCGCCTGAACCGGGCCGCCGAAGCGCACCGCCTCGTCCTTGTCGGCCGCGCCCAGCAAGGCGATCGACAGGGCCGGGCGGCGCAGGAAGATGTCGTGGCAGCCGGCCTCCTTGCGCACGCAGAACAGGAAGCGGGGCGGGTCGACCGACAGCCCGGTGATCGAGCTGACCAGCAGGCCTCGAGGCGTGTCGCCATCCCAGCACGAGACGATGGCGACGCCGCTGGCCAGGTGCGCCAGCAGGTCCTTGAAATCCGAAGGCGCGGGTGGCGCGAAGGCTAGGCGCGATTTGGCCGGCGTCACGGCTTTCCCCCTGGTGTCCGCGCCGCCTTGTGGCGGTCGCGTTTCATCCCTGGGTTCGACGCTAACAGCCTGAAAATTCAGGTGGCAAGCCGATTTTGTCCAACGTTGTCATTTTAGATTTCGCAGGTACGTACCTACATTTGTTCCAAAGGGCTGTAGGCAGGTCGCTACGTTCGCGCGGCGGGCGATGCGAGGCTGCCCGGACGGTTCGATCCTCCGCACCCTGATCGTCAATGGCTCAGTCTATTCTGGCGATAGGAACAATCAATTTTACCTATCGCCGGTTGGGGCGTCCTGATGGCTCCGTGTCGGGGGACGGCGCTGGGTTGGAACCAAGCCAAAGCGGAGGAAACGACGTGGACAAGAAAGTCGAAGACAGCGTTCAGGGCCAATGCCCGATGGGACGCGGCCGCGGTGGCCCGGGCAACCGAGACTGGTGGCCCCAGAACCTGCGCCTGGAGGGGCTGAACCAGCATTCGCCCCGCTCCAACCCGATGGGCGAGGCGTTCAACTACGCCGAGGCCTTCAAGACCCTGGACCTGGACGCGGTGGTCGCCGACCTGCACGCGCTGATGACCGACAGCCAGGAGTGGTGGCCCGCCGACTTCGGTCACTATGGCGGCCTGTTCATCCGCCTGGCCTGGCACAGCGCCGGCACCTACCGCACCAGCGACGGCCGTGGCGGCGCCGGGGGCGGGCAACAACGCTTCGCGCCGCTGAACAGCTGGCCCGACAACGCCAACCTCGACAAGGCCCGGCGCCTGCTGTGGCCGATCAAGCAGAAGTACGGCGCCAAGCTGTCTTGGGCCGACCTCTATGTGCTGGTCGGCAACGTCGCGCTGGAGTCGATGGGCTTCAAGACGTTCGGCTTCGCCGGCGGCCGCGCCGACCAGTGGGAGCCGGAAGAACTGTACTGGGGTCCCGAAGGCTCGTGGCTGGGCGACGAGCGCTACAGCGGCGAGCGCCAGCTGCATCCGGCCCTGGGCGCGGTGCAGATGGGCCTGATCTACGTCAACCCGGAAGGCCCGAACGCCAATCCCGACCCGCAGGCCTCGGCGCATGACATCCGCGCGACCTTCGCCCGCATGGCCATGAACGACGAGGAAACCGTCGCCCTGATCGCCGGCGGCCACACCTTCGGCAAGACCCACGGCGCGGGCGATCCGTCGTTCGTCGGTCCCGAGCCGGAAGGCGGCGAGATCGAAGCCGCCGGCCTGGGCTGGGCCAGCAAGCACGGCACGGGCCTGGGCGCCGACGCCATCACCTCGGGCCTGGAAGTCACCTGGACCCAGACGCCGACCAAGTGGAGCAACCACTTCTTCGACAACCTCTTCAAGTACGAGTACGAGCTGACCAAGAGCCCCGGCGGCGCCCAGCAGTGGGAAGCCAAGGACGCGCCGGAGGACATCCCGCACGCCTTCGACGCCTCCAAGAAGCAGCGCCCGCGCATGCTGACCTCGGACCTGGCCCTGCGTGTCGACCCGGCCTACGAAAAGATCTCGCGCCGGTTCTACGAGAACCCCGACCAGTTCGCCGACGCCTTCGCCCGCGCCTGGTTCAAGCTGACCCACCGCGACATGGGCGACAAGCGGCGCTACCTGGGCAAGCTGGTCCCGGCCGAGACGCTGATCTGGCAGGACCCGGTGCCCGCCGTCGACCACCCGCTGGTCGACGCCGCCGACATCAAGGCGCTGAAGGACAAGATCCTGGCCTCGGGCCTGTCGGTCTCGGAGTTGGTCTCGGCGGCCTGGGCTTCGGCCTCGACCTGGCGCAAGTCCGACAAGCGCGGCGGCGCCAACGGCGCGCGCGTGCGCCTGGCCCCGCAGAAGGACTGGGCGGTCAACGATCCGCCGGTGCTGGCCAAGGTGCTGTCGACGCTGGAAGGCATCCAGAACGACTTCAACGGCTCGGCCTCGGGCGGCAAGAAAGTCTCCCTGGCCGACCTGATCGTGCTGGGCGGCTCGGCCGCGGTCGAGAAGGCCGCCAAGGACGCCGGCTCGCCGATCGAGGTCCCGTTCGCGCCGGGCCGCACCGACGCCACCGCCGAGCAGACCGACGCGGAGTCGTTCGAGCCGCTGGAGCCGATCTCGGACGGCTTCCGCAACTACCGCGCGGCCGGGACCCAGTTCATGGCCCCGGAAGAAGCCCTGGTCGACCGCGCGCAACTGCTGGGCCTGTCGGCGCCGGAACTGACCGTGCTGGTCGGCGGCCTGCGGGTGCTGGGCGCCAATACCGGCGGCTCCAAGGCCGGGGTGTTCACCGACCGTCCGGGCGTGCTGACGACCGACTTCTTCGTCAACCTGCTGGACATGGGCGCCGTCTGGAGCCCAACGGCGGTCAACGCCTTCGCCGGCCATGACCGCAAGAGCAGCGAGCCGCGCTGGACCGCCACCCGCGTCGACCTGATCTTCGGCTCCCACGCCGAACTGCGGGCCTTCGCCGAGGTCTATGGCTCGTCCGATGCGCAGGGCAAGTTCGTGAAGGACTTCGTGGCGGCGTGGACCAAGGTCATGAACGCCGACCGCATAGACCTGAACTAGCCCTCGGCCCTGGCCGAAGGACGAGGGCGGCTGCCATGAGGCGGCCGCCCTTTTCATTTAGGCCCTGGTCGCGTGCCAGCCTCGGATCATGAAGGCCTGGAAGAATGGGATCGGCTGAGGGAAGCCGGCGGCCTGCCACAGGGCTTGCGTCTCCGCCGGGGGCAGGACACCCAGCACGTCACGCATCATGCCGCCCAGCTTGGCCAGCGATTCCGGCGTCGCGCCCATCAGGGTCTGGACCTGCTTCCAGTCCTCCAGCATCGCCGGGAACTCCGGGGCGTCCAGGTCGCCGCTGATCTCGGCGCTGACGAAGCGGCCGCCGGGCTTCAGGCGATCGTGGATGGCGGCGTAGAAGGCGGCCCGGTCCTGGCGCTGGATGAAGTGCGCGACCAGCAGGCTGACCACGGCGTCGAAGCCCTCGGCGGGGGCGTCCTGGACGTAGCCTTGAATGAGCTCGCAACGCTGCAGCACGCCGGCCTGTTCGAGCCGGTGTCGGCCGACGGCCAGCATCTCCTCGGACGGATCGACGCCCACGAACGACCAGCCCGGATAGGCCTTGGCCAAGGACAGGATCTCGGCGCCGGTCCCGACCCCGACGCACAGCACCCGCGCATCGGCGGGCAGGTTCGCCAGAACCAGCCGCATCAGGAAATGCAGATTGTCGGAGATGGGCGCCAGCGCGCTGTTCCGGCGATCATAGGCGTCGGCCATCTCCTGGTTGAAGAAGTTGGTCGAGGCGGGGGGATTGGGCGAGGTCATTGTTATAATGTAACGCTAAATTCGGGGCGCGCCAGCCACCCAGAAACCCTCTCTCATAGAGAGAGGGAGGGGCCCGCCGCGAAGCGGTGGGAGGGTGAGAGGTTATAATCTTTCAGGATAGGGTGCTGACGAAGCATCCGCGGCGCACGACGGCAAAGGCTCGCGGAACGACCCGAGGTTTACCGGCCAGCGGTGAAACCTCTCACCCTCCCATCGCCTGCGGCGCTGGGTCCCTCCCTCTCTCTATGAGAGAGGGTTTTTTGGGGGGCTTCTCTAGCCCGCGATCAGCGCCGCCCGCTCCGCCGCCGTCAGCGGACGCCAGCGCCCCTCGGGCATGTCATCCATATCCAACGGCCCGATCCGCACCCGGAACAGGTCCACGACCTTCAGCTCCACCAGCTCGCACATGCGGCGGATCTGGCGGTTGCGGCCTTCGCGGAGGACGATGCGCAGGCGTTGGTCGGAGATGACCTCGACCTCGGCGGGGCGCAGCTCTCTGCCGTCCAGCTCCAGGCCAAAGCGCAGGAGCTCGATCTTCTCTTCCGTCAGCTCGCCCATGACGGCGACCCGGTATTCCTTCTCGAGGTCCGACTGCGGGCCGATCACGGCCTTCGCTACGACCCCATCACTGGAAAGCAAAAGAAGCCCGCGCGAGTCCTTGTCCAGGCGGCCCACGGGCGGCAGCAGGTCGCCCGACTGCGGGATGGGGGCGGGGGCATTGCCCCACTGGTTCTGGCGGGTCAGCAGGCGCGCGGCGGGCACCTGGCCGGGATCCGGCTGGGCCGAGACGATGCCGACCGGCTTGTGGATCATGTAGGTGACGGCCGCGTCGAGCTTGGCGGTCGCGCGGTCGGCCAGCACCAGGGTCTGGCCCGGCAGGATCTTGCGGCCGACGTCCTCCACGACCTCGCCGTCGATCGACACCAGGCCGTCGCTGATCAGCTGCTCGGCCTCGCGACGCGAACAGACGCCGCTCTGGGCCAACCACTTGTTGACCCGCTGCGGCTCGTCCTCGTCATAGGTGCGGGTCCAGGCCATCCTAGCCGAAGCTCTCTTCGAGACTGGCCAGGCGCTCGGCCTGGTCTTCGGCGATCAGCGGATTGATCACGTCGTCCAGGCTGTCGCCCTCGATGATGCGGGCCAGGTTGTAGAGGGTCAGGTTGATCCGGTGGTCGGTCACCCGGCCTTGCGGGAAATTATAGGTGCGGATGCGTTCCGAGCGGTCGCCGCTGCCGACCTGGCTCTTGCGAGCCTCGGAGCGGGCGCTGTCCAGGGCCTCGCGCTGCATGTCGTAGAGGCGCGCCTTCAGGTTCTTCATCGCCCGGGCTCGGTTCTGGTGCTGCGACTTTTCCGAGGAGGTCACGACCACGCCGGTGGGCAAGTGGGTGATGCGCACGGCCGAGTCGGTCTTGTTGACGTGCTGACCGCCCGCGCCCGACGAGCGGTAGGTGTCGATCCGCAGGTCGCTTTCCTTGATGTCGATCTCGACGTCCTCGGCCTCGGGCAGCACGGCGACCGTGGCGGCCGAGGTGTGGATGCGGCCTTGGGCCTCGGTGGCCGGCACGCGCTGCACGCGGTGCACGCCGCTCTCGAACTTCAGCCGGCCGAACACGCCATCGCCGGTGATCGAGGCGACGATTTCCTTGAAGCCGCCCATTTCGCCTTCCGAGATGCTGTCGATCTCGACGCGCCAGCCCTGGGTCTGGGCGTAGCGCTGGTACATGCGGAAGAGGTCGCCGGCGAACAGGGCCGCCTCGTCGCCGCCGGTGCCGGCGCGCACTTCCAGGATGGCCGAGGCGTTCTCGTCCTTGTCCTTGGGGGCCAACATCAAGGCGAGGTCGCGTTCCAGGACGGGCAGCTTCTCGTCCAGGGCCGTGATCTCGTCGCGGACCATGTCGGCCATTTCGGGATCGGACGCCATGACGTCCAGCTCGGCGCGCTCGGCCGACAGCTTGGCCAGGCGCTCGACCGCCTCGGCGACCGGGCGCAGCTCGGCGTGCTCCTTGGAGAGCTTGACGATCTCGGTCCCGTCGGTGGCCGCGCCCATGCGGGCCTCCACTTCGCGGAAACGGTCGAGAACCTGGTCGAGACGGGCCTGGGGCAGTCGCAAAGCTATGGTCGCATGGCTGGAGGGATTGGGTCGGCTTCTCTAGTGCTTTTCGCCGTCGAAGGGAATGGATGGGGAAGCAAACCCGTTTCGGACAGCAACGGTCACGCTGTTAGCCGTGGCTTAGCCATTCGCGACGCGTGTGTCGGCTTCCCGTCGCCGGCCTTTCCGCGCCCTGACGGCGACATGGTCTCTCAGCCGATCCAGGTCAGCAGCATCGAGCGCATCGACGCGTAACTGCTGACAGGAATTGTCATCAGTCTTTATTGAAGACGCTCATAAGCGTGACTAACTCGCTAGGGCAGCTGGACCGGAGGGGTTCGGCTCAGCGAGGATCTCCCATGTCCGTTTCCATCCAGCACGTCGCGGTGACCACGACCACGCGCGGCCTCAAGACACTGTCGGCCCTGCTCGACAAGGCCAAGGCCCATGCCGAGGCCTCGGGCGCGAACCCGGACGACTACGTCACCGCCCGCCTGTTCGAGGACATGCTGCCGCTGAGCGGCCAGATCCAGCGCGCCTCCGACACCGCCAAGGGCACGATCGCCCGCCTGACCGGCGTCGACGCCCCGGCCATGGCCGACGACGAGACGACCGTCGCCCAGCTGCAAGACCGCGTGGCCAAGACCCTGGCCTTCGTCGAAAGCGTCCCGGCCTCGGCGTTCGAGGGCGCGGCCGAGCGTGACGTGACGGTGCCGGCCGGGCCGTCGATCACCCTGGGCTTCACGGGTCTGGAATATCTGCTGGAGTTCGCGATCCCGAACTTCAATTTCCACGTGGTGACGGCCTACGACATCCTGCGGAACCAGGGCGTGCCGCTGGGCAAGCGGGACTTCCTGGGGATCGGGCCGGAGCGGGTGAAGGCGGCGGCGTAGGGAGCGGTGTTACAGGCCCCCTCCGCGCCTGCGGCGCTCCTCCCCCGAAGGGGGAAGAAGGTGCGCGGCGACCTTCCGCCCCCTCCGGGGGCGGACGACCTGCGTTAGCAGGTCAGGTGGGGGCCAGTGCTGAATCTACCGCGGCTTGAACTCGGCGAGCGCCGTCGACCCCTGGTTCAGAACGCCGGTTTGACCTCGATCGACACCACCTGCCGCGGCGCCCGCGACGGCCTCAGATCCCCGTCGACCACCAGCCGATACGGCCCCTCGCGCTCGTCCAGCGTCTTCCCGTTGACCGTGTCGGCGACCACCACCGGATTGGCCCGATAGACCGGATCCGTCTCGGCCAGTGACAGCACGCTGAAGAAGCCGTCGGCCGCGCGGGCGATGACCACCTGGTTCAGATAGCGCCCCATCAGCCGCTCGCCATGCACCACCCCGGCCTGGGCCAGCACGGCGTCCAGCCGCACGCCTTCGTAGGTGACGTCGGCGCCCTTGACCTTGATGGTGGCCTTGGCGCGGGGCAGGGCGGCGAGGTCTTTTGGCGAGAGGGTGACGGTGTCGCGGCCGGCGACGGTGACCTTCAGGTTCTGGGCGAGGGCGGCGCCGTGCAGGGTCAGGGCGGCGAAGGCGGCGAGCAGCAGGCGCATGGGCGGTCCCAAATCCATTGTCATCCCGGCTGTAGCGAAGCGGAGAGCCGGGACCGCCGCAAGCGCGGAGTTTGTGGCGGTCCCGGGTCGGCGCGCTACGCGCTTGCCCGGGATGACAATTTTGAGGGCTACCCCCGCGACTGCATCGCCGGCGGGGCCGGCACACTGGCCAGCGCCTCCAGGCTGAGGTTCGGCTTCCGATGCTCGAACACCAGCGGATACAGCGACACCACCAGCAGCACCGCCATCACCACATTGAACGTCCGCAGCACCGCCGGCTTGTCCAGGAACGGCCGCAGGCCCTGCCCAAACCCCGCCCAGGCGGCGCTGCACGGCGCGCCGACCAGCATGAAGGTCCCGGCCAGCAGCGGCACGATCGTCCAGCCACTCCCTTCGGGCGCATAGGTGGTGACGGCGCCCAGGGCCATGGCCCAGGCCTTGGGATTGACCCATTGGAACGCCGCCGCCTGCAGGAATGTCATGGGCTTGGCCAGCGACTTGTCACTGACGCTGCTGGAGGTCCCGATCTTCCAGGCCAGCCACAGCATGTAGGCCGCCCCGACCCAGCGCAGGATCTCGTGCAGCACCGGATAGGTCCGGAACACGCCGCCCAGGCCCAGCCCCATGCACAGCACCATGAATCCCAGCCCACAGCTGATCCCAAGGATGTGCAGTACGGTACGCCGCAGCCCGAAGTTTGCCCCCGATGCCAGCAGCATCATGTTGTTCGGCCCCGGCGTACCGGCGGTGGCGAAGCAGAAGAGCACGTAGGCGAGCAGCAGTTCCGGAGTCATCACGACCTCCAATGGTCAGGAATGTCATCGTGATGATTTCCATTGTATCATGAGTCAAATCGCATATTGTCATAGTGACAATAAAGGAGCGCTTGCCGTGGCCGCCATCTGGACGCCCGTCATCCCCGACGGAGACGCCCCGCTCTACGAGCGGCTGGTGGCGGTGCTGCGCGCCGACATCGCCTCGGGCGCCCTGGCCGCCGGCGTGCGCCTGCCGCCGCAGCGCGACCTGGCCTATCGCCTGGGCGTGGGTCTGGGCACCGTCACCCGCGCCTATGTCGAGGCCGAGAAGGCCGGCCTGGTCAGCGCCCATGTCGGCCGCGGCAGCTTCGTCAACGCCGCCGCCGAGCACCGCACCTATGAGCGCACCGGCCCGATCAATCTGGCCCAGAACATCGCGCCGCAGGCTCCGGCCGGCGCGCGCCTGCCCGAGGCCCTGGCCCGGCTGCGCAAGCGCGCCGACCTCCTGGAGCACCTGGCCTACGCCCCGCCCACCGGCCATGACGCCCAGCGACGCGCGGGCGCGGCCTGGCTGGCGCGGACCAGCAGCTATGAGAGCGTCGACTGGCGGCGACTGATCTGCTGCGCCGGCGCCCAGCAGGGCCTGTCCCTGGCCCTGGGCGCGGTGATGCGGCCGGGGGAAACCCTGCTGACCGAATGCCTGGCCTATCACGGCCTCAAGACCCTGGGCCAACACAGCGGCTGGCGCGTGCGCGGCCTGGCCATGGACCACGAAGGCCTGCGTCCCGACGCGCTCGAGCAGGCGATCGTCGAGACCGGCGCCAAGGTGCTGGCCGTGCTGCCCACGCTGCAGAATCCCACCGGCCGGATCATGAGCCGCAGCCGCCGCGACGACATCGTCCGCATCGCTCGCAAGCACGAGCTGACCATCGTCGAGGACGACATCTACGGCGCCTATGCGCCGGGCTCGCCGCCGCCATTCGCCATGCTGGCCCCGGAGCGGACCTTCCACGTCTCGGGCGTGTCCAAGACCCTGGCGCCAGGCCTGCGCGCCGGCTTCCTGGTCGCGCCGGCCAGCGACATGTTCGAGCGGGTGCTGGACGCGGTGCGGGTGGCCACCTACGCCCCGCCGGCCTTCGGCGGGCTGATCGCCACCCAGTGGATCGAGGACGGCAGCGCCGACGCCATCCTGGCCGAGACCCGCGACGAGGCCCGCATCCGCATGGGCATGGTCCGGAGCCTCCTGGGCTCGGCGATCGAAGCCCCGCAGTCCGAGACCGCGCCCCACGTCTGGCTGCCGATGAGCGAGCTGGACGCCGAGCGCCTGGCCGGGCGCGCCCTGCGCGGCGGGGCGGAGGTCACACCGCCGACGGCCCCCGTGGTCGAGGCCGGCTTCGAAAGCGGCGTCCGCGTCTGCCTGGGCGCGGTGCCCGATCGCGAGACCCTGCGGCGCGGCCTGGAAATCGTCGCCAGCGCCCTCTCCAGCGAGGTGGCCGAGCGCTCGCGGGCGGTGATCTAGGCGGTTACTCCCCTATCCGTTTCCCCGGCGAAAGCCGGGGCCCAGATTCATCCGGAGCGGTTTGAGATGATCCGGGATACGCCCGGTCAGCTTCCTAGACGTTCGTGGGTTCGATCTGGGCCCCGGCTTTCGTCGGGGAGACGGAGTTTCTTGCTCACCACAACAACGTCTTCACCCACACCGCCCCGTCCGGCGCGGTCGCGACGTTCTTGATCACCACCTGGCTGTCCTTGGCGATCCAGAAGGTCGTGGGCTTCATCTCCGGACGATTGTAGTCGGTGGTCACCACCCAGCAGTCGACCTTGCCGCCGGCCGAGCTGGTCAGCACCTCGCTGCCCGTCACCTTGAAGACATAGGGCGCCGGCGCGCCGCCGCCCGGATGGTGGAAGACGATCTGGGCCTCGTAGCCGGCCGCCAGCGGCAGGGCCTGGAGGAACTCCATGTCGGTCTCGAAATTGAAGGTCGGCTGTGGCGAGGCGACGTCATAGGCGGCCTGGGCGTTGTCCGGCAGGTCCTTCAGACCGACGATCCGGTCGGGCTTGAAGTCGAAACCCTCGACCTTGGTCTGGCCGTCCTTGGTGGTGCGGCGCTCGTGGGTGAAGGGGCGGAAGGTTCCGAGCTCGAACCAGCTGTCGAGGGTCTTCACCGTCCCGGGTGTCGCGCCATCCCAGTGCTGGACGATGTGCAGGCGTTTGACCCCCGCCTTGTCGGGCTCGATGCGGATCTCGCGGGTCCAGACGTCCAGCGGCTGGAGGGTCTCGCCGACCTGCTTGTAGCGCAGGTAGCGGTGGGTGGCGGGCTTGAGCTTGGCGAACCGCGCGAGGGGCTGGCCGACGGGCACGGGCGTTGTGGCCGCCTGGGCGGAGGCGGCGACGGACAGGGCGAATACGGCGATAGCCGCGCGGAGGGTGAGCGACATGGAGAGCCCCTGGGTTTGGATCGGGGCATGTGAGGGGAGGCGGGGGCGGTCGGCTACTTAAGCTTCGGTAATCTCCCCAACCCGTTTCCCCGGCGAAAGCTGGGGCCCAGATCCAGCCTGAGCCTTTGGGGTGTTCGCGCCTGCGGCCCCGCCAGGTTTGCAGGGGCTGCGGGTTCGATCTGGGTCCCGGCTTTCGCCGGGAAGACGGGGAGGGGATTCAGCGCAGGCTAGCCAGCACCGCCGCCGCGCGCTCGGCCACCGACCCCGGCTCCACCGAAATCAGCTCGAACCCCAGCTCCGCATACGCCGCCTCGTGCACCCGCTCGAACGCCCACGCCTCCTCCAGGCTGATCCGCCGCGCCGCCGTGGGGGTGATGAAGCCCAGGCCCCGCACCAGGAACACCCGGCGCTCGTATACCCCCTCGATCCGCGCCAACTCTTCCCGCAGCAATGGCGAAACCGGATGGCCCAGGAACCGCGCCAGGGCCAAGGCGCAGACCGGCGAGCGGTCGAAGAACACGACCTCGCCGACGGCCCGCACTTCCCGCTGCCGCTGCAATCCAACGATCGCGTCGATGAAGCCTGGATCGGTCCACGGCTCGGCGACGCCCTCGGCCTGGGCGAGCGCGATGACGTCGGTCGCGGCCTCTTCGACCACGGCATGCCCCGCGCGCTCCAGGGCGCGCAGCAGCACGGTTTTGCCAGCGCCCGGGGCGCCGGTCAGGATGTAGCGATGCATGGAGATCCTCTGCGAGGTCCCCAAGGCTTAGCGCGTCTACAGCGCCTTGGCCATGATCACGAAGTGCAGGTCGTCGCGCTGGGGCACGCCGAAGCGTTCGTCGCCATAGGGGAAGGGTTCGGTTTCGCCGGTCAGGCGGTAGCCGCGGCGTTCGTACCAGGCGATCAGGGTGTCGCGCACCGAGATCACGGTCATGGTCATGCGCTTGCCGCCGCGCTCTTTGGCATAGGCCTCGGCGGCCTCCAGCATGGTGCGGCCGATGCCGCCGGCCTGGCGCAGGGGCGAGACGGTGACCATGCCGACGTACCAGGCGTCATCCTCGCCCGGCTGGAGCCAGACGCAGGCGTGGGGCTTGGCGTCCTCGGCGTCGCGCAGGGTGAGCAAGGTGGAGCCGGGGGTCTGCGCTAGGTCGGCCCGCAGGCTGTCCTCGTCGGTGCGCTGGCCGCCCAGCAGGTAGCTCTCGCTGGTCCAGCCCTTCTCGGCCAACTCGCCGCGATAGGCCGAGTTCACCAGCACGGCCAGGTCGGCCAATTCGTGATCCTGGTATGGGCGAAGCAGCGTCATGGGCGGTCCCCGAAAAGCGAAGCTGCGAAGCTAGGAACGCCGCCCGGCCGCAACAACCCGATTCCCGGGGTCAAGCCGAACAATGTTCAGCGCCCGCGCACCTTGTTCCACGCCCCGCCGGTCACGCGGCGAACCATGCCCGCCTCGCGCTTGATCATCTCCCAGGGATGGAAGGCCAGGCCCACCGTGTCGGCCATGGCCGCGCCGCGCGCGCCCATCGGGCGTTCGGGGCCGGTGGTGGAGTCGACGGCGGTCTGGTGCTCGATCTCGGCGTTCAGCTCGGCCCCGACCAGGATGGCCATGATCGAGAACCACACCCAGACCATGAAGGCGATCACCGCCCCCAGCGTGCCGTAGGTGGCGTCGTAGTGCGCGATGTTGGCCAGGTAGAACGAAAAGCCCAGCGAGCCGAACAGCCATCCGGCCGAGGCGGCTGCGGCTCCGATCCACACCCAGCGCCAGCGGGCCTGGGCGCGGCTGGGGGCGAAACGATAGAGCACCGCGAAGGCGAAGGCCGTCATGCCCAGCACCAGCAGCCAGCGGATCGGGGCTATGATCTCATCCAGCGCCGAGAGGCGTGCAGCCCTCAAAAATAGAGGCGTGGCGATCAGCACGCCCGAGGCGACCGCCGCATAGAGCAGGGCGCAGAAGGTGAAGACGTAGCTGAGCAGGGTGCGCGGCACGAGGTGGCGCTTTTCCTCCTCGTCATAGGCGATGTTCAGCCCGTCGAAGAGCGCCCGCATGCTGGCATTGGCGCTCCAGATCGACAGCAGCAGGGAGAAGCCGAAGGCCACGCCCAGCTTGGCCTGGCCCTGGCCGGCCAGCCGCAGCATCTGCTCGCCGACGATCTGGACCACGCTGGGCGGAAAGACGCCGCGCATCTCGCGCAGCTGTTCCTCGACCGTGCGCACGTCGGCGAACAGGCCGTAGAGGGAGACAAATGCGCCGATGGCCGGGAACAGGGCCAGTAGGGTATAGAAGGTCACGCCCCCGGCCACGGCCGGCAGGCGGTCGACGGTGATCTCGCGCCAGGTGCGCCACAGAATGTCGCGCCAGCCCAGCAGCGGGATGTGGCCCGGATGGCGGGCGGCGCGGCCCCGTTTCGGTTCGGCCTGGTCGAAGTCGGCCGGCGGCATGGCGCGGTCTTCCGACAGGCCAGGGGGCGCTTCGATATGCTCTTCGACGGGTTTCTTCGGAAACGCGAACGGCGCGACGGCCAGCAGCACGATCCAGGGCGCCAGGTGGTACGGACGCGACTTCAGGTACTCGAGGATCGGACGCTTTGCTGCGTCGGCCATGAAACGCCCTCCAGGCCTGCAAAACCCGGTTGGGGCGGGGACGTTCCGCGCAAGCCTTGCCACGGGGTGAGTCGTCCACAATCTTGCGCGGCATGGACGCCCGCATCGCCTCGATCTACCGCCACCCGGTCAAGGGCTTTACCCCCGAACGCCTGACCGCCGCGACGCTGGAGGCCGGGGCGTGCTTCCCGTGCGACCGGCTGTATGCGGTCGAGGACGGGCCCAGCGGCTTCGATCCGGCCGCGCCGGGCCACATCTCGAAGATGAAGTTCACGGTGCTGGCCAAGATCCCGGCCGTCGCCAAGGCCCGCACGGCCTATGACGAGGCCAGCGGCGTCTTCACCGCCCGCGCCGAGGGCCGCCCCGACTTCGCTGGCGACCTGCGTAGCGACGTAGGCCGGGAGGGGCTGGAGGCTTGGCTGGCCGATCTGCTGGACGGCGAGATCACCGGGCCGCTGAAGGTGATCGAAGGTCCGGGCGCGCACCGCTTCATGGACAGCAAGTCCGGCTACGTCTCGATCGTCAACCTGGCCAGCGTGCGGGATCTGGGGCAGCGGCTGGGAATGGATCTTGATCCGCTGCGCTTCCGCGCCAACCTGTATGTCGAAGGCTGGCCGGCCTGGGTCGAGAACGATTGGACCGGCAAGACCCTGACCGTCGGGGCTGCGGCCGCCACGGTCCTCAAACCCATCGTCCGCTGCGCCGCCACCCACGTCGATCCCACGACCGCCGAGCGGGATGTCGAGCTGGTGAAGGCGCTGTTCGACAACTACGGCCACATGTTCTGCGGGATCTACGTGAACGTGACGCAGGGCGGCGCGGTGACGGAGGGGGATGGGCTGACGGTCGGCTGACCGTCAACGTAGATGGCTGTCTATGTCCATGGTCTGGTGCAGAACGCGGACGATTTCGATGAAGCCTTCACCACGCCGATAGAAGATGAAATGTGAACCCGTCGAGCGCCGTCGATATCCACTGGGAAGATCTTCGTCGAAAGGGCTGAGATCAGGGTTGGCGGCGGCCAGCGCGATCGTCGCTCGGATTTCTCGCAAGTAGGTCAGTGCTCGCCGCGCGCCCCATTTGGCTTTGGAGTAGACCCAGATTTCGTCGAAATCGCGTTGTGCCCTAGGCGTGAGCCGATAGCCACTCACTCTTCAAGGCCTTCCTCTCTGGCCTTTTCGGCGATGAAGGCGTCAAGATCGAACTCTTCGGCCATGCCGCTTTGCTCGCCTTCGAGGAGGGCGGCGCGCAATCGGGAAAGCCGCATTTCGCGATCTTCCAGAAGCCGCAGTCCGGCGCGCACAACCTCGCTCGCGGAGCCGTAACGGCCCTCCTCGACCTGTTCGGCGATGAAGGACTGGAAATGCTCGCTGAGCACGATGGACGTGTTCTTGGTCATGAACGGCTCCAATCTTTCACAACAATACCAGAACTTGGTACCCCATTCAATCTCGCCACCCCCGCCCCAACACGCTAAACCCCGCCCATGACCCTGACCCTCGTCAAAGCCTGGACCGCCGCCAAGGATCGTCTGAAGGACGCCGGCATCGATCAGCCGTCGATCGACGCGCGCCTGATGCTGGAGGTGGCCGCCGGCGTCACCCGCACCGAGATCGTCACCGATCCCTATCGCGAGCTGACCGCCGAACAGGAAGCGACCCTCGACGAGTACTTGGCCCGCCGCACGCGTCGCGAGCCGGTCAGCCACATCATCGGCCGCAAGGGCTTCTGGAAGATCCTGCTGCAGGTGAACAAGAACGTCCTCACCCCCCGTCCCGAGACCGAGGTCATCGTCGACGAGGTGCTGAAGGCCTTCCCCGAGCAGATGGGCTTTTCGATGCTGGACCTGGGTGTGGGCTCGGGCACCATCCTGCTGGCGGTGCTGGCCGAGCGGCCGGCCGCCAAGGGCCTGGGAATCGACGCTTCTGCCGAGGCGCTGGCCGTGGCCAAGGACAACGCCGCCAATCTGGATTTGAACACCCGCGCGGCGTTCCTGCACGGCGACTGGACCGCCGGCCTGGGCGACGCCAGTTTCGACCTGGTGGTCTCCAACCCGCCCTACATCCCGACGGCGGTCATCGACACGCTGGAGCCCGAGGTTCGCGACCACGAGCCGCGCCTGGCCCTGGACGGCGGCGCCGACGGCCTGGACGCCTATCGCCTGCTGGCGCCGGAGATCCTCCGGGTGCTCAAGCCCGCCGGCATGTTCGCCGTCGAGATCGGCTTCGACCAGTCCGCGGCCGTCGAGGCGCTGTTCCGTGAGGCGGGCGCGCAGCAGGTCAAGACGATCAAGGACCTGTCGACGCACGACCGTGTCGTCACGGGGGTGAAAAATCCCTTGGAAACCGGGGCGTGAACCGTTAGACGAGTCATGTCCCCTTCCAGATCGCCAGGTGACGGGAAAAGCAGGCATCACTGATGCATGCGAGGCTCCCCTGGCAGGCGCGCCCGGTTCGCCGGTCGCCGCGCCGAAAGACAGGGCGGGGGCTCTACGGAAACCAGTGTCTCTGAAACCGATCAGGGTTAGACCCGCTCAGAGACCAGCAAGGCCGGACGCGCCAGCGCAAGACTGACCTCCGGACAGGTTCAGAGAGACCATGAGAGATTTCAAAGGCATGAAGCGCCAGCGCGGCCGCAACAATCGCGGTGGCAGCGGCGGCAAGCCTCAACAGCACAACGCCAACCGCGCTTTCGACTCGAACGGGCCCGAAGGGGTCAAGGTTCGCGGCGCGGCCCAGAGCGTCTACGAAAAGTACCAGCAGCTGGCCCGCGACGCGACGTCGTCCGGCGACCGCGTCCTGGCCGAGAACTACCTGCAGCACGCCGAGCACTATTTCCGCGTCCTGCGCGCCATCCAGCCGAATCGTCCGGTGGCCGACATCGTGGGCAAGGACGTCTACGCGGCCTACGAGATCGACTTCGAGGCCGAGCCGCCGGAAGAGCCGGAAGTGACCGAAACGCCCGCTCCGGCCGAAGGCCAGGGCGAAGGCGGCGAGGGCGAAGGCGAGCAGCGCCGCGACCGCTTCGAGAACCGTGACCGCGATCGCAACCGCGACCGGGACCGGAACTTCGACAACAACCGCGAAGGCCGCGATCGCGACCGTAACCGCGACGACCGTCCGCGCGACCGCGATGATCGTCCTCGTGACGGGCGTGACGGCGAAGGCCGCCGCGACCGCTGGCGCGACCGTGACGACCGTGACCGCAACCGCGATGACCGTCCTCGGGATGACCGTCCTCGCGATGATCGTCCCCGTGACGACCGCCCGCGTGACGACCGTCCCCGTGAAGACCGCTTCCGTGATCGCGACGATCGTCCCCGGGATGATCGTCCGCGTGAAGAGCGTCCGGCCGCCGCCGAGGGCGAACAGCCGCAAGGCGGTGAGGGCGAGGGCCGCGAAGGCCGTCGTCGGGGCCGTGACCGCGATCGTAACCGCGACCGCGATCGGGACTGGCAGCCGCGCGGCGAGCGTGACCCGCTGGCCGTGATCGAGCCGGAAGCCTCGCCGCTGCCGACCTCGAGCGAACCCGCCGGCGAAAGCTCGCCGGTGCTGCGTGGCCAGGACGGCGCCATCAGCGAGGCTCCGGCCTTCCTGGGCCGCAAGTCGACCCGCGCGCCGAAGGCCGAAGCCGCGGCCGCCGAGGCTCCGGCCGAAGCGCCGGCCGCCGAAGGTGGTGAGGAAGCCAAGAAGCCCCGTCGTCGCCGCGCGCCGCGCAGCTTCGAAGCGGGCGAGGGCGCTCCGGCCGGTTCGGAATCCGAAGACGCCTGATCCGCTCAAGAGCGCTGACAAGATCAAGGGAGCCGCGGCAGCGGCTCCCTTTTTCTTTGCCTCTAGAACCGCGCGCGAACGCCCACGGTGTAGTAGCGGCCCATGATGTCCTGGCCGCCCGGAACCGGGAAGGTCAGGCCGATCGAGCCGGCCAGCGGCACGATCTCGGGCTTGGCGTTGCCCACGTTCTGGATGGTGACATAGGCGGTGGTGGCGCCGCCGAACTTGTACTCGACATTGACGTCGGCGCTGTTGAAGGCGCGCACGTCCGGATCGACCCAGTACTGCACTTCCTGCGGCGTGCGCGGGATGTTGGTGATCTTGCTGAAGCCGCTCAGCCAGCGGTCCTGCACGCCGATCGCCAGGTCGCCCCGCTCGTAGCGCAGGAAGGTCGTGACCCGGGTCTTGGGGGCCGAGACCTTGTTGAACATGGCGTTGGTGAAGGCCTGCGAGATGTTGGTCGGCTGGTGGTTGGCGAACAGGCGCGCCGACCACGATCCGCCCAGGGCCTCGAACCGGTAGTTGGCCTCGAAGTCGAAGCCCTTGATCTCGGTATAGGCGGTGTTGAGGCTCTGGTTATAGACCTTGGTCGGGAAGTTGGCCGGGGTCTTGTCGCTGAACGGCAGCGGACGTTCGAACAGCGCGCAGTAGGGCGAGCTGCCGCCCGAGGCTTCGCACAGCTGCTGGATGCTGGTGTTGCCGGCCGAGATCGTGCCGATCGCGTTGTCCATGCTGATCTTGTACCAGTCCACCGAGGCGTTGAAGCCGGGCAGGAAGCTGGGCGTGAACACGACGCCGGCCGTCCAGGTGCGGGCCACTTCGGGCACCAGGTTGGCGTTGCCCTGGCTGGAGATGAACACCGTGCTGCTGGTGTTGGTGTGCTGGTCGACGAAGCCGCTGACGGAGGCCTGCACCGGCTGGAACAGGTCGTTCAGGGTCGGGGCGCGGATGTCGCGCGACGTGGTCGCCCGGAAGCGCAGGCTGTTGTTGACGCGGTAGTCCAGGCCGACCTTCCAGGTCTGGACGCTGCCCGAGGTGCTGTAGTCGGTGTAGCGACCGGCCAGGTTGGCATCCAGGCTGCTGACGAACGGCAGGTCCTTCAAGAGCGGCACGGCCAGCTCGCCGGCGACTTCCCAGACGTTGTTCTTGGCCGTGACATTGGCCGAGACCGGCTGGGCCCACAGCGCCAGGCCCGGATTGCAGATCCGCAGGCCGGTGCAGTCGACGGTGGCCGTCGGGCTGGCGTCGCTCCAGACGGTGTACTTGTTCCAGCGCGCTTCGCCCGAGACGGCGAAGTTGATCGGGCCGGCCCAGGTGTTGAAGGCCTGGCCCGTGAAGCTGCCGCCCACATTGTCCATCGTGTTGATGACGTTCTGGTGGGTGTTGTCGGTGAACCAGTCGAAGGCGTCCTGAGTGATCGCCGTGGGGCCGAAGGCGTTCAGCGGCACGCAGCCCTTGTAGGCGGCGGCCGTGGCGGCCTGGGTGGCGGCGTAGCACTGCACCGTCCCGCCGACCGTCACCGCGTCCAGGGCGGCGAACTGCTTCTGGTAGTTGGAGTTGTTGCGGCTCTCGACCATCAGGTCGTTGCGGCCGTGGGTGAAGAACAGGTCCCAGCGATAGGCGCCCAGCGTGCCCGACAGGCCGGTGTTGAAGTTCGTATATTCGTTGACGTTGCGCGTGCCGGTCAGGCCCTTGGGGCCCGTGCTGATGATGTAGGTCCCCATCTGGAAGGTGTTGGTCGCGTCCGAGGCGCCGTTGTCGCCCAGGGCCGCGCGCGTGGCCGCGTTCAGGAAGGGATTGTTCTTGTAGAAGGTGCTGGCCTGGCCGTTGCCGGGCGTCAGCTTGACCGGGAAGTGCCAGCCGCCGGAATAGGCGTTGGCGTAAGAGGCCTGGGCGTAGAACTGGACGTTGTCGGTCAGGTCATAGTCGAAGCGGCCGAACAGCTCGTCCTGGCGCATGGCCACCAGGGCGGTGGTGTAGCGGGCATAGGCCCCGTCGCCGCCGACGTTCTGGTTGCCGGTGCCGGTGGTCTGGCCGGGCAGGAACGGACCCAGCACCCCGTTGCTGATGAACTGCTGGTTCAGCGCCGCGCAGCCGCCCTGGCACTGGGTGATCTTGCCGCCGAACGCGCTGTCGCCGCGCCGGACATTGGCCGAGGTGGTGAAGGGGGCCGCCTGGGTGCCGCTGCCGGTCAGGGTATAGACGCCTCGGCCATAGGCGCGGTCGAAATTGTCGACGTCGTCGGTCTCGCGGCGCTGGTAAGAGCCGATCACATGGCCGCGGCCGCCCAGCACCTTGGCCCCGCCGGCGATGCCGAACTTGTAGCTCTGGCCGTCGCCATAGGTCGAAATGCCGGCGTTGGCCTCGATCTTCAGGCCGGTGAACTTCTTGTCGAGGATGAAGTTGACCACCCCCGTCACGGCGTCCGAGCCATAGACGGCCGAGGCGCCGCCGGTGACGACGTCGACGCGGCTGATCAGCATCTGCGGCACCGAGTCGACATCGACCGTGCCGTTGGCGTTGGACGGCGTCTGGCGGTGGCCGTCGATCAGCACCAGCGTGCGCTGGGCGCCAAAGCCGCGCAGGGCCAGCACGTTCTGAGCCTGGTTGCCCGCGCCGTCGCCCGAGCGGGTCGGGATCGACGAGCCCTGGAACACCGGCAGCTTGTTCAGGCCGTCCGGCAGGGCGCTGGGCGTGGTCTGGGTCAGCTGTTCGGTCGAGACGGCCGTCACCGGCGTCGGCGCGTTGGTGGCGATCGCGGTGATCCGCGAGCCGGTCACGGTGACGGCTTCGACGACCTGAGACTCGTCGGAAGCCGCCTTCTCTTGGGCCATGGCGTAGCCGCCGCTCAACAGCACGGCTGTCGAGACGCTGACCAGCAGACCCGTGCGACGCACGAGCCCGTTGTTGTATCGAGACATTGGTATTCCACCCCTTTTTGCATGAGCAAGTTTTCCCCTCCTGCTCATCGAGGTGACCGGTTACCCGGTATTACGCTTTGTTATTTTTGATGTTTTTTGAGAGCGTCGAACGGACCTGCGCTGTCCGAGAAATGACCTTTCGTTTCCCCTGAGCGCGCCGCCGTTACGGTCGCGTCCCTGCCGCGACGTCCACGAATGAAAACCGCGCGATTGGCATGACCATGTTTTTCGACTTTGTCAAACTGGCCTGACCAAAAATGTCAGATTGGACTGACGGTTGAGGTCCCTCTCCAAGAGAGACGGTATCTAGGCGGAAACGTCGGCAATGGGTGGTTTGCGGACCTGCCGTGCGTCCTTCTCCCCTTGCGGGAGAAGGTGGCGCGCAGCGCCGGATGAGGGGTTGAAAGGCCTGTCCGGACAACGGAGCGCAACCCCTCACCCGACCTGCTTCGCAGGCCACCCTCTCCCGCAAGGGGAGAGGGATGCCCGTCCAACAAGGGTCGAAAGCCGCCGTTCGCCGGCTCGGTCGATCCCTGACTTCCACATCGTGGGCTCATTACCCCATTTGTGGGAAGCGCTAAGGTCCCCGCCAACGATCGGGGAGCTTCCATGAAGAAGGCGATGCTGGCGCTGGCGGGCGCCTTGCTGCTGGCGACCAGTGGGCAGGCGGCGGAGCGGCTTTCGCCGTGGGTCAGCGCCTGGTCGACCGGGCTGGTGTCGTCTGAGACCGAGAAACCCCCAACCTGGCCGGAAGGGCCGTTCGTGATCCGCGAGGTCGTGCGCCTGACCGCCGGCGGGCCGCGTGTGCGGTTGCGGCTGTCCAACGCCTTCGGGACCGCGCCGCTGAGGATCGACGCCGCGCATGTGGCGCTGTCGGCCGCGCCGGCATCCGCCGCGATCGTGGCGGGCAGTGATCGTAAGGTGACCTTCGACGGGCGCGAGGCGGTGGTCATTCCGGCTGGCGCGGTCTGGCTGCCCGACCCTGTCACCTTGCCCGTGAAGGCTCTTGATCGGCTCGCCGTCAGCCTGACCCTGCCGGCCGCGCTCCGCGCGTCCGGCGCCTTCGACGCCGTGGTCGACCTGGACGCCATCACGCGGGATCCGGCCAATCCTTCGCGCTTGAAGGCCGAGTACGACAGCGGCGACCTGCTGCATCCGTCGCCGGCCGGCTATCGCGCCATGGCGGCCGCCATCCCGCTGGCGGTGCTCAAGTGAGCGGCCTGCTGCTGGCCCTGGCGCTGATGGCGCAGACGCCGGACGTCTATCTTCTGACCGGCCAGTCCAACATGTCGGGCCGAGGGCTGGTCGAGGAGCTGACGGCAGAGGAGCGCGTCGCTGATCCGGCCATCACGCTCTATGGCAACGAAGGGACGATCCGCCCGGCCGTCGAGCCGCTGGACACCGCCGTCGGCCAGGTCGACGCCATCTCGACCGACACCATCGCCGCCGTCGGGCCGGGCCTGTTCTTCGCGCGGACCCTGCACGGCCTGAACGGCCGGCCGATCCTGCTGGTCCCTGCGCCAAGGGCGGCTCGTCGATGGCGCAGTGGAAGCCAAACGAGGGGAAACCGGGCGAGGGCAGGGACACGCTCTACGGCTCGTGCCTGGCCCGCGCCCGCGCCGTGGGCAAGGTGCGGGGCATCCTCTGGTACCAGGGCGAAACCGACGCCGGCCGGGCGGACTCCGCCACCGACTGGCGCGAGAGCTTCGAGGTCCTGGTCGCGCGGTTCCGGGCCGACCTGGGCGGCAAGCGCCTGCCGCTGGTCCTGGTGCAACTGGCCGACCCGCCGTCGCCCGAGGTTTCCGCGCCCAAGACCTATCCCTCCTGGGCGGCGATCCAGGCGGTGCAGGCCGGCCCGCTGCCGCCGTGCGTGGCCATGGTCCCCGCCGGCGGCCTGCCGCTGAAGGCCGATACGCTGCACCTGACGACGGCGGGGCAGCGGGCGCTGGGTGGGAAGCTGGCGGTGGCGATGGCGGGGTTGTTGAAGCAGGGGTGTCGGTAAACCACACCCTGATCTCCGCAAACCAACCCTGCCTTCCTAGGCCTTGTGCCTAGGACCCATCGTTCCGGTTCTGCTGAGCTCCTCTTGTGATCGCCCCCGTGGGCCGCGCTACACCGGCGACGCCGCGCCCAGCCGCGCCATGGGTCCTAGGCACAAGGCCTAGGAAGGCAGGGAGAGGAGGCGGTTCGGGGAACCGCCGAACTCCCGCCCCACACTCGCGTTACCCCTGACCGCACAGCTCAGGAGCCGCCCATGCGTTTGCCCGTCGCTATCGTCCTGTCCCTGATGGCCGCCGGCTCGGCCCACGCCGCGTCCGGCGACTGGCGCGCCGACGCCAAGGGGTCGGATGTCCGCCGGCTGGAGCAGCTGGACGAGGCCTGGGACGCGGCGCTGTCGCAGGCGCGCGCCGAGGGTCACGGGCGTGAGCTGAAAGCCCTGGGCGCGCTGGTTGATCCCGACGTTTCCCTGGCCCGCCCGCAGCCGACGCCGGGCGCCTACCGCTGCCGCACCATCAAGCTGGGCTCGCCGAGCAGCGGGCCGTCCTATGTCGCCTATGGCTGGTTCCGCTGCCGGGTCGCGCTGACCCCGGGTGGCGACCTGATCCTGGAGAAGACCACCGGCAGCCAGCGCCAGGCCGGGAACCTCTATCCCGAGGCCAACCGGCGCCTGGTGTTCCTGGGCGCGGTGGCGTGGGGCACGGGGGAGGGCCGGGCCCGCTATGGCCGCGATCCCGACCGCGACCAGGTCGGGGTGCTGGAGCGCGTCGGCGCGGGCCAGTACCGCCTGGCCCTGCCGTGGCCCAAGCAGGAGTCGAAGCTGGATATCCTGGAGCTGCGCCGCTAGGCGCTCGCGCCCTGACTGGCCGCCATCGCGTCGCGCATCCGGCCCCAGGTCTCCAGGCTCATGCTGGCCAGGTACTCGTCCTGCATCTGCGGGGTCAGGATCTCCATCATCTGGCGGCCCTCGATCCAGACCTCGACCACGCCGAACATGCCGCCGCGCTTGCGGTACTTGGCCGGCCAGCCCTCGCGGGCGCAGATCGCCATGACCGCGTCCAGGTCCAGGCTCGTGGCGACCGCGCCGTGGCTGGCGCTGTAGGCGACCTGGCCGGTGGCCTCGCCATAGGCGTCCGCGTCGCCGTCGGCCTCGCGCAGTACGACATCGGCCGGATAGACCTCCAGCGCGGTGCCGCGCGCGTCGCCGGCCACGGCGATCCAGCCATTGTCCGACACCGGCGGAAACGGAAACGCCTCGCCGCCCCACAGCTGTGCGAAGACCTCGGCCACGCGCTTGGGATCCCGCGCGGCGATCGACATGTGAAATAGCATTGTTATCCCCTTCGGTTGAGGCCGCGCTTGATGCTATGTGGCACAAAAAGTGTCAATCGAAATTTGACACAAAATGTGCCGCGCTCTAAATCCGGGTCATGGATGGTGAGATTCCCGAAGTTCCCGACAGCAAGCCGCCCGGCGTTCGTGAAACCCAGAAGCAGGAGATGCGCACCCGCATCGCCGACGCCCTGATCGACCTGCTGGGCGAGGGTCGGATGGACATCAATCACGACCTGATCGCCGAGCGCACGGGCGTGGCCCGGCGGACGGTCTATCGCTACTTCCCCGACCGCGAGGCGCTGCTGGCTGTCGCCCACCAGCGGGTGCAGGAACTGGCCGGGCCGCGGGTCACCTATCCCACTACCGAGGCCGACCTGGTGGGCGACCTGCACGACATCCATACCGGCTTCGACAGCATCGCCGCGATCGCCACCCTGGTGCGGGCCACCCCGCAGGGCCGGGCCATGCGCCTGGCCACCAACGACGCGCGTCAGGCCCGCTACCGCGCCGTCACCGCCGACTTGGTCAAGGACCTGCCGCCCGAGGACCAGGACCTGGCCACCGCCATCCTGCAGCTGCTGCACACGACCTCCTGGCTGGAGATGCGCGACCACTGGGGCCTCTCGGGCGACAAGATCGCCAAGGCCGCCGGCTGGGCCATGCGCACCCTGATGGCCGACCTGCGGGCCCGGAACGGCCGGCCGCTGGACGAGGACTAGATCCCCGAAGCGTCGCCGGTTGCGTCCGGGCGGGCGGCCGGAGATAAGTCCTATGTCGCGTTCGCAACACAGCCGAGCTTCATGGCAACCTTCCGCCACCTGACCCTGCCGCTCCTGATGGCCGCCACCCTGCTGGGCGGCTGCGCGTACAATGCCGACCTGGGCCGCGACCAGCTGCTGATCGTCAATGACGACAGCCTGATCGGCGAGGGCGAGAAGGCCTGGGCCGATACGCTGCGCACCTCGTACATCTCGAAAGAGCCGCGCAAGAACGCCCGCGTCCAGGCCGTGGGCCAGCGGGTGATCACGGCGGCGGGCCTGGCCAACCGGCCGTGGGACTATGCGGTGTTCCTGGACGAGGCCCCCAACGCCTTCGTGCTGCCAGGCGGCCATGTCGGCGTGACCGTGGGCCTCTTGGCCCTGGTCGAGAACGACGACCAGCTGGCCGCCGTCATCGGTCACGAGGCCGGCCACGTCGTCGCCCGCCACGCCGCCGAGCGCGTCTCGCAGGAGCGGACCTCCAAGATCCTGTTGGGCATCGCCGGGGCGGCCGCCGGCGGCACCGACTTTGGCAAGCTGCTCAAGGACCACGGCGACCAGGCCGCCAAGTTCGGCGTGCTGCTGCCGTTCTCGCGCAAGCAGGAGCTGGAGGCCGACAAGCTGGGCGTCGACTTCATGCAGCGCGCCGGCTACCGCCCCCGCGAGGCCGTGGCCCTGTGGCGCAACATGCAGGCGCAGGACGCCCAGGCCGGGCAGTCGGGCGGCGGCGACCTGGGCTCGACCCACCCCTCGGATGCGGTGCGAATCCAGGAACTGGAACGTTATCTCGCGAGCCGGGGCTGGTGAGCCTTGTGTGGCTAGAGCGCCACACCTAAATGCCCCATCGGGACCGGCCGTGCTCATTGGAGGCGACCGGTCCAGATCCGCCTAGGAAGGGGACACCTTAGACACATGAATATCGACCTCTATTCGGACCGCGCCAAGCAGGCCGTCCAGTCGGCCCAGAGCCTGGCCCTGGCTCGCGGCCACCAGCAGTTCGCGCCCGAACACATCCTGAAGGTTCTGCTCGAGGAGAAGGACGGCCTGAGCCGCGCCCTGATCCAGAGCGCCGGCGGCCGCCCCGACCAGTTGGACGGCGGCGTCGAGACCCTGCTGGCCAAGACCCCGCGCGTCGATGGCGCCGGCGGCCAACTCTACATGAAGCCCGACACGGCCCGCGTCTTTGCCGAGGCCGAGAAGTCCGCCAAGGCGGCGGGCGACGCCTTCGTCACCACCGAGCGCCTGCTGATCGCCATCGCCAAGGAAGGCGCGGACGCGGCCAAGCTGTTCAAGGAAGCCGGCGTCTCGGCCCAGGCTCTGGAGACCGCCGCCAACGCCATCCGCAAGGGCCGCACCGCCGACAGCGCCAATGCCGAGGAAGGCTATGAGGCGCTCAAGCGCTATGCCCGCGACCTGACGGCCGCCGCCCGCGACGGCAAGCTGGACCCGGTGATCGGCCGCGACGAAGAGATCCGCCGCACCATCCAGGTCCTGTCGCGCCGCACCAAGAACAACCCCGTCCTGATCGGCGAGCCCGGCGTCGGCAAGACCGCCATCGTCGAGGGCCTGGCCCTGCGCATCATCAATGGCGACGTGCCCGAAAGCCTGAAGGACAAGAAGCTGCTGTCCCTCGACATGGGCAGCCTGATCGCCGGCGCGAAATATCGCGGCGAGTTCGAGGAGCGCCTGAAGGCGGTCCTGGGCGAAGTCACGGCCGCCGAAGGCTCGATCATCCTGTTTATCGACGAGATGCACACCCTGGTCGGCGCCGGTAAGGGCGACGGGGCGATGGACGCCTCCAACCTGCTCAAGCCCGCCCTGGCGCGCGGCGAGCTGCACTGCGTCGGCGCCACCACGCTGGATGAATACCGCAAGCACGTCGAGAAGGACGCGGCCCTGGCTCGCCGGTTCCAGCCGGTGTTCGTCACCGAGCCGACGGTCGAGGACACCATCTCGATCCTGCGCGGCCTGAAGGAGAAGTACGAGGTCCACCACGGGGTGCGCATCAGCGACAGCGCCATCGTGGCCGCCGCGACGCTCAGCAACCGCTACATCGCCGACCGCTTCCTGCCCGACAAGGCGATCGACCTGGTCGACGAGGCCTCCAGCCGCGTGCGCATGGCGATCGACAGCAAGCCCGAGGAGCTGGACGAGATCGACCGCCGCCTGGTGCAGCTGAAGATCGAGCGGGAAGCCCTCTCCAAGGAAACCGACGCGGCCTCCAAGCACCGCCTGGAAAACCTGGAAGTCGAGATCGACGACCTGCAATTCCGGTCGGACGAGATGACCGCCCGCTGGAAGGCCGAGAAGGACAAGGTCGGCGGCGCCGCCCAGGCGCGTGAAGCCCTCGACCGCCTGCGCGCCGATCTCGCCAACGCCCAGCGCGCCGGCGACTTCGCCCGCGCCGGCCAGATCCAGTACGGCGAGATCCCGGCCCTGGAGCGCCGCCTCGAGGAAGCCGAGCAGGGCGACACCGCCGCCCTGACGCCCGAGGTCGTCGACGCCGAGCAGATCGCCGCCGTCGTCAGCCGCTGGACCGGGGTGCCGGTCGAGAAGATGCTGGAAGGCGAGCGCGAGAAGCTGCTCAAGATGGAGGACGAGCTGCGCGGCCGCGTAGTCGGCCAGGACGAGGCCCTGACCGCCGTGTCGGACGCCGTCCGCCGCGCGCGGGCCGGCCTGCACGATCCGTCCAAGCCGATCGGCAGTTTCCTGTTCCTGGGCCCGACGGGCGTGGGCAAGACCGAGCTGACCAAGAGCCTGGCCGAGTTCCTGTTCGCCGACGAGCACGCCATCACCCGGATGGACATGTCCGAATATATGGAAAAGCACTCGGTCAGCCGCCTGATCGGCGCGCCTCCCGGCTATGTCGGCTACGACGAGGGCGGGGCGCTGACGGAGGCCGTGCGCCGCCGTCCGTACCAGGTGGTGCTGTTCGACGAGATCGAGAAGGCCCACCCGGACGTCTTCAACGTGCTGCTGCAGGTGCTGGACGATGGTCGCCTGACCGACGGCCAGGGCCGCACGGTCGACTTCCGCAACACGCTGATCATCATGACCAGCAACCTCGGCGCCGAATTCCTGGCCAACCAGGAAGAGGGCGAGGACGTGGAAGCCGTCCGGCCGATGGTGATGAACATGGTGCGCGGCCACTTCCGCCCCGAGTTCCTCAACCGGATCGACGAGATCATCCTGTTCAAGCGCCTGTCGCGCGCGCACATGGGCGATATCGTCAAGATCCAGCTGCAACGCGTCGAGAAGCTGCTGACCGACCGCCGCATGACGCTGTCGATCGACGCCGAGGCCCTGAACTGGATCGCCGACAAGGGCTACGACCCGGTCTACGGCGCGCGCCCCCTGAAGCGCGTGATCCAGAAGGAACTGATCGACCCGATCGCCCGCAAGCTGCTGGCCGGCGAGATCGAGGACGGCGGCGTCATCGCCGTCGGGGTCGAAGGTGGGCAGCTCTCGTTCGGCAAGGCGACGTTGCAGTAGGGCTCGAAACTCCCTCTCTCTTAGAGAGAGGGAGGGGCCCGCCGCGAAGCGGTGGGAGGGTGAGTGGTTACACCCTCAACCGGCGTGCCGGCACTGACTCCGCTAGGCTGTTCCAAGATCGTCCACGGGCTTCGCCTACCCACTCACCCTCCCACGCCTACGGCGCGGGCCCCTCCCTCTCTCCATGAGAGAGGGTGAAGGGAGAGGCGGCCCTTTTTCTTCCGCCCACATCGCGGTATCTCCCCGCATGGCCAAAACCACCAAGCTGATCACTGAATTCGACATCGAGGTCGACGGCGACCCCTATGTCTGGCGCCTGCACCGCCTGCCGCAATGGTCCTACGACCCGTCCGAGCGCCACGGCAAGGTGATCGGCGTGCGCCACAAGGAAGGCCAGCGCGAAGCCCTGATCGAGTTCCCGCCCGGCCCCAAACCCAAGTTCAGCGCCCCGCCGCTGAAGCCCTCGCAGATCCCCGTCCGCATCGTCGCCAAGGCCATCGCCTCGGCTGTCGAGGCCGGATGGGAGCCGCTGTCGCGGGGCAAGCCGGTGGTGATCTACGTGGACGAGGAGGGGAACTGAGGGGCTTCTCTCTGGCTTGGCGATTGAACGGCCGGGTCGCCACGCTAGGAGCAGACCTTGGTCTGACCCCAGGAAGTCGACGTTCATCACTGCGACACTAGACCGGCCTACGACTACGCGGCCTTACACTGAGTGCGAATTGCCTTCGCATGATCATCGTCTGCCGCGAACATCAGGGCGAGCATAGCGGCGTTGGCGTCGCGTGTTTCCTCCACGGTCATAGACGAGTGAGCGATCAGATCTTCAAGGCTGTCGGAGTGAGATTCGACTTGCGTTAGCCGCTCCAGCGCCACGATGCGGGCTTTGTCGAAATTGGGAAGCTTTTTCGCCAGCGTATCGAGCTTCTGGGAGATAGGGTGACTGCCGGGAACCTTGAAGGCCAGAAAGATCTCCAACACCCGCCGGATGACATTCGGCACCATGAACCAATATTCTGAGTGCCCTTCGCCTGTAGCTTCGAGCTGAAGCATCTTGTAGCAGAGGAAATGATACTCGGAATCGTGGCCGCGAAGTTGAGCAGGCATCTCGACGATAGTTGCCGTGCGCAAACCCGTGGCAGCAGGTGCTTTCACATCCATGAATAGGAGTGTGGCCTTTGCAGATTTGCCATCTTCATTTTTCGACAAATTACGCCAATTCTTCTTGAACTCGTTCATGCAGTGCTGATTGTGCGTTAAGACGAATACCTGTGCTGCCTCTGCAAGGCGATTGCGCACGAGCGCGCATGCATAGTTCATCGCCTTGGTGTCGAGGCTAGATATTGGATCGTCGATGACAACAATCAGGTCCTTAAGCGACCGTCCTTCGGACTCAAGTGTCGACAGGAAATAGCAGAGCGCAATGGCAGTCTTTTCGCCCTCGCTTGGCTGCCCTCGAACCAGCTTGCCGTGGCGATGCAGCTCGTACCCCTCGACGGCTGCTACGATCGTCAACTCGCCATGGCCAAGGTAGGCGCGCACCAGCTTTGTGATCTGTTCGGCAGCAGGACCATGCGACTTTACCTTGGCGTTCAGATCGCGAATTTTTTCCTGAATATCTGCGTTGTCCTGATCAATCTTCTGCGCTGCTGCCAATGCATCGCTGTATGATATTTCCAGCGATGCGTAGTCTGATTTTCCCTCAGAAATGTAGTGCTTTCGAATAGATTCGCGCGCGTTGTCCTGGCGTTTCACGAAATCCTCGGTCGCGGTGTTATGTTGACTGATCAACGCATTTGCCAGTGCCACTGATCCAACGAGAGCTTCACTGCTCTTCTGCAGCGCTGCCGTCGTCGGCAGTGCATGCGCCACCGCATTGGTCGGTTGGGTCAGTCGCGCGAAGACAACCCGCTCTGCCTCCTTCAAGTGCGTCTGAATGTTTCCGAAGTTCTCGGCGATTGCATTGGATGCCTTGGCGTAGTCAGCTTGTAATGAGAGATCGAGTTCAATCGGTTTTGGCCATCGGCCTTGCAGTCCGAGAGCAGCTTCTAGAAGATTTGAGGCCTGCGTCCGTGTTATCTCGAGATCCACCAAGAGGGAGGCGATTTTATCATTTAGCGCTGCCGCCAACTTGTCTTTGCGCGCCTCTGTCAGGACGCTTCCGCACATCAGGCACGTCTCCAAACTGTTTAATGCGTGGTAGTCGTGCCCCTCCTTCATCCATGGCACCATGGAAGGGTGCTTTTCGAGTTCTGCAAGCACGACTTGGCCGATGCTAACTTCGCCAAAGTGGCGAGCGCTTTCGATCAGGGTTTGAATCGCCGCGACATCGATTTTGATTTCCTCAAGCGTCGGCGGTGGTGCGGATAACTGCGCGACATTGATCAGCGCCTTCAACGCTTCTTCGGCCAACACCAACTCAGGCCCATGAGGTAGCTTCTCGTAGTCCGCCTGAAGTTGTCCGGCTTCGTAGCGCCGACTGGCGGAATGAAGAGCGCCAGCCACGACCTTGGCTCGCTCCGTGCGGTAGGTCTTTAGGGCTTTGTCCGTGGCTTTCACCACGTCGCTTTGTGCCTTCTTGGCGGCTTCGCCTGGGGGCACAGACGCTTGTGCTGCCTTCAGCTCAGCGGCTAGGTCGGCTTGTTCTTGACTGATGTAAAAAATGGAATTGGCCCGACCCACACCCCATTGAAGGTTGCGCTCGATGAAGTCGGTGTTGAAGACGCAGACTCGATTTTCCAACCCCGTCAGCTTCTTGGGTGCGCTGAAGCTCGTGGCATCGTCCATCTCGATATCGAAGCTGCATTCTTCCGGTAGGGCCTCGTGATGCTTGCCAACTTCGAGGCATGCGAAGACGCGGGAAAGTGTGCTCTTGCCCGAGCCGTTGAAACCGTAGACGAGGTTAAATCGCAGGAAGTCGGGAGCTTGATCCTTAGCACCCCTGTCGGCGAGTATTCCGGCACCCTTGAGCGTCTTTATTCTTTTGATGATAGCCATGCGCTCCCCCTGTTATAGGGCGAGCGCCGGTTCTCTATCTGGCTATTTCTTTGCCCGAGACGAGTTTACACGCGCTCGGCTTAGTTGTGATGGGTGGGTGTAACCAGTTCGGGTATTTGCCCTTGGGCTCTGGGCTGCTCGCTTAAGTGAGCTCATCTTTGTGCCCACAAACCAGCATTCAAAATGCCGCCTAAGCGTCACTTCCGCGTGGCCTGTATATACCGCCGAGGTCCGCATAGGCCGGAAGCCGAACCCCATCCGACCGCCCCCTACCGCACCCGCAGTCCATCCATCATCACGCCCAGCAACCGCCGCGCGCCAACCTCCCAGCCCGGCCGCTCATACCCCTGGCTGAGGCCCCCCATCATCCGCAGGATGTCCTCGAAGCCGATGTCGCCCCGGATCTCCCCGGCGGCGTGGGCGGTGTCGATGAGCTTCTGGAGGGCCGGCAGGATGGTCGCGCCGGCGCTGGCGTAGACGCGGGAGCCTTCGCCGGGGTCGGCTTGCAGGGCGGGGGCCACGACGCGCTTGGTGGCCATGTAGTCGATCAGCAGGTCAAGCCAGGCGGCCAGGGCCTCGCCGGCCGGGCGGGTCGCCATCAGGCCGTCGGCGGCTTCCGCCAACTGCTCCAGCGCCCGCGCATAGACCGCCGCCACCAGGGCCTCGCGGGTGGGGAAGTGGCGGTACAGCGTGCCGATGCCCACGCCGGCGCGGCGGGCGATCTCTTCCAGCGGCGCGTCGGCGCCCGTCTCGGCGAAGGCGGTCTTTGCCGTCGTCAGCAGCAGTTCGCGGTTGCGCAGGCTGTCGGCGCGGGGCTTTCGCGCCTGGGGAGCGGAATCTTCGAGCATCGCACTTGAAAAACGGAGGGCGCCTCCGAATATGTATCCGGAGCCTTCCTCCACTTATCCTCCGGATCGGCTCGGACAACAACCCACATCCTTTGGGGAAGCGAGAGAGTCATGAGCGAACAATTCGGCGCCAAATCCACCACCGACGACGTCCTGGCCGGCGTCGACCTCAAGGGCAAGCGCGTGCTGGTCACCGGCGTGTCGGCCGGCCTGGGCGTCGAGACCGCCCGCGCCCTGGCCGCCCACGGCGCCGACGTCGTGGGCGCGGCGCGCGACCTCCGGAAGGCCGAGGGCGCGACCGCCGTCGTGCGCGAGGCGGCTGCGGCGAGCGGCGGTTCGCTGCAACTGATCGAACTGGACCTGGCCAGCCTGGCGAGCGTCCGCGCCGCCGCCGACGCGCTGGTCGCCGATGGCCGCGGCTTCGACCTGGTCATCGCCAATGCCGGCGTCATGGCCACGCCCCTGGGCAAGACCGTCGACGGCTTCGAGACCCAGTTCGGGACCAACCACCTGGGCCACTTCACCTTCATCAACCGCATCGCCAGCCTGCTGAAGGCCGGATCGCGGGTGGTGTCGCTGGCCTCGTCGGGGCACCGCTTCTCGGACGTGAACCTGGAAGACCCCAACTTCGAGACCACCGAGTACGTCCCGTTCGCCGCCTATGGCCGCAGCAAGACCGCCAACATCCTGTTCGCCGTCGAGTTCGACCGTCGCCACAAGGATCGCGGCGTGCGCGCCGTGGCCGTGCATCCGGGCGGCATCCAGACCGAGCTGGCCCGCCACCTGGACCCGAGCTTCATCCAGGGCATGATCGACAACCTGAACGCCCAGGCCGAGGCCAGGGGCGAGCCGCCGCTGGAATGGAAGACGATCCCGCAGGGCGCGGCGACCAGCGTCTGGGCCGGCGTCGTGGCGCCGATCGACGAGGTCGGCGGCCGCTATTGCGAGGACTGCCACCTGGCCCCGCCGGTCGAGGACGCCTCGGAGGTCCGCTTCGGCGTGCGCTCGTACGCGCTGGATCCGGCCAACGCCCAGGCCCTGTGGGCGCTGAGCGAGAAGATGGTCGGCGAGACGTTCTAGGCGCGGAAGGGGCGGGGAGGCGATCCCGCCCTAGCCGTAATGGATGTCGTAGCTGCCGGCGCCCGTGCCGACCGTCAGGCCGGTGACGCCGGTCAGCTTGATCAGGCCGTCGCCCAGATTGCCGTCCACGGCCGAGTTGACGCCCGCTCGGGTGTCCTGGGCGTAGACATAGGTGTCGCCGCCCCAGGTGAAGACCGCGCCGGTATTGGCCGCCACATGGGCCGAGACCGCGATCAGGGCGTCCTGCAGGGTGGCCTTGCCGTCGGCGTAGGTCTGCACATCGGCGGTGATGGCGTGGATCTGGGTGTCCAGCACCAGGTGGTCGACGCCCTTCTGGAAACCGACGATCTGGGGCGGCGCGCTCAGGGTGACGGCGTTGAAAAGGTACAGGTTGGAAAGGCCGGCGCCGGGACCCGAGGCGGCCCCGGCGGTGTCGTAACCGCCCGCGCCCAGGCTGATGGTGTCCACGCCGGCGCCCAGATAGACCTTGGCCGATGCCGGGCTGCCGGACGCGTTGGCCGCCCAGTCGAAATAGAGGCGCAGGCTGTTGGTCCCGTCGCCCAGGCGGACGACCTGCTCCGTGCCCGTGACGTTGATCCGGTAGGCCAGGTTCAGGTCGCCGGCCTGCCGGGCGTCGATATTGGTGAAGTTGCTGGCGATCTGCGCCGTCAGCTTGCCCGCGCCGTCGATGACCAGGTTGGGGACGGGCCCGCGATAATTGGGGCTGATGGCGCTGTTGGTCGAAAAGCCGACGATCATGCCGGCGGTGCTGTCGGTGTCGACGTGCAGGGCCAGGGTCGCGTTGTTGTCCAGCGGGCCGTCGCTGCGGGCATAGAACACGATCGCGCCGCCGTCGGGCTGGTAGTAGCCGCGACCGACGCTTTCCTTGGTCGTGGGCGCGCCCATGAAGTTCTGCAGGTGGACGTCGACGCGCGCGCTCTGGTCGGTCGTGCCGTTGGCCGAGAGGATCACGCCATTGGACGCGTCCTTCAGCACCACCAGCTCGCGATTGTTGGCGCCGATGCTGACCATGCCCGCGGTCGGGTCGTTGACGAGGTCGTAGATCACCGTCGCCCCCTGCACCGACGGCATCCCGCCCGAGTGCAGGTAGACCGTCTGGAAGCCGCTGATCGCGCCTTCGTGGAAGGTCGTCCCACCGTCGATATGCAGGGTGTTGGAGGCGCCCGTCGCGGTCACGGTCGCGCCCGGGACCGAGCCGCCCTTGAGCCAGACGGTGTTGCCGCCGCCAGTCACGGCGACGCTGCTGATCTGCTCTGGCACGCCCAGCGAGCCGGGCGTCAGGCCCAGGCGTCCCAGGACCAGGGTGTCGCCGCCGTCGGCGGTGACGCGGCCATAGACCGTGCCGGTGACGGTGACCTTGTCGTGGCCCGGGCCGGCGGCGAGGGTCTGGCCGGCCGCCAGGTCGCCGGTGACGGTGATGGTGTCGTCGGCGGGCGTCGCGGCCGGCGGGGGACCGTAGATCGTCGTCAGCTCGCCGCGGAAGAAGGCCACGCCGTCGGTCGCCAGGTCGGCCAGAAAGGCGTCATTGGCCTTGGCGTAGGTCCCGATGTCTTCCTTGGCGGCGGCGGCCAGCAGCCAGCCGACCATGGCGGCCTTGGTCCCGATGCCGTCCAGCCCGTCGCCGCCATACGTGGCGAAGTAGGCGTTGCGGGTATAGGTCCCGCCGCGACCATCAGGCACCTGGCTGTTGAGCAGCTCGTCGATCTTGGCGTCGGTGGGCGAGACCCCGAAGATCTCGCCATAGGCCTTGGCCACCGCCTGGCCCATGGTCAGGGCGCCGTAATTGGCGCTGAACCAGGCCGCGCCCTCGCCGCCCTTGCCCAGGTTCATGGCGAAGTTGATGTAGCGGTTCTCGACATTGAAGGCCTGGTAGTAGGCCGAGTTCAGGTTGTTCGGGTTCGGGCCGCCGGCCGAGACCAGGTAGTCGAACCCGTGATGGAACGGCGTCGAGCCGGTGAAGAAGTTGTAGGCCAGGCTGGCCACCGAGGTCGTGTCGACCGCCAGCCGGACGACCTGGGCCTGGGCCGCCGCCAGGGTCAGGGTCCCGCCGTCGACCTGGGTCGACAGGGTGGTCAGCAGGGTCAGGTGCGTCGCCGGGATGTGGCTGAAGTCCGACCGCATGACGTTGTCATAATAGGTCTTCAGCGCATGCAGGGTGGTGGCCATGAACGCAACGCTCCCGATCGCTCGCGACGGGCGAGCGTTGCGCTAGCCTATATAGTGTTTGCTAAACACCCTCAAGCTGAGCTGTCGGCGATCTTGGCGCCTTAGGTGGATGCTAGGGCGTCACCGTCACCTTGGCCGCCGCGCCCGCCGCCGGGGGCAGGCCCGGACGGCTGACCGGCTGCCCGCCGCCGATCCAGAGATCCGCCGCGCCCGGGACCACGCTGGTCTTGCCGTCGGCGTCGACCGTGGCGAAGGCGGCGGCGTCCAGGGCGAAGGTCAGCTTGCGGGTCTCGCCGGTCTTGAGCGTGACGCGCTGGAAGCTCTTCAGCGCGCGCACCGGGGCGCCGGCCACGCCGGGGCGGGTGACGTACAGCTGGGCCACCTCGTCGCCATCGCGGCCGCCGGTGTTGGTGACGTCGACGCTGACGGTCAGCGGCTGGCCGGCCTTGACGCTGGCCTTGCTCAGCACCGGCTTGCCGTACTTGAAGCTCGTGTAGCTCAGGCCGTAGCCGAACGGGTACAGCGCCTCGCCCGTGAAGTAGCGATAGGTGCGGCCCGCCATCGTATAGTCCTTGAACGGCGGCAGCTGGTCGGCCGAGCGGTAGAAGGTCACCGGCAGGCGGCCGGCCGGGCTAAAGTCGCCGGCCAGCAGGCCCGCGACGGCCTTGCCGCCTTCGCCGCCGGGATACCAGGCCTCGACGATGGCCGGCAGCTTCTGGTCGGCCCAGTTCACCGACATCGCCGAGCCGTTGACCAGCACCAGCACGGTGGGTTTGCCGGTCGCGGCCAGGCCTTCCAGCAGCTTCTGCTGCGGGCCGGGCAGGTCGAGGCTGGTGCGGTCGCCGCCGGCGAAGCCCGGCGCGTGCACCGGCATTTCCTCGCCCTCGATCCGCGCCGACAGGCCGCCGACGAAGACGATCAGCTCGGCGTCCTGGGTGGCGGCGATGGCGGTGTCGGCATTGTCGGCCGGCTGGCTCCAGGTCAGTTTCTGGCCGCCACGATTGCCGTCCTGGCGGGCCTCGATGGTGATCGCATAGGCCTTGCCGGCGGTCAGCATGATGGTCTGGGCCTGGCCCGGATCCTGGAGCGCGTCCCAGGCGTCGGCGACCGGTTTGCCGTCGATCTTGATGCGCCAGCCGCGCTCGCCGTCGATGGCGAAGCTGTGCGGGCCGCTCTGCGTCGGCGTGACGAAGCCGCTCCAGCGGACCGAGGCCTTACGCTCGGTGCGCGTCGGCCAGCCCCAGCGGAAGTTGACATTGGCGTCGACGCGCGTCGTGGTCGGTGCGCCGGCCAGGTCCAGGCCCGCGAATTCCTCGACCTTCAGGCCCTTGGCCGCGCAGGCGGCGTCCTGGCAGAAGATCGCGTCCGGCGCCGGCGCGCTGGGCGGACCGATCAGGCCCGTGCCCGCGACATAGGTCACCTTGGCGTCGGGGAAGCGCTCGCGGATCCCGGCCAGCACGGTGATCGGCTTGGACGGCGTGCCGTTGTAGTTGCCCACCAAAGCATCGACGCTGTCGGCATTAGGGCCGATCACGGCGATCGATTTCGGCGCGGTCTTCAGCGGCAGCAGGCCGTCGTTCTTCAGCAGCACCATGGCCTTCTGCGCGGCCTTCAAGGCCAGGGCGCGGTGGGCGGGGGTGTCGTTGTCGGCGGCGGTGATCTTGGCGTACGGGCCCGAGCCTGGCGGATCGAAGAGGCCCAGGCGCATGCGGCCCTCGAACAGGCGGCGGGCGGCCTGGTCGACCTCGGCCTCGGTGGCCAGGCCCGTGCGCACGGCCTCGACGATGGCCGGGGCCTCGACGCCGTTGGCGCCGCCGAAGTCGCACAAGAGGTCGGTGCCGGCCTTGACCGTCACGGCGAAGGCCTCGGCCGGCGTCTCGCGATAGGCGTGCGAGGTCGGCAGCCAGACATCGGCGATGGCCGCGCAGTCCGAGACCACGTGGCCGTCGAACTTCCACTGGCCGCGCAGCTTGTCCTTCAGCAGCATGTCGCTGGCGCAGGCCGGCTGGCCGTCGACGGCGTTATAGGCGCACATCACCGACTGGGCCTTGGCCTTGGTCACCAGGGCCTCGAAGGCCGGCAGGTAGGTGTCTTCCAGGTCGTGGCGCGAGGGGTGGATGTCATCGCGATGGCGATCGGCCTCGGGGCCGCTATGCACGGCGAAGTGCTTGGCCATGGCCAGGGTCTTCAGGTGGTTCAGATCGGGCCCCTGCAGGCCCTCGACGAAGGCCGAACCCAGGGTCGCGGTCAGCTTGGGGTCCTCGCCCCAGGTCTCCTGGCCCCGGCCCCAGCGCGGGTCGCGGAAGATGTTGATGTTGGGCGACCAGACCGTCAGGCCGCGATACTGCGCCGAGCTGCCGTCGGGGCCGACCTTCTCGACATATTTGGCGCGGAACTCGGTGGCGATGGTGTCGGCGATCTCATGGACAAACGGCGCGTCCCAGGTGGCGGCCATGCCGATCGCCTGCGGAAAGACGGTGGCCTCACCGGCGCGAGCCACGCCGTGCAGGCCCTCATTCCACCAGTTGTAGGCGGGGACGCCCAGGCGCGGAATGGCGGGGGCGGCGTGCCGCAGCTGGGCGGCCTTTTCCTCCAGCGTCATGCGGCTGACCAGGTCGGCGGCGCGCTGGGCGGCGGGGAGTTTCGGGTCCTGGTAGGGGAGGGTCTGGGCCGTTGCTGACGAGGCGATGGCGAGCGCGATCAGCGAGGGCGCGATGGTCTTCAGCATGGTCGTTTCTCTCCCCGTCCCGGTTTCGTCACCGGTGTCAGCGCGGGGAAGCTAGCAGAAAAGGTAGCGGTAACAATAGCGACGGTTAGCGTCGCTTCAGCTTGCGGAGGGCGGCCTGCATCGCCTGGGCCTGGGCGGCGGGTGGTTTGCCCGCGTCGCGCGCCTGCTGGCGGGCCGCTTCGGCGATCAGGGGCGCGGTGGCGGTGTCCAGGCGGTCGAAGGCTTCGTGGACCATAGCCGACAGTTGGCGCGGCTTTGGCTGCGGGACCATGGCGGCGACCTTGCGGACCTCGGCCGCCATCTGGCCGCACAGGCGGGCCTTGTCGCGGGCCTTGGCGATGACGGCGGGGTCGTCGCTGGTCTCGGCGATGGCCCAGGCGGCGTCGAGGGCGGCCATCAGCTTGGCTTGCAGGTCGGCGCACCAGGCGGCGGGGGTTTGGGTCTGGCTCATGGGGTTAGCATGAGGCAGGCGGGAAGGGCGGGGATAAGAAACGGGTGTTTTTGGGTAAGAGGTTGTGATGACAGGGAAACGTCGGTGACTGAGCGGGGACAAGCACGGGATTTCCCTCTCCCCTTGCGGGAGAGGGTGGCCCGCGTAGCGGGTCGGGTGAGGGGTTGAAAGACAGAACCGCCGCGACCGGCCTATCGGCTGTCGCGGCGGTTTTCGTTTGTGCGACCCCTCATCCGTCGCCTGCGGCGACACCTTCTCCCGCAAGGGGAGAAGGGGGAGGGCTGTGGATAACTTTCTACCCCCCGAACCCCGCCGCCACGACCGCCCGCGCCACGTCGGCCAGCACGGCGCTACGCACGTCATCGTCCGAACTGCCCCGATCATGGAAGCTCGCGATTACCAGCGGCTTCCTGCCCGGCGGCCAGACGATCGCCACGTCGTTGGTCGTATCCACGCCGTTGTTGCCGGTCTTGTCGCCGACCCGCCAACCCTTGGGCAAGCCCGCCCGCAGGCGCTTGTCGCCGGTGCGGTTGCCCACCACCCAGGTCGTCAGTTGCTTGCGGGAGGCGGGGGTCAGGGTGTCGGTCGTGAACAGCGTCCGCCAGGTCTGGGCGATGGCGGCCGGTGAGGTGGTGTCGCGAAGGTCGTCGGGCGTTCCGGTGTTCAGCTCCGGCTCGCGGCGGTCGCAGCGGGTGGTCTTGTCGCCGATGGCGCGCAGGAAGCGGGTCAGGTCGGCGGGGCCATTCTGGCCCAGGGCGTCCAGCAGCAGGTTGGCGGCGGCATTGTCGCTCCAGGCGATGGTCGCCTGGCACAGGTCGCCGACGGTCATGCCCTGGCCGACATGCTTCTCGACCACCGGCGAATTGCCCATCAGGACCTCGCGGCCATAGACGATCTTGCGGTCCAGGCGCTCGCGGCCCTGGTCGACGCGGCGCAGGATCGCCGCCGCCAGGGGCGCCTTGAAGGTGCTGCACATCCGGAAGCGCTCGTCGCCGCGCCAGGCGAACTGGCGACCGGTGTGGGTGTCCAGCACCGCCACGCCCAGGCGGCCGCCGCTGCGCTGCTCCAATTCGTTAATACGTGAGCTAAGGGCAGAAGGCGGCGCATTGCTGAACACGGCGGCCTTGGCGAAAGCGGGCATGACAACAGGCGCGGCCGCCAGGGCCGTTAAGAACTTGCGACGGTGGAACATGGGTGGGGGTCTCCTTGCCCGCGGAACCTGCCGGGGGCTGGCCTTGGCCGCAAACGACGATACCTTGGCGGACCCATTAGTTCATCTAGGGTCATCCTTAATGAGCCGCGCTCAGCTGCCCCTGAACGCCCTGCGCGCCTTCGAGGCCTCGGCCCGGCACCTGTCGTTCACACGGGCGGCGATCGAGCTGTGCGTGACCCAGGCCGCCGTCAGCCATCAGGTGAAGGGGCTGGAGGCCCGCCTGGGCGCGGCCCTGTTCCGTCGCCTGCCGCGCGGTCTGGCCCTGACCGATGAAGGCCTGGCCCTGCTGCCCAGCGTGCGCGACTCCTTCGACCGGCTGGACGACGTGCTGGCCCGCTTCGAGGGCGGCCGGGTGCTGGAGGTGCTGAGCGTCGGGGTGGTGGGCACCTTCGCGGTCGGCTGGCTGCTGCCGCGTCTTCCCGCCTTCAGGGAGGCCCATCCGTTCGTGGACCTGCGGCTCTTCACCAACAACAACCGCACCGACCTGGCGGGCGAGGGGCTGGACTGCGCGGTGCGGTTCGGCGACGGGGCCTGGCACGGCACCGAGGCCTCGCCCCTGTTCGAGGCGCCGATGAGCCCGCTGTGCGCGCCGGCCATCGCCGAACGGATCGCCGAGCCCAAGGACCTGCTGGCCGAGACCCTGCTGCGCAGCTACCGCGCCGCCGACTGGCCCGACTGGTTCGCCGCCGCGGGCCTGTCGCCGCCGCCCATCCGCGGGCCGGTGTTCGACAGCTCGTGGGTGATGGTCGAGGCGGCGATCCAGGGATTTGGGGTGGCGCTGGCCCCGCCGATGATGTTTGCTCGCGACCTGCAGCAGGGGCGCCTTGTCAGGCCGTTCCCGACTCAGGTCAGCGCGGGTCGCTACTGGCTGACCTGGCTGAAATCCAGGGCTCCTACTCCGGCCCTGAAGGCCTTTCAGGCGTGGCTTTCCAGCACTGAAAATCAATAAAGAATCTTCGGAACCAAACGCCGAAAACGGCGCTCGTGCGCGGTTCTACTGGCTCTGAAAACGCTGCCATTACAACGGTATAGCTTGGCCCGGAAGCGCCGGAATCGCGCCCATCTTTGGCCAAGTTCGGCTGCCCGATTTGGTCCTGCGAGCGTTGCAGGACGTCTCGCCCCCACTACGGATGAGATGGAAACAATGATAGCAAGCACGAAGACGATGATGGTCGCCGCCGCCCTGGTGATGGGCGGCCTGTCGGTCAGCGGCTGCGCCACCAAGAAGTACGTGAACACCCAGGTGGGCGCGGTCAACGAGCGGGTCAGCGCTCATGACACCCAGATCGGTGAACTGGACAAGACCTCAAAGGACGCCCTGGACCGCGCCATCGCGGCCGGCAAGCTGGCCGAAGGCAAGTTCCAGTACGCCCTGGTGCTGAGCGACGACAGCGTGAAGTTCCCGGTCAACGCCGCGACCCTTTCGCCGGAAGCCGAACAGCGCCTCGCGGAGTTCACCGAGAAGCTGAAGACCGACAACAAGAACGTGTACCTGGAAATCCAGGGTCACACCGACAACTCGGGCTCGAAGGAATACAACGACGAGCTCGGCGAGAAGCGCGCCGAGACCGTGCGCAAGTTCCTGAGCGGCCACGGCGTCGCCCTGAACCGGATGGCGACGATCTCGTACGGCCAGGAAGCCCCGGTCGCCCCGAACGAAACGCGCGAAGGCCGGGCCCAGAACCGCCGCGTCGTCGTGATGGTGCTCAGCTAGTTTCGCGTTCCAGATGGGTTTTCCCGGTGCGCATCAACCCGGGAAAGCCCATCAGGGCGGACTCGCCGGCGCGGGAGTGAGCGCCGCGCCGGCGAGCTTTCTGCTGTTTAGGCGTTCGCGAAACGGGCGGCCGGCTTGTTGCGCGACAGGTTCGGAGCCATGGCCAGGCGGGCGGCGTTATAGGCGTCGAAGTCGGCCGCGTCCGGCAGCGACGGGATGGTGATCAGCTCGCCCTGGTCGAAACCGGCCAGCGCCGCGTCCACCAGGTCGTCGACGTCCATGACCATGTTGGGATCCAGCGCATTGACGTCGGAGCCCGAGCGCTCCCAGATTTCCGTGCGCGTGGCGCCGGGCAGGACCGCTTGCAGGCGCACCTTGCTGTCGCCGAACTCGACCCGCAGACCCTGGGTCAGATAGGTCACATAGGCCTTGGTCGCGCCGTACACCGGCGAGCGGAACTCGGGCAGCAGGCCCACCACCGACGACAGATTGATGATCGCGCCCGCATCGCGCGGCAGGAAGTTCTTGGCCGCCGCCGCCGCCAGGCGGGTCACGGCCGTGATGTTCAGCTGGATCAGCTTGTCGTGGGTGTCGCGGTCCACGGCCTCGAAGCCGCCCGAGGCCGAAGCGCCGGCGTTGTTGACCAGCAGGGTGATGGCCGTGTCGGTCGCCAGGCGGTCTTCCAGCTTGGCCAGATCAGCCTTGTTCGTCAGGTCGGCCTTGATGACCTCGATCTTGACGCCGGCTTCAGCGCGCAGGCGGTCGGCCAGGGCGTTCAGGCGGGCTTCGTCGCGGGCGACCAGGATCAGGTCGTAGCCGCGCTTGGCCAGGCGGTCGGCATAGGTGGCGCCGATGCCGGTCGAAGCGCCGGTGATCAGGGCGACGCCCTTGGTGCTGGCAGTGCTCATCGTGGTAGTCCTCAGTCTGTTGCCGAGGCCCCATCGGTCCGGCGTGACCCCTAGCTATGAGGTAACTTGCAATTCGCAAGTGACTTCCCAAATTATTTCCATGGCCGCTTCGCAAATCCCGCCCCAGCCTTCTTTCGAGACCCTGTCGTCCGCCGGCGGCAGCTCGCGGTACAAGCAGTGCCCCGTCGGGCGAACGCTGGAGCGGGTGGGCGACCCCTGGTCGTTCCTGATCCTGCGCGATGCCTCCCAGGGGCTGACCCGGTTCGACCAGTTCGAGAAAAGCCTGGGCGTCGCCCCCAACATCCTGACCAAGCGGCTGGCGGGTCTGGTCGAGAGCGGCCTGCTGGAAAAGCGCCGCTACAGCGAGCGGCCGCCGCGCTACGAGTATGTGTTGACGGACCTGGGGCGCGATTTCCAGCCGGTGCTGACCGCGCTGATGGCGTTCGGCAACCGTCACTTCTTCCCCGACGGCGTGGCCAGCGCCCTGTTCGACATCGAGACCGGACTGCCGGCCGAGCCGGTGCTGATCGACAAGGTCAGCGGCAAGCCGATCGACGGCCGCTCCTTCGTCTATGGCGCGGGCCCGACGGCGGAGCAGGACGTGCTGGACCGCGTGGCGTTCATGGGCCAGCCGCGCGGCTAAGCGATCAGATCAGGATCGTTCCGCTTCAGCCAGGCGGCCGCGTAGGAGCACAGCGGGGTGATCCGCATGCCCTCGGCGCGGGCCGTCTCGGCGACCTTGGTCATCAACCGCCCGGCCGCGCCGGTGCCGCGCAGGGCCATGTCGGCTTCCACGTGCGGGATCACCAGCCGGTGGCCTGAGCGCTGATAGTCAGCCACGGCCAGGAGGCCGTCGACCTCCAGCTCGTAGCGGCTGAGTTCGGGGTTGTGGCGGAAGGTGTCGGTCATGACGGGTGAACGCGTCTCGCGGCCAATCTGATCCGCCCTAGATGGGGTCAGACCAGCTCCACCGCCATGGCCGTGGCCTCACCCCCGCCGATGCACAGCGACGCCAGGCCCTTCTTGCCGCCCCGCGCCTGCAGCGCCGAGATCAGGGTGCACAGGATCCGCGCGCCCGAGGCGCCGATCGGGTGGCCCAGGGCGCAGGCGCCGCCGTTGACGTTCAGCTTGTCGGGATCGATGCCCAGTTCCTGCTGGGCGATCATGGCCACCACGGCGAAGGCCTCGTTGACCTCGAACAGGTCGACGTCCGAGACCTCCCAGCCGGCCTTCTTCAGCGCCTTCTTCATGGCCGGCACGGGGGCGGTGGTGAACAGGCCCGGCTCGTGGGCGTGGGCGGCGTGGCTGACGACCTTGGCGACGATCGGCAAGCCTAGGGCCTTGGCGACGCTTTCGCGGGTCATGACCAGGGCGGCGGCGCCGTCGCTGATCGACGAGCTGTTGGCCGCCGTGATGCCGCCGTCGCGGGCGAAGGCCGGGCGCAGGGTCGGGATCTTGGCCGGATCGGCCTTCAGCGGCTGCTCGTCGGTGTCGACGACTTCCGTGCCTTTGCGGGTGGTCACGCTCACCGGCGTGATCTCGGCCTTGAAGGCGCCGCTCTCGATGGCCGTCTTGGCCTTGGCCAGGCCTCGGGTCGCGTAGTCGTCCATGGCCTCGCGGCTGAACTGGTACTGGGCCGCCGTGTCCTCGGCGAAGGCGCCCATCAGCTTGCCGGGGGTGTAGGCGTCCTCCAGGCCGTCCAGGTACATCGAGTCCCACATCTGGTCGTGGCCGATGCGGGCGCCGCCGCGGTGCTTGGACATCAGGTAGGGGGCGCCAGTCATGCTCTCCATGCCGCCAGCCACGACCACGTCGACCGAGCCCGCGGCCAGGGCGTCATGGGCCATGATCGCGGCCTGCATGCCGCTGCCGCACATCTTGTTGACTGTGGTCGCCTCGACCGAGAGCGGCAGGCCCGCGCCCAGCGCCGCCTGACGCGCCGGCGCCTGGCCCAGGCCCGCCGGGAGCACGCAGCCCATGATGATCTGCTCGACCTTGTCGCCCGCCACGCCGGCCCGCTCGATGGCTGCCTTGACCGCCGCCGCGCCCAGATCGGTGGCCTTCACCCCGCCCAGAGCGCCCTGGAAGCCGCCCATCGGCGTGCGGGCGTAGGCGACGATGACGACGGGATCGGACGAGGACATGAACTAGGCTCCCTGAACTGATTTTGAGGCGAGATAGGCCTTCATCACCCGATCATGCGCAAGAGGGTTGCGAGATTGTGATGGGAAAGGGGCGAGGAGGTGTTGGCCAAAGCCGCGCCTCCTCGCCAGTCGTGCAATAACCGAGAGAGTCAATTGCGATAAAAAACCTACTGTGGTTCATCTTCAAACGCAACGGTCTCTTGCTTTCCCCCGCGGAACGCCGCACCCTGCCAAAATGGGCCGCACAGCTGACTATACGAACGAACGTTGCTCGGTCGCCGCCACCCTCGAGGTCGTGGGCGATCCGTGGACCCTGCTGATCCTCCGCGACGCCTTCGCCGGGGTGAAGCGCTTCGAGCAGTGGCAGGAGCGGCTGGGCGTGGCCCGCAACGTCCTGGCCGCGCGCCTGAAGACCCTGGTCGGCCACGGCGTCATGGAGACCCGGCGCTATTCCGAGCGCCCGCCGCGCCACGAATATTGGCTGACCGACAAGGGCAAGGCCCTGTCGCCGGTGCTGCTGACCATGTCGGAATGGGGCGATCGCCACGTCTATGGTCGCGACAACTCCCCGGTCCTGTTCCGCCACAAGAGCTGTGGCTGCGCCTTCCACCCCGTCCTGGCCTGCGAGGAATGCGGCGAGGTGGTCCAGCGCCGCGACCTGGAGCGCATCTCCCAGGACCAGCACCCGATGACCGTCGGCGAGGCTCTCGAGGCCATCAAGATCGCGGCCGAGTAGGGGCTGTTATCGGCCGAGGGTCAGTAGGAACTTGTCCAGCAATTCCTCCATCCCAGCGCCGCCGGACGTACCGTTGTCCTTGGCGTCGAGCAGCTTGCACAGCTGACCCACCGTCAGTTCGAGCATCAGTCTGCCATTTTCGCGCAACGCGCCGCGCGCGGCGGCCTTTGCGTCGTCGCTGAGACCCTTGGGTGAGATGATGACGGCCGTGGCGCGCAGGGCTTTTGGATAGAGATATTTCTCGGTGATGTGGATCAGGTTCGGGGGCACTGGATCCTTATAGTTCTTGAACTCGAACAGGATGTAGCGCGTGCTGAAGTCTTCAATCAGCGTGCGGCAGAAAACATCTTCACCGGTCACCTTGGCCAGCGCGTCGTAGCGCTTGTCCTCGCCATCAACCGATTTCTGAGAAGTCCATTTATCGAGCACCCCGTCGAAGACGTGGATCAAAGCATCTTGGCATATTTGCTCGAATAACCACCAAGCGGCACCTTCGCGCTGAGGTGGGCTTTTCAGCTTAATCTTCTTCTTGCTGCTGGTGGAAAATGTCCCAAGTTCTTTGAGCTCTTGGATCAGGCTGTAGCCTTTTGGCGGCGCCGAGGGCTGATATACGCGCGCAGTAGCGCGCGGCGCCTGTACTTTTATGCGCAGAATTTCTGCATGGTCGACTACGGCATCCTCGTCTGGTGCGGCGTCCTTGGCAGCGTCCGGAGCGCGCTCGATTGGACGGTCGAAGTCCTTCAATGCCGAATTCAGCTCGCGGTCGAACTCAGTGAGTTCGTTAAGCAAGTCAGCGTCTCTGCGAGCCCAAACAAGGAGATCATCTAGACCTAACAGCATTACGCCATTCAAGACGCTCTGCTCGTTGGGCATTTGGCTACGGGGGAGGTTGCTTATGAGGAGCGCGTTGTTTGCCTGAAGGGAGGTTTGGGCCGCGTCAAGCCGCTCACACGTACGACGGACGTCGAGGGGATTCGGCGCGCGAGTTCGATAAAGTTTTACCTCGACGACGGATCGCGTGCCGGAAGGCGAAGTCAAAAGCATGTCGATGGTGATGGTTCTGCCCTCACCGCCTATGGCGGTTTGGATAGACCTTTCGACTTTAAACTTCTGAGTCTCGAACAGCTTGGCGGCCAGCGTCTCGAAGCGATAGCCGCGCTCCTGGCGCGGATCTTCATTGTCGATCGCCGTCATTCTTCAAACCCTCCAACCACGGCATATTGTTTGGGTTGAGTTCGTTTAAAATTCATCTCTTGGGTGGAATTAAAAGCCGATGCTCTTCGCACTGTGCGGAGCCAACATGTTCCCACTGGGCGGCTGTGTTCGGATCATGCCGCTCCGTTCAATCAGGAGCGAAGTCCGCATCGTGACCCAGGAGACAGGCCTCGGCCGCGAGGCGCGCGTTCGCGCCTACGCCTTCGCGGTGGTGTGCACCGGGCTAGGTTGGACGGGCGCGATCATCGGGCATCAGACGGACATTGTCGCGGTCAAGGCGGCCTTGATCCTGGCCGTGGTCGCGTGCGGCGTGGCGGTGCTTTTCACCGGCTTCATGGTCCGCGAGATGGCGCCGCGAGAAGACCGGCGCCTGCTTGCCTTCCATTGGAAGGTGATCCCGTGGTGGCTGGCGATCACGCCGATGGGCTCGCTGTTCGTATTCGGCGTGTCGGCCCTGAGCGTGGGCCTGGCCGTGGGGGTCTCGCTCCTGATGGCGCTGCCGAGGCTGACCGTCTGGGAGTTCGTCGAGCTGGCCGAGGGGCGCAGCGCGCATGCGGCCGATCCTCCGCGATACGGGCCGACCGTGCTCGGCGGCGAGGGCGAGAAGCCCAAGGGCCGGGACTAGTCCGCCACCCCGCCGCGCAACGGATCCTCGCCGTCCAGCTCCTCGATGTGCTGGCGTTGACGGCGGACGCCGTCGGCCGTGGCGTCCGCCTCCGGCGCGGGCGTCATCTCCGGCTCGACCGGCTCCTTGTCCTTGCGTTCCATCAGCGCAGCGCCCGCGTCACCAGCTGGGCCGCGCCCACCGTCAGGGCGTCCTCGACCAGGCCGCTCTTGGTCTGGCCGAAGCGGTCCAGGGCCTTCATGCGCAGGTGGAAGGTGACATAGGCCGCCGCCACCGCCGCGCCGGCGGCCAGCGCGCCGCCCAGCAGCATCCTCTTGCGTGGAGCCAAGGCCGCGCCGGTGAAGCCCGCCGTGATGACCCGGGCGGCGATGCCCAGCGGCACGATGCGGTCCGGAGCCGACTTCAGCTTGTCGCCCCACAGCTCGCCGGCGGCCAGGGCCTTGGTCCCGGCGGCGATCAGGGGATGGCCCAGCAGCTGGGCGGAGGGGTTGTTGGCTTCCAGATGGCCGCCATGCGCGGCCTCGCTGACGGCGGCCAGCGGGGTCATGGAACGAGAGCCGGCCGACAGGCCGATGAGCAGGGATCGGAGCATGTGGGTCTTCCGTGTGGGTTCTTGGTCTGAACCCCGGAAGACCCGGTTCGATCCGACGCTTAAGCCTTGACGTAGACGAACGCGTCCAGGCCCGAGCCCAGCACCACGGCGATGCGCTTGTAGTCGTCGACCTCGTAGTCGTCGGCCGCCGCCAGTTCCTGAGCCGTGATCTCGAACACCGCGCCGGGGATGGCTTCGGCCGGATCGTCGCTGGGGGTGACGATCGGGTGGAATTCCTGGCCGCTGGTCGCCAACACGGCCGGATCGGTGATCCGCACCATGGTCTTGGCGAAGCCGGGCAGGGTGTCGGCCTGGCCTTTCAGGAGGCGTCCGAAGGTTTCGATCTGCACGCTCTCCTGCTGCAAGGTGCCGTAGGAGAAGAGGCGGATCGGGGCTTCGGACATCGAGGGCTCCTTAGGCGAGGTCCATCTCGCGGACCGTGGCGGCGATGAAGCCGCCGCCCAGCACGCGTTCGGGGTCGGCGGGGTCGTAGAGCACGCAGGCCTGGCCGGGCGCGACGCCTTCCTCGGCGCCGTCGAACACGACCGACACCGTGTCGCCCAACAGCGTCAGGCGACCGGCGACCGGCTCGCGGGTCGAGCGCACACGGGCCAGTACCGGCTGGCCGTCCTGGGCGGCGGCCTCCAGGCTGTCCTGGCCGCCCAGCCAGCTGCCTTCCTTCAGGGTGAGGGAGGCGGTCAGCAGGGCCTCGCGCGGGCCGACGATGACGTGGCGCTGGTCGGCGTCGATCTTGACCACGAACAGCGGGTCGCCGACGGCGATGTTCAGGCCGCGACGCTGGCCGATGGTGTAGCGGGTCACGCCCTCGTGGCGGCCCAGCACGCGGCCGTCCAGGTGCACGATGTCGCCGGCTTCCGCGCCTTGCGGGCGGATGCGGTCGATGACCGTGGTGTACTTGCCTTCGGGCACGAAGCAGATGTCCTGGCTGTCGGGCTTGTCGGCGATGGCCAGCCCCAGGCCGAAGGCGACGGCGCGCACGGTCGGCTTGTCCATCCCGCCCAGCGGGAAGCGCAGGAAGTCCAGCTGGTCGCGCGTGGTGGCGAACAGGAAGTAGCTCTGGTCCTTGGCGGGGTCGGCGGCGCGACGCAGTTGCGGGCGGTTACCGCCACCCGCGAACGCGCGCTGCACATAATGCCCGGTGGCCATGGCTTCGGCGCCCAGGTCGCGGGCGACGTCCAGCAGGTCGCGGAACTTGACGGTCTGGTTGCAGCGCACGCAGGGGATCGGCGTCTCGCCGCGCAGATAGGCGTCGGCGAAGTCCTCGATGACCTGCTCGCGGAAGCGGCTTTCGTAGTCCAGCACATAGTGCGGGATGCCGATGCGCTCGGCGGCCATGCGGGCGTCCAGGATGTCCTGGCCGGCGCAGCAGGCGCCCTTCTTGGTGATCGCCGCGCCGTGATCGTAGAGCTGCAGGGTCACGCCGACGACGTCATAGCCGGCCTTGGCCAGCAGGGCGGCGGTGACGGTGGAATCCACGCCGCCGGACATGGCCGCGACGATCCGCGTTCCTTCCGGCAGGCCGACGGCCTCGCGCACCTGTTCGACCGCGCGCGCGATGAGGGCGTCGGTGTCGTTCGGGGCGGCGGTGGTCAGGACGTCGGCGTTCATCCGCCGCCATATAGCGGCTGGGGGGCGGTTTTGCGAGGTCAGGGGAGGGCGGCGTGTCGCCGCCCCCTTACTTCAGCACGTTCAGCAGCGACGAGGCCTGCAGGGTCGAGAACACCTGGGCCGAGGCCTGGACGGCCAGCTGGGCGGCCTGCAGGCGGGTGACAGCGTCGGCCATGTCGACGTCGGTGATGCCGCCGACCATGGCGGTCAGGGTGTCGGACTGGTTCGACAGGTCCGTCTCGGCGGCCTCGAAGCGCTTCTGGGTCACGCCGTTCTTGCCCTGGGCGTCGACCACGCTTTTCTGGGCCGCGTCGAACACCGGCAGCAGGCCCTTCAGGAAGTTGACCTGGGCGTCGTCCAGATTGCCGGTGAACGGGCCGTTGGCGTCGACATAGGCCTGCACCTGCTTGAAGGCCTCGAACACGTCCGTGCCGATGGCGTCGCCCAGGATGCCGGTCTTGGCGTTGGTCTGCTCGTCGACCCGGTTGGTGGCGATGTACTGGTCGTTCTGGAACAGGTCCGAGGTGATCGGCACGCTGGTCAGGTCGTTCATGGTCGTGGCGGTGGTCGTGGGCGTGTCGGTCTTGGCGCCCGAGAAGACATAGAGCCCGTTCGACTTGGCGTTCAGGCCCTGCACCACCTCGCCGAAGGCGGCGGTCATCTGCTGCATCAGGGTGGTGGCGCTGCCGGCCGCCAGGGCGTTGGCGATGGCCTCGCGTCCGCTCTGGGTGGCGTTGGAGATCCGGCCAAGGCCGGTGTCCTGCATCTCCAGCCGGTTGCCGACCATCTTGGTCTGGTCCACGAGGCCATTGATCTTGGTCTGGGTGCTGCGCATGGCGGTCAGCATTTCGGCGTTTTTGGCATAGCCCTTCAGGTCGCTGGCGACCTTCTGGCTGGACACCTGGCCGCCGACCTCGTTCTGGCGGATCTGCGCCCTCATGAGGTTGGAGGTCATGATGTTGTAGTTCTGGACGGTGGAGACGCGGGTCATGGCTTACCCCAGGATTCCGGTGAGCACGTCGAACATGTCCTTGGTCGCCTGGATCAGGCGGGCCGAGGCGTTGAAGGCTTGCTGGTAGGTGGTCAGGTTGATCAGTTCTTCGTCGAGGTTGACGCCCTCTTCCGACTGGCGCTGGCTGTCGACCTCGCTGGACACCGCCTCGGCGGCGTCCTTGCGGCTGGCGGCGGTGGCGGACTTGCGGGCGATCGAGCCGCTGAAGTCCGAGGCGTAGCGGTTGACGCTCATATTGACCGCCGCCGCGTCGCCGGCGATCCCGAAGGCGGTGGTGTTGTCGCCGGCCTTGGCCAGGGCCAGGGCGCCGCGGCCGTCGCCGATGGCCAGGGCGGGGCTGCCGCCGACGATCTGGGTCAGGTCCAGCTGGGCGAAGGGGACCAGCTTGGGGTCGGCGTCCATCGCCTTGCTGACGAAGAACTTCTCGCCGCGGGTGCTGCGCTCGGCCGGGCCGATGCCGAACAGCTGGCTGGCCGAGGGGCCGCCGACGCCGCGCTCGGTGGTGTCGGCCACGACCGACATGGTCACCGGCGTCGTGGCGTTCGAGGTGAAGTTGATCTGGCCCTTGTCGTTCATCGTGAACACGCCGTACAGGCCCGTGCCGTTGGCGCGGGAGTTCAGCGAGTCCAGCATGTCCTGCATGGTGCCGCCGACGGGCGGCGCCACGACGATGTCGCGGATGCGGCCGCCTTCGACGTCGGTGAGGCGGATGGTCATGGCGCCCGAGGTGAAGCCGTTCGGGTCGGTCGGGGTCAGGCCCGTCTCGTACGGCGAATAGCCGTTCGTGCGGATGATGTCGTTCAGGCCGAAATAGTGGCTGAAGCCCTTGCCGGCCTTGTTCGCCGGGGTCGTCGCGTCGTCCTGGATGGCCACGCCCAGGCCACCCGAGCCGCTGATGCTGAGCGCCCCGCCCGAGAACCCGGCATTGCCCTGGCCGCCCAGGGCGGTGTTCAACTGGGTCATGAAGTTGGTGGTGTTGAAGGCCGGGCCGGCCGCGCCGTTGACGCTCATTGTGCCGGCGTCGAAGTCGATGTCGATGCGGCGCTGGATGACGCCGCTGGAGTCGGTCAGGGCGATCGTGGTCTTGCCGGTCATGCCGGTGATCGCCGCCTGGGCGTCCAGGCCGGTGTTGCGGCCGGTCAGGGTGGTCGGCGCGGGCACCGACGAGGCGGCGTTGGACGCGCGGTTGATCTCTTCAGCCGCGCGCGAGGTGAACTCGCCCAGCTGGTCGGACAGGTTGACCAGGTCGACGTTGCGCACGTCCAGCAGACCGCGGATCTCGCCGCTGGTGATGTTCAGCGGGGTGGGCTGCACCGAGCCGTTGGCCAGCTGCACCGTCAGGTAGCCGGTGGCGGTCGGCGAGGTTTCGTAGCTGATCTTGGCCGAGCCGTCGCCGGCCAGCGGCAGGCCTTCGGTCGAACGCACATAGACGCCGCCCAGGGTGCGGGGCGCGACCTGGACGTTCATCAGCTTGCTGAGTTCGTCGATCAGGCCGCTCTGGACGTTCTCGGCGCCGGTGGCGTCGGCCCCGGCCACCTTGGCGCGGGTGATGTCGGTGTTCAGGCCGTCGATCTGGCTGAGCAGGTCGTTGACGCGGTTGACGTCGGCCGAGATGCGGGTGTCGGCGTCCTTGCCCAGCTTGGACAGCGACGAGGTGATGCGGCTGGACTCGCTGAGGAAGTCGTCCACGCGGGTCAGGGCCTGGGTGCGCAGCAGGGACGAGGAGGGATCGTCCTGGGCCGACGAGAAGGCCGAGAAGATGCTGTCCAGCGTCGTGAAGAAGCTGGTGTCGTCGCTGGGGTTGCCGAACAACTGCTGGGCGCTGTCCAGCGTGCTGGCGACGACCGAGGCGCGGCCGCTGTCCGAGGCGGCGTTCAGGCTGGCCGACTGCAGGAAGCGGTCGGTCGCGCGCTTGATGGCGTCGATGCTGACGCCCACGCCCATGCCGTTGGACAGCAGGTTCGACTGGCTGACCGTCTTGCGGACATAGCCGACGGTGTTGACGTTGGCGATGTTGTCCGACGTGACGCGCAGACTCGTCTGCGCGGCCATCATGCCGGACGTCGCCGTGGTCATGATCGCATTCAGCGACATGCGGTAACCCCCTTCAGCTCGGCAAACCGCGCAACGCACGACGCGTCATTGCCCGGCGAAACTTGCCGGGTCGCGGTGGGGATCAGGCCCCGTTGATGTGCCAAGCCATTGAAATTCAAGGCGATAAGTTCCGGTGGTCGGAAATTCGACAAGGGACCATGCGCAATTACGGCGCCAACTCGCCCGGTGAGGGGGGCGCGACGCGCCGACGCGGCAACTCACGTCCCTCATGACCCCGAGGACTCGGCAAAAAGCGCCGCACGACGACCGATTTTGCTTCGTAAACAGGGGGTTAAACTCAATGAAAACAGCATGTTGAGTGCAATTTTCCGAGTTGGCCCGACCGTTGCTCAGAGGGAGGCCGAACAAGGCGTGTTCGTCATGGACCGCCGCCCAGCCCGAGCAACGACTGCGAATGACCGCGATCGCCGCACCCACCGCCGCTCTTCCCGCCGCGCCGCCCCTGGCGACGGGCGCCAAGACGTCCAACGACGCCTTCGACGCCATGCTGGCGATCGCCGGTCGCGATGACGAGGCCCCGGCGCCGGCTCCGGCCCCGCGTTTCTCGCGTGCGGACCTCAAGAGCGACGCTCGCGACGACAGCCGCGGCGACGTCCGTGACGACCGACGTGACGTCAATGACGATCGCCGCGATGACCGCCGCGACGTGAAGGCCGACAAGCCGACCCGCGCCGACTCCAAGAACGACACCCGCGCTTCGGATCGTGCGGACCGCGCTGACCGCGCTGACCGCGCCGCCGATCGCGCCGACGACGCCCAGGAGGCCAAGGCCGCCGCCGCCGACGCCAAGTCGGACGTCGCTGACGCCAAGGCCGCCGCCAAGGCTGACGCCAAGGCCTCGGACAAGACCGACGCGACCAAGGACGCCAAGGCCGACGTCGCCAGCGACAAGAGCGACGCCAAGACCGAAGTCGCGGACAAGGACGCCGGCCAGGTCGACGCGACGCAAGCCGCCGCCCAGGCCGCCGCCACGCTGATCGCGGCGATGACGGCCCCCGTGCAAGCCCCGGTCCAGGCCGAGCCGACCGCCGAGGCCCAGCCGGTCGTCGACGCGACCGCCGCGACCGCCGACCAGGCCACGGCCTTCGCCGCCGCCGTCGACGCCGCCCAGACTCAGCCCGTGGCCGCCGAGGGCGACCAGACGGCTCAGGCCGCCGTGGCCCAGCCGGTCCAGGCTCAAGCCCAGGCCCAGGTCCAGGCCCAGCCGGTTCAGGCGCAGGCCGCCGCGACGACCGCCCCGGTCGCCGCCGCGCCGGAAGGCCAGGCCGTCGACGCCGCCGCCCTGGAAGCCCTGGCCCAGCTGGCCACCGAGGAAGCCGCTCCGGTGGTCGCCGAGGACGCCGCCGCGCCGAAGGCCGCCGAGGTCAAGACCGCCGACGCCGCCAAGACGACCGAGGCCCCGAAGGCCGCCGTCACGGCTCAGCCCGTCGCCCCGGCCCCGACGCCGGCCGCGCCGGTCGCCGCGCCCGTGGTCGAGGCCAAGATCGTCGCCGACGCCGCTCCGGCCGACGCCGCCGCTGAAACCGTCGCGCCGGAAGCCATCGCCCAGGCCGCTGACGCCGTCGCCGTCGAGACCGTCGCGCCGGACGTCGCCAAGACCGCCGCCAAGACCGCCGAGGCTCCCAAGGCCGCGTCGTCGCCCGCCGCCGCCCAGACCCAGGCCGCCGACGCCGTCGCCGTCGAGACCGCCCAAGCCGTGACCGCCGTCGCCGCAGGCGTCGCCGGCGCCGAAACCAACGCCGTCGCCAAGGGCTCGGACGCCGGCGTCGCGGCGGTCGCCTCGGTCGACGCTCCGGCCGCGGCCGCCAGCGCCGACGTCGACACCAACGCCATGGCCGCGCCGGCCCCGGCCGCCCAGGCCTCGGCCAGCAACGCCGCGAGCACGGCCGCCGCCGCTCCGGTGCGTGGCTCGCCCGAGACGGTCGCGGCCCTGTCGGCCGAAATCGTCAAACGCGCCGGCGAAAAGGCGACCCGCTTCGACGTCACCCTGACCCCGGACAACCTGGGCAAGGTCGACGTGCGCATCGAGATCGCTCGCGACGGCACGATGACCGCCTCGATGAAGTTCGACACGCTGCACGCCGCCCAGGAGCTGCGCGGCAAGGCCAACGAACTGCGCCAGGCCCTGAGCGACGCCGGCTTCACCGTCTCGGACAACGGCCTGTCGTTCGACGTCTCCAGCCAGAACAACGGCCAGAACTCCAATCCCTTCCTCGCCTTCCAGGACTTCGGCGATCAGGGCCAGCGCGCCTTCTCGGGCCGGGCCTTCCAGTCCGCCCTGAACGGCGACGAAGACATTCTCATCACCCCCGAACTGCTGCCCGGTCTGAAGACGACCGCCGACAGCGGTTTGGACATCCGTATCTAGGAAGGACAGCGTTATGACCGACGCCATCTCGTCGCAGAACACCAAGTCCGTCCTGGACAAGATCAACAACTCGCGGACCTCGCTGGCCAACAACGAGGACACGTTCCTGAAGCTGCTGACCACGCAGCTGAAGAACCAGGACCCGCTGTCGCCGACCGACACGACCCAGATGACCCAGCAGATCACCCAGATGACGGGTGTGGAGCAGCAGCTGGTCACCAACGACCTGCTGGCCGCCCTGGTGGGCATGAACACCGGCACGGGTCTGTCGGAAGGCGTCAACATGATCGGCAAGCAGGTCACGGCGACGACCGACAACTCGACCCTGAAGGACGGCAAGGCCACCTTCACCTGGAGCCAGCCGGGCGCCTCGAGCTCGCTGAGCGTCGAAGTCAAGAACGCCGCCGGCAAGGTGGTCCGCACCATCAAGCCGGACGACCAGAAGAGCGGCGCCCACAGCCTGACCTGGGACGGCAAGGACGACGCGGGCGTGCAGCTGGAAGACGGCGGCGTCTACACGATCAACGTCATCGCCAAGGGCGCCGACGGCAAGGACATCAAGGCGACCAACGTCAAGGGCCGCACCGAAGGCCTGGTCACGGCGGTCGACAACTCCACCGGCCAGCCGATGGTCGTCATCAACGGCAAGTCGGTCCCGGTCGACAACGTCATCGGCGTCACCGCCGTCGCAAGCACTCCAGAGGCGGACAAAGAAGCCGCCTGATCCCTCTCTCGCTAATTCTCCTATCGAACGGGCGTCAGAAAGACGCCGACGCGGTCCCCGGAAGACGGTCTTCCCCCGGACCCAAACGCAAACAGCGCTGAACCCTTCGAACCCCATTTAGAAGCAGGATTTCAGTCATGAGCATCAACAGCGCCATGCTCGCCGGCGTTTCCGGTCTGATCGCCAACTCGTCGGCCCTGGCCGCGATCTCGGACAACATCGCCAACGTCAACACGGTCGGCTACAAGCGTTCGACCTCGAACTTCTCGACCCTGGTCACCTCGGGCTCGAAGAACCAGACCTACAGCGCCGGCGGCGTTAAGGCCCAGACGCACCAGTTCATCAGCCAGCAGGGTCTGACCCAGTCGACGACGTCGAACCTGGACCTGTCGATCTCGGGCTCGGGCTTCTTCGTCGCCACGGAAAAGCCGGAAGGCCTGACCGCCACCGACACCCGTTCGTTCACCCGCGCCGGCTCGTTCCAGCTGGACAGCCTGGGCTACCTGCGCAACGACGCGGGCCTGTACCTGCAAGGCTGGCTGGCCGACCCGGTCACCGGCATGATCACGCCCGACCCGTCGGACCTGATGCAGCTGTCGTCGATCAACGTGGGCACCGTCGGCGGCACCGCCGAGAAGACCACCCGCGTCGGCGTCAACGCCAACCTGCGTTCGGAGCAGCCCGTCGCCGCCGCCGTCTCGTACAAGGTCGGCACCGCCGGCTCGGCGTCGTTCACCGGCGTTCCGGATAGCGCCACGCCCTCCAAGAACCACGACTTCGACGTCGTCTACAGCTCGACCGGCGTCGCCAACCCGGTGGGCACGCCCAGCCAGAACCAGTACCAGGTCGATATCAAGGAAAACGGCGTCATCGTCGCCACCGGCATCGTCGGCTATGACGCGACCTCGGGCGCCCTGCTCAGCTCGACCCTGGACTACAAGGGCGCCTCGCCGGTCGTCGGCAGCACCACGACCGTGCGCATCAACGGCACCGACACCGTCCAGCTTTCCGACCTGGGCATCGTCGGCAATACGCCGGCGGACACCGACGCCAAGGCCGGCAAGCTGTACGACCCCTCGACCTGGTCGATGTCGGACTACGCCAAGGACAACAGCAAGGGCGTGAAGCCCGACTTCGAGATCCAGATCCCGCTGTCGGACTCCAAGGGCGGTCAGCGCACCGTCACCCTGTCGCTGCTGAAGGCTCCGGGCCCGAACCAGTGGTACGCCGAACTGCGCGCCAAGCCGGGCGACCTGGCCAACAACGGCAACGGCCTGATCAGCTCGGGCATCGTCGAGTTCACCACGGACGGCAAGCTGAAGGACACGGGCAACCTGTTCGGCACCAGCAGCCCGACCTCGATCTCGATCGCCGCCTCGGGCACCGCCGTTGACCCGCTGAACCCGAACGCCCCGATCTGGGCCGACGGCCTGGGCATCGACACCCAGGACGTCCAGATCGACCTGGCCAGCGCCGCCGGCGGCCTGACCCAGTACAACAGCCAGTCGGTCGTCCAGTCGGTCAACACCAACGGTACGGCCTTCGGTAACCTGACCAACATCGAAGTGGACGAAGACGGCTACGTCTCGGCGATCTTCGACAACGGCGTCACCCGCCGGATCGCTCAGGTCGCCGTGGCGACCTTCTCGAACCCGAACGGCCTGAAGGGCGTCAACGGTAACGCTTACCGCGTCACCAACGAAAGCGGCACCTACAGCCTGAAAGCTCCGGGCTCGGGCGGCGCCGGTTCGCTGGCCCCGTCGACCCTGGAAGCTTCGACGGTCGACCTGTCGACCGAGTTCACGGGTCTGATTACGACCCAGCGTGCTTACTCGGCTTCGTCGAAGATCATCACGACGGCGGACCAAATGCTGGAAGAACTTCTGAACATTAAGCGCTGATCATAGGGATTAACGCTCTTTAATTCTTGTGTTTCACATCGAGACACTACGGACTGCTTAAGAGCCATCTCGTTTAGGTCTTTTTTTACTGTTGGAATTAAGCCGCTGTTATTGGGCGGCGCCTATAGTGAGGCCTCAACAGTGATGGTTGTGGGAAAGGCGTAAAGCCATGTTGCAACAGCAGCGCACGAACAGCCGGGGTGAAAAGTACGTCATCGGTCCGACCGGTGCGCCTCTGACTCTCTCCGACTTGCCGCCGCCGGAAACCCAGCGTTGGGTGATCCGTCGTAAAGCCGAGGTCGTGGCCGCCGTCCGCGGGGGTCTGCTCTCGCTCGACGAGGCTTGCGATCGCTACAAGCTGACGAACGACGAGTTCCTCAGCTGGCAGCAATCGATCGACCGGCACGGTCTGGCGGGCCTGCGGACCACGCGGATCCAGCAGTATCGTTAAGACCCGCGAGGGGGTGCGTTAATGTGACCACCCTCTCACGGTCCTGAAAATCCCCAAGGCCTTGCGCCAAAAGGGTTTGAAGACGTTCAGCGGCCGCTCCCGAAAGGGGGCGGCCGCGACGTTTTGGCGCCTCCGACGCCCCCTTCCGGACCCAAATATAAACGCCTCGTTTACCTTGTACCGGGTAAATCTTGCCTACCGACGGGCGGTTCTCGTTCGCCTCGTCGGTCCCTCCTTGGCGGAGGGCCGTGGGATCAAGGGTGAGGCTTCGTGGAAAGCTTTCTGGGTTCGATCAAGCAGTTTGGCGTCGGCCGTCTGGCCGCGATGCTGGGCGTTGGCGCCGGCGTCGTCGCGGTCCTGGTGGCCCTCGTCATGTTCATGGGCAAGGAGCCCAGTGAACTGCTGTATTCGAACCTGGACCTGAAAGAGGCCTCCACCGTCACCCAGGCGCTGGATCAGGCCGGCATCAAGTACGAGACCAAGGGCGACGGCTCGACCATCATGGTGCCGCGCGACAAGGTCGCCAGCGCCCGCCTGATGATCGCCGGCAAGGGCCTGGTGAGCTCGGGCTCCATTGGCTACGAAATCTTCGACGGCAACAACGCGCTGGGTCAGACCGACTTCGTCCAGCAGCTGAACCGTCAACGCGCCCTGCAGGGCGAACTGGAACGCACCATCAAGGCCATGCAGGGCGTCAACAGCGTCCGCGTCCACCTGGTGCTGCCCAAGCGTCAGCTGTTCGAGGAAGACGCCGAGCAACCGTCGGCCGCCGTCACGATCGGCGTCGGCGCTCGCGAGCCCTCGTCGGAAATGGTCCGCGCCATCCAGAACCTGGTCTCGTCGTCGGTCCCGAACATGAAGGCCGAGAAGGTCGCGGTCATCGACCAGCACGGCAAGACCCTGTCGGCCCCGTCGGACGACAGCCTGGCCGGCAAGGAAGCCGAGGACCGCCGCACCGAGGCCGAGGCCCGCATCGCCAAGACCGTCAAGGACATGATCGAAGGCGTGCTCGGCCCGGGCAAGGCCCGCGTCAACGTCACCGCCGACATCAACCTGGACCGCGTCACCACGCAAGAAGAGCGCTTCGATCCGGATGGCCAGGTCGTCCGCTCGGAAAGCTCCAACGAGGCGGGCAGCTCCGAAACCAAGAACGACGACAATTCGGGCGTCACCGCGACCTCGAACGTGCCCGGCCAGGGCGGCGGCGCCGGCTTCCAGCCGCTGGGCTCGCGCTCGAACGAGACCGGCACCGTCACCAACTACGAGATCTCCAAGTCGGTGAAGACGACGGTCCAGGAGCCCGGCACGATCAAGAAGGTCGCCGTGGCCGTGGCCATCGACGGCGTCACCGCGCCTCCCGCCAAGGACGGGACGCCGGGCGCCTATACCCCGCGCACGCCGCAGGAGATCGCCCAGATCGAAGAGCTGGTGAAGACCGCCGTGGGCTTCGACGCCCAGCGCGGTGACCAGGTCAAGGTCACCAACATCAAGTTCCCGCAGCCCGAGGACCAGGGCCTGGAAAAGCAGGGCCTGCTGTCGGGCTTCGACAAGAACGACATCATGCGCTTCGCCGAACTGGGCATCCTGGGCGTCGTGGCCCTGCTGATCCTGCTGTTCGCGGTCCGTCCGTTCATCAAGAACCTGTCGGCCCCCGCGCCGGCCCAGATGGCCCTGGCCGGCCCTGGCCAGCCGGTGACCCGCCTGGTCACCCTGTCGGACGGCACCCAGCAGCAGGTCGTGGTCGACCAGTCGGGCGAGCCGATCGCCATCGCCGGCCCCAGCGGCGGCAGCGACATCGACTCGCGTATCGACATCGCCAAGATCGAGGGTCAGGTTAAGGCCTCGTCGATCAAGCGGGTTTCCGAGTTCGTCGAAAAGCACCCCGACGAGTCGGTCGCCATCCTGCGTAACTGGCTGCACGAGTCGAACTGATGGCCATGAAAGTCGCCGTCACTGACCTGAAGAACCTGTCGGGGCCCGAAAAGGCCGCGATCGTTCTGCTCGCGCTCGGTGAAGACCACACCAAGATCTGGGAAGCCCTGGACGACGAGGAGATCAAGGAAGTCTCCCAGGCCATGGCCGGCCTCGGCACGGTCTCGGCCAGCGTGGTCGAAGAGCTGCTGGTCGAGTTCGTCTCGGGCATGAGCTCGACCGGCGCGATCATGGGTTCGTACGAACAGACCCAGCGCCTGCTGGCCTCGTTCATGCCCCAGGAAAAGGTCGACGCCCTGATGGAAGAGATCCGCGGTCCGGCGGGTCGAACCATGTGGGACAAACTGGGCAACGTGAACGAAGCCGTTCTCGCCAATTATCTGAAGAACGAATATCCGCAGACCGTCGCCGTCGTGCTGTCCAAGGTGAAGAGCGACCACGCCGCCCGCGTGCTGGCCTGCCTGCCGGAAGACTTCGCCCTGGAATGCGTCACCCGCATGCTGCGGATGGAGCCGGTGCAGCGCGAAATCCTCGACAAGATCGAGATGACCCTGCGCACCGAATTCATGTCGAACCTGGCGCGCACGTCCAAGCGCGACAGCCACGAGATGATGGCCGAGATCTTCAACAACTTCGATCGCCAGACCGAAGCCCGCTTCATCGCCGCCCTGGAAGAGCGCAACCGCGAGGCGGCCGAGCGTATCCGCGCCCTGATGTTCGTGTTCGAGGACCTGTCGAAGCTGGACCCGGGCGGCATCCAGACCCTGCTGCGCGGCACGCCGAAGGAACAGCTGGCCCTGGCCCTGAAGGGCGCCTCGGACAAGCTGCGCGACCTGTTCTTCTCGAACATGTCGGAACGCGCCGCCAAGATCATGCGCGAGGACATGGAGAGCATGGGCCCCGTGCGCCTGAAGGACGTCGACGCCGCCCAGGTGGGCATGGTGCAGGTCGCCAAGGACCTGGCCGCCAAGGGCGAGATCATGCTGGCCGGCAGCGGCGGCGACGACGAGCTGATCTACTGAGGAGGATGGCATCATGATGGACACCCCTCGCAAGTTCGGCTTCGACACGGTCTTCGACGACCGCGGCGGCGTCGCCTACACCCCGCCCAAGGTCAAGAAGACCTGGACGGCCGAAGAAGTCGAAGCCGCGCGCCAGCAGGGCTTCCAGGACGGCGAGCGTTCGGCCGTCGCCCGCGCCGAGCAGGAAGCCGCCCACGCCCTGAACGACGTGGCCAACGCCATCCGCGAAGCCTTCGGCGCCTTGACCCACGTGGCGCACGAGCACCGCGAAGGCTCGGCCATGCTGGCCCTGGCCTGCGCCCGCAAGATCGCCGACGCGGCCCTGCACCACTTCCCCGAGGCCCCGGTCGCCGCGGCCCTGGAGGCCCTGGCCCGCGAGGTCGAGGCCCAGCCGCGCATCTTCGTCCGGGTCTCGCCCGAGCTGGAAGAGCGCACGCAGGCGGCGCTGGAAAACGTCGCCGCCCAGATCGGCTACCAGGGCCAGATCGTCGCCCGCGCCGACGGCGGCATGGCCCCCGCGGCCTTCACTTTCGACTGGGGAGACGGCCGCGCGGCCTTCGACCCGGAAGGCGCCGCTCACCGCGTCGCCGAAGCGCTGGAGGGGGCGATCGCCGCCGAAGGCCTCCACGCCGAACCCATGTTCTCCTGAGAAGGCTGAAGTACGATGGCCGAAGACAATCTCCCGCTCGACGAATTCGGAGGCGCGATGCTCGCCTCGGAAATGCCGATCGAGCTCAGCGACAAGACCGCGTCGGACCTGGCGCCGGTCTTCGACGTGCCGGTCAACATCTCGGCCGTGCTGGGGCGCGCGCACATGTCCGTGGCGCAGCTGCTGCAGCTGGGCCAGGGCTCGATCCTGGAGCTGGACCGCAAGGTCGGCGAGGCGATCGACATCTATGTCAACAACCGCCTGGTCGCCCGGGGCGAGGTCGTCGTCGTCGACGAACGCCTGGGCGTGACCATGACGGAAATCATCAAGGACGGCGACCAGGGCTAAAGCCCAGGTCGAGGGAGAGTAAGAAATGCGGCTTCTCGTCGTTGGTAAACTGAACGGACAGCTCTCGGTCGCCGTGAAAATGGCGATGAACGCGGGCGCCAAGGTCTCGCACGTCGAGTCGACGGAGCAGGCGACCAATGCGCTGCGCGCGGGGCAGGGCGCCGACCTCCTGATGGTCGACTACGCGCTGGACATCGCCAGCCTGATCGCCGCCAACGAGAGCGAGCGGATGCGGGTGCCGGTGGTGGCTTGCGGCGTCGACGCCGATCCGATGCGCGCGGCCGCCGCCATCAAGGCCGGCGCCAAGGAATTCATCCCGCTGCCGCCGGACGCCGAGCTGATCGCCGCCGTCCTGGCCGCCGTGACCGACGACGAAAAGCCGATGGTCGTCCGCGACCCGGCCATGGAACAGGTCATCAAGCTGGCCGACCAGGTCGCGCCGTCCGAAGCCTCCATCCTGATCACCGGCGAAAGCGGTTCGGGTAAGGAGGTCATGGCCCGCTACGTCCACGGCAAGTCCCGCCGGGCCAAGGCGCCCTTCATCAGCGTCAACTGCGCCGCCATCCCCGAGAACCTGCTGGAAAGCGAGCTGTTCGGCCACGAGAAGGGCGCCTTCACCGGCGCCATGGCCCGCCGCATCGGCAAGTTCGAGGAAGCCGACGGCGGCACGCTGCTGCTGGACGAAATCAGCGAAATGGACGTGCGCCTGCAGGCCAAGCTGCTGCGCGCCATCCAGGAGCGCGAGATCGACCGCGTCGGCGGCTCCAAGCCGGTCAAGGTCAATATCCGCATCCTGGCGACCTCGAACCGCGACCTGGCCCAGTCCGTGAAGGACGGCCACTTCCGCGAAGACCTGCTGTACCGCCTGAACGTCGTGAACCTGCGCCTGCCGCCGCTGCGCGAGCGTCCGGCCGACGTGATCAGCCTGTGCGAGTTCTTCGTGAAGAAGTATTCGGCCGCCAACGGCATGCCGGAAAAGCCGATCTCGGCCGAGGCCAAGCGCCGCCTGATCGCCCACCGCTGGCCGGGCAACGTCCGCGAGCTGGAAAACGCCATGCACCGCGCGGTGCTGCTGTCGACCGGTCCGGAGATCGAAGAATTCGCCATCCGCCTGCCGGACGGCCAACAGCTGGCGCCGGCTCCGTCGCCGGACGCTCAAGTCGCCCGCGGCGCCCAGATGGCCGCCGACGCCGTTTCTCGTACTTTCGTGGGATCCACCGTGGCCGAAGTCGAACAGAAGCTGATCATCGACACCCTGGAGCACTGCCTGGGCAACCGCACCCACGCCGCCAACATCCTGGGCATCTCGATCCGCACCCTGCGCAACAAGCTCAAGGAATACGGCGACGCCGGCGTCCCCGTTCCGCCGCCGCAAGGTGGCGTGGGCGCCGCCGCCTGATAGGCCAACATGTCGCGGCGCCCGCGACACTCCGCGCGGCGCCGAACATGGCTAATTTTGGTTAAGGAGATGGCGGCGGACCGCAAATCGCTCCAAGCGCTGGTCTAGCTTATCCATCAACGGTTCAAGGTTCAGCATGGCCGACGCCGCCGCCCCGACAGCCGCGAGATCCGTCCCCAGCGCCAAGTCGCTGGTCGATGGGATCCTGCGCGGCGAAATGGGCCTGGCGGTCGGCGTCGTGGGCATCATCGTCCTGCTGATCCTGCCGGTTCCGGCCATCCTGCTGGACCTGCTGCTCTCGGTGTCGCTGACCGGATCGGTTCTGATCCTGATGACGGCGATCCTGATCAAGCGGCCGCTGGAATTCACCTCGTTCCCGACCGTCCTGCTGGTTTCGACCCTGTACCGGCTGGCCCTGAACGTCGCCTCGACCCGCCTGATCCTGAGCCACGGCCAGGAAGGCAGCGGCGGGGCCGGCGCGGTCATCGAGGCCTTCGGTCACCTGATGATGCAGGGCAACTTCGTCATCGGCGTCATCATCTTCATCATCCTGGTGGTGGTGAACTTCATGGTCGTCACCAAGGGTTCGGGCCGGATCGCCGAAGTGGCCGCCCGCTTCACCCTGGACGCCATGCCCGGCAAGCAGATGGCCATCGACGCCGACCTGTCGACGGGCCTGATCGACCAGGACCAGGCCAAGCTGCGCCGCAAGGAGCTGGAGCAGGAATCGACGTTCTTCGGCGCCATGGACGGCGCCAGCAAGTTCGTGAAGGGCGACGCGATCGCCGGCCTGATCATCACCGGCATCAACATCGTCGGCGGCATCATCATCGGTGTCGTGCAGCACAAGATCCCGATCGGCGAAGCCGCGTCGTCCTACACGATCATGACGATCGGTGACGGCCTGGTCAGCCAGATCCCGGCCCTGATCATCTCGATCGCCGCCGGTATGGTCGTGTCGAAGGCCGGCGTCGAAGGCTCGGCCGACAAGGCCCTGACCACCCAGCTGGCCATGAACCCGGTCGCCCTGGGCATGGTCTCGGCCTCGTCGGGCGTCATCGCCCTGATCCCGGGCATGCCGATCATCCCGTTCGCGGCCCTGTCGCTGGGCGCCGGGGCCCTGGCCTACAAGCGCATCCAGGACGCCAAGAAACCCAAGCCGATCGATCCGGCCCTGCTGGAACAGGCCTCCGCGCCCGCCGAGGCCGAGGAAGAGCCAATCAGCGCCTCGCTGGCCATCGACGACGTCAAGATCGAGCTGGGCTACGGCCTGCTGACCCTGATCAACGACCTGGACGGCCGCAAGCTGACCGACCAGATCCGCGCCCTGCGCAAGACCCTGGCCGGCGAGTTCGGCTTCGTCATGCCGCCGGTGCGGATCCTGGACAACATGCGCCTGGCCAACCAGGGCTACGCCATCCGCATCAAGGAAATGGAAGCCGGCGCCGGCGAAGTGCGCCTGGGCTCTCTGATGGCCATGGACCCGCGCGGCGGCCAGGTCGAGCTGCCCGGCGAGCACGTCCGCGAGCCCGCCTTCGGCCTGCCGGCCACCTGGATCGCCGACGACCTGCGCGAGGAAGCCACCTTCCGCGGCTACACGGTCGTCGACCCGGCCACCGTGCTGACGACGCACCTGACCGAGATCCTCAAGGAGAACATGGCCGACCTGCTGTCCTATGCCGAGGTGCAGAAGCTCCTGAAGGAGATGCCCGAGGCGCAGCGCAAGCTGGTCGACGACCTGATCCCCTCGACCGCCACGGCCACCACGGTGCAGCGCGTGCTACAGTCGCTGCTGAAGGAGCGGGTCTCGATCCGCGACCTGCCGCAGATCCTGGAAGGCATCGGCGAGGCCGCCCCGCACACCGCCTCGGTCACCCAGCTGGTCGAGCAGGTCCGCGCCCGTCTGGCCCGCCAGCTGTGCTGGGCCAACCGCGGCGACGACGGCGCGCTGCCGATCATCACCCTGTCGGCCGACTGGGAGCAGGCCTTCGCCGAAGCCCTGATCGGCCCCGGCGACGACAAGCAGCTGGCTCTGCCGCCCTCGCGCCTGCAGGACTTCATCCGCGGGGTTCGCGACAGCTTCGAACGCGCCGCCCTGGCCGGCGAAGCCCCGGTCCTGCTGACCAGCCCCGGCGTCCGCCCCTATGTCCGCTCGATCATCGAGCGCTTCCGCGGCCAGACCGTGGTCATGAGCCAGAACGAAATCCACCCGCGCGCCCGCCTGCGCACGGTGGGGATGGTCTAAAACTCAGCGGCTGTCGTAAAACCGTCATCGAGATGTCGCATTAGGGGCGGGCAGGTTGCTCTTTCCCATGGTGCTGTTTTGCATCCCAAGTTTACGCCCCTCGTCGCGCTTAGCGCGGCGGGCGCCTGCCTGCTGTCGTCGCCTGTTTTCGCGCAAGATACGCTGAGCCCCGAAGAGATCGCCGCCCTGCGCGCCGAGATCGCGGGGCTGAAGGCGCAGGTGCAGCGTATGGAGAGCCGCCTGGACGCGGCCAGCGGGATCCAGCGCACCGCGCCGGCTGCTCCTGTGGCCATCGCCGCCCCCGCCAAGCCCGCCAGCGCCGAGATCACCTGGAAGGGCTCGCCAGTGATCTCCGCCAGCGGCGGGCGCAGCTTCAAGGCCAAGGGGCGGATCCAGGCCGACGTCGGCTATGTCGACGCGCCCAAGGCCTTGGCCGATCGCGGCCTGGGCTACGCCGCCGAGATGCGCCGCATTCGCCTGGGCGGGGAGGGCGGATTGGGCGCCGGCATCGGCTACAAGCTGGAGCTGGAGCTTTCTGACAACACGGTGGACCTGGTCGACACCTTCGTGACCTACAAGGCCGGGCCGTGGTTGCTGGCGCTGGGCAACCAGAACCAGTTCCAGTCGCTGGACGAGCTGACCGGCGACACCTCGGGCTCGCTGATGGAGCGGGCGGCCTTCACCGACGCCTTCAATTTCGAGCGCCGACTGGGCTTGTCGGCCCAGTACGAGAAGGGCCCCTGGCTAGTCCAGGCGGGGCTGTTCGCCGACGACATCACCGCCCTGGCCAATGCCAGCGACGGCCCGGCCGGCGGCGATGAGAACAACAGCTATGGCCTGGACGGGCGGGTGGTCTATGCGCCCAAGATCGGCAAGACCCAGTGGCACTTCGGCGGCTCGGCCCACCAGCGTCAGCTCAAGCGGGTAGGCGACACAGCCACCCGCTATCGCCAGCGGCCTTACGTCCACACCAGCAACAGCCGCCTGATCGGAACGGCCGCTTTGCCGGTGCGCCAGGAGACCCACTACGGCCTGGAGGCCGGCTTCGTACGCGGCCGCTGGCACGGCGCGGCCGAGACCCACTGGCTGGACGCGCAGCTGAAGACCGGCCCGGACGCGCGGTTCTTCGGCGGTTATGCGGAGCTCGGTTTCTTCCTCACCGACGACACCCGTGGCTACAAGAGCGGCATCTTCGAGCGCGCCAAGCCGAAGAACCCCCTGGGCGGAGGCGGCCTGGGCACGCTGCAGGTCAATGTCCGCTACGACTATCTGGACCTGAACGATCGCAGCATCGTCGGCGGAACTCAGGACGCTTGGCTGGCGGCGCTGATCTGGCAGCCGGTCGAGTTCCTGCGCTTCAACCTCAACGCCGGGGTCCTGGCCTATACGGACGCTACGCCACTGCCCAACGGCGACCGCGACTACAAGGCGCGAGTGGCGGGAGCGCGGATGGAGCTGGATTTCTGATGTCTCCTTCTCCCCTTGCGGGAGAAGGTGGCGGCGAAGCCGACGGATGAGGGGTTGCACGGTCGCGCCGCGTGACCCCTCACCCGACCCGCTTCGCGGGCCACCCTCTCCCGCAAGGGGAGAGGGGGATCAGGCCGCTACAGGCTTCCCGGTCGGCCGATACTTCTCCGCGTCCGACGCAAACTCCGCATGCCCATACCGCGCCAGCTGCTTCTTCAGCTTGGCCACCAGATGCGCGTCGGCCAGGTCCGCCACGCCGGGGACATTCCGCGCCAGGCGATAGGCCATCAGCTGGCTGGTCACTAGCAGGGCCACCAAGCCGAACATCGCAAAGTCGCGCGGGCCGATCTCGACGCCCATGCGGCGGGCGGCGGCGACGTCGCCGTTCATGAAGTTGCGCAGGAAGAACACCTTGGAGAACCGCCGCTCGACCTTGTCGAACAGCCTGTTCTCCGGCCGCTCGTCGGGCGGCAGGTAGGCGTTCAGCGTGGCGCGGACCAGCTCGCCGCAGGTGGCGTCGTCGAAGCCGGCGCGCAGGGTGCCGCTGCGGGCGTTCATGGTGTCGACCACGCCCTGTGGGGTGTCGGCCAGCAGGTCCTCGGGCAGGCCCAGCAGGAAGCAGCGGTAGCGGGCCAGCTCGACCCGGGCCCGCTCGTCGGCGGTGAAGGTCTTCCGGCCCTGGCCGACGATCTTGTAGCTCATCAGGAAGATCGGGATCAGGCCGGCGGGCATCTGGTCGACCTGCGGGATCGGGATCCCATAGACGCCGACATCCCAGCGGTCCGAGCGCTTCAGGGCGTTGAACCGCACCATCGAGTGCATCAGCCGCACCATGGCCGCCGCGCGGAAGCCGGCCCCGTGGCGCTCCAGCGAGCCCGGCAGCAGGGTGGTGGTGAAGAAGGTCGCCGTCTCGTTGACCCGGCGGGCGGCCGTGTCGTTCGACAGGGTCCCGGTCAGGGCCATCGGCAGGGCGGCGTACTTGTTCATGAAGGTGGCGATGAATGCGCCCCGGATCGCGAAGGGGCCCAGATTGGCGGCGGCGTTGCGGTCCAGGCGCTGGCCTTCGCGGACCAGGTCCATGTCCAGCCAGTCGGGCGCGGCTTCCATGTCGGCGATGAAGGCGGCCAGTTCCGGCGGGGCGTCGGGAACGGCGTCGATCCCCTCGTCGCAGGCCTTGGTCAGCATCTGGATCAGCGGCCGGAAGCCGTACTGCGGCATCAGCGCCGCATAGGCGTCGGCCACCACGTCGCCCAGCATGGTGTAGGCCTTGATCAGCGCGACCTTGTCGGGATCCAGATTGCGCAGGCGCGGGGCCACGCTGGCCTTCGGGTCATCGGTGAAGCGCTCGGGCGTGCTGTCGAAATCGACGTCGCCATACAGCGCCGGCAGAAGCGTCTTCTGCGAGGCGACCTTGGCCCGGACCTTTTCCAGCGCGGTCATATGAACCTCTCGTAGCGGGATACGTGACGGATCCCTGTCTCGGGCTCTAGGTTATGCCCTCAAGACCCCCGCGCTACTCGCCTTGCCCGCATCCCGGAGGCCATGCCGCAAGTGACTGAAAAGACGAGGCGAACGCCGCGCCAATCACGGTCCGAGGCGACGGTCGAGGCGATTCTCGAGGCGGCCTTTCAACTTTTGGAGGCCGACGGGATCGAAGCCCTGACCACCAACCACATCGCCGAGCGGGCGGGGGTCAGCGTCGGCACGCTGTACCAGTACTTCGGCGGCAAGCAGGCGATCCTGGCGGGCCTGGCCCACAAGCGCGCCGAGGCCGCCCGCGACCGCATCGCCGAGATCGTCATCGCGGGTCCGGAGTTGGGCGCGGTGCGCCTGATCGTCCGCACTCTGGCGACCGCTTTCGAAGGCTCGCCCGCCACCCGCCGCGCGCTGCTGGACGCCCTGACGGCCGAGGGCGGCGACGACGTGGTCATGCGCAACCACGTCACCTTCTTCGACATGATCGCGGGCAAGGCTGCGCTGGGTTTCGACCTCTCGCCCGAGGCCGGCTTCGTGCTGACCCACGCCGTCGTCGGCCTGCTGCGGGCGGCCACGATCGAGAGCGAGCTGGCCCTGAACCCGCAGGCTTTGGAGGACGAGCTGGTGCGGCTGATGGAGGCCTATATTTCGGCGCTTCTGGTCGCGCGGAGCGCGTAGCCCTCACCCTCACGTCGACTTTCCGACGGAACCGTCAACGCAAGGTGACGTTGTTTTGGCCGGGAGGGGCTCCCGACGGAGAGTACAGAAATGACCAACAAGCTCGCCCTGCTCGCCGCCGCCGCGTCCCTGACGTTCGCTGGCGCCGCTTTCGCCCAGAGCACGACCACCACCAGCCAGACCACGACCGCCCCGGCCCCGACGGCCCCGGCGACGGCTCCGGCTCAAACCACCATGCCCGACCCGGCCGCGCCGACCTCGCCGACCACGGCCGCCCCGACTCAGTCGACGACGACCACCACCACGCCGGCCGGCTCGACCACCACCCAAAGCACGACGACGCCTTCGGCCAATCCGGCTGACGCGGCCGCCACCCCCAGCTCGGCCACCGTGGCCAGCTTCAAGGTCGGCTCGGCCGTGAAGGACGCCGCCGGCGTCTCGGTCGGCCAGATCACCGGCACGAGCACCGGCGCCGACGGCTCGACCAACGTCATCGTCACCAACGGCGGCGTGAAGTTCGCCCTGCCGGGCAATAGCCTGAGCGCGGGCGCCGATGGCAGCGTCTCGACCACGGCCACCAAGGCCCAGATCGACGCCACCGTCGCGGGCGCCAAGCCCCAGCAATAACGGCTCCTGACAGGACCGATACAACCGCGAGCCCGCTCGGCATTGCCGAGCGGGCTCGTCACTGGTAGCGATGACCCTCAAGAGGGGCGTTAATCGCCGACTTGGGGTTTCGTATGCCTCCGGCTAACAAGACTAAGCGTTCCGGCTCGCTGATGTGGGACCTGCTCACGTTCGACCGTCTGGTCACCGGGCCGGTGATTCACTTCATCTATTGGGCCGGCCTGGGCGTCGTGGCCCTGTTCGGCTTCTCGGTCGTCGGCGCCGCCGTGGGCCTGGCGCTGAAGGAGCCGGGCCTGGGCTCGCTGCTGCTGGCCTTCCCGGTGCTGATCGCGGGCCTGCTGGTCGCCGGCGCCCTGGTGCTGCTGTGGCGCGCCTTCTGCGAATTCTATGTCGCCATCTTCCGGATCAGCGAGGACCTGCGGGCCCTGCGCCAGACCAGCGATGCCGACCACGCCGCGCACCGCGCCCGCCAGCAGGCCGCGCAGCAACCGCCGCGCCAGCAGGTCTAGGCTCTATTTCGCCAGGATCTTGAGGCGCTCGCGCAGCGCCATCAACTCGTTCATCGGCGTGTCCAGCGCGCAGATCATCTGCTCGGGGACCGCCTCGGCCTGATCGCGCAGCGCGCGGCCCTTGTCGCTGAGGCCCACGATCACCCGCCGCTCGTCTTCCGGGTCGCGGTGGCGCTCGACGAGGCCACCGGCTTCCAGGCGCTTGAGCAGCGGGGTCAGGGTGCTGGAGTCGAGGTCCAGGGCGTCGCCCAGGGCCCCGACCGTCTGCGGGCTCTTCTCCCACAGCACCAGCATGGCCAGGTACTGCGGATAGGTCAGGCCTAGCGCGTCCAGCATGGGTCGATAAAGCCGCGTCATCCGGTTGGCCGCGCCGTAGAGGGCGAAGCACAACTGATTGTCCAGGCGCAGAGACTCTACGGGACGGTCGGACGGCGTCGGTTTCTTGCTCATTGGATCAAAGACTAGGCCGCCTTGACGGTAATAGCCACGTCCACGTTACCGCGCGTTGCATTCGAATACGGGCAGACCTGGTGCGCGGTGGCCACCAGCGCTTCGGCGTCGGCCTGGCTCAGGCCTTGGGTTTCGACTTCCAGGGCGACTTCCAGCTTGAAACCGACTTCCTGGGTGGCGAGGCCGACCTGGCCGGTCACGGTCGAGCCGGCCAGCGCGATCTTCTGGGTGCGGGCGACGTGGGCCATGGCGCTCTGGAAGCAGGCGGCGTAGCCGGCCGCGAACAGCTGCTCCGGATTGGTCCCGGTTTCCTTGCCGCCCAGGGCCTTGGGCATCGACAGCTGAACGTCCAGCAGGCCGTCTTCGCTGCGGGCTTGGCCGTCACGGCCGCCGACGACGGTGGCGCGGGTGGTGTAGAGGGTGGTCATCTTGGTAGCTCCCTTGCTTGGTTCGATGCAGAGGACTTAATCGCGCGCGATCAGTCTTCAAGTGCTGTTCGTGAAAAAAGATCGCGCGCGATGTAATCGATCCTCCACCGCGATGCGGGGGAGGTGGCCCGCAGGGCCGGAGGGGGCTAGCTGGGTAGAGGCCGCGCTGGCCCCCTCAGTCGCTCCGCGACAGCTCCCCCGTATCACGGGGGAGCATCTTTTTAGGCCGCCCAGGCGGCCGCGAAGCGCTTCAGCAGCGACCGCGCCGGGCTCTCGGCGCCAGCCTCGGCGGCTTCGAGGCGCAGGAACAGATCCCCAGCCTTATGCTGCGCCCGCGCGGGCAAGCCCTGGTTCGGCAACCGGACCAGCCCCCGGGCGGCGGCTTTGGTCGAGATCCAGGCCGGGCGGCGGCCCAGCGGGGTGTCGGCGTCGACGCGACCGCCTTCGGCCAGCACGCGCGGGTCGACCTTGCCCGTCAGCCACAGGTCGTCGCCGCGCACCAGGGCGCCGTCCTGGGCGCGATAGCGGACCTCGAACATCACGCCCTCGACCCGCACCTTGTCGCCTTCGCGCAGGCCGGCGGGCAGTTTCAGCCGCAGGTGTCGGCCGTCGATGGCGAGGTCCTCGGCGCCGCCGGCGACGGCGGTGGCGATGTCGATATCCAGGAACACCCGGTCGGCGATCGGCGGCGGGGTCGTCACCGCCGGCGGGAAGGTGGCCGGCTGGTAGGGATGCTCCTGCAGCAGGCGATAGGCGGCCAGCACGTCGCGGAACAGGGCCGCGTCGCCGGTCGGACGGTCGGGATGGGCCCGCTTGGCCGCCTCGCGATAGGCGGTGCGCAGCTCGCGCTCATCGGCGTCCGCGGCCACGCCCAGCAGGGCGCGGGCGGCGGAAAGCGTCAGGGCGGACGGACGGGCGGTCATTCCCGGGACCCTGCCGCCGGGATGGTCAACGGCGGGTTAAGTTAAGACTTTAGGGGCCATCCCCCTAAGGTATCGGCCGGGTGTGGTCCCTCGCGTCGCAGGGGCCTATATCAAGGCCATGAGCGCCGACCCGACCTTGATCCCCGCCTCGCCCAGCGAAGACGACTATGTCCGCCAGGTCACCGAGGCGGTTGCGCCGGCCCTGCTGTCGGAAGACGATCCGTTCGCCTTGTTCGCCGAGTGGCTGGAAGAGGCGGGCAAGAAGGAGCCCAACGATCCCAACGCCATGACCGTGTCGACCGTCGACGCCGACGGCATGCCGGACTCGCGCATGGTGCTCTTGAAGGACTTCGATCCGCGCGGCTTCGTCTTCTACACCAACACCCACAGCGCCAAGGGCCAGGAGCTGAACGCCCACCCCAAGGCCGCCATCCTGTTCCACTGGAAGTCGCTGCGCCGCCAGGTGCGGATCCGCGGGACCGTCGAGCCGACCACGCAAGCCGAGGCCGACGCCTATTTCGCCAGCCGCGCCCGCGCCAGCCAGATCGGCGCCTGGGCCAGCGACCAGTCGCAGCCTCTGCCCGACCGTCTGGCTCTTGAGAAACGCGTCGCCGAGATGGGCCTGAAGTTCGGCCTCTCCAAGGTGCCGCGCCCGCCGCACTGGTCGGGCTACCGTATCGTGCCGGTGACCATCGAGTTCTGGCGCGACCGCCCCTTCCGCCTGCATGAACGCCTGGTCTTCGACCGCGCGGATGGCGGTTGGACCACCAAGCGACTGTTTCCGTAGACTAAAGTCTAGCGGTTGAGTGTCTGGCGACGGAACATCCTTGAGGTGCGATTAACCGCCGGCGCCTAGGCTTTTGGCCGATGCGTCTAAGCTCGATCCTCACCTCCCTGGCGGCGGCGTTCACGCTGCTGGCCTGCGCGTCCGGCGCGTCGGCGGCCTGTACGGCCACGAGCACGGCGACGAGTTCGGCCACCTATTCGCCCAACGCCGTCACGCCCGTGACGCCCAGCATGGGGGCCGGTTTCGGCTGCGCGGCCGGCAGCCCGCTGTGGATCTCGTTCTCCGGCAACTATGTGAAGGCCACGATCACGACGTCGAACGGCTACAAGGTCAGCCAGGCCGGAGCGCCGGACATCAACTACGTGCTGTCGGCCGACGCGGCGGGGACCAAGCCGCTGTCGGGTACGGCGACCTACTACGTCAACGGCACGTCGGTGGATCTGGCCAACCTAATCGGCTTCGCGCCGACCAGCGTGCCTGTCTACATCAAGCCGACCATCGCGGGCGCGGTGAAGTCGGGGGTCTATACCGGCACGTTCACGATCCTGTGGGACTGGAGCCTGTGCTCGCTGGCCGTGGGCAGCAGCTGCATCGGGGTGACCGACAAGGACACCAAGTCGACCATCGTCACGGTCAATCTGACGATCAGCGGCGGCAAGCCGGCGACCGTCACGACGACGACGACCGTGGTCTATGACGACAAGAACGGCACGACGAACCCCAAGTCCATTCCGGGCAGCAAGCAGCGCACCACCGTCACGGTCAGCAATCCCGACACCTCGGCGCTGGCCAGCAACACGATGGAGCTGAAGATCGCCACCCCGGCGGGGACCTCGATCGCGCTGGACGGCGACGGCGCGGGCGGGGCGTCGGTGGTCTTCACCGAGGGCAGCCCGGCCTCGGGCCTGGCGTTCACCTACACGTCCTCGACCAGTTTGAGCGACGACGTCGAGTTCTCGTCCGACGGGGGCTCGAGCTGGCTGTTCCTGCCGACGGCGGCGACGCAAGCCCAGGTGACCCACATCCGCCTGAAGCCGCGCGGGGCGATGGCGGCGGGCTCGAACTTCAAGATCGCGGTCGCCTACACGGTTAAATGAGGCCTCAGGCGTAGGCGATCAGCCGGCCCAGGGCGCCGACCACCAGCCACAGGCTCAGCGAAGCGATCGCCATGGCCCGCGCGCCAGGCGGGACCGCGTGACCCCAGCGATCCAGCCGCTTGCCCCAAGCCAGGCGGAAGGCGACGGCATTGATCACCGCCAGTCCGATCAGGGCGAGCTTCCACAGGAACAGCGGCGAAGCGGCCAGCGTCTTGGCGTCGGCGGCGAACATCGTGAAGCCGCTGGGCAGCATCAGAACCAGACCCGCGATCGCCAGCGGCGTCAGGGCTCGCGACAGCGCCGCGACCGGCAGATTGCGCCAGAGCCCCGCCAGCCTGATGTCCAGCACGCCTACGCCGCCGACCAGCAACAGCAGGCCCAAGAGGTGGATCAGGTTGGCCAGCGGATAGGCATAGGCCGAGCCGCGCGCCCAGGCACCGAACGCCGAGGCCTGCAACGCCGCGATGGCCTCCATCCGCTAGCGCAGCTCGACGGTCTTGCCGTCGACGGTGACGCGCTCGATACGCATCTCGGGAACGCCGTCCTTGCGGGGATAGCCTTCCAGGGTCACGGCCTTGCCGGGCGCCAGCATGGCTTGGGACAGGCCGCGCGCTTCCATGCGGGCCACGGGGGCCAGAACCACGTCCCAGGTCTTGCCCTGGTAGCGGACCTTGGCCGCGCCGTGCGGATTGCCCCACGAGACCTCGGTCACCGGCCCGGTGACCTTGATGACCTTCTCGGCGTCGTAGGAGCTCCAGCCGTGGTGCGCGAAAGCGGCGACCGGAGCGGCGAGGGCGACGATCAGCGCCGCCGTGGGCAAGGGCCTGAACATGGATGATCTCCGTCTGTCCCCGACGCCTCTAGAGGGTCACGGGGACGCGCGGAGTTCAAGAGGTCCGGCCGATGTCGTCCAGGCGGAACGGAGTCGTCTGGTAGATCTGGTTGATCCAGTTGGAGAACAGCAGGTGAGCGTGGCCGCGCCAGCGGTTGCGCGGGGCGCGGCTGGCGTCGCCGCCGGGGAAGTAGTGGGCCGGCTGCGGGGTCGACGGGTCCTTGGCGCTGTCGCGGACATACTCGTCGCGCAGGGTCTCGCCGTCATATTCCAGGTGGTTGAACATGTGCAGCGAGCGGCGCTGGGCGTCCTCGATCAGGGATAGGCCGGCCTCGTCCGATTCCAGCAGCACCTTCAGGCCGGGCGCCTGGTCGACCGCCGCGCGGCTGACCTCGGTCCAGCGCGAGACCGGGATGTCGACCTCGTCGGCGAAGCCACGCAGATAGGCCGAGGTCGGCTCGACCAGGTGGTGGGCATAGACGCCCGAGCGCTTGGCCGGCAGCACCTGCTTGTCAACGCCGTGGAAGTGGCGCAGCGCGGCTTGCGCGCCCCAGCAGATGGTCAGGCAGCTGTGCACGTGGGCCTGACTCCAGTCGAAGATGCGGCGCAGCTCGTCCCAATAGGCGACCTCCTCGAAGGCCATGGTCTCGACCGGCGCGCCGGTGACGATGAAGCCGTCGAAGCGCTGGTCGCGCATCTCGTCCCACGACCGGTAGAAGGCGGCCATGTGTTCGGCCGGGGTGTTGCGCGGGGTGTGGCTGGCCAGCTGCATCAGAGAGAGCTCGACCTGCAGCGGCGTGGCGCCCAGGAGGCGCGCGAACTGGGTCTCGGTCTTGGGCTTGTCCGGCATCAGGTTCAGCAGGCCGATGCGCAGCGGACGGATGTCCTGGCGGGCGGCGTCGGTCTCGCGCATGACGACCACGCCCTCGGCTTCGAGGGTGGCGCGGGCAGGCAGTGAATCCGGAATCTTGATCGGCAAGGCTTCGCCCCTGGACTTCGACAACAATCGACGCGGGACGGAGGTGGAGATCACCCGTTTCGTTGCCGTCTCGGCCACATCCTCCTCGGAAGGAGCGCCACCTTGCCCGGGAAGGCAGGTTGGCGTTGGGCGCGGCCCAACTCTTGATGCAGACGCAGGACTAGCCGATGCGAAGCGCGGCTACAAGTCGGGGCAGGGCTCTTGCGACTATCGGACGCCGTAGCGGCATAGGAACGTCTCCACCGCGTCCTCGGCGATGGCCTTGATCGGCCGGCGGGGCTGGACATCGTCGCCGGCCGACAGGCCCAGCACCAGGGTCACGTGGTCCAGCATGCCCATCAGCTGGCCGGCGGCCCATGAGGCCTTGTCGACCTTCAGCTCGCCGGCCCGGACCAGGTCGTTGATCACCGCGATCGCCGCGCCGCCCAGCTCGTCGCGGGCGCTCTGCAGGAAATATTCGGCGACGTCCTCGAAGCGGCGGCGCTCGGCCGTGACCATGCGGAACATGGCGCGGGTGTCGGGGCGCGAGAAGAACAGGGCGTAGGCATTGGCCAGGGCCGTCAGCCGCGTGCGGGCGTCGCCCTTGGTGCGGACCGCCTCGCGGACCGGGGCGGCGATGCCGCTGACCGTCTCCATGACGATGGCCTTGAACAGGTCGGCCTTGCTGGGGAAGTAGGCGTACAGCGTGGCCGTCGAGACTCCCGCCGCACGGGCCACCACCTCCATGCCGGCATCGGCGTAACCCTGGCGAAGAAACAGGCTCCTGGCAGAGCCGAGGATTTCCTCGCGCTTGTGACCCGACCGCTTCAAACCCGCGCCGACAAGCATATGTGCACTCACACTGGATGGCTTCGATGCAATCTAGCCGCGAAAACGAGGGGTAAGCAAGGCTGACGTTAGAGGACTCTCGTTCGGCTTTCGGCTATGCAGCCCCGGCGCCGATTTCGTGCGCGGACAGATGGGATTTTCGGCGTGATCAAGGACGCGGAAGCCGCGCGCGAGCAGGAAGTGGCCGCCTGGTTCGAAGGCCGGGCCGAAAGCACGATCGAGACCTCGTGCGCGCGTGTGTTCCTGATCGGCGGCTCGGCCTTCAAGGTGAAGCGCCCGGTCGACTTCGGCTTCCTGGACTATTCGACGCTGGAGCTGCGCCGCTGGGCGCTGGAGCGCGAGCTGACCTTCAACCGCGCCGCCGCGCCTGACATCTATCGCGAGGTGCGCCGCCTGACGCGGACGGCCGACGGCGGCATCGAGTTCGACGGCGCGGGCGAGATCGTCGAGTACCTGCTGGAAATGCGCCGCTTCGACCAGAACGGCGTCCTGGCCACCCAGCCGTGGGCGATCGACGACGCGCTGGAGGATTCGCTGGGCCGCACGGTGGCCCGCTTCCACGCCGGCTCGAGCCTGCGTCCGCAAGGCGGCGGCGTGTCGGCGCTCGGTTACACGATCCGCTCGAACGCCAACCTGCTGCGCGGCCTGTCCTCGCGCCTGGGCAAGCAGGCGGTCGAGCGCCTGGTGCATGAGACCGACATCGCCCTGGAGCGTCTGGGTCCGCTGCTGGACGGCCGCGCCAAGGACGGCTTCGCTCGCCACTGCCATGGCGACCTGCATCTCGGAAACATCCTGATTGAGAACGGTCAGCCGATCTTGTTCGACTGCATCGAGTTCAACGACACCCTGTCGGACATCGACGTGCAGTACGACCTGGCCTTCCTGCTGATGGACCTGGACTTCCGCCGTCGCCGCGACGCCGCCGGCCGGGTGCTGAACGCCTATCTGGACGAGGCGTCCCGCACCTTCGGCGAAGGCCTGTGGACGGGTCTCGCCGCCCTGCCGCTGATGCTCAGCGTCCGCGCCGCCGTGCGCACCCACGTCTGGGCCTATACCGGCGACGACGAGGCCGCGCGGGCCTATCTGCAGACCGCCTTGGATCACCTGGCCCCCAAGCCGGTCAGCCTGGTGGCGGCCGGCGGCCTGTCGGGCTCGGGCAAGTCGACCTTCTCGCGCGTCTGCGCCCCCGGCCTGGGCTCGGCCCCCGGCGCGGTGGTGCTGCGCACCGACGAGATCCGCAAACGCCTGTGGGGCGTGCCCTCGCTGGAGCGCCTGCCGCGCGAGGCCTATACGCCGGAGATGAGCGCCAAGGTCTATGACCAGCTGTTCCATGACGCCGAGCTGTGCCTGAAGGCCCGCCGCTCGGTGGTGTTGGACGCGGTGTTCCTCAAGCCCGAGGAACGCGCCCGCGCCGAGGCTCTGGCCAAGAGCGCGGACGTCGGCTTCCTAGGCGTGTGGCTGGAGGCTCCGCCCGAGGTGCTGCGCCAGCGCGTCGCCGCCCGCGTCAACGACGCCTCGGACGCCGACGTGGCGGTGCTGGAGACGCAGTTGACCCGCGACGCCGGCGAGATCACCTGGCGCAAGGTGGATACGGTCAATGCGTTCGAGGACGAAGCCCGAGCGTTGGCGGAGACGATGGGGTAATGAAGATCCTCCCCCGCGATGCGGGGGAGGTGGCCCAGAGGGCCGGAGGGGGCTAACGCGGCGCGCGTCCAGCTCGCCCCCTCAGTCGCTTCGCGACAGCTCCCCCGTATCACGGGGGAGCATCTATCAAGCCGCCCCGCGCAACGCCCCCTCATCCGGCGGCTCCGGGTTCACCGCCCGGATGATCGCCGTGATCAGGTCCATCGGCTTGACCGGCTTGCCCAGGTGATCGTCGAAGCCCAGGCCCAGGAACCGTTCGCGGTCGCCGGCCATGGCCGAGGCGGTCAGGGCGATGACGGGCAGGGCGGGGTCGCCGGCGCGGCCGGCGCGGATGGCTTCCAGCGCGGTGATGCCGTCCATCACTGGCATGTTGATGTCCATCAGCACGCAGTCGTAGTGCTGCTGGGTCATGGCCTCGAGCGCTTCCTGGCCGTTCTCGACCACGGTCAGGGCCACGCCCGCCGGTTCCAGCATGGTGCGCACGACCAGCTGGTTGACGGCGTTGTCCTCGGCCATCAGCACCTGGATCTGGCCCAGGCTCTCGTCGTCGACCTGCGGTTCCGGTTCGGCCGGGGCCGGCGCGGACGCCAGCGGGGCGCGGACGCTGAGCACGAAGCAGGCGCCGCTCGGGGTGGGCTTCAGCACGAGGTCGCCGCCCAGCTGGCGGGCCAGCGAGCGCGAGATGGCCAGGCCCAGACCCGCCCCGCCATAGCCGCGCGAGATGGTCTCGTCGGCCTGGGTGAAGCTGTCGAACACGCGGTCGGCGGCCTCGGCCGGCACGCCGGGGCCGGTGTCGGAGACGGCGAAGCGGATGACCTGCTGATCGCCGTCATTTTCCGCGCTGACCGCCACCCGGACATGGCCCTGGGCGGTGAACTTGACGGCGTTGGAGACCAGGTTGGTCAGCACCTGACGGATCCGCAGCGGATCGGCGCGGACCCACTCGGGAACCTCGGTGTCGTAGCGGGCGAACAGCGACAGGCCCTTGGCCTCGGCCGCGTCGCGCCAGGCGTCGACCACGTCCGAGACGATGGCGCGCGGTTCGACGATCTCGGGGGCCAGCTCAACCTTGCCGGCCTCGACGCGCGACAGGTCCAGCACGTCGTTGAGCAGCTGCATCAGGCTGTCGCCCGACTTGATCATCAGCTCGACCTGCTGGCGCTGGGCGGCGGTCAGTTTCGAACGCCCCAGAGCGTGGGCCATGCCTAGCAGGCCGTTCATCGGCGTGCGCAGCTCGTGGCTGGTGACGGCGATGAAGGTCGACTTGGCGCGGGCGGCTTCCAGGGCGCGCTCGCGCTCGTCGCGCAGGCCGCGGGTCAGCTGGTCCATGCGGCGGGCGGCGGCGCGGTTGCGCAGGGCGACATTGATGGTGATGCCGATCAGCAGCACCAGCGACCAGCGCATGGCGTGGGTCGCCGGGTCGCCGCCGGGCATGAACAGGAACGGGAAGGCGAGCAGGCTGACGATCGGCGCCACGCCGCTCAGGATCAGCAGGGCCAGCGGCTGGTGGCGGTACTGCTGCATGAACACCAGCTGGCCGCACCAGATGGCGACGGCGGCGATCTTCAGGTGAGCGGGACCGTGCAGCCAGAGCAGGGCCGCCAGCGCCGCCCAGCTGCCGTTGACCGGAATGGCGGCGAACATGAAGGCGGCGCGATCGGTGCGGCTGCCCGGACGTCCCTTGCCGAAGTTGCGGGTGGCCAGGGCCGCCAGACCCTCGGCGACCAGGAAGCTCAGAAGCCAGGCGAAAGCGGTGCGATAGCCCAGACCGACGCCGATGACGCCCGCCGCCAGACAACCGGAAATAATGCGCGAAGGACCCAGCCGCCGAATGTCGGCCGCGACCTCGTCCAGTCGCTCATCTGCTAAGGTATCGGCCCACCAGCCCAAGGACTCGCCTCTTTGGACGACGACGATTTGTTCGCCTACGTTGCGACTATCCCCCGCCGGCAACCAAGAGTCTCCTTAACACGCGTGCGACCGATCAGCGCGTGCGTCGACTAGGCGACCGATCACTTTTCGTCGATTTCCCTTGTGAAGCGGCCCCGCGTTGCGTGTTGCGTCTGCCCCCGATAGCCTCGCCTGAACAACGATAAGCAACCGAGAGAGAGCGGGAGTCGATGCAGGGGCTGATGCAGCATGGGGCGCTGACCCTCGACAAGATCATCGACCACGCCGCCAAATGGCACGGCAATCGTGAAGTGGTCAGCCGCTCGGTCGAGGGCGCGATCGTGCGCACGACCTACGGCCAGATCCACGACCGGGCCAAGCGCGTCTCCAACGCCCTGCTGGCCATGGGGATCAAGCCGGGCGACCGCGTCGGCACCCTGGCCTGGAACACCGGCCGCCACATGGAAGCCTGGTACGGCATCATGGGCATCGGCGCTGTCTGCCACACCCTGAACCCACGCCTGTTTCCCGAGCAGATCGCCTGGATCGCCGACCACGCCGGCGACCGCGCCATCTTCGTTGATTTGACCTTCCTGCCGATCCTGCAGGCGGTGCTGCCGCGCCTGCCGCATGTGGAGCACGTGATCGTCTTCACCGATCGCGCCCACATGCCCGCCGAGTTCCCGCTGGCGGCCGAGGCCCCGCACTTCAAGGGCTTGCTCTGCTACGAAGACCTGGTGGCCGAGCAGTCTGCCGACTGCGCCTGGGGCGGCTTCGACGAGGGCACGGCCGCCGGCCTGTGCTACACCTCGGGCACGACGGGGGACCCCAAGGGCGTGCTGTATTCGCACCGCTCGAACTTCCTGCACACCTTCATCACCCTGCAGCCCGACGTGATGGGCCTGTCGCAGAAGGACACCATCCTGCCGGTGGTGCCGATGTTCCACGCCAACGCCTGGGGCGTGGCGTTCTCGGCCCCCGGCACGGGCGCCAAGATGGTGATGCCGGGCGCCAAGATGGACGGCGCCTCGATCTTCGAACTGCTGGACACCGAGGGCGTGACCTTCTCGGCCGCCGTGCCCACCGTCTGGCAGATGCTGCTGCAGCACCTGGAGGCCACGGGCGCCAAGCTGCCGGTGCTCAAGAAGGTGGTGATCGGCGGGGCGGCCTGTCCCGAGAGCATCATCCGCGCCTTCCAGGAGAAGTACGATGTCGAGGTGGTCCACGCCTGGGGCATGACCGAGACCTCGCCGGTCGGGACGCTGTCGGTCATGACTGACGAGTTGTCGAAGCTGCCCTACGACCAGCAGATGCCATATCGCCTCAAGCAGGGCCGGCCGCCGCTGGGCGTCGAGATCTGCCTGCGCGACGACGAGGGCAATCCGCTGCCGCACGACGGCAAGGCCTTCGGCCACCTGAAGATCCGCGGGCCGATCATCGCCGCCGAATACTTCCGGGGCGCCGGCGGCAAGATCCTGGATGACGAGGGCTTCTTCGACACCGGCGACGTGGCCACGATCGACGACCACGGCTTCATGCAGATCACCGACCGCGCCAAGGACGTCATCAAGTCCGGCGGCGAGTGGATCAGCACGATCGAGATCGAGAACATCGCCGTCGGCCATCCCAAGGCGGCCCTCGCGGCGGTGGTCGGCGCGGCGCACCCCAAGTGGGACGAGCGGCCGGTGCTGCTGGTGAAACTCAAGGAAGGCGAGACCGCCACCAAGCAGGAGTTCATCGACTTCCTGCACGGCAAGATCGCCAAGTGGTGGATGCCCGACGACGTGCTGTTTGTCGACGACATCCCGCTGGGCGCGACCGGCAAGATCGACAAGAAAGTGATCCGCAAGCGCCTGGCCGACGAGGGCTATGAGCTGCCGGCGACGCCGCTGCAGCCTTCGCCGCCGGCCCCGACCCTGGCGGCCGCCGACGGTTCGCAGGCGGCGGTGATCTACGCGCCCGAGCCGGTGGAAGAGGTCGCGGCCGAGACCGTCCTGGCCGAGCCGGAGCCCGAACCCGAAGCGCCGCCGCCAGAACCGGAAGTCGTGGCTCACGTGGAGCCCGAACCCGAGACCGTCTCGGCCACCGACGCGATCATCGCCGAGGCCACCGCGATCGCCGCCGCCGAGGCGGTGGCCGAAGCCGAGCCGAAGCCCGAGCCCAGGGCCGAGGCCGCGCCGGTGAAGGCGCCGCCGCCCGAGCCCGCGCCGGAAGCGCCTCTGCGCCTGCATGAGCCGAAGCCCAGCCCGGTCCTGGCCGACGCCGGCGAGGCCCTGCCGTTCGCCATGCCGATCACGCCGGGCAAGCGGAGCAAGGCGGCCAAGAAGACCGAAGAGAAAAAGGCGTCCGGCAAGCCGCCGGCCTGGGCTTCGTTCTATCTGGATCTGGCCCTGCTGGTCGCCCTGGCCCCGGCCATCTTGGCCGGCGGCGGCGCCCTGGGCGTCAAGCTGGGCATGATCCCGCTGCCGCTGGGCTACACCGCCATGACCCTGGACTGGGCCCCGCGCCTGGCCTTCGTCAGCGTCGCCACGGGCCTGCTGGGCCTGGTCATCGCCTTGATCGCCGGCTTCAAGCGTCTGGGCCGCGCGGCGATCCTGGCCCTGGTCACCACGGCCGTCACCTTCGGGGTGATGTTCGCGGCCAAGGCGCTGGTGGGCCAGTCGCCGCCGATCCACGACGTTTCGACCGACTGGAAGACGCCGCTGGGCTTCTCCGACGCGGCCATGGCCGCGCGCGGCGGCTCGGCCGAGATCGTGGACGACGATCCGTCCCTGCCGGTGGGCTCGGCCGCCTATGCCGGCCGCCGCCTGGCCGAGATCAACGCCGAGACCTGTCCCGTCGCCCGCCCATTGGTCAGCGAGCGCGCGCCTGGCGACGTCTACGAGGCGATCAAGGCCGCGGTCATGGCAAAGGGCATGACCCTGGTCACCGACGACCCGGTGGATGGCCGCCTGGAAGCCACGGCCCGCAGCTTCTGGTACGGCCTGACCGACGACGTCGTGGTGCGTGTGCGCCCCGACGCCCAAGGCTCGCGCCTCGACCTGCGCTCGATCGGCCGCGACGCCGGTCCGGACCAGGGCCGCAACTGCGCCCGCATCGGCGAGCTGATCACGGCGGTGAAGGGTCAGTGAGGCGCGGCGCTATTTCAACGGCAGGAACAGTTCGCACACCACCTCATGCACCGGCCTGTCGGGGAAGAGCGTGAAGTGCCGCTGGGCGTAGATCGGGAAGTCCCGCGCCTCCTCGCCGCTGGCCGGCAGCCATTCGCGGTAGAGATAGAGCGCGGCGGGCTCCAGGTTGTGGGTGTTCTGGGCCACCCGCAGCACCGCGCAACGGCCGCCGGGGATCTGGCCGACCTTCATGTCCGGGTCGTCTGGCGCCACCGACATGTCCGTGCCGATACAGAGGTCCATGGCGTATTCGGCGGGGTTCTCAGGCGTCCGCTCTGAGCGGAAGATGTTGAAGGTCGGGTTCTTGTCGGGCGTCAGGCCGGCGGCCTTTCGCCAGGCGATGAAGCGCTCGATCGTGGCCGGCAGCGTGGCGCGGTCGCCGCGGTGTTCCATGATCGCCACAGGCGTGGCGGCCGCGTCGCGAATGATCACGTCTTCGGCTTCGTAGGTAATGTGCATCAGCTTGCTCCTGGCGTTGTCCAAGGGCCCGAAGGCCGCAAGCCACGGCGCCCAGTCGGGCGATTTGCGAAACGACGAAGGCGACTGCTTGAACCGCTGCCGGAAGGCCCGCGCGAAGGCGTCCGGGGCGTCGTAGCCGGCCTCCAGCGCGATCTGCGTGACGCTTTGAGCGCCCGTATTGGCCAGCCGATGCGACGCGCGCTTCAGCCGGGCCAGCTGGACGTAGCGGTGCACGGACACCCCGAAGGTGGCCATGAACTGCCGGTGGAAATGGAACTTGGAGAAGGCGGCCACACGGGCCAGCGCCTCCAGGTCCAGATCGCCGTCCAGATGCTGGTCGACATGCTCCAGCACCCTCTGCATCCGGGCGTTATAGGTCTCGAGATAGGTCTTGGGCGCCGCCTTCATCGTCTCCCGCTTCTTCCGTGGCGGCGTCAGTTACGCGCTGACGGCTGGAGCCTTCTCGACCGATCTTGCGGTTCTGCGCTCAGGCCAGCCGGTATTCGGCGTCCAGGCCATCGCCGGTCGCCGCGACGCGTCCCTCGCGGACCAGCTGCAGCATGTGGGCCAGCACCGAGTGGGCGGCGGCCGGATGCAGGCGAGGGTCCACGGCGGCGTAAAGGCTGGGAACCATGGCCTTGATGGTGGTGAAACCGGCGGCCAGGGCCTCGACGATCTGGGCCTCGCGGGCCCGGCGGTGGGCGACATAGGCGTCGATGAACGGCCCGACCTCGCGCACCGGCGCGCCGTGGGTGGGCCACAGGGTCTGGAAGCCGCGCGCCTTCACCTTTTCCAGGCTGGCGAAATAGTCGCCCATGTCGCCGTCGGGCGGGGTGATGACCGTGGTCGACCAGCCCATGATGTGGTCACCGGAGAACAGGGCGTTCTCTTCCTTCAGCGCGAAGCACACATGGTTGGAGGTGTGGCCCGGCGTGGTGATCGCCTCCAGCGTCCAGCCAGGACCGGACAGCACGTCGCCGTCGGCCAGGATCACGTCGGGACGGAAGCGGTCGTCGCCGCCTTCCTCCAGGGCCGGAGCATCGCTGGCGTGCGGGGCAGGGGCGGGCAGGCCATAGACCTTGGCCCCGAAGGCCTGGGCCAGCGGATGGGCGAGGGGCGAGTGGTCCAGGTGGTGATGGGTGACCAGCACATGGGTGACGCGCTCGCCGGCCAAAACGGCCTTCAGCGCTTCGAAATGCTCTTCCTGGTCGGGACCGGGGTCGATCACCGCCACCTCGCCCTGGCCGATGATGTAGACGCCGGTGCCGGTATAGGTGAACGGCCCTGGATTGCGGGCGATGACCCGCCGGATCCGCGGCGAGACCTCGTCGCAGCGGCCGTATTCGAATTCCAGCTCGCGAACGAAGGGAATCATCGGGAGCGTCTCCAAAAAGGCGCGGACCGGGGCGGCGCCAGTCTTGCGCTTTTACCCTCCAGTAACCTTCGGAGGACGGGCCATGGCGGCGGACGCGGCGATTTTTGTCTCAAAACGGCTCCAGCGCGCGGCCTTCGCCATCGTGTGTATCATCATGGCTCAGTTCGTCCTGGCCAGCTGCCAGGCCGAACCGACCCCGATGGTGGCCCGCGAGTCGGCCGCCTTCTAGAATCCTTCTGCCTAAGAAGGCAGCACGCCCGACAGGTCATAGCCCGCTTGGAGGCCCTGGGTGACCAGGGTCTGGCGGTCCTCGCCCGCCAGCGCCTGGCCGATCGACCAGGTGACGATCGAGCGCGTGCCCGAGCGGCAGAATGCCAGCACCGGCCCGTCGGCCGCCTCGACCGCCGCGCGCACCGCGTCGACCTGCTCCTGGGTGGGGCCGCCGCGCACCGGCACATGCAGATAGTCCAGGCCCGCCGCGCGGGCCGCCGCCTCGATGACCGCGCTCGAAGGCTGGCTGGGATCCTCGCCGTCGGGGCGGTTGTTGATCACGAGCACGAATCCTTCGGTCGCGGCGCGGGCCATATCGGCCTCCGTCACCTGCGGGCTGACGGACAGGGATTCGGTGACTCGTCGGAAATCGCTCATCGGTTCGCCGCAACTGGAAGGCGCGACGCAATTTCGCCGCTCCGCATTGTCGCGACCTGCGGGCGCCTAGGCAATGGTCACCGCCGCCTCCAAGCGTGCACTTGGAATGACCATGCGTAGGGAGAACATGCCGCGAGGGCGGGGTTCATTAAAAGAATTTTATCTAGAACCGGTCGGTCGCGAGGATGATTTGTTGCCTGTCAATTGCCGAGGGCAAGATTGTCGCAAAAAATTCTTCGAAACGCGTTGCGCGATACCGGCGGTCTTCGAGGTCGAAATAACCTCGTCAAAACAAGACAATGATCAACTCATGCCCGACCATTTTATAGTCAAGGTATCCCTATTGATCGCCGGTTTGCCGAATGGTGGCGGGGCTGTGGCGATTTTGCGACAGGGGCTGTCGATGTGGATTACAGTTCTGCAATGACAATTGACCCTCGGCCGTAGCGGCCCCTAACGTCGCCGCAACCGGGGAAATGTTTCCGGGACACCAGTGATCTCGTGGCGTGAACTACGCGGATTTCCGCTCCAGTTCGGACAAAGTTTCTAGAGGGGGACTCGTCCGATCTGCCGCTCTCGCCATGCTCAGAGGGGATTTGAACAGCATGCTTTCCACCAAAGGTAGCGCCCGCGCGCGTCTACTGACGACGACGCTGCTCGCCGGTCTGGCGACCGTCGCCACGCCGGTTGCGATCGCGACCGTCGCGGCCATGGCGCCCACGATCGCCAGCGCTCAGGACTACAGCTCGGGCTCGCTCGTCGGCACCGTGCGCGACACTTCCGGCGCTCCGGTCGCCGGCGCCACCGTCGCCGTGAAGTCGCTGGACCAGGGCTTCACCCGCTCGGTCACGACCAACGACGAGGGCCAGTTCCGCGTTCCCCTGATCCCGATCGGCGGCTACTCGGTCGCGATCAACAAGGACGGCTTCCAACCGACCAACGACGGCAACGTCCGCGTCGGCCTGGGTGGTTCGACCGCCTATACCTTCACCCTGGCCGGCGCCAGCGAGCAGGTCAGCGAAGTGGTGATCACCGCCACCGCCAACCCGCAGCTCGACTTCGCCGCGACGACCAAGGGTCTGACCGTCGACATCGAAACCCTGACCAAGCAAGCGCCGATCGGCCGCTCGCTGACGGCCGTTGTCCAGCTGGCTCCGGGCGTCGTCACCGGCAGCTCGTCGCGCGTCACCACGGCCCCGTCGGCCGCCAACTTCGGCGGTCAACCGTCGGTCGGCGGCGGCTCGGTCGCTGAAAACGCCTTCTACGTGAACGGCCTGAACATCACGAACTTCGACACGTACATCGGCGCCGCCGAAGTGCCGTTCGACTTCTACAAGTCGATCGAAGTGAAGACCGGCGGCTATCCCGCCGAGTTCGGTCGCGCCACCGGCGGCGTCATCAACGCCGTCACGAAGTCGGGTTCGAACACCTTCCGCTTCGGCGTCCATGGCAACTACGAAGCCGACGCCTGGCGCCAGGACTCGCCGGACACCTACATCATCGCCAACCACCGTTCGAAGCGCACTGACAAGAGCGCCACGTTCGAAGTCAGCGGTCCGATCATCGAGGACCACCTGTTCTTCTACGTGATGAACCAGCAGCGCGATCTGACGACGGCGCAAGCCCAGAAGACGACCGGCCAGTACGTCGTCGACAAGTCGAACGACCCGTTCTGGGGCGCCAAGATCGACGGCTACATCACCGACAAGCAGCGCGTCGAACTGACCTATTTCGACACCCAGAAGACCATCAACCGTTCGGCCTTCGGCTACACGGCGGCGACCGACACCATCGGCGCGGCCCTGCCGTCGACCGTCTACCGTCAGGGCGGCGTGAACTACGTGGCTCGCTATACGGGCACGTTCACCGACTGGTTCACCCTGTCGGCCGCCTACGGCAAGAACCGCGACTCCAACAGCGTGCTGCCAGGCAACACCGTTGACCCGCTGGTCACCAGCGACGTCGACGGCCAGGCCACGACGACGATCTCGAACCAGAAGCAAGCCACGATCGAAACCCGCAAGACGCTGCGTGAATTCTATCGCATCGACGGCGACCTGTACTTCGACTTCCTGGGCAAGCACCACGTCCGTGGCGGCTTCGACCACGAAAAGACGACCCTGAACCACGCCTCGATCAACACCGGTCCGGGCGCCACGGGTATCGCCTACGTCTATCACCGTCCGAAGTTCGACGCGACCAACCCGACCGCTCGTGACGCCAACGGCGTGCTGGGCGGTGTGAACTATGTCGAAGTGCAGACGAACCGCTTCGGCGGCGCGCCGGTGCACGGCGTCAACGAAGCCTGGTACATCCAGGACGCCTGGGACATCACCCCGGACCTGAGCCTGCAGCTGGGCATCCGCAACGACAAGTTCACCCTGGACAACCTGCTGGGCGAACAGGTCCTGAACCTGAAGAACAACTGGGGCCCGCGCGTTGGCGTGACCTGGGATCCGGTCGGCGAAGGCAAGGACAAGATCTCGTTCTCGTTCGGCCGCTACTATATCCCGCCGGCGTCGAACCTCAGCTACCGCGGCGCCGACCTGGGCTACAGCGCGTTCTTCTACGCGCCGGGCTATGTCAACGGCACCACGAACGGCCCGGACTTCGTGAAGGGCGCCAACCAGGCCCCGACCGCCCTGGGCACGCAGATCACCACCACGACCAACCCGGGCCTCCCGGCTGGTACGCTGACGGTCTGTCCGTCGTCGGTCGTCGCCGGTTCGCCGAACGTGATCGGTTGTACGGTGTCCTACGGCCTCGGCGTCGCCGAGCCGGCCTACTCGAAGGCCGCTCAAGGCATCAAGGCTTCGCAAGAAGACGAATTCACGATCGGCTACGAGCGTCAGTTCAACCAACTGTGGAAGGGCGGCGTCAACCTGACGTACCGCAAGCTGAACCGCATTTCGGAAGACACCACCCTCGACCCGTTCGTCGTGAAGTGGTGTAACGCCCACGTCGCTGGCGCGACGCTGGCCGCCTGCGAGAACATCTTCAACAACTCGTGGCAGTACATCGTCTTCAACCCGGGTGAAGACCTGACGATCAAGCTGCGTCAGCCGAACGCCCTGGTGCACGACGCCGCGACGATCGCCGCCGCCGCCGCCCTGCCGAAGGAACTGACCTTCACCGCTCAAGAGCTGGGCTTCCCCAAGCCGAAGCGTGAGTACATCGCTCTGGAGTTCACCTTCGAGCGCGCTTTCGACGGCAAGTGGGGCCTGCAAGGCTCGTACACCCTGTCGGAAAGCAAGGGTAACTACGAAGGCACCGTTCTGTCGGACAACAACCAGGCCGACGCCGGTTCGACCGTGCTGTATGACTTCGTCGGTCTGACCGACTACCAGCAAGGTCTGCTGCCGAACCACCACGCCCACCAGTTCAAGGTGTTCGGCACCTACGCCCTCACCGACAACCTGATGTTCGGCGCCAACGCGTCGGTCATCTCGCCGAAGCACCAGGGCTGCCTGGGTCGTCACCCGACCGACGGTAACTCGGCCGGTTACGGCGCCGCTTCGCGCTGGTGCAAGACCTTCAGCGACACGGGCGCCCTGCTGGCCCCGAGCGCTCCGGTTCCGCGCGGTTCGGCTCAGGAAACCGATTGGCAGACGACCCTCGATCTGTCGGTCCGTTACACCGTGCCGGAAAAGATCATGGCTCTGGGTGGCAACCTGGTCCTGCGCGCCGACGTCTTCAACGTGTTCAACTCGGACGCCATCACGTCCTACGAAGAGCGCCGCGAAACGACCGGTGGCGGCTACTCGGCCAACTACCGCAAGCCGATCGCCTACCAAGAGCCGCGCTACGTGCGCGTGGGCTTCGACCTGGAATTCTAATTCCCGGTCGGGACCTGACGGTTCTGAGAATGGCGGCGGGCTCCGAAAGGAGCCCGCCGTTTTCTTTTGTGCGCTTGGTCTGGGCGCCTGAGGGGCGGCCGTTGACAAGGGGCGGCCGGCAGCGGCCATCCTGGCGGTGACGGAGGTTCGACCATGGCGGCGACATCGCGACGCTCCGCTGATGCCCTGGGACTGGCGGGCGACGGCGACGACCTGGACCTGATCACGACGATCGAAGATTCGTTCGGGCTGCGCTTCGGCGACGAGACCGCCCAATGGACAACCGTGGGAGAGCTCCATGAGGCGTTGGTCGGCCAGATCGCGCCGACGGCTGCCGCGGGACGTTGCGCGACCTCCATGGCCTTCTATCGGCTCCGCGCGGCGCTGACGCGGCTGGCGACCCCCGCGAGCCCCATAACGCCCCGGACGCGGCTGGAGGGCTTGGCCCGAATAACGCCCAATCGCCTGCTGGCCGCGCTGAGGCGCGAGCTGGGCGTGGACATGCCTTCAGCCTCGCTTTCGGCCCGGGGAGAGGTAGGGCTTCTGCTGCTGCTGGCGGGTCTCGCGGCGGTTCCCCTGGCCATCGCCGTTCATCCGCTTTGGCCCAGCCTCGCGCTGTTGCCCGTGGGATGGGTCATGGTCCGCCATGATCCGGGATGGTTCGGAGAGATGTCGGTCGGCGATCTTGCCCGTGTCGTCGCCCTTCGAAACTTCAACCACTTCGCGGCGTTGGGCGCGGACAGTCGCCCGGACGCGGTCTGGCGGACCCTGTGCGCCCTGATCGAGGAGGAGACGGGCCGAGCGGCCAAGTCGATCCGTCCGGACACTCGGTTCTACTGACCAGCGCCCAGCAAAAAGGCCGCCCGGGGAGCCCCGAGCGGCCTTCTTGTCTCTCTATGTAGAAGAAGAGCCTACCGCACCGGCGTGTCGGCCAGCACCGACGCCCCGCCGGGCGCCGCCCGCAGGCGGGCCTTGGCCATCTCGTCCAGGATCGCCTGAGAGCGCGGATCGCCCATCACCCAGGCCGCGGCCGCCAGGGTCTTGGCCGAGGTCTCCGAGACGCCCAGGAAGCGCTCGAAGGCCTCGAACGGCGAGGGCGCGCCGTCCATGCGCTTGAGGCGCACGTCATCCTTCAGCTTGGCCAGCGACCTGGCCTTGTCGACGGCGTCGTAGAAGCCGCCCAGCTGGTCCACCAGGCCCAGTTGCTTGGCCTGCTCCCCCGTCCAGACGCGGCCCTTGGCGATCTCACGCACGCGCTCGGGCGGCAGCTTGCGGCCCTCGGCCACGCGGCTGATGAAGCCGGCATAAATGCGGTCCATCCAGCCGGCGAACTTGGCGCGCTGGTCGGGCGTGAAGCCCTCGGCCGAGCCGAAGGCCTGCGAATAGTCGCCGCCGACATGCAGGTCCTTGGTGTCGACGCCGAAGCGGGCCAGGGCGTCGCCGATGGCGAACTTGCCGCCATAGACGCCGATCGAGCCGGTCAGGGTCGAGGGCTCGGCGACGATCGAGTCGGCCTGGCTGGAGATCCAGTAGCCGCCCGAGGCCGCGTACGTGCCCATGCTGACCACGACGGGCTTGCCGGCCGCCTTGGCGCTCTTCATGGCCGCCAGGATCTGCTCCGAGGCCGTGTCCGAACCGCCGGGCGAGGAGACGCGGAAGACGATCGCCTTGACGTCCTTGTCGTCGGCCGCGTCCTTGAAGGCCTTGGCCACCTCGTCCGAATAGACGTTGCTGTCGCCGCCGAACGGCGAGCCGCCGCCGCCCGCGCCGGTGACGATCGCGCCCTCGGCGCCGATCACCGCGATGGCCGGACCGGTCTTGACCGGGGTCGGCTTGGAGCGGCTGGCATAGTCGTCGAAGTCGACCAGCTTGGCGCCCTTGCCGGCCTTGTCCAGGGCGAAGGCCTGGATGTCGCTGACCTGGCCGACCTTGTCGATCAGGCCCTTGGCTTGCGCTTCCTGGGCGCTGTAGGGGCCGTCTTCCAGCGTCTTGATCAGCAGGGCCGGGTCGCGCTTGCGATCGACGGCGGCGCTGGTCAGGGCGGTGCGATAGACCGAGCCCATCCACGACAGCGTCGATTCCCGGTGGGCCGGGGTGTAGTCGCTGTAGAGATAGGGGTTCACGGCGTTCTTGTACTCGTAGCGCTGCTCGTACTCGGCCTTGACGCCGTACTTGTCGAAGAAGCGCTTGAAGAACATCGCCTCGGACGAGACGCCGACCGCCTGGAAGCTCGAATCCGGCTGCATCCAGAACTCGCTGGTCGCCGCGCCCAGCATGTAGGTCGAGGTGACCATGCCGGAGGGATAAAGGCCCTGGCTGTGGGCGTAGATCGGCTTCTTGCCGACCTCGCGGAAGTGCTTGAAGGCCAGGCGCAGCTCGTCGGCCGCCGCCGGGGCGACGCCGCCCTCGGGCAGGCGCACCAGCACGCTCTCGACCTTGTCGTCCTTTTCGGCCCGGCGCAGCGTCTCGATGATCGACATCACCGAATCCCCGCCGCCGCCGAAGGCCGCGAACGGGCTCTTGGGCTCCTGGTCGGTCAGGCTGTCGCGCAGATCCAGCTGCAGCACGGTGTGGGTCGGGACGGGCGCGGGCCGGGCGGCGCCGGCGGCCATCACGATCAGCAGGAAGGGCACTCCGACCACGAACAGAAGAAGGCCGACGAAAACGCCGGCGACGGTCAGGAAGAACTGCTTCATCGGAGGTCCTGGCTAGCGAAACCGGAAACAAGCTAACCGGTGTTCGGGTTGCGACCAAATGAAGAGCGCGCAACGAATCTCGGCAACACGCGCAGATGGCGCATGCAAAGGCTCGGCGCCGCTTTCGCGGCGCCCAAGCTTATGAATTTTAGGCTGTTTTCCCGCCTCTGGTTGGCGAGGAGATAATGGTCGGAGTGGCAGGATTTGAACCTGCGACCCCTGCGTCCCGAACGCAGTGCTCTACCAGACTGAGCCACACTCCGACTTGGAGGCCGGCCTTATAGGGGGCGGTTTCGGAGGGCGCAAGCGCCTTTTTTGAGGTTCGTGTGACGGCCCGAAAAAAGTTCTGAAATGGGATGTTGCATCCATCCGAGTCGTGGGCTATCTCCACCGCCTCGCCGAGCCCTGACGGGTTTCGCCGTTCCTGCTGGGGAATGGTGTAATGGTAACACTGCGGTTTTTGGTACCGTCATTCTAGGTTCGAGTCCTAGTTCCCCAGCCACTTCCTCCCGAGATCCAAGACTAGATAGAGCGCCCGCCGACGCGGCTTGTTGGCTCGCCCCATTCAGGTTCTCTCTCGTCTTGGCGTCGTCTTTCTCGTCGATCGAAACTTGCCGGGCCAGCGAGGCTCGCGCGCGGCCCCGGCCGGTTAAGCTTGGCTGCGTGATTGCATTGGCGGCGATGAACCGCCCCTGCGCCTTTGATCTTCCGGTCCAAACGTTCCGCGCTCAGGTGCAGATAAGAAACGACCGGATCGAGGGCGGTGTCGGCCGCCGAACTGTGATCACATCGAGCCTTCGGCATGCGGTATTTGTGGTTTTGTGCTCGATAAACCACAAGTCCAGTTCGCAGTTGCGAGATAGATGTGCACCCGTAAGGGTTTAGCGGCTGATTCAGCGCCTGATAACAGCGTTGTCGGCGATATAGTTGACGAAAATTCGCCTCGTTGAACGGGCTCAACGACAGTCAATTGTTACGGTAAGTCACGAATTAAAGCAGAATCTGGGCTCGAACTACTTGTGTTTTCGAGGTGAGGGTGTATTTGCGAAAACACTAGGGGAATGGAGTTGTATCGTGGAAGACAAGGCTACCCTGATCGAGCTGACCGCCGAAATCGTGGCCAACTACGTGGCCAATAACGTCACGCCAGTTTCGGAACTTCCGGCGCTTATCCGCGCCACGCACGACGCTCTGGCTGGTATTGGCGCGCCGCCCGCGCCGACCGTCGAAGCGGTGAGCAAGGCCACGCCGGCCCAAATTCGCAAGAGCATCACCCCCGAAGCCCTGATCAGCTTCGAGGATGGCAAGCCCTACAAGACGCTGAAGCGTCACCTGACCACCCACGGCATGACCGTGGCCGAGTACAAGGCCAAGTGGGGCCTGCCCAACGACTATCCGACGACCGCGCCCGCCTACAGCGAAGCGCGCTCGCAGATGGCCAAGGCCCTGGGCCTGGGCCAGGGCGGTCGCAAGGGCAAGGCCCCGGCGCGCGGCCGCAAGGGCTGATCGGCTCTTAACAGCCTGCTGAAAAGCGAAAAGGGGACGCGGCGGGCGTCCCCTTTTTTTGTGCCTGGAATCCGTGAACTCACTGTCCCACCCAAGCTGTCTCCCTAGGCTTTATGCCTAGGGCCCATCGTTCCGCTGTCCGGGCTGTGGAGTAGTGTGTGCCCACGCTAGCGGCGCACACTTGCATGCGTTGAGCCCGGCCGCACCATGGGTCCTCGCCACAAGGGCGAGGAAGGCAATTGAGGGATCGGGCCGAAGTTTAAGCCACGCCCCGGGTGTCGTGTTCAGCGACCGCGTCCAGCGACAGCACCTTGGCCAACGCCTCGACCAGGCGCGGGATCTCGACGGGCTTGGGCACCAGGGCGTCCATGCCGGCCTCGGCATAGAGCGAGCGCTCGTGAGTCAGGACGCTGGCGGTGACGGCGATGATCGGGGTGCGGGGGCGGCCGGTGCGCTTCTCGCCCGCGCGGATGGCCTGGCTGGCCTGCACGCCGTCCATGACCGGCATGTGCACGTCCATCAGGATCGCATCCCAGCGGTCCTTTTCCCACATGGCCACGGCTTCCTGGCCGTCGACCGCGAAATGGCCGTCGACGCCCAGGTGATGCAGCAGGGTCAGCAGAACGGCGCGGTTGGTCTGGTTGTCGTCGACCACCAGGATCTTGGGCGCGGCCGCGTCGTCGAGCTCGGGCGCGGTGATGTCCAGGGCGGGCGCGGCCGGGGCCTCGGCCACGACGCGCGGCATCGGCACGGCGATCGAGAAGCGCGCGCCGCCTTCGGGCGAGGGGGAATGGGCGATCGTCCCGCCCATCAGTTCGACCAGCGTCTTGCAGATCGCCAGGCCCAGGCCCGAGCCGCCGGCGCGGCGCGTGCTGGAGGCGTCCAGCTGCGTGAACTTGGTGAAGAGTCGGTCGCGCTGGTCCTCGGGGATGCCGCTGCCGGTGTCGATCACTTGCGCGGTGAGGCCGTAGACGTCGCCGTCGACGATCACCCGCACGCCGCCGCTCTCGGTGAACTTCACGGCGTTGGAGATCAGGTTCGACAGCACCTGGCGCAGGCGCTCGGCGTCGCCCAGGCGCCAGCCGGCCGCGCCCGGCGCGACCTCCAGGCTGAAGTCCAGGCCCTTGTCGCGGGCGAGGCCTCCATAGAGCTGGCGCAGGGCGTCCAGGTGGATGGGCAGGTCGAACGGGGCGGGCGAGATGTCCATCTTGCCGGCCTCGATCTTGGAGATGTCGAGGATGGCGTTGATCACGGACAGCAGCGACTGGCCCGAGGCGCTGATGGTGTCCAGGCGGCGGCGCTGGTCGGGCTCGAGCGTGCCGGCCGCCATGATCTGGGCCATGCCCAGCACGCCGTTCAGGGGCGTGCGGATCTCGTGGCTCATGGTGGCCAGGAACTCGGTCTTGGCGCGGTTGGCGGTCTCGGCGGTCAGGGCCAGGTCCTGGGCCTCGGTGCGCAGGCGGCGGTTCTCGGTCAGCTCGCGCTCGAGTTCGGCGTTCAGGGCCTCGCTGGCCAGGCGCGCGCGCACCTCCCGGCCGACGACGCCGCGCATCAGGGCCGACATGCCGGCGGCGGCGAAGGCGCCGGCCACGCCGACATACAGAAACTGATTGACCAGGTCCTCGGGGACCTGGCGGGTCATGACGATGAGGCCCGCGATGGCGGTCGTGGCGCTGATCAGGGCCACGCGCCGGCTGGGGGCCGAGGTCGCGAAGACCAAAGCCATCAGCACGAAATAAACGAGCTTCTGGGCCTCGAAGTGCAGGGTCTGGTAGGCCAGGGTGTTGATGAAGAACAGGGCGTTCATGCCCAGGGCCAGGGCCTCGAGCGGCAGGCCCATGATCTTGCCTTTGCGCAGGACGGCCCAGGCGCCGACGGCATACAGGCAGGCGACGACCGCCAGGCCTTCCAGAACGACCAGGGCCAGGCCCTTCTCGTAGAAGGGATGGGATAGACTGATCAGCGCATAGTAGACCGAGGTCGCGAGCAGGTAGCCGCGCACGATGGGCACGTAGGCCTGCATCAGCGCGACCTTGGTGCGCCGCCTCTCCTCAGTCTTCGAGCCTTTCAAGACCTGTCCCCAGCCTTCCCTCGCCAAGTAGACTAGCGGAGACTGGTTAAGCCTTGTTTCGAATGACGATTTTTTACAATTGCTAGACGCCGCTAAGTTGCATTCCGGGCGCGTCGGGAGGGGTGTCGCCACCGCCGTTCAGCGAACGTTGCATCCAGACCAGGTCGACCCAGCGGCCGAACTTGTGGCCCATGCTCGGGAAAACGCCTTGTTTCTCAAAGCCTAGCGAGGCGTGCAGGCCGATCGAGGCTTCGTTGCCGCTGTCGCCGATCACTGCGCACATTTGCCGCAGGCCCAAAGCTTCGCAAGACGCGATCAGGGCCGTCAGCAGAGCCTTGCCGACGCCTTTTCCCACGGCTTCGGGTGAAACATAGACGCTGTCCTCGACCGTGAAGCGGTAGGCGGCGCGGAGGCGGAAGGGGCCGGCATAGCAGTAGCCCAGCACCTGGCCGTCCAGTTCGGCGACCAGATAGGGCAGGCCGCGATCGAGGAAGGCCGCGCGGCGGCGGCCCATCTCGGCCTGGTCCGGCGGGACTTCCTCGAAGGTGCCCAGGCCGTTCAAGACGTTCCAGGCATAGATGGCGGTAATCGCCGGCAGGTCGGCGTCGGTGGAGGGGCGGATCACTACGGACATCTAAAACCCTCTCCCTGTGGGAGAGGTGGCCCGCAGAGCCGGAGAGGGGAATGGCCCCGCCGGCAGAACTTCCCCCTCCGTCCGCTTCGCGGACACCTCCCCCGCTAGGGGGAGGATCTCAATACGCAAACTCACTTGGTCCAACCCTTGTCCACCGCCCACACCGCGAAGGCGTAGTCCAAGGCGATCTCTTTCAGGAAGTCAAAGCGTCCCGACGCGCCGCCGTGGCCGGCGTCCATATTGATCTTCAGCAGCACAGGATTGCCGCTGGTCGTGGCGGGGCGCAGCTTGGCGACCCACTTCTCGGGCTCCCAGTAGGTGACGCGGGGGTCCGACAGGCCGCCGGTGGCCAGCACGGCCGGATAGGGCTTGGCCGAGACGTTGTCGTACGGCGAGTAGCTGGCGATGTAGTCGTAGGCCTCCTTGTCCTCCAGCGGATTGCCCCATTCGGGCCATTCCGGCGGGGTCAGGGGCAGGCTGGTGTCGCTCATCGTGTTGACCACGTCGACGAACGGCACGGCGGCGATGATGCCTGCGAACAGGTCCGGCCGCATGTTGGTGATCGCGCCCATCAGCAGGCCGCCGGCCGAACCGCCGTAGGCCACGGTATTGGCGGGCTTGCCGTAGCCGGCCTTATGCAGGTGCTCGGCGCAGGCGATGAAGTCGGTGAAGGTGTTCTTCTTCTTGAACTTCTTGCCGTCCAGGAACCAGCCCCAGCCCTTTTCCGAACCGCCGCGCGGGCAGGCCGTGGCCCAGATCCAGCCGCGGTCGACGAGGGAGAGGTTCCGGATCGAGAAGCTGGGCTCCATGGCGATGCCGTAGCTGCCATAGCCGTACAGCAGCAGCGGCGCCGAGCCATCCAGCTTGGTCCCCTTCTTCATCAGGATGAAGATCGGCACGTCGGTCCCGTCGCTGGCCTTGGCGTTCAGGCGGCGGGTCTCGTAATGGGCCGGATCGTGGCCCGAGGGGATCTCCTGCGTCTTGCGCAGGGTGCGCTGGCGCGAGGCCATGTCGTAGTCGAACCACTGCCGGGGCGTGGTCATCGAGTTGTAGACGAAGCGCAGGTTGTCGGTGTCGTACTCGTAGCCGCCTTCCAGGCTCAGCGCATAGGCAGCCTCGTCGAAGGCGATGGCGTGCTCGGCGCCGTCAGCGGCGGTGACGGTGACGCGGTTCAGGGCGTCGACCTTCTCCAGGCGCACGAACCAGCGCTTGAAGGCCATGGTCCCGGAGATCAGGCGGCCCGGCTGATGGGCGATCCAGTCCTTCCAGTTCGCCTTGCCGGTGGCGCCTTCCGGAGCCGTGACCAGCTTCCAGTCGACCGCGCCGTCGGCGTTGGTGCGCACCACCCAGTGGTCGTTCCAGTGCTCGGGCTCGTAGCGCAGGCCCACCTCGCGCGGATGGAAGACCACCGGCGTCGCGGTCGGCGTGGCGGCGGGGATGATCAGCGCCTCGCTGGTCTCCTGGTTGCCGCACGAGATGACGATGAACTTCTCCGACGCGGTCAGGCCGACGCCGATGAAGAAGCCTTCGTCCGGCTCGTCATAGATCAGCACGTCGTCCTTGGCCGTCCCCTTGGTCGGGCGGCGATAGATCTTGGCCGGACGGCCGTTGTCGTCGCGGAAGGTCCAGTACAGCCACTGGCTGTCGGGCGAGAAACAGAAGTCGCCGGTGGTGCTTTCGACGGGGCTCTCCAGCACCTTGCCGGTCGCCAGGTCCTTGACGTGGATGCGATAGACTTCCGAGCCCTGGGCGTCGACGGCGTAGGCGTACAGCTTGTGGTCCGGCGAGTGGCTGGCCGCGCCGACCTGGTAGAAAGCTTTGCCTTTCGACTCGGCTTCTTCATCCAGCAGGATCTCTTCGGAACCGCCACCGTTCGGCTTGCGGGCATGGATCGGATGCTGCGCGCCCTTCTCGAAGCGCGTGTAATAATCAAACGGACCGTCTTTCGCGGGCACCGAGGCGTCATCTTCCTTGATGCGCCCCTTCATCTCCGCGAACATTTTTTCTTGAAGAGCCTCCGTCGAGGCCAGCATGGCCTTGGTGTAGGCGTTCTCGGCCGTCAGGTGCACCTTGACGTCGGCCTTGATCAGCGACGGGTCGCGCAGGACCTTCTGCCAGTTGTCGTCCTTCATCCAGGCATAGTCGTCGGTGCGGCTGCGTCCCAGCTGCTCGATGGTCTTGGGGATCTTCTTGGCGACCGGCGGGGTAGGGCGAGCGGCGTTTTGCGCGGACATGGGCGATCCGAAAGCTGTTCCAGACAAGATTACGGGGGATGACGTAAGCGCTGCGGCGGCGCTCGTCATCAGGCGTCGACGATCCATGCGCAAAATTCCCCCGTAACCCAACACAACGCGCAAGTGCGGCAGAACGACAACTTGCGGCGCGAGAATCCTGTGGTCAAATTCACTCAGCAGTCGGGCGACTAACAGTAGCGAAGCGTAACAAGGGGGCGATATGGCGTGGGATCTGTCCGTCGACCTGATCAAGGCCACGGTTCAGCTTGAACAACCGCTTGGCGACGGTTCGCGCACCGTCGGCACGGGCTTCCTGATTTCCGATCCCACCCCGGACGGCAAGCCGCGCACCATCCTGATCACCGCCGCCCACGTCTTCGAGAAGATGCCGTCGGTGTCGGCCAAGATCGGCTACCGCATCGAAGGTGACGGCGGCGTCTGGCGCTTCGATCCCGAGACCCTGAAGATCCGCGACGGCGACCACCCGCTGTGGACCAAGCACCCGACCCGCGATGTCGCGGCCATGGTGGTCGAGGCCCCGCCTGAGTTCGTCAAGGCGGCGATCCCGATCAAGTACCTGGCCCAGGACGACACCTTCAACCAGTACAACCTGGGTCCGGGCGACGAGATGATGGCGCTGGGCTTCCCGCGCGGACTGTCCGCCAACCCGGCCGGCTTCCCGATCCTGCGTTCGGGCCGCGTGGCGAGTTATCCGCTGGCCCCGGCGACCAACTTCCCGACCTTCCTGATGGACTTCTCGGTGTTCCCCGGCAATTCGGGCGGCCCGGTGTTCATGGCCGAGGGCGCGCGCCGCCGGCCGGGCGCCGCCGAAAGCCAGGAGGTCCAGTTCGTGGCCGGCTTGCTGACCCAGCAGGTCGAGCTGTCGGGCGAGCGCCTGGAGATCGGCATTGTCACTCACGCCAAGTTCATCCGCGAGACCTTGGCCATCCTGGACAAGATCCCCGGCGCGCCCGTGACCCAGGCAAGGCTGGCCAAGCCTGAGCAGAGCATCCCCGGCGCCATCCCCGCGGTGGCGGTTTCGGCCATGGCGATGGGCGCTTCACACTAGGAAATTCCCGGAACCCGGCGCGGTCTCAGCCCGTTTCTTCTGCAACGCAATAACGCGAAACAGCAGGAGTTCAGCCATGAGCACCAACCGTGTTGAAGGCGCTATCGACAAGGCCGCGGGCGCCGTCAAGGAAGGCGTCGGCAAGATGACCGACAACGAACGTCTGGAAGCCGAGGGCGCCGCCCAGAAGGCCAAGGGCGACGTCCAGAACAAGGTCGGCAAGGTGCAGGACAAGATCGGCGACGCGATCAAGCACTGAACACCGGGTTATGACTAAAGAAAGCGGCCGCCGGGGTGACCCGGCGGCCGTTTTGTTTGTTCTCGCCTCAACCCCAATCCCCGTCTCCTCGGCGAAAACCGGGGCCCAGATTCATCCGGAACGGTTGGGGTGTTCGCGATCGGGCGTCTGCCACACTCACGACAGCCCCTGGGTTCGATCTGGGCCCCGGCTTTCGCCGGGGAAACGGGGGAGGGGGAAATAGGGCGCTCAGCGCCGCCTCACTTCACGATCCCATCCACTGTCTGCCGCGTCACCGCATGATACAGCGGCCGGGTCTGCCCATAGATCCGCTTGGCGATCGGCTGGCCCCAGTCGCCCTGCGCCATCAGGTCCTTGAACAGCGGCGCCACGAACTTGCGGCGACCTTGCTCCGTCAGGAACGCCTCCAGCGATGCCACCGCCGACTGGTAGCGATTGGCGACGGCCAGTTCCAGCCAGACGAAGCGGATCTCGCTGTTGCCCTGGGCGTCCAGGCCAAAGGCCTTGTCCAGCACCTCCAGGCGTTCGTTGGACAGCTTGCGCGGCAGGCTGGCGATGAAGCGGGTGCGTTCGGGCGTGCTCCAGGCCTTCCACTTGGCCAGCGGGGCGGGACCGCCTTTGGCGTAGGCTGCGGCCAGCGCGTCCACCGCCGGGAAGGCGGCCGACTTCACATGCACGGCGTTGTTGGGCAGGCCGACCTCATAGACCCACTTGTCGATGCCGATCTGGGCCTCCAGCTTGGCGTCGCCCTTGATCAGGTTCTGGCGCAGGTCGGCGACGAAGCCGGCCGTGGTCTGGCTCTGGAAGGCGTGGCGGGCAAAGTAGCTCTTGAGATAGGCGTCCCAGCGCGGGCGGCCGACGGCCTTTTCGATGGTGCGCAGGAAGGTCGCGCCCTTCTGGTAGGCAATGTCGGTCATGCCGTCGTCGGGATCGCGACCGGTGAGATCCAGGTGCAGGCGGGTGTCGGCGCCGCTCAGACCGCCGGCGTCGGCGATGGCGGCCTGCAGGTCGCTCCAGCCCAGATCGGCCAGCATGTCGGCGCGCGGCTTGCCGTACAGCCGCTCCATGATCCGGTTCTCGAAATAGTCGGTGAAGCCCTCGTTCAGCCAGAAGTCCGACCAGGTGGCGTTATTGACCAGGTTGCCCGACCACGAGTGCGCCAGCTCGTGCGCCACCAGGCTGACCAGCGAGCGGTCGCCGGCGATGATGGTCGGGGTGGCGAAGGTCAGGCGCGGGTTCTCCATGCCGCCGAACGGGAACGACGGCGGCAGCACCAAGAGGTCGTAGCGACCCCAGGCATAGGGCCCATAGAGGCTCTCGGCGGCGGCGACCATCTTCTCGACATCGACCAGCTCGTTGGCCGTCTTCTTCATCACCGACGGCTCGGTATAGACGCCGGTCCGCTTGCCCAGCGGGGTGAAGGTCAGGTCGCCGATCGCGATGGCGATCAGGTACGAGGCCACCGGCTTGTCCATCTTGAAGCGATAGGCGCGGCTGCCGTCCTTGAGCGGTTCGCCGTTGGGCGTCAGCATCTGTGCGCTCATCACCGCTTTCAGGCCCTTGGGCGCGACGATGCGGGCGGTCCAGGTCTGGCGGATGCCGGGGCTGTCCTGGGTGGGGATCCAGCTGCGATTCAGGATCGCCTCGCCCTGGCTGAACAGGTACGGGCTCTTCTTGCCGGCGGTCTGGGAGGGCGTGAGCCACTGCAGGGCCGCGCCGCCCGGGGCGCTGTCATAGCTGACGATGATGCGCTTGGCGCCATTGAGCGTCACGGTCAGCGGCGCGCCCAGGATTGGATCGGCCTTGCCCACCGTCCACGTCAGGGCCTGGCCTCGCGGGTCGGTGACGCCGTGGATGACCAGGCCCTTGGTGTCGAGGATCACCTCTTTCGCGTCCGGCGCGGCGGCGATGTCGAGGGCGGCCGTGCCGGTCATCTTCTGACCGGCGAAGTCAGCGGTCAGGTCCAGGTCGACATGGGTGACGCGGGCGACCAGCGGCTGGGCGTAGGAGTGGATGTCCTTGGCCTCGGCCGTCTTCAGGATGGCGGGAACCGGAGGGGTCTGGGCGAGGGCGGGCAGCGCCGCCCCGCTCAGCAGGAGCGACAGCAGAACGGCGCGGCCACGGGCTTTGAAGGTCATGGATCATCCCTGAGCTAAGGGACGTCTAATGCGCCCTCACGCGCCGTCTAGGAAGCCCTCGCGAAGGCCAGGATGTCCGCGTTCAGCCGCTCGATGTGGGTAAACATCAGGCCGTGCGGCGCGCCCTCGTAGACCACCAACTCGGCGTTCGTGGCCAGGGCCGCGTAGCGCTTGCCGCTGGTCTCCAGCGGGGTCGAGACGTCCTTGTCGCCCTGGATGATCAGCACCGGAACCTTGAGGTTCGGGATCTCGGGCCGCAGGTCGGCGGTGGTGGCGGCGCGGTTGCACTCGACCAGCGCCTTGGTCGTCGTCCCCAGCATCAGGCCGCGCACCCAGTCCATCATCTCGGGCGAGGTGTCCGGCGTCACGAACGGGCGGGCGTTCTCCTCCAGCCAACGAGGATAGTCGCGCAACAGAACGTGGGTGCGGAAGGCCTCGAACATGGCGGGCGGCAGGCCGGTGGGGTTGTCGGCCTTGTGCGCCGGGCAGGGGGCCAGCGGGGCCAGCAACAGCACCTTGGCCACCCGCGCGCCGCCGTGGCGGCTGAAGTAGCGCACCACCTCACCGCCGCCGATCGTCGATTACGCCCCAGGTAATGGCGGCGGCGCGCGGGTCGCCCTAGCTTGCGGGGCATGAACACCGCGACCCTCACCCCGACCATTGGCGAACGCCTGCGCGACTGGCGCCAGAAACGGCGGCTGAGCCAGATGGACCTGGCGCTGGAGGCCGAGATCTCGACGCGGCACCTGTCGTTCCTGGAGACCGGCCGCGCGACGCCCAGCCGGGACATGGTGCTGCGGCTGGCCGAGCACCTGGAGGTTCCCTTGCGCGAACGCAACGCCCTGCTGCTGGCCGCCGGCTTCGCGCCAGTGTTCCCCGAGCGGTCCTATGACGACCCCGGCCTGGCCGCCGCCCGCACGGCGGTGGAGGCGGTGCTGCACGCCCACATGCCGTTCCCGGCCCTGGCCATCGACCGCCGATGGATCATGTTGGCCAGCAATGCGGGTCTGGCCCCGCTGCTGGCGGGCGTCTCGCCCAAGCTGCTGGAGGGCCCGGTCAACGTGCTGCGGGTCAGTCTGCATCCCGAGGGCGTCGCCCCGCGCATCGCCAACCTGGCCGAATGGCGCGGCCATATCCTGTCGCGCCTACGCCGCCAGCTGGCCGAGAGCGGCGACGCCGAGTTGGCCGACCTGATCAGGGAGCTGTCGGCCTATCCCGGCGGCGAGGCCCATCCCCGCGCCGGCGAAGGCCTGATCGCCGCGCCGCTGCGCCTGAAGACGCCGGGCGGCGAGCTGTCTTTCTTGTCGGCCACCATGACCTTCGGCTCGCCGCTGGACGTGATGGTGTCGGAGCTGGCGATCGAGACCTTCCTGCCGGCCGATGCGGCGACGGCGAAGGCCCTTCAGTCTCTTTAGTTGGCGCGTGACGGGCGCCGAAACCGGCGTCCACTTTCGGCTGTCACGCTTAGACCTCTTCGTAGGTCGCGGCGTAGTCGACCGGGAAGTTCACCGAGCGGGCGATGAAGCAGACCTTGTGGATCTCGTGGTGCACGGCGTCGGCCTTGGCCAGGTCAGCGCCGCGCTGGACCAGGATGTGGGGTTTGAGTGTCGCCGAGAGGAAGCGGCCCGCGCCATCGGGCGTGCTTTCGCCAACGCCGATCGGCTGGTCGCGATAACCTTTCACCACGATGCCGGCGTTGCTGGCCAGGTGCAGGTACCACAGCATATGGCAGGCGCTCAGCGACGACAGCAGCAGGTCTTCGGGGTTGTGCAGGGTCGGGTCGCCACCCAGCAGCGGGTCGTTGGAGCAGTTCACCACCGGCTTGCCCGGCGTCGCGATATTCCAGGTGCGATCATAGCCGCGATAGGTGCGCGTGCCCTCACCCCGGTCGCCGGTCCACTCGATCAGGCAGGTATAGTCGTGCTGCTTGGCCATCTAGCGCTCCTGTGGAGGGACGTCCTTCAGCCGCGCGGTCATGGCGGCGATCTGGTCCCGGCTCCAGCGCGTGTACTTGCGGTCCGTACCGGCCGGATGGAAGCCCAGGCCGAGTGAAATATGCGGATGATGATAGGCCTGCTTCGGCCGGATCGGCCGCGCGCTTAGGCCGCCGCCACAGGTGGGGCAGACGTTCTGGAGAACGTTGTCCGCGCACTCGGCGCAATAGGTGCACTCGTAGCTGCAGATGCGGGCGTTCAGGGCGTCCGGGGCGAGGTCGACGTCGCAAAGTTCGCAATTGGGGCGGAGTTCGAGCATGGGGCTTGGCTAGCGCGTGCGGGCTGTGCGCGAAATGACGGCTATCCCTTAAATCCTGCCAACTCCCATCTGCCTCCCTAGGCCTTGTGCCTAGGGCCCATTGTTCCGCTACCCAGGCCAGCGCCGGAGCGCTGCCACGATGGCGGAGCGCTCCGATTGATGCCGCGCCTGGCGGATCCATGGGTCCTCGCCACAAGGGCGAGGAAAGCAATTATGGGATTGCAGGGAAGCGAGCGCCTACGCCCCGTAGATCACCGAGATCGTCTCAGCCACGCAGGCCGGGCGTTCTTCGCCCTCGATCTCGATGGTGCACTCATTCTTCATCTGCAGGCCGCCCGACTTGGGCTCGGCAGAGAGCAGCTTCTGGCGCATGCGCACGCGCTTGCCGACCCGGACCATGCCGGTGAAGCGGACCTTGTCGCAGCCATAGTTGATGCCGCGCGTGACGCCGGTGACGCGCAGGATGTCGGCGCCCAGCATCGGGATCAGGGACAGCGTCAGGTAGCCGTGGGCGATCGGGCCGCCGATCTCCTTGGTGGCGCGCTCGACGTCGACATGGATCCACTGGTGGTCGCCGGTGGCCTCGGCGAACAGGTTGACGCGCTCCTGGGTGACCTCGACCCAGTCGGACACCCCGATCTCCTGACCGACCAGGCTGGCGACGTCGGCGTAGGTGACTTCCTTCATGACGTTTTCTCTCCCTCGAACAGTTGTTTGATGGATGGCATGGGAGGGGAGGTAGGGCAAGCTTGCGAGCCCTCTAAAACCCGATCTTCCCGGCGAAAGCCGGGACCCAGATCTCAAAGCGCTTGGGCTGATTGGAGGGGCGCGGAGCTTTTAGAAACCACCCCGGCGTTCTTCCATCTGGGCCCCGGCTTTCGCCGGGGAGATCGGAATTCTAGGACAAGGTGCTGACCACCAGCCAGACATTGGCCGCCGAGATCACCACGAACAGGAACCAGGCGACGATCCTGGTGGTCCAGCCATTGGCGAACGGCCCCATCAGCGCCTTATCGTCGGTGAAGCGCAGCAGCGGCCAGATGGCGAACGGCAGCTGGGCCGAGAGCACCACCTGGGTCAGCACCAGCAGCTTGCCGACCGAGTGCTCGCCCAGGGTCAGCACGCCGATCAGGGCCGGGATGATGGCCAGGCCGCGGGTGATCAGTCGGCGCTGCCAGCAAGGGATCTTCAGGTCCAGGAACCCCTCCAGGATCACTTGGCCGGCGATGGTGCCGGTGAAGGTCGAGCTCTGGCCCGAGGCGAACAGGGCGACCGCGAAGAGAATGCCCGCCAGCACCCCGCCGGTGACGGGCGCCAGCAGCTTGTGCGCTTCCTCGATGCCGGCCACTTCGGTCAGTCCCGTGCCGTGGAAGGCCGAGGCCGCCAGGATCAGGATGGCGGCGTTGATCAGCAGGGCCAGCAACAGCGACACGACGGTGTCGATGGTCGAAAGCTGGATGGCGGCGCGCTTGCCGGGCTCGTCGGCCGGGACCACGCGCGTCTGCACGATCGCCGAGTGCAGATAGAGGTTATGCGGCATGATCGTCGCGCCCAGGATGCCGATGGCGAGGTAGAGCGCGTTGCCCTGTTGCAGGGCCGACAGCGACGGAACCAGCCCGCGCGCCACGTCGCCGGCATTGGGCGGGGCCAGGATCAGCTGCACCAGGAAGCAGATCCCGACCGTCGAGATCAGGCCCAGGATGATGGCCTCCAGCTGCCGGAAACCCTTGCCCTTCAGGCCCAGCACGATGACCGTGTCCAGCGCCGTCAGCAGCACCCCGGCCCACAGCGGGATGCCCAGCAACAGCTTGAAGGCCAGGGCGCTGCCCAGCACCTCGGCGATGTCGCAGGCGATGATGGCCAGCTCGGCCAGCAGCCACTGGACCTTGACCGCCTTCGGCCCGAACCGTTCGCGCGACATGCGCGCCAGGTCCTTGCCGGTGACCAAGCCTAGCCGCATCGACAGGGTCTGCAAGACGATGGCCGCCAGGCTCGACAGCACCACCACGAACAGCAGGGACGTGCCGTAGCGCGATCCGGCCTCGATGTCGGTCGCCCAGTTGCCGGGGTCCATGTAGCCGACGCTGACCAGCAGCCCCGGCCCGGCTACCCGCAGCATGCGTTTCCACGCGGGCAGGCCGTCCGGAACGATGACGGCGCCGCGCACCTCAGCCGGACAGAACGGGGCGGTGGCGGTCTTGGGGAGGCGGGCGAGCAGGCTGGCGAACATGGGGCCTAGTTAGGCGCTGCCGGCCAAGCTTGTCAGCCCTTGCCAGCCAATTGGGCGGCCAGCTTGGCGTCCAATGCGGCGCGATCGTTCAAGAACCAGACTTGCTGGCCCTTGTTCGACTCGTAGACGAAGTCGCGCAGGCTATGGCTGGCCTCGATCCGGGCCGAGATGTCGCCGATGAAGGCAAGGCGCATGCGGTAGTTGGTGAACTTCTGGATCACCTCGCCGGCGATGCGGGTCGACAGGTCCAGGAAGCCGTCGGTCAAGCGCTCGACCGGTACGGCGACGAGGTCGGCCTGCGCGCTCCAGGCGTCGCTGAGCAGGTCATTGGCGGTGGTCGCGTCCAGCGGCGGACCCTCAGTGGGGACGAACAGGATCTTGGTCATGGCCGGCAGATAGGCGCGGAGGGCTCAGCTTTCCAGCACGGCGCGCGCATCGGCGGGCAGCAGGCTGACGGCCTGGTCGAGCAGTTCTCGCCAAGCCTCGCCGCGATCGCGGGCCTCGGCATAGGCGTCGCGCAGGGCGAAGGGGTCGTCTTGGCTGAGGGCGTGGATCAGGGCCTGGGCCTGTTCCAAGTCCTTCCGCCGCTTCGGGTTCGCCTGGCTGCGCTTGCGCGAGATGATCAGCTTGTGGACCGCGTAACGGGCGGGCGTGGGCACGCGCACCAGCACGCCGTCGCCGTGCAGCACGGCGGCCTCGACGGTCTCACGCAGCAGGAAGTCCATGAAGCGCAGCGGCGTGGCGTCGGTGTTCAGGGCGTCCAGCCGCGAGGTCTCTTCGTCGCCGGCGTGGCGGCTGGTGGTGAGCACATCGACCGCATAGCCGTCGGGCGTGCGGTAGGCGGCGCTCTTGCTCGGATCCAGCTTGGGAACGGGTGCGAAGGTCGGATCAGCCGCGCGCAGCACGTCGAGAAAGGACCGGTCGAGACCATCGTCGATGGTCACCGAGATTCCGTAGTCCTGGGCGATGTCGAGGTCGCCGGTTCGCACGGCTTGTGCGGGCAGGAGGAAGCCCAGGCTGGCGCCGTAGGTCTGGAAGGCGACCGTGCCGACCACGGCTGCGCGCAGCCGGAACACGCCGGCCTGGGCGAGGGCGGTCAGGATACGGCCTGTCCGTTCATCGGGCGCGTGCAGTCCGGCGGCGCGCAATGAGCGGACCAGCAGGCGACGGCCCTCGGCTGCGCCCTTCACTGACTTGGCGCGTTCGATGGTGGCGAGAAGGTGCGGTGTCTCGAGGCCCAAATAGCGCTCGGGGCGTTCGCCCTGTGTCTGCCGTGAGCGGACGTACCAGTAGAAGCGGCCCTTGCGCTCGCGACGCAGGAAGCTGGCGCCCTCGCCAAACTCGGCGATGCCCGCTGCGCGGAGCTGGTCCAACAGCTCGGCGACGTTGGTATGGATCGCCAGGGGAAGGCGTTGCAGGGTCACGAGATCACCGTTGCCACCACTTTCTATATAGTGGTGGCAACTAACTTAAAAATCAAACGGTAGCGTTCGATTAAACGATCCGGCTCTCGCCCTTGCCCCAGTACGCATCCCGGATCAGCCGCTTGTAGAGCTTGCCCGTCGGATGCCTCGGCAGCTCCGCCATGAAGTCGATCCGCCGGGGCGACTTCACGTGGCTGAGATTGGCGCGGGCGAAGGCCATCAGTTCGGCGGCGAGTTCGTCGTGGTCCTCGCCCTGGTCCATGGGCTGGATGACGGCCACGACCTTCTCGCCCATCTCCTCGCACGGCGCGCCCACGACGGCGGCGTCGGCGACCTTGGGGTGGGTGATCAGGAGGTTCTCGATCTCCTGCGGATAGATGTTCACCCCGCCCGAGATGATCATGAAGCTCTTGCGGTCGGTGAGGTAGAGATAGCCCTCTTCATCGGCCCAGCCCACGTCGCCCAGGGTCGTCCAGCCGTGCTTGTTGTAGCTCTCGGCGGTCTTGTCGGGGGCGTTGTGGTAGTTCACCGCCGGGCCGTTAGCGAAGTAGACCGTGCCCTCGGTGCGCGGCGGCAGGGCGTCGCCGTTCTCGTCGCAGATGCGCAGCTCGCCCAGCACCGCCTGGCCGACGGATCCCTTGTGGGCCAGCCAGTTGTCGGAATTGATCCAGCAGAAGCCGTTGCCCTCGGTGCCGGCGTAGTACTCGTAGATCACCGGGCCCCACCAGGCGATCATCTGCTCCTTGACCGGCACGGGGCAGGGGGCGGCGGCGTGGACCGCCGACTTCATGCTGGAGACGTCGTACTTGGCCCGGACCTCTTCCGGCAGTTTCAGCATCCGCACGAAGTGGGTCGGGACGAACTGACCGCAATTGACCTTGTGCTGCTCGATCAGGGCCAGGGCCGCCTCGGGCTCGAACTTCTCCATCACGATCACTGTGCCGCCCAGCTTGTGGACGGTCATGCACCAGCGCAGCGGCGCGGCGTGATAGAGCGGGGCGGGCGAGATGTAGACGCTGTCGCCGGAAAAGCCGAACAGGCCCTGGGCCATCATCTGCAAGGCGTTGGGCGCGTCGATCGGGCCGCCGTTCAGGGCAGGCTTCACGCCCTTGGGCCGGCCGGTGGTGCCCGAGGAATACAGCATGTCCGAGCCAGCGCTCTCGTCGGCGATCGGCGTGGTCGGCTGGCCGGCGAAGGCCGCGCCCAGGTCGGCATAGGGGCCATGCGTGCCGCCGACGGCGTAGAGCACCAGGCCCGGAACCAGCGCCGCGACCTCGTCGATCAGCGGCCGCATGGCGATGGAGGTGACAAACACCTTCGCCCCGCAGTCCTTCAGGATGTACTCGACCTCGCCGGCCGTCAGCTTGGTCGAGACGCAGACGAAATACAGCCCCGCCCGCTGCGCCGCCCAGGCGACCTCGAAGAAGCGGGCGTTGTTCTCCATCAGGATGGCGATGACGTCGCCTTGGACGAGCCCGAGCGAGCGGAACAGGTGCGCCCCCTGGTTCGACCGCGCGTCCAGCTGGGCATAGGTCACGACCTCGCCCGAGCCAGCCATGACATAGGCCGGCTTGTCGCCTTGGGCCTGGGCGTGGAGGTAGGGGTGCATCGCGATACCTCTTCTTGAACTGTCATCCCGGACGGCCGAAGGCCGAGCCGGGACCGCCGGAAGCTCTGAGTTTGCTGCGGTCCCGGCTCTTCGCTGCGCTGCGGCCGGGATGACAGCGAGTGTTAAGCGGCCATCGTCTCTTTCGCCGCCTCACGGATCATGTCGCTGGCCTTCTCGGCGATCATGATGGTGGGGGCGTTGGTGTTGCCCGAGACCAGGCGCGGCATGACCGAGGCGTCGACGACGCGCAGGCCTTCGACCCCGCGCACGCGCAGCTGCGGATCGACCACGGCCATCGGCCCGTGGCCCATCTGGCAGGTGCCGACCGGGTGGTAGATCGTCGAGCCGCTCATGCGCGCGTAGCCCAGGAGCTGCTCGTCGGTGGCGAACTCGCCGCCCGGATTGATCTCGCTGTCGACATAGGGCGCGAGCGCCGGAGCCTGGCCGATCTTGCGGCCCCACTTCAGGCCCGCCACTGCGACCTCCTGGTCCAGCGGGTCGGACAGGTAGTTGGCGAAGATGGTCGGATAGACGCTCGGATCGGCCGACTTGATGCGGATATGCCCACGGCTTTCGGGGCGCAGCTGGCAGGGGGCGATGGTCAGGCCGGGGGCGTCCTCCAGCTCCATCTTCTGCTCGTTGACCAGCTTATCCAGGTCCATGGTCGCGGGCAGGATGTGGAACTGGATATCCGGGCCAGACAGATCCGGGCGCGACTTGCAGAAGGCGGCGATGTGGGCGGCCGACAGGGTCAGCAGGCCCTTGCGCTGGAAAAGGTAGCGCAGCGCCTCGCCAGCCAGGCGGCCGCCCTTGGACTGCTCGTTGACCGAGACGACGCCGGCCTTAAGCCGATAGCGCACGCTCATGACGTAATGGTCCTGCAGGTTCTCGCCGACGCCGGGCAGGTCGTGGACCACGTGGACGCCGTTGCGGATCAGCAGCTCGGCCGGCCCCACGCCCGACAGCTGCAAGAGCTGCGGCGAGTTGATCGCCCCGCCGGCCAGGATCACCTCTCCCCGCGCCTTGGCCACGCGCTTGACGCCGTTCTGGGTGAACTCGACGCCGGTCGCGCGGCGGCCGTCGAACAGGATGCGGCCGGCCAGGGCGTTGGTCTCGACCCGCAGGTTGGGCCGGTTCATGGCCGGGTGCAGATAGGCCACCGCCGCCGAGCAGCGCTGGCCGTTCTTGACCGTCAGCTGGTAGTAGGTCGCGCCTTCCTGCGACGAGCCGTTGACGTCGTCATTGCGCGGGATGCCGGCCTGCTCGCAAGCCTCGATCACCGCGTCCGAGACCGGGTGCTTGGTGGTGACGTCCGAGACGTTCAGCGGGCCGCCCGTGGCATGCCAGTCGCAACCGCCGCGCTCCTGGTGCTCGGCCCGGCGGAAGTAGGGGGCGACGTCGTCCCAGCCCCAGCCCTCGCAGCCCAGCTGCCGCCAGCCGTCATAGTCGGCGTGCTGGCCGCGGATATAGAGCAGGCCGTTGATCGAGGACGAGCCGCCCAGCACCTTGCCGCGCGGCCACACATGGGTGCGGCCGCCGGTGCCGGGGTCGGGCTCGGTGGTGTAGAGCCAGTTGACCTTGGGATCCTTCAAGGTCGACGAGTAGCCGACCGGGATGTGAATCATCAGGTTCGAGGCGAACTGGCCGAGGTTCTTGGTCGGGCGATCGTCGCCGCCGGCCTCCAGCAGCACGACCTTGAATTTGCCGCCCTCGGACAGCCTGGCCGCCAGTACGCAGCCGGCCGAGCCCGCGCCCACGATGACGTAGTCGGCCTCGATGATCCCGGTCATCGTCTCTCTCCCTTCGGCTTCCGCGTGTGACCCGCGTGATCGCCGTTCAGTTTGGAGCATGCGCCCAGGTTCCGGGATCGCGCAAGTTGCCGTCGCGGCGCCGTTCCTCCGGCGCGTTTCCGGGGTATCGTCGCGTCCAAAGAACGGTGCTCTGGGAGGCGCGATATGGACCTGATCAGCCAGACGGTGGTGGACGGCCTCGCCGGCCCCGGGGCGCCGCCGACCTATCCGACGCTGAGCGGCGTCGACCTCGCCGACATCTTCCGTTTCACGCAAGGACAGCCCTGGGCCGACTTCGCGCGGATGCGTGAGCAGGCGCCGGTCATGTGGCACGCCGAGCCGTTCAACGGTCCCGGCTTCTGGGCGCTGACCAAGTACGACGACGTCCAGCGGGTGAACGGCGATCCGGCGACCTTCTCTTCCCAGCGCGGCGGCATCCTGATGTCGATGGGGCCGCCCGAGAAGCGCCATGCCCTGCTGTTCCGGGCGTCGATGGACACCATGATCAACCTCGACGCGCCGCATCACCTGCAGCTGCGTCGCGAGCACATGCCCTATTTCACTCCGGCCTACTTGCGCGGCCTGACCGAGCGGGTGCGGGGTGAGATCACGCGCTTGCTCGACGAGATGGAGCCGCTGCTGGCCGACGGGGCGCAGATCGACATGGTCGAGCATTTCAGCTCGATCCTGCCGCTGTTCACCCTGTGCGAGATCCTGGGCGTGCCCCCCGAGGACCGGCCCAAGTTCCTCAAGTGGATGCACTATCTGGAACGCGCCCAGGACCTGGCGGTGCAGAACGCCGCCGCGCCGGTCGCGCCGACGCTGGAGCTGATGCAGTTCGTCCAGGACTTCAACAACGGCGTCGAGGAGATGTTCGACTACGGCCGCACGATGCTGCTCAAGCGTCGCGAGGATCCGAAGGAGGACCTGATGACCGCCATCGCCCGGGCCCAGGTCGACGGGGCGCTGCTGGCTGATGAGTATCTGGACGGCTCGTGGCTGCTGATCGTGTTCGCCGGCAATGACACGACGCGGAACACCCTGTCGGGCGCGATGAAGCTGCTGACCGAGTTCCCAGGCCAGAAGCAGAAGCTAATCGACGATCCGTCGCTGCTAGGCGGGGCGGTGGACGAGTTCATTCGCATGGTCAGCCCGGTGATCTATATGCGCCGCACGGCCACCGCCGATGTCGAGGTCGATGGCCAGCTGATCCGCGAGGGCGAGAAGGTCGTCATGTACTACGGCGCGGCCAATCGCGATCCGGCGATGTTCCCCGATCCCGACCGGCTGGATGTCACCCGCGCCAACGCCGGCAAGCACATCGCCTTCGGCTACGGCCCCCACACCTGCATCGGCAAGCGCGTGGCCCAGATCCAGCTGGAGGAAGCCTATCGGCAGATCCTGGCGCGGTTCCCCGACCTGACGTGGACGGGCGAGATCGAGATCGCGCCGAACAACTTCGTGCACGCGATCAGCAAGCTGGGGGTGAGACGGGGATAGTCCCTTTCCCGTTTCCCCGGCTTTCGCCGGGGAGATCGGATTTGGGAGGGTTCGAAGTTGCCCTCAATTCATACACATGTTTGGATTATCCCAAACCACGAGGACCCGCCCCATGTCGCAGCCCACCTTCGAGACCATCCTGTACGACGTCGAGGACGGCATCGCGACAATCACCCTGAACCGCCCGGACCGGATGAACGCCTTCACCGCCCGGATGATGAAGGACATGATCGAGGTGTTCGACATCACCGACGCCGACGACGCGGTGAAGGCCGTGATCATCACCGGCGCGGGCCGGGCGTTCTGCGCCGGGGCCGACCTGGGCGGTGGCGGCGGCACCTTCGATCGCAGCTCGCCCCAGGCCGTCGAGCGTGAAGAGGGCAAGGTCGGCGACGTCTATCGCGACGGCGGCGGCCGCGTGACCCTGCGGATGTACGACAGCCTGAAACCCATCATCGGCGCCATCAACGGCGCGGCGGTCGGCGTGGGCGTGACCATGCAGCTGCCGATGGACATCCGCCTGGCCTCGACCGAGGCCAAGTTCGGCTTCGTCTTCGCCCGCCGGGGCATCAATCCCGAGGCTGCTTCGTCCTGGTTCTTGCCCCGCCTGGTCGGCCTGCAAACGGCGCTGGAGTGGTGCTACACCGGCCGCGTCTTCCCGGCGTCCGAGGCGCTGGAGAAGGGTCTGGTCCGCTCGCTGCACGCGCCCGACGAGCTCCTGCCCGCCGCCCGCGCCCTGGCCCGCGAGATCGCCGACAACACCGCGCCGGTCTCGGTGGCCCTGACCCGCCAGCTGCTGTGGCGGATGGCCGGAGCTTCGCATCCGATGGAGGCCCACAAGGCCGACAGCCGCGCCATCCAGTCGCGCGGCGCGTCCGGCGACGCCAAGGAGGGCGTGACCTCGTTCCTGGAGAAACGCTCGCCGGTCTATCCGAACAAGGTCTCGACCGACGTGCCGGACATCTGGCCGGAGTGGGAAGAGCCGGAATTTCGATAAAGCCTCCTCTCCCGTCTTCCCGGCGAAAGCCGGGACCCAGATCGAACCCACGAATGCTGGAGCCATGGCTGGGATTGCTGGCGCGTCATCCCAAACCTCTCGGGATGGATCTGGGCCCCGGCTTTCGCCGGGGAAACGGATTGGAGGATGCGTAAACACGCCGCGCCCCCGCTCATCACCCGTTAAGCACGATCTGCTCTTGTCGATCGGATGAATGACGCCGCGCGGACATCGCCGTTCGAAGAGCCGGAGGCCCCCAAGGCCGCGCCGCGCTCGCGCTCGGCCCTGCTCAAGCGCCTGGCCGACGTGGTGTGCCTGCCGACCAGCCGGATCAACGCCTTCGAGCGCTCGATGACCGCCGACCTGCTGGTCGAGATGCTGCGCGACGCCAATGTCACCGAGCGCGAGAAGGTCGCCCGCCGCCTGGCCATGCTGACCGAGATGCCGGGCGTGCTGGCGCGTCTGCTGCTGCGCGACGAGCTGCCTGTCGCTCGCGCCCTGCTGGTCGAGGCCGAGAAGCTGTCGGACGCCGACCTAATCGCCTGCCTGTACCAGTCGACCACCGATCACCGCCGGCTGATCGCCCAGCGGCGCGGCGTCAGCGAGGTGGTCGCCGACGCCCTGATCGACATGGCCGAGCCGCCGGTCATCGAGACCCTGCTGCGCAACGAGCTGGTCAAGTTCAGCCACCAGGGCGTGGAGAACATCGTCGCCGCCACGCGCGACAACCAGTACTTGATCCCGCTGCTGCTACGCCGCGCCGAGCTGCGGCCCAGCCACGCCTACGTCATGTTCTGGTGGGCCGACGCCGAGGCGCGCAAGACCATCCTCCAGCGCTTCGCCGTATCGCGCGAGATCCTGCAGGACGCCGTCGGCGACGTCTTCGCCCTGGCCTCGGCCGAGGGCTGGCAGGACCCGCTGTCGCGCAAGGCCCTGCAGTTCATCGAGCGCCGCCAGCGCAACCGCGCGGCCATCGCCAAGAGCCCGTACAACAGTCTCGACGAGGCCGTGGCCGCCGGCGAAACGGGCATCACCCGCGAGATCGCCGAGGAGATCTCGTACCTTTCGGGCATGAAGCCGATGACCGGCGCCAAGATCTTCACCGATCCGGGCGGCGAGCCTCTGGCTATACTGTGCAAGGCCACCGGCCTGCCGCGCAACTGCGTGCGCCAGCTGTGGCGCGGCCTGCGCCGGCAGGAAGTCGATCGCAGCGGCGCCCTCGACCACGCGCTCGAGCGCGTGCTGACCGTCTACGACATGGTCGCCGTCGACCGCGCCCAGACGGTGCTGAGGTACTGGAACTGGTCGCTGACCTCGGCCCTGACCCCGGCCCTGCTGAAGGCCATCCGCGAGGGCGACGAGGCCGCCGTCGACGAATACTCGGCTCCGCAGCGCGCCGCGATGCTGGCGCTGTCACGGGATTTTGGCCGCTAGAGCCCTCTCGGAAGCGCTCCAACTCCCAATATTTGAGGCGTGTTTCGAGGGTGAAATCCCGCACACCTTCAACCGGCGCGCTCTAACATCGGAATATCGTTGGTTTTTCGACCACGCTGCTTGTGATCCTTCAGGAACTCAACCTCCCTTACTTGACGCCCGGCTGGTTGAGCCGGTTGAGCGAACACTGGATTATTACGGGCGATCTCTTGATTGGTCCGTATTGCCCGCCGCTTGCAACTTTTGTATGCAGCCCTCGACTGATCAGTGAATCAGTCGCGTAAAAAAGATTGGCTTACGGGCGAGGCCTTATGGAAGATCAATCCGACCTGATCGAGATGACCGCGGGCATCGTCTCCGCCTATGTCGGCAACAACGTGGTTTCGACCGCCGACCTGCCGGCTCTGATCAAGCAAGTTCACGCCGCGCTGGCCACGGTCGGCGCTCCGGCCGCCGAGCCGGCCCCGGCTCCCAAAGAGCCCGCGGTTCCGGTCAAGAAGTCGATCACGCCCGACTTCCTCGTGTGCCTGGAAGACGGTCGCAAGTTCAAGTCGCTGAAGCGCCACCTGCGCACCAAGTACGACATGACCCCCGAGGACTACCGCGCCAAGTGGAACCTGCCCAAGGATTACCCGATGGTCGCCCCGAACTACGCCGAGGCGCGTTCGAACCTGGCCAAGCAGATGGGCCTGGGTCAGGGCGGACGTAAGCCGGCTCGCAAGGGCAAATAGTCGAGTCGGAACAAAAGCTTGGCCTTTAGCGGCCTTGTGAGACCCCCGCGCCCGCCGTCCGAACCCGGACGGCGGGCGTTGTCTTTGGCGGTTGACTCAATATGGGAATCTTGTCGCGCGACATGTTTTTCACTTGCCGCCGATTCGTTCCTTAAGCGATAGTGAATCGAAGTGATTCCAATAGCTTGTTAAGGACTCTGAAGATGTCCGCGCAATTGAGCGCATCCGCCACGGCGGCCCGCGCTCATCAGGAGATGTTCGCCTACTGGGCGTCCCTCCGCCGGGGGGCGAGCCTCCCTGCGCGCGTCGATCTGCATCCTTCGAACATGAAGCGGCTGCTGCCGACGGTGTCGCTGATCGACGTCGTTCGTGGCGAAACCCGCGACTACCGCCTGCGTCTGGCGGGCACCGGCCTGTACAGCGTCTATGGCCGCGAGATCACCGGCCGCAAGCTGGACGACGTCTACAACACCGCCGCCGGCGACTACTGGCGCAAGGAGCTGGACAAGGTTGTTGACGAGCGCCGTCCGGGCGTCGGCGTCCACAGCCTGGCCTGGCGCGGCGCCCCGCACATGTCGATCCTGTGGCTGCGCCTGCCGCTGGCCACCAATGGCAAGGACGTCGACATGATCCTCGGCTACGACGCCGTGGTCGGCGCGGCGGCCGAAGGCGTCTCGGGCATCCGGGCGGCTTAAGGCCCCTCATCTCAGAAATCCCTACAGCTCAGCTTGTCCCTCGGGCGAACCCGCTTAAGGTCCGCCGCTTCTAGGGGCAGGTTCGATACGGCGTGACTGGGGACCGGGACGTTCTGAGCTTCATCCGCGAACACATCCGATCGGTGTGGGCGCTGGAGCTGTTGCTGAAGCTGAAGGCCGATCCCGATAGGTGCTGGACGGCCGACGAACTGGTCGAGTCCATGCGCGCCAGCCACGCCCTGGTCGACGGCAATCTGGACGCCCTGATGAGCGCGGGCCTAGTGGTCCCCGACGACGCTGGCTGTTTCCGCTACCGCCCCGCCGCGCCGGCCCTCGCCAAGCTGTGCGACGAACTGGAAGAGACCTACCGCGTTCGGCCCGTGACCGTGATCCGCTGGATCTCGGCGCCGGCCGAGCGGCTACAGTCCTTGGCCGACGCGTTTAAATTCCGGGGAGGGGGCAAATGACGCCCGCCGTCGTCTACGGCCTGTGCCTGCTGGCCAGCCTGCTGTGCGCGGGGCTGCTGTTCCGCGCCTGGGCGAAGGCCCGCACGCGCCTGCTGCTCTGGACCGCCGTGTCATTCGGCTTCATGGCCCTGAACAACCTGCTGCTGGTCGTGGATCTCGTCCTGCTGCCCACCCAGGTGCAGCTGTGGTGGCCGCGCCAGATCGCTCTGGCGCTGGGTATCGGTGTGCTGATCTACGCCTTCATCTGGGAGGTCGACCAATGAGCGGCCAGGAGGGCCTGATCGCCGGCGGCCTTAGCGCCGGCTTCCTGGTGCTGGCGGCGTTCTTCCTGCGCTTCTGGGGGCGCACGCGCGAGCGCCTGTTCCTGGCCTTTTCGGCGGCCTTCGCCCTGATGGCGGTGAACCAGGCGCTGCCGGTTATCCTGCATATCCCGCAGGAGGACCGCGGCGGGATCTATCTGATCCGCCTGGCGGCCTTCGTGCTGATCATCGTGGCGGTGGTGGCCAAGAACCTGAAGCGCGACCCGGAGGTCTAGCCTTCCAGGAAGGCTTCTACTTCGCGGCGCGAGGGCATCGACGGCGCCGCGCCGGCCTTTTGTACTGACAGGGCGGCTGCGCCATTGGCCAGCTCGACGGCGTCGCGCAGGTCCATGCTGGAAGCCAGGGCGGCGGCCAGGCTGCCGCAGAAGCAGTCGCCGGCTCCGACGGTGTCGACGGCCTTGACCTTCTTGCCCTCGACCAGGAAGGCCTCGTCGCGGCGTACGGCGGCGACGCCGGCCGAGCCCAGGGTGACGATGATCGTCTGGTCCGGGCGGCTCATCAGCTTGCGGGCGGCGACCGAGACGTCTTCCAGGCGGACCGGCTCGCGGTCCAGCTTGGCGTAGGTCGCCAGCTCGGTCTGGTTCAGGATCAGGATGTCGGTCAGCGGGAACAGCGCCGCGCCCTGGGGCAGGGCCGGGGCGGCGTTCAGCACGCGCAGGGCGCCCTTGGCCGCGCCGGTGCGAAACAGGGTCTCGATGGCGATGGCCGGGGTCTCCAGCTGGCACAGCAGCACCCGCTGGCCCTCCAGTGGGGTCGATGAGACCTGCTGCGGCGTCACCAGGGCGTTGGCTCCGGCGGTCACGACAATCATGTTTTCGGCGTTGTTGGCCACCCAGACGTGGGCCTGGCCGGTCGGGACGCCGCTGAGTTCCATCACGTCGGCGACCTGCACGCCGTAGCCGGCCAGGCTGGCCTTCAGACTCTTGCCGCTGTCGTCCCCGCCAACCGCGCCCATCAGGCGTGTGGCCGCGCCCATGCGGGCGGCCGCGACCGCCTGGTTGGCGCCCTTGCCGCCCAGGAACAGCTCCAGCGAGGTGCCGGCGACGGTCTCGCCCGGGCGAGGCAGGTCATCGACCCGCGCCACGGCGTCCAGGTTGATCGAGCCGAGAACGAAAACAGTCATGGTCTTTAAGTCTTCTAGAAGGTCGTCATCCGCCGCCGCCGCGCTGGAAGCTCTCGACGAGGCTGCCCGCGACGAGTCGCCAGCCGTCCACTAACACAAAGAAGATAAGCTTGAATGGCAGACTGATGGTCGCCGGCGGCAGCATCATCATGCCCATGCTCATCAGCACGCTGGCCACCACCAGGTCGATGACTAGGAACGGGATGAACAGCAGGAAGCCGATCTCGAAGGCGCGCTTCAGTTCCGAGATCATGAAGGCCGGCGTCACCACCTTCATCGGCAGTTCCTGGGCGTTCTGGGTCTGGGGGACTTTCGACAGGCGCACGAACAGGGCCAGGTCCTCGCGGTCGACCTGGCGCAGCATGAACTGCTTCACCGGCCCGCTGGCCTGGTCGAAGGCTTCGGGCAGCTCGATCTGGTGGTCCAGCAACGGCTTGATGCCGGCGTCGTAGCTGCGCTCGAAGGTCGGGCCCATGACGATGGCGGTGAGGAACAGCGCCAGGCTGATGATCACCGGGTTGGGCGGGCTCTGCTGGATGCCGATGGCGGTGCGCAGCAGGCCCAGCACCACCACGATCCGCACGAACGAGGTGGTCATGATCACGATCGACGGCGCCAGGGACAGCACCGTCATCAGGCCGACCAGCTGCACGACCCGGTCGGTCAGGCCCGCGCCCGAGCCCAGATTGATGTTCACCGCCGACTGAGCCAGGGCCGCGGCGGGCATGACCGCGCAGGCGATGGCGGCCAGCACCGAGATCACCGCGGCGCGGCGCAGGTCCTCGGCCTTGGCGCCCGTCACGGACTTGATCAGGTCGCGGATCATCAGACCACGGGCTCCGGGGCGGGAACGGTTTCAGCGGGAGGCGAGGGGATCCAGTCCAGCAGCTTGCCGTCGCCCAGCAGGACCATTCGCTCCTGGCCGTCCAGGCTGACGATGACCAGGCGGCGGGTCGGATCCAGGGCCAGGCTTTCGACGATGCGCAGGCGGCGCTCCTGGCGCGCGGCGATCGCGCGGCCGATGGCGTCGGGGCCGTACTTGCGCAGCGCCCAGGCGCCCAGGCCGATCAGGCCCAGCGTGACCGCCAGCGCCGCCAGGGCGCGAATGAATTCGACGATATCGAGCATGGATCGCCCAAAAACACCCAGGAGTGGCGAGACAACTTGGCGCAGGCAAATCGTGCCTACGACCCTGGTGTGCCTGAGGGTTCTTAATGCCGAATTAACCCTGTTTCTTCACCATGATCGCCATGGGACCGGATGACATTCCTCTCTTCGGCATGCTTAAGAGCCGCCTCGGTTATCTGACCGAGCGCCAGAAGCTTGTCGCCCAGAACGTGGCCAACGCCGACACGCCTGGCTACCGTCCCAGCGACCTGAAGCCGTTCAGCTTCCAGGCCTCGCTGATGAACCAGACCTCGGGCTCGGCCTATCGCGGCGGACCCAGCGCGCCGACCAGCGGCGTGGCGATGATGGCCACCTCGGCCGCCCACATGGCGCCGGCCAAGGCGGCCAGCGGCTGGCACGAGAAGGAAGGGCCGGACTCAGAAACGACGCTCGACGGCAACGCGGTGTCGCTGGAAGACCAGATGCTCAAGATGACCGACGCGCGCATGAACTACGACGCGGCGATCAGCTTCTACCAGAAGTCCATGAACATGCTGCGCCAGGCGGCGCGCAAGCCGAACGGGTAAGGACTAGATGGCCGAGATCAAATCCAACTCGCTGGCGACCATGGCCGTGGCCTCGTCGGCCCTCCGCGCCCAGCAGGGCCGCATGCGCGTCATCGCGGAAAACATCGCAAACGCCAACTCGACGGCGCGCACCGCCGGCGGCGACCCCTATCGCCGCCAGATCCCGGTGTTCAAGCCGACCCAGGTGCAGGGCGCCGAGGGCGTGCAGATGCTGCGCGTCGATCCCGACCAGAGCGACTTCAAGAGCGAATACGACCCCGGCAACCCGGCTGCCGACGCCAAGGGCTACGTCAAGACGCCCAACGTCAACACGCTGGTCGAGGCGCTGGACATGAAGGAGGCGCAGCGCGCCTACGAAGCCAACCTCAACGTCATCGAGACCGCCCGCTCCATGGAAGCGCGCACCCTCGACATCCTGAAGAAGTAGGGGGCTAGGCCATGATCACCGCGCTGGCGGCCGCCAAGGCCTATGCTTCGCAAGGCGCCATGGGCGTCGGCTCGATCGGCTCCATCGGCGGGACCGACAAGGCCAAGGGCATGGACTTCGGCGACATGCTGAAGTCGGCCATGGAAGGCGCGACCAAGGCCTCGAAGGTCGCCGAGCACAAGATCGCCGACCAGGTGGCCGGCAAGGCCGAACTGGTCGACGTCGTCACCGCCATCAGCTCGGCCGAAGCCAGCCTGGAAACCGTGATGGCCGTTCGCGACCAGGTGATCTCGGCCTACCAAGAAATCATGCGGATGCCGATCTAGGCGTCCACCGCCTCCAGGCGCGCATGGCGGCGCAGCACCTGCGGGGGCTGGCCGAACGCGCGGAGAAACGCGCGGCGCATGTGGTCGCGATCGGAAAAGCCCGTCTGTCGCGCCACCACGTCGATAGGGTGGCGGCTCTGCTCCATCAGGCCGCGCGCCGCCTCGACCCGCAGGTTCTCGATCGCCTTGGCCGGTGACTGTCCCGTCTCGGCATGGAAGGCGCGGCTGAACTGGCGCGGGCTCAAGGCCGCGGCCTCGGCCAGGTCCGGCACGCTCAGCGGCTTGTGCAGGTTGTCCCGGGCATAGGCCAGAGCGGTCTGGATGCGGTCCGACTTGGGCGACAGCTCCAGCAGGGTCGAGAACTGCGACTGGCCGCCGCCCCGCCGGTGATAGACCACCAGCTTGCGGGCCACGGCCTTGGCCGCCTCCGGTCCCAGGTCGCTCTCGATCAAGGCCAGGGCCAGGTCGATGCCGGCCGTCATGCCCGCCGAGGTCCAGATCGGGCCGTCGTTCACGAAGATCCGGTCCTCGGTCATCCGCACCTTGGGGAACTGCCGCTGCAGGTCGCGGGCGTGCATCCAGTGCGTCGTGGCCTGGCGCTCGTCCAGCAGGCCCGCCTCGGCCAGCACGAAGGCGCCAGTGCAGACGGCGGCCACCCGGCGGGAGCGCGTGGAGGCCTCGCGCAGGAAGGCGATCATGCCAGGCGAGACCGGCTCCAGCAGGGTCGAGCCGCCGACCACCAGGGTGTCGAACGGCCGGTCGGTGAACGGCTCGGTGTCCAGTTGCATCCCGGCCGATGTGCGCACCTTGCCGCCGGTCTCGGACACGAAATGCAGGTCGTACAGCGTCTCGCCGGCGATGGCGTTGGCGACCTCGAAGGCGGTGACGACCGCCAGGGCCATGACCGAGTAGCCAGGATAGACGACGAAGGCGAAATCACGCATTGGCGGCGTCCGAATGACCTAAATCGCCGCTTATATGACATTTGAGACTTCGGAGGGCAAGCGTATCCATCGGCCATCGCACTCGATCCCGAGTGTCACGGACGAAAGAACCTCCCCCATGAGCAATCCCTCTTCCAAAGGCGCGGCCCTGATCACCGGCGCCTCCACGGGCATCGGCGCGGTCTATGCCGACCGTCTGGCCAAGCGCGGCTACGACCTGATCCTGGTAGCCCGCAATGAGCAGCGGCTGAACGCCCTGGCCAACCGCCTGCGCGGCGACACCGGCCGCCAGGTCACCGTCCTGCCGGCCGACCTCAACGACCGCGCCGGCCGCGCCAAGGTCGAGGCCGTGCTGCGCGAGGACTCCAACATCACCGTGCTGGTCAACAATGCCGGCGTCGGCTCGGTCGCCTCGATCCTCCAGGCCGATGTCGAGGACATGGAGGCGATGATCGACCTGAACATCACCGCCCTGACCCGCCTGACCTACGCCGCCGCCCCGGCCTTCGCCGCGCGCGGGCAGGGGACGATCATCAACATCGCCTCGGTTGTCGGCATCGCCGTCGAGGTGCTGAACGGCGTCTACGGCGCTTCAAAGTCGTACGTGCTGAGCCTGGGTCACTCGCTGCAGAAGGACCTGGGCGACAAGGGCGTGCGCATCCAGACCGTGCTGCCGGGCGCCACCGCCACCGAGTTCTGGGACGTGGCCGGCTATGCCGCGCAGAAGACCTCGGCGATCACCATGTCGGCCGAGGACCTGGTCGACGCGGCCCTGGCCGGCCTGGACCTGGGCGAGACGGTCACCATCCCTGGCCTGCACGACGACGCCCTGTGGACCCGTTGGGAAGAGGACCGCCGCGCGCTGGGTCCCAAGTTCGGCAACGCCAAGCCCGCCGCTCGCTACGGCGTCGCCTAGACGAAAGAAGGGCCGCGCCTCGGGGAGGACGCGGCCCAGTTTGCTTCAGGGGAGAAAGAAGGAAACGCTACGCTTACTGAACAAACTCAGAGATGGAGGAAGGTCTTGGCCGCCGCGAGCAGGCCGCCCCAGATGATCGCGTTCAGCACCGAGGCCAGCAGCACCGCGAAGCCCAGGGGCCATTGGCGGGGCGCACGGCGCGCGGGACGCGGATCGAACGGACGGGCTTGCGTGGCGACGGTCATGAAGACGCTCCTTGAACCTGACCCTCATGGTCGAGATTGACTCGGCCTGTGCGAACCTGACGACCTGTCGCGCGCCGCCTTGTCGCACCCTTCATTCGAGTCAACGCTCGGAGGCGGCGAAAGGTTGATTCTCCCCCCATGAGCGCCATCGTCCTCGATCAGGTCAGCAAGACGTACGGCGGCCAGACGGTGCTGCACGAGACGACGCTGGAGATCGCCCAGGGGCGCTTCGTCGCCCTGGTCGGCGGCTCGGGCGCGGGCAAGACCACGCTGCTGAAGCTGATGAATGGCCTGTCGACGCCCAGCGCCGGGCGGGTGCTGATCGACGGCGAGGACATCGCCGGACGGCCGGGGCCAGAGCTGCGACGGGGGATCGGCTACGTCTTCCAGGAGATCGGCCTCTTCCCGCACATGACCGTGGCCCAGAACATCGGCGTCACGCCGGACCTGCTGGGCTGGCCGGCGGACGCCATCGCCGCGCGGGTGGATGAGCTGCTCGATCTCGTAGCTTTGCCGCGCAAGGTCGCCGGCCGCGCGCCGTCGCAGCTGTCGGGCGGCCAGCGCCAGCGGGTAGGCGTGGCGCGGGCCCTCGCGGCGCGACCCTCGATCCTTCTGATGGACGAGCCGTTCGGCGCGCTGGATCCGGTGACCCGCACGGCCCTGGCCGATGATGTCCGGGCGCTGCACGACCAGCTGGGATTGACGACCGTGATGGTCACCCACGACGTCGGCGAGGCCCTGCTGCTGGCCGACGAGGTGGTAGTGATGGCCGACGGCTGGGCGCTGACCCATGCCTCTCCGCGCGAGCTGCTGGCGGGCCATCCCGACCCCGTGGTCGCCGACCTGATCGCCGCGCCGAAGAAACAGGCCGAGCGCCTGGCGGAGCTGGCCCGTGGCTGATCGTTTGAGCGCCGCGCTCGCGGTTCTACCGGAACGTCTAGGGTGGCACGTGACCCTGTCGGCTTCGGCCTTAGCGCTGGGCTTGGCCATCGCCCTGCCTCTGGGGATCGCGGCCGCGCGCAATCCGCGCCTGAAGTGGCTCGCCTTGGGCGCCGCCGGCCTGGTGCAGACCATTCCGAGCCTGGCCCTGCTGGCGCTGTTCTATCCGGTGCTGCTGCTGCTCTCGGGGCTGGCGACCAAGGTGCTGGGACACGGTTTTCCGGCCCTGGGCTTCCTGCCGTCGCTGCTGGCCCTGACCCTCTATTCGATGCTGCCGATCCTGCGGAACGCGGCGGCGGGCGTCTCGGGGATCGACCCGGCCGTGGTCGAGGCCGCGCGGGGCGTGGGCATGACCGACCGCCAGCGGCTGTGGCGCGTGGAGCTGCCCCTGGCCGCGCCGGTGATCATGGCCGGGGTGCGCACCGCCGCCGTCTGGACGATCGGAGCGGCGACCCTCTCGACTCCCGTCGGCCAGACCTCGCTGGGCGACTACATCTTCTCTGGCCTGCAGACCGAGGACTGGGTGGCGGTGCTGGTCGGCTGCGCGGCTTCGGCGGGGCTGGCGCTGGTCGTGGACGGTCTGCTGGGCTTGATCGAGGGCGGCGTCGCGCGGCGCGAGCCAAGGCGGCTGTGGGTCGGCGGCGCGGGCCTGGCGATCGGTCTCCTGGCGGCGCTGGGACCGCTAGTGGTTCCGCACGACAAGCCGGCCTACGTCATCGGGGCCAAGAACTTCTCCGAGCAGTACATCCTGGCCGAGCTGATGGCCGGCAAGCTGGAGGCCCAGGGCGCGGCCGTGCAGCGCCGCGTGAACCTGGGCTCGGTCATCGCCTACCGCGCCTTGGCCAGCGGCGAGATCGACGCCTATGTCGACTATTCCGGTACGCTGTGGGCCAACATCCTGCACCGCACGGACAATCCCGGTCGCCAGGCGGTGCTCGACACCCTGCGCAAGGACCTGAAGACCCGCGACGGCGTCGTGCTGCTGGCGCCGCTGGGCTTCGAGAACGCCTACGCCCTGGCCATGCGCCGCGACCGCGCCGAGGCGCTGGGCGTGAAGACCCTGGCCGACTTGGCGACCAAGTCTTCGCAGCTCACCATGGGCGGCGACCTGGAGTTCTTCTCGCGACCCGAGTGGGCGTCGGTCGAGAAGCAGTATGGCCTGCGCTTCAAGGCCAAGCGCCAGTTCCAGCCGACCTTCATGTACCGCGCCCTGGAGAGCCGCGAAGCCGACGTGATCTCGGCCTTCTCGTCGGACGGCCGGATCGCGGCCGACGACCTGGTGCTGCTGGGCGACCCCAAGGGCGCGCTGCCGCCCTATGACGCGGTGATCCTGGTCTCGCCGAAGCGGGCGGGGGATCGGCGCCTGCTCGACGCCCTGAAACCGCTCGCCGGCAGCATCGACGTCAAGGCGATGCAGGCGGCGAACTACGCAGTGGATCGCGACACCGGCAAGAAGAGCCCCGCCGAGGCGGCACAGCTTCTCTCCGCTCACTAAAACTCGTCATCCCGGGCGGCGTAGCCGACCCGGGACCCAGGGGCCGGTGTAGTGCGGCCACCCCTGGGTCCCGGCTCTCCGCTTCGCTGCGGCCGGGATGACGAGATTTGGTTCTAGAGAATACCAGGGAGATCGAGCTCCTTCTCCCGCGCGCACTCGACCGCGATGTCGTAGCCCGCATCCGCGTGGCGCATCACGCCCGACGCCGGGTCGTTCCACAGCACGCGCTCCAGCCGCTTGGCCGCCGCCTCGGTGCCATCGCACACGATCACCATCCCCGCATGCTGCGAGAAGCCCATGCCGACCCCGCCGCCGTGGTGCAGCGACACCCAGGTCGCCCCCGAGGCGGTATTGAGCAGCGCGTTCAGCAGCGGCCAGTCCGACACCGCGTCCGAACCGTCCTGCATGGCTTCCGTCTCGCGGTTGGGCGATGCGACCGAGCCTGAGTCCAGGTGGTCGCGGCCAATGACGACCGGAGCCTTCAGCTCGCCCGACGCGACCATCTCATTGAAGGCCAGGCCCAGGCGGTGGCGATCGCCCAGGCCCACCCAGCAGATCCGCGCCGGCAGGCCCTGGAACTTGATCTTCTGGCCGGCCATGTCGAGCCAGTTGTGCAGGTGCGGATTGTCCGGGATCAGCTCTTTGACCTTGGCGTCGGTCTTGGCGATGTCTTCCGGATCGCCCGACAACGCCGCCCAGCGGAACGGACCGATGCCCCGGCAGAACAGCGGGCGGATATAGGCCGGCACGAAGCCCGGGAAGTCGAAGGCGTTGGCCACGCCTTCCTCCAGCGCCATCTGGCGGATGTTGTTGCCGTAGTCGACGGTCGGGACGCCGGCGGCCTGGAAGTCCAGCATGGCGCGGACATGCGTGGCCATCGAGGCGCGGGCGGCGCGGTTGACGCTGTCGGGGTCGCGCGCCTTGGCTTTCTCCCATTGGTCCAGCGTCCAGCCTGCCGGCAGGTAGCCGTTGTTCGGGTCGTGGGCGCTGGTCTGGTCGGTCAGCAGGTCAGAGCGGACGCCGCGCTTGAAGAGCTCCGGCAGCAACTCGGCGGCGTTGCCCAGCAGGCCGACCGAGATCGGGGTCTTGGCGGCGCAGGCCTTCTCGATCCAGGCCAGGGCCTCGTCGACGCTGTCGGTGGACTTGTCGAGATAGCCCGTGCGCAGGCGCATCTCGATCCGCGACGGCTGGCACTCGATGGCCAGGCATGATGCCCCGGCCATCACCGCCGCCAGCGGCTGCGCGCCGCCCATGCCGCCCAGGCCCGCCGTCAGCAGCCACTTGCCCGACAGGTCGCCGCCATAGTGCTGGCGGCCCATCTCGACGAAGGTCTCGTAGGTGCCCTGCACGATGCCCTGCGCGCCGATATAGATCCACGAGCCGGCGGTCATCTGGCCGTACATGGCCAGACCCTTCTTATCGAGCTCGTTGAAGTGCTCCCAATTGGCCCAGCGGGGCACCAGGTTGGAGTTGGCGATCAGCACGCGCGGGGCGTCGGCATGGGTGCGGAAGACGCCGACCGGCTTGCCCGACTGCACCAGTAGGGTCTGGTCGTCCTCGAGCCGGCGCAGGGTCTCGACGATCTTGTCGAAGCTCTCCCAGTCGCGGGCCGCGCGGCCGATGCCGCCATAGACGACCAGCTCCTCCGGACGCTCGGCGACGTCGGGGTGCAGGTTGTTCATCAGCATCCGCAGCGGGGCTTCGGTCAGCCAGGACTTGGCGCCGAGTTCCGTGCCGGTGGCGGGGCGGATGACGCGGGTGTTGTCGCGGCGGGTCATGGGGCTCTCGCGAATTGCAGGCAAGCTTTGAGGACGTCTTCGAGCACGAGGCGAAGCGGCTCGGCGCGGTCGGCGTGGAAGGGCGTGGGCCAGGTGTCTTCGGTCGGCGGCTCGGCCGGGTCGTCCATGTAGCCCCGGCAGGCCAGCTCCATCTGGATGGCGTGGACGCCGGTCGACGGCTGGCCGTAGTGGCGCGTGGTCCAGCCGCCCTTGAAGCGGCCGTTGGTGACGCGCGAGCGCCCCGAGGCATCGCAGGCGGCCTCGACGGCGGCGGTCAGCGCGTCGGCGCAGGAGGCGCCGCTATTGGTGCCGAGATTGAACTGCGGCAGCTCGCCGTCGAACAGGCGCGGGACCCGCGAGCGGATCGAGTGGGCCTCGTACAGAACCACGGTCGGATGCAGGCCGCGCAGGCGGTCGATCTCGGTGCGCAGGGCGGCGTGGTAGGGCTCGAAGTAGGTCGTGCGCCGCCGGTCGATCTCGGCCGCGTCAGGGCCGCCGTCGCGATATAGCGGCTCGCCGTCGAAGGTCGTGGTCGGGCACAGCTCCGTCGTCGCCTGGCCCGGATACAGCGAGGCCCCCGACGGGTCGCGATTGACGTCGATGACCGTGCGCGAGATCGCCGTCCGCACGATCGTCGCGCCCATCCCCTCGGCGAAGGCGTATAGCCGGTCGACCCACCAGTCGGCGTCCTTGCGGGCCAGCCAGGGGGAGACGAGGCCGGCCTCGATCGTTGGTGGGATCTCGGTTCCGGTGTGGGGCAGGGAGATGATGAGGGGCGCGGAGCCCCTGATGACCTGAAGCCAATCTCTCATCCCTCAACCCTCCGTTTCCCCGGCGAAAGCCGGGGCCCAGATTCATCCGGAGCGGTTGGGGTGCGCGCGCCGACGGCCCTAGCCAATCCTCGGGCGCTCGTGGGTTCGATCTGGGCCCCGGCTTTCGCCGGGGAGATCGGATGAAGGGGAAGGGTCATGCGATCCCCGGCAACTCGCCCGTCGCCGTGATCACCGCACCGCTCCGCACCAGGGCGTTCGCCGCCTCCATGTCCGGGTGAAAGTGGCGGTCGTCGTCGAGGTGCGGGACCTCGGCGCGGGTCAGCTTGCGCACCGCCTCCAGCGCCGCGCTCGACCGCAACGGCGCGTGGAAGTCGCACCCCTGCGCCGCCGCCAGCAGCTCGATGCCCAGCACCGCCATGGCGTTCTCGACCATGCCCAGCAGGCGCCGCGCGCCGTGGGCGGCCATCGAGACGTGGTCCTCCTGGTTGGCCGAGGTCGGGATCGAGTCGACGCTGGCCGGATAGGCCTTCTGCTTGTTTTCCGAGACCAGGGCGGCGGCCGTGACCTGGGGGATCATGAAGCCGGAGTTTAGGCCAGGCTTGGGCGTCAGGAAGGCCGGCAGGCCCGACAGCGCCGGGTCGACCAGCATGGCGATGCGGCGCTCGGCGATCGAGCCGATCTCGCAGACGGCCAGGGCGATCATGTCGGCGGCGAAGGCCACGGGCTCGGCGTGGAAATTGCCGCCCGACAGCGCTTCGTCGGCTTCCGGGAAGATCAGCGGATTGTCCGAGACGCCGTTTGCCTCGGTCTCCAGCGTCGTGGCCGCCTGGCGCAGCACGTCCAGCGCCGCGCCCATCACCTGCGGCTGGCAGCGCAGGCAGTAAGGGTCCTGGACGCGCTCGTCCTCCTTCAGGTGCGAGGCGCGGATCTCGGAGGCCGCCATCAGGCCGCGCAAGGCGGCGGCGGTCTCGATCTGGCCGGCATGGCGGCGCAGGGTGTGGATGCGCGGATCGAACGGGGTGTCCGAGCCCTTGGCGGCCTCGGTGGACAGCGCGCCGGTGACCAGGGCCGACTGGAACAGGCGCTCGGCCTCGAACAGGCCGGCCAGGGCGTTGGCGGTCGAGAACTGGGTGCCGTTAAGGAGAGCGAGGCCCTCCTTGGGACCCAGGACCAGCGGCTCCAGGCCGGCCTTCTTCAGCGCCTTGGCGGCCGGCTTGCGCTCGCCGTCGACGAAGATCTCGCCGACCCCGATCATGGTCGCGGCCATGTGCGACAGCGGGGCGAGATCCCCCGAGGCGCCGACCGAGCCCTGGCACGGCACGACCGGCGTCAGGTCGTGTTGCAGCATCAGCTCCAGCATCCGCACGGTCTCGACCCGCACGCCCGAGGCTCCCTGCGCCAGGCTGGCCAGCTTCAGCGCCATCATCAGGCGGATGACCGGCACGGGCGAGGGCTCGCCGACGCCGGCGGCGTGGGAGAGGACGATGTTGCGTTGCAGGGTCTCCAGGTCCGCGTCGCCGATGCGGACGCTGGCCAGTTTCCCGAAGCCCGTATTGATCCCGTAGACCGGCTCGCCCTTGGCCAGGATGCGTTCGACGGCGGCGGCGCTCTCGGCGATCACAGGCCAGGCGTCGTCGGCCAGGCGCGGCGTCGCCCCGCGATAGATCGCCTTCCAGTCGGCCAGCGGCACGGCGCCGGGGTTCAGAACAAGCTTGGTCACTGGCCTCTCCACACGCGCGCATGGAGCGGGTTGAAGCCCATGCGGTAGACAAGTTCGGCGGGACGCTCGACGTCCCAGATGGCGAGATCGCAGGCCTTGCCGGCCTCCAGCGTGCCGCGATCGTGCAGCAGCCCCAGGGCCCGCGCGGCCTCGCGCGTCACGCCGGCCAAGCACTCCTCGACGGTCATCCGGAAGAGCGTGGCGGCCATGTTCATGACCAGCAGCGGCGAGGTCAGGGGCGAGGTGCCGGGGTTGCAGTCCGTGGCCAGGGCCATCGGCACGCCCACTTCGCGCAGGGCCACGATCGGCGGGGCCTTGTGCTCGCGGGTGAAGTAGTAGGCGCCAGGCAGCAGGGTCGCGACCGTGCCGGAGGCGGCCATGGCGGCGATCCCGGCTTCGTCGAGGTGTTCGAGATGGTCGGCCGACAGGGCGTCGAACTCGGCGGCGAGCGATGCGCCGTGCAGGTTCGACAGCTGCTCGGCGTGCAGCTTCACGGGCAGGCCGTGTTTCCGCGCCGCTTCGAACACGCGGCGGATCTGCTCGGGCGAGAAGCCGATGCCCTCGCAGAAGCCGTCGACGGCGTCGGCCAGCTCGCGGGCGGCGATGGCGGGGATCATCTTCTCGCAGACCAGGGCGATGTAGCCGTCCTTGTCGTCGCGATATTCCGGCGGCAGGGCGTGGGCGCCCAGGAAGGTGGTGCTGACCCCGACGCGGCGGATGCCGCCCAGGGCGCGGGCGGCGCGCAGGCTCTTGATCTCGTCGTCCAGCGACAGGCCATAGCCGGACTTGATCTCGACCGTGGTGACGCCCTCGGCGATCAGGGCGTCCAGGCGGGGCAGGGCGGCCTGGACCAGTTCCTCTTCCGACGCCGCGCGGGTGGCCCGCATGGTCGAGACGATGCCGCCGCCGGCCCGGGCGATCTCCTCGTAGGACGCGCCGGCCAGGCGCAGCTCGAACTCGTGGGCGCGGTCGCCGGCGAAGACCAGGTGGGTGTGCGGGTCGATCAGGCCGGGGGTGATCCAGCGGCCTTCGACATCAATCGTCTGATCGGCCTCGAAGGCAGGCGCGTCATCGGCCGAACCAGCATAGACGATGCGGCCGTCGCGGGCGGCGATCACGCCGTTCTCGACGAGTCCAAGACCCGGCTGCGTCGGATCGAGGGTGGCCAGACGGCAAGTTATCCACAGGGTGTCGCAACGCATTCTGTTCCGTCTCCCTCGCTTGCAGTCGGCTTCAATATGTATAGACATATTTGCGAACGATGAGGCTTGTCCAGTGACCGACGCGCAGAATCCCCCAGAGAAGTCGGTAGAGTCCTCGACGGTGGTCTGGTGCGAGAGCGCCTTGCTGGCGGACGGCTGGGCGCGGGGCGTCAAGTTCACGATCACCGACGGCCGCATCGGGCGCATCGACACCGACGTCAACGCCGGCGACGCCCAGCGCCTGGGTCACGCCCTGCCGGGCCTGGGCAACGTCCACAGCCACGCCTTCCAGCGCGCCATGGCCGGTCTGGCCGAGACGCGCGGCGAGACCGGCGACAACTTCTGGACCTGGCGCGAGGTGATGTACCGCTTCCTGGAGCGCCTCGACCCCGACATGGCCCAGGCCATCGCCGCCATGGGCCAGGTCGAGATGCTGGAGGGCGGCTTCACGCGGGTGGGCGAGTTCCACTACCTGCACCACGCGCCTGATGGCGGCGCGTACGACAACCCCGCCGAGATGGCCGCGCGGATGGCGGCGGCGGCCGAGGAGACGGGCATCGGCCTGACCCTGCTGCCGGTATTCTACGCGCACAGCAACTTCGGCGGCCTGCCGCCCACGGATGGCCAGAAGCGCTTCATCCACGACGTCGACGGCTTCGCCCGGCTGGTCGAGGCCTGCCGCGCGATTGTCGCGCCGCTGCCCGAGGCGGTGGTCGGCATCGCGCCCCACAGCCTGCGCGCGGTGACCGGCGAGGAGCTGACCGCCATCCTGCCCTTGGCCGCCGGCGGGCCGGTCCACATGCACGTGGCCGAGCAGACCAAGGAGGTCGACGACTGCCTGGCCGCCACCGGCGCGCGTCCGGTCCGCTGGCTGATGAACCACACCGAGGTCGACAAGCGGTGGTGCCTGATCCACGCCACCCACATCAACGCCACCGAGACCGAGCGCCTGGCCAAGAGCGGCGCGGTGGCGGGCCTGTGCCCGGTGACCGAGGCCAATCTGGGCGACGGGATCTTCCCGACCCCGGACTATCTGTCGGCTGGCGGAAGTTTCGGAATCGGCACGGACTCCAACATCGTGATCGACGCCGCCCAGGAACTGCGGACCATGGAATACGCCCAGCGCCTGACCCGCCGGGCCCGCAACGTGCTGGCGGGCGGCGCGCGTCGCTCCACGGGCGGCGACCTGTGGCGGGCGGCGTCGGTCGGCGGGGCGCAGGCCTTGGGCGTCGGCCGAGGCGGCCTGCGTCGCGGGGCGCCGGCCGATTTCATCACCCTGGACGCCAACCACCCGAACCTGGTCGGCCGCTCTGGCGATACGCTGATCGACAGCCTGGTCTTCGCTGGCGGCGGCATCGATACGGTCTGGCGGCACGGCAAGCAGCTGGTCAGCGGCGGTCGTCACCATGCGCGCGAGGTGATTCAGGCCCGCTACGTCCAGACCTTGAAGGCCCTGCTGGCGTGACCGGACCGCTGCACCAGCGCATCCGCGGCGACATCGAGGCCCGCATCCGCTCGGGCGAGTGGGCGCCCGGCCACAAGGCGCCGACCGAGGCCGAGCTGATGGATCAGTACGGCTGCGCGCGCATGACGGTGAACAAGGCCATGACCGCCCTGGTCGAGGCCGGGCTGATCGTGCGCCGCAAGCGGGCCGGCTCGTTCGTGGCACGGCCCAAGGTGCATGCGCCGGTGCTGAACATCCCCGACATCCAGTCCGAGATCGTCGCGCGCGGCGAGGCCTACGCTTTCCGCCTGCTGGCCCGGACGGTGCGGGCGGCCGACCGCGATAGCCCCGAAGAGGTCGAGCTGGCGGCGGGCGGCAAGCTGCTGGAACTGGACGGCGTCCACGACGCCGGCGGCCGGCCCTTCGCCCTGGAGCGCCGCCTGGTCAGCCTAAAGGCCGCGCCTGAGATCGAAGCCGCCGACTTCGCCGAACATCCGCCCGGCGCCTGGCTGCTGGAGCACGTCACCTGGACCGAGGCCGAGAGCCGCATCGGCGCCATCAACGCAGACGCCGAAGACGCCCGCCTGCTGGCGCTCGACGAAGGCGCCGCCTGCCTGGTCGTCGACCGCCGCACCTGGCGGGAGGGCCAGCACGTGACTCGCGTCCGCCAGGTCTTCCCCGGCGAGGCGTATGATCTGGTGGCGCGGTTCGGGCCGGGAGCTTAAGGGCGCGGTCCCTCTGGCGCACGGGCGCCGCGTCGGCTTAGCTCCCGCCCAAACCGGAGAGCTCCCATGGACCTGCACGCGATCGCCGTCCCGACCTACGCCCAGATGCTCAAGGGCCTGTCGAACCAGCTGACCAAGGCGCAGGCCTTCGCCGCCGACAATGGCCTGTCACCGGACGAGCTGATCTCCGCCCGCCTGGCGCCGGACATGTTCCCGCTGTCGACCCAGGTGCGCTTCGTCTGCACCCAGGCCAGCGACATGCTGCGCCAGCTGACCGGCTCGGACTCGTTCACCCCGGCCGAGGACGCGACCGATTTCGACGGCCTGCGCGCCCAGCTGGCCGAGGCGGTCGCGAAGGTGCAGGCGACACCAGCCTCGGCCTTCGACGGCGCGGCGCAGAAGACGATCGAGCTGAAAATGCCCAACGGCATCGTCTTCGACATGACCGGCGAGCAGTTCCTGCGCGACTGGGCGCTGGCCCAGTTCTATTTCCACCTGACCGCGGCCTACGCGATCCTGCGCCACAAGGGCGTGGCGCTGGGCAAGCCCGACTGGGTCTCGCACATGTTCGCCTACATCCGTCCGGGCACGCTTCCTGGAGGTTAAGAGTGGCCGGAGGTTAAGGCCGGCCGGATGTTGAGTCCGCGCGCCAACCCCCTGAGCTGGGGATGTCGGGCGGAGCGCCCCGAGCCGTAGAACGGCGTTCGGGGACAGTGCGCGGCGCGTGGTGCGACGAGGGTCCCGAGGGGATCCCGTCATGGCCGAACCGACGCTTCGCGACTTCCAGTTCCTGGTCCAGCTGATCGACAGCGGCCTGATCCAGGCCAGCTTCAAGTTCTCGGACATCCGGGGGCTGCTGAAGAGCTTCAACGTGCTGACCCCCGAAGTCGACGCGGCGCTAAAGCTGGTCGAGGCCAATCCGGTGCTGATCAATATCGGCCTGGCGACGCTGAAGGAGGCCCTGCTGAAGTGGCCGCTGGATACGCCGCTCAGCGTGGCCTTCGGCTCGGGCAGTGGCGGCGACGGCGGGGGCACGGTGGCCAATCCGATCGTGCTGACCGACGCCCAGATCAAGGACGCCTACAAGGCCCTGGCCGGCATCGCGGCGACCTCGTCCAAGGCGCTGTCGGAGTACCTCACGGGCCCCAACGGCGAGAAGGTGGTCAACGCCTTCTATGCCGAGATGAAGCTCTTGGCCCAGCTGCAGGTCGATGTCACGGCCGGCAAGATCACCAAGGCGGCGTTCCTGGACAAGCTGATCGGCTTCTCGGCCGACACCTCGGCCCTGGCGCTGCAGGCGATGAACTTCTTCACCGGCAAAACGCCGACCCAGGCGGCGCTGAACGAGCTGATCGACAGCGCTGCGAACACCACCGACCTGACCGACTTCGCCTATGCGATCTACAGCACCGAGAACAAATATATCGAATTCGCCGTCAACCAGGCCATGAGCGGCACGGGCGCGGTGACCTTCAAGACCGCCTACGACACGCTGAGCTTCCGCGACGCGGCGGCCAAGATCTACGACGCCATCATCGGCAATGCGAAGGCCCAGGCGGCGGGCGTCAATGTCAACGCCGCGCTGGACTACATCGTCTCCCAGCAGAAGTACTTCGAGGCCTATGGCCACGACGCCCTGGGCGCCAAGGCCGCGGTGGCGGGGTTCCTGATGTCCAAGGGGCTGGAGGGCGGCGTCGGCGCCTATGCCGAGGCGGTGAAGGCGTTCCTGACCAAGGCCTATGATGGCACGGCGACCTACGGGACCGAGCTGCTGGGCGCGGCCAAGGCTGTGGCGCTGGTGGGGCAGGTCGCGGAGAGCCATGACGCGGGCATGATGGCCTAGTCCGGCATCGTCTCGAACACGGTCACGCCTTCGGGCAGGACCACCCAGTCGGGCTTGTCGCGGCCGAACAGGGCCATGGCGGGCTTGAACAGACCCGGGTCATCCAGCGACCCGGCATAAATCGTGTGGGAGTCATGCAGGCCATGCTCCCCGCCAAAGACGAGGCCCCCGCAGTTCGGGCAGGAATTGCGGGTGGCCTCGCCGCCTCGGAAGGCGCGGCTGCGGTACTGCCGCGCCGGGCCGGTGATGGTCAGGGCGCTGGCAGGAAAGCCCATGAACGGAATGAACCCGCTCCCCGACGCCTTGCGGCAGTCGGCGCAACAGCAGACGCCCATGAAGGTGGGGGCGCTGTCAGCCTCCCAGCGCAGCGCGCCGCACAGGCATCCGCCCTTGAAGGCCGTTTCCGTCATGCCGGCAGAGTAGGAGGCGGGGTGAATGGCAGTCAAACCGTGCTCGCGCTCAAGACTAGTAGTCTCCATGCTGCAATCTGTGGCATGGGTTGGCCATGGGCGCGGACGACAGGAAATTGGGCAAGCTGATCGGCCAGGCCGTGCTGGTCGGCGTGGCGCTGTTCACGATCTCGCTGCTGGTGCGGGCGGCGGCCAATACGATCGTCGGCGGCCCCACGCGGGGGCCCGCGCCGCCGCCACCCGACGCCAGCGCCTGGGCGGTGTTCGCCAGCTGGGTCCTGCTGCCGGCGCTGATCGAGACGCCGTTCATCACCTACCTGGTACGACGCACGAACCGCGAGCGCGTCTCGTTGGCGCTGTGGATCATGCTATCGATCATCTTCGGCGGGGCCTGGCTGCTGCACGGCGCCAGCCCGGGAACGCTGGGCCAGGCCTGCGCCTTCGTGCTGATGGCCTATATGTCCTGGGACTGGTCCAGGCAGCCCGGGCGACTCGCCTACTGGCTGGCGATCCTGTCGCATGCGGTATGGAACGGCATCGGCATGGCGCTGCACCTGGCCAAGCATCCGCCGCTGTGACATCGCGTTGAATTTTCAGGAAAAGTAGTCTGTCCTGGTGGCGGGGGGCGGGATCGAACCGCCGACCTGTGGGTTATGAATCCACCGCTCTAACCATCTGAGCTACCCAGCCCCAGGAGGCGCGGCTTATAGGCGAGAACCGCGCGGGATATCAAGCGGCGGTGTTCTCTCCAGTTTCCAGATCTCCCCAGATTGCCTTCCTGGGCCTTGTGCCCAGGACCCATGCCGACGGGCGGCTTTGAACAGCCAAGGACGCGCCGCCGTCGAAGCCCAGAACGCCCGACCACCTCAATGCCCGCTGAACACTGGGTCCTGGGCACAAGGCCCAGGAAGGCAGGGTTGTTGTTGGATTGGAGACTTAGTCGGAGACGATCGCCGCCGTCACCGCGCCGAGCGCCTTCACCGCATCGGCAGGCGCCAGCTTGACCTGCAAGCCCCGCTGGCCGCCGTTGATGAAGACGTAGGGCTGCGCCAAGGCGGCTTCCTCCATCACCGTCGGCAGGCGCTTCTTCTGGCCGAAGGGGCTGACGCCTCCGACCTTGTAGCCGGTGATGCGTTCGGCGTCGGGGACGGGGGCCATGGCGGCCGACTTGCCCTTCAGGGCGGCGGCCAGCTTCTTCATGCTGACCTCCTTGTCCGAGGGCAGGATGGCGCAGGCGGGCTTGCCGTCCAGCATCACCACCAGGGTCTTGAGCACGCGGCAGGGATCCTCGCCCAGCGCCTCGGCCGCCTGGAGGCCCACGCGCTCGGATCCAGGGTCGTAGTCGTACGTATGCAGGTCGAACGCGACGCCGGCCTTGGTCAGTGCGATCGTGGCGGGGGTGCTCTTGGACATGCTTGCGGTGATACCCAAGTGCGACAAGCGTTGGAATACGGATAGCGGATGATCGATCGACGGACCTTGCTGCGCGGCGCTCTAGGCCTGAGCGCGGCCGGCCTGCTGCCCGAATGGGCGACAGCCAGCGAAGGGACGCGGCCGGTCGCGCTGTCGGGCGACGAAATCAAGCTCACCGTCGGCCACACCATGGCGAAGATCGACGGCAAGGCCGGCCATGCGGTGACCGTCAACGGCACGATCCCGGGACCGCTGATCCGGCTGAAGGAAGGCCAGAACGTTCGGCTCTCCGTCACCAACACCCTGGATGAAGACACCTCGATCCACTGGCATGGCCTGCTGGTGCCGTTCCAGATGGACGGCGTGCCGGGCGTCAGCTTTCCCGGGATCAAGCCGGGCGAGACCTTCACCTATGAGTTCCCCGTGCGGCAGGCCGGGACCTACTGGTGGCACAGCCATTCGGGCCTGCAGGAGCAGGTCGGTCACTACGGCCCGATGATCATCGACCCGGCCGGCGAGGATCCTATTCCCTATGACCGCGAGCACGTGGTGGTGCTGTCGGACTGGAGCTTCCTGCATCCGCACGAGCTGTTCCGGAAGCTGAAGGTCAATGCCGGCCACTTCAACATGCAGAAGCAGACTGTGGGCGGCCTGCTGGCGGGCCAGGACCAGTCGCTGAAGGACCGCGCCGCCTGGGGCAAGATGCGGATGGATCCCACCGACATCGCCGACGTGACCGGCTCGACCTACACCTATCTGATCAACGGCCAGGGGCCGGGCGACAACTGGACGGGCCTGTTCTCGGCGGGCGAGCGGGTGCGGCTGCGGTTCATCAATTCCGCCGCCATGACCATCTTCAACGTCCGCATCCCGGGCCTTGGCCTGGAGGTCGTGGCGACCGATGGTCAGCCGGTGGTTCCGGTCGGCGTCGACGAGTTCCAGATCGCCCCGGCCGAGACCTATGACGTCATCGTCCGTCCGACGACGGACCAGGCCTTCACCCTGGTGGCCGAGGCGTCGGATCGCTCGGGGATGGCGCGCGGGACCTTGGCGCCGCGTCTGGGCATGGCCGCCGGCGTGCCGCCGCTGCGCAAGCGTCCGCTGGCGACCATGAAGGACATGGGCATGGGCAACATGCATCACGGCATGGATATGCCCGGCATGGACATGTCGATGCGGGCCCAGAGCAACGCCCCCAACGTGCCGCTGACGCCGGGCGTCCAGACCATCTCGCCGATGCCGATGGACCGGATGGGCCAGCCGCCGCAGGGGCTGGAGGATGTCGGCCACAAGGTGCTGCGCTACGCCGACTTGGCAAACCTCGCGCCAGCCAAGGACACGCGCCCGCCCGGCCGGGAAAAGGAGATCCACCTGACCGGCAACATGGAGCGCTTCATGTGGGCGTTCGATGGCGAGGCGTTCGGGCCGATCAAGAAGCCGATCGCCTTCGAGAGGGGCGAGCGGGTACGGGTGGTGCTGATCAACGACACCATGATGGCCCACCCGATCCACCTGCACGGCCACTTCTTCGAGCTGGTCAACGGCCAGCAGAACCAGCCCCTGAAGCACACGGTCAATGTCGCCCCCGGCGGCAAGGTCGCCTTCGATCTCACGGCCGATGAGCCCGGCGACTGGGCCTTCCACTGCCACCTGCTGCTGCACATGCATGCTGGGATGTTCAACGTCGTGACGGTGCGGCCGCTGTGATGCAGCACGAGCACCATCAGCACACGCCGCCGGCGATCGAGCAGCCCGCGCCGGCCGTTGCGGGCGACCACGCCGCCGAGCGCTTCTACACGCCCCAGCAAATGGCCGCCGCCCGCGCCCAGCTGATGAAGGAGCACGGCGGCGGCAGTTTCTGGACCGTCCGCGCCGACGTCCTGGAATACCGCGCGCGCAAAGGCGCCGATGGAAAGGCGTTCGAGGGCGAGGCCTGGTGGGGCAATGACAGCTCCAAATGGGTCGTGAAGGCGCGCGGTGAGCGCACCGACGGCGAAGGCTGGGAGACCGGCGAGGCCGAGCTGCTGAAGGCCTGGCCGGTCGGTCCCTATTTCGATCTGCAAGCCGGTGCCCGCTACGATCTGGCGCCGAAAGGACGGTCGTACGCCGCCGTCGGCTTTGAGGGTCTGGCGCCTTACTGGTTCGAGCTCCAGGGCGCGGCATACCTCTCCGACCAGGGCAAGGTCTCGGCGCGGGGCGAGGCGTCCTACGACCTGCGCCTGAGCCAGAGGCTGATCCTGCAACCGCGCCTCGAAGGCGACCTGGCCGAGGCCGGGGCAGGGCGGCTCGAGGGCGGCCTGCGCCTGCGCTACGAGATCACCCGCGAGTTCGCGCCCTATGTCGGGGTGGTGCGAGAGCGGACGTTCGGCCCGCTGACGCCGTTGGGCGAGCGGGCCGGCAGCACGGCGGTGGTCTTCGGCGTGAGAGCCTGGCGATAGTCCAACCCAACCCCGTCTTCCTGGGCCTTGTGCCCAGGACCCATGGTGCCGCTGGCGCAGCGCTGGACCGTCGTGCTCCGCACCGGCGGAACGATGGATCCTCGCCACGAGGGCGAGGAAGGCAAATGAAGGGAAGGTTGTGAGGCCTACCCTGTCGATAAGAATAGGTTGTCGCCACCCCAAGCCTGGCCCAACATCCGTTTGACCCGCCAGCAGAGTGGGCAAACCGAGGGAGCCAGGCCTGATGTCGACCGCGATCGATTTCGACCGCATGCAAACCCTGGGCGACGTCGCCCGCTATCACGCGGAGGTCCGCCCTGGCGACGTGGCCTTCGTATTCGAGGGGCGGCAGACCAGTTTCGAGCAGTTCGACCGCCATGCGAACCAGGTGGCCAACGCCCTGATCGCGGCGGGCTTGGGGACGGGCGACCGCATCGCCTATGTCGGCAAGAACAGCGACCACTATTTCCAGCTGCTGCTGGGCGCGGCCAAGGCGGGCGTGGTGACCACGCCGATCGGCTGGCGCCTGGCCTCTGCCGAGGTCGCCTATATCGTCGCCGACAGCGAGGCCAAGATGGTCTTCGTCGGTCCGGAGCTGATCGCCCATGTCGACGCGGTCGGCGCGGCGCTGAGCCAGCGTCCGGTGGTCATCGCCATGGAGGCCGAGGGGGCGGGCGAGCACCCGACCTTCGAGACCTGGCGCGACGCGCAGCCCGATACCGATCCGCACAAGCCGATCGAGACCTCGGACATCGCCATCCAGCTCTACACCTCGGGCACGACGGGGCGACCCAAGGGCGCGATGCTGACCCACGACAACCTGCTGGGCATGCGTCGGGAGGCGTCCAAGAACCCAATGGAATGGAACCAGTGGGGCCCGGACGACGTCAGCCTGGTGGCCATGCCGGTGGCCCATATCGGCGGCACCGGCTGGGGCCTGGTGGGCCTGATGAACGGCGCCAAGGGCGTGGTGGCGCGCGAGTTCGATCCCTTCAAGGTGCTGGACTTCATCGAGAAGGACCGGGTCTCGAAGATGTTCATGGTGCCGGCCGCGTTGCAGATAGTGGTGCGCCAGCCCCGGGCGCGCGAGATCGACTATTCGCGGCTCAGCCACATCCTGTACGGCGCGGCGCCCATTCCGCTGGACCTGCTGCGGGAATGTATGGAGGTGTTCGGCTGCGGCTTCGTCCAGCAGTACGGCATGACTGAGACCACGGGCACGGTGGTCTATCTGCCGCCCGAGGACCACGACCCGGCCGGCAACAAGCGCATGCGGGCGGCGGGCCTGCCGATGCCGGGCGTCGAGATCAAGGTCATGGACGCCGAGGGCAACAGCGTCGCGACGGGCGCCGTGGGCGAGATCGCCATCCGCTCGGGCTCGAACATGGCCGGCTACTGGAAGCTGGACGACGCTACGAGGAAGACGGTCGACGCCGACGGCTGGCTGCGCACCGGCGACGCCGGCTACCTGGACGAGGACGGCTACCTGTTCATCCACGACCGGGTGAAGGACATGATCATCTCGGGCGGCGAGAACATCTATCCCGCCGAGGTCGAGAGCGCGGTGTACGGCCACCCGCACGTGGCCGAGGTGGCGGTGATCGGCGTGCCGGATGAGAAATGGGGCGAGGCGGTGAAGGCGGTGGTGGCTGCCAAGCCGGGGGTGGAGCCGGATGCGGATGACATCATCGCGTTCGCGCGGACGCGGATCGCTGGGTTCAAGGTTCCGAAGTCGGTGGATTTCGTGGCGGCGCTGCCGCGCAATGCGTCGGGGAAGATCCTGCGTCGGGAGCTTAGGGCGCCGTACTGGGAAGGGCGGGAACGGCAGGTGAACTGAGGCGAGCACTTGCCCCCACCTGACCGCTACGCGGTCGTCCGCCCCCGGAGGGGGCGGAAGGTTGGAGCCATATCCTTCTTCCCCCTCCGGGGGAGGAGGGTCGAAGGCCCGGAGGGGGCAAGTCTTACTCGATGAAAGCCTCCACGCTCTCCCGTACCCCCACCAGAAACGCATCCGCCACCAGCGTCAGCGGCCGCACATCCACCTCGGACTCTCCCCGCGCCACCAACCCCGCGAACCGATCATAGAGCCCCGGATACTCCCGGTTCTTCCCGACCTCCACGGCCACCCCATCCACCGTCAGCTCGGCCCCGCCCAGCGACAACTTCAGCACCCCGTCATCGGCCCAAGCCGTGATGTCCCAGGTCTGCGGACCGGTCTGCAGGAAGTCCAAATCCGCCGTGATCTCGGCCCCGCCCAGCGTGGTCATCGCCACCGACCCCGCGATCGGCGACTGCACATTCTCTGGGACCTGTAACCGCGCGTCCGTGACGAACACCTCGGTCGGCATGATCTCGGTCAGGATCGACAGGGCGTTGATCGCCGGGTCGAAGACGCCCATGCCGCCGGCCTGCCAGATCCAGGTCTGGCCGGGATGCCAGCGACGGACGTCCTCGCGCCATTCGATGGCCAGCTTGCGCACTTGGCGCGAGGCGAGCCAGGCCTTGGCCTGGGGCACGCCAGCGGCGAAGCGGGAATGCCAGCTGGTGAACAGCACCACGCCGTGCTCACGGGCGACGGCGGCCAGTTCGGCGACCTCGCTGACCGTGGCGCCGGGCGGCTTTTCCAGGAACACGTGCTTGCCGGCGCGCAGGGCGGCCAAAGCCGTCTCGCGGCGCGCCTGGGGCGGGGTGCACAGGGCGACGGCGTCCAGCTCGGGGCCCTCGGCCAGCATGGTCTCGATGTCGTGGAAGACCGGGATCCCGCCCAAGTCCGGCTTGCTGCGGCTGGCGGCCGCGACCAGCTCGAAGCGCGGGTCGCCGGCGATGGCGGGGATGTGCTGGTCATGGGCGATCTTGCCCACGCCGACGAGGCCGATCCGGATCACGCGTAGTTCCTCCCGCCGGCCTCGCGCCGCCCCGCGCTAATTATATTATAAATGCCGCGACGCAAGCGGCCAAAAAAAGGGAGCGGCGCCCGAAGGCGACGCTCCCGAAGAAGGGAAGAGACATAGATGAGCGCGGCGGGACAGGGGTAGGCTAGATCCCGCCGAACTCGCCTACTTCGCCGCCGGAGAGACCGGCAGGCTCCGGGCCGCCAAGGTGACCTGGGCGGTGGAGGTCAGGGCCCGGGACGAAGAGCCCAGGGCGATGTCGTATTGGCCGGCCGCGATCGACCAGCCGTGAGCCTTGCCGTCCCAGGTGGCCAGCAGGCGCGGATCGACCGTGACGGTCACGCGCTGCGTCGCGCCGGGGGCGAGGGAGACCTTCTTGAAGCCGGCCAGGCGCTTGGGCGCTTCCCAGCCCCCGGCCTTGGGGCCGACGTAAACCTGCGGGACGTCCTTGCCGGCGCGGGCGCCAACGTTCTTGACGTCGAAGCTGACCGTGACCTTGTCGCCGGCGGCGGTGGCCGTGAGGTTCGAATAGGCGAACTTGGTGTAGGACAGGCCGTAGCCGAACGGGAACAGCGGCTCGATCTTCTTGGCGTCGTACCACTTGTAGCCGACGGCGGCGCCTTCGATGTCGTAGTCGGTGTCGAACAGCTCGCCCTCGGCCTTGCCGACGCCGTCCAGCTTGGGACGCGGCAGGTCGGCCACGCTCTTGGGGAAGCTGACGGGCAGGCGGCCGGTGGCGTCGATCTCGCCGGACAGCACGCGGGCGATGGCTTCGCCGCCCGCCGTGCCCGGGAACCAGGCCTCGACCACGGCGCCCACCTTGTCCAGCCACGGCATGACCACCGGGCCGCCGGTCAGCAGCACCACGACGGTCTTCTTGTTGGCCGAGGCCACCGCATCGATCGTGGCGTCCTGGTTCTTGGGCAGGTTCAGGTCCTGGACGTCCCAGGACTCGGTGGTCCACTGGTCGGCGAAGACCAGGGCCAGCTCGCTTTCGGCGGCCAGCTTGGCGGCGCGGGCCGGGTCCGTGCCGTCGTCATAGACGATCTTGGCGTTGGGATAGCGGGCCTGCAGCGCCTTCAGCGGCGAGGACGGATAGTAGATCACCGGGCCCGGCCAGGTGGCGGGTTCGAGACCCTTCACCGCGCGGCCGCCGGCCGGATAGACCTGCGAGGAGCCGCCGCCCGACAGCACGCCGACATCGGCATGGCCGCCGATCACGGCGATGGTCTTGGCGGTCTTGGCCAGGGGCAGCAGGTCGCCGTCGTTCTTGAGCAGGACGATGCCTTCCTCGGCGTCGGCCTGGGTGATCTTGGCGTGGGCGGCCAGGGTGGCGGCCGGCAGGTCATGGCCCTTGGGCTGGGTCACCGGATGGTCGATGGCGCCGCTGGCGAACAGGGCGCGCAGCACGCGGCGGGCCATGTCGTCGATGCGGGCCTGGTTGACCTTGCCCGAGGCGAGATCCGCCTTCAGCGGCGCGCCGAAGAAGGCCTCCTTGTCGAAGGCTTCGCCGGCCGATTCCTGGTCCAGACCGGCATTGGCGGCCTTGGCCGACGAGTGGTCGGCGCCCCAGTCCGACATGACATAGCCCTTGTAACCCCAGTCCTTCTTGAGGACGGTGTTCAGCAGCCAGTCGTTCTCGCAGGCCCACTCGGTGTTGACGCGGTTATAGGCGCACATCACCGAGTGCGGGTCCGACTGCTCGATGGCGAACTGGAAGGCCAGCAGGTCCGAGGTGCGGGCCGCGGCGTCGCTGATGTTGCTGCTGACCACGAAGCGGCCCGTCTCCTGGCCGTTCAGGGCGTAGTGCTTGATCGTCGAGATGATGTGGTTGGACTGGATGCCCTTGATCTGAGCGGCGACCATGGTCCCGGCCAGCAGCGGGTCTTCACCGCCATATTCGAAGTTCCGGCCGTTGCGCGGTTCGCGCATCAGGTTCACGCCGCCGGCCAGCTGGACGTTGAAGCCCGAGTCGCGGGCCTCCTTGCCGATCATCGCGCCGCCCTTGAAGGCCAGCTCCGGGTTCCAGGTGGCGGTGGTGGCCATACCCGACGGCAGGGCGGTGCGCTGGCGCAGGTCCTGGTGGCTGCCTTGCGTGGCCACGCCGACGCCGGCGTCGGTCTGCCACTGGCCTGGGATGCCCAGGCGCGGGACGCCCGCCACGTAGCCGGCCGAGGCCTCCAGCGAGTCCTTGTGGCGCGTGTACTTCGGCTTCATGTCCGAACCGAAGTAGCCGAAGATCACCGTGAACTTCTCGTCGTTGGTCATCGCCTTCAGCACCAGGTCGGTGCGAGCGTCGGCCGAGAGCTTGGTGTTCATCCACGGATGGGCCGGCTTGGCCGCGACAGGCTTCTTGGCCGTGTCGGCCAGGGCCGGGGCGACGGTCAGCGCCGACGCCGAGGCGCCGATCAGCAGGGCGAGCTGCAGGCCCCGCCAGGTCGTCTGGGTCATGTTTCCTCCGTGGTCTCGTTCTTGCGTCCCGCGCGGCGCTGCGGCCACGTCGGGGAGGGGATTTAAGGTCGTCTCCGAGGCGGCGGACCGTCTCGGGCGGGACCGGTGGACTCGCGCACCACCAGCGAGTGCTGCGCGAGGAAAGGCGTGTTGGTCTTGCCGGCGCCTTCGTTGGCGCTCCAGGCGGCGAAGGTCTGCATCGCGCGCAGGGCCATCTGGTCGAACGGCTGGCGGATGGTGGTCAGGGTCGGCCAGATGACGCCGGCGATGGGCGCGTCGTCGAAGCCCACGACGGACAGGTCGTCGGGGATCCGCAGGCCTCGGCGCTGGGCCTCCATGCAGGTGGCGGCGGCCATGTCGTCATTGGCGGCGAAGATCGCGGTCGGCGGATTGTCGATGTCCAGCAGCTTCTGGGCCGCGTCGATACCGGTCTTGAAAGTGAACTCGCCCTGCACGATCAGCTCGGGCGAGGGGCGCGGCAGGCCACGGGCGGCGTAGGCTTCGAAGAAGCCGTTGCGGCGGTGGGTGCTGGCGGCGTGATCCGGGTGGCCGGCGATATGGCCGATGCGGGTGTGGCCCAGCGAAAACAGGTGCTCGACCACCTCGCGCGCGGCGGCGCGGTCGTCCATGCCGATGGCCGGGAAGTGCGGGTCCGGCGCGGTGGGCGTGATCATCACGCAGCGCACGTCCAGCTCGCGCATCAGCTCCTTCATCGGGCCGAAGTCGCACTCGGGCGGCAGCAGGATCATCTCGCGGATGCCGCTGTCGGTGACGAAGGCGCGCACGCGGTCGGCCCAGCCGGGCACGGGGCCTTCGCTGAGGTCGACCGACAGGTGGCGGCCGGTCTCGACGCAAGCCAGCAAGAGGGCGTGGTGGACGCGGGTGTGGTAACCGCCCGACGGATCGCCCATCAGCACGCCGACCGAGCCCGAGCCCTGCGAGCGAAGGCTGCGCGCCACGGCGCTGGGCTGGTAGCCCAGGTCGGACATGGCCATGCGGACGCGATCGCGCGTCTTGGCGCTGACACTGTCGTGATCGTTGAGAACGCGGGAGACGGTCTTGGGCGAAACGCCCGCCCGCTCGGCCACGTCGTTGATCGTCGTCATTGGTCCCCGTACCCGCTCTACCGCCAAGCTTCCCCGGCGCACCCCATCAGCCAATGGCGGCGCCCGCAAGGCGACAAGCAACCCAAGGCATAGTCCATCTTGTCCTGCATGTCATGTCGTCAGGACAAAAATGGGTCAAAAAGAGTCGATCAGCAGGACAATTTCAGGACATTTTCAAGGATGGAAGCGCCTATTTCGGGGGTTGTGACATATCTGTCGGGCCCGTTTACGTGACATGGCGGCAATGTTGTGTAGTAACCGGTGTCAATCTGAAAAAGATTATAGAAAACAATATATAGTTCGGCTGAATTTTGAGGCTGTTCGCGGGAGCTGCTTTCCGGGGCGGCGCCCAGGGTTGTGTTTTGGATGGGTCGAAACCCTTGTCCCGCAAGAATGACAACGTTGACATTTTTGTTGACTTGGCCGGGACATCTGACGAATGTGACATCGTTCGATGAAGGCGCGGGGCCGGAATCGAATGTCCGGGCGCCGGGGCCGCCGAGGGATTTGGACAATCACTAGACAGGTGATCGGACAGGTCCGCAAAGCCTCAAACGTCCTTCGACAGCCGCCGTCAGAGCGGCGGCGCGGGGGACGGGCGGGCGGCCAATAAGAACGACTTATTTTGGGGAGCGAGAATTGTCACAGGAAGCAAGGAAAGCCGTGCTCAAGCGCGGCCTGACGCTGGCGCTGGTCGCCGGCGCATCGCAACTGGCTCTGGCCACCGGAGCCTTCGCACAAGACGCCAGCGCCAATGACTCGACGGTCGAAGAGATCGTCGTCACCGGCGTTCGCGGGTCTCAGATCAAATCGGTCGACGTCAAGCGCCGCGAGGCCTCGATCGTCGACGCCATCTCGGCGGAAGACATCGGCAAGCTGCCGGACGTCACCATCGCCGACTCGCTGCAGCGCATCTCGGGCGTGCAGATCCAGCGCAACGCCGGTGAAGGCGCCACGGTCAACATCCGTGGCCTGGCCCAGGTCATTACGCTGCTGAACGGCGAACAGTATCTCAGCGCCGGCAACATGGGCTCGGCCCAGCCGAACCTTCTGGACGTGCCCTCGCAGCTGATGAACCAGGTGCTGGTCTACAAGTCGACCAACCCGAAGAACGCCCTGTCGGGCATCTCGGGCACCATCGACCTGCGCACCCGCCGTCCGTTCCAGTTCAGCGAAGGCTTCAGCGCCACCGGCGCGGCCGAAGCCCAGCGCGGCGAGCGCACCAAGAAGGACGACTACCTGCTCAACGGCGTCCTCAACTGGCGCAACGAAAATGTCGGCCTGATGATCTCGGCCGCCGGTTCGAAGTCGAACCTGGGCAACAACTCCTCGGGCGTCGTGGGCCTGTCGGGCAACAACGACTGGGGTGGTTCGGCGCCGAACAACTGGGTCTCGCCGCACGGCTACGAAAGCTTCAACCGCGTCGTCGAGCGTAAGCGCCTGGGCGTCAACGCCTCGTTCGAAGCCCACATCGGCGAAGGCTTCACCCTGATCGCCGAAGGCTTCTACGCCAAGCTGGACGAGTACAACCGCGGCGCCGGCATCAATATCTCCAACCGCTGGGACGGCGGCGCCTTCGGCGTCTGGAACCAGCCGACCGTGTTCCAGACCGGCATCACCAGCCCGTCCAACGGCCGCCCGTGGCTGGCTGTCGACGAGTACAACATCGACGCCTGGTGGGTGAACTCGTTCACCGTCAACCGGACCACCAAGTCCGAGACCAAGAACTTCAACCTAGAGTTGAACTACGACAACGGCGGTCCGTTCACCTTCGAGGCCCGCGCCATCCGCGCCGACGGCGACCGTCTCAGCATGAACGGCCAGGCCCAGGGCGACCTGAGCAACTGGCAGTACGGCCCCGGCCGCTTCAACCTGTTCCGCGACGCCAACGACCGCACCCGCGGCACGTTCTATCCGAAGGCGATCTGCGATCAGTATCCGGCCAACCAGCGCAGCAACGCCGTCGTCGGCAGCGCTGGCGGCTGCTATCTGAACCCGAACCCGCAGGGCTACGGTCAGAACCCGCAGCTGGTCTACAACATCGCCGGCGATCACCCGGTGTGGAGCGGCTTCGACCGTCCGATCACGGGCGGCCTTGGCGCCGGTAAGTCCCTCAAGGACTACATGGCCAACAAGGACAGCTACGCGATCGGCGCCTTCTCGTCGGAAGGCAACAACGAAGTCAACTCGGACATGAACGTGTTCCGCGCTGACGGTCACTACAAGTTCGACGACAAGCTGCTGGGCTTCATCACCAAGGTCGACGCCGGCGTCCGCTTCAGCGACCGCTCGGTCGAGGTCGAGCAGTTCCACCTGTTCTCGGGCTTCTACGGCGGCGTCCCCGGCGCCGTGCAGGCCAACGGCCAACCGGTCCCGGCCGGCGGCTGCGAGGCCCAGTGGAAGGCCATCGACGTCGTCATGAACCAGAACCAGTGCCAGGCGGGCGAGTTCGTGCCCGATCCGATCACCGGCGCGCCGGTGTTCCAGGGCTATACGGTCAACCGTCCGACCAAGCTGTCGACCTATAACAACGTCGTCTGGGTCGATGACCTGGGTGGCATCACGTCGGGCATCCCGGGCTTCTGGACCATCGACCCGCATGACTTCGACAACGTCAAAGCCTTCCACGACAAGGTGTTCGGCGGCTCGATCCGGGTCCAGGTCCCGGGCCAGACCTATGACGTCACGCTGAAGGAAGAGAGCGCGTACGGCGCCGCCGACTTCGAGGTCGGCAAGCTACACGGCAACGTCGGCCTGCACGTGATCCAGACCGAACTGACGGTGAAGCAGAACCTGACGGGCGACACCCGCAACTACGGCGACACTAACGCCGACGCGGGTGACAACGTCACCAAGCGCAAGTACACCGACTGGCTGCCGTCGGTGAACGCGGTCTACGACCTGACCGACAACATCAAGCTGCGCGCGGCCTACGCCAAGACCATGCAACCGCTGGATCTGGGCAGCTACGGCGGCGGTCTGAAGATCAACACCGCCGACTGCGGCGCGGCCCTGCCGAACGTGCGTTGCGTCACCAGCGCCAACGCCGACGGCAACCCGATGCTGAACCCGTGGCGGGCGTCGAACTTCGACGGCGCCGTCGAGTACTACTTCGGTCGCGCCTCGATGCTGAACATCTCGGCCTTCAAGCTGAAGATCGACAGCTTCGTGACCGGCGGTCAGACGACCGGCCGCTTCCCCGACCAGGACGGCGTCATCCGCCGCACGGTCAACGTCTCGCTGCCCATCCAGGGCGACGGCGGCTCGGTGAAGGGCCTGGAAGTCGGCGCCAAGCTGGCCTTCAGCGACATCATCCCGGACATGGGCCTGCTGTCGAACTTCGGCGTGGACAGCAACTACACCTACTCGCCCAGCCACGAGAGCCGTCTGGACATGGAGAAGAACGAGATCCCGTTCTTCGACAACTCCAAGCACCAGTTCAACCTGGTCGGCTGGTACCAGGACGACAAGCTGCAAGCCCGCGTCGCCTACAACTACCGGACCGCGCGTCTGTCCGGGACGATGGGCGCCGGCTCGGATCCGACCCCTGGCTCGACCACGTCCTACGTGATCCCGATCATGCAGAAGGCCACCGGCTACGTGGACGTGAACGTCAGCTACAACGTCAACGACCGCGTCACGGTCTACTTCAACGGGTCGAACGTCACCGGCGAGATCGAGGACTACTACCTCCGCTTCGCCAAGGGCCAGACCCAGTACGCCAACCAGAACGAGTTCGAGCCCCGCTACACGGTGGGCGTCCGCGCTCGCTGGTAGCCAACCCCTCTCACCTCCTGCGGCCGCCGTGGACCCCCACGGCGGCTTTCTTTTTTTGAGAGCCCGGCTGTCCGGCTCATGCGCGAGCCGATAGCCTTGGGCCCAGCCGGACGAAGAGCCGGGAGTCGGGAGTAGGGCGATGCAGGACAAGCGTATCCGCAAGCTGGTGATCGTCGGCGGGGGCACCGCCGGCTGGATGGCGGCCGCGGCGCTGCGGCGTCACTTCCACGGCGGCCCGATCGAGATCACCCTGGTCGAAAGCTCCGAGATCGGCACGATCGGCGTGGGCGAGGCGACCATCCCCACCATCCGCGGTTTCTACCAGCAGCTGGGCCTGACCGACATCGAGGTGATGCGGGCCACGCAGGCGACCTGCAAGCTGGGCATCCGCTTCAACGACTGGGTCCGCGAGGGCCAGTCGTTCATCCATCCGTTCGGCCTGTTCGGCCAGGACCTGCGCGGGATCTCGTTCCACCACTATTGGCGCAAGCTGGCCCAGGCCGGCGAGCCGACTGACATCGCCGACTACTCGCTGGGCGCCTCGCTGGCGGCGGCGGGCAAGTTCATGGCCCCGTCGCGCAACCCGCCCTCGACCCTGTCGATCTTCGACTGGGCCCTGCATTTCGATGCCAGCCTGTTCGCCCAGCTGATGCGCCGGGTGGCCGAGGACAACGGCGTGCGCCGCATCGACGCCAAGATCACCAAGGTCAATCTGCGACCCGAGGACGGCCACGTCGCCTCGCTGGACCTGCACACCGGCGACACCGTGGAGGGCGACCTCTTCATCGACTGCTCGGGCTTCCGGGGCCTGTTGATCGAGGAAGCCCTCCAGACCGGCTACGAGCACTGGAACGACGTGCTGCTGTGCGACCGCGCCTATGCGGTGCAGAGCGAAGGTGTCGGCGATCCGATGCCCTATACGGACGTCACCGCGCACTCGGCCGGCTGGCGCTGGCGCATCCCGCTGCAGCACCGCTACGGCAACGGCTATGTCTATTCCTCGCGCCACATCAGCGACGAGGACGCCCTGGCCGAGCTGAAGGCGGCGATCCCCGATCCGCTGCTGCACGAGCCGCGCCAGATCCGCTTCAATCCCGGCCGCCGCAAGCAGGTCTGGAACAAGAACGTCATCGCCCTGGGCCTGGCGTCGGGCTTCCTGGAGCCGCTGGAAAGCACCTCGATCGCGCTGATCGAGACCGGCATCGAGAAGATCAAGATGCTGTTCCCGGACAAGGACTTCGCGCCCGCGCTGGTCGACGAGTTCAACGACTGGTCCAAGCGCGAGATGGAGCGCGTGCGCGACTTCATCATCCTGCACTATTGGGCCAACAAGCGGGGCGACACGCAGTTCTGGAAGGACTGCAACGCCGTGACCCTGCCAGAGACGCTGCAGCACAAGGTCGACCTCTTCACCCAGCGCGGCCACTTCATCCGCTATCGCTGGGAGATGTTCCAGCCGGCCAGCTGGATGGCGATCTATGCCGGCTTCGAACTGCTGCCCGAGATGGTCGATCCGGCCCTGGACGGCATCGATCCGGCGACCCTCAGCGCCCCCCTGGCCGAGATGCGCAAGGCCATCCGAGAGGTGGTCGCCGCCGCTCCGCCGCACGGCGCCTTCCTTGACCAATATTGCCGCCCGGCCCCGATGGCCGCGCAGTAGGACCAACCGATGAATACGAACCCCAACGCCATCAAGAAGATCGTCATCGTCGGCGGCGGCTCGGCCGGCTGGATCTCGGCGGCGATGCTCAGCCACTATTTCAAGGATGGCGGCTGCGAGGTCGAGCTGATCGAGAGTGAGGAGATCGGCACCATCGGCGTGGGCGAGTCGACCATCCCGCCGTTCCTGCAACTGATCTCCAGCCTGGGCATCGACGAGCGCGAGTTCATCCAGGCCACCCAGGCCAGCTTCAAGCTGGGCATCCGCTTCGAGGACTGGAAGCGCAAGGACGAGCACTACTACCACCCGTTCGGCGCCATCGGCGGTCCGATCGGTCCGCACGAGTTCTACCAGTGCTGGCTGCGGGCCAAGGCCAACGGCCATCCGTCGGGCTTGCAGGACTTCGCGCCCGGCACGGTGATGGCCGACCAGTGGAAGTTCATGCTGCCGTTCAAGGCCCAGCGCAGCCTGATCGCCGGAGCCGGCTACGCCCTGCACATCGACGCGCGGCTGGTGGCCAAGTTCCTGCGCGACTTCGCCGAGGCGCGGGGCGTCAAGCGCACCGAGGGCATCGTCACCGACGTGGTCACGCGTCCCGACGGCGGGGTGGCCAAGGTGATCATGAAGACCGGTCACGAGGTCGAGGGCGACCTTTTTATCGACTGCTCGGGCTTCCGCGCCCTCTTGATCGGCAAGACCCTGGACGTGCCGTTCAACGACTGGTCGGACATGCTGCTGTGCGATCGCGCGGTGGTGGTGCAGACCGAAAACGTCGGCCCGCCGCACCCCTACACCCTGTCCAAGGCCGAGGACGCCGGCTGGCGCTGGCGCATCCCGCTGCAGCACCGCGCGGGCAACGGTTACGTGTTCAGCTCCAAGCATCTCAGCGACGACGAGGCCCGCGAGACCCTGGTCCGCAATGTCGAGGGCCAGATGCTGATGAACCCCATGTTCATCGCCTTCAAGACCGGCATGCGCCAGCGCCTGTGGGAGAAGAACGTGGTCGCCGTGGGCCTGGCCGGGGGCTTCATCGAGCCGCTGGAGTCGACGGCCCTGCACCTGATCTATCGCGGCATGGACTACCTGCTGCGGTTCTTCCCGGACCGTGATTTCGCGCCCTCGCTGGCGGCCGAGTACAATCGCCGCGTGGCCGCCGACTACGAGGAGATCCGCGACTTCATCGTGCTGCACTACTGCACGACCCAGCGCGAAGACACGCCGTTCTGGAAGGCCGTGCGCGAGGCCCCGGTCCCGGAAAGCCTGCGGGTCCGCATGGAGCTCTTCAAGGCCCACGGCGTGCTGCGCGAGGGCGTCGACGAGATGTTCCGCAACCCGTCCTGGCAGTCGGTCATGGAGGGCATGGGCGTGCGGCCCGAGCGCTACCAGCAGCTGGTCGACACCGTGCCTTATGAGGTGATCCGCCAGACGCTGGACCAGTCCAAGCCGATGCTGGCCGCCCAGGTCGCGGGCCTGCCCAGCCACGGCGACTTCCTGGCCCAGAACTGCCCCGCGCCGCCGCCCGAACCGGTGACGGCGCCGTTCAAGACGGTGGCTTAGTTCAAACCCGTCTCCCCGGCGAAAGCCGGGGCCCAGATCGAACCTAGAGAGCCATACCGGTGGGCAGGGCGTATCTCGGATCACCCCCAAACCGCTCGGGCTGAATCTGGGCCCCGGCTTTCGCCGGGGAAACGGCGTTAGGGCATCCGCTTCATGCTGATGATCTTCACCGCCGGGTTCAGGATCTGGCCTTTCATCGACGGCACGTTGGTCGGGCCGTCGGTGCGGCCGGACAGGATCTTCTTCACGACATCCATGCCCGAGACAACATAGCCGAATACCGCATAGCCCTGGGCCGCGTCGGACTTGCCCGGCTTGGCGTCCAGATAGGGCTGCGGGCTGGCGCAGATGAAGAAGTCGGCGGTGGCCGAGCCCGGGGCGTCGCGGCCCATCGAGATGGCGCCGGCCTTGTGCTTGAGGCCCGTCTTCAGCGTGCTTTCGTGGGCGATCGGCGGGGCGCGGCGCGAATAGGGCTTGGGCTGGCCCTGGATCGAGCCGGCGCCCGGCGCGCCCTTGGCCCGATTGGCGCGGAAGAACTGCCCGCCGTCGAAGCGGTGGCGGTCGACATAGGCCAGGAAGTTGGCGGCCGTGATCGGGGCCTTCTTGTCCTCCAGCTCGACGACGATCGTCCCCTTGTCGGTCTCGATGGCGACGCGCGGCTTGCCGGCCGCGAAGGCCGAGGTCGAGGCCAGCAGGGCGAGGGCGGCGCCGATCATGGCGCGGCGGACGATCTGGGTCATGGGTCTTCCAAAGGTTCGGGCCGAAAGCTCGGCGCGGACCCTAGCCGATGGCTGGCGCCCGCGTGAAGAGCCGGCGGGGATGCAGAAGGCCCGGCAGCGTGGGCAGCAGCTTCATGGCGAAGTTCCAGCAGCTCCAGGCGATCACGCCGGCGACGATGGCAAGGGCCCAGGCGAAGACCAGCGAGGCGTCGGTCACCCGCGTCCAGACTCCCAGCACCTTGAAGTGCAGCAGGTAGATGAACAGCGATGCGCCCGCGATCATGTAGACCGGCTTGGACAGCAGGCGCGGCCACGGGACCTTGGGCACGTACAGCACCAGCGCCGCGATCGGGGCCAGCACGGCGGCGTCGCCGATCGTGTAGAACGGCGAGCTGGCGATGGCGTAGACGGCCGCAGCGATCGTGAAGGCCAGACGTCCCTTGCCCTTCAGCAGGCCGGCCAGGGCCGCCAGGGCGAAGGTCGCCATGTGGGTGGTCGGGGCGTGCTTGAACACCGACATCATGTCCAGCGGGGCGCGGCCGAAGTCGGGCACGAAGAAGAACGGCAGGACGAAGCGGCCCAGCAGGCCGACGACCAGCACGGTCCAGGCCGCGAACAGGGCCGGGCGAGCCACCTTGAAGCCGCGTTCCAGCAGCCAGAACACCGCGCCGTACAGCAGGATCAGGTGGAAGATGCAGTGCACGTACCACATCACCGGATCATGGCCGCCATAGGCGTTGGGCCCGTCGGCCGGCAGGCCGCGATAGTCCAGGAAGTCGGTATAGAGCAGCAGGCTGGATAGCCGCACTGGGTCATGGGTCAGGAGCTTCAGCGCGGTGTTAGCCAGTTCGTAGGCGAAGAGGGGCAGCAGCAGGCCCTTCAACAGCCGGCCCAGCGGCTTGAGGGACTTGCCGTGGTCCATCTCGTTCAGCTGCAGCGTCCCGAAGATGTAGCCTGACACGAACAACAGGGCGCTGGTGGCGCTGCCGCCGGTGAAGACCAGCTGGAAGTGGCTGGCGACCACGCCGCAGATGGCGACGGCGCGCAGCAGGATGGCGCTCTCGATCCAGCCGAACAGGCCGCGCTTGGCCGCCTCGCCGCCGCTGGTCGCGGCGAGTTCGGCGAGGGTCATGGTGGTCCAGCCCTCGGGGACCTGGCCCAGGGCCTGCTCCAGCGACAGGTAGGCTGTGACGTAGGACAGGCTGTCGCCGCCCAGGGACGCGAAGCTGTCGTCGACCCCGACCTCACGGGCGAACAGGTCGCTCCAGTCGGCGACGAGGGTCTTCTCGAGCGGGCTGGCGGCGGCGCGGGTGGGGGCGGCGGCAGGGCGGGCTTGAGCCTGAGCGATCAGCGCCTGGCGATCGACCTTGCCGTTGGGCAGCAGGGGCAGGGCGGGCAGGACGAGGATGGTCTCAGGGACCATGTAGTCGGGCAGGCCAGCGACCAGGCGCGTGCGCAGGGCCTCGGGGTTGATGGCCCCATCCAGCGGCTGGACGAACAGGGCTAGGCGCGCGGTGTCGGTCCCGATGTTCAGGGTCACGGCCTGAGCAACGTAAGGCGCGCGGAGGGCGGCGGCGGTGACCTCGGCCATCTCGACGCGGTAGCCGCGGATCTTGACCTGGTCGTCGCGGCGGCCGCGGATCATCACCGCGCCGTCGGGGCGGACCTGGCCCAGGTCGCCGGTTTCGTAGGTCTGCAAGCTGGGCGGCGCGGTCGGCGGCAGGCGGCCTTCGGTGACGGAGCCTAGCGTCAGGAATTCGGACAGGATGACGATGGCGTCGTCCTCGCCCACCACGACCGCGAAGCCGTCGACGCCATTGCCGATCGGCAGGCGCTCTTCGGTGTCGGCGGCGGTGACCCGGTGGAAGGCGGCGGCCTGGGGCGTCTCGGTGGCGCCGTAGAAGTTGACGCTCTCGACCTGCGGCGCGACCGCGCTGACGGCGTCGACCAGGCTGCGGCGCAGCACGTCGCCGCCCCAGAAGATGTAGCGCAGGTCGGGCAGGTCGGGCAGGGCGGGCGCCTTGCCGGCGGTCAGCAACTGGCCCAGCGGCGGGGTCATGTGGGCGGCGGTCGGGCGCACGGCCGCGAACCAGCTCGCCAAACCGCCAGGGGCGGTGAGCGTCGCCTGATCCGGAATATGCAGGGACGCGCCCAGGCTCAGCGGCGTGAAGACGTCGCGCAGCACCGGGTCGTGCGACAGGCCCGACAGCAGGGTGAAGCGGTCCGGCGCGCCCAGGTCGAAGGTCCGCGCCTGCCAGCCGACGAAATTGACCAGCGGTCGGTGCGAGACCGCCACGCACTTGGGCTCGCCCGTGCTGCCGGAGGTGAACAGCAGATAGGCCGGGGCGTCGGGATCGACCGTCGGCAGGACGGCGTCCGACGCTTGCGCCTCGAGCGACACCGGCAGGCGCGGCAGATCCGACAGATCCTCGGGCGCGGGGCCGGCTTCCAGCAGCAGGCCCGGACGGCAGATGTCGAGCATCTTGCGCAGGCGGGGCAGGGGATAGGCCAGGTCCAGCACCACGAACGGCGCGCCGGCGCGGGCGCAGGCCAGCATGGCCACGACCAGGCGCGGGCCGCGCATGGCCAGGATGCCGGTCAGCACGCCCGGCGTCAGTTGCGCGGCCAGGGCGCGCGATAGGCTCTCCAACGCGCCGTAGGTGACCTCACCCTTGGCGTGGGACAGGGCGACGAAGTCCGGCGTGGCGCGGGCCTGGTCTTCGAACCGGCTGTGGATCAGGGACGCGGGCATCGGGCGGCGCTATGTTGCGGAAGGTTGCCGGATGTTGCCGTTCTGAGCTTAAGAACCCGTTCCGCCTACGAAACCAGCGTTCTTTAAAACGTGGTAGCGCTACCGGAAATCCTCGGTCTATGAATCCCGTTCTGTGAGTTAGGCTTCAGGCGACCGGCGGGAAAAGCACGGCGCATCGAGGGAAGGGATCAAGCGTAATGGGGGCTGACAGCCAAGCCGCGCCTACGAAAGGGCGCGACGCGCTGGTGATTGGGGCGTCGTCCCTGGGCACCGTGTTCGAGTGGTACGACTTCTATCTCTACGGCTCGCTGGCCGCGATTATCACCGGCCACTTCTTCTCGGGCGTCAACGAGACGACCGGCTTCATCTTGGCTCTGCTGGCGTTTGCCGCCGGTTTCGCGATCCGGCCGCTGGGCGCGGTGATCTTCGGGCGCCTGGGCGACATCTGGGGCCGCAAGAACACCTTCCTGATCACCATGCTGCTGATGGGCCTGTCGACCTTCGTGGTCGGCCTGCTGCCGTCCTACGCCCAGATCGGCGTGGCCGCGCCGATCGCCCTGGTGGTCATGCGCCTGGTCCAGGGCCTGGCCCTGGGCGGCGAGTATGGCGGCGCGGCGACCTACGTCGCCGAGCATGCCCCGGACGGCAAGCGCGGCTTCTACACCAGCTGGATCCAGACCACGGCGACGGTGGGCCTGTTCCTGTCGCTAGCCGTGATCCTGGTCACCCGCACCCAGCTGGGCGAGGAGCAGTTCAAGGCCTGGGGCTGGCGCATCCCGTTCCTGGTCTCGATGCTGCTCTTGGGCGTGTCCCTGTGGATCCGCCTGAAGCTGCACGAGAGCCCGACCTTCCAGAAGATGATCGCCGAGGGGAAGGGCACCAAGAAGCCGCTCGCGGAAGCCTTCGGCAACTGGAAGAACCTGAAGATCGTCATCCTGTCGCTGGTCGGCCTGACCATGGGCCAGGCGGTGGTCTGGTACACCGGCCAGTTCTACGCCCTGTTCTTCCTGGAAAAGACCCTGAAGCTGGACGGCGCCTTGGCCAACACCCTGGTGGCCGTGGCCCTGCTGATCGGCACGCCGTTCTTCGTCATCTTCGGCTGGCTGTCGGACAAGATCGGCCGCAAGCCGATCATCATCCTGGGCTGCCTGCTGGCGGCGGCGACCTATTTCCCGGTGTTCAAGGGCATCACGACTTACGCCAACCCGGCCCTGGCCCATGCCGAGGCCTCGGCCCCGGTGGTGGTCTCGGCCGACCCGGCCACCTGCGCCTTCCAGTTCGACCTGATCGGCAAGGCACAGTTCAACACGCCTTGCGACGTGGCCAAGGCCTATCTGGCCAAGGCTGGCGTCAGCTACAGCGTCCATGCCGGTTCAGCCGGCTCGCCGACCTCGGTGCAGGTGGGCGCGGTGAACCTGGAAGGCTTCGACGCGAAAGGCGCCACCGGTAAGGCCTTCGCCAGCGCCCGCAAGGCTTGGGAGGCCGATCTGGGCGACCAGCTGAAGGCCGCCGGCTATCCGGCCAAGGCCGACCCGGCCAAGGTCGACAAGCCTAAGGTCATCGGCCTGCTGGCGATCCTCGTCATCTACGTGACCATGGTCTACGGCCCGATCGCGGCCATGCTGGTCGAGCTGTTCCCGACCCGGATCCGCTACACGGCGATGTCGCTGCCGTATCATATCGGCAACGGCTGGTTCGGCGGCTTCCTGCCGACCACGGCCTTCGCGATCGTGGCGGCGACCGGAAACATCTACTCGGGCCTGTGGTATCCGGTGATCATTGCCGGGGTGACCGCTATCATAGGCGGACTGTTCCTCAAGGACACCCGCAACAACGTGATCGACGATTAGGCAGAACCGTTGTTCGCAACCCGGCGGCCGTTGTCGCCGGGTTGCCATCCGCCGTTCGATGGGCTTGGCTGCTCCCCAAGGGGAGCGTTGATGACGCAAGACGACGAACACAGGCGCGCCTGGTTCCGGCGGGAGATTCTGCCTTTGGAGCCGGACCTGCTGGCCTATGCGCGGCAGTTCTGCCGTGACGGGCAGACCGATCCGGAAGACCTGGTCCACGAGACCTTCGCCCGCGCCATCGCCTGCAAGACCTGGCGGGAGATCGGAAATCCGGCCGGCTTCGCCACCCGCATCCTGCGCAACTGCGCCCTGGACGCCTTGCGCCGCCGCAAGGTGCTGACCATCACCGCCGTCGCCGACTTCGACCGGATCGAGCCGATCGACGAGACGCCCGGCGCCCACATGATGCTCGAATCACGTGAAGAGCTGCGCGCCCTGGCCGACGCCATTGCCGAACTTCCGACGCAATGCCGACGCGTCTTCACGTTGAGAAAAGTTTACAGTCTCTCGCCGGACGAGATAGCGGTTAGGCTAGGGTTGTCCGTCTCTACTGTAGAGAAGCACTTGGTAAAGGGCCTTCGGTACTGTTCCGAGAAGCTGGGACGTCGTATCGGGCGCAAGAGTAAGGTCGACGAAGGACGCTCATGGAGCGCGAGACGGGATCACGACGCGAAACGGTGAGGCAGGCGGCCGCCCTCTGGGTGGTCCGGCTTGACGATCCTTCGTGCTCGGCCGCCGACCGCGCCGCCTTCGAGGCTTGGCGCGACGAAAGCCACGAGAACGAAGCCGCCTTTGAACGCGAGGCCGCCGCCTGGGCGCGCCTGGACCGCGTGCGCGCCATGCGTCCGGGCATGGATCGGCCCGACCGCGACCTGCTGGCGCCCGAGCGCCGCCTGACCCTGCCGCGCTTCAGCCGCTCGCCATGGGCGCGGGGCATGGCCGCCGTCGCGGTGGCCGCCGTGGTCGGCGCGGGCGTCATGACCTTCGGCTCCGGGACCGCCTACGCCACCGCCATTGGCGAGCGCCGGGTGGTCGTGCTCAGCGACAACAGCCGCATCGAGCTCAATACCGACAGCAAGGTCGTGGTCCGCTACCGCAAGGGCGTGCGCGAGGTGAAGCTGCTGCGCGGCGAGGCGGTGTTCGAGGCTGCCAAGGACGCGCGGCCCTTCGTGATCAAGGCCGCCGACGCGGTCATGCAGGCCGACGCCGGGGCCGAGATGGCGGTGCGCCTGCGGTCGGACGGCGCGGCCGTGACCGTCAAGCGCGGCGCCGTGGCCCTGGATCCCGAGCCGGCCGAGCCCAAGGACCAGGTGCGCCTGACCGCCGGTGTCGCGGCGATCTACAGCTCGGCGGGCCACCGCTCGCGCGTGGTGTCCGACAGCGAAATCGACCGGGCCCTGGCCTGGCGGCAGGGCGCGATCGCCCTGAACGGCCAGTCGCTGGAACAGGCCGTGGCCGAGTTCAACCGCTACAATCGCCAGCAGATCAGCATCGCCGATCCCTCGATCTCGGGCCTGCGCCTGGCTGGCTATTTCCAGACCACCGAGCCCAAGAGCTTCGTCGCCGCCGTGACCAGCACGTTCCCGGTGCGCGCTTTCGAAGACAGCGATGGAGCCATCCGCCTTTCGCGGCGGGGGTAGTCCCAATCTCCGTTTCCCCGGCGAAGGCCGGGGCCCAGATTCATCCTGAGCGATTGGGGATGATGCGCCAGCGGCATTGCCGACGCTCAGGCGCTCGTGGGTTCGATCTGGGGCCCGGCTTTCGCCGGGAAGATCGGAGTGGGAGTGAGGGTAAAAAGTTCTCGCCATCTATAGCGGAAAGCCGGGGTACCCTCGTCGGTGATGGTGAAGGCGCTTTCCCATGGGGATGGATGGCGCCCCGAGGGGTTACCAAGAAGAATGTCGATCGACACCCGCCGCCGCACCGTTCGCGGCTTCCTGATGGCGTCCGCCGCCGTGCTGGTCCTGACCGGTCCGGCGCTGGCCCAGGAGGCCCGTCACAGCTTCAACATTCCGGCCGGCGACGCGGTGACCGCGCTGCAGGCCTTCGCCAAGCAGTCGGGCAAGCAGGTGCTGTTCCCGTTCGAGGCCGCCAGCGGCAAGCGTACGCCGGCGGTGACCGGTGACGTGGCCGACGCCGACGCCCTGGCCAAGCTGGCCCAGGCCGCCGGCCTGGTCGTCGCCTCGGACGACGGCAAGACCATCACGCTGCGCCAGGCGACGGCTCCCAACTCCGGGTCTCAGGGCCCCCAGTCCTTCAGCGCCAGGGCCAGCGCGTCGACGGAAGAGGCCCAGGTCGTTGAAGCCGTGGTCGTGGTCGGCTCGCAGATCGAAGGCGCGCGCACGACCGAGGCCCTGCCGGTGACGGTGGTCGGCGAGAACGAGATCGTCGCCACCGGCGCGGTGTCGGGCGACGAGCTGTTCCGCGCCATCCCGCAGGCCGGCGACGTGCAGTTCCAGGAAGCCCGCACCACCGGCAACCTGAACGATGCGCGCGGCGACGTGGCCTCGCTGAACCTGCGCAGCCTGGGCACCGGCAACACCCTGGCCCTGCTGAACGGCCGCCGCGCCGTGCTGGCGCCGGGCAGCCAGACCGAGAACCTGGTGCCGGTCCAGACCGTCAACACCAACGCGTTCCCGGTCGCGGGGGTCAAGCGGATCGAAGTCCTGCGCGACGGCGCCGCGGCCATCTACGGCACCGATGCGGTGGCGGGCGTGGTCAATACCGTGCTCGACACCAAGTTCCGCGGCCTGAAGGTCGAGGCCCAGTTCGGCGGTTCGGAAGGCACGGGCTATCGCGAAGGCTCGTTCAACGTGAAGGCCGGCACGCGCCTGGAGGACGGCACCCGCCTGACCTTCTTCGGCAACTACACCGGCCGCAGCCGCCTGATGGCGACCGAGCGCGACTACGCCGCCAGCGAGGATCACCGCTGGCAGATCGCGAACACCCCGTGGGCGGACAACACCACCTTCGACAGCCGCTCGACCTCCAGCCCGTGGGGTTCGTTCACCCTGATCCCCTCGACCACGACGGTGCGTCAAGGAACGACCGCCCTGACGACCTCGGGCGTGTTCCACATCGAGCCCACCAGCAACACCGCCGCCGGCTGCTCCAGCACTGTCCTGACCGGCAATCTGTGCATCAAGTCGGGCACCATCACCGGCGCGGCCGACCGCGTGCTGCGCTATGACGAAAACCCCGACCGCACCCTGCGCGGCGGTGTCGAGCGGACCAACTTCTTCTCGACCGTCGAGCACGATTTCGGCGACGTCACGGCCTATGGCGAGGCGGGCTACTACCACGCCCTGTTCACCGGCAGCCGCGAGCAGTCGGCCCCGCTGACGACCGCCCCGATCACCATCGCGGCCAACGCCTACTGGAACCCCTTCGGTCCGGTGGGCAGCCCCAATCGCCTGGCCAACCTGACCGGCGTGCCGACCGGCGGCGTGGCGATGAACATCACCACCTATCGCGTGGTCGACACCGGCCCGCGCACCTATACGGTGACGGACGACAGCTACCGCCTGTTGGGCGGCCTGAAGGGCAACTGGAACGGCTGGAAATGGGATACGGCGGCGCTGTATTCCAAGGCCCGCACCAAGGACATGACGCACAATGCGATCAGCAACACCCTGTTCCAGCAGGCGCTGAACCGCACCGACGCCACGGCCTACAACCCGTTCAACGGCGGCAGCCTGGACAACTATTCGATCGGAGACGCCACGCCGAACGACCGCGCCACGATCAACTCATTCCTGATCAACGTCTACCGGATCAGCGAGACCTCGCTGGCCCTGGCCGACTTCAAGGTCTCCAAGAAGGACCTGTTCCGCCTGCCCGGCGGCGATGTCGGCGTGGCCGCCGGCGTCGAGTGGCGCCGCGAGACCTATGACGACGACCGCGACGACCGCCTGGACGGCAAGATCAAGTATACCAACAGCGTCACCGGGGTGACCTACGGCACCGACGTGCTGGGCGCCTCGGGCTCGCCGGACGTACATGGCAAGCGCTCGGTCAAGTCGGCCTTCTTCGAACTGGCCGTGCCGATCATCTCGCCCGAGATGAACATCCCGCTGGTCGAGGAAGTCAGCCTGCAGATCGCCGCGCGCGGCGAGGACTATTCGGACTTCGGCAGCGTCTACAAGCCCAAGGGCGCGATCTACTGGAAGGTCGGCCAAGGCCTGGCGTTCCGCGGCTCGGTCTCGCAGAGCTTCCGCGCGCCGAACCTGCCGCAGTTCTACAGCGACGGCGCGACGGTCTCGAACAGCCGCATCGACTACGGCCAGTGCCGCATCAACGGCACGACCTGCGCCAGCGTCAGCACGATCGAGTCGCGCAGCGGCAACAAGGACCTGAAGCCGGAAGAGGCCGACAACGCCACGGTGGGCTTCGTCTATCAGCCGACCTTCATCCCGCGTTCGTTCGGCAAGCTGACCCTGACGACCGACTTCTGGTCGATCCGCGAGAAGGGCGTCATCGGCGTGGTCGGCGGCTATAACGCCATCGCGCTGGACTACTATCTGCGCCTGCACGGCTCGTCGAACCCGAACGTCGTGCGCGACGCGCCGGTCGGCGGGGTCGCCGTCGGCAACATCGCCTACGTCAACGACACCTATCAGAACCTGCAGCCGCGCATGGTTCAGGGCGTCGACTTCAGCCTGGACTACGACCTGGACGACACCCCCTGGGGCGACTTCGGCCTGGGGATCAACGTCGCCAAGCTGCTGAAGTACGACCAGGCGCCCAGCCCGGTGGAGTCGCTGCTCCAGGCCGCCGTCGCCGCCGGCGAACTGCCGGGCCTGTCGATCTCGTCGGCCGGCAACCAGATCAAGATGGACGGTTTCCCCGAGTTCCGGGCCACGGCCAACCTGACCTGGCGCTACAACGGCTGGGGCGCCGGCGCCTTCGTGCAGTATGTCGGCGAGGTCTATGACACCGGCCCGGCCCAGGTGAACGGCCAGTACTTCCCGATCAAGGACTGGACCACGGTCAGCCTGTACGGCCAGTACGCCTTCAAGGACGGGATCTTCGACGGTTCCACGATCCGCATCGGCGCGCGCAACGTGTTCGACAAGGATCCGCCGATCGCCTCGTCGAACTTCGGCTACCTGGGCGCCCTGCACAACGCCACGGGCCGCTACTGGTACATGAACCTGAGCAAGCGGTTCTGATCCGAAAAACTCCGTTTCTCCGGCGAAGGCCGGGGCCCAGATCGTAGGGCTGAGCAGCGCCAAGTCCGGCTCAACTACAGCCTTATGATCTGGGTCCCGGCCTTCGCCGGGAAGACGGATGAAAGAAAGAGGGTGTCGTGAAGTCTTTCCGTCTCGTCTCCGCCAGCCTTGCAGCTCTGGCGCTAGCCTTCACGCCGATCGCCGCGACGCCGGCCTTCGCCCAGAAGAAGCAGCTGCTGGAATATCCCAGCATCCACTCGCCGGTGGTCGGCGAGAAGGGCATGGTGGTCAGCCAGAACGCCATCGCCACCAAGGTCGGGGTCGAGATCCTGCGCCAGGGCGGCAACGCCGTGGACGCGGCGGTCGCGACCGCCTTCGCCCTGGCCGTGACCCTGCCGCGCGCCGGCAATATCGGCGGCGACGGCTTCATGATGGTCCATATCGCCAAGACCAACGAGACCATCTTCATCGACTATCGCGGCGTCGCGCCCAAGGCCGCCCAGCTGGAGACCTTCGTCGACGACAAGGGCAAGGAGGTCGACGAGGTCGCTTCCAAGGGCTACCGCGCCTCGACCGTGCCCGGCACCGTCGCGGGCCTCTATATGGCCCATCAGAAGTACGGCAAGCTGCCGTGGAAGGCGCTGGTCGAGCCGGCCTTCAAGCTGGCCAACGACGGCGTCGTGCTGTCGCCCGACGAGGCCTTCGTGTTCAGCTGGGGCAAGCAGCGCCTGTCCGAAAGCGAGGCCGGCAAGAGCGCCTTCTACAAGCCCGGCGGCGAACTCTATCGCGCCGGCGAGACCCTGAAGCAGCCGGACCTGGCCTGGTCCCTGCGCCAGATCGCCGACAAGGGCGCGGACGCCTTCTATCGTGGCGAGATCGCTCAGCGCTTCGCCGCCGACATGAAGGCCCATGGCGGCCTGATCACCGCCGAGGACCTGGCCGCCTATAAGCCCGCCATCCGCCAGCCCCTGACCGGGACCTATCGCGGCTTGACGGTGATGACCTCGCCGCCCGCCAGCGCCGGCGGGGCCACCCTGCTGGAGATGCTGAACATCCTGGAGACCTTCGACCTGAAGGCCTCGGGGCCCAACTCGGCCAAGACCCTGCATCTGGAAGCCGAGGCCATGAAGCTGGCCTATGCCGACCGCTCGAAGTTCCTGGGCGACACCGACTTCGTGAAGGTCCCGCTGCAGGGATTCACGTCGAAAGCTTACGGCGTCGAGCGGGCCAAGCTGATCAATCCCGACAAGGCCACGCCGGCCAAGGACCTGGGCGCAGGCGATCCGTGGGCGTTCGAGAGCCACAACACCACCCACTTCTCGGTGGCCGACGCCGAGGGCAACGCGGTGTCCAACACCTTCACCCTGGGCGCGGACTTCGGCTCGGGCGTGATGGTGGCCGGCGCGGGCTTCGTGCTGAACAACCAGATGAACAACTACTCCCACACGGCCGCTTACTGGGCGAAGAAGACTGGCAAGGCCCCGCCGCCCAACGCCCTGGCCCCGGGCAAACGCGTGCTCTCCACGATGATGCCGACCATGCTCTTCAAGGACGGCAAGCCGTGGCTGATCACCGGCACGCCGGGCGGCAGCACGATCATCGACACGGTGCTGCAGGTCATCGTCAACACGGTGGACTTCAAGCTGAACGTCGCTGAGGCCACGCACCAGCCGCGCATCTTCCAGGACGCTACCGATACCCTGCGCGTCGAGCCCAACTTCAATCCCGACACGGTGGCCCTGCTCAAGGGCATGGGCCACCCCATAACCTCGGACGAGACCATGGGCTCCGCCCAGTCGATCATGATCGACAATGGCCTCTATCTGGGCGGCGCGGATCCGCGTCGACCCGGAGCCGAGGCGATCGCGCCCTGAGGGGTCTTAGCTCCCCCACCGAGTGACTTCGAAGGACGCGATCCATCGGCGCCGGGGCTGCCCCCTCGGCGCCGATTTTCATTTGGCCAAGACCCGTGTCCCCGGCGAAGGCCGGGGCCCAGATTCATCCTGAGCGTCAGATGTGAAAGCGCCCTCCGCCGAGTTTCGACGAAGGGCGCTGTGGGTTCGATCTGGGCCCCGGCTTTCGCCGGGGAAATCGGACGACTTACTTACCGGCGCTCACCGCCGGCCCGTACAGCAGGCCGTTGAACAGGAACTTGAACGTCCCGTACGACTGCGCCCGCTGGGTGATCTCGGGCCCGAAGGCGAAGACCTTGCCCTTGCCGATGTCGATGTCGAGCATGGCGGTCGAGCCCTTCAGCTTGTCCTGGCCGACGGCCCAGCCGCTGCGCAGGGGCTTGTCGGTGTCGAACCAGGCCACGCGCGAGACGCCCTTGACGTCAGGCTTCACGGTGAAGGCCGGGCTGCGGTCGAAGAAGACGTCGACGTCGCTGCCGGCGCCATAGGCCAGGGGCTGTTTCGGATCGACCTTGGCGCGCAGCACCGAGCCGGGGATGTAGAGCTCGCGGTTGGTCAGGGCCTTGAGTTTGCCGTCCTCCAGCTTGGCGGTGGCGACGTCGACCGGCGCGCCCAGGGCCGTGGCCAGGCGGGTCGAGGCGCCGATGGCCACGACCGTGCCGCCGCCCTTCACGAAGTCGGCGATCTGGGGAAGGGTCTTCTCGTCGCTCACGCGGCCCAGCCAGGCGCGGTACTGCTCGGGGATCTCGTCCGGCTTGGGCTGGGTCGAGGGACGGCCGGCCTTGAACGGGCCGTCGGCCGGGGCGGGGACCACGCCGTCGGGGAACACCAGGACGTCATAGTCCTTGGCGATGTCGCCGGCGTCCAGGCGCTGCGGGTAGACGACCTGGAAGGGGGCCTCGAACTTCTCGAACATCCAGCGATTCCAGCCCGAGGGCATCGAGCCGCCATAGACGTCGACCAAGCCGATACGCACGGGCTTGAGGGCGATGGTCGCGCCCGAGGGCTTTGAGCCGACAGCATAGGCGTCGATGCCCAGATCCTTGACGCCGGCCGCGATCACCGCCTTGGCGGCGGGCGAGGCGGGGACCCAGATCGCGCCGGGACCAAAGGCGGTCTTGCCGGCCTTGGCGCCGTCCTTGACCCAGAACACCGGCGCGCCGGCCTTCAGCAGGCGGTTGGTCAGGGTGAAGCTGCCATTGGTCTCGTGACTGACCAGCCAGCCCGCGCTCCCAGCGCCCTTCACCGAACCCGGCGCGACCGTGATCAGGTCGGGCACGCGGGTCGTGGGGGCTTCGAAGCCGTCCAGGATGCGGTCGAACTTGATGCCCATCTGGTAGGCCAGGGTGTAGCCGGTGACGTCGTACGGGGCCTTGGGCGGGCCGCCGGGATATTCCAGATCGTGCGGGTGGTCCTGCGGCTCGAACATGTCCAGCACGTGCGGGCGATAGGCCTGGGCGGTGCGTACGACGTAGGAGCCGGCCGGATAGGTCTTGCCGGCGATGGTGAAGGCCTTGGACGCCTTGTCGACGTCGACGCCGGTCTTGATCAGGGCGTTGAGGAAGGCGACCACGGTCGGCATGTCCGCCTGGTCGGCCGGGATGACATAGGCGCGGGCGTCACGGCTCTCGGGCGTCTGGATCACCGACTTGTAGAGGGTCGGATCCACCGCCTGGCCGAACGGGCCGGGCTTGCCCTTGCCGGCCGCTTGCAGCTCCTCGACCTTGGTCGGGGTGATTGTCCAGCTGTCCTGGCTGCCGCGCTTGATGCTGTTGTCGCCCATCTTCCAGATGTTGAAGAGCAGGCGCTCCTTGTTGCGCGAAGCGTAGTCGATCACCGCGCGGTTCATGGTCCACTGGTAGTCCAGCGAGTCCTGCAGCTTCCATTCGCGCGGGGTGATAGGGGCCGGGCGGTCATTGCTGGGCAGTTGCAGCTCGGGGACCAGGTTGACGGTCGTCGGGGTCGGGCCGCCGATGATCTCGGTCAGCAGGCCGATCGAATTGTGGAAGTAGGCGACCGACCGCTCCATGCCGTTGTGCCAGGTGGAATAGGGGGCGGCGCTGCGGGCGCCCGAGCCCTGCTTGTCCTCGGCCACCAGGCGGCTGTGCATGGCCATGCCGACCTCTTGCAGCTCGGTCATGACCAGCGGGTCGTAGTTGAAGTTGAACGGGTCGCGGAACGGCGGGACGAACACCACCATGCCGTTGGGGCCGGTCTGGTGCTGGTTGTAGACGATCTGCGGATACCACTCGCGGAACAGCTGCTTGTTGACGTTGGTCGTCTCGGCCATGGCCGACATGAAGCTGTCGCGGTTGTTATCGTGGCCGATGTACTTGTGGTACAGGCGCGGCAGCGAGTTGAACTCGCGCTTCTTCGGATCCTGGTTGCGCATGTACCAGTCCGCGATCATCTCCAGACCGTCCGGATTGTCCTGCGCGAACAGGATGATACAGTCGTCCAGCATCCGCATCGTCTCGGGATCGGTCTGGGTCAGCATGCGGTACAGGACCTGGATCTGGCCCTGGGTGGTGATGGTCTCGTTGGCGTGCAGGCCGGCATCGATCCAGACCACGGCCTTGCCCTGGGCGGCCAGCTTTTGCGCCTCGTCCTTGGAGACGCCCTCGGCCTTGGCCAGCTTGCGGGCGATGGCCTTGTAGTCGTCCAGCTTGGCCAGGTTGGCGGGCGACGAGACGATCGCCATCCACTGGGTGCGGCCTTCCTCGGTCTTGCCGATGTCGACCAGCTTCATGCGGTCCGACTGGCCCGCCAGGGTCTTCAGATAGGCCTCATACGCGGTGTAGTCGGCCAGGAAGTAGTCGCTGCCCACCGGCTGGGCGAAGGCCTTCTTCGGGGGCGTGATGTCGGCGGCGATCGCGCCGGCCAGCCCCCCGAAAGCCAGCACCACGCCCAAGGCCGCTCCGGCCATCGCTCCGCTACGCGTCATTTCCAACCCCGTAAGCCGTTGGCGGACGCATCGGCGCGTCAGCCCCTCCCTAGACTGACGTAAGCTGAGAGCGTTTCCGCACCTGCGGCAACGGCCGGATCAGCCCATTTTTTCGAATCCCAAAGCAAAAGGGGCCGCCCTTGCGGGCGGCCCCTTCCATCTCATCGGACCATACTCACGCGGTCCGTACGCGAGATAGCTTTCGCGTGACGCCTAGTACTTCAGGCGAACGCCCACGCGGAAGTAACGGCCGACCGCACCCGATTGCGAGTAGGTCGGGTTCCAGTTCACCGCGGCGTAGTTGGCCGGGTTGAACATCGGACCCACGTCGAACAGGTTCAGCACGTCGGCATAGACCGTGGTGTGGTCGTTGACGTCGTAGCCGCCGGTCAGATCGACGCTGATGAAGTCCTTCGTGTGGCACTTGAAGTCGGCGTCGCCGTACAGGCAGGTCTGGTCGCCGACGTAGCTTTCGTCGATCGAGCGCAGGCCGCTGACATAGTTCAGGGTGCCCGTGGTGGTGAACGGACCGCGCGTGAAGGTGTTGCTCCACGACGCGCGGTACTTCGGCGTGCCGGCGCCCGACGACAGCACGTACGGCGCCTGCTTGCCGACGTAGTTATACGTCGTGCCGCCTTGCGTGTACTTGAAGTCGAACAGGACGGTGGCGTCCAGGTTGCTGGTCCACTTGATGTCGGCCGGCAGGTACATCGTGTTCTGGACGTTCAGGTCCATGCCGCTGGTCCGGAGCGAGTCGGCGTTGATGTACGGCGAGGCCACCGACAGGATGCGGGCCAGGGCGCCCGGCGCGTCCGGATCCGGCAGGTCGGCGATGACCGTGTAGCCGGCCGGGATGGCTTCGCCGGCGTAGTACGCGGCGATGGCGTCACCCGACGAGGCTTGCGCGATCACGTCGTTCTTCTTGATGTGATAGTAGTCCAGCGAGATGCTGAACGAGCGGGTCGGAGCCCACACCGCGCCCATGGTGTAGCTGGTCGACTTCTCCGGCTTCAGGTCCGGGTTGGCCGCGGTGATGTTCGAGAGCGAGTAGGTCTTGGTGTACTCGCTGCCGCCGTGGGCCGCGACGAAGTCGGGGTAGTTCGCGAACGAGAAGTTCGTGAAGCCCTGGCTGGCCGAGTCACCCGATTCCGAGAACGACGGGGCGCGGAAGCCCTTCGAGACGGTGGCGCGCAGAGCGACCGTCTTGATGGGCGTGTACTTCACGCCGATCTTCGGGGACAGGTTGCCGCCGAAGTCCGAATAGTGGTCGTAGCGACCCGAGACGTTGACTTCGAGGTTGTCCAGGACCGGCATGCCCAGCTCGGCGAAGGCCGAGGCGACGGTGCGGTTGCCGATGGTGCGGGCGTTGCCCAGGCCTTGCGCGTCGTTGACCGGGTTCAGGGCCGGGTCGTTGACGGCTTCGTAGCGGAACTCGCCGCCGATACCCAGCTGGGCGGGGCCGCCCGGCAGGTTGAACAGGTCGCGCGAGGCCTGGAAGTTGATCGAGTCCAGGTCGCTGGTCGAGGTCTTGGCCAGGGCCGGGGCCAGGGCATCACGAACGGCTTGGCTGTTCTTCGACGGGTCGAGGAAGTTGTACGTGCCGTTCTTCACCGCGCTCAGCAGGTTGTTGTAGCTGATGAAGCCGTAGTTGACGCTTTCCAGCCAGCCGTGAGCGATCACGACGTTGGCGCGGTAGTTCCAGTCGGCCGCCGAGCCTTCCACGCCGCCGGTCAGGCGCATCATGCGGTTGGTGTAGTTGGCCGTGTTGGCGATGTCGCTGAAGCGGTAGCGGATCAGCGCGTCATAGCCTTCCGCCGCGAACGGGTTGTTCGGGTTCAGCTGGCCGTTCGACAGCAGGGCCGGCAGGACGATGTTCGACAGGTTGTGCGGGGTCGACGACGAGATCGTGCGCGGGGCGCCGGTGGTCGAGGTCTTGGACTGCACGAAGCTGGCGGCCAGGTAGGCCTGGAAGTTGTCGTTCGGCTTGAACGTGAAGCGACCGTACGTGCCGATGCGCTCCTGCTTGGGCTGGACGTCACCGAACAGGCCGGTGTTCTGGGCGCAGTACGTGCCGCCGGCCGAGGTGGTCAGCGGGGCGTCGCTGGCGCAGGTGCGCAGGGTCTGCCACAGCTCGCCCGGCAGGGCGACGCCGGTCGAGATGTCGCCAGCCGTGCCCATCGTGGCGCGCTTGACCTGGCCGTAGAAGGTGCTGCCGCCGGCGCCCGGATTGTCGTTGGTGCCGCCCGGGATGCCCGACAGGTCGAACGTGTTGAACGGATAGCCGCGCTGGTCGATGCGGATGCGCTTGTCCAGCTGGTACTCGACGTCGAAATAGACGTTGTACTTGTCGGTATCCAGGTCGCCGTAGCCGATGTCGCCGTTGAAGCGATACTGGTCGCCGCCACCGTGCTGCGAGGTGCCGACCGACAGGTCAGCGCCCATGCCCTGGTAGTTCGACTTCATGATGATGTTGACCACGCCGCCGATGGCGTCGGCGCCGTACAGCGACGAGGCGCCGTCCTTCAGGGTCTCGATGCGCTCGACCGCGTTGAACGGGATCGAGTTGAGGTCGACGAAGCTGCGTTGGCCGTCGTCGGCCAGCGGGTACGACGCGTTACGCAGGCCGTCGATCAGGACCAGGGTCGAGTTGACCGTCAGGCCGCGCAGGGCGACACCGGTCGAGCCGGCGGCGAAGCCGTTGCCGAAGGCGGCCGGGACCGAGCCCGAGTTGTCGGCCGACAGGCTGCGGATGGCGTCGGCCACCGTGGTGATGCCCTGGGCCTTCAGCGACTCTTGAGTCTGGACGGTGACCGGCGACGGGGTCGCGGTGTCGGTGCGGCGCAGCAGCGAGCCGGTGACGACGACGGCTTCAACCGAGTTGTCGTCCTGGGCCGGAGCTGGAGCGGCGGCGGTTTGAGCGTTCGCGGCGAAACCGGCCAGGGTGGCCACGCCCACGATCATCGAGGTGGCGAGCAACCGACCCCGGGTAATCTGATACTTCATTGTCGATCCTTCCAGGCCGCCCTCGCCGGCGCGAACGCCAGCGTCCTTACAGCCCGATGCAAGATGATGTTTCCCGCCACGATCCGGCGGTTGGCGGCGGCTTGGACCCCAGGATCAAAGCGGTCAATCGCACGCACATAAGTGTAATGGTTTTGTCTTGAAGCTGTCTCTTTAAGGCAACGTCACAAATCAATTGAGGCGCGAATAAGTCATTCGCATCTCATATCTGAAACAAGTCGGAAACCTATAACGCAGGTCATGGAACAGAATTGAAATTACGCTGTTCGAAGAACGGTGAAGCTTTAAATGTTGTGTTCATCAAGATTCGAATAGTTGGTTCTATTGAATAACGGCGTTCATATCGGCAAGCGGTCGCGTACCCAAAATCGCGCACGCGCCTGGGTTCGCGGGCTTCGAAATGCTGGGATCGCGCAGGCCTAGAAGCGCCCGCGCGAGACTTCGGAAGCCGCCAGCAGGAAGGCGCCGGCGCCGTACAGCTGGGTGTCGCCGGCCTCGACGTGATCGGGCGCGTAGCCGACCTGCTGCACCCAGCCCAGCCTGCCGTCGGGCTGCACCGCGCGAGCCAGGGCCGACCAGCCCAAGCGGGCGGACCGGGCGTATTTCGGATCCTTCAGCAGCCCCTGGTTCACGCCCCACGCCAGGCCGTAGACGAAGAAGGCCGTGCCGCTGCTCTCGGGCGGGCTGTGCTCGGGCGCCAGCAGCGACACCGACCAGTAGCCGTCGGGCTTCTGCAGGGCCGCGATCCGCGCCGACATCTTGCGGAACAGGGCGACGTAGCGCGGGCGGTCGGGATGGTTGGCGGGCAGGGTCTTCAGGATGTTGACGATGCCCGCATAGACCCAGCCGTTGCCGCGGCTCCAGAAGATCTTGCGGCCCTGGGCGTCACGGCGCTCGAAGAAGCGGCTGTCGCGGAAATAGAGGCTCTGGTCCTTGTCCAGCAGGTAGTCGGTGGCGGCCCAAAACTCCTTGGCGCCGTAGGCGGCGTAGCGCGGGTCCTTGGTCGCGGCCGACAGGGCCGTCCAGGTCGGCGGGGCCATGAACAGCGCGTCGCTCCAGCACCAGCGGACCTGGCAAGGCTGCTGCTCGGTTCCGTCGATGAACTTCAGGTCCGCGGTGGGCGGATCGGCCAGGATGGCGTCGAAGCGGGCCTTCACCGGCGCGATCTGGGCCGGGTTGTGGTCGCGGGCGTAGAACCACAGCCAGGCCTGGGCGATGACGTGGTCGTCGGCGTGCAGCGGCCGCTTGCCCAGACCCCAGCCTTCCTCGTCGCCATGGTTCCAGATCGCGCCCGCATAGGTCAGGTCGCCGGTCCGCTCGGCGAAGGCGGAGAGGCCGACATAGAATGCCCCCTGGATCCAGCCGCGCGGCTTCTGCGTGTTTTCGCGATGCGTCTTCACATAGTCGAACTGGCCGTCCATGTGCCACAGCTGCCAGTCGGCGACGGCGCGACCCAGGGTCAGGGCGGAGGAGGGCAGGTCGACCCCTTGCGGCGGTGTTGCTGGCGCGGGCTGGGCGGAGGCTCCTGAAGCGGCAAAAGCCAGACAAGCCAAGGCGGCGGCGACCAGTGCGCGCATCTTTCTCTCCCCTCGAAGTTCGTTATCCGCGCCTCTGACGGGCGCTGTCGATCATCGGAGGTTGTCTTACCGGTCCTGGCAAGGCCAGTGCAAAATGCGGAAACAGGGCTGACCAATTTGGTCAGGCCAATCCTTGCGCCGGGAACCGGCCACGCTAAGGTGCGCGCCTTCAGTTCCCTGGGAGGGGCCCATGATTTCCGCTTCGATCCGCGCCGTGGCGCTCGCCGCCGGCCTGGCCACTGCGCTGACCGCCGCGCCGGCCTTGGCGCAAGGGCCCGTCTGCAAGGCCGACGACGGCTATGCCAGCGCCTTCGAGGGCCGCCGCACCTTCCGCTGGAAGCTGCAGTGGCTGCAAGCGGCCAAGGCCAACCTCTCCGACCCGTCGCTGGCCCCGGCCTACAAGGCCTTGATCGCCCGCGCCGACAAGGCGCTGGCCGGCCCGTACTACGCCGTTACCGAAAAGACCCGCACCCCGCCCAGCGGCGACAAGCACGACTACATCTCGATGGGCCCGTACTGGTGGCCGGACCCCTCCAAGCCGAACGGCGAGCCCTATATCCGCAAGGACGGCGAGGTGAATCCCGAGCGCAACACCGAAGCCTTCGACGCCGTGCGCATGGACAACATGGCCAGCGCCGTCGAGGCCCTGTCGCTGGCCTACTACTTCACCGGCGAGGCCAAGTACGCGACCAAGGCGTCCGAGCTGCTGTACGTCTGGTTCCTGGATCCCGACACGCGCATGCGCCCGCATATGACCTATGCGCAGGGCGTGCCCGGCCGCACCCTGGGCCGCGCCGAGGGCGTGCTGGACACCTTCCGCCTGCTGCGCGTGGTCGAGTCGATCGGCCTGCTGGCGCCCTCGGGCGCCATCAAGCCGGCCGAGCAGAAGGCGCTGGAGCACTGGTTCGAGGTCTATACGATGTGGATGCAGACCGCCCCGACCGGCAAGGAAGAGCGGGCGGCCAAGAACAATCATGGCATCTGGTACGACTACCAGCTGGCGACCTTCGCCCTGTTCGCCCGTAAGCCGGATCTGGCGAAGCAAGTGCTGGCGAGTGTGGGCAAGGGCCGCATCGACCCGCAGATCGACGCCGACGGCAAGCTGCCCGAGGAGCTCGCGCGCACCAGAGGGCTGCACTACAGCTACTTCGCCCTGGAGCCGCTGGTCGGCATGGCCGAGCTTGGTCCCTGCGTCGGCGTCGACCTGTGGGGCTACAAGGGGCCGAAGGGGCAGGGGATCCGGGGGGCTTTCGACTATCTCGCGCAGTTCGTGGGCGACGAGAAAGCCTTCCCCTACAAGGACCTCAAGCCCGAGGACGCCACCAAGGAGGCCCTGCCGCTGTACGACGTAGCCGCCTGGGCCTATGGCGACGCGGGTTTCGCGGCGAAAGCCGACCAGATCGCCCAGCAGACGCCCGGCGCGGCGAGCCGCCTGACGATCGCGCCGTATAAGCCCTAATTAGCCCGTCTCCCGGCGAAGGCCGGGGCCCAGATCGAACCCTGAGTATCTAGTGGGCTGGCGCGGCGTATCTCGGATCACCCCAAACCGCTCAGGCTGAATCTGGGTCCCGGCTTTCGCCGGGAAAACGGATAGAAAATTGAACTGTAGGTGTCGGGTAAGGAGATCCTCGCCCGTTCCTTGAGGCGTCACTCAGGGAGAAACGACATGAGAAAGCTGATCGTCGCCGCCTTCGTCAGCCTGGACGGCGTCATGCAGGCTCCGGGCGGGCCGACCGAGGATCCGACCGGCGGCTTCCAGTTCGGCGGCTGGCTGCCGCCGCTGTTCGACGAGGAGGCCGGCCAGGCGATCGGCGGACTGTTCGAAAAGCCCTTCGACCTGGTGCTGGGCCGCAAGACCTACGAGATCTTCGCCGCCCACTGGCCGTTCGTCGACGCCGGCGATCCGATCGGCCAGGTGTTCGGCAAGGCGACCAAGTTCGTCGCCACCCGCGATCCCGGCTTCAAGCTGACCTGGCAGAACAGCCGCTGGCTGGGCGTCGATCCGGTCGCTGAACTGAAGCGCGTGAAGGCTGAGGACGGTCCCGACCTGCTGACCCAGGGTTCGGCGGATTTCCTGCAGACCCTGTTCGCCAATGACTTGGTCGACGAGCTGCACACCCTGACTTTCCCGGTAGTGCTGGGCCAGGGCAAGCGGCTGTTCCAGGCAGGGGCGGCGGCGAGGACGTATCGGCTGACGGAGAGCAAGGCCTCGCCGTCGGGCGTGGTGGTCAGTCGCTATGCGCGGGCGGGTGCGGTGGAGACGGGGTCGTTCATGCTGGCGCAGCCGAGCGCGCTGGAAGTGGAGCGACAGAGGAAGCTGGCGGCGGAGGGGTAAGACGTGCTGGCTCAGCACTGGCCCCCACCTGACCTGCTTGCGCAGGTCTGTCCGCCCCCAAGCGGGGCGGAGAGGGAGTCACGCCCGCAGCGCTTTGGGTTTCTCTCTCCTCCCCCTTTGGGGGAGGGGGACCGGCGAAGCCGGTGGAGGGGCTAGCGCCGCCCTCTAAATCGCCGATCGCCGCGCCAACTCCGTCCGCCGCGCCGCCACCTCATTCCGCGCCCGCTCCAGCGCATCGATCTCCGTCGCCGTCAGCAGGTTGTCGATCACGCGGCCCAGGTGCTCGCGCATGGCGTTGCGGGCGGCGGTGGGGTCGCGTTCGCGCAGGGCCATCAGGATCTCCTGGTGGTCGTCGATGCGGGGGCGCACGCCGACCTGGCGGGCGCGTTCCAGCATGGCGCGGCACAGCGGCGACTTGTAGCGCAGGTCCCACAGGTTCTCGACCACGGTGACCAGGGCGCTGTTGCGGCTGGCGCTAGCGATGGTGACGTGGAAGCGGCGGTCGGCGCGGTCGCCCTTCACGTTGTTGTCGTTCTCCACGACCATGTCGTCGAGGATGTCGGCCAGTTCGGTCAGCTCTTCCTCGGTGATGGTGGCGGCGGCCAGGGCGGCCACCTCACCCTCGATCAGGCGGCGGGCCTCGGTCAGCTCGAAGGCGCCGATGTCGAGGTCGGGTTCCGGGCTCTCCGGACGCGGGGCCTCGGTGACATAGACGCCCGAGCCATGGCGGGCCTCGACCAGGCCGCGGATTTCCAGGGCGATCATCGCTTCACGGACGGTCGGGCGGCTGACCTTGTAGTCTTCAGCCAGGTCGCGTTCCGAGGGCAGGCGCTGGCCAGGGCGGTGTACACCATCGCGAATCGCGTCGGCGATCGAGTTGGCCACCTGTTGGTAGAGCTTGCGGGTTTCGGCCGTCGTCGTGGTCATCGTCTACTATCCAGCCGACGCTGCGTCGGGCGTTGCGCAGCCTATTGCAAGGGCCGCGAGGGCGCTACAGCGCACACATTCGACCTAAGTGGCAAGACCACTAGCATCTTGCCAGATAAGTCTATAGAAGTGGTCAGGCCACTTTACGGTTCCGCTTAGCGCATTAGGTCCATGTTGAAGATCATCGACGCCAAGGTCATCGTCACCTGCCCCGGCCGCAATTTCGTGACTCTGAAGATCACGACCGAGGATGGGACCACCGGCGTCGGCGACGCGACCCTGAATGGCCGCGAGCTGGCGGTGGTCAGCTATCTGCAAGATCACATGATTCCGTGCCTCATCGGCCGCGACGCGCACCAGATCGAGGACACCTGGCAGTTCTTCTATCGTGGCTCGTACTGGCGTGGCGGCCCCGTGGGCATGAGCGCCCTGGCCGCCGTCGACATGGCGCTGTGGGACATCAAGGCCAAGGTCGCGGGCCTGCCGCTGTACCAGCTGCTGGGCGGCGCCAGCCGCGTGGGCGTCACCGTCTATGGTCACGCCAATGGCGAGACCATCGAGGACACCATCGCCGAGGCCGTGAAGTACAAGGCCATGGGCTACAAGGCCATCCGCCTGCAGACCGGCGTGCCCGGCCTGGCCAGCACCTACGGCGTCTCGGGCGACAAGATGTTCTACGAGCCGGCCGACGGGAACCTGCCGACCGAGAACGTCTGGTCCACGTCCGCCTACCTGCAACACGCGCCCAAGCTGTTCGCCAAGGCGCGCGAGGTGCTGGGCTGGGACGTGCATCTGCTGCACGACGTCCACCACCGCCTGACCCCGATCGAGGCCGCGCGCCTGGGCAAGGACCTGGAGCCCTATCGCCTGTTCTGGCTGGAGGACTCGGTCCCCGCCGAGAACCAGGCCGGCTTCCGCCTGATCCGCCAGCACACGACCACGCCGCTGGCCGTGGGTGAGATCTTCTCCAATGTCTGGGACTGCAAGACCCTGATCGAGGAGCAGCTAATCGACTATCTGCGGGCCACGGTGCTGCACGCCGGCGGCATCACCAACCTGAAGAAGATCGCCGCCTTCGCCGACCTGCACCACGTCAAGACCGGCTGCCACGGCGCCACCGACCTGTCGCCGGTGACCATGGCCGCGGCGCTGCATCTGGGCATGGCGATCCCGAACTTCGGCCTGCAAGAATATATGCGCCACACGCCGGAGACGGACGCGGTCTTCCCGCACGCCTACACCTTCAACGACGGCATGCTGCATCCTGGCGACAAGCCGGGCCTGGGCGTCGACATCGATGAAGCGCTGGCCAGCAAGTACGAATACAAGCGCGCCTATCTGCCGGTGAACCGTCTGCAAGATGGGACCATGTTCAACTGGTAAGCCTTAAATTGGCTTGACAACTATCCGTCGGCGGCAAGATTGGTCATGCCAATTATTGCCGCCGACGAGCGACCCATGCGACTGCGCGCCTTCCTGTTCCTGACCGCCGCCCTGGCTGTCGCCACGCCCGCCTTCGCTCAGCGCGGTCCGATCTATGCCGGCGCCGTCGCGCCGATGAACCAGACGGTCGAAAAGCGCCTGCTGCCCCAGACCGCCGTCCTGCTGCACAAGCTGCTGGCCGAAAAGCGCGACATGACCCTGGACGGGGTCAAGGTGTTCGAAGCCGACGACAAGTTCCTGCCCGGCAAGATCGCCATCGGGCTGGCCTACCTGATCGTCGATACGCCGCGCACCGATCCCAAGTTCGCCGAGTACCTGGCCGCCTATCGCCAGATCGCCGACATGACCGTCGATGATCCCAACGACACCTGGGGCATCTACTACTATTGCCAGGCGCTGCTCATGTTGCAGCAGGCCGAGCTGCTTGACCAGGCGGTCTCGCCGGAAGCCCTGACCAAGCTGAAGGCCAAGCTGGACTGGCGGCGGTTCGTGCGCACCGACGACCTGACCCTGATCAGCCTGCCCAACAACTATTACGGCGTCGCCTTCAGCGTGGCGCGGCTGCGCTATCGCCTGGGCTGGGAGGACGCCAGCGCCAGCGAGGCCCTGCTGGGCAAGACCCTGGACCACTATCGCAAGTACTCCGGCGAATACGGCTTCGCCGACGAGACCGACGGGGAAGGGCGCTTCGACCGCTACTCCGTCCTGCTGATCGGCGAGATCAGCCACCGCCTGATCGAGGCCGGCATGCCCGCCACGCCGGAGGTGCGCCAGTGGCTGCGCCGTTCGGTCGACCTGATGCTGCCCCGCCTGAACCTGCGCGGTGAAGGCTTCGAATATGGCCGCAGCATCGGGACCTATGGCGAGACGGCCTTTCTGGAGGTGCTGACCGCGGCGGCCAAGCTGGACGTGCTGACGCCGGAAGAAAAAGCCATGGGCTACGCGTTCTCATCGCGCGTCGCGGCCCGCTACATGGACTTCTGGTTCGACCCGAAGATGGGCTCGGTGAACCTGTGGGAGCACGGCCGGCGGACGGATGCCTATCGCGGCAAGCACCGGATCCTGGGCGAGAACCTCAGCCTGGGCCGGCAGTACATCTACACCAGCGCGATCTGGAACGAGCTGGGCTTCAAGGACAAGGCGCCCGACCCCGGCTACGCGGCCTGGCTGGACAAGCTGCCCAAGCGGACGGTGACCTGGTTCGCGCGGGGCGCTAACGACCGGTTGGTGGTGACTGTGCGTGACAAGGGCCGCGTCATCGGCCTGCCGATCATCAACGGCGGCGACGGCCAGCATCAGAACACGCCCTACTATCCGATCCCGTTCTCGCCGGGGATGCTGCAAGGCGTGGCCGACGGGAGCTTCCCGCAGCTGTTGCCGCGCATCACCCTGGCCGACGGCGCGCAACTGGCGCCGCTGGCCTATGCGGCCCACGTGAAGATCGGCGAGCAGGGCGCCCGCACCACCATCACCTATGACCAGGACAAGCTGGACCGCCTAGGCGGCAAGGCCCCGGTCGGCGACGACCGCTTCAGCGTCAAGACGACCTATGTCCTGGAGCCCGGCCGCATCCGCCGCACGGACGTCTTCACGCCCAAGCCGGGTGTCGCCGTGAAGGCCGTGGACCTGGCCTTCGCCAGCTTCTCGGGCAAGGCGACGACCAAGGGCGGGACAACGACGTTCAAGACCGGCGACGTCACCAGCTTCAAGGTCGAAGGTCTGACCTGCACGACGAAGGCCCTGAACGACAACAAGGCCTACCGCGCGCCGACGGGGGCGATGACGGCCCTGACCAGCTGTAGCGGGGCAGCCGCCGCCGGTCCGATCACGGTCAGCTGGACGATCGCCTACAGATAGTTGAAGTGGCGGCAAGTCGACTATTGCCAAGATTGTCAGTCCCGCAAAAATCAGCAGTTTCGTTCAGTTCTGTTGTATAGGTGACGCAGTAGTTATTCTAGGCGCGTGTTTGCCATCAATGCTATGCGTTCATGATGTATTTCCATGGTTTATGTGCTCACGCAGCCGTGAATGTCGAGTTTACGACTAACATTTATTCCGGAACTCCGCCGTATTTACTCGCCATCCCCGAATTGGGGTGGTAGCGTTTGGTCATCATCGGCACGGTTTCTCGAGCGCCGATGGCTGAGAGATGAAGCTTCGGCTTTCGCTCCCGCTCGCTAGAGGCAGGAGCACCCCTATGCCCACCTATCTCTTCTACCCGCGACGCGCCGATGGCGTGTCCCTGACCTTCATCGCCGAAACGGCCGAAGACGACTTCGACGCCCTGGAGTTGGCCGCTGAGATCGCCGCAGCTCACGAGTGCAAGGGCGTCTTCGTCTGGGAGCCCGAGGCCGGCCCTGAGCGCAAGGACCGCTTCGTCGGCGAGGTCGACCGCCACGGCGCCGAGACGCTGCACCAACCTGCGCCACTGCCGGGAGCCGGCGTCACGGCCTAGGCGTTACCCGGGCGATCTGAAGGGAGATCGCCCGTGGACAAGCTGTTCGCCAAGTTCGCCAACGTTACGGCCAGGGTCACCGGCAGTCCGCCGGCCTTCCTGATCTGCGTCGCCCTGGTGCTGACCTGGGCGGTGAGCGGGCCGATCTTCAAGTTCTCCGAGACCTGGCAACTGGTGATCAACACCGGCACCACCATCGTCACCTTCCTGATGGTGTTCCTGATCCAGAACACTCAGAACCGCGACGGCATCGCCCTGCAGACCAAGCTGGACGAGCTGATCCGCGCCACGACCGACGCTGAAAACCAGTTCATGGGCATCGAAAAGCTGACCGACAAGGAACTGGAAGCCATGCACGCCCACTGCAAGGCGCGGGCGGACTTGAGTCTGAAGGCGCTACAGCGCGCGGCGGCGGAAAAGGACGCACGGGCGGCCAGGCTGGCCAAGTCCGGGAAGCCTCCCAAGGGCGGCAAGAAGGAGCCTTCGGCGCGGTCGCAGGCGGCGCGACGGGCCAAGGCCTTGCGCGCGGGGCATCCTCACTAGGACGCTCATATCAGACCTTCGTAGGGTGGACGTCAGATCTCATCGGCGATAGCGGTAACATCCAACGGGCCCCGACCAAGGACGCCCGACGGGGGAGCGTCGTCTTGCCGAAACTGAAAGCGCTGCGTTGGTGGATCATCGGCCTGGTCATGCTGGGTGCGATCGTCAACTACCTGACCCGCTCCACCATGGGCGTCGCCGCGCCGACGGTCCTCAAGGACCTCGATATCTCGGTGAAGGAATATTCCTGGATCACCAGCGCCTTCCAGATCGGCATCATGATGCAGCCGGTCTGCGGCTATGTGCTGGACACCCTGGGTCTGCGCACCGGTTTCGCCGTCTTCGCTGCCGCCTGGTCGCTGGTGGCCATGGCCCACGGCCTGGCCAACAACTGGCAGGCCTTCGCTTTCCTGCGCGGCCTGCTGGGCCTGGCCGAGGGCTCGGCCCAGCCGGCGGGCATGAAGACCGTCGCCACCTGGTTCCCGGCCAAGGAGCGCGGCTTCGCCGGCGGGGTGTTCAACATCGGCTCGTCGATCGGCTCGATGCTGGCGCCGCCGCTGGTGGTGTGGGCCGTGCTGACCTGGAACTGGCGGGCCGCCTTCGTGCTGACCGGCGCGATCGGCGTGGTCTGGGTGGTGCTGTGGCTGGCGTTCTACCGTTCGCCCGACCAGCATCCGTCGATGACGCCGGAAGAGCGCGCGCGCATCGCGGCGGGGCAGGAGGCGCACCTGACCGACGCCGGGACCAAGCCCTCGGTGATCTCGATCCTGAAGCAGAAGAAGTTCTGGGGCATCGCCCTGCCGCGTTTCCTGGCGGATCCCACCTGGGGGACGCTGTCGTTCTGGGTGCCACTGTACCTGTCGCAGACGCGCGGCTTTGACCTCAAGCAGATCGCCATGTTCGCCTGGCTGCCGTTCGTGGCGGCGGATCTGGGCTGCATGTTCGGCCCGATCATCGCCCACTTCCTGCAGAAGCGCGGCGTGTCGCTGATCAACGCCCGTCGTTGGGCGGTGACGGTCGGCGCGGCGATGATGACCGGCATGGCGTTCGTCGGCCGGGTCGAGAGCCCTTACGCCGCCATCGCCCTGCTGTGCCTGGGCGGTTTCGCGCACCAGACTTTGTCGGTCACCGTCATCACCATGGCCTCGGACCTGTTCCGCCGCGACGAGGTCGCCACGGTGGCGGGCCTGGCCGGCATGATGGGCAATCTGGGCGTCCTGCTGTTCTCGCTGCTGATCGGCGGGCTGGTCAGCACGATCGGCTACGACCCGTTCTTCGTGGCCCTGGGCGTCCTGGACATCCTGGGCGCCATCATCCTCTGGACCTTCGTCAAGGACCGCCTTGGTCCCAAGGCCGAGCCCGTCAGTCAGCTTCCTGCCGCATGAGTACGCCCGTGATCCGCAACCCCATCCTGCGCGGCTTCAATCCCGATCCTTCGATCGTGCGGGTGGGTGACGACTACTACATCGCCGTCTCGACCTTCGAGTGGTTCCCGGGCGTCCAGATCCATCACTCGCGGGACCTCAAGAACTGGCGCCTGCTGAGCCGGCCGCTGGTGCGCGCCAGCCAGCTGGACATGCGCGGCGATCCCGATGGTTGCGGCGTCTGGGCGCCGTGCCTGAGCCATGCCGACGGCAAGTTCTGGCTGATCTTCACCGACGTGAAGCGCTATGGCCGCACCACGGTGGGCGGGGCTTCCGGCGCGTCCCTGCGCGACTTCCACAACTACCTGATCACCTGCGACACGATCGATGGGGAATGGTCCGAGCCGGTCTATCTGAACAGCTCCGGCTTCGACCCGTCGCTGTTCCATGACGACGATGGCCGCAAGTGGCTCGTCAACCAGCTGTGGGATCACCGCCCGGGCAAGAACCGCTTCGCCGGCATCGTGCTGCAGGAGTTCGACGCCGCCGAGGGCAAGCTGGTCGGCGAGCGCAAGGTGATCTTCGAGGGCACGTCCATCGGCCTGACCGAAGCGCCCCACCTCTACAAGCGCGATGGCTGGTACTACCTGGTCACCGCCGAGGGCGGCACCGGCTGGGGCCACGCCATGACCATGGCCCGTTCGCGCAGCATTGGCGGACCGTACGAGCTGCACCCCGACACCTACGTCCTGACCTCGCGCGACCGCCCGCATGTGGCCTTGCAGCGCGCCGGCCACGCCGACCTGGTGGAGACCGCCGACGGCGAGACCTACGCGGTCTATCTGTGCGGCCGTCCGCTACCCAATCGCGGCCGCTGCACCCTGGGACGCGAGACCGCGATCCAGAAGCTGGTGTGGGGCGCCGACGGCTGGCCGCGCACGCTGGACGGCTCGGGCGACCCGACGCTGGAGACTCCCGGGCCGGACCTGCCTGAGCAGGCCTGGCCCGCCGCTCCGGTGCGGGCGGATTTCGATAGCTCCGAGCTGCCGATCGACTTCCAGTGGCTGCGGACGCCCTGTCCGGACGAGATCTTCAGTCTGACCGCCAAGCCGGGCTCCCTGCGCCTGTACGGCCGCGAGAGCGTCGGCAGCGTCTTCCGCCAGGCGCTGGTCGCCCGTCGCCAGCAGGCCCACTGCTACTCGGCCGCCACGGTGCTGGACTTCGAGCCGGAACACTACCAGCAGGCCGCTGGGCTGATCTGCTACTACAACGGCGCCAAGTTCCACTATCTGCACGTCAGCCATGACGATGAAGCCGGCAAGCACCTGCGGGTCATGACCTGCACGCCCGACAGCCCTTCGGCCGACAGCTTCACCGCCCCGATCGCGCTGGTTGCCGGTCCCGTCGAGTTGCGGGTCGAGGTCGATCTGGAGCGCCTGCGCTTCGGCTACCGGCAAGGCGCGCGGGAGTGGACCTGGCTGCCGGAGGTGTTCGACGCCTCGATCCTGTCGGACGAAGCGACCATCCCCGGCGCTCCGGCCTTCACCGGCGCATTCGTCGGCATGGCTTGCCAGGACGGGGCGGGCACGGCCGCGCCAGCCGACTTCGACTGGTTCGACTACGAGGAACGGGAATACCGGCCGTAGAAATTGTGAATTGAGTGAACGGTGTTCAGTCGTAGGGTTTCAAAAAGCCCTGGGAGGACGCCGATGAACGCCCCGGTTTCGATTTCCGAGAAAGACGCCGTCGACTATGCCGGCCTGACCGTCACGCCCGTCAGCACGGTCCTGGGGGCCGAGATCTCAGGCCTGGACCTGACCCAGCCGCTGACGCCCGAGATCGTCGCGGCCATCCGCGCGGCCCTGCTGCGCCACAAGGTGGTGTTCTTCCGCGACCAGGACATCGCCTACGAGGACCACGTCCGCTTCGGGCGCTATTTCGGCGAGCTGGAGGGGCATCCGGTCACCGCCCACGTGCCGGGCTTTCCGGAGATCCTGCACATCGAGGCCGCCGACGGCATGAAGCTGCGCGAGGAGATCGTCCCGATCGTCCGCGCCGCCAACAAGTGGCACACCGACGTCACCTTCCGCGAGGCGCCCTCGATGGGCGGGGTGCTGCGCATGCGGCACATGCCGCCGCTGGGCGGCGACACCCTGTTCGCCGACACGGCCGCCATCTATGCCGATCTGCCGCAGAAGCTGAAGGACCAGCTGGAGACCCTGACGGCCGAGCACGACATCATCCAGAGCTACGGCTACCGGGTCGACGAGGCCAAGAGGCAGGAGCTGCGGGCGGCCTATCCGCCGATGGTCCATCCGGTGGTGCGCACGCACCCGGAGACCGGCGACAAGCACCTGTTCGTCAACAAGGTCTTCACGACCCGGATCCTGGGCTTGCCCGAGGACGAGGCCAAGGCGCTGCTGGCGGATCTGCTGGATCGGGTGAAGGCGCCGGAATATCAGGTCCGCTTCCGCTGGACGCCGAACGCCATCGTGTTCTGGGACAATCGCGCGACGCAGCACTACGCGATCTTGGACTACTGGCCCCAGGAGCGGATCGTCGAGCGCGTGACGATCAAGGGCGATAAGCCTTTCCTCGCGACCTAGAAAACCAGGCGAAGGCTTTGGATGACCACGGCCCACAGGGCCAGGGTCAGGCCCAGCGGCAGCACCCGGCGCATCAGCGTGGCGCGAACGTCGATGTTCAGCGCGACGGCGGCGGGCAGGGGCTGGGCGTTGGCGATCGTTTTCATGGTCTGGTCGCTTTAAACACAATCGTTTGCATTGGCGCGGAAGCGCGCAGGCATCACAAGTAAACAATTGTGCACGAGGTAATCGTGCAAACCATATTGGGTTAGCTTTGCCTTGGCTCTGGACGACGCCAGCGAAGGCTTGGACATGGCCGGGGAAAATAAACCGGCTGGTCTTGCCCATCGGGCCCGGCCAGCCGGCTTAGCACAAAAAGGTGTCGGACGCGGTGGGGTGCGCCGAGTGATCTGACCATCGTCGAGTCTGCGACTTAAGGCAACGTTCCGTTCTGTCGCACTCCTGCGACAAACGCGCGCAGAGCCCTAGCCCGCCTGGGTTTGCGGCGTCCCGACAACGGGTTTCAGCACCCGGAAGGCGACGAAGACCATGGCGGCGGTGACGGTCAGGCAGGCGGCCAGGAACAGCATCGGCGCCAGGTTGCTGCCCGTCCGGTCGCGGATGATCGGCACCACGTTCTGAGCGACGAAGCCGCCCAGGTTGCCGACCGCGTTGATCGCCGCGATGCCGGCCGCGGCGCGAGCCCCGGTCAGGAAGGTCGGCGGCAGGCTCCAGAAGCCCGGCTGACCGGCGAAGATGGCCGGGGCGGCGATGCACAGCAAAGCGAACTTGGCCCAGGTCCCGGGCACGATCACGCTCAGCACCAGGGCGACGGCGGCCAGCAGGGGCGGGCCGGCGATGTGCCAGACGGTGAAGCCTCGCCGGGCTGCATGGCGGGGGACCAACCACAGGGCCGCGCCGACCAGGATCCAGGGGATGATGTTGATGAGGCCGTTCATGGTGTTGGACACGCCGAACGCCTTGACGATCGTGGGCAGCCAATAGCTCAGGCCATAGGCCCCCAGCGGCATGCCGACATACAGCACCGCCAGCAGCAGCACGCGAGGATCCAGGATGGCTTTCCAGGCGCCGGCGTGGCTGATCTCGGCCCCGCCGTTCTCGGCCTTCAGGGTCTCCGCCAACCAGGCCTTCTGCTCGGGCTCCAGCCAGGGGGCGTGCTCGGGACCGTTGGGCAGCTTCCACAGGACGTAGGGGGTCATCAGCACCGCCGGCGCGCCGGTGGCCAGGAACACCCACTGCCAGCCGGCCAGGCCGCCCAGGCCGTGCAGGTCCAAGAGCGCCCCGCCGACCATGGCCCCGACGGCGTTGGCGAGCGCCGAGGCGACCATGAACAGCCCGACCATTCGCGCACGGTGGGCCTGCGGGAACCACAGGGTCAGCACATACAGCACCCCGGGGAAGAAGCCGGCCTCGGTCACCCCCAGCAGGAAGCGCAGGATGTAGAACATCGTGGCGTTCTGGGTGAAGCCCAGGCCCAGCGTGACCAGGCCCCAGGTGAACATGATCCGCGCGAACCAGACCCGCGCGCCCACCCGGGCCAGGATCAGGTTGGACGGCGCCTCGAACAGGAAGTAGCCGATGAAGAACAGGCTGGCGCCCAGGCCGTAGGCGGCCTCGGACAGGCCCAGGGCCTGAACCATCTCCAGCTTGGCGTACGAGACGTTCTGCCGATCGATATAGGCGATCAGGTACATCACGCAGAACAGCGGCATCAGCCGCGCCGTGACCCGGCGGACGGTGGGGACTTCGAGACTCATGCGATGGTCACCGGGGTCAGGAGGGCGGCGGCGGGCGTGTCGCTCCAGCCGTCGGAGGTGATGGCGAAGGCGGCCTTGGCGCGGATGTCGTCTGAAGAGGCGCCGACCATCAGCTCGATCTTGCCCTTCTGGATCCGCCACTTGCCGGCCTCCCAGAAGGCGCACTGGCGGGCCGACAGCTTGAAGGTCACGCGCCTGGTCTCGCCCGGCTTCAGCGCCAGGCGCTGGAAGCCGCGCAGTTCCTTGACCGGACGAGCGACGAGGGCGACCGGGTCGCGCATGTAGAGCTGCACCACCTCGTCGGCGGAGACCTTGCCGGTGTTGGTGACCGCCACGGTGACGGCGACCACGCCATCCGGGCCGATCTGGCTCTTGTCCAGCGTCAGGTCCGAATAGCCGAAGGTCGAATACGCGAGGCCGTGGCCGAACGGATAGACCGGGCCGACATCGACGTCGTGATAGCGGGCGGTGTCCTTGGCCAGGTCCGGATCGGCGGGGCGGCCGGTGGGATAGTGGGCGTAGGTCTCGGGCAGGGCCCCGGCGGTGCGCGGCAGGCCCATCGGCAGGCGGCCGCCGGGCGAGGCGTCACCCAGCAGGATATCGGCCAGGGCCGGGCCGCTCTCGACGCCCAGCAGCCAGGTCATCAGCGAGGCCGGAGCCTTAGCCAGCAGGTCGGGAATGGCCAGTGGACGGCCGCCCATCACGATCAGCACCACGGGCTTGCCGGTCGCCAGCACCGCGTCGGCCAGGGCCTTTTGGCCGCCGGGCAGGGAGAGGTCGGAACGACTGCGGGACTCGGCGCTGTGGTCGAAGTCCTCGCCGACCACCAGCAGGGTGACGTCGGCGGCTTGCGCTGCCGCGACGGCCGCCGACACGCCGGCGAGGTCGTGGCTGCGCGGGGCCGCACCAGCGGTGAAGGTCACGCCCGGTAGGCGGGCCTTCAGCGCCGCGACCAGGGTGACGGCGTCGGTCTCCTCACCGCGCGCCTTCCACGAGCCGATGGCGCTGCGGGCGTCGTCGGCCAGGGCCCCGACCACGGCGACCTTGGCGGTCTTGGCCAGGGGCAGCAGGGCGCCGTCGTTCTTCAGCAGCACCACCGACTTGCGGGCCGCGTCGCGGGCGATGGCGCGGTGCGGGGCGCTGACCATCACGGTCTTCTCGCGCGCGACGTCGCCGAAGCGGTAGGGATCGTCGAACAGACCCAGGCGCGCCTTGGTCAGCAGGATGTGGCCCACGGCCTGGTCGACCAGCGGCAGCAGGGACGGATCCTCGGCCACGGCGGTCTTCAGGTGCGTGGCGTAGACGCCGCCGGCCATGTCCATGTCGACGCCGGCCTTCAGGGCTAGGGCGGCGGCCTGGGCGGGCGTCTCGGCGATGCCGTGCGAGACGAGCTCGGCGATGGCGTTCCAGTCGCTGACCACGATGCCGTCAAAGCCCCACTTCTCGCGCAGGTGACCGCGCACCAGGGCGGCGTTGGCGGTGGTGGGCACGCCGCCGATGTCGTTGAAGGCGGTCATGAAGCTGCCCGCGCCGGCGGTCTTGCCGGCCTCGAACGCCGGCAGGATCACCTCGTTCAGCGTCCGCTCCGAGAGGTCCGCGCTATCGTAGTCGCGGCCGCCGGCCACCGCGCCATAGGCCCCGAAGTGCTTGACGCAGGCCAGCACCGTGTCCTTGCCGGCCAGGTCCTTGGTCTGGAAGCCCTCGGTCTGGGCCACGCTCATGACGGAGCCGAGATAGGCGTCCTCGCCCGCGCCCTCGACCACCCGGCCCCAGCGCGGGTCGCGGGCGACGTCGACCATCGGGGCGAAGGTCCAGTGCAGGCCCGCCACGCTGGTCTCGATCGCCGCCATGCGGGCGCAGGCGCGATAGCTGTCGGGATCGAAGGTCGCGGCCATGGCCAGCGGCACGGGGTAGAGCGTGCGGTAGCCATGGACGACGTCGATGGCGAACAGCAGCGGGATCTTCAGCCGCGACTCCTCGACGGCCACCTTCTGCAGGTCGGTCAGGAACTGAGCGCCGGCCACGTGCAGGTACGAACCGACGCCGCCCTTGCGGACCAGGTCCAGGGCGGCCGCGTCGATCTTGGAGTTCAGAGCCTTCTGCCGGCCGCCGGCCGGCTGGTGCATCTGGCCGATCTTCTCGTCCAGGGTCATGCGGGCCAGCAGGTCCTTGACCCGCTGGGCATGGGCTTTGGTGAGGGGAGCCGCAGCGCCGGGGCGAGGCGCCAGCAAGGTCGTCGCCAGGGCCAGGCCGCCCGCCATCAGATCGCGCCGCGTCGTCATGCCATCCCCGTATGCTGGTCGCTTCACGCGCACCTTGTCAGTCGGGATAAAGGGCGCGGGATGGGAGCGCTACCCGAAAGCATGCCCGCCCCCTTGCGACTTTGGTCGTAGAGGGCGGGGCAAGGGAGGCGTTACTTCCCGGCTTCCTTGTCCTTGTAGAACTGCTGCAGCACCCAGAAGGCCGGCTTGCGGCGGCCGGTCGGCGAGACCAGGCCCTTGCGGTTCCAGCCCTGCTGATAGATCGGGTTCTGGCGGCGCGGGCTGCGGAAGTCCTTGAGGATCCAGGGCGACATGCCGCGCAGGCTCGGGATCTTGGCCGCCATGGCCAGGGTCTTCTCGTAGTACTTCTTCTGGAAGTCCTCGGAGAACTTGCGCATCAGGACGGGGTCGCTGAAGCCGGCCAGGGCGTCGGCCCCAAATTCGGAGAACACCATCGGCTTGTCGGTGGGTTTCCAGGCGATGTTGGGCACATCGTCCAGGGCGTCATTGCCGTACCAGCCGTTGTAGGTGTTGATCGCCAGCACATCCAGCTTGTCGGCCAGCGGATCGTTCAGGCTGGTCAGCGGGTGGCCGTCGACGGTCTTGCGTTCGGTCAGCAGGGCGGCGGTGACCAGGCGGCTGTCGTCCAGGGCGCGGACGTCGTCGACCAGCTGGTACAGGAAGCTGTTGCGCGGGCCCTCGACCGGGGTCTCGTTGGCCACGCTCCACATGACGATCGAGGCGCGGTTGCGATCGCGGCGGATGTTGTCGGCCAGCATGTCGCGCGCCAGTTTCAGGGTGCGCGGGTTGCCGAAGTCGACCAGCCAGTAGACGGGGATCTCGCTCCAGACCAGCAGGCCCATCTCGTCGGCCAGGCGGGTGGTGACCTCGCTGTGCGGATAGTGGGCCAGGCGCACGAAGTTGCCGTGCAAGCCGTCCTTGACCTCGCTGAGCAGGGCGCGGGCTCCGGCCTCGGTGATGGTGCGAGCCGGGTTGTCGCCGAACTCCTCCTCGTGCACCGAGATGCCGCGCAGGAAGATCGGTTTTCCGTTCAGCAGGATGTCGCGGCCCCGGGTCTCGATGGTGCGGAAGCCGACGCGGTCGGTCAGCTTGTCGTCGCCGGTCTGGACGACGACGTCATACAGCTTGGGCTTCTCGGGCGACCAGCGGACCAGGCTCTTGGGCGCGGCGGCCGAGACGGTCAGCGCGCCGTTGGCGTCGGTCTTGCCGGCGACGTCGAGGCCCAGCTCGGCGATGCGGACATGGACCTCCTGGTTGGCGGCCTGAGCGCCGTCCAGCTTCACGGTGGCGGCGATCTTGCCGTCCTTGCCAAGGCGCACCCAGGCCTCGTCGATGAACGTGCCGGGCGTGATCACCAGGCGCATCGGGCGGGTGATGCCGCCATAGTTCTCCCAGTCGGTGACGGGCGGCGGCACGCCGTCGGCCTGGGGCGTGGAATCCACACCCACCGTCAGCTGGTTGTTGCTGGCCCGGATGGCATCCGTGACCTCGATCGAGAACGGCGTGAAGCCGCCTTCGTGCTCGCCGACCGCCTTGCCGTTCAGGAACACCTTGGCGGTGTAGTTGACCGCCTCGAAGCGCAGGAAGGCGCGCTGGCCGGGCTTCAGCGCCGGCGTGTCGAAACGGCGCGTGTACCACATCAGGCCCTGGTAGTAGCGCAGGCTTGGATCATGCCCGACCCAGCCCTGCGGCAGGGTCGCCGTCGCCGCCCGGTCCATGTCGTACTCGTAGAGCGCGGTGGGCTTGGCCCTGGTCAGGGCGTCGACATCGACATCGTCATAACGCCGATGGCCCGCCCCCGGCGCGCCGCGGTGGAAGCCGGCCAAGCCGTCGCGATAGGGATCGACCGAGTAATGCCAGGTCCCCGACAGGTCCTGGCCGTCGCGGTTATCGGCCCGGGTCAGGGTGGGCGAGGAGGCCAGCGCGCCCAATGGCGCCAGCAGCACGAACGCGCATGCCGCGCCCGCCAAGACCTTCAAAACCGCACCCATGGCGTCCTCCACTTTTGTTGGCGCTGTTGAAGCACGGCTAGTGGTCAGGACGCAATCCAAATTGGTCAGGCCACTTGGCGCAAAAGAAAGGGCGGCCCGAGATCGAGCCGCCCCAACTCTATTCTGTCGCGAGAGCCTTAGAAGCTCTTGCGGACCGTCACACCGTAGGTGCGCGGGGCGTTCGGATAGCCGCTGTAGCTGCCGTCCTGGGCCACGGTCGGGAACGCCGAGATCAGGCTCTCGTCGTTCGTCAGGTTACGCGCCCACAGGCCGATTTCCAGCTGGTGGGCGGTGTTGATGACGCCCAGGCTGGCATTGACGATGTTGGTGTCATAGCTGGCCAGTTGCGGCGACACCGTCTCGGTCAGCTGGACCTTGCTGCTGTAGTCGTATTCCACGCGGGCATAGCCCGACCAGTTCTCGGCGATGTCGTGATTGATCGTCGCCGAGGTCGAGAAGTTCCACTTCGGGATGCCCGCCGGGGTGTCGCCCGTCAGGTCGCGGAAGTTCGGACGACGGCCGGTGGTCGGGTCGACCGGGCAGCGGACGGTGTCGAAGGTCACGCAGGCCGCGCCGGTGAAGCTGTCGTACTTCGGATCCAGATAGGTCACCGAAGCGGCCAGGTTCAGCCACTGCACCGGACGCCAGGCGCTGTCGAGTTCGAAGCCCTTCACCGACTCCTCGCCCGCATTGACCAGGCTGTAGCCCAGGCCCGTGAAGGCGTTGGACTGGAAGCCTTTGATCGACTGCTTGAACACCGCGACGTTGGCGTAGCCGCCCGGGAAGCTGGCCTTGGCGCCCAGTTCGATGACGTCGACGTTTTCCGGCTGAGCGCTGCGGCCCACGCCGTTGGCGTTCGGCGGACGGCTGTCCGACGACAGGTTGTAGGCGCCGGCCTTCCAGCCCGTGGAGTAGCTGACATAGGCGTTGATCGCGCCGAAGTCATAGGCCGCACGCACGGCATAGGTGACCTTGTCGCCCTTCAGCTGGCCCGACTCCGAGGCGTTCGGATAGTTGACCGGACCGTGGGTCGGGTCGTTTCCATAGAAGAACTGCAGGGCGCCCAGGGCGCTATACAGGCTGCCCGGCAGGCCCAGGGCCGTGAACTGCGGCACGGCGCCCAGGTTCAGGGCCGAGAACGGGTCGTTCATGACCACGTTCGAGCGGGCCTTCTTCTCGTCGTTCATGTAGGCGAGGCCGCCCGTCAGGGTCAGCTTGTCGGTGACGGCGTAGTCGACCTGGCCGAACAGCGAGTACGACTCCTGCTTCATCTTGTAGTAGTCGTTCAGGCCTTGGCCGGCCTGGAAGTAGGTCGAGCCCGGACGGATGCTGGGCGTCACCAGGCTCTGCAGGAACTCCAGCGCGTAGATGTTCGAGCGGCCGGTCAGGGCCGGGCGCAATGCGGCGGGCAGAGCGCCCAGCAGCGCGGCCGGGACCGGGCCGCCCAGCGCGTCGGCGAAGCCGCGCACGTCGCTGCCGTAGGTGATGGTGCGGCCGGTATCCAGCTTTTCGTTCTGGTAGAAGCCGCCGATCAGCCAGCTCAGCGGGCCGTCACCGCTGGAGGCCAGGCGCACTTCCTGGGTGAAGGTCTTGATGGCGTTCGCGGTGCGGTTGTTGGAGATGTCCGCGCCGGTGAAGTCGATGTCCTGGAACGACGAGCTGGTCTGCTTGCGATAGGCGGTGATCGCCGTCAGCTTGGCGAAGCCGAAGTCGTGGTCCAGCTGACCCGAGATCCCCTTGCCCGACAGCTTGTTTTCCGGGTCGGTGTTGAAGATCACGTCGCGGTCGAAGATCTTGGTCGTGTCGCTGATCGGCTTCTTCAGCACGGCCGCGATCGCCAGGGTGGCGGGGCCGTTATAGATCGAGGTGACGCCGCAGCAGGTCTCGTTGATCTTGTTGTAGTCGGCGATGACGCGGAACGAGGTCTTGTCGGTCGGCTCCCACAGCACGTCGGCGCGCGCCGACCAGCGGTCGCGGTCGTTAACGTCGTTGCCGGTGGTCGTGTTGGTGAAGAAGCCGTCGCGCTTGTTCACGCTGCCCGACAGGCGCACGGCCAGGGTGTCGCTGAGCGGACCCGTGATGGTGCCCTTGATCTGGCGGGTGTTGTAGTTGCCGTAGGTGCCCTCGATCTTGCCGCCGAACTCGTACTGCGGCTTCTTGGTCACGATGCTGATGGCGCCGGCCGACACGTTCTTGCCGAACAGGGTCGACTGCGGGCCGCGCAGGACTTCGATGCGCTCGACTTCCGGAAGGTCGTCCAGGGCGGCGGCCGAGCGGCTGCGATAGACGCCGTCGATGAAGACGCCGACCGAGCTTTCGATGCCGTCGTTGCCGTTGCCGTTGCCGAAGCCGCGGATGACGAAGTTCGTCTGGCCGGTGGCGTTGAACTGCGAGACCTTCAGCGACGGGACGACCGACTGCAGGTCGATCAGGTCGCGGACCTGGGCGCGTTCGATCGTCTGCTGACCGGTGACGGCGACCGAGATCGGCACGTCCTGCAGGGTCTGTTCGCGCTTGGTGGCGGTGACGACGATTTCCGAGATCGAGTTGTTATCGGCCGCCGAGGTTTGTTGGGCATAGGCCGGAGCGGCGATGGCGAGCGCCAGGGCTGAGACCCCCAGCAGGTGGACGTTTCTCATAAGTAACTCCCTGTTTTTCTTTATTATCGGCCGCGTTTCTTCCCATCCCGCCTCGAGCAATCGCGGGTTTCTTTTGGGGAAGGACGACCATTGTGACGTAGGGGAAGGGCGATCCTGGCCGACCGACCGGTCCGCGAAACGCGGTCGGTTGACCTTGGCCTTGGATGAAGACGCTTTGCGTCATGTTTCCGCCCCAGCCCGCGCGACCTTGCATGCCGCACGTAACTGACGCTGATTTTAATATGAACTCGATATTCTAACGCAAGTTAGAATTTACGTGTTTGATCACGGCGTCGTTCGTGACAAGTGTGAAATATCGACGTTCCCCGACGGAAGAATCGGGCGAGTCGGCGGAGGGGAGAGCGCGGTTGTCGAAGGGCGGGTATCCCCCGGTTCTGTTTTCAGGGACCCTGGCTGAGGAAGCCCGGCCGATGGCGCAGAGCCTGAAGTCGGTGAAGAAGCGCGAGGCGATCCTGCGCGCCGCCATCGAGACCATCAACGCCAAGGGTTTCGCCGCCGCGACCATGACCGAGATCGGCGCGGCCATCGATCTGCGCGACGCGGCGCTCTACTACTACTTCCCCAACAAGCAGGCCCTGGCCTTCGCCGGGCACCAGCAATCCCTGGAGCGCTTCGAGGCGATTCTAGGCGTGGTCGAGGCCGAGGGCGGCACGGGCTTGTGCAAGCTGCGGCGCTTCCTGCGGGCGCTGCTGGACGACGCGGTGACCAACGGACCGCAGCTTTATTTCGGCGACAGCTCGTACCTGGCCGACGACCAGCGCAAAGCCATCGAGGCCTGGACGGCGCGCCTGGCCAAGCGGCTGGAACGGTTCCTGGAGGAGGGCATGGCCGACGGCACCATCGTGGCCTGTGAGCCGCCTCTGGTCGTGCAGCTCCTGGTCGGCATGCTGATCTGGCTGACCAAGTGGACGCCGGGCACGCCCGGCCTGACCAACGAGCGCCTGCTGGAGGCGATCGAGACGACGGCGTTGCAGGGGTTGGCGACAACTTAAGTTGTCATCCCGGGCGAAGACCCGGGACCGCGACAGGCTCGGAGCTTCCGGCGGTCCCGGCTCGGCGCGCTTCGGGCTTGGCCGGGATGACAGTTTTTATAGCCCCAGCTCCGCCCGCACCTTCTTGGTCAGCTTGGCGGCGATTAGGCCGTGGGCGCTTTTCAGCCAGTCGGCGACCTCGCTCTCGTCCAGTTCCGACAGGTCGTCGAACCGCACCCACTTCGCACGGGCCAGATACGGCGCGGGGATGGCGCGGCCGGTCTCGGTCAGCACCTCGAACGCCACGTCCGAAGCCTTGAACGAGATCCCGCCCTTGGGCACGGCGTTGCCCCGGACGGCGAACATCTTGCCGCCGACCTTGAACACGTGGTCGTCGCCCCACTGGATGGACAGCGTCGCGCCCGGCAGGGCCAGGCACGCCTTGTCGAAGGCTTCCGGGGTCATCAGGCGCCTACACCCAGGCCGATCGGGCAGACGACGCCGGTGCCGCCGATGCCGCAATAGCCTTCGGGGTTCTTGGCCAGGTACTGCTGGTGATAGTCCTCGGCGAAGTAGAACGGCCCGGCGGCGGCGATCTCGGTGGTGATCTCGCCCAGGCCCTGGGCCGACAGCGCCTGCTGGTAGGCTTCCTTCGACTCGACGGCCGCGGCGGCCTGGGCGTCGTTCGTCACATACAGGCCCGAGCGATACTGGGTGCCGATGTCGCCGCCCTGGCGCATGCCCTGGGTCGGGTCGTGGTTCTCCCAGAAAGTCTTCAGTAGCGCCTCGTAGGTGACGACCTTCGGATCGAACACCACCAGCACCACCTCGGTATGGCCCGTGCGGCCGGTGCAGACCTCTTCATAGGTCGGGTTGGGCGTGATGCCGGCCGCGTAGCCGGCGGCGGTGACGTAGACGCCCGGGATCTGCCAGAACACCCGCTCGACGCCCCAGAAGCAGCCCATGGCCAGGATCGTCGTCTCCAGGCCGTCCGGATAAGGGCCCTTCAGCGCGTGACCATTGATGAAATGCGTCTCCGCCGTCGGGACCGGCTGGGCCCGACCGGGCAGGGCCGTATCGGCGGTGGGCATTTCGAGAGTCTTCTGCGGCAGCATGTCGGGCCTTCCGAGCCGGGAATTTCACGCGGGCGGTTATAAGCCGCAGGAACGGCGCTTGCTACGAGTCGCTGCCTGAGTATATTGCGCGCCTTCCCGCGCCGGGGGTTTCAACCACCCCCGACCCGAGTGCGCTGGTGAGGTGGCCGAGTGGTTGAAGGCGCACGCCTGGAACGCGTGTATAGGGGAAACTCTATCGAGGGTTCGAATCCCTCTCTCACCGCCACGCCGTCCCCCCAACAGGCTCCGCGATCGACCGCCTCGCCAAGGCGCGGAAATGGCGGACCAATTCCCTGCAAAACCGGGTGCTGGGACCGCGATGGCCTACACGGCTATCACTCTCCAAACGGACACAGCCGTACGCGGGTGCGGTGGTCGGCGGGGGCGGGCTGGCCGTCGGGGAGGCGGCCGTGGAAGTAGCTGCGCTGCCAACCCTGGGCGACGGCGGCTTCCTGCTGGGCGTGCAGGTCGGTGTTGAACTGGCGGCGGCTCTCGGTCCAGCTCCGGTAGAGCGCCGCGAGCGTCGGATCGCTGTCGAGGTCGCGGAACTCCGGCGTCGTCGCCTCGGCCGTGGCGCGCGCGACGGGGAAAATGTGACAGATCGGCTCGCCCTTGCGGAAGCTGACCACGTGCGCGGGCCGGGTGAAGCGCCAGTTCATGGTGAAGGTGTAGGGGCTCCAGTCGGTCTCGACGATCGCGCTCAGCGGCGCGATGCCGTCGCGCGGCGCGTTGACGGGGCCGCCGACGTGCAGGTCGTAGCCGGGCTCGGTGCGGAAGAGGGCCGGAATCGGGAAGGTCAGGACGCCGTGGCCGAAGTGGCCGGTCGGCAGCAGGTGGGCCGGATCGCCCGAGAGCACCACCACGCCCTCCGGCCCGGGCGCGCCGGTCCAGTAGGCCGACACGTCGACCGGGCACATGATCTCCCAGCCCTGGGCGTTGGCGATGTTCAGCGGCAGGCAGCGATAGGCGAACTTCCGCGGCGTCGCGTCCATCCAGTCCCGCGCCACGCCGGCTGGCCGGATCTCCGGCGGCCGGTCGGTCACGGGGTAGCAGATGAGCTTCATGCGAACCTCGCCTAAAAGGTGACGACCAGCCCGAAATGACCGCGTCCGGATGGGTGGCCGGGCTGCTCGCCGACCGGGAAGCCCCAGGCGCCGCGGGCGCTGACCCGGCTGGTGAGGGTCAGGTTGAAACCGGCCCCAACCGCTTGCAAGGTCAAGCTCTTGGGATCGCCGGCCAGGCGCGAGCGGTTGGTCAGCCAGCCTGCGTCCCAGAACAGGTAGGGCGAGAAGGTCCGCCCATTCCCATCGAGCATGATCGGCGGCGGCGACAGCTCGTTGCGCATCAGCGCGCCCTGGTCGCCGTAGAGGGCGCCTTCGTCATAGCCGCGGATGCTGGAGACGCCGCCGAAGGCCATCTGCTCGGAACCCAGTAGGGCGCTGCTGGCGAGCTGGCCGCGCAGGCTGGTGCGCAGCGACCACTGGCGCGGCAGGCGCGTCTGGCGATCCAGGCTCAGGCGCAGCACCGCGAAGCGCGCGTCGGCGCCGGAGCGGATCTTCTGGTAGTCGGCCTTGTCGCTGTCGCCGGTCAGGCCGCCGGGGCTGACCGCCAGGTTGGCCGAGAGCGACGTGCCGCCCCGCGCGTCCTCGAATTGCCCGGTCCAGCCGACGCCGAAGGTGACCACGTCGGCGGTGTTGTCGCTGATCGGGAAGTCCGAGAAGCGGAAGTTGTTGTTCGAGCGCCGGAACACGGTGGCGAACTCGATCGTCTGGTTGTTCCGCAGCGGGACCTGGTAGCCCAGGCTGGCTGAGCTGTTGTAGCCCTCCATGGTGAAGGGGGCGGGCAGGTCGCCGTTCACGGTGGCGTACGACGCCGAGGCGGTCAGCACGTGCCGCCAGGGCAGGAAGCTCTGCAGGCTGAGCGCGTGACCGACGGTCTTGTCGAAGTCGGGGCTGGCCGAGAGCTGGTAGCTAAGTATGTCGCCGCGCCCGAAGGCGTCGCCCCAGGTCGCCGAGAGGCCGACCCGCAGCGGATCGGTGAGGTCCGTGCCGGTGTCGTCCAGCGAGGCGCTGACCGACCAGGGCCGCTTCTCCCGCGTCTCGATCGTTAGGTCCACCGCGCCGAATGGGCCGCCCGGCGCGGCGACGGCCGTGGCCTGTCGGAACGGGTTACGATTGATCCAGGCGAGATCGCGATCCAGCACGGCCTTGTCGATCGGCTGGCCGGGCTTGGCCGTGACCGCGCCGCTGTACTGGGCCGCGTCGAACACCTTGGCGCCCTTGACGCTGACCTTGTCGAGCCGGCCTTCCGTCAGCAGCACCTGGACCACGCCGCCAGCGGCCTGCTGGCCGGGCAGCACGGCGGCGCTGAAGGGGTGGTCGCTGGCCTTCAGGGCCGCGCCGAGCGCCGCCTGCAGGCCGCCGAGCGTGTCGCCGGTCAGGGGACGGCCGAGGAACGGCGCGACCGCCGTCTGGACCGAAGCGCGCAGGGGAGGCGAGAGGCGGCTGACGTCCACCCGATCGACAGGCTGCGTCCAGCCGGCGGCGACCACTTGGCCGGGCTCGGAGAGCAGAACCACGCCGGTGAGGACGGGGGCGGGAGCGGGCGTGGGGGCGGTCTGGGCCGCCGCGGCGCCAGCCCACAGGCCGATCGCGGCGGCCGCGAGGGGGACTAGGCTTCTCATCGGTAGGAAACCCCGCTCGTCATGTTGATGAGGTGCATCAGCAGCAGTTGCTGGCCGTTGTCCTGCTTGATCAGGTCGCCCAGCGGCTTGCCGTCGTAGGTGCGCTTGTCGATTGTCCCGTAGACCGCGTCATTGGTCTCCTGGATCTTGATGATGTCAGTCAGGACCAGGGAGAAGACGATGCCGGCGGCGGCGGTGACGGCGCCCGCTCCGGCGCCCGCGATGGCGGCGGCGGTGCTGCCGATCGCCGTGGCCGCGGTGGCGAACGGCACGATGCTGCCGCTCAGCACCGCCACGCTGACCCCCGTGCCGACGACCAGGCCGCCGCCGATGGCGGCCTCGAGGCTGAAGGCCTGCTGCATGGCCACGCTGCTGGCGTTGACGCCGGAATAGACCTTGGCCAGTTCCGCCGGCGACTGGATCCCACCGACAGGCACGCCGATCGTGGCGCGAGCGTAGAAGTCCTGGTCCTTGGGATTGGGGCCGTAGTCGTAGAGCACCGTCATGCCGGCGCCGCGCGTCTCGAACTGCTTGTCGCGCCAGGCCTCGTAGTCGGCCGCGACCTGGCGGGCGGTGGTCAGCTCCTCGTTGCGGACATACTCCTCGACATAGTTCATCAAGCCCCAGTCGCCGGCGTTCCAGGCGCTCTTGGGCTTGGCCAGAACGTCGTTGACGGCGACCAGCAGGGCGGCGGCCACCGCGCCGCGGTATTCCGGCGACGTCGGGCCGTTGGCCGCCACGCCGGCCGGAATGGCCTTGAGGTAGGGCGCCAGCAAAGGTTGCAGCGCGACCGGATAGCCCTGGGGCGTCAGCGGGGCGGTCTCGAACGCGACGCGCTTGGCCGCGATGCCGTGGATCTCCCCGTAGGCGAGCGTGTAGCGGCTGTCCATCCAGGCCACGACATCCGGGTCCATGGTCCCCGAGCAGGCCTTCTTCAAGACTTCGCAGCCCATGCCGTAGGCGGCGTCGAACTCCGGCCCGGAGATGCCGTACTTCAGGCCGAACACGCCGCGGACGCCGGCATAGTTGGGCGCGGCGGTGGTCGCGTTGTAGTTCGGGTCGAAGATCGCCGGGTCGCCGGTGATGACGGCGGTCGAGCCGCCGCCACCGCCCTGCCCCTGGAGCAGGAGATTCAATTCGTCCTGGGTCAGGACGTGGACCACGACCGGTTCCGGAGGGGGAGGCGGCGGCGGAGGCAAAGGCGGGATGTATGTCGCCGAAATCGTGACCGCCGGGATGATCTGCACGCCCGAGGTGATCGTGATCACCGAGGTCAGCGAGGCTGGGTCCTGGCCGGACTCATAGGTCGTGGTCCCGCCCGTAACCGGCGGCGGAGGTGACACGGGTGGCGGTGGTGACACCGGCGGCGGTGAAACAGGAGGCGGCGACACCGGGGGCGGCGACACGGGAGGTGGGGACACCGGCGGAGGCGACACGGGTGGCGGTGGTGACACCGGCGGCGGTGAAACGGGAGGCGGCGACACCGGGGGCGGTGAAACAGGAGGCGGTGAAACAGGAGGGGGGGAGACCGGGGGTGGCGACACGGGAGGCGGGGACACCGGCGGCGGTGAGACAGGAGGCGGCGATACCGGAGGCGGAGACACCGGGGGCGGCGAAACCGGCGGCGTCGGGTCGGGTGGGATCGTCACGGCGCCGGGCAGCGGGACGTTGGTGGCGTAGATCCCCTTCGACACGCTGGGATCGATGAGGTCGGTCGGATAGACGCCGCTCTTCTGGACGAAGCCGGTCAGGTTGCCGATGTCGCTGTTGCCGGCGACGTAGATGCGGATGTTGCCGGTGCTGCCGAAGCCGGTCATGGGCGAGAGCACGCTCAACCCGCCGCGCTTGACGTCGAACACCACCCCGTCGCGGGCGCCGTTGAAGGTGAAGGTGGAGGCGAAGGTCAGACTGTCGGCGGCGACAATCTTCACCGTCTCGGCGCTGAAGCTCGGGAACCGCGCGGAGCCGACGAAGGCTCCGTCCAGGATCAGGCCGCCTTCGGCGTCGGTGATCTGGGCGGTGTCGATCGTCCCACCGGCCTGGGCCTCGAAGGTGACCCTGCCGATGGCGTTGTTGGCGGCGTTGAGCAAGATGGTGCTGCCAGCGCCATAGCGCAGCCTCAGGGTGTCGACCTTGAAGCGGACGAAGTCGCCGGGCTGGAAGTTCTTGAACTCGGCCGTCAGGGACTTGACCACGATCGCTGGCGTCGACGGCCCGCCAAGATCGGACCAGTCGATGCTACGGCCGGCTTTCAGGACCAGGCTCGAGCCCGCCGAGCTGTTGACGATGTGGTTGCCCAGGATGACGTCGCGCGTGGCGTCCAGGGTCAGGGCGTTGGTCCCCGACCAGAAGATCCCGCTCTCGACCCGGATATCGCCGGTTCCGGACCCCGAGCCGGCGGTGCTGACCGTGATGGCGGTGGTGGCCAGTTGGCTGGTCAGCCAGTCGACGCCGATCAGGCTCTCGGAGGCCGCGCCGTTGGTCGTGGTCCCGCCCGAGACCGTCCCCGCCGCCGAGCCGGCGACGATGCGGACGGTGGCCGGGTCCAGCAGCAGGCTGCCCGTGGCGCCTTGAGCGGCCGTGGTGTCGACGTGGCCGGCGAAGGCCAGCTGGCCCTTGCCGGAGATCTCTACCTTGCCGCCGTCGCCCGATAGGGCGCCGCCACGCGCCAGGATCGCGCCGCGATAGTCGGTGCTGTCGTCGGACCAGACGACCACCTGGCCGCCGTTTCCTTGCGTCTCAGCGCTGGCGGTGATCCTGGCGCCCTCAACGACCTCGACCACGTGAGCGTTGGTGATGTCGGCGTCGCCGCCCTGCCAGCCGCCGCCGATCCGCACCCGACCGCCGCGGGCGTCGCCCGACGCGTCGACCTGGCCGCTGACCCGGATCGTCTCGCCCTCAACGGTGACGTCGCCGGCCTGGACCAAGCCCGAGAGGTTGACGGCCAGGGCGTAGGGATTGCCGCCGGCCGCGCGCAGCTGGGCCTGCGAGGCCCTGATCGCGCCGGCCGCGTCGACGGCGCCGGCCCCACGCACCAGCACCGCGCCGCCATCGGATTCCGCGCCCAGCAGGACCTCGGTCCCACCCGCCAGCACGGCCCTGCCGGACGCGGCGACCTGACCGGTGTTGGACACCTGCCGGCCGATGAGGAACACGTCGCCCGCCCGCGCGGCGATGGCGCCATGATTTTCGATGGCCGCCGTCGAGTCTCCCCTGAAGGCCAAACGCCCGGCCAGGAAGTCGTCGTCGGTCAGGTTCAGGGTCGAGGCCAGGAAGCCGGCGGTGTCGATCCGGCCGCCGGGGCCTACGACCACGCCGTTCGGATTGATCAGGAACACTCGGCCATTGGCCTCCAGACTGCCCTGGATGCGGGTCATGTCGCCGCCGGTGACGCGGTTCAGGATCGCCGCCGCCGCGTTCGGCTGGTCGAAGCGCAGCGTCGCGCCGCCGGGCACCGACAGGCTGGGCCAGTTGATGATGGCGTTCTGGCTGGTCTGGGTGACGGTCGTCGTCGCGCCGGCCGTACCGATCCCGACCTGTCCCGAAACCACCGTCTGAGCGCCGGCCTGGAGCGGCAGGGCCAGGGCCACGGCGGTCGAACCGATCAGCCAGGCGCGTTTGACACGTCCCGCCACTGTGCGATGAGAAGGAGAGAGCAGAGCGTCGGGGACTTTGGGCATGACGGGGCTCCCACAGAATTTGCAGGTGCTTTTACGCTCGGCGACAATCGACCACAGCCGTACTGAAGTACGGGTGCGGGCGATTTCCATTTGTGGGATTTTGAAGTCCCGCGATCTCCTGTCCTGGTCATTCCAATGACTTGCCTGCTGTTCGTCGACGACCATCCCCTCTACCGGACGGGTGTGCAGCGCGCGCTTGGGGAGGCGATGCCCGACCTCACCGTCGTCGCCGTCACGGACCATGACGAGGCTGTGGCCTATCTGGCGGGTCACGACGACGTGGACCTTTGCCTGACCGACTACCGTCTCGTGGGCCCCGACGGCGTGGCGCTGCTCAAGGCCGTGGGAGAGCGCTTCCCGACCGTGGCGCGAGGGCTGCTGTGCTCGGACCCGACGCCGGAGCTGGCCCAGCAGGTCAAGGACCTGGGCTGCCTGGCCTGCCTGTCCAAGGCGCGGGACATGGACGCCCTGGTCGAGGCCCTGGGGGAGCTTTTCAATGGCGGGGCGGTGTTCGACACCGTGGCCGACTCCGCGCGCGAGCTGCTGTCGCCCAAGCGCCGGCTGGTGCTGGACCTCGCCGCCCAGGGAGGCTCCAACAAGGAGATCGCGCGCCGGCTCGGCATCAGCGAGCGCACCGTCAAGGATCACTGGACCCAGATCTTCCTGCGGCTGGGCGTGGTCAATCGCGCCGAGGCGGTGAGCCGCGCTCACCAGCTGCGGATCATCTGATGGCGAGCGAGGCCGCGCCCGACGCCGACGAGGTGCGGCTCAAGCGCCTGGTCGACGACGAGCGCGTGCGCGAAATCTACGGCCGGCCCGGAACCAACATCTATGCGGGCCCCGCGCATGTGACGATCGTCGTGCTGATGCAGGGCCTGGTGCTCTGGCCGGTGAACGGCGGGCCGCACCTGTTGGCCTGGCTGGGCATGATGCTGCTGATCGAGGCCGGCATCGTCACGCTCCTCTGGACCTTCCACCGACAGCCGCGCCCGGCCGAGGCCCTTCCGTTCTGGGGACGGGCGAAGACGATCCAGGCCGCGATCCACGGCCTGGGCTGGTCGGCGCAGATGCTGATGACCTATGAGCCCTCGAAGCCGCTGACCCTGCTGGCCATCGTCATCGCCAACGCCAGCATGGCCGCCGGCAACCTGCCGACGACCGGCGTGCATCTGCCCAGCATGACCAGCTTCTCGGCCTGTGCGCTGCTGCCGGCGGCGGTGTTCGCCTTGCTTCGCACCCAGGATCCCACCGCGCTCTACGCCGCCTACATGCTGGTGCTGACGTTCGTGCTGGTCATGAGCAATGGCTCGCGGGCGTCCAAGCTGGCGGGCGAGACCATCCGCCTGCGCCTGGCGATGGCCGAGCAGGTCGACCTGCGCCGTCGGTTGCAGGAGGACGCCGAGGAAGGCCGCCGCATGGCCGAGGCCGCCAGCGCCGAGCGCACGCGCTTCTTCGGCGCGGCCAGCCACGATCTGCGCCAACCCGTGCACGCCTTGGGCCTCTACGCCTCGCTGCTACGCCGCGACCCGCCGGCGCGCGAGCGGCGGGAGCTGATCGCCAATGTCGTGGCCTGCGTCGACAGCCTGGACCGCCTGTTCAACGCCATCCTGGGCGTTACCCGCGCCTCGCGGCTCAGCGCGCCGGAGCTGATCGGCCCGACGCCGCTGGCCGACATCATCGCGCGGCTGATGCTGCAGTACCGGCCCGAGGCGGAAGCCAAGGGGCTGAAGCTGCGCGCGCCGGTCACCTCGCTCTGGGCGCGCGGCGATCCGGCCGCGATCGAACGGATTCTCGGCAACCTCGTCGCCAATGCCATTCGCTACACCAAGACGGGCGGCGTCGTGGTGGGCGCGCGGCGGCAAGGCGAGGACGTGGCGCTGATCGTGGCCGATACCGGCGTCGGCATCGCCGATGCGGACCGCACCCGCGTGTTCGCGCCGTTCTTCCAGGTCGAGAATACCGGCCGCGACCGCGCCGCGGGCTTCGGGTTGGGTCTGGCGACCGTGCGGGAGCTGTGCCTGGCCCAAGGCTATGCGATGGACCTTCAGTCCGAGCCTGGCCGGGGCAGCGTGTTCAGCGTCGTCCTGCCGCGCGCCGACGCGATGCCGAGCACTCCGGCGCCGACGCCGGCTTTGGTTGAGCGTCCGGACCGGCCCAATGTCCTGCTGGTCGAGGACGACCCGCTGGTCGCCGACGCCGTCCGCCGGCTGCTGACCGACTGGGGCATGCGGGTGCATGTGTGCGTCGACGGCGAGGGCGCGCTGGAGGCGCTGGAGGCCGGCGGCCGATGGAACGCCCTGATCGACTACCGCCTGGCTGGCAAGGAAACGGGCCTGGATATCGCCCGATCGATCCGGACCCGCCATGGCGACGCGATCGGGCTGTCTCTGATCACCGGTGAGAGCGACCCGGTGATCTTCGCGGCCGCCGAACACCTCGGGATGCGTGTCCTGCAGAAGCCGCTAAAACCCATTCGCCTCCGGGCGCTGCTGTCGAGCGAGACCTATCAGGCTAGCGCCTGAAGACTGTGAAGCGCCAATATCAGAAGCTCCATGGTCCGGCGCGCGTGACCGCTAGGCGACCCGTCGGCGGGGCCGAAGCGCCCGCGCGATGGCGGCGAAGCGTTCCGCGATGTGCTCGCTGAGCCAGCTGACGGGGTTTTCGCCGGGGCGCTTGCGGCTGGTGATCCAGATGGCGACGCAGGCGATCGCGAAGGCGGCGGCCGGCAGGCCGATGGTCAGGGCCGCCGGCAGGCCCGCGCTGGACGCCATGGCCTGGCCGAGGATCATCGAGGTCTCGAACAGGAACAGCAGGACCGCGCCGGCCGCCATCGCCGAACTGGATCCCGCCCGCTTGGCGCTGAGGCCGAAGGGCACAGCCAGCAGCGGCAGCAGGGGCAGCATCAGCGCGCGCGACGAGCGACTGTAGAACTCGGCCAGCAGGGTCTGGCGAGGCAGGGCGGGCTGATCCTCGCCGAAACCGCGCTGCGCCAGCTCGATAAGGGTCAGCTCGCTGACCTCATCGCCCCGGACGCGGAACAGCTTGCCCGACAGCGACAGCGGCAGCTCGAAGGAGACGCGCGAGAAGTTGGTGACATAGACCCGGGCGTCGCGGGTCGTGCTGACCTGCCGGCCGTCGTGGAGGTCCAGGGTGACCTTGGGATCGCCGGGCGCCTTGCGGACGATGGCCGAGACCGCCGTCACGACATCCTCGCGTCCATCGACCTCGACCTTGCGGATGAAGATGCGCTCCAGGCGTCGGCCGCTGGCGTCGGCATAGTCGGCGGTCAGGAAGACGGGGCCGGCGGAGAGCTGGGCCTTGGGGCGCACGTCGCCGTTCCAGCCCGCCTTCTCCGCCGCGTGCAGCACCGCGTGGTAGGCGTAGCGGCTGTAGGGCTGGATGAAGCCGAACAGCAGCACGCTGAACATCATCAGCACCATGCCCAGGCCGACGAAAGGCGTAGCGAAGCGGCCCAGCGAGATGCCGGCGGCCAGGATGGCGTCGATCTCGGCGCTCTTGTTGAGGCCGTTCACGACCACGAACAGCCCGATGAAGAAGCCCCCCGGCAGGGTCAGCCCTACATAGTGCGGGACCAGATTGACCAGCAGCTCGGTCAGGAAGCGAAAGCCTTCCGTCGTCTGCGAGAGCAGTTGGAAGGAGCGCATCAGGCGCTCCATCAGGAACGCGGTCATCGTGCTGATCAGCACCGCGCCCATGGGCGTCAGGGCGCGCTTCAACAGGTAGCGGTCTAGCGTGGTCGGAAACATGGCGGCGCGCGGTCGTTAGAGCGCGGGCGCGCCGGCGACTTGCGGGGCGCCCGTCGCCGTATTGGGCCGGCGCTCGAGGGCGCGGGGCGGCGACGCCATCGCCTTGGCGCTCAAGGCCTCGGCATAGACCTCCACGACCTCGTCGAGGATCGTCGTCCAGCGGTAGGCGGCGCTGCGCTCCAGCGCCTTGGCGCCCAGATGCCGCCGCGTTTCGGCCTGGAGGATGAGCTCGGTCAGCGCTTCGGCATAGGCGTCCGGCTGGTCGGCGCAGAGCTTGGCGTTGTGTCCGTGCCGCAGCAGGGCGCGGGTGTTGGGGGCGTCGGCGCAGACCATGGCCAGGCCTGACGCCATGGCTTCCAGATTGACGTTGCCGAAGGTCTCGGTGGTGCTGGGATTGAGGAAGATGTCGCCGCTGGCCAGGGCCGTGGCCAGGGCTTCGCCCGAGAGGAAGCCGGCGAACACCGCGTTCGGCAGCCGCTGCTGGAACCAGGCGCGGGCGGGGCCGTCGCCGATCACCAGCACCTGAGGCGCATGGCCCGCCGTTTCCAGCCGTCCGACGGTCTCGGCGAAGGCGGCCAGGCCCTTTTCCATGACGATCCGACCCAGGAAGGCGATCACCGGGCTGTCGGGGGCAAAGCCCTGGCCCAGCCGCCAGGCCTCACAACGCCGTCCCGGATGGAACAGATCGGGGTCCACGCCCCGCGCCCAGGTGCGGACGCGAGCGGCCAGGTTCTGGGCCCGCAGTTCGTCGCCGATCGCCTCGGTTGGGGCCATGACATAGTCGCAAGCGCCGTAGAATTTCCAGAGCCGGCGACGCACCAGCGGCTGCAGGCGACCCAGGCCATAGTAGTCGAGATAGGTGTCGAACAGGGTATGCAGGCTGGCGACCACCGGGACCTTGAGCTTGCGGCCCAGCCGCAGCGCCGCCGAACCCAGCAGATCGGGCGCCGACAGGTGGATGAGGTCGGGCTTGAAGGCCTCGACATCGCGCCGCAGGAAGTCGGGCAGGCCCAGCGCCAGGCGGTAGTCGCCGCGGAAGGGGATCTTCACCGACGGGGCCGAGACCAATTGGCCCGCCGGCTCGAAGGCGGGGTTCGGTCCGGTGGGGGAATAGACCCGCACCTGGGCGCCGACCGTGCTTTCCAGGTGGCGGACCAGCCGGTTCAGCGACTTGTTGGCCCCATCCAGGGTGTAGTTGTAGTTGCCCGAGAACAGGGCGATCCGCAGCGGGCGCGCGCCGTCGGCATGGGTCGAGATCCTGAAGTCCATGACAGTCCTTCCCCGTGCGCGCCTTCAAGTCCCCCGACCAAGACGCGCTCCCAAAGCCGCATGCATGGGCTGTTACAGCAGGCGACTCCGTCGGTTTTATGAAGGCGACCTACGCATCACCGTCACGGTACTGATTTAGCGATGGCGGCGGGTTTCTGGGGGAAACACGCCGGATGCGGATCGTCGACGTCGCCGAGTTCCATTCGCCCACCGGCGGGGGCGTGCGGACCTATATCGACCGCAAGTTCGAGGCCGCGGCGCAGCTGGGTCACGAGCTGTTCGTCATCGCGCCGGGGCCGGAGGATCGGGTCGAGCCGCGCGGCCCGGGCGCCCTGATCCAGGTGAGGTGTCCCAGCCTGCCGTTCGATGCGAACTACCACATGTTCTGGGATGCGGCCCCGGTGCACCGGTGGCTCGATTCGCTGGCGCCGGATTTGGTCGAGGCCTCTTCGCCCTGGCGCGGAGCCTGGATCGTCGCGCGATGGCGGGCGCCGGTGGCGCGGGCCATGTTCATGCATGCCGATCCGGTGGCGATCTATCCGCAGCGGTGGCTGGCGCCGGTCGCCAGCCCCGAGCGGATCGACCAGCTGTTCGCGTGGTTCTGGGCCTATTTGCGCAAGCTGACGGGGCGCTTTTCCTCGGTGGTCGCTGGCGGCCTGTGGCTGGCCAGGCGCTTCGAGGATCATGGCGTGGCGTCGGTGGCGGGCATTCCGCTGGGCGTCGATCGAGGTTCGTTCTCGCCGAGCCTGCGGGACGAGCGCCTGCGGTCGGAACTGCTCCAGGCCTGCGGCTGCCGGGACGACGCCAAGCTGGCCCTGGCCGTGGGGCGCTTCCATCCGGAAAAACGCTGGCCGATGGTGATCGAGGCGGTGAGCCGAGCCAGCGCCGACGCGCCGATCGGCCTGGTGGTGGTCGGTGACGGCATCGACCGCGCCCGTGTCCTGCGCGCCGCCACCGGCAAGCCCAACGTGCACCTGATCCCGCCGATCCGCGACCGGCCCCGGCTGGCCGCGCTTCTGGCCAGCGCCGATGTCCTGGCGCACGGCTGCGATTCCGAGACCTTCGGCCTGCTGCCGGCCGAGGCCATGGCCAGCGGCCTGCCGCTGGTGGGACCGGACCGCGGCGGCTTCGCTGATCTCGCCAAGCCCGCGACTTCGGAGATCTATCGGTCCGGCGACGTCGAGGCGGCGGCGGCGGCCATCCGTCGTCTGTTCGCCCGCGACCAGAGCGCGCTGAAGGCCGCGGCGATCGAAGCGGCCGCTGGGGTGCGGCACGACACCGAGCACTTCGCCGACCTGTTCGCGCACTATCAGGCGGTGACCGAACGAACCAGGGCGACGATGGCGCGCCCGGTCGCCGCTCCGCTCCAGACGATCGGCGCGGAGGCGTGACCCAAGCCGGAATTACGCCGCGCAAGGCTTCGCTCTGGTGGAACCTGCTGGGCGTCGCCGTCTCGGCCGGCCTGGTCGTGGCCATCATCCTGCAACTGGGCGGCGCGACATCGGCCGTTCTGAAGACCATCAGCGGGCTGCCGCCCCTGGTCTGGCCGATGCTGGTGCTGCTCTACCTGACCCAGCCGCTGTGCGACTACGCGGTGTTCCGGCGGCTCTGGAATCTGCCCCTGGCCGGGATCGGCGCGCTGCTGCGCAAGACGGTGATCAACGAGGTGGTGCTGGGCTACAGCGGCGAGGCCTATCTCTATGTCTGGGCGCGGCGCGTGGTCGGCGAGGGGGCCTTCGCCGCCATCAAGGACGTCAACATCATCTCGGCGCTGCTGAGCAACCTGCTGACCCTGGCGCTGGCCGCGATCAGCATCACCCAGCTGCAGAAGCTCGACTTCGCTCACCGGGTCGGACCGGCCCTGTGGTCGGGGCTGATCCCACTGACGATCTCGATGGGCGTGTTGCTGTTCGGACGCCGGGTATTTTCACTGAGCCGCGCGGCTTTGGCCCATATCAGCCTGGCTCACGGGATCCGCCTGGTGGTCTCGACCGCACTGCTGGTTCTGATCTGGCGCATGGCGCTGCCGGAGGTCGCGTTGGGCCTCTGGGTCGTGCTGCTGGCGATCCGCTACCTGATCTCGCGCCTGCCGGTGATCTCGAACAAGGACCTGGTGTTCGGCAACCTGATGCTGCTGCTGCTGGGCGCGGACTCTACCGTCGCCGTGTTGCAGGCCGCGCTGGCGCTGATGACGCTGGGCCTGCATCTGGCGGTCATTGTCGGCCTCGGCGCGGCCGACCTGGTCCGGCGTCTGCGCGGCGTCAAGCCGCTGGCGCCGGCGCGTCGGTCCGCCTAGCTTGCCGCCATGACCGACAAACCGCCTTCCGCCTTCAAGCCCATCGTCTTCACGAACGATCCGGGTGTGGCTTTCCTCCGACGTCACCCCGCGACGGGCGAGGTGGTGACGGGACCGCCGACGGCCGGGGTGATGGAGGCCGCGGTGCACTTCATCGACCATGCGGGCGTGCCCTCGGAAGACGACTGGGTGATGCCCAACGCCAATATTCCTGAGGACCGGGACGCCGACCTGAGCTTCGAGAACACCGGCCACGCGCCGCCGCTGGGCTTCTGGGTCACGCACCCCGATGTCCTGGCGTGGACGACGTCCGCTATCGAGAGCAGCGCCGACGCCTGGTGGGTCAAGGTCTGGCTCAAGCCTCGCTGACCTGGCGACGGCGCAGGCTGATCGTCTCGTTGCGCACCAGGGGCCTGGCCCAGAAGGCGACGCTGAGGATGAAGCCCAGGGTCGCGAACACCGCCAGCATCGCCGCGCGCAGGCCGATATGCTCGCCCAGGGCGCCGACCAGCAGCGGCACGACCGCGCCGCCCAGGATGCCCGAGCACAGGATGCCCGACAGCGCGCCGTGATGGCGTGGTACCGAGTTCAGGCCCAGCGAGAACACGATCGAGAACATCGCCGACAGGAAGAAGCCGCAGGTCGGGAAAGCCAGCAGGCTGGCGTGGCGGTCGCCGAACAAAGCGACGCCCAGGCAGGCCATGGCCGCCAGGGTGATGGCCGCCAGCACGATCTTGGAGTCGAGCAGCTTCAGGGCGACCAGGCCGGCCAGGCAGCCCAGCGACATCAGGCCCCAGAAGCTGGCGACGCTGCGCGCGCCTTCGACGGTCGGGGAGTAGCCGTGATAGGTGGCGAGGAACTGGCTCATCCAGTTGGCCAGGCTCTGCTCGGTGCCGACATAGGCGGCGATGCCGAGGAAGAACAGGATGACCTTCGGGTCCTTCAGCAGCTCCAGATAGGCGCTGGCGGCGCCGGCCTTCTCGTCGTCTTTCAGTTCGACCGGGCCCAGGCGCATCGCGGCGGTCACGGCGATGACGGCGGCGAAGATCAGCACGAACAGCCAGTAGAGTGACACCCAGGTCGGATGGACGGCGACGGGCAGGGTGGTCGTCATCAGCTTCGAGAAGACCAGCGGGCTGACGAACGAGGCCAGGCCGAACACCAGCTGCCCCATCACCGAATAGAAGGCGAAATGCTGCTCGCCGCCGGCCTGCCGCATCAGCGGATTGATCACCACCTGCAGCATGGCCATGCCCAGCCCGATAACGAACAGCGCCCCGACCGCCACGCCGTAGGTTGGCACGGCCGAGAAGGCGAGGGCGCCCACCAGGTTCAGCGCGAAGGCGCCCAGCAGCACAGGCTTGGGCCCGAACCGCTCGATCATCACCCCGGCCGGGATCGAGATCACGCCATAAGCCAGGAAGAACGAGAACGGCAGGAAGCCGGCCAGGGTCAGGCTGAGCTGGAAGTCGGCGATGATCAGCGGCATCAGCGGGCCGATGATGTTGGTCACGAACGAGATCACGAACCACACCACCAGGATGTAGCCGATCACCAGGCCCCGATTGCGCATCCGCCGTCTCCCCCTCTTGTCGTTGTCTAGCGCGCGGTGAGCGCGAGAGCGGCCAGCTGGCCCGGCGCGATCGACTGGCGCGGGAAATGGCCGATGACGGCCGAGGCCGTGCGGCAGCCCTGGTCCAGGGCCTCGCGCACGCCCAGGCCCGACAGCCTCGCCGCCAGATAGCCGGCGTTGAACGAGTCGCCCGCGCCGATCGTGTCGAACACCTCGACGGGCGGCGCGGCGACCTTGAAGCGGGCGCCGCCATAGGTCGCCACCGCGCCCTTTGCCCCGGTCTTGGCCACCAGGGTCGCGTCCGGCCGCATCATCGGGGCCAGGGCCAGCAGGGCGTCGTCCAGGTCCTCGACCCCGGCCAGGCCCTTGATCTCGATCTCGTTGAGCAGGATGTGGTCGCAGCGGGTCAGCCAGGCGGTGGTCGCCGCGCGGGTCTCGAAGGTCCAGCCTTCGGGCGGCCAGCCGGTGTCGATGGCGATCTGGTAGCCCAGGGCCGACAGGTCATCCAGCACCCGGGCATAGGTCTCGCGCATGCGCGGCAGCAGGAAGACGCCGGTCAGCAGGGCGATCGAGCCGGGCGCCGGCGGCGGGCCCAGGCGCGGGCGCATCTCGTCCCAGCTCTGGGCTTCCAGATGGCCCTTGGTCGTGAAGAAGGTCCGCTCGCCGCAGTCGTGGATGACGCCGGTCGAGATCGTCGTGGCGGTTTGGGTGACGCCCAGCTGGGCGTCCAGGCCCTTGAACTCCTCGGCCAGCCAGCCGCCGAAGGTGTCGCCGCCGACTTGCGAGAGCAGGCGGCAGGGCGCGCCCAGGTGGCGCATGGCCAAAGCCGTGTTCCCGCCCGAGCCGCCGGCGCGCAGCTCGCTGCGCTGCATGATGGTCTCGGTGCCGATCTTGGGCCAGCCCGCGACAGGCCCCAGCACCAGGTCGACAGCGACGTCGCCGATGATGGTCAGGCTGGGCGGGGCGTGGTTCAGGTGGTCCATCGGATGCTCGTGCGCTGTGGCCGAGGCGCGGCTGCGCGGCTGGATCGCCGTCCCTTTGTCCGCCCCCGGATCTTGGACGGCGTTCGTCTCGCCGTCGTTGCCGATGAACATGCGAACCTTGTCGCAGGCTGTCAATTATTAAAACCAATGGATGGAAGAAATTGACCCGGGCCGGGTATCCCTTGTCCGGTCAAGGGCGCGATGGCAGATCAGACCTTGGAACAGGGAGTTCGACGATCGTCCATGGCCACCCGCGGCGCCACCCAGCAGTCCAGCGCCCCCTATAATCGCCGCATCGTGCTGGACGTGATCCGGCGGCGGGGCGAGGTGTCGCGCAAGGAGATCATCGACCTGGTGGCGCTCAGCCCCCAGACCGTGGCCAACATCACCCAGGACCTGGAGGAGATCGGCCTGGTCGTCTCCAAGCGGCTGAAGGGCGAGAAGGTGCGGGGCCAGCCGCCCATGGCCTTCGCCCTGGACCCGCGCGGCGGCGACTCGATCGGCGTCAGCCTGGAGCCGCGCAAGGCCTCGGCGGCCCTGGTCAACCTGGTCGGCGAGGTGCTGCACCGGGCCGAGGTCGAGATAGACGCCCGCGACCAGGCCGCCACCCTGAAGGCGGTGGTCGCCCTGGTCGGCGACCTGGCGGCGCGCTCGTCCGACGCCAAGCGGCTGTGGGGCGTGGGCGTGGCCCTGCCGGGCCCGTTCGACGTGCCGGGCTTCAGCTTCACGGGTCCCACGGCCTTCGAGGGTTGGACGGATCTGTCGATCCTGGAGGAACTGCAGAAGGCCACGGGCCTGCCGGTGTTCTACAGCATCGACAGCGCCGCCGGCGCGCTGGGCGAGTCGCTGTTCGGCGTGGCCTGCGACCTGACCGGCTTCTTCTACCTGCATTTCGGCGTCGGCCTGGGCGGGGCGCTGATCGTCGATCGCGCCGCCTACAAGGGCGCGGGCGGCAACGCCACCGAGATCGGCCACATCCCGATCGTGCCCCACGGCAAGGCCTGCTACTGCGGCAATCACGGCTGCCTGGAGCGGTATCTGTCGCTGCACTCGCTGTCGGAATTCGTCACTGGCCGGGCCGATGTCGAGCTGACCAATGCCGAGATCCTGACCCTGCTGGAGGCCGACGACGAGAAGCTGATGGACTGGTGCCGCCAGGCTTCCAGCCACCTGCGCAACGCCGTCTGCATCATCGAGAACATGCTGGATCCGGCCACCATCGTCATCGGCGGTTCGGCCCCGCGCGCCTTGGTCGAACGGCTGGTCGCCCTGGCCATGCCGCTGCGCCATTCCGTGCGCGGACGGGGCGGGGAGGGGGCTTCGCGCATCACCCTGTCGGACCGCCAGGAGGACAGCTCGATCCTGGGCGCGGCGGTGCTGCCGATCCACGAAATGCTCTCGCCCAGCTACGAGGTGCTGCTGCAGGAACGCAAGGGCCGGGCCGAGGTCGAGACCTTCCTGGGCGCCCGTTCGACAGGCCGCGTGACCGCCATCTGATCGATTTCGAGCATGGCGCCCGCCTCCCGTTCAGCGTCTCGATAAATAAAAACATCCAATAGAAGTATATATTGACACCCTGAAAAACCGGCGCCTATCGTCAGGCTGTCGGAAGGGGCGAGACACGCCGCCTCCGGACAAAACGGTCGAATTGCCAGCGTGAAGGCGGGAGAGCCGGGACCTCAGGTTCCGGGGCTGACGCGCGGGCCAACAAGATAAGGGGGAGTATCCGTGTCTCTATTTGCTACCCGCCGCGCCGGTCTGCTCATGACCTCGGCCCTGGCCGCCTTCGCCCTGCCGGGCCTAGCCGCCGCTCAGGAAGCCGCTACCAACTCGGATGTCGGCGTGCTGGAGGAGCTAGTCGTCACCGCCTCCAAGCGTGAAACCAAGCTGATGCAGACGCCGCTGGCGATCTCGGCCTTCACGCAGGAGAGCCTGGACCGCCAGGGCATCAAGTCGGCCCGCGACCTGTCGGCCACCATGCCCAATGTGCAGCTCAGCACGGGCGCGGACAGCGGCACGGCCGCCAGCATCCGGGGCGTGACCTCCACCGACTTCACCGAGGTGGGCGAGGGCGCCGTCGCCATCCACCAGGACGGCTTCTACTCGCCGCGCTCGCAGGGCGCTCTGGCCCTGATGTTCGACGTCGAGCGGGTCGAGGTGCTGCGCGGCCCGCAGGGCACGCTGTTCGGCATGAACTCGCCGGCGGGCGCGATCAACATCATCCCGGCCAAGCCGTCGTTCAACGACACCTTCGGCAAGGTCGAGGGGGAGCTCGGCAACTACAACGCCCGCGGCCTGCGCGGCAGCTTCAACTGGGGCGTCAGCGACACGTTCGCGCTGCGGGCGGCCTTCATGGTCGAGCAGCATGACGGCTACATGGTCCAGGAGCAGGACTTCACCGACATCGAGTCCCCGGCCTATGGCATCCATAAGGACGGCATCCCGGACGTCGACCAGCGCCGCAACCGGCTGGTGAAGCCTAAGGACTACTACAACAACGCCGACCAATGGGCCGCGCGCCTGATCGGCCGCTGGCGTCCGACCGACAAGCTGGAGTTCACCGGCACGGTCTCGCGCTTCTCGGACCAGGGCGCGGGCGACCTGGACTTCGTCGACTGCAAGCAGGCGGCCGGCACGGTCAACGCCTGCAACCACCCGCAGCGCTACGCCAAGATCAACGTGCCCGGCAGCCGCGACATGACCGTCGACGACTTCCAGCTGAAGGTCGCCTACGACGTGTTCGACAAGGCCACGCTGGAATATCGCGGCGCCTATCAGGACCAGAAGCGCGACCAGATCTCGGACGTCGACGGCGGCGCCCATCCCAACCCGCTGTGGTCCTCGATCGGCGACCCGTCGCTGACCTCGCACGAGGCCGAGCTGACCGGCTACTACCCGATCTGGGACGAGGTCTGGTCCACCAAGGGCAGCCGCTATCGCACCACCAGCCACGAGGTGCAGCTCAAGTCGAACGGGGCGTCCAAGTTCCAGTACGTGCTGGGCGCCTACTACCTGAAGGAAAACAAGCGCATCCGCTACGACATGGAGATGTTGGCCAACAAGACCTGGACCGACGATCCCCACGCCACGTCGTACGATCCGGTCCTGGGCTTCCAGCCCGACGGCCTGCCCGACACCTGGATCTTCGACCAGAACAAGCGGACCACCGAGTCCAAGGCGCTGTTCGGCCAGTTCGACTACCGCGTGCTGCCCAAGGTCAACCTGACCGCCGGCTATCGCTACAGCTGGGATCGCAAGACCGACCAGGGCGGCGTCACCTACGCCTTCTGGGAGGGGAGCTCGGCCTGGTACAACGGGCACCACACGCCTGACAGCATCCGCGGCCACCAGTCCAACGACCTGAACTTCGACATGGGCGGCGAGGCTCCGCTGGGCGTGGTCGTGCCGGGCGGCGCGCCCAACAACGTGGCCATGAAGTGGAAGCAGGGCACCTATCGCCTGGGCGCTCAGTACTTCCAGAGCGACGACGTCATGTGGTTCGCCTCGCTGGCCACCGGCTACAAGATGGGCGGCATGTACGAGATGTTCGACACCTGCAACAACGGGTGCCTGAGCCTGCTGACCTATGACCCCGAGAAGGTGAAGACCTTCGAGCTGGGCTACAAGGCGACCCTGCTGGAAGGCCGCATGCGGCTGTCGGTGACCGGCTTCTACAGCGACTATACCGACATGCAGAACACCGGCGACAAGGTGGTCGGCACGGACACCAATCCGCTCAGCGCCAACTTCGGCGACCCCGTCCTGGCCTGGACGACCGACAACCTCAACAGCGCCCGCATCCAGGGCGTCGAGGTCGAGTTCGACATCATCCCCTGGGCCCACGGCCGCCTGTCGGGCTATGGCGCGTTCCTGGACACCAAGATCAAGAACGGCGGGACCTTCACCGACGGCTTCGCCTGCGCCGAGCGCGAAATCCTGAACGTCGCCCACTGCGGCGCGCCGGGCTACGACACCATCGTCGGCAATCAGCTGCCGTTCGCGCCGAAGTATTCGATGTCGGTGACCTACGAGCACAGCTTCGACCTGAAGAGCGGCTACGCCCTGCAGCCCTACGTCCAGGTCCGCTGGCAGGACCGCATGTGGATGGACGTCCAGAACCTGGACCTGCCGCACCTGACCAACGGCCAGGCCGCCTATGCCAAGGTCAATGCCAGCCTGAAGCTCACCGCGCCGCAGAACCAGTTCTATGTCGAGCTGTTCGGCGACAACCTGACCGACAAGGACACCAAGAACTTCGGTGGGTTCAATCGCGGCGTGATCCGCGGGACCTACGATCCGCCGCGCACCTGGGGCGTGCGACTGGGCTATAGCTTCTGACGTAACCCCATTCGTCGGAACCCCTGGGGAGGGCGGGGCCGCTGGTCCCGTCCTCCCAATTTCACCCCGAGGTCGTTGATGGTCGTCAGGTCGAGGATGTTTGTCACGGGTGGTTTGGCCCTGCTGCTGGCCGGTACGGCCCAGGCAAAGCCTAACCAGGCGGGCCTGGATCGCTTCGCCGCCGACCTCAAGCTGACCTACCGGGTGCTGGACAACCGGCCCGCGCCCGAGGCCTGCAAGCCCGATCCCTCCTGCATGCTGGCCCAGATCGCGCTGACCGCTCCGGCTGCGCCAGAGGCGGGCTGGTCGCTGTACTTCAGCAACGTCAACCGCGTGCTGGCGGCCGGCGGCGACGACTTCACCCTGACCAACATCAATGGCGACCTCTATCGCCTGACCCCGACGGCCAGCTTCACCGGCTTCAAGCCCGGCCAGCCGATCGTCGTGCCGCTGCGCATCGAGGGTCAGCAGCTGTCCGAGCTCTATCCGATGCCCAACGCCTATGTGGCCGGCGAGGGCCTGGCGGCGCGGACCATCGACAGCACCCGGCCGGTCATCGATCCTGAGACGGCGCTGGAGACCCTGCCGTTCGTGATCCCGTTCACCGACGAGGCCAAGCTGGCCGGCCGCTCGGCGCATGACCTGACCGTATGGGCGACCGCGCCAAGGCTCTATGCCGCCAATGCCGGCGCGACGCTGCAACCGGTTCCGCGTGGAGCGATCCTGCCGACGCCGCTGAAGACGCAGCTGGGCGAGGGCAGTCTGGACTTGTCGCGTGGCATCGCGGTCTCTCTGAGCGACTTTGCGAAGTCCGACGTTACTGCCGCCCTGGCGCACCTCGGCGTGGCCGAAGCCAAGGCTGGCGCGCCGCTGCGCATCACCAAGGCCAAGACCCAGCCCGGCGGCTATCGCCTGACCATCGACGGACAAGGCGTGACGATCGCCGCCGGCGACGGTGAAGGCGCAGCCAACGGCCTGGCCTCGCTGGCCCAGCTGGTCGACGCCAAGCGCTCGGTCCCGCGCCTGACCATTGAGGACGCCCCGCGTTTCGGCTTCCGGGGCATGCACATCGACGTGGCCCGCAACTTCCACTCCAAGGCCGAGATCCTGGCCATCCTGGACCAGATGGCGGCCTACAAGCTCAACAAGCTGCACCTGCATCTGGGCGATGACGAAGGCTGGCGGGTCGAGATCGCCGGCCTGCCGGAGCTGACGGAAATCGGCGGCCGGCGCTGCCACGACCTTTCCGAACGCACCTGCCTGATCCCGCAGCTGGGCGCGGGGCCCGAGGGGGCTGGCCCGGTCAACGGCTTCTTCTCGCGCGCCGACTACATCGCGATCGTCCGGGCAGCCAAGGCGCGCCACATCGAGGTGATCCCGTCCTTCGACATGCCCGGCCACTCGCGCGCGGCGATCAAGGCGATGGAGGCCCGCGCCGCCCGCCTGCGCGCCGAGGGCAAGCCGGAGGCCGAAGCGGGGCGCTACCTGCTCAGCGAGGCGGCCGACAAGAGCGCCTATCGCAGCATCCAGCACTACACCGACAACACCATCAATGTGTGCCTGCCCAGCAGCTATGCCTTCATCGGCAAGGTGATCGACGAGATGGCCCGGCTTCATAAGGAAGCCGGCGCGCCGCTGAAGCGCTACCACATCGGGGCCGACGAGACCCCCGGCGCCTGGAGCGGCTCGCCCGCCTGCCAGGCCTACGAGGCCAAGACCGGGATCAAGCCCGCCGACCTGGGCGGCCACTTCATCGAGAAGGTCTCAGGCATGGTCGCCGCAAGGGGCGTGATCCCGGCCGGCTGGAGCGACGGCATGACCCACGCCAAGGCCGAGCGCATGCCGGCCCGTGTGCACTCCAACTACTGGGGCGATCTGGGCGGCGACGGCAGCGTCGCGGCCCACAGCCAGGCCAACCAGGGCTGGGAGGTGATCATCTCCACGCCCAACGTCCTCTATTTCGACAGCCCCCAGGCGGCCGATCCCAAGGAGCGCGGCTATGACTGGCCCTCGCGATCGACCGACACCCGCAAGGTGTTCGCCTTCATGCCCGAGAACCTGCCGGTTCATGCCGAGGTCTATGCGGGTTTGGATGGGCGGCCACAGACGACCAAGGACCCGCACCCGCTGAACCCCGGCGTTCGCTTCGTGGGCCTGCAGGGCCAGCTGTGGAGCGAGACCGTGCGCTCGGACGCCCAGGTCGACTACATGCTCTATCCGCGCCTCCTGGCCCTGGCCGAACGCGCCTGGCGCGCGGCCGATTGGGAAGCGCCCTACACGGCCGGCAAGGCCTATGCCCACGACACCGGGGCGCTGACCCAGGACCAGCGCGATCGCCGCGACGCCGACTGGAACGCCTTCGCCAACCTCTTGGGCCAGCGCGAGCTGGCGCGGCTGGACGCGGCGGGCGTGGCCTATCGCGTGCCAACGGTCGGGGCGGTGATCCAGGACGGCAAGCTGCGCGCAAACGTCGAGTTCCCGGGCCTGGCCGTCGAGTACCGCGTCGAGGGCGGCGCCTGGCGGCCCTACGTCCAGGACGCGCCGGTGTCGGGCCGGGTCGAGGTCCGCGCCCGCTCCGCCGACGGCAAGCGCGCCGGCCGCAGCCTCAGTCTTCAGTAAGAACAACAAACGGGGAGGGCGCATGAACGCCACGACGAAGCGACTTTCGATCCTGATGGGCCTGCTGCTGGCCGGCAGCGCCAATGCCCAGGACCTGAAGGTCCACCTGAACCAGGTCGCGTTGGAGCGCGCCGGGCCCAAGGTCGCGGTGGTCGAATATGCCGGCCCCGGCGCGCCGTCGGGCTTCTCGGTCGTCAAGGATGGCGCCGTCGTTCGCTCGGGCGCCCTGACGCCGCTGCCGGCCTTCGGCGAGTGGGGCGCCAAGCGTTATTGGCAGGCCGACTTCTCCGACCTCGCTGACGCCGGGACCTACCAGTTGAAGGTCGAGGCGCCGGGCGCCGTCGCCGCCTCCGCGCCGGTCGTGGTGACCGACGACGCTCTGTTCGCGACCACGGCCGGGGCGCTGGTGCAGTACTTCAAGCTCAGCCGTCACACCGACCCGGCCGACCACAAGATCCGGGTCTATGGCAGCAAGCGTATCGTTGACGTCTGGGGCGGCTGGAAGGACGCTGGCGGCGACAACGGCAAGTACCTGTCGCACCTGTCCTACGCCAACTTCTTCAATCCCCAGCAGACGGCCTTCACCGCCTGGTCGTTGGCCAAGGCCTATGACATGGCCCCGCAGCGCTTCGCCAAGGCGGGCCTGGATCGGCCGCTGATCGAGGAGGCGATGTGGGGCGCCGACTACCTGCACCGGCTGCTGGCGCCCGAGGGCTATTTCTACATGACCGTCTTCGACCGCTGGGCCACGCCCGGCGCCGAGCGGGTGGTCACCGGCTATGTCGGGGTCGAGGGCGACTATACGAAGAACTATCAGGCCGCCGCGCGCGAAGGCGGGGCCGTGGCCATCGCCGCCTTGGCGCGGGCGGCGCGCCTGTCCAAGGCCAGCGGTGTGGCGGGCGCGTTCTCGGCCGACCAGTACCTGGCCGACGCCGAGCGCGCCTTCGCCCACATGCAGGCCAATAATCGACGCTATGTCGACGACGGCCGCGAGAACATCATCGACGACTACACCCTACTGCTAGCGGCGGTGGAGCTGCACCGCTCGACGGGCAAGGCGTCATATCTGGAAGCCGCCCGTATCCGCGCCAAGGCTCTCGAAGGCCGCTGGACCGAGAAGGGCTGGTTCCGCAGCGACGACAAGGACCGGCCCTACTATCACGGCGCCGAGGCCGGGTTCCCGGTGCTGGCCCTGGCCGAATATCTCGACATCGAGAAAGACGCGTCCCGGCAAGAGGCGGCCAAGGCGGTGATCGCCAAGAGCCTGAAGGCGCAGCTGGCCCTCAACGCCAAGGTCGCCAACCCCTACGACTATCCGCGCCAGATCTTCCGGATGTGGAAGGACGGCAAGGCTGTGGGCGGCATCCAGGACGGCTTCTTCATGCCCCACCTGAACGAGACCAAATACTGGTGGCAGGGCGAGAGCGCGCGCCTGGCCTCACTGTCCTACGCCGCCCTGGTCGGTGGCCGCGCGGTCGACGCCGCGCCGGGCCAGACCTTCGGCGTCGCGCCCGACCTGGCGCGCATGGCCCAGAGCGGCTTCGACTGGACCCTGGGCCGCAACCCCTACGACATGAGCATGCTCTACGGCTTCGGGGCCAGGAACCCGCCGCACGCCGACAGCGCGGGCGACATGGTCCGGGGCGGCATTTCGAACGGCATCACCGGCGCGCCAGACAGCGACTCCGGCCGAGGCATCAGCTGGGCGGCCGGACCCGACGAGCAGAACTGGCGCTGGATCGAGCAGTGGATCCCGCACACCTCGTGGATGCTGCTGGCGGTAACGGCCACCAGCCAGTGAGGGGCGTGCGACGCCGGGGCGCGTGGAAAAATCGCCGGCAAGCTCTTGCAATGTTATAATATAACAATATCTGGACTACCGAGGCCGCCAGCGTAAACCCGGAGCTTTCCATGACCCCGTCCCAAGCCAAGGCGCTGGACCTGTCCGCCGTCGGCCTGTCCGCCCTGTGCCTGGTTCACTGCCTGGCCTTGCCGGGATTGGCGCTGTTGCTGCCGGTCCTGGGTTTCTGGGCCCAGGCCGAGTGGGTTCACGTCGCCTTCATCCTGGCAGCCGCGCCGGTGGCGGTTCTGGCCTTCGTCGATCTCAAGACCTGGCGGCCGCGTTCCGGCCCGATGATCGCGGTTGCGGGCGCCGGTCTGGCCCTGATGCTGGCCGGCGCGCTGGAGTTTCCCATCGCCGGCTACGAGCGCCCGCTGACGGTGCTGGGCGGCCTGCTGCTGGCCGGCGCGCACATCGCCAACTGGCGCCGGCGCGGCCACGTCTGCCAGGACTGCTAGGCTACCGTTTCGCGGAAGTGACGGGCCAGCGCCGCGCCGTCGGCGCGCAGGCGCACGCTGATCGTGGGGCCGCTCTCGGCCCAGACCGTCTGGCCAAGGCGCTCGCCCGAGAGCGCCACCGACACCGGAGCGACCCGTGTCTCGAACAGTTCCGGACGGGTCAGGCTGACCAGGGCGGCGACGTCATGCAGCACGCAGCCGTCCAGTTGCTCATAGGCCTTGGCGTAGCCGCGCGTGACGTCATGCGCAAAGCGGCCGGCCTCGCCCTGCTGGGCCAGCTCGCGGGCGTCGGCATTGGTCAGGACGCAGGACAGGGTCGCGTCCAGCGGGACCAGGGTGACCGGCCACGGCGCGGCCAGGACACCGGCGGCGGCTTCGGGATCGTTGTGGATATTGGCCTCTGCGAAGGGGGTGACGTTACCGGCCGCGAAGGCGCCGCCCATGATCGTCACCCCGGCGACCAGGTTGGCGATGTCGGGCGCGGCGCGCAGGGCCAAGGCCAGGTTGGTCAGCGGCCCGATCGCCACGATCGTCACCTTGCCGGGATGGGCGCGGACCAGCTCGATGATCCGTTCATGCGCCGCGCCAGGATCGGCCGGCGACAGGGCGACGCCGGACAGGTCGAGGTCGCCCAGCCCGTTCTCGCCATGGACATGGGTCGGCGAGGCGCCGCGCGGACGCGTCAGCGGTCCAGCGGCCCCCCGATAGACCGGCGCCGGCAGGGCGAGGCGCGCTCGCAGCCACAAGGCGTTGCGGGTGGTGGTCTCGACGTCGGCGTTGCCGAACACCGTCGTGATGGCCAGCAGCTTCAAGTCGGCGCGGGCGCGCAGGTAGAGCAGGGCCAGGGCGTCGTCGACGCCGGGATCGGTGTCCAGGATCAGCAGGCTCATCCGTAGACCGCGCGGCAGACCGCCTCGCACTTGGCCAGGTCGAAGGCGCCGTCAGTGCGTACGCCCGACTCCATGTCGATCCAGTAGAGAGCGCCTTCAGGCGCGGCGATACGGGCCAGGATGTCGGTGACGGTGCTCGGACCAATGCCGCCGGAATAGCCGCAGAACGGGCCCTCGGCCGGCGGCGGGGCGGGCCAGCGGTCGGGCCGCGCGCCCGTGCCGAACGAGACGTCGTACAGCCAGTCGACCCCGGTCTGGCTCAGCGGGAAGGCGTCCGAGCACTGCAGCACGGCCCGCACGCCCATGCGGCGGCCATAGTCGCGGGCGGCGGCGATCTGGGCCGGCGTGCTGCCCTTGAAGCTGTGATTGACCTGCACGCGCTGGATGCCGGCGGGGGGCAGGGGCGCGGTCAGAGGGCTGGTCGCGATGGCCCTGGCCGCGTCTCCACAGACATGGGCGGCCCAGCGCAGCTCGCGCGCGGCCAGCAGGGCCTCGCGGATCTCGATGGTCGGGAAGAGGAGGCTTTCGCCCTCCTGGGCCGGATCGACCAGCACGCCCCACTCGATCGGATAACGCGCTGACAGCGCCTTCAGGCCCGGCAGCAGCTCGAGGCGATCGACGCCGGTGAACGCGATGAAACTGGGCGGCTGCATGGGCGGGTCCGAAGGTCAGAATGTCCTTGCAAACTATCTAGTGAAACGTTTCAGTCAAGTCGTTGAAGCGAGAGGCTGTGATGGCAAGGGTAGTGGTCGCGGGCTTCGCGACGATCGACTACGTGGTCCAGGTGGAGGGCGTCTTCACCGGACGCGGCACACGGCTGATGCGCGAGGCCGCCTGGCCCCGCGCCGGCGGCGCGGCGCTGTACGCCAGCGCGGCCTTGGCGGAGGCGGGGGTGGCCGCCGCGCCGCTAACCTGGGTGGGCCACGACGCGGATGGCGAGGCCTATCGGGCGACCTGTGTTTCGGATGAGGGTGTTGCGGTCATGCCGGACGCGCCGTCGACGCGGTGCCTGCTGATCTACAACGCCGACGGGACGTATGGCTGTCTGCTGCGGCCGGGCCCCGCCGCCCTGACCGATGCGCAACTGCGGCTGGCCGCAGGGGCCGAGTGGCTCGTGATAGCCGCCGGCCCGCCGGAGATCACCGCCCGCTTGCTCGACCTCCAAGGCCCCCGCCTGGCCTGGATCGCCAAGGATGACCCGGCCTGCTTCCCGCCCGAGCTCGTGGCGAGGCTGACGGCGAAGGCGGAGGTGATTTTCTGCAACACCGGCGAACGCGCCTGGCTGGAAGCGGGGCGGAGCGGCTCCGCGCCGGCGGGCCAGATCCTGTTCGAAACCCGTGGCGCGGACGGTGTCCATGTCGAGGCAGGTCGCGAAACGTTCGACCTGCCCGTTACGCCCCAGAAGGTTGAAGACGCCACCGGCGCCGGCGACACCTTCGCGGGGGCGGCCCTGGCGGCGTTCGTCAACGGCGCCTCTGCTCATCACGCGGCGCAGGCCGGCATCGCGGCGGCGGGGGCGTTGCTGGCGGTTAGATCCCGTCCGTGAAGCTGGTGATGAGCCCGCCGGCAAAGCCGACCCCGAACTCGCTTGCCAGTCGTGCGACCACGATCGCGGCCACCGTCAGAACCATCATTCTGAGCGGCTTGTTTTCGAAGTGGGACAGCAGGGTTTTCAGCGGCACGACCGATCTCTTTCGTTTCCTGGACCAACGATAGAGAACCACACGTCCGCAAACCACCCGTTTCGTCAGCCGCCAATCACGCCCATGATCGTCGCGGTCAGGCATGTCGTCAGGAATGCCGCCGCCAGGGCCTTGAAGCCCAGTTCGACGACTTCGCCGACCTTTTCCGGGGCCATCGAGGACAGGCTGCCGATCAGGATGGCCACGCTGCCGACATTGCCGAAACTGCCCAAGGCGTAGGTCAGGATCAGCAGGCTCTTGGGCGACAGCGCGCCGGGCGGCAGGGCCATCATGTCGCTGTAGGCGACGACCTCGTTGGCGGCGACCTTGGTGCCCAGGATCGCGCCGACGGCTTGCAGGTCGCTCAGCGGTGCGCCGGTCAGCCAGGCGATCGGGGTCAAGAGCCAGCCCAGGATGCCGCCCAGCGTCAGCGGTGCGCCGGCATGCGGGATGGCCGCGAGCCCCATGTTGATCAGCGCGATCAGGCCGACGAAGACGATCAGCAGGCCGGCGATGTTCAGCACCATCTTCACCGCGTCCAGCGTGCCGAAGGTCAGGGCCTCCAGGCTGCTGCGGTAGGGGCTGGCGAGCACGATCGGCTCATGCGCCTCGGCGCTCTTCTCGCCGGGAATGATCAGTCTGGCCATGCCGATCGCCATCGGGGTGCTGATCAGCGAGGCGATCAGCAGGTGGCTGAAGGCGTTGGGCACCTTGGCCGAGATCAGCGAACCCAGCACGATCATCATCGAGCCGCCGATCACCGACAGGCCGTCGACCATGATGATGAAGATCTCGGCGCGGGTCAGGCGGGGCAAGAACGGCTTCACCAGCAGCGGCGCCTCGACCATGCCGAGGAACACGCAGGCCGAGGTCGAGACCCCGACCGGGCCGCTGACGCCGAACAGCTTACCGAACGCCCAGGCCGCCGCGCGGACGATTACGATCAGCACCTTCCAATGCCAGAGCAGGGCCGACAGCGCCCCGACCAATAGGATGGCCGGCAGGGCCTGGAAGGCGAAGATGAAGGCGGCGCTGGGGTCGGCCATGCTGAACGGCGCGCGGCCGCCGCCGAGATAGCCGAACATGAAGCTGGAGCCGGCGCGCGAGGCGGCCTGCAAGGCGTCGACGGCGTGGGTGGCGGCCGCGAAGCCGGCGGTAATGGCCGGGACCTGGGTCAGCAGCAGGGCCAGCGTGATCTGGCAGGCCAGGCCCACCAGCACGGGCCGCCAGGGCAGGGCGCGCCGGTTCTCCGACAGCAGCCAGCCAATGCCCAGAAAGACGACGACGCCCAGCAGCGCCCGCGCGGTTTCGTTATCCGGCATGTCCCCTCCGACGACGCTCGGAAGGACTCTATAGGGTGAAACGTTTCAAGGAAATAGCGCGCAATCGCCGGTAGGCGCGGGCTTGGCATTTCGTCCGGATGGCGCGCAAGCTGGGCCGCGCCGCCTGGAAAACGCCTGATAATGCAACGCACGCCTGCCGATTAGGCGCCAAACGATCACCCGCTCCTTGTGATGAAAATGTCATTGAACTCGAATATGAAACGTTTCACTAAATAGTACCGGCATCCGCTGAGGCGGACCTGAAGGGGGCTTTGAACATGAAGACGTCCATCTGGCTGGCTTCCAGCGCGCTGTTCCTGGTGATGGCCGCGCCCGCCATGGCGCAAACGGCCGCTCCGGCGACCGACACGATCGATGAAGTGGTGGTCACCGCCGAGCGCTTCGGCTCGGGTCTGGCCCGCGCCACCTTCACCATCGGCGCCGAGGACATCCAGGAACGTCCGCTGGGCGCCGAGATCACCCAGGCCCTGGTCAAGGTGCCGGGCGTGCAGGTCTCGACCGGTGATGCCCGCGGCGGCAGCTTCTCGTTCGAGATCTATATGCGCGGCCTGTCGGACGAGCAGGTCGGCCTGACCCTGGACGGCATCCCCACGGGCGACAGCCGCTTCAACGGGGGCTCGCCGCCGCAGCGCTTCATCGAGAGCAGCAACGTCGGCAAGATCACCGTCTCGCAGAGCGCCGGCAACATCGGCGCGCCGTCGCGCTTCGCCTTGGGCGGCTTCATCGATTTCGTCACCGACGCGCCGCGCAAGGACTTTGGCGCGACCGTCGAGGCCGGCGTCGGCTCGTTCGACTTCCGCCGCATCTATGGCCGCATCGACAGCGGCGAGATCGCGCCGGGCCTGTCGGGTTACTTCACCTACTCGCACCAGGAGAACGACGTCTGGGCCGGCCGCAATAGCCGGGGCAGCGAGCGCGACCACTACGAGCTGAAGGTCGTGAAGGACTTCGACAACGGCTCGTTCGTGAAGGGCCGCGTGTCATACAACGACCAGACCGACAACGACTTCAACATCGTCACCAAGGGCGAGTTCGAGGCCGCGCCGCGTAGCGACCGGGCTCTGGACGCCATCACGGGCATCCCGGCCAAGGATATCGACTTTGGCGGCGCGCTGGGCGGCTGGCGCAAGGACTGGCTGGCCTATGCCAACAGCCACATCGTGCTGAGCGACACGCTGAGCCTGGACGTGAACCCGTACTACCAGACGCTGGACGGGGAATCCTTCCGCTACCAGGACCGCCAGCGGGTGCTGACCGGCGGCGATCCGCGCGCGGTGACCGGCTACAACGCCAATGGCGGGGCGGTGCGCCCGACCCTGACCACCATCCGCAACAGCAACGTGGTCGGCGGTCCGGCCGACATGCGGGTCACGCCGCGCGACCGGGATCGCTATGGCGTCACTGGCGAGCTGAAGGCCAAGTTCGGCAATCACAGCCTGCGCTTCGGTGGCTGGTGGGAAGGCGGCGACTCCACGGAGCGCCGCAACTTCTACCCGATCATCAACTCGGCCCAGAGCATCGCCTATGACCGCTCCAAGCTGAACTATGTCGAGTACGAACGCAGCGCCTCGGTCGAGACGACCATGCTGTACGCCCAGGACGAGTTCCGGGCTTTCGACGACAAGCTTAAGGTCGATCTGGGCGTCACCTGGTACGACGTGAAATACGACGCCAAGTCGCCGCTGGAGTACAAGGCCAACGTCAAGTTCTCGCAGCACTCGGACATCAATCCGAAGATCGGCGCGACGTACCAGTTGGCCGAGGCCTGGGAACTGTTCGGCGGCTACGCCAAGAACTTCGCCGGCATCCCGGAAGACGCCTTCCTGGGTTCGACGGCGGTGATCAATCCGGCCGACCTGACGCTGGTTTCGACCGAGAACGTCGACCTCGGTTTGCGCTATGTGAAGCCGAACATGGCCTTCTCGATCCAGGCCTATGACGTCGACCTGAAGAACAATGTCGGCATCGTGCCGCGCGATCCGACGGCGACCCTGGACCCGCAGGAAGTCGTGCGCGGCAACGTCGCGACCAAGGCGGTCAACATCGCCGGTATCAAGACCAAGGGCGTCGAGCTGACCGGCTACTACGACTTCGGCGTCGTCGACCTGTACGGTTCGTACTCGCACCAGGACGCCAAGCACGACAACCCGGCCGTCGGCAGCGACGCCCGCAAGGCGCTGGCCAGCGTGGCGGTGATCGGCGGGGCGGGCGTGCGCGACATCCCCAAGGACAGCTTCTTTGGCCAGGTCGGCTGGAAGCCGCTCTCGGGTCTGAAGATCGACGGCAATGTCCGTTATGTCGGCAAGCGCGTCGGCGGCCACATCGTCGCCCCGACCACCTTCCAGGAGCTGGGCGTCGAGATGCTGGACGCCTACACCGTGGTCGGGCTGACGGCGACCTATGACCTGAAGCGCGCGGGTGTTCCCGATCTGCGCTTCCAGTTTAACGTCGATAACCTGTTCGACGAGAAGTACATCGGCGCCGTCAGCGGCTCGACGGCCACCCAGCCGGAGTTCGGCTACACCGCCGCGACCCCGAACGCCCGCACCCTGGACCGCTACTTCGTCGGCGCGCCGCGCACCTACACGTTCTCGGTGCGAGCGCGGTTCTAGGGGCGTCTTCTCCCCTTGTTGGACGCCTCTGGAAGGCGCGGGGCATCGGACATGTCCCGCGCCTTGACCTTCTCCATGAAAGGTTTCACGTCCTGGCTATCTCCCGACGGAATCCCCGCATGGCCAAGAGCGAAGACCCACCCCGGCGCGCGACCCTCAAGGAGGTCGCCAAGGCCGCCGGCGTGTCGCTGGCCAGCGCCTCCTACGCCATCAATGGCGCGGGCTCGGTGGGCGAGGCCACGCGCGAGCACATTCTGAAAGTGGCCGCCGAACTGGGCTACCGGCCCAACCAGAGCGCCAAGGCCATGAAGACCGGCAAGACCGGGGCTATCGGCCTGATCGTGCCGGACCTGACCAACCCCTTCTTTCCGGGCCTGGCCCAGGTGGTGATCCAGGCGGCGCGGGCGCACGGCTACAGCGTCTTCCTGACCGACACCGAAGGCTCGACCGAAGAGGAAGAGCGGGCGGTGAACCTCATGATCGACCACGGCGTCGACGGGGTGATCTGGTTCCCGATCGCCGATGACGGCCCGGTGGGTAAGCTGATCGAGGGCGTGCCGACCGTGGTGCTGGACCGCAACCTGCCGGGCTACGACGTCATCCAGGCCGACTATGCCGACGGCGGCCGGTTGGCGGCCGAGCACCTGCTGGCGGCGGGGCATGTGAACATCGGGGTGATCTCCGGCCCGCACGCCGCCTCCAGCGCCCGCCAGCGGGCCGAGGCCGCCATCAGTACGGTGCGCGAGCGCGGCAACCTGGTCTGGCACGTGCACAACGCCTATTCGCTGGACCTGGAGCCCGAGGTCGCCAAGGCCCTGGATAGCCGCACCGCGACAGCGGTGATCACCGGCGCGGACCTGATCGCCATCGGGGCCATGCGCCATATCCGCGGCCTGGGCCAGTCGGTGCCCGACGACGTCTCGGTGGTCGGCTTCGACGACATCCCCTGGGCCCAGCTGCACACCCCGGCCCTAACGACGATCGACATGCCGGTCGAGGACATGGCCGCCGCCGCCGTCGAGGCCCTGATCCGCCGGATGAGCGCCCGCGGCGAGCCGCGCCGGCGGGTGGTGTTCAATGTCGAGCTGGTTTCGCGCGACAGCGTGCGTGTCCTGACGTGAACGCGCTGCTCGGCCTCGCCCTGGCGCTGAAGCTGCTGGCGAGCTTCGAGGTTCCTGCGGGGACGATGGTCGACGGGACGCCGTTCGGCGGCGTTTCCGGGATCGACTACGATCAGCGCACGGGCGAGTGGTTGATGATCTCCGACGACCGCTCGGACAAGGCGCGGTTCTTCGTCGGACGGCTGGACGACAAGGGCCTGCGGCTGACGCGGCACGTCCGGCTGAGGCCCGAGGTGGGCGAACGTCCGGACGCCGAGGCGCTGCGGATCGATCCGCTGACCGGCGACCTGCTCTGGACTACCGAGGGCGACGCCCCGCACGGCTTCGACCCGATGGTGCGCCGCATGGGCCGCGACGGCGCGCCGAAGGAGACGATCCCGACGCCGTTCAGTTTTCGCGACGGCGCGCGGCCGAACCTGACCTATGAGGGCCTGAGTTTCTCGCCCGACGGCAAGTGGCTATGGCTTTCGATGGAAGCGCCGCGCGTCCAGGACGGCCCGGTCAGCAGCGTGGCGGCCGGCGGCCTGACGTGGATCACCAAGCTGGATCGTCTGGGCAAGGTCGTCGCCCGGTACGCCTATCGTCTGGACCCTATCCAAGCCGCGCCGGCCAAGCGGGGTGACAACGGTATCAGCGAGATCCTGGCGCTGGACGATCGCCGCCTGCTGGTGCTGGAGCGCTCCGGCGTCGAGGACGCGGCCGGGCGCTTTACCTATCACTGCCGCCTCTATGTGGTGGATGTGCGAAGGCCGTCGGAGAAGCGTCTGGTGCTGAACTTCGACCGCTTGGCCGGGGTCCCGACCGCCAACCTGGAGGCCATGGCCTGGGGGCCGTTGCGCAACGGCCGCCGCACCCTGGTGCTGATGTCGGACGACAATTTCGATCCCGCCGCGCCGACGCGGATCGTCTTGCTAGGTCTCTAGCGCGCCCAGTAGCGGTCGGCGCGGGCTTCTAGCCAGGAAAACAGCGTCTGGCTCAGGCTCACCATGAAGTCGCGGATCATGAGGACCTCCATCGGTTCGGCTCATGATGAGCTGACCCGGCGGCCTCGCAACGATCAGCGGCTTCGCGGCGGACGTGAACGGCAATAGGCGCGGGATTCAGGCGCCGGCGCCCGAGGCGGCCTGCTTTTTCAGCAGTTGAGCGGTTTTCAAGGCCAAGCCGCACCGGCGCTCCGGTATTACGATTGTGTCGTTTCGTAATATGGCTCTCCACTCTCCCCACCGATGTGGAGGGAGCCGCTGATGAGTGTCCTGTTCAACCGCAAGCGTTTCATCGCGGCCCTGGCCGTATCGTGCCTGGCGCTGGCCTCGTGCGGGGAAAAGACCGCCGACAAGGCCGCTCCGGCGCCGGCGGCTGCCGCCAAGACCGACTACAAGATCGGCTGGACGATCTATGCCGGCTGGATGCCGTGGGCCTACGCCCAGCAGTCAGGCATCGTGAAGAAGTGGGCCGACAAGTACGGCGTGAAGATCGAGCTGGTGCAGATCAACGACTATGTGGAGTCGCTGAACCAGTACTCGGCCGGCAAACTGGACGGCGTCACCGCCACCAACATGGACGCCCTGACCGTGCCGGCCGCCGCCGGCAAGGACACCACCGTGGTGATGATCGGCGACTACTCCAACGGCAATGACGGCCTGGTGCTGAAGAACGGGACCAGCCTGGCCGAGCTGAAGGGGCGACCGGTGAACCTGGTCGAGCTGTCGGTCTCGCACTACCTGCTGGCTCGCGCCCTGGAGAAGGCCGGGCTGAAGATGAGCGACGTCAAGACGGTCAACACCTCGGACGCCGACATCGTCGCCGCCTTCGGCGCGGCCGACACCAAGGCCCTGGTGACCTGGAACCCGCAGCTGTCGGAAGTGAAGAAGATGCCCGGCGCGACCGAGGTGTTCGACAGCTCCAAGATCCCCGGCGAGATCCTGGACGGCCTGATGGTCAGCACCGAGGCGCTGAAGGCCAATCCCAACCTGGGCAAGGCCCTGACCGGCATCTGGTACGAAACCATGGCCCTGACCGTGGCCCAGACGCCGGAAGGTAAGGCGGCCCGCGAGCAGATGGCCAAGCTGTCGGGCGCGGACCTGGCCAGCTTCGAAGGGCAGCTGAAGACCACCCACCTCTATGCCGATCCGAAGTCGGCCCTGGCCGCGACGGTCAGCCCGGACCTCGTCACCGCCAATGACCGCGTGCGTAAGTTCAGCTTCAGCATGGGCCTGTTCGGCCAGGGCGCGAAGTCGGTCGACGACATCGGCATCAGCTTCCCGGGCGGCAAGACCCTGGGCGATCCCAAGAACGTCAAGCTGCGCTTCGACCCCAGCTACGTGCAGATGGCGGCGGACGGCAAGCTCTAGTCCTCATGCGCCTTCTCAACATCAGACCCAGGGGCGGTCTCGCGGTTCTGCTCGGGATGATCCCGCTGCTGGCCGCGGGGCTGCTCTACCTGATGGCCTCGCAGGCCCGGCACGCCGAGAACCCGCGTGACAAGCTGCTGCCGACCCCGACCGCCATGGTCGAGGCGGTGCAGCTGATGGCCAAGGTCGACCCGCTGACGGGCCACGCGCCGCTGCTGGTCGACACCCTGGCCAGCCTGGAGCGCATCGGCCTGGCGCTGGTGATTGCCACCGCGCTGAGCCTGATCCTGGGTCTGGGACTTGGGCTGCTGCCCCTGCTGCGGGCCAAGTTCGGACCGCTGGTGGCGGCGATCGCGGTGGTGCCGCCGATCGCCGTGCTGCCGATCCTGTTCATCGTCTTCGGCCTGGGCGAGACCGCCAAGATCGCCCTGATCGTCATCGGGGTGACGCCGGTGATGGTCCGGGATCTGGCCGCCCACGTCGCGGCCATTCCCGAGGAGCAACTGGTCAAGGCCCAGACCCTGGGTTCCAGCACCTGGCAGCTGGCTCTGCGCGTGGCGCTGCCTCAGGCCATGCCGCGCCTGATCGACAGCCTGCGGCTCTCGCTATGTCCCGCTTGGGTCTACCTGATCTCGGCCGAGGCGATCGCCGCCGACACAGGGCTTGGCTACCGCATCTTCCTGGTCCGCCGGTACCTGTCGATGGACATCATCCTGCCCTACGTCGTCTGGATCTCGCTGCTGGCGGTGGCGATGGATGTGACGCTGAAGCTGATCGCCCGCCGCGCCTATCCGTGGGCCTATCCCGAGAGAGGGCGCTGATGGGCGGCCTGCTGACCTTCCGCAATGTCTGGGTCGAGTACGGCGACAAGGTCGTGCTCGAAAATGTCGACCTGTCGATCCAACAGGGCAGCTTCGTCTCGATCGTCGGCCCGTCCGGCGCGGGCAAGAGCACCTTCCTGCGGCTGATCATCGGCCAGGAGAAACCCACGCGCGGCGCCATCGACCTGGACGGTGACAAGCTGCGCGCCGAGCCCGGTCCCGATCGCGGCGTGGTGTTCCAGAAGTACTCGGTGTTCCCGCACCTGTCGGCGCGCGACAACGTCGTGTTCGGCCTGGACTGCGCCGGCTCGCCTTTGCTGGGCAAGCTGTCGGGCGCGCGTCGTCGGGCGGCGCTGGACGAGGCCGACGCCATGCTGGCGGCGGTGGGTTTGGCCGACAGCCGCGACCTCTATCCGGCCAAGATGTCGGGCGGCATGCAGCAGCGCCTGGCCATCGCCCAGGCCCTGATCCGCAAGCCGCGCATCCTGCTGCTGGACGAGCCGTTCGGGGCCCTGGATCCCGGCGTGCGCCTGGACATGCACGAGCTGATCACCAGCCTTTGGCGCGACAACGGCCTGACCATCATGATGGTCACCCACGACATCAAGGAAGCCTTCAAGCTGGGCACCCGCGTGCTCGCGTTCGACAAGCGCCGTCGCGATCCGCATGCGCCACACCGGTACGGCGCGACGGCGGTCTACGACTTCCCGCTGGACAAGCCAGGGGCGGTGGGGCCGGAGGCGCTGGCGGGGTTGGGCAAGTAGCTGCGATGTTGCGTCGCAGCATAATGACTTGCGTTGACAACGTTGTCATCATATATGGGTTGTGTCGCGAGGGAACGTCCTCGCCTGATCGCAACCCGGAAAGTCCGATGTTCAGCCTGATCTACTACACCGTTTCGGCCCTGAAGGCCGGTCGCGCCACCGCTTAAGGCGCACTTCGTCTCAGACGATGCTGAAAAGCCCGCGAACCTGGTTCGCGGGCTTTTTCGTTGTGCGATGCGAAATGGCTAGGCCGTTAGCGAGGCGATGTAGGCTCGCCAGCCGCCCAGGTGAGTGATGTCCGTCGCGCCGTCCAGCGCTCGGGGCTCGGCGACGAAGCCCTTCACGGTCGTGCCGTCTTCCAGGGTCACATTGCCGATCGCCAGAGGCGCGGGGACCTCGACGGTGAAGCTGCCGAACGCCTCGACGTCCAGCTCGTAGACCTCGACCAGGATCGACGACCCGCCGTCGCCGACATGCACCAAGGCCGGCTTGGGCGGGGTCGAGTTGGCGATGGCGTAGAGCCTGTAGGCCGGCGCGGTCTTGGTCGCGCTGACCAGCCGGGCCTCGCGCGAGGTCAGCTGCCAGTGCAGCGGCATGCCGCCCAGATGCGCGCCGACCACGGCCAGCTTCACGCCGGGCTTGTGAGGCGTCAGGTCCAGCGGGGGCGTGTCGGCCATGGGGAAGGTCTCCAGATAGCGTGTGGCCAGGTCCAGCAAGGCGCGGTCGGCGAAGGCGGGGCCAACGAAGGTCACGCCAAAGCCCGTGCCGTCGGCGCGGAAGCCGGCCGGGACGGCGAGGGCGGACAGGTCGAGTAGGTTCACGAAGTTGGTGTAGAGGCCGAGATTGGCGTTCAGGGCCAGGGGCTCGGCCTTCAGTTCTTTCAGCCGATAGATCGTCGGTGTGGTCGGCAGGAACAGGAAATCCGCCGCTGCCCAGATCGCGTCCGCAGCGCGGCGATAGCCCTCAAGAGCGTACAGGCCCTTGAAGGTCTCGACGCCGGTGACGGCCAGGCCGCCTTGGACGATGGCGCGGACGGTCGGCTCGATGGCGCTGGGTGTCGCGCGAAGCAGGGGCTCGACGGCGGCGGTGCGCTCGGCGACCCAGGGGCCGCTGTAGAGCAGCTTGGCGGCGTCCAGCAGCGGGGCGATGTCGACTTCGGCGGGTGTGCCGCCGGCCGCCTTTAGCCGCGCGATGGCGGCGGCGTAGAGGGTCTCGGACTCGGTATCGCCGAAGAAGATCCGCTGCTCTGGCAGGGGGATCGCGAAGCGCAGGCCGTCGATCACGGCGTTGGGCAGACGGCGGGAATAGTCGTCCTCGGGATCGAAGGCGGCCAGCACCTCCTCGACCCGCGCCGCGCCGGCCAAGTCGGCGGCGAAGACGCTGATGCAGTCCAGCGAGCGGCAGGCGGGGACCAAGCCCCGCGTGCTCCAGCGCCCCTTGCTGGGCTTCAGCCCCACCAGGTGGTTGAACGCCGCCGGCACGCGGCCTGAACCGGCGGTGTCGGTGCCCAGCGAGAAGGCCACCAGACCCGCCGCCACCGCGACCGCCGAGCCGGAGCTGGACCCGCCGCTGACGAAGGCCTTGTTGAACACGCAGCGCGGCGCGCCGTAGGGGCTGCGGGCGCCGACCAGGCCGGTCGCGAACTGGTCGAGATTGGTCTTGCCGATCAGCACCGCGCCCGCCGCGACCAGCCGCTCGACCACGGTCGCCGAGCGCTCCGGCGTATAGGTGAAGGCCGGGCAGGCGGCGGTCGTCGGCCAGTCACCGACGTCGATATTGTCCTTCACGGCGAAGGGTACGCCGGCCAGTGGCAGAGTCTCTCCGGCGGCGATGCGGGCGTCGACCGTACGGGCTTGGACCAGGACGGCTTCGGTGGGCAGGCGCAGGGTCCAGACTTGGGGCTGGATCAGGTCGTATTCGGCGACCGCGTCGAGCGCGGCCTGGGCGACCTCGACGGCGCTGGCGCCGCCGTTCACGACCCCGGCGATGGCCTCGACGGAGAGACGCTCGAAACTCACGCGGCGGCCTCCAGGTTCGGGGTCACGGCGATCACCGGCGCGCCGGCGGCGATGGATTGCGAAGGCTGGGCGTAGACGGCGCTGACCACGCCGGCGACCGGGGTGTTGACGTCGCACTCGGCCTTCATGGCCTCGATGATGGCGATGACCGCGCCGGCCTCGACCCGCTGGCCCGGCTCGACCAGCACCTTCCAGACATTGCCGCCCAGCGGGGCCTCGACCAGGTCGGCGCCCGGCGGAACCTCGACAGCGGCCGTTTCCTCCTCGGCGTCGGCGACCCCGGACAGGGCCTCGACCCGCGCGAACTCGCCTTTGGCTTCCCAGTCGGCGCGCTCGGCGTCGAAGGCGGCCTGGCGCGTGGCCTGGAAGGCGGCGATGCTGCCTTCGTTCTCGGCCAGCATCTTGCGGTAGTCGGAGAGACGGAAGGTCTCTTCCTCGATGCGGATCTGGCGACGGCCCAGCGGGAAGTCGCGCCGCCACTCGGTCAGCTCTTCGGCGCTGACCGGGAAGAAGCGGATCTGGTCGAAGAAGCGTAGCAGCCAGGGCTTGCCGTCGGTGAAGGCCTCGGTCTGGCGCCAGGTGTTCCAGACCTGGATCGTGCGCCCGAACAGCTGATAGCCGCCCGGTCCCTCCATGCCGTAGATGCACATATAGGCCCCGCCGATGCCGACCACGTTGGGCGGCGTCCAGGTGCGGGCGGGGTTGTACTTGGTGGTCACCAGGCGGTGGCGCGGATCGACCGGCGTGGCGACCGGCGCGCCGAGATACACGTCGCCCAGGCCCATCACCAGGTAGCGGGCGTCGAAGACGATCCGCTGGACGTCGTCGATGCTAGCGAGGCCGTTGACCCGGCGGATGAACTCGATGTTGTCCGGGCACCAGGGCGCGTCGTCGCGGACGGCCTGCATGTACTTGTCGATCGTCTGGTAGATCGCCGGATCTTTCCAGCTCAGCGGCAGGTGAACGACGCGCGAGGGGATCTCGAAGTCGTCCAATCCGCCCAGCCGGTCCTCGGCGGCGACCAGGATCTCCAGCAGGCGGCCTTGAGTCAGGCGGCGGCTGTCATAGTGCACCTGCAGCGAGCGAATGCCCGGTGTCAGGTCGATGACACCCTCCGGCGCCTGGGCCTGCAGGTCCAGCAGCAGGGCGTGGATGCGCAGGCGCAGCTCCAGGTCCAGCACGATCGGGCCGTACTCGACCAGCAGGTGCTGATCACCCTGGCGGCGGTACAGCACGCGCGGACGATGGCCGTCCTGCGGCAGCTCGTGGAGGATCGGGCTGGTCTGCTCGTCGACCGGCGGTGAGGCAGGTTCGGGCGCGGCCGCGAGGTTGGCGATCAGCGATTCCTGGGCGTCCCGTGCGGCGGCCGCCGTTGCGTCGTCGACCACGGCGAAGCGGACCGTGTCGCCCGGCGCCAGTTGGCCGGCCTTCCAGAGATCGGCCTGGATGATCACGAACGGGCAGACGAAGCCGCCCAGCGATGGACCGTCCGGACCCAGGATGATCGGCATGTCGCCAGTGAAGTCGACGGCTCCGATGGCGTAGGCGTTGTCGTGGATGTTCGACGGATGCAGCCCGGCCTCGCCGCCGTCGCGCCGCGCCCATTCGGGCTTGGGGCCGACCAGGCGCACGCCGGTGCGGTTGGAGTTGTAGTGCACCTTCCAGTCCGTGCCGCCGATCATGGCGACGTCGGCGGGGGTGAAAAAGTCCGGGGCGCCGTGCGGACCGGGCAGGACGCGGATGGTCCAAGCCTTGGTCGTCTCGGGACGCAGGTCGGTGGCCAGAGCGAGGGCGGCTATCGTGCTCTTCGGCTCCAGCAGCCGCAGGGCGTCGCCGGCCGTCAGGTTACGCCCCGCATGGCCGCCGAAGCCGCCCAGGGTGAAGGTCGAGCGGCTGCCCAGATATTCCGGCACATCCAGCCCGCCCTGGAACAGCAGGTAGCCGCGCAGGCCCGCCTCGACAGCGCGGCCGATCTTCAGCACCTGGCCGGCTTGAACGGAGAGGGGCGTGTAAGGCTCGACCGCCACGCCGTCCAGGCGGGCGTCGAAGCGGGCGCCAGTCAGGCACACCGTGGCGGCGCGGTTGAACTTCAGGGTCGGACCAAGGGCGGTGATCTCCAGCCCCGCCGCGTCCTCGCCATTGCCCAGCAGGCGGTTACCCAGCCGGAACGCGAAAGCGTCCATCGGACCCGACGGTGGCACCCCGACGTCCCAGTAGCCCTGGCGCCCCGGCCAGTCCTGCACGGTGGTGGCCGGGCCGCCGCTCAGTACCTGGATAGTGTCGGGCGTCCAGGCCACGGTCTCCAGGGCGCGAGTCGAGACCTGGCCGGACGTGAAGGGCTCGCTGCGCACCACGGCGCGCAGCCAGTCCAGATTGGTCTCGATACCGGCCAGGCGCGTGTCCTCCAGCGCTTGCTGAAGGGCGACGACCGCCGCCTCGCGGTCGGGCGCGGTGACGATCAGCTTGGCCAGCATCGGGTCGTAGAAGGCGCTGACCTCGGTTCCGTCGACCACCCAGCCGTCGGCGCGGACGCCGGCGGGGAAGGCCACCTGCGTCAGCACGCCGGAGCTGGGCCGATAGTCCTGGGCCGGGTCCTCGGCATAGAGACGCACCTGGATCGACGCGCCCTTGGGCTCGGGCAGCGGGACGTCGAGGAAGGCGAAGTCGCCGGCCGCGCCGCGCACCATCCACTCGACCAGGTCGACGCCGGTGACCTGCTCGGTCACGCCATGCTCGACCTGCAGGCGGGTGTTGACCTCCAGGAAGAAGAAGTCGTCGCGGTCGGCGTCGTACAGGAACTCCACCGTGCCGGCCGAGCGGTAGCTGGCCGCCTGAGCCAGCCGCACGGCGGCGTCCAGCAGGGCCGCGCGGGTGGCGGCGGGCAGGTCGGGGGCGGGGGTCTCCTCGACGACCTTCTGGTTGCGGCGTTGCAGGGAGCAGTCCCGCTCGCCCAGGGCCACGACCTTGCCGGCCCCGTCGCCGAACACCTGGACCTCGACGTGGCGGGCCTTGCGGACGTAGCGCTCCAGGAAGACGCCGCTGTCGGCGAAGTTGCCGGTCGCCAGGCGCTGCACGGCCGCGAAGGCCTCTTCCACCGCTTCGGCGTTTTCGCAGACCCGCATGCCGATGCCGCCGCCGCCGGCCGTAGCCTTCAGGATCACCGGGAAGCCGATCCGCTCGGCGGCTTCCAAGGCCGCCGCCGGATCGACCAGCAGATCGGTGCCGGGCGCCAGCGGCACGCCGTGGGCCTGGGCCAGATCGCGGGCGGTGTGCTTGAGGCCGAAGGCGCGGATGTTCTCGGCCGTCGGACCGATGAAGGCGACGCCAGCCTTCTCGCAGGCTTCGGCGAAGCCGGCGTTCTCGCTCAGAAAGCCATAGCCCGGATGGATCGCCTGGGCGCCGGTGGCCTTGGCGGCCGCCAGCACTAGGTCGGCGCGCAGGTAGCTCTCGGCGGCGGCGGCGGGCCCCAAGCGCACGGCCTCGTCAGCCAGCGAGACGTGCAGCGAGCCGGCGTCGGCGTCGCTGAACACCGCCACGGACTTCACACCCATGGCCTTCAGGGTGCGAATGATGCGGCAGGCGATGGCGCCGCGATTGGCGATCAGGACCTTGTCGAACATGAGCGCGGTCCTACTGGGCGATGATCATGCGCACCGGCGTCGGGTCGAAGCCGTTGCAGGGGTTGTTGATCTGCGGGCAGTTGGAGACCACCACCACGACATCCATCTCGGCGCGCAGGTCGACATAGAGGCCGGGCGCGGAGATGCCGTCGACGATGCCCAGGGCCCCGTCCGCCTCGACGGGTACGTTCATGAACCAATTGACGTTGCTGACCATGTCGCGCTTGCCGCGTCCCTGGGCGGCGTTGGCGACCAGGAAGTTCTCGACGCAGGCGTGCTGGCTCTTGGTGTGGTGGCCATAGCGCAGGGTGTTGCTCTCGCACGAGCAGGCCCCGCCGATGGTGTCGTGATAGGCCACGGCCGTCGCGGTCACCGTCATCATCGGGCGGCCCTCGTTGGACAGCAGCACCGCGCCTTCGCGTAGGAAGATGTTCTTCTGGGCGGCGATGGTGTCCTGGGCGCTGTAGCGTTCGGCGTCGTCGGCGGCGCTGTAGGCCAGGAAGTCGACGGCCTGGTTGCCCTCCAGGTCGACGATCCGCAGCGTCTGGCCGGCCTTGACCTCATGCAGCCAGGGGGCGCGGGCGGGGACGACCTCGTCGTGGACGATGGTGTTCAGGGGCGGGGGATCGAACGCCATGGTCGGTGTCCTCAGCGCGAGAAGTAGTCTTCGACGTTCAGGAAGGCGCGCAGGCCTTCGGGCGTCGCATTGCGGATCGGGTCAGCCTCCGGCGTGACCGGGCCGCGCCAGGCGGTGGCGCGCACGGGGGTCACGGCATAGGCTTCGCGCGGGTCCAGCACGTGCGGGCAGTTGGCCAGCACCACGATCAGATCCATCTCGGCGCGCAGGGTCAGCGACCGGCCCGGCGCGTAAGGACCGACATCGATCACCGTCTCGCCGCCCTGGCCCACACGCACCTCCTTGAAGAGGTTCAGGCAGGGGTGGATGTCCTTGCGACCCAGGCCGAACTTGGCGACGCCCAGCGAGAAGCGGTCGCGGGCGTTGGGGTGGGCGCCGTGGTTGAAGCCGTCGCCGTACTTACGGGCGTTGCTGGCCTGGTTGGAGGCGCCGCAGAAGGCGTCGTGGGTCCCGGCCTCGTCCTCGACGATGCTGGCCAGCACCCGGCCCATGTCGGACAGCAACAGGCGGCCTTGGCCGAGGTAGCCGTTCCACTGGACCTTCAGGGTGTCGGCGATATTGAGGCGCTCGATCGGGCGCTCGGCGTTGAAGATCAGCAGCGAGACCGCCGCGTCACCGGCCAAGTCGGTCAGGCGTAGGCGCGAGCCCCGGGCGATCTGGCGGCTGGCGTAGCCGCCCGGCGCGAGGGTCTCGTCCCAGACCGCGTCGGCGGCCGCGACGCCGGGCGGCAGGTCGATGGCGGCGCTGGCCGGGACGGTCGGCATGGCCTCGACGCGGGTCCCGGCCTGGGCGCGGGCGTGCGCCTGGGCGGCGTAGGGTGTCGCGGTGTCGCTCAAGGAGACTCTCCGTCGGGCTCGTCGCCGTGGAAGTGCAGCGGCGGCAGCAGGGCGGTGGTGGTGACGAGCTTGATCTGCTGGACGCCGCGCACCTTCCTGAGGTCGTCGCACAGCTGCTGCAGGCGCTCGGACGGGCCCTGGACCAGCAGGACCTCCATGGCCTGGTCGTCCTCCAGAAAGACGTTCTGGGCCGAGATCACCTCTTTCACGAAGCCCAGCTGGGCCTGGGCCAGGGCGTGGCGCACCCGGCCGCTTTCGGCGCGGTAGATCAGGGTGATGGTGCCGGCCAGCACCGCATCGGGGCGCTCGCCGCTGTGCTCGGCCAGTTCGTGGCGGATCAGCTCGGCGATCATCTGCGAGCGGCTGGGCAGGCCGCGCTCGGCGACCATGGCGTCGAGCTGGGCCATCAGCTCGGCCGGCAGGCTGATGCTCAGCCGCGCAAGGGTGGAGGACGTGTCCATGGAGAGCACCTAGGTCGTGTTATTACGAATATCTCAACACGTAATAACACGATCGCGGCGCGGGTCGCGTCGGCGCCCGGCAAATAGGCGCGGGGCGGCTAAAGCTTGCGCATCAGATCGACAGGTCGAACGCCGCCTGGGCCACGACCTGGCCGTTCACCAGCAGCTCGACCGCATGGCGGCCGGGGGCGTGCTTGCGGGTGGTGAAGTCCTTGATGATCTGGCGCAGCGACAGGTCCAGCCGCTGGCCGGCGGCGATCTGGACGCCCTTCCACTTGAACACCTTGCGCGAGGCGCGGCCGCTGGCCTTGGGGTAGGTGATCGCATAGTCGACGACCAGGGTCTGGGCGCGGCCGCCGGTCTCGGCCAGGCGGGTCGAAAGCGCGATCGCCTCGCCCAGCCGGATAGCGGCGGGCGCGATCGTGAAGTGCTCGGCCCGGACGTCCGCGCCCTCGGTCGCGCCGATCACCGCCAGGGCGCGCGGGTCGCCCTGCTTGATCAGGCCGCGCAGAGCGTGCTTGGCGATCCAGGCGCTGCGCTTGTCGTCCAGCGGCCAGGTCTTGAGATGGTCCAGGACCCGGTCGGGGTGGTCCTTGGTGATGTCGTTCAGGTGGTTGGCGACGGACTTGCGGACGTAGACGCTGTCGTCGGTCTTGAGGGCGTCGAGGATCGGCAGGGCCGGGGTCGGGTCCTGCACCAGCGCATCGAGGCGGAAGGACCAGGGCAGCCGGGGCCGCGAGCCTTCGCTGGCCAGACGGCGGACATGCTCGTCGGGATCGCAGGTCCAGGCCTCCATCATCTTCAGCGTGCGCGCCTGGTCCTGGCGCAGGAACGGCCGGATGGCGAACTCGGCGCTGCCATAGGGCGTGAAGGTCTTCAGCGCATCCATCGAGGTCTCGAAGCGCTCGAGGCCGTACAGGGCGACATATTCTGGCGGGACCAGGGTGACGAAGCGGTGGTTGATGCGCGGGATCAGCGCGCCAAGGATCGCCACCGCCGCCTCGAAGTCGCTCGGCAGGGTCTCGCCATAGGCCCGCGCGATCTGGCGCAGGCGCTGCATGATCGACAGCGCGTCCAGGTCATGGGCCGCTAGTTCCAGGAACCGGTCGGCGTCGAAGGCCGGATAGACGGCGCGCGTCTCGTCGGCCAGGTGGCGCAGACGGGCGCGGTCGAAGATCTCTTTCAGCAGCGGGGCGGCGTCTTGGGTGTCGGTCATGGCCTGACGGCTATCGGACGCCGCGCCCGATAATGGCAAGAGCCGACACGAAAAGACCCCGGCGCGCTGGGGGAGCGCCGGGGTCCTCGGGCGGAGTGTTGTTGGTCTTCTGGTCGCGCCCTGCGCTCTCTCGGTCAGAGCAGTTCGTAGGCCGGCAGGGTCAGGAACTCTTCCAGGCTGTCGGACAGCACCATGCGGGTGAAGAGCTCGGCGGCGTTCTCCAGGCGGGGCGAGCCGAAGTCGCGGCGCAGGTCGGCCATCTCCTGGGTGAACAGGCTGACGAACAGTTCCGAGGTTAGCACCCGGCCGTCGTCCAGCGCGGCGCCCAGGCGGATCCACTGCCACAGCTGGGTGCGGCAGATCTCGGCCGTCGCGGCGTCTTCCATCAGGTTGTAGAGCGGCACGGCACCCCTGCCTTCCAGCCAGGCCTGGGTGTAGCGGACGCCGACGCGGATGTTCTCGCGCACGCCGGCCTCGGTGCGACCGCCTTCGTGCAGCTCCAGCATCTGGGCGGCGGTGATGTCGAGGTCGGCCAGCAGCTTGTCGCGCTGGTTGGCGGCCGGCATCAGGCGGTCGAAGACCTCCATGGCGACGGGGACGAGGTCGGGGTGGGCGACCCAGGTGCCGTCGTGGCCGGCGCCGGCCTCGCGCTCCTTGTCGGCCTTGACCTTGGCGAAGGCGGCCTGGTTGGCGGCGTCGTCGCCCTTGACCGGGATCTGGGCCGCCATGCCGCCCATGGCGAAGGCGCCCCGGCGGTGGCAGGTCTGGATCAGCTTCAGCGAATAGGCGCCCAGGAACGCCTTGCCCATGACCATGGC
>NZ_JAGIBH010000020.1:0-17744 GCF_017744445.1 Caulobacter sp.
TGGCCAGGCTGGGATCGCCCTTGTCGAAATCGGCCCAGCGATAGACGCCGAACAGCACGATCAGGCCGGTCGGCACATTGATGAAGAATAGCCAGCGCCAGGACAGCGCCTCGGTCAGGTGGCCGCCCAGGGTGGGGCCGACGGTCGGGGCCAGGGTGACGATCAGGCCCATGATCACGCTGGCCGTCACGCGCCGCTCGGGCGGGAAGGCGGTGAAGGCCACGGCGAACACCGTCGGGATCATCGCCCCGCCGATGAAGCCTTGCAGGGCTCGCGTCAGGATCATCATGTCGATCGACGAGCTCAGGCCCGTCAGCACGCTCATGATGATGAAGCCGGTGCACGAGATCAGGTACAGGCGCTGGGTGCCCCACAGGCGCGACAGATACCCGGAGAGCGGGATCATCACGACCTCGGGGATCAGATAGGCGGTCTGGATCCAGCTGATCTGGTCGGTGCTGGCGCCGACGCCGGCCTGGATCTGCGGCAGCGAGGCCGCCACGATCTGGATGTCCAGGATGGCCATGAACTGGCCGATGACCATGGCCCCGAAGCCGAGGAACAGCTTGGTCCAGTTAACCTCGGGCTTGGGGGCGGCGGCTGCGGAAGCGGGGAGGGCGGCGTCGGTCATGACCGTCCGCCCCTAGCGCGCCTCGCCCTGACGGGCGACCTGCGGCTCGGCCTGGCCGGCCTCGGCGAACGAGGGGCCCGAGCGGTCGCGGACGTCGACCTTGATCTCGACCGACAGGCCCGGACGCAGGGCCTGGCCCAGCTGGCTGCGGTCGACCACGATCTTGACCGGCAGGCGCTGGGTGATCTTGGTGAAGTTGCCGACGGCGTTCTCGACCGGGATCAGAGCGAACTCTTGGCCGGTGGCGGGCGCGAAGCTGTCGACCTTGCCGACGATCTTCTGCTTGCCGAAGGCGTCGGCCTTGATCTCGACCGGCTGGCCGACGCGGATGCGGGCGACCTGGGTTTCCTTGAAGTTGGCGACGATGAAGGCTTGGCCCAGCGGCACGACCGACATCAGGGCCACGCCCGGCTGAACCAGCTGGCCCGGACGCACCGAGCGGGCGCCGACCACGCCGGCGACGGGCGCGCGGATCACGGTGCGCTCCAGGTCGAGCTTGGCCTGCTCCACGGCGGCGTGGGCGGCGGCGGCCTGGGCGATCGCCTGGGCCTTGGCCGAGCCCAGCGACTGGGCGGCGCGCTTCTCGGCCTCAAGGGCGGCCTGGGCGCTGGCGACGGCGGCGTTGGATTGGGTTGCGCCGGCGCGTTCGGTCTGGACCTTCTGCTGGCTGACCCAGCCCTGGCTGGCCAGGCTGGCATAACGATCCAGATCGGCCTTGGCGCGGCCGGCGTCGGCCTGGGCGCTGGTCACGCCGGCGGCCTTCTGGGCGATCATCGCCTGTTCCAGGCTGTTCTTGTCGTCGACGGCCTTGATGGCCGCGTCGGCGGCGCCGGCGTTCGCAATCGCCTGGTCGACGCGGGCCTGGAAGGTCGAGGGATCGATCTTGGCCAGCACCTGGCCGGCCTCGACCCGCTGGTTGTCGGCCACCAGCACCTCGGCGACATAGCCGCTGACCTGCGGGCTGACCTGGACGGTGTCGGCCTGGACGAAGGCGTTGTCGGTCGCCTCGTAGCGCTGCTTGTCCAGGAACCACAGGGTCCCGCCGACGACCACGCCGAGGAGGACCACCCCGCCGACGATCATCGGAACCAGCTTCTTGTTACCCGCCGTCGCCATGACCCAGACCCCTGTCCAAAGGCTTCAAGCGCGCCGGATAATCCCGCCCGGCGCACTCAGCAAGGGATAAATGGACGCAGTCGTCCAATTTTCAATTAACGTGGGACGCCGTTTTGCGTGCCCTCAAGGCCGCGGCACGGCTTGCGCGCTCACCCGCGACAGTCGGTCGCAGGCGATCGCCGAAAGCGCCTTGTGGCGCTTGTTCTCTACGTCAGGATGTAAAATCGTCTGCGGCGACCGGTCGCAATTTCCGCTTGCGTCGGAATCACGACACAGTAAAAGCCGCTCCCCAACGCAACCATTGCCGCGGGAGTGCGTATCTCCTCCGGCGCGAGTTCCCGCCGGCCCCGCTCAAGGTCGCAGGAGTTACCTCAGATGAAGACCCAGACCGGCCAGACGCCGCTCGACATGATCCGCCCGGTTCTGTGGATGGCCGCGGCCGCTTTCGCGGCCGGCTTCGGCGGCTACCTGATGATCGGCCTCAAGGCCGTCCACGCGGCCCCGGTATTCTAGCTACTTAGATCCGGTCGAGCCGAAACCGCCCGCGCCGCGTTCGGTGGCGTCCAGGTCCTCGACCTCGATCATCGGCCATTGCGGCGCCGCCGCGATGACGCCCTGGGCGATGCGATCGCCGCGGCGGATCGTGAAGTCCTCTTCCCCCAGATTGATCAGCAGCACGCAGACCTGGCCGCGATAGTCGCTATCGACGGTGCCCGGCGCGTTGACCACCGTGACGCCGTTCTTGAAGGCCAGGCCCGACCGCGGGCGCACCTGCATCTCGAAGCCGTCCGGCACCGCCACCGAGAAACCGGTCGGGACCATGGCGCGCGAGCCGGGCTTGATCACCATCGCCTCGTCTTCCGGCACGTGGGCGCGCAGGTCGAAGCCCGCCGCGCCGCTGCTGGCATAGGCCGGAACCGGCAGGTCGGCCTGACCTTCCCAGCGCTTGAAGCGGATGGCGAGACCGGCGGGGATGGCGGACATGGGAGGCGCTCCTGAAAGACCGCCCGGCTGTAGCTGATTTGCCGGGCCTCAGGCCAGCGCTTGAGCGATCCGCGCCGCGATCTGGCCGGCCACCTGGTCCTTGGCGGCGCGGTCCCAGCGCTCTGTCCCGTCCTGGGTGATGAGCAGCACGGCGTTTTCGCCGCCCCCCATCACGCCCGGCTGGGTGACGTCATTGGCGATGATCCAGTCGCAGCCCTTGCGGGCCAGCTTGGCGCGGGCGTGTTCCTCGACATGGTCGGTCTCGGCCGCGAAGCCGACGACCAGCTTGGGGCGGCTCGGCCCGGAGGCCGAGAGGGTCGCCAAAATATCAGGGTTCTCGACGAAGGTCAGGGCCGGCGGGCCGCCCTTTTCCTTCTTCAGCTTGGTTCCGAACGCCTCGTCCACGCGCCAGTCGGCGACGGCGGCCACGAACACCCCGACATCGGCGGGCAAGGCGGCCTGGCTGGCGGCCAGCATCTGGCGGGCGGTCTCCACATCGACCCGCTTGACCCCGACCGGCGTGGGCAGGGCGACCGGGCCGGCGACCAGGGTTACCTCGGCGCCCAGCTTGGCCAGCGCCTGCGCGATCGCGAAGCCCTGCTTGCCGCTGGAGCGGTTGGTGACGCCACGCACCGGGTCGATCGGTTCGAAGGTCGGGCCGGCGGTGACCAGGGCGCGCTTGCCCTGCAGCGGGCGGGCGGCGGGGCCTTCCAGCATCGCCATGACGGCCGCGAAGATCTCCTCCGGCTCGGCCAGGCGGCCATAGCCGAACTCGCCGCAGGCCATGGAGCCTTCCTCGGGTCCGACGAAGCTGACGCCGTCGGCCTTCAGGGTGGCGATGTTGCGCTGGGTGGCCGGGTGCAGCCACATCCGCACGTTCATGGCCGGCGCCATCAGCACCGGCTTGTCGGTGGCCAGCAGGGTGGTGGAGGCGAGATCCCCCGCGAGACCGTTGGCGGCCTTGGCGATCAGGTCGGCCGTCGCCGGCGCCACGACGACCAGATCGGCCGAGCGCGACAGCTCGATATGGCCCATCTCGTGCTCGTCGGTCAGCGAGAACAGCTCCTGATAGACCTTGTCCTCGGCCAGCGCCGCCAGCGACAGCGGCGTCACGAACTCAGCGCCCGCCTTGGTCAGGATCGGCCGCACGCCGACGCCCGCCTTGCGCAGAAGGCGGGTCAGCAACAGCGCCTTGTAGGCCGCCACCCCGCCGCCGACGATCAGAAGAACCCGCTTACCGCTCAACGTCGCGCTCCGCTCTCGCATGCGTCTCGTCCCAGCACATGCCCACGCGGAGGCCAAAGCGCCAGAGTGAAAGATTGGGACTCGACTCGTGTTCCGCTTTCGTTCAATAAACGTAAAAGTAGAACAACTGGGCGATGCCATCATGAAGATCGTGCGAAACGTCTTGTCGGGCGCGGCGGCCCTCATGCTGCTGGCGGGGCTCGCGGCCTGCGACAGCGGGGCCTCGGCGGTGAAGGCGCAGAAGGCCAGCGAAAGGGTTGTGGCGGAAGGAGCGGCGCCGTCCGTGAACGGCCAGGATCGGGGCGGCCGCACCGCCGATCCGCGCGACGCGCCGGTCAAGCTGGTCTCGGGCAAGCCCTATTGGGCCGCCAACCGCACTCGCACGGCCGAGGAGAACGCCCAGCGCTCGTTCGAACGCAACGGCGCGACCTTCGAGGCCAAGACCGCCGACGACTATGTCGCCAAGGTCCACGCCTTTGTCAGCGACCCGCCCAAGGGCTCGGAGACCCTGAAGCGCCCGAACGGCGACCTCTTGATCTACGATCCCAAGGGCAATGTCTTCGCGGTGGTGTCGCGCGAGGGCGCGCCGCGCACGATGTTCAAGCCCGACGACGGCCCGACCTACTGGGACGAACAGAAGACCCGCGAGGCGCGCAGGGCCTCGGCATCGAACCGGCGCGAGCGGGAGCCGGCGGAGAGTTAGACCGCCAAGACCTAGACCGACGGCCGCGCCAGCAACAGGCCGGTGACGAAGGCCGCGCCGGCGGTCGCGGCGCCGACCAGGAACCACAGCAGCGGCCAGGCGTGCTGGCGTTCGGCCACGACCACGGGGGCCGGCGCCGGCGGGGCTTCGGCCAGGCGGGCCAGGGCCTTGATCGCGCGCAGGGCCTCGTCGGCGAAGTCGCGGGCCTTGGCGGCGGGCGAGAGTTCCCGGCCGATCCAGCGGCGCACCACCGGGTCGGCGGCGGCCCACAGGTCGTGGGTCGGGTCGATGCGGCGGGCCACGCCTTCGACGGTGACCATGGTCTTCTGCAGGAGCACCAGCTCCGGCCGCAGGGCCATGTCGAACAGGGCGGTGATCTCGAACAGCTGCGCCAACAGGCGGCCCATCGAGACGTCACGGGCGTTGCGGCCGAACACCGGCTCGCCGACCGCGCGCAGGGCCTGAGCGAAGGCGTCCATGTCCTGGTGAGCGGGGACGTAGCCGGCGTCGAAATGCACCTTGGCGACGCGGGCGTAGTCGCGGTTCAGGAAGCCGTACAGGATCTCGGCCAGGTAGCGGCGCTCGCCAGGGCCCAGGCGTCCGACAATGCCGTAGTCGACCGCCGTGATCGCCGAGGGGGCGGCCACGAACAGGTTGCCCTCGTGCAGGTCGGCGTGGAACAGGCCGTGGTCCAGGGCTTGAGCGAGAAAGCCGCGGGTGACGTTCTCGGCCAGGGCCTTGCGGTCCAGGCCCGGCAGTTCCAGCGCGGCGGCTTCGGACAGCGGCACGCCCTCGGCCCAGGTCAGGGTCAGGACGCGTTTGCCCACGCCCTCCCAGCAGACCAGCGGCGCGCGCATGTACGGATCCGTGGCCATGGCCTCGCCCAGTTCGGCGCAGCCGGCGGCCTCGAAGCGCAGGTCCATCTCCAGGTCCAGCGACCGGATCACCACCTCGACGAACTCGGTCGGGCGCAGGCGGCGCGAGGCCGGGGCCAGCTTTTCGGCCAGGCGCGCGGCCAGGCGCAGGACGGCGCTGTCCTGGGCGACCTGGCGCTCGACGTTCGGGCGCAGCACCTTGACCGCGACCTTGCGGCCGTCGACCAGCGTCGCCGGATGGGCCTGGGCCAGCGAGGCGGCGGCGACCGGCTCGCCGATCTCGGCGTAGATTTCGGAGAGCGGCTTGCCCAGGTTGCGGGCGATCTCGGCCCTGGCCACGGCCAGAGGGAAGGCCGGCAGCCGGTCCTTCAGGTGCGACAGGTCCTCGGCGAAGGCGGTCCCGAAGATGTCGGCGCGCGTCGACAGGAACTGGCCCATCTTGATCGCCGCCGGACCTTGCTTCTCCAGCACATGGGCCAGGCGCTCGCCCGGCCGGCCGCGCCGCGCGGCCCCGCCGGCGAACAGGCGCAAGACGCGCCCCGCCCACTTGGCCGAGGCCGGCAGCAGCGGCTCGACCTCGCGCGGGATCAGGGCGTCGGCCCTAACGAGGGCCCAGCCCGCGCTTGTCAGCCGCCAAAAGGCTCCGAGATTGGCCACAGCGTTAGAGCGCCCAGCCCTGGTGCAGGGCCGCGACGCCGCCGGTGAAGTTCGTATAGGTCACCCGCTTGAAGCCGGCGTTCTCGATCATGCCGGCGAAGGTGCGCTGGTCCGGGAAGCGGCGGATGCTCTCGACCAGGTACTGATAGGCGTCGCGGTCCTTGGCGACCCACTCGCCGACCTGCGGAATGACCTTGAAGCTGTAGGCGTCGTACGCCTTGGCCAGAGCTTCCGTCACCGGCCGCGAGAACTCCAGGCACAGGAAGCGGCCGCCCGGCTTGAGCACGCGGCGCGCCTCGCGCAGGGCCGCGTCGATGTCGGTGACGTTGCGGATGCCGAAGCTGATCACATAGGCGTTGGCGTAGTTGTCGGGCAGCGGCAGGCGCTGGGCGTCGCCGACGGTCCAGGTGATCTCCGGTTCGCCGCCACGCTCGATGCCGGCCATGATCATCTCGGCATTGTAGTCGACGATGTTGATGGTCGCGTCCGGACCGCCGCGCCGCTCTTGCGCGCTGCGGGCCATCTTGGCGAAGCGGCGGGCCATGTCGCCTGTGCCGCCGGCGCAGTCGACGATCACCTCGCCCGGCTGCGGATTGAGGCGCGCGGCCACGGCGTCCTTCCACAGGCGGTGCACGCCGCCGCTCATCAGGTCGTTCATGATGTCGTAGTTCTTGGCGACGCGGTCGAACACCCCGCGCACCAGGCCCGCCTTCAGCGAGGCGTCGACATCCGTGAAACCGAAGCTGGCGGAGGTGTTGCTCATGACGTCTTTGGGCCGAACTCTCTATATGAAGGTCCGCTATTAGCCCGCGTCACGCGTCGCGTCATCCGCCGAAGGTCTGCCTTGCCCGAATTGCCCGAAGTCGAGACCGTCCGCCGAGGCCTGGAGCCAGCGCTCTCCGGCGCGCGCCTGGCCCGCGTCCGCGCCAACCGCCCCGACCTGCGCTTCCCGCTGCCCGACGGCTTCGTCCAGCGACTGACGGGGGCCAAGATCCTGCGCCTGGACCGCCGGGCCAAATATATCCTGGCCCCGCTGGATCGCGGCGACACCCTGGTGATGCACTTAGGGATGACCGGACGCTTCGAGATCGCCGCGCCCGCTGGCAGCGTCCGTCCCGGCGACTTCGCCCGCGAAGTCACGCCCGACGACAAGCACGCCCACGTCGTCTTCGAGACCGAGGAGGGCGCGACCGTCACCTATTACGACCCGCGCCGGTTCGGCTTCATGGACCTGATCCCGACCGACCGCGTCAGCCACCACCCCTGGTTCGCGACCATGGGCCCCGAGCCGCTGGGCGACGGCTTCGACGCCAAGACCCTGGAAAAGGCCTTCGAGGGTCGCAAGCAGGGACCCAAGACCCTGCTGCTGGACCAAAAGACCGTCGCGGGCTTGGGCAATATCTATGTGTGCGAGGCCCTGCACCGGTCGCACATCTCGCCGTTCAAGCCGTCGGGCGGGATCGCCAAGAAGCGGCTTGGCCCGCTGACCACGGCGATCAAGGACGTCCTGGCCGAGGCCGTCGAGGTCGGCGGCTCGACCCTGAAGGACTTCGCGGCCGCCGACGGGGCGCTGGGCTATTTCCAGCACCGCTTCCGCGTCTACGACCGCGAGGACGAGCCGTGCCCGACCCCCGGCTGCAAGGGCGTCATCGCGCGGGAAGTCCAGGCGGGACGATCGACGTTCTTCTGCCCGGTGTGCCAGGTCTGACACGGAATGCGACGCGGCCCACCCCCGACCGCCCGCGAGCGGCGGATCTGGTTCGACCTGTCCGTGGGCATAGGATTGCTGGGCGCGCTCCTGGCGATCGGGGGACTTCGCTATGGCGGGGTCGTCATGATCGTCGGCGGCGCGGTCGCGGCGAGCCTGGCGGCGGTCGCGATCACGCTTCACCTTCGTCTCGGCGATGGCCCGTTCAGGACCCGCGCGGCGCGCTCGCGCCGGATGCGGGTGAAGCTGGCGACATGGGCGGCCGTCGCGCCGCTGGGGCTGGCCATTCTGAGCCTGGCGTTCCGGACCGGCGCGCCGGAGACCATCCACCTGTCGGGAAAGCCCGTCGAGGTGCGCGCCGACAGCCGGCGAGTCTTCATGCCGGACGGCGCCAGCTACGTCTTCACCTGCGGCGAGGGGCGCAGTCGGCGCACCGACTGCCCGGCCCTGGCCAAGTGGGCGGCCCTGCCGCGCTGGCCCGAGCCCGAGCATGTCGAGATGGAGGTCTACGGCAGTCGGATCATGGCCCTGCGCATGGACGGCCAGGTCATCGTCGACCTGAAGGCCGACAATGACGACAAGGGCATGCGGGTGATGTTCGTCCTGGCCGGCCTGGCGCTGGTCTGCGGCGCGATCGTGGGCTTCTGGCGCAGCGTCCGCCAGCTGGCCGCGCTGAAGCCGTCGGGAAAGCGCGATCGTCGCGCCGCCAAGGGCTCCCCAACGCCGCCGGCCTCTCTATAACTGCACCGTTCAAGCAGGAGATCGTGATGGCCGAGTACCAGACCCTGATCGTCGAGGCGCCGGAAAAGGCGCCGGGCGTGACCCTGATCCGGCTGAACCGGCCCGAGGCGCTGAACGCCCTGAACACCCAGCTGCTGGGCGAGCTGGCGCAGGCCCTGGCGGTCGCCCAGGCCGATGACGCGGTGGGCTGCATCGTGCTGACCGGCTCGGCCAAGGCCTTCGCGGCCGGCGCCGACATCAAGGAGATGTCGGACAAGAGCTATGCCGACATGTTCAAGGCCGACTTCTTCACCGCCGGCGCCCGCGCGATCGAGCAGTGCCGCAAGCCGATCATCGCCGCCGTCGCCGGCTACGCCCTGGGCGGCGGCTGCGAGCTGGCGATGATGTGCGACTTCATCCTGGCCGCCGACACCGCCAAGTTCGGCCAGCCCGAGATCAACCTCGGCGTCGCGCCCGGCATCGGCGGCACCCAGCGCCTGACCCGCTTCGTCGGCAAGTCCAAGGCCATGGACATGATCCTGACGGGCCGCATGATGGGCGCGGAAGAAGCCGAGCGTTCGGGCCTGGTGTCGCGGATCTTCCCCGCCGACACCCTGGTCGACGAGGTCCTGGCCGTCGCCGCCAAGATCGCCAGCCAGTCGCCGCTGGCCGTCGCCATGAACAAGGAGCTGGTCGAGGCCGCCTATGAAACGACCCTGACGACCGGCGTCGCGCTGGAGCGGCGGCTGTTCCACTCGTTGTTCGCGTTCGATGACCAGAAGGAAGGCATGGCGGCCTTCGTCGAGAAGCGCAAACCGGCCTTCAAGGGTAAGTGATCCGGGAAGAAACGATTGCGTCACGGGCCTCGCAGGAATCTGCCCTGTGGACCGTTGACCCCGGCCAACGCTTCCCGTATATCCGCGCGCTCTATTTTCCCTGCTTCGCGGCCGCCCGCGGGCTGTCCGTTTGAAGGTCCTCACTCATGGCCAATAATCCCGGCGCCAAGAAAGCGATCCGCAAGATCGCCCGTCGCACCGAAGTCAACACCGCCCGCCGTTCGCGCGTGCGCACGTTCCTGCGCAAGTTCGAAGACGCGATCGCCAAGGGCGACGTCGCCGTCGCCAAGGCCGCTTTCGTGGAAGCTCAATCGGAGCTGATGCGCGCGGTCTCGAAGGGCGTCGTTCACCCGAACACGGGTTCGCGCAAGGTGTCGCGTCTGGCGGCTCGCCTGAAGAAGCTGGATAAGGCCGCCGCCTAGGTCCAGAATTTGGACGAACGCCGTTCGTTCAACGATTACAAGTATTTACAGAAGCCGGTCAGGTCCGCCTGATCGGCTTTTGCTTTGAATCCAAGGCTCTATTCCTGGCGTTGCAATCTGTGATCTGAACGCTTGGCTCTACTATTCCCTTGCCACGCGAGGGGCTCTCGCGAGTCAACAGAAATATCCGGACTCGGACGCAAGTTTTCCGTTTGACCGGCCCCCTCCGCTGGCTAATTTGAACGTCTCAGCGCTTCTCCAGTCTTGGACAAAACAAGGCGGCGGCGGACCTCCTGCGTTCGCCGGGTAAGAACCTGTGTGCGCTGAGTAACCGGTCGTACGCCATGGGGGGCGAGCGGCTGAAGTGGGTTTGCGGCGGTTGTTTTTGTGCGAAGGCGGTGGACGTAATGACGATGAAGGGCGGGGTGGCCAGCCAGGACTTTTCGGCGGCGATTGCCACGGCTGTAGAGCCGGCGGCGACCGTGTGGTCGAAAGTGACCGTGGCTCTGAAACGCGAGCTGGGCGATGCGGCCTTCGGGTCATGGATCGCGCCGGCGATGCTGCGTGAGGCCGCGACCGGTGACGTCGTGCTGGTCACGCCGACGGGCATCGCCCGCGACTGGATCCGTCGTAGCGCCTGGCGTCGCATCGGCGAGCTGTGGGCCGCCAATGACGCGACCGGTCGTCGCATCGACCTGAAGTCGCGCCTGGAGTTCGAGGCCGCTCAAGTCAATTCGGGTGTCGCCTATGTCGAGGCCGCCCCGAAGGCCGCCGCGGCCGAACCCATCGAGATCGTCCTGCCCGTGTCGAGCGACGCCCCCGCGGTGGTGGCGCCGACCGCCAAGTCGCCCCGCACCCAGGGCCTGCAGGAACGCTTCACCTTCGAGACCTTCGTCCCGGGTCCGGCCAACGAGTTCGCCCACGCCGTGGCGCGCCGCATCGCCAACTGGGCCGACGGCCACTTCAATCCCGTGCTGTTCCACGGCCCCTACGGCTTCGGCAAGACGCACCTGCTGAACGCCCTGGCCTGGGAAGCCATGCGCAACGCGCCCGAAAAGCGCGTCGTGTACCTGACCGCCGAGCGTTTCCTGTCGACCTTCGTGCGCGCCCTGATGGATCGCCAGACGGCGGCCTTCAAGGAAGAGCTGCGCGCGGCCGACCTGCTGATCATCGACGACGTGCACTTCATCGCCGGCAAGCAGTCGACCCAGGAAGAGCTGTTCCACACCCTGACCGCCCTGGTCGGCGAAGGCGGCCGCGTCGTGTTCTCGGCCGACCGTCCGCCGTCGGCCATGACCGAGATGGACCCGCACCTGCGCTCGCACCTGTCGGCGGGCCTGGTCTGCGGTCTGGAGCCGGCCGACCGTTCGCTGCGCATGGGCATCCTGGAGCGCAAGATCCAGACCCTGTCGGGCGCGCACGGCTTCGAGCCGACCATGCGTCCGGACGTGCTGCAATTCCTGGCCGACCGCTTCACCGACAGCGTCCGCGAGCTGGAAGGCGCGCTGAACACCCTGTCGGCCCGCGCCGGCGAAGGCCTGTCGCGCATGACCCTGGACGAGGTGCAGGCGATCCTGCGTCCGCACCTGCGGTCGGGCGAGAAGCGCATCACCATCGACGACATCCAGAAGGCGACGTCCGAGCACTACGGCATGAAGCAAGCCGACCTGCTCAGCGAACGCCGCAACCGCGCCGTGGCCCGTCCGCGCCAGGCGGCCATGTGGCTGGCCAAGCAGCTGACCACCCGTTCGCTGCCGGACATCGGTCGCCGGTTCGGCGGTCGCGACCACACCACCGTCCTGCACGCCGTGCGCCGCATCGAGGCCCTGCGCGCCGAGGACAGCGCCCTGAACCACGACCTGGAAGTCATCACGCGCAAGCTGCGCGGCTGACCTAAGGCGCGGCCGGGACACCGGTTTCCAAACATCGAGAAGGCCGCTCCGAAAGGGGCGGCCTTTTTCGTTGGCGTGGCTATTTGCTGCTGTCGATGTAATCGCGCATGGCGTTGCGGGCCAAGGTCGAAGCCAGGGCGGCGTTGTCCTTTTGCTCAGGCATGGCGGCGACCTTGGCCGCGGCCGCGATCGCTAGGAGAAAGGCAGGATCCTGGTCCTGCAGCTGTGGGCCGGCTACGCTTTTCAGGATCTGGACCACGCCATCGGCGGTTTGCGGACGTGTAGCGTCCTTGATCGCCATGTGCGCCGACGTCCTCGCATTGGTGATGTAGAGGGTGTCCGCGTCGATCATGGAAATTACCGAGAACCGTTTGGCTTCGACCTCGACCTTGAATCTGGTGCGACGCTCGGCGCCGCGCGTGGTCAGATCAACGTGAGCCTTCTTGGCCTCGGCATCGGCCTCTTCCAAAGCCGTTATGGCCTTCTTCTCCTCGGCCGATGCGACGGACACAGCCGGATCGCGGATTGCGGGGTCTGCAATGGCATTAGCGTCAGCGAGCTTCTTCCGGGCGTCTTTCAGCTCACCCTCTTTTGTCGAGCGCTTCTCGTCCGCCGTCTTGGCTGTGTCATGAGCGGCTTTCAACGCGTTGTCGACAATCGTGATGTCACTGATCGCCTTGCCGGCTTGGCGAGCAAAGCGCCGCGTCCAGCCATCAGCGGTCTTTGAGCACTTACCATCGTCCTTCAGCGCGGCAAGGTCGGTGATCGAGGCGGTCGGGTCTTCAAGCGTCGAGGTGGCCACGACATCGACCTGATCCTTGACGATGTCGAAGCATTTCAACGCCTCACCGCGCATAAGCTCCAGATCGAGTCCCATGGAACTGGATGGCGTCGACGAAGAGGTCTCTTCCTTGCGGCCAAGGGTCGAGCTGACGCCTGCTACGGCGGCCGCGACTTCCGTGCCGCTGCCGCCACTGCGGGCGATGGCGGCGGCCGTCGTGCGGATTGCGCGCACCTCTTGTTCGCGAGTAGCGATGGCTTCTCGCATGCGCGAAAGCCCTCGCAGCATGCTGCAATCGCCATGGAATTCGTAGAAGTCCGCGATCGCCAGGCCCATCGTCCATTTGGACAGGTCGTCCTGCTGCATTTTCGTTTCCAGGCGCTGGCGGCCTTCATTACGAAGCTGGACCACGGCGTCGGCGATGAGCTCCGCACCTTGCTGGGCGAATACCGTGCGATCGATCGAAGCGCCTGCCGATGTCGAGGCCGCGGCCAAGCCAGCCAGGATCTTGGCGCTACGAACAGGCTCGGTCAGGCTGCCAGCGATGCCGAAGGTCGTCGCGGCCAGATCCGATGAAAGTCTGGCGGTGACTTGGCCGCCGCGCAGGCCTTGGAGATAGATCGAGCAGTTTGCGGTCGATGCGGCAATCAGCTGAGATAGCACTGAGTTGCGGATGGTTTTGTCGCGTCTTAGGTCGACTTCCATGATGAGCTGTTCCAAGGAAGCCTGTTCCAGAGCGTTCTGCGCTTGGGACAGCCTCTTCTCGGCAGTACGGACAGCTTTTTGCGCAGCATCGAGCTTGATCTTAGCAGGCTCTTGCTGCCCGGCGTCGTGAGCTTCTTTTTGCTGCTCTTTGGCTTCCTGAAGTTCGATCTTTGCCTTGCGTAGTTCCTCTGGCCGATCGTCTTTCTTGCCGAGTCCTTCGCGAAGGGCGGCGGGAAGGTCGATCTTGAGTTCGCGGAGCGATTTGGCTCCGGCTACGGCCGGCGGTGTGGGTTCGGTCCGGAGGGTTCCACACGCTGTCGCGACCAGCGCGCAACAAGTCGCTAGCAGTTGTCTTTTCATTTCACGCCCCCGCGTCTCCGGAAACGGTAGCGTCAGCTGTTAACGATTGCAACTATAAAGAGTTATTGAGCGCGACGCAGAGTCAAGTTGATCCTGCCGCCCCCGGGCACCAGTCCCGACGAGCCGGCCTGGATCCGATCGACGCCGTGGAACGCCAGTCGCGCCGGGCCGGAGAGCCGACACACATCCCCAGAGCTCAGTTTCAGGCTGCGGGTCGGATCCTTGCGCGAGGTCCCGCCGATGCGGAACACCGCCGTGTCGCCCAGCGAGATCGACAGCACCGGAAAGCGCGGATCGGCCTCGTCGCGATCCTGGTGCAGGCCCATGCGGGCCCCGTCGCGATAGAGGTTGATCAGGCACGAGTCCGGCGGCGTGTCGGGGTCTCCCAGCTGGCGCCAGAGGTCGAGCAAGGCAGGGGGCATGGCCGGCCAGGGCTGATCCGTGTCCGGATGCCGTTCGGCGTAGCGGTATCCCCGCGTATCGCTGGTCCAGCCCAGCGGCCCGAACGCCGTCATCGCTACGCTCATCGGCTTACCATAGGCCGTGCCGTAGTTCGCGAACGGCGCGATGTCCGCCGCCGCCAGCACGGCGTCGACCAAGTCGCGCTGGGCGGCGGGGTCCAGAAGGCCGGGCCAGAGGTCGAAACCCGGAATGATGGAAAGAGACTGAAACATTACTGAAACTTAACGCGCGCCATAGGGGCGAAGGGTGTTGGTTTGCCCTGCCGGCTGAGGGGGCCGGATAATTTTTCCATACTAGGACCGAACATGCGTCGTCTTATGTCCTCAGCGGCCATGGCCGTGATCTTGTTGGCCGCCGGCAGCGCTTCCGCCGCTACCCCGGCCGCCGTCGGCACGAAAGGCGCGACCTTCGCGACCGTGACGACCCAGCTGCCGCGCAACGTCCGGCCGTCGCACTATGATCTGGCGTTCACGCCCGACGCCGACAAGCTGACCTTCACGGCTCAAGTGAAGATCGCCATCGAAGTCGTCGAGCCCACCAGCACCGTCACCCTGCAAGCCGCCGACCTGACCTTCTCGAAGGCCGAGATTGCCGGAGTGGGTTCCGCCAAGATCAAGGTCGACGACGAGGCCCAGACCGCCGCCTTCACGTTCGGCAAGACCCTGCCGAAGGGCAAGTACGTCCTGTCGATCGACTATGCCGGCAAGATCTACAAGCAGGCCGCCGGCCTGTTCGCGCTGGATTACGAGACCGAAGCCGGCAAGAAGCGGGCGCTCTACACCCAGTTCGAGAACAGCGACGCCCGCCGCTTCATCCCCTCGTGGGACGAGCCGTTCTACAAGGCCACCTATACCGTCGAGGCGACCATCCCGACCGGCCAGATGGCCCTGGGCAACATGCCGATCGCGTCCTCGAAGGACATCGGCGGCGGCAAGACCGTCGTGAAGTTCGCGACCTCGCCCAAGATGTCGACCTATCTGCTGTTCTTCGGCGCGGGCGAGTTCGACCGCGCCTCGGTCAAGGCGGCCGGCGTCGACGTCGGCGTGGTCACCAAAAAGGGCGACACCCCCAAGGCCCAGTTCGCCCTGACCTCGGCCGCCGACATCCTGCCCTGGTACAACGACTATTTCGGCACCGCCTACCCGCTGCCGGTGCTGGACAACATCGCCGCGCCCGGCCGCAGCCAGTTCTTCAGCGCCATGGAGAACTGGGGGGCGATCTTCTACTTCGAATACGCCATGAACCTGGACCCGGCGATCTCGACCGAGACCGACAAGCAGAACGTCTTCACCACCGTGGCCCACGAGATGGCTCACCAGTGGTTCGGCGACCTGGTCACCATGGCCTGGTGGGACGACCTGTGGCTGAACGAGGGCTTCGCCTCGTGGATGGAGGGCCGGGCCACCGAGCACTTCCACCCCGAATGGAACGCCGCCGTCGGCGCGGTGAACGGGCGTGAATACGCCATGGGCCTGGACGCCCTGCAGACCACCCACCCGGTGGTGCAGCATGTCGAGACCGTGGAACAGGCCAGCCAGGCCTTCGACGCCATCACCTACCAGAAGGGCGAGGCCGTCATCCGCATGCTGGAAAGCTATGTCGGCCACGACGCCTGGCGCGACGGCGTGCGGGCCTACATGAAGCAGCACGCCCACGGCAACACGGTCAGCGACGACCTGTGGGGCGCCGTCGAGGTCGCCGCCAAGAAGCCGATCAAGGCCATCGCCCATGACTTCACCCTGCAGCCGGGCGTGCCGCTGATCACGGTTAGCAACGCGACCTGCGCGGCGGGCAAGACGACCCTGACCCTGACCCAGGGCGAGTTCAGCAAGGACGTCCCTGGTAAAAAGCCCCTGACCTGGCGCGTGCCGGTCACGGTGCAGGCCATCGGCGGCGGCACGGCCAAGACCCTGGTCACAGGTGGTCAAGGTACGGTCACGGTCGACGGCTGCGGCCCGGTGGTCGTCAATGCCGGCCAGAGCGGCTACTTCCGCACCCTGTACGGTTCGGAGCGCTTCACCGGCATCGCCGCGAACTTCGCCAATCTGCCGGCGATCGACCAGCTGGGCGTGATGAGCGACGCCTGGTCGATGGGTCTGGCCGGCTACCAGCCCGCCACCGACTTCCTGGACCTGGCCAAGGTCACGCCGACCGACGCCGATCCGCAGGTGCTGTCCAAGGTGGCCAAGACGCTCACGGCCATCGACGGCTACTACGAAGGCCAGCCGGCCGAGCGGACGGCGTTCCGCAAGGTGGCCATCGGCCAGCTGCGGCCGCTGCTGGCCAAGGTGGGCTGGACCGCCAAATCCGGCGAGCCGGACAATATCGCCATCCTGCGCGCCGACGTGATCGGGGCCCTGGGCGGCCTGGGCGACGCTGACGTGGTGGCCGAGGCGACCCGTCGCTTCAATGCCGACAAGACCGATCCGTCGACCATCCCCGGTCCGCTGCGCAAGACCATCCTGGGCGTCGTGGCCGGCCATGCCGACCCGGCGACCTGGGACGCCATCCGCGCCCAGGCCCAGGCCGAGAAGACCCCGCTGGTCCGCGCCCAGCTCTACAGCCTGCTGGCCTCGGCCGAGGACGAAGGCCTGGCCAAGAAGGCTCTCGAACTGGCCCTGACCCCCGAGCCGGGCGAGACCCTGTCGTCGACCATGATCTCGCGCGTGGCGGCCAACCACCCGGACATGACCTTCGACTGGGCGATCGCCAACAAGGACGCGGTCAACGACAAGGTCGACTCCACCTCGCGCACCCGGTTCATTCCGGGCCTGGGCGCGGGCTCGTCGAACCCGGCGACGGCCGAGAAGATCAAGGCCTGGACCGCCGCCAACCTGGCCGAAGGCTCGCGCAAGGAAGGCGACAAGGCCGCCGCCGCCGTGATGAACCGCGCCCAGATCCGCCAGCAGCGCATGCCGGCGATCACCGCCTGGGTCGCCAAGGCCGGCTAATTCTCGAATAACCTAGGACTTTCAATGGCCGCGCTTCGAAAGGGGTGCGGCCATTTTTCTTGGTCGCGGTACCAGATTCCCCCTTCTTACGAGGGGTTATGGGCTTGCGCCCCGCCACCCATCCCCCATATCCGGCTTCGAAGCGGGGTTGACGGGCTCGTCAACTTCGCACAACGCATTTTGCCCGCTCGACTTTCGTCGACGGAACAGGATGTGGAACGTAAACCCGAGAGCGTGCGAACCACGGGGACGGAAGAGAAAAACCGGGGCGCTTCCGAGAAGGCCCTTGTCACCGCCGTCCGCCTAAAGGAGCGAACAGGTACCAATATGAGCAAGATTATCGGCATCGACCTTGGCACCACGAACTCGTGCGTCGCCATCATGGACGGCAAGAACCCGAAGGTGATCGAGAACGCCGAAGGCGCTCGCACCACGCCGTCGGTCGTCGCCTTCATGGAAGACGGCGAGCGCCTGGTCGGCCAGCCCGCCAAGCGCCAGGCCGTGACCAACCCGACCAACACCCTGTTCGCGATCAAGCGCCTGATCGGCCGCTCGTCCAGCGACCCGGTGGTCGAAAAGGACAAGGGCATGGTGCCCTACGACATCGTCAAGGGTCCGACCGGCGACGCCTGGGTCAAGGCCCACGGCAAGGACTACAGCCCGCAGGAAGTGTCGGCCTTCATTCTGCAGAAGATG
>NZ_JAGIBH010000020.1:17750-60760 GCF_017744445.1 Caulobacter sp.
GCGCCCACGGCAAGGACTACAGCCCGCAGGAAGTGTCGGCCTTCATTCTGCAGAAGATGAAGGAAGCCGCCGAAGCCCACCTGGGCGAGCCGGTGACCAAGGCGGTCATCACGGTTCCGGCCTACTTCAACGACGCCCAGCGTCAGGCGACCAAGGACGCCGGCAAGATCGCCGGCCTGGAAGTCCTGCGCATCATCAACGAGCCGACCGCCGCCGCGCTGGCCTACGGTCTGGACAAGGACAACAACAAGAAGATCGCCGTCTACGACCTGGGCGGCGGCACCTTCGACGTGTCGATCCTGGAAATCGGCGACGGCGTCTTCGAAGTGAAGTCGACCAACGGCGACACCTTCCTGGGCGGTGAGGACTTCGACCTGCGCGTCGTCGACTATCTGGCCGACGAGTTCAAGAAGGAGCAGGGCGTCGACCTGCGCAAGGACAAGCTGGCCCTCCAGCGCCTGCGTGAAGAGGCCGAAAAGGCCAAGAAAGAACTGAGCTCGGTCGCCCAGTACGAAGTGAACCTGCCGTTCATCAGCATGAACGCCTCGGGTCCGCTGCACCTGAACATCAAGCTGTCGCGCGCCAAGCTGGAAGCCCTGGTCGACGACCTGATCTCGCGCACCATCGGTCCGTGCGAACAGGCTCTGAAGGACGCCGGCCTGAAGAAGAGCGACATCGACGAAGTGATCCTGGTCGGCGGCATGAGCCGCATGCCCAAGGTCCAGCAGGCGGTGCAGGACTTCTTCGGCCGCGAGCCGCACAAGGGCGTGAACCCCGATGAAGTCGTGGCGCTGGGCGCGGCCGTCCAGGCCGGCGTGCTGCAAGGCGACGTCAAGGACGTGCTGCTGCTGGACGTGACCCCGCTGACCCTGGGTATCGAGACCCTGGGCGGTGTGTTCACCCCGCTGATCGAACGCAACACCACCATCCCGACCAAGCGCTCGCAGACCTTCTCGACCGCCGACGACAACCAGTCGGCCGTGACGATCCGCGTGTTCCAGGGCGAACGCCCGATGGCCGTGGACAACAAGATCCTGGGTCAGTTCGACCTGGTCGGCATCCCGCCGGCGCCGCGTGGCGTGCCGCAGATCGAGGTCACCTTCGACATCGACGCCAACGGCATCGTGCAGGTCCACGCCAAGGACAAGGCGACCAACAAGGAGCACTCGATCCGCATCCAGGCCAATGGCGGCCTCTCGGACAGCGACATCGAGCGCATGGTCAAGGAAGCCGAGGCCAACAAGGCCGCCGACGAGACCAAGAAGAAGCTGGTCGAGGCCAAGAACCAGGGCGAGGCGATCCTGCACTCGACCGAGAAGGCTCTGGCCGAGCACGGCGACAAGGTCGGCGCGGCTGAAAAGGGCGCGATCGAGACCGGGATCACCGAGCTGAAGACCGCCCTGGAAGGCGAGGACGTCGAGGCCATCCAGGCCAAGACCCAAGCCCTGATCCAGGCTTCGATGAAGCTGGGCGAGGCCATGTACCAGGCCCAGCAGGGCGCGGGCGAAGGCGCTGACGGCGCTGAAGCCGCGGACGATGGCGTCGTCGACGCCGAGTTCGAAGAAGTCGACGACAACAAGCCGGCGAACTAATCGCCATGCGCGCGCCGCGGAACATGCTCGATAGGTCTGTTCCGCGGCCGCGACCTCTTGCCGCTTTGTCCGTGAACGCCTTGCGCCGGACGGCGTGCTATCCCACCTCTTCCCTTATCAACGCCACTTTCGTGGGCCTTTTGGGCGCCAGACGCTGACGATGCGCGACTATTACGAAATCCTCGGCGTGACCCGGACCATCGACGAAGCTGGCCTGAAGTCCGCGTTCCGCAAACTGGCGATGGAGCACCACCCTGACCGCAATGGCGGCTGCGAGAACGCGGCCGGGCGGTTCAAGGAGATCAACGAGGCCTACAGCGTCCTCTCCGACCCGCAGAAGCGCGCGGCCTATGACCGCTTCGGCCATGCCGGCGTGAACGGTCCGCAAGGCGGCGGCGCGGGCGGCTTCGGCGGCCAGGGCTTCGACGCCAGCGATATCTTCAATGATGTCTTTGGCGACGTGTTCGGCGAAATGTTCGGCGGCGGTCGTCGCCAGCAGAACGGCCCGCAACGCGGCCAGGATCTGCGCTACGACCTGGAGATCTCCCTGGAGCAGGCCTATGCCGGCGCCGAGGTCGAGATCAAGGTGCCCGCCGCCATGACCTGCGAGGTCTGCGAGGGCTCGGGCGCCAAGCCGGGCACAAGCCCTACCGTCTGCGGCACCTGCGGCGGCGCCGGGCGCGTTCGGGCCACCCAAGGCTTCTTCGCGGTCGAGCGCGGCTGCCCGCGCTGCGGCGGCTCGGGCCGCATGGTCCTGGATCCCTGCACCAACTGCCACGGCCATGGCCAGGTGCGCCGCGAGCGCATCCTGTCGGTCCGCATCCCGGCCGGCGTCGACGACGGCGCCCGCATCCGCCTGGCGGGCGAGGGCGACGCGGGCGCGCGCGGCGGTCCGCGCGGCGACCTCTACATCTTCCTGTCGGTGACCCCGCACGAGCTGTTCGAGCGCGATGGTCTGGATCTGCTGTGCACCGTGCCGGTGCCGATGACCACGGCCGCCCTGGGCGGCGAGATCGAAGCCCCCTGCCTGCTGGGCGGCGAGACCTGCGACGGCCAGTGCAAGATCAGCGTCTCGGTGCCCGAAGGCGCCCAGACCGGCAAGACCGTCCGCCTCAAGGGCAAGGGCATGCCGTCCCTGCGTAGCCGCCAGCGCGGCGACCTGGTGGTCGAACTCTTCGTCGAAACCCCGACCCACCTGTCCGCCCGTCAGAAAGAACTGATGCGCGAACTGGCCGGCCTGTGCGGCGAGAAGCAAAACCCCAAGTCCTCCAGCTTCGCCGGCAAGGCCAAGCGGTTCTGGGAAGAGGTCACGGGGAACTAGGAGGCCTCAGATCGGGCCGGAGCTGGGTCCTTAAGCTTGGGCCTCGCCGGCCATCTAGTCCTGCGAAGAGCTAAAAGTACTGCGCATGCAGCTCAGCCTGTTGAGCTGCTTGGAGATCTTTGAGAGCGACTTCCTGTAGCTTGGTCTCGATGGCGTACATCGGTATCTGCCAGTAGCTGTAGACGGTCGCCACGTCCTCTTGGACCGCGTCTTGGCTGACCAATTTCGCTTCAATCAGATCGCCAATGGTCTGCTTGATCAGCGCATCAGATTCCATCGCATGCTCCGGCCCTGTGAACGGCTTTGCCGCCCAAGTGCGGTGGATAATCTCAAGGCCACTAGCGTCGAATGCTCCGAGTTTCTGCAAGGCTCTAACGACCTGCAGTACTGCGGGTTGGAGATTCCAGATCGGATCAATGGAGAACCGCTGCGCTGGGTCGTTCCATTCGAAGCTGCCGTCGTGGTTGCGTGTGAGGTCGGCATAAAGCCGCGCCTCGCGGTCATATAGGCGAGAATTCGGCATAGCCTTCGATGTAGTGAGAGGCGCGTTCGCGATCGACATACGTCCGGAGTTCATTGACATCGGTCGGGCGCCAGCCGCAGGCCGTTGCATAGATCAGCCGTGTTCCATGATCGTAGAACACTCGGAGCATGCGCTGGGCCGGGTCGGATAGGCCGAGTGGGCAACGCACGTAGTCAAGAAGGATGAGGATTTTTGCCGCTTCCTCTGCAGCGTGGCCTTGAAGGATTTCGCGCACCCGGGCGTTCTCGTCATTGACGCGCGAGGCGGCATAGAGAGCTTCGGCGCTGGTGAGGAGAATAGGAAGCCCTTCGGCGATCACGTTCCAACGTTGTTTGGGCGGCATATTCGCGAGCGCACGCAACTGACGCATGCCGATGTCGATGGATTTAGACGGGGCGGCTATCGGATCCATCGTTCCTCCACTGCCGCATGGCTCTGACTAGGTATGTGCTTGACCTCAATGGTTGAGCAACCTTGGTTGGCCAATCAGTTGTCAAGGCTCCCTTGACAACTGGGGCAGTTAGTAAGTGTCGCTTACCAACTGCTACCCAGAAGCTCGGGGCTGTGCGTCAGGGGATAACTTGCAAAAAATGCAATTAATTTTCTCCACAGGCCGCGCGACAAACACCCCTTAACGCCACCCGCGACGCTCTGTAGTTTCGGGCGTCATGAACGCGCACACGACGCCTACGCCTGCAGCCCAGCTTGACCCCACCGGCGCGACGCCGGTGATGCAGCAGTTCTTCGAGATGAAGGCGCGGCAGCCCGATGCGTTGATCTTCTTCCGCATGGGCGATTTCTACGAGCTGTTCTTCGAGGACGCGTACAAGGCCGCCGCCGCGCTGGGCATCAGCCAGACGTTCCGGGGCACGCATGCGGGCCAGCCGATCCCGATGGCGGGCGTGCCGCAGCACGCGGCCGAGGCGTACCTCTCCAAGCTGATCCGCATGGGCTTCAAGGTCGCCGTCTGCGAGCAGATGGAAGACCCGGCCGAGGCCAAGAAGCGCGGCTCCAAGTCGGTGGTCCGTCGCGACATCGTCCGCGTCGTGACGCCGGGCACCCTGACCGAGGACGGCCTGCTGGACGCGCGCGGCGCCAACCGCCTGGCCGCCGTCGCCATCCGTGCCGGCCAGGCCGCCGTGGCCTCGGTCGAGCTGTCGACCGGCGAGGTCGAGGTCTTCGCCCTGGCCAAGGAAGCCGTCGCGCCGATCCTGGCCGCCCTGGCCCCGTCCGAGACCCTGGTCGCCGACCGCCTGCTGTCCGATGACAGCCTCTCCCAGACCCTGAAGATCTGTGGCGGCCTGGTGCAGCCGATGCCTTCGGCCCTGTCCGAGCCGCAGGCTTCGGAAGCGCGGGTCAAGCGCCTCTACGGCGTCGACACCTTGGACGGCTTTGGCGGGCTCACCCCGGCTGAGATCGGCGCCCTGGGCCTGATCGCCGCCCACCTGGAAATGACCCAGGCCGGCAAGCTGCCGGCGCTGCGCGCGCCCCGTCGCGCGGCCGACGCCGACGTCATGGCCATCGATCCGGCCACGCGCGGCAGCCTGGAGATCGACCGCACCCAGACCGGCGACCGCAACGGCTCGCTGCTGGCCTGTATCGACCGCACGGTAACGGCCGGCGGCGCCCGGATGCTGGCCTCGCGCCTGGCCCGGCCGCTGCTGGACGTCGCCGCCATCGACCAGCGTCTGGACGCGGTGGAGTGGTTCGTCGAGCACCGCCAGCTGCGCCAGCGCCTGCGGGAAGTGCTGAAGGGCGCCGGCGACATGGCCCGCGCCCTGTCGCGCTTGGCCCTGGGTCGGGGCGGTCCGCGTGATCTGGGTTGCCTGCGCGACACCCTGAAGGTCGGCGAGCGCCTGGCCGGCATGGCCGGTGGTTCGCCCGATCCGCTGTCGCCGCCGCCGTTCGAGCTGGAGCACGCCTTCAAGGCCCTGACCCCGTCGTTGCACGAGGGCCTGTCGCAGTACCTCAACATCCTGGAGCAGGGTCTGGGCTCGGATCTCCCGGCCCTGGCCCGTGACGGCGGTTTCGTCGCCGCCGGCATCCGTCCGGAGCTGGACCAGGCGCGCGGCCTGCGCGACGATAGCCGAAAGGTCATCGTCGCCCTGGAAGCCCAGCTGACCGTCGAGAGCGGCGTGCCGCTGAAGATCCGCCACAACGGCGTGCTCGGCTATTTCGTCGAGGCCACGGCCGGCAAGGCCGACCCGCTGTTCCAGCCGCCACTGAACGCCACCTTCATCCACCGCCAGACCCTGGCCAACCAGGTGCGCTTCACCACGGTGGAGCTGGCCGATCTGGACGCTCGCATCGCCCAGGCCGCCGAGCGGGCCCTGGCCATGGAAGTCGCCGCTTTCGAGGATTGGCGCGAGCAGGCCCGCCTGCTGGCCGACGCCATCCAGATCGCCGCCGAGGCCCTGGCCCGCCTGGACGTCGCTTCGGCCCTGGCCGAGTGGGCCGAGGACGCTGGCGCGGTCCGTCCGCAGGTCGACGCCTCCTACGCCTTCGACGCCAAGGGCGCCCGTCACCCGGTGGTCGAGGCCGCCGTCAAGCGCGCCGGCGACCCCTACACGCCCAACGACTGCTGCCTGGACGCCTCGGGCGAGACCGGCGCGCGCCTGTCGATCGTCACCGGCCCGAACATGGCCGGTAAGTCGACCTTCCTGCGCCAGAACGCCCTGTTGGCGATCCTGGCCCAGTCGGGCTGCTACGTGCCCGCCGCCAGCTTCCGGCTCGGTGTCGTCGATCGCCTGTTCAGCCGCGTCGGCGCCGGCGACGACCTGGCCCGGGGCCGCTCGACCTTCATGATGGAGATGGTCGAAACCGCCGCCATCCTCACGCAAGCCGGCCCGCGCTCGCTGGTCATCCTGGACGAGATCGGTCGCGGCACCGCCACCTATGACGGCCTGGCCATCGCCTGGGCCTGCGCCGAGGCCCTGCACGACACCAACAAGAGCCGCGCACTGTTCGCCACGCACTATCACGAGCTGGCGACGCTGGAAGAGCGGATGAGCTTCGTCTCCAACCTGTCCTTGCGGGCCAAGGAGTGGAACGGCGACCTCGTGTTCCTGCACGAGGCCGCGCCGGGTCCGGCCGATCGCTCGTACGGCGTGCAGGTGGCCAAGTTGGCCGGTGTACCCGGCCCCGTGGTCGTCCGCGCTCGCGAGGTGCTGGATCGCCTGGAGAGCAAGGACCAGTCACCGGCCAAGCTGGACGACCTGCCGCTGTTCGCCGTCAGCCAGGCCGCCGCCGTCGCCCAGGCGCCCGCCAAAGCGGCGCCGAGCGTTGTCGAGGACACCTTGTCGGATCTGGACGTTGACGGCATGAGCCCGCGCGAGGCTCTGGAGGCCCTCTATCGTCTTAAGGGTCTGCTCAAGACCTAGCGCGTAACCATATAGATCACATGCCCCGTCGCCTCCGCCCCACCCGCCTGGAACACGTCGTCGACGGTCACGCCCTTCGGGCCCGCCTGTCGGCCGCCGCCCTGGATTCCATTGGCAACGAGGCCGAGCAGCGCTCACGGGCCATTGAGATCCTGAAGCAGGCGCTGTTTCGCGGCCGAATGATCGCCAAGGAGCGGCTGGAGAACGGCGCCAGCGGCGTCGAGACCGCTCGCCTGCTGTCGGGTGTCACCGACGAGGTGATCACCGCCCTCTACGACTTCACCACGGTCCACGTGTTCCGGGCCCGCAACCCTACCGAGGGCGAGCGCCTGTGTCTGCTGGCGGTGGGCGGCTACGGCCGGCGGACCCTGGCCCCGTTCAGCGACATCGATCTGCTGTTCCTGCGGCCCTACAAGCAGACGCCGCACGCCGAGAGCGTGATCGAGTACATGCTGTATGCGCTGTGGGACCTGGGCTTCAAGGTCGGCCACGCCTCGCGGACGATCGAGGAGTGCGTGCGCCTCTCGAAGGAAGACTTCACGATCCGCACCTCGATCCTGGAGGCCCGCCGCCTGACCGGCGACGAGCGCCTGGCCGAGGACCTGAAGAAGCGCTTCCGCGACGACGTCATGAAGGGCACTGGCGCCCAGTTCGTGGCCGCCAAGCTGAAGGAGCGCGACGATCGCCAGGCCCGCGCCGGGACCAGCCGCTACATGGTCGAGCCCAACGTCAAGGAAGGGAAGGGTGGCCTCCGCGACCTGCACACCCTGATGTGGATCGCCGAATATCTGCACCCGGTCGACAAGCCCGAGGACGTCTTCAAGATGGACGTCTTCTCCGGTCGCGAGACCAAGGCCTTCATCCGCGCCTTCGACTTCCTGCACGCTGTGCGCGCCCACCTGCACTTCACGACGGGTCGGCCCGAAGAGCGCCTGACCTTCGACCTGCAGCCCGAGATCGCCCGCCGCATGGGCTATGGCGACCGGGGTGACGCGCCGGCGGTCGAGCGCTTCATGCGCCGCTACTTCCTGATCGCCAAGGAGGTCGGGGCCCTGACCCGCGCCTTCTCGGCCAAGCTGGAAGCCGAGCACTTCAAGAACGAGCCCAAGGGGATTTCCCGGTTCCTGCCGGGCGCCCGGCCCAAGCGCAAAGCGCTGGAGATCGAGGGTTTCTTCGAGGACAACGGCCGCCTGAACATCGAGGGCCAGGAGGTCTTCGAGGCCGATCCGGTCAATCTGATCCGGCTGTTCAAGATCGCCGACGAGCGCGACCTGGATTTGCATCCGGACGCCTTCACGGCGGTGACCCGGTCGCTGAGCCTGATCACCTCGCGGGTGCGCCGCGATCCCGACGCCTGCCGGACGTTCCTGGACCTCTTGGCGCGCGGCAAGCGCAGCTATCGCACCCTGACCCTGATGAACGACGCCGGGGTGCTGGGCCGCTTCGTGCCGGAGTTCGGCCGGGTCGTGGCCCAGATGCAGTTCAACATGTACCACTCGTACACGGTGGACGAGCACACCCTGCGGGCCGTGGGCGTCATCGGTGACATGGCCGCGGGGCGCCTGGTCGAAGACCACCCGCTGGCGGTGTCGATCATGCCGCTGATCGAGGACCGCGAGGCCCTGTTCCTGGCCATGCTGCTGCACGACACCGGCAAGGGCGGGGTGGGCGGCCAGGAAAAGGCCGGGGCCCGCTCAGCCCGCAGCGCCTGTGAGCGCCTGGGCGTCGACCGCAGCAAGGTCGAGCTGGTCGCCTGGCTGGTCGAGAACCACCTCGTCATGAGCGACTTCGCCCAGAAGCGCGACGTCTCTGACCCAGGCACGGTCGCGGCCTTCGCGCGGATCGTCGAGAACCCCGAGCGTCTTCGCCTCTTGCTGGTCATCACCGTCGCCGACATCCGCGCCGTGGGGCCGGGCGTGTGGAACGGCTGGAAGGGCCAGCTGCTGCGCGAGCTCTACAATGCCACCGAGGCGGTGTTCCGAGGCGGACGCGGCAGCGACGCCGCCGCCAATGTCCAGCGCCACCAGGAGATCGCCGCCGAGACCGCGCGCGCCGCCCTGCTGGAGACCGATCCGGCCGCTATGGGCTGGGCGACGGCGATGGAGAACGCCTACTTCTCGGCCTTCAGCCAGGAGGACCTGTTCGAGCACGCCGCTCTGGCCCGCCGCGCGGCCATCCAGGGCGGAGCCGCCGCCGAGGGCCGGGTGCGCTCGGGCCAGAACGCCGCCGAGATCGTGGTCGCCGCCAAGGACCGTCGTGGCCTGTTCGCCGACCTGGCGCTGGCCATCTCGTCCCTGGGCGGCAATGTGGTCGGGGCGCGGGTCTTCACCTCCCGCCAGGGCCAGGCCCTGGACGTGTTCTATGTGCAGGACGTGACCGGCGCGCCGTTCGGCTGCGAGAACCCGCGGGCCCTGCGCCGCCTAGCCGACGCCCTTGAGGCCGCCGGTCGTGGCGAGCCGCTCTCCGTGGAACCGCGTCGGGGCGCCGAGCAGAGCCGCGCCGCCGCCTTCGCCATCGCGCCGGCCGTGGTGGTCGACAACGAAGCCTCCAACGACGCCACCGTGGTCGAGGCCTCGGGCCGCGACCGCCCGGGCCTGCTGCACGCTTTGGCCAAGACCCTGGCCGAGAGCGGCCTCTCGATCCAGTCGGCCCATATCGACGGCTATGGCGAGCGGGCGGTCGACGCCTTCTACGTCCAGACGGCCGAGGGCGGGAAGGTGACGGAGACCCGCAAGGTCAACGCCCTGAAGGCCGACCTGCTGGCGGCTTTGGAGCAGAACGAGGCGACGGCCCCGGCGGCCCGCGCCGGCTTGCGCAAGGCCCGGGCCAGCGTCGCGCGGTAGGGCCGGTCGACATTCAAGTCTGAGCCATCCCCCTACCCGCTCATCCCCGCGAAAGCGGGGACCCAAGCGGCCTTTGCCTGTCCGCCCCCACCCAACCTCCGTCATTCCCGCCCTTGTGGAGGGAACCCTTGGTTCAGCTGACACACGAAGGGCAAGCGGACTGCTCAGCAGCCCGTCCCCTACTGCACTTGCGTGCGGATAGAGGGGTTCCCGCCACAAGGGCGGGAATGACGGGATGTATTGTTGGGCTCGGCTTGGGTCCCCGCTTTCGCGGGGATGAGCGGCGTTCTGGGAAAGCCTCACTGCCCCTGGGCGATCGCGTCCGCCGTCAGGGCCAGCAGCATGTAACCGGACGCGACGTTTACGACATACTCGTTCTCGCCCCACAGGAAGGGCCAGTCTTCCTTGTTTTCGGGCAGGTCGGGCTTGATGATCAGCACGCCCGGCACGACGCCGCCGGCGATGAAGCTGAAGTCGGCGCGGTTGTTGCCGTAGGCCACTTCCTTGGACTGGGTCCCGACGCCGGAGACCAGCGACAGGTTCGAGCCCGGATGGGTCCCGAAGAGATAGTCGAGGGCGCGATAGACGCCGTCGGCGGGGACGATGGCGGGGAAGGCCTTGCGCAGGGCCGCGTGGGTCAGGCCCGCCTCGACCACCTGGCCGCTGCCGGCCCAGCCGGCGGTCCCGATGAAGACCCCGAACGGATTGGCCGTCGCCAGCTTGGCGTCCTCGGCCAGCCAGGCGCGCACGGCCGGCTCCATCCGGGTCTTGTAGGCGGCGGGCATGAACGGGATCGCCTGGACGGCGGTGCGGGCGTTGAACGCGAAGCGCCTTTCGACCTCGGGCCACATCGCGTCGATGCGGGCGGCGTATTTCGGGTCCTTGGTCGTGGCCAGCAGCTCGACCGTGGCGTCGAACTCCTCGTCGACCAGGTGGCCGCCGGTGGTGTTGCCATGGCGGAAGTCATTGGGGGCGTGGGTGTGCTCCTCGTCCCAGACGCGTTTGGCGATGGCCAGGCTTTCGTCGGCCAGGGCGTCGTCGGCGCCGCGCAGGGCCCGGCTGGCGGCGGCGAGGGCGGCGATCGAGCCGTAGTTCAGGGCCGTGGACTTGCTGGTGAAGGCCCAGCGGTCGTCCTTGTTGCCGGGGATGCCGTCGGTCTTGGTCACCGCGTCGCCCAGGTGGGTGTACTGCTCGACGTCGGGCTCGACGATGCCGTTGGTGGCGTGGCCGACGGCCTTGTGCTGGGCGACCAGCTGCAGGACGCCGTGGCGGATCTGCTGAACGAGGTCGGGCTTGCCGTCGGGGATGTGCATCTCGACCCGGCGCGCAGCGTCGTCGACGCTGGTCTGATCGCGGGTGGGACGGAAGGTCTCCCAGGTCTCGACCATGTTGCGCACGACCGCGTACTGGGTCTGGGTGCGGATGTCGAAGTCGCCGGCGTCGAACCAGCCGCCGATGTTCAGGCCGGGGATGTGCTCGCCCGGCTTGAACGCCGTGTCGGTGGTCGGGCCCTGGGCGTAGAGGTCCAGGTGCTCGTGGTTCACCGGCGCCTGCAGGGCGTCGTCCTTGTGCGCCTCGCCGTGCCAGACGCGGTAGGCCTCGTTGACGAACATGTGGTCCATGGCGACCGGGAAATAGACGTCCAGGGTCGGATGCCAGGCGTCGGCATAGACGTCCGGCCCGATGCGGAACGGCGCGCTGCGGGTCCCGCCGTACTCGACCACATAGGCGCCGGGCTGCTTGACGCTGGTGAAGTCGAAGCGGCCGTAGTTGTAGCGCAGGTAGCGGCCCCAGGGCTTGACCGGCGCCTCGAGAGCGGTGGTGAAGGCGCCGGCATCGGAGATCCGCAAGAGCCTCGCGGTGGCCTTGGCCTTGTCGGCCGCATCGAGCTCGATCACCGCCGTCTTGGTCTGGCTCGGGGCGTAGCCGACCTGCGAGTGGGCGATCATCGGCGGCCGCACCCAGGCGGCGTCGGCCTGGGGCGTCAGGGTCCATTCCAGCACCTTGCCGGTCTGGCCCGAGGGCAGCAGGCCGCGCGCCACGAACCAGCCGTTCTGGGCCTGGTTGCGGCCGTCATAGAGGGCGATCGGCGTTGCGGAGGTCAGGGTCACGCGGTGGCCGGCGTCTTCCGGCGAGAGCACCAAGCGCTTGCCTTGGGCGAGAGGCAGGGGCTCGGCCCGACCATCGCCCGGTCCCATGTCGCTGGCCGGATACAGCGGGAAGACGCCCGCCTTGCCGTCGGCCATGAAGGTCTTGCGGAAATAAGCCGACGGCAGGAATTCCAGGTTGAAGCCGGCCTTGCCTTCCAGCGCCTTGGGCAGGGGCTTGTCGATCACGATGCTGACCACGACGCTGGCGCCGCGCGGCTCGGACCGGATCACGTAGCGAAAGCCGTGCTCGGCATACTCCAGCGTCGCCTCGACCACGCCGGTCTTGGGATCGACCTTGCGGTCCACGAGCTTGCCGATCGGGTCCCACTGGCCGGGCGTGGGCGAGAGGCGGACATCGCCGTTGGTAGCCGTGCGCACGCCGCGCTGAACGAGCTCGACCCCGCTGATCTTGGCGTCGCTGAACAGGCTGTCGTACCAGTTGCTGAACACCAGCACCTCGGCGCCGGGCGCGGCGTAGTAGCCGGCCTCGTTCAGCTTCATCGGCGGCGCGGCCGTCTGGGCCAGGGCCGTCGTCGACAGCAGGCAGGCGAGCGACAGGGCGAGCGGAAGTCTGCGCATCAAGTTTCCTCCGGGCCCGTCGGACGCGAGCCTTTCCATCGAAGGTTGCGGGCCGAAGCGTCGCCGTCAATGAAAATTTGGTACCGGTCACATTTGTCGTATCAGCGGCGTGCTCTTGACGCTTCCTCGGCGCCGTCACAGAAGCCGGGAGTGACCGACACCGCGCCCCCCGCCGCCCCCGCTGAAGCTCCCGCGCCCAAGAAGGGTGGAGGTCTTCTCAAGTCGTCGGCGATCTATTCGGGCCTGACCCTGGTCAGCCGGTTCATGGGCTTCGCGCGGGACTTGGCGGTCTCGTACCGGATGGGGGCCAGCGCCACCCCGGCGGCCGACGCCTACAACGCCGCCCTGGCCTTCCCGAACCTGTTCCGCCGGTTCTTCGCCGAGGGCGCTTTCGCCGCGGCCTTCGTGCCGGCCTACGCCAAGTCGCTGCAGCGCGACGGCGAGGAGAAGGCCGACATCCTGGCGGCCGACGCCATGGCCACCCTGGCGGCCTCGACCATCATTATCACCGTCATCTGCCAGCTGGCCATGCCGTGGCTGATGATGCTGATCAGCCCGGGCTTTGGCTGGGGCACCGAGAAGTACAAGCTGGCGGTGCTGCTGACCCAGATCACCATGCCATACCTGCCGTGCATGGCCATCGTCGCCCACCTGTCGGGCGTCTTGAACGCCCGCGACCGCTTCATCCTGTCGGCCGGCGCGCCGATCCTGCTGAACATCAGCACCTTGATCTTCATCCTGCCCCAGACCTCGGCGGTGGGCGCGGCGACCTGGGGTTCGATCGGCGTGGTCGTGGCCGGCGTGGCGCAGGCCGCCCTGCTGACCTGGGGCGTCAACAAGTCCGGGGCCAAGGTCCACTGGCGGCTGCCGCGCCTGACCCCCGAAGTGCGCGAGCTGATCGGCAAGGCCATCCCCGGCGCCCTGGCGGCCAGCGCCACCCAGGTCAACATCTTCATCTCGGGCAACCTGGCCAGCCACGTCCCGGGCGGCCGCACCTGGCTGGCCACCGCCGACCGTCTCTACCAGTTGCCGCTAGGCCTAGTGGGCGTCGCCATCGGGGTCGCCCTGCTGCCGCGCCTGTCGCGCGCCGTGCACTCGGGCGACCGCGAGGACGCCCAGAGCGCCATGGACCAGGGCGTCACGCTCGCCATGGCCCTGACCCTGCCGGCCGCCGCGGCCCTGGTCGCCATGCCGGGCTTCCTGTCGGACGGCCTCTACACCCGGGGCCAGTTCACCGCCTTCGACGCCAGCCAGACGGCGGCGGCGCTGTTCTTCTATGGCCTGGGCACGCCGGCCTTCGTGCTGCAGCAGCTCTATTCGCGCGCCTTCTTCGCGCGCGGCGACACCAAGAGCCCGATGCGGTTCGCCCTGATCTCGGTGGCGGTGAACATCGCCTTCGGCGTCGTCCTGTTCCAGCTGGTCGGGGTCAAGGGCATCGCGGCCGCGACCGCCATCGCCTCGTGGATCAATGTCGGCCAGATGGCCTTCGGCCTGTCGCGCAAGAAGGACTACAGCCCGACCGGCCAGACCTGGTCGCGCCTAACCCGCATCCTGCTGGCCAGCCTGGGCATGGGCCTCTTGATGGCCGCCGCCTCGCACTATCGCGACCTGATCGAGGCCCCGCTGCGCGGCATCGGCCTGACCGGCCACGCGCTGGGCGCCAAGGAGTTCGCCCTGGCGCTCACCTGCCTGGCCGGCGCCCTGGTCTATCCGCCGCTGCTGTTCCTGTTCGGCGGGGTCAAGCCGTCCGAGCTGAAGGCGGCGCTGCGCCGGGGCAAGGCTTGATCCGTGGGGCTGAGGAGGCTAACCAGCGGGGCATGGCTCCGATCGGTCTCTTCTCGCCGCGATGGCGCGGCTCTCTCTGACTTCGATCCTCGCGTTTCGACGCGATGCGCGCACCTGCGCCTAGCCAATCCCTTCGAATACGACAGCCAAGGCTGAACTCATGACCGATCAAGCCCCCGTCGCCTATACGGGCCCCGCCCGCGTGCTCTCGGGCGTCCAACCCTCGGGCGCCCTGCACCTGGGCAACTATCTCGGCGCGCTGGTGAAGTTCACCCGCCTGCAGCACGAGATCGACACCTTCATCTTCGTGGCCGACCTGCACGCCATCACCGTGTGGCAGGATCCGGCCGCCCTGGCCCAGCAGACCCGCGAGATCGCGGCCGCCTACATCGCCTCGGGCCTGGACCCGGACAAGGCGACGATCTTCCCGCAATCGGCCGTGCGCGAGCACGCCGAGCTGTCCTGGATCTTCAACTGCGTCGCCCGCCTCGGCTGGCTGGACCGCATGACCCAGTTCAAGGAGAAGAGCGGCAAGCACAAGGAGCGCAGCTCGGTGGGTCTCTACACCTATCCGGTGCTGCAGGCGGCCGACATCCTGGTCTACAAGGCCACCCACGTGCCGGTGGGCGAGGACCAGAAGCAGCACTTGGAACTGACTCGCGACATCGCCGGCAAGTTCAACCACGACTTCAACGCCCCGGGCTTCTTCCCCATCCCCGATCCGCTGATCCAGGGACCGGGCGCGCGGGTCATGAGCCTGCGTGACGGTTCGGCCAAGATGAGCAAGTCCGATCCGTCGGACTATTCGCGCATCAACCTGACCGACACGGCCGACGACATCGCCGCCAAGGTCAAGAAGGCCCGCACCGACCCGGAACCGCTGCCGGAAACGATCGAGGAACTGGCGACCCGCGCCGAGGCCGACAACCTGGTCGGCATCTTCGCGGCCCTGGCCGGCAAGACCAAGGCCGAGGTGCTGGCCGAATACGCCGGCAAGGGCTTTGGCACGTTCAAGCCGGCCCTGGCCGAGCTGGCGGTCGAGAGCCTGGCCCCGGTGGGCGAGCGCATGCGCGGCCTGCTGGGCGATCCGGCGGTGCTGGACGCCATCCTGGCCAAGGGCGCGGAGAAGGCTCGCGAAGCCGCCGCCCCGACCCTGGCCGAGGTCAAGAAGCTGGTCGGCTTCTGGGGGGCTTGAGGTTCGGCTGGAAGCGGCGTCATCTCGCGCGATGACTGACGCCGCTTATAGCCGCCGCAAGTTCCTGGTCGTCGCCGACGACACGCCGGAGTTCACGGCGGCGCTGAAATACGCCTGCCGCCGCGCCCGCTCGACCGGCGGTCACGTGGCCCTGCTGAAGGTGATCTCGCCCGCCGAGTTCGAGCACTGGAGCGGCGTGCGCGAAGAGATCGAGCGCCAGGAACGCGAGGAGGCCGAGGTCCTGCTCCAGAGCCTGGCCGGCCAGGTCGTGGCCGAGACCGGCCTGCCGCCCGAGTTCATCATCAAGCACGCCGACAGCGTCCGCACGGCGCTCAAGGCGGTGGTGGCGGCTGACCCGAGCATCAAGATCCTGATCCTGGCGACGTCGACGGCGGGCAGGGGGCCGGGACCGCTGATCGCGGCGATCGCCAAGGAGGGCGTCGGCTTCGGCGGCCGCAAGCTGCCCGTCACCGTGGTGCCGGGGGATCTGACGGACGAAGAGATCGACGCGTTGGCCTAGGAGATGGCTCCCCCCACCTGACCTCGCTTTGCGAGGTCGTCCGCCCCCAAAGGCGGGCGGAAGATGCGCGTCGCCCTTCTGCCCCCTCCGGGGGAGGAGCGCGCAGCGCGGAGGGGGCGAGTTAGACCCGCTCCGGGATCCGCACCATCATCCGCTCATAACCCTTCACGAAGGTCGAGTAGACGCGCTTGGGCTCTTCCAGCACCTCGATCCTGGGGAAGCGTTTCAGCACCTCTTCCCAGACGATCTTCAGCTGCATCTCGGCCAGGCGATTACCGACGCAGCGGTGGATGCCGAAGCCGAACGACAGGTGGCGGCGGGCCTGCGGGCGGTCGATGATGAAGGCGTCGGCGTTCTCGATGACCGTGTCGTCGCGGTTGCCCGAGACGTACCACATCACGACCTTGTCGCCCTTCTTGATGGTCTTGCCGGCCAGCTCGAAGTCCTCCAGCGCCGTGCGGCGCATGTGGGCTAGCGGGGTCTGCCAGCGGATGATCTCCGAGACCATGTTCGGGATCAGCGACGGATCGGCGCGCAGCTTGGCCTCTTCCTGTGGGTTCTGCGACAGGGCGTAGAGGCCGCCGGTGATCGAGTTGCGGGTGGTGTCGTTGCCGCCGACGATCAGCAGGATGACATTGCCGAGGTATTCGAAGGGCGGCATGTCGCGGGTGGCCTCGCCGTGGGCCAGCATCGAGATCAGGTCGCTGCCCGGCTCGGTCTGGTTGACCCGCTCGTTCCACAGATTGGTGAAGTAGCCCAGGCATTCCAGCAGCTCGGCGCGGCGGGCGTCCTCGCTCTCGACGATGCCGCTCTCGGGCGAGGCGGTGGCGACGTCCGACCAGCGGGTCAGCTTGCGACGCTCTTCCCAGGGGAAGTTGAACAAGGTGGCCAGCATCTGGGTGGTCAGCTCGATCGAGACGCGGTCGACCCAGTCGAACGGCTCCTCGATCGGCAGCGTGTCCAGGATCTGGCAGACCCGCTCGCGGATGATGCCCTCCAGCTTGGCCAGGTTCGGCGGCGAGACAATTGGACTAACTGTCTTGCGCTGGATGTCGTGCTTGGGCTGGTCCATGGCGATGAACATCGGCAGGACGAAGTCCTCGTCGAAGTCGCGGATGGTGATGCCGCCCAGGTGGGCGTCCGACGAGAAGATCTGGTGGGTCGTATCGACGGTCATGATGTCGTTGTAGCGGGTGATCGACCAATAGGGCCCGATCTCCTCGTCGCCCTTCGAGTAGTGGACGGGGTCTTCCTTCCGCATCCGCTCGAAATAGGGCCACATGGCGTCGGCCTGGAACAGGGCCGGATCGGCGATGTGATAGTCCTCGAGGGGAATGGAATAGGCCCTCGCTCGGGCGTCAGCCTTCAGGTCGACAGAACCATCGCTCATCGTGGATCCTCCCGCGGATCGGTGTTTTGCGAGCATACCGCCAGAAAATGACGCCTGTGTCACTTTTAAAATGCGCGGTTCGGTCACCCTTGCGTCAGGCGGCCGCGAGGTCCATCTGTCGGCCATGTTCATTCAGACCGAGACCACCCCGAACCCCGAGGTCCTGAAGTTCCTGCCCGGCCGTGAAGTGCTGGGCGAGGGCGCTCGTGAGTTCCGCACCCCGGAAGAGGGCGACGCCTCGCCGCTGGCCAAGGCCCTGTTCGACCTGGGCGACGTGACGCGGGTGTTCTTCGGTCCCGACTTCCTGACCGTGACCAAGGGCGAGGACGCCCAGTGGCCGCACCTGAAGGCCCCGATCCTGGCGGCCATCATGGACCACTTCACCAGCGGCCGCCCGGTGCTGCTGGATGCGACCCAGGACGGCGGCCACGACGATGACGGCGTCTATGACGAGGAAGCCTCGCAGATCGTCGCCGAGATCAAGGAACTGCTCGACACCCGCATCCGTCCGGCCGTGGCCCAGGACGGCGGCGACATCGTCTTCTCGCGTTTCGAGCCGCAGACCGGCGTGGTCTGGCTGCACATGCGCGGCGCCTGCTCGGGCTGCCCGTCCTCGTCGGCGACCCTGAAGTCGGGCGTCGAGAACATGCTCAAGCACTATGTGCCGGAAGTGACGCGGGTCGAGCAGACGCTGGGCTAAGGCCCGCGCCAGCCTTGCGCGATGCGGCGGAAGTCCTTATTGTAACTATTCTAGTTGCAAATAGCTTCCTCAAGGATCGCTCATGGCCAAGCTCGAAGACGCCACGCTCGCCCAGCTGTTCACCGAAGCCCGGACCCGCAACGGCTGGGATCCGACGCCGCTGCCGGAAAGCGTCCTGCGCGAGCTCTATGAGCTGACCAAGTTCGGCCCGACCGCGGCCAACTCGACCCCGGCCCGCTTTTATTTCCTGACTTCGCAAGAGGCCAAGGAACGCCTGGCCAAGCATTCGTCGGGCTCGAACGCGCCGAAGATCCTGCAGGCGCCGGTGACGGTGATCGTCGGCTACGACCTCGATTTCCCGGAAACCCTGCCGAAGCTGTTCCCGCACGCCCCGGGCGCCAAGGACTGGTTCAACGACATGACGGCCCGTGAGTGGGGCGCGCTGCGCAACAGCTCGCTGCAGGGCGGCTATTTCATCCTGGCGGCGCGGGCCCTGGGCCTGGACGTCGGTCCGATGTCGGGCTTCGACAATGCCGGCGTGGATGCGGAGTTCTTCGCGGGCACCAACATCAAGAGCAACTTCATCGCCTCGATCGGCTACGGCACCGAAGAGGGCCTGTTCCCGCGCAACCCGCGCCTGGGCTTCGACGAAGCCGCGAAGATTCTTTAGGCAAATAACATCGTCATCCCGGAAGCCTCGTAGAGGCTATCCGGGACCCAGGGGCAACCGCACTGCATTGGCCCCTGGGTCCCGGCTCTCCGCTTCGCTGCGGCCGGGATGACGAGGATTTTTGTGAATCTGATGCACATTGGGCTACAAAGCCCGCATGACCCTCCGTCACACCCTCATCGCCCTGCCGCTTCTCGTCCTCGCCGCCTGCGGGCCGGCCAAGAAGGACGAGGCGGCCGCTCCCGCGCCCGAAGCTGGCGCGAAAACTCCGGTCCAGGTCGCCATCGCGCCCTATGCCGGCGGCCCGCTGAAGGTCAGCAAGGACGGCGTTGGGCCGATCAACGCCACGGTCGCCTTCGACTTGGCCACGCTCAAGGTGCTGTTCCCGAAGGCCAAGGTCGAGCAGGCTTTCCTGCACTTTGGCGAAGGCCCGGCCCAGCCGATCATCAATGTCGAGCAGGACAACGTCCCGCTGGCCGAGATCGGCAAGACCGACGAGGGCGAGATCGCCTATGTCCGAGTCAATGCCGGCGACGCGCGCGGTCCCAAGGACGAGCAGCTGCTGGCCAAGTGGGCCGATCTTGGCTTCACCGTCGACCAGTGCCGCGCCGGCGAGGGCCGCGAGGTCAACATGACGATCTGCGTGCGCCCCGAGGCCCCGACCGTGTCGTACGTGTTCGGCGTGCCCGGCTACACCGGCAAGGCCGTGCCGCCCGAGGCGACCCTGAAGGCCAAGGGCCAGCTGAACGAGTTCGTCTGGCGTCCGGCCGAAGGCGCCGTCGTCGGCGCCGGCTGATCCATGATCCTGTCGATCGACACCTGCCTCGGCGCCAGCTCGGTCGCCGTGCTGGACGGCGAGCGCGTGCTGGCCGTGCGCAGCGAGCCCATGACCCGCGGCCACCAGGAGCGCATCGGCATCCTGGCCCGTGAAGCGGCCGCCGAGGCGGGCGTCGCCTTCACTGACCTCTCCCGCATCGGCGTCACGGTCGGTCCGGGCTCGTTCACCGGCCTGCGGGTGGGCCTGGCCTTCGCCAAGGGCCTGGCCACGGCGCTGTCGATCCCGTGCGTGGGCGTCAACACGCTGGAGAGCCTGGCGTTCGGTCACAAGGGCTTCGTCGCCGCCGTGCTCGATGCGCGGATGGACCAGGTCTATATCCAGGTCTTCGCCGACGGCGTCTCGCTGATGGCCCCGGACGCCCTGGGGCTGGGCGAGGCCGCCGCGCGGCTGGCCGAGCTCTATTCGGGCGGTCCGGCGACCCTGGTCGGCTCGGGCGCGCCGCTGCTGGCCGATACGTTGAGCGTCGCCACCGTGCTGACCCCGGTCGCGCCCGATCCCGTCGCCGTCGCCCGTTTGGCCGCCAAGAAGCCCACGCCCGCCCATTCGCCCCGGCCGCTATACCTGCGCGCGCCCTACGCCACGCTGCCCGCCGCATGAACCTGCGTCCCGTCGGCTCGGAAGCCGCCTTCGATCTCGCCGACCTGCATGACAAGGCCTTTCCCCGGCCCTGGACGGCGCTGGAGTTCGACGAGCTGCTGAAATCCCCCGGCGCCTTCGCGGTGCTGGGCGAGGCGGGGGAGCCCGCCGAATCCAAGGGCTTCATCCTGTGCCGCTCGATCGCCGGCGAGGCCGAGATCCTGACGATCGCCGTCGACCCCGTGGCCCGCCGGCGCGGCTGGGGCGCGGCGCTTGTGGAAATCGCCGCCGGCATCGCCGCCGAGACCAGGGCCGAGGCCATGTTCCTGGAGGTCGCCGCTGACAATCTGGCGGCCATTGCGCTGTATCAAGCGACCGGTTTCGCCAAGGTCGGGGTCAGGAAGGGATATTATCCCCATCCCGATGGCCCCAAGGATGCGCTTGTCATGCGCCGGGCGCTTAACACTTAAGGCGCGACCGCCTATCTTCCGGGCGACTCAGACGGAGGTTCCGCCGTGGATCGACTCGAAAAGGCCTGTATCGAAAAAGGCATGCGCATGACGGACCAGCGCCGCGTGATCGCGCGCGTGCTGTCGTCGGCCGAGGACCATCCGGACGTCGAGGAGCTGCACCGCCGCGCCCACGCCATCGATCCGCACATCTCGATCGCCACGGTCTACCGCACCGTCCGCCTGTTCGAGGAAAGCGGCATCATCGAGCGCCACGACTTCCGTGACGGCCGTTCGCGCTACGAAGAGACGCCCGATCACCACCACGACCACCTGATCGACATGAAGACCGGCAAGGTCGTCGAGTTCGTGGACGAGGAGATCGAAGCCCTGCAGCACGCCATCGCCCGCAAGCTGGGCTACAAGCTGGTGGATCACCGGCTCGAACTCTACGGCATGCCGCTGGAGGAGTAGGGTTGGGGCTACTTGCCCCCACCTGACCGCTTCGCGGTCGTCCGCCCCCGGAGGGGGCGGAAGGTGCGCCGCGATTCTTCTTCCCCCTCTGGGGGAGGAGCGCCGCAGGCGCGGAGGGGGCAAGTGTGTCCTCCGCGACCTTGCGCCGAGCCCGCCCCGCCCCCATAACCTCGCGGATGAGCGAGACCCCGCAAAAGCGCCTCTTTATCAAGACCTACGGCTGTCAGATGAACGTCTATGACAGCGAGCGCATGGCCGATGTCCTGCGTCCGCTGGGCTATGGCGTCGTGGATGACCCCGAAGGCGCGGACCTGGTGGTGCTGAACACCTGCCACATCCGCGAGAAGGCCACCGAGAAGGTCTATTCCGAGCTCGGCTACATCAAGCAGATGAAGGACCGCAAAGCCCAGGACGGCGGTCGCATGACCATCGCCGTGGCCGGCTGCGTGGCCCAGGCCGAGGGCAAGGAGATCATGCATCGCCAGAAGGCGGTGGATCTGGTCGTTGGGCCTCAAGCCTATCACCAGCTGCCCGAGCTGATCGCCCGCGCCCACCGGGCGACCGGCGAGCGCCTGGCCGCCGACTTCGCCGCCGACGAGAAGTTCGACGCCCTGCCGGCCGAGCGCCACGTGACCGGGGTCACCGCGTTCCTGACCGTGCAGGAGGGCTGTGACAAGTTCTGCACCTTCTGCGTGGTGCCCTATACCCGCGGCGGCGAGTGGTCGCGGCCGGTCAATGACATCGTGGAAGAAGCCAAGCGCCTTGCCGGCGCCGGCGTGCGCGAGGTCACCCTGCTGGGCCAGAACGTCAACGCCTATGACGGTGACGGTTCGACCCTGGCCAAGCTGGTGCGCCAGCTGGCCAAGATCGATGGCCTGGACCGCATCCGCTACACGACCAGCCACCCGCGCGACATGGGCGAGGACCTGATCGAGGCCCACGGCGAGCTGCCGGAGCTGATGCCGTATCTCCACCTGCCGGTGCAGGCGGGCAGCGACAAGATCCTGAAGGCCATGAACCGCGACCACACGGCCGAGAGCTATGTGAAGCTGATCGAGAAGATCCGCGCGGCCCGTCCGGACATCGCCATGAGCGGCGATTTCATCGTCGGCTTCCCCGGCGAGCGCGATGGCGATTTCGACAAGACCTTGGAGCTGGTGCGCGAGGTCGGCTTCGCCAGCGCCTTCTCGTTCAAGTATTCGCGGCGTCCTGGGACGCCGGCTTCGGCCATGCCCGGTCAGGTCGACGAAGCGGTCAAGGCCGAGCGCCTGGAGCGCCTGAACCAGCTGCTGGACGAGCAGCAGCGCGCCTTCAACGCTAGCCAGGTCGGCAAGGTCATGCCGGTGCTGTTCGAGAAAGCGGGCCGCCACCCTGGCCAGGTCGTGGGTCGCAGCCCATATCTGCAGGCCGTGCATGCTGAAGGCCCCGAAAGCCTGATCGGTACGATCGTGCCTGTCCGTATCGAGAGCGCCGCCAAGATGAGCCTGGGGGGTGTTCTGGAAACCTATCCCGCCCCACCCTCCTTGCTTAATTTGGAGACCGCTTGAGCCGTACGCCTGAATTCCTGCCGCTGTCCGACGACGCCGTCGTCGCCGTTACCGGTCCGTCGGGCCGCCACGCCGCCCTGATCGAGGACGCCTTCAAGGTGCTCATCGAAACTCCCGGCGGCGGCGTCACCATCACCGGCGACGCCCGCGGCCGCACCGGCGCGAAACGTGTTCTGCAGACCCTGGCCGCTCGCGCCGACGACGGCGAGGAGGTGGTCGAGGCCGATGTCCGTATCGCCATCGGCAGCGCCCACGAGACCGGCGGCCAGGCCTCGCCCCGCGCGGTGCGCAAGGGCAATGTCTCGCCCAAGACCAAGAGCCAGGCCCAGTACCTGGAGCGGATGGCCACCCATCCGCTGGTCTTCGGCCTGGGCCCCGCCGGCACCGGCAAGACCTTCCTGGCCGTGGCCCATGGGGCTGGCATGCTGATGCGCGGCGAGGTCGATCGCCTGATCGTCACCCGTCCCGCCGTCGAGGCCGGCGAGAAGCTGGGCTTCCTGCCGGGCGACCTGAACGAGAAGGTCGACCCCTACATGGCTCCGGTCTGGGAAGCCCTGACCGACATCATGGGCGCCGACCAATTGCGTCGCCGCCGTGAGAAGCTGGAGATCGAGGTCGCCCCGATCGCCTTCATGCGCGGCCGCACGCTGGCGCATGCGTTCGTCATCGTCGACGAGGCGCAGAACTGCTCGCGCCTGCAGATGAAGATGGTCCTGACCCGCATCGGCGAGGGCGCCCGCATGGTCGTCACCGGCGACCCGACCCAGGTCGATTTGATGAACCCGCGCGACTCCGGCCTGGCCCATGCCGTCTCGATCCTGGATGGCGTCGAGGGGGTGGCAGTGTCGCGCTTTACGTCTTCGGACGTGGTGCGCCACCCGCTCGTCGAGCGTATCGTTAAGGCCTATGACGCGGACGCGGCGCAGAGTACTCCCCGCTAAATGACCATTACCGTAGACATCGAGATCGAGGACGAGGCCTGGACGACGGCGGAAGCCGAAACCGAGGCCCTGGTCTGGCGCGCCGCCCAGGCCGTGCTGGACGCGCATGAGGACATCGAAGGGCAGGGGATCGTGATCCTGCTGACCGACGACGACAGCGTCCAGGCCCTCAATCGCGACTTCCGCCAGAAGGACAAGCCGACCAACGTCCTGTCCTTCCCCTCGCCGCCCAATCCGGAAGGCCAGATCGGCGATATCGCCCTGGCCTATGGCGTCTGCGCCCGGGAAGCGGCCGAGCAGGGCAAGCCCCTGGGGCACCACCTGCAACATCTGGTGGCGCATGGCGTGCTTCATCTCCTAGGATACGACCACGAGGGCGACGACGAGGCGGAAGCCATGGAGGCGCTCGAACGCGAAATCCTGGCGGGTCTGGACGTTCCGGATCCCTATGCCGGTGATGAAGAGGGGCGCTGACACGGGCCATGCCCAGCGACGAGCCTAGTCAACAGCCCGCCGTTCCGGTTCGACGAAGCCGGGGCGTGCGGGCGTTTCTCCGACGTATGCGCCGGCAGCTGACCGGCGGCGGCGAGCCCGTTCGGCCGCCCGAAGCGCCGCCCGCGACCGGCGCGGTCGACATCGTCGACCAGGCCGAGGCCTTCCAGACCCTGCGGGTGGCCGACGTGATGACCCCACGCGCCGACATCGTGTCCGTCGAGCTTTCCGCGCCGTTCGAGGCGGTGGTGGCCCAGTTCACCGAGGCCGAGCACTCGCGGATGCCGATCTATCGCGAGACCCTCGACGACCCCGTCGGCGTGGTCCACGTCAAGGACATCTTCCGTCTGCTCTCAAACGATGAGAAGCGGCCGGCCCCAGGTGACGTCGTGCTGCACAAGCTGCGCCGCGACGCGCTGTACGTGCCCGCTTCGATGAAGGCCGCCGACCTGCTGCTTCGCATGCGCACCAGCCGGATCCACATGGCCCTGGTCATCGACGAGTTCGGCGGCACCGACGGCCTGGTCTCGATGGAAGACCTGATCGAGGCGGTGGTCGGCGAGATCGACGACGAGCACGATGACGCCGCCGCCGTCGCCATCGTCGCCCGCCCCGGCGGGATCTTCGAGGCCGAGGCCCGCGCGCCGCTGGAAGAGCTGGAAGCCGCCGTCGGCGCCAGCCTGGCCCCCTCCGACATGGAAGAGGACATCGACACGGTCGCCGGCCTGGTCGTGGCCCTGGCCGGCCGCGTGCCGCAGCGGGGCGAGGTGATCGCCCATCCCGACGGCTACGAGTTCGAGGTGGTCGAGGCCGATCCGCGCCGGGTGCGCCGGGTGCGGATGCGCGGCGGCCCGTCGCCGGAGGCCGCGCGCGAACCGGCGGCTGAGTCGGCTTTTGGGGACGTCGCGGCTTCGTGACGGCCTGGACCAGCTTCCGCGCGAAGGCCTGGAGCGGGCCCTTGCTGGCGCTGCTCGCCGGCCTGGCCGCCGCCCTGGCCCATCCGCCGTTCGGCGTGCTGCCGGGCCTGCTGGGCTATGCCGGCCTGCTCTATCTGCTCGACGACGTCCATGCCCAGAAGCCGCTGCGCTCTGCCTTCTGGCGCGGGTGGCTGGCGGGTGTCGGCTACTTTGGTCTCGGCACCTGGTGGATCGGCGAGGCCTTCATGGTCGACGCCGCCAACCAGGGCTGGATGGCGCCGTTCGCCGTCTCGGCCATGGCCGCGGGCCTGGCGCTGTTCTGGGGTCTGGCGGGTCTGCTCTATCGCCTTGTGCGGCCGGCCAGTGCCTGGCGCGTCCTGACCTTCGCCGCCGCCTTCGGCGCGCTGGAGTGGCTGCGCGGTCATGTGCTGACCGGCTTTCCCTGGAACCTGCCGGGCGAGACCTGGCGGGCGGGCTCGTGGCCGTCGCAGTTCGCGGCGGTGGTCGGCGCCTATGGCTTGACCTGGATCACCCTGGCCATCGCCGCCGCGCCGGCGGTGTGGCGCGAGGGCAGGGCGGGGAAGATCGCCCTGGGTTCGGCGGTCGCCGGCCTTGTCGCTATTTCTAGCTACGGGGCTTTCGCGGTGTCGCGGCCGCTGGTCGAGGGGGCGCCCGTCACGGTGCGCATCGTCCAGGCCGATATCCAGCAGGACGCCAAGTGGGACGCCGCCCGCTTCGCCCAGATCGTCCAGGCCTATGTCTCGCTGACGGCCAAGCCCTATGCTGGCAAGCCCGCCGACCTGGTGGTCTGGCCCGAGGGCGCCCTGCCGGCGGCGATCAACGACTACATGGCGCCTGGAACCTGGGTGCGGCAGGCGATCCTCGACAGCCTGCAGCCGGGCCAGACCCTGCTGATCGGCGGTTATCGCTATGAGGGGCCCGTCCAGAGCCCGACCTACTACAACAGCCTGATCGCCCTGAAGCGCACGGCGACGGATCTCGAGGTCGTGGGCGTCTACGACAAGCACCGCCTGGTGCCATTCGGCGAATACCTGCCGGCCGACAAGTTCCTGACCGCCATCGGCTTCAAGAGCCTGGCCCATCTCGGGGACGGTTTCGCCACCGGCCCGCGCCCTATCCCGCTGAAGGTCGGCGACGGCCTGCTGACCCAGCCGCTGATCTGCTACGAGAGCCTGTTTCCGGGCCTGGCCAAGCCCAACAAAGACGTCCGGGTGCTGATCAATGTCTCGAACGACGCCTGGTTCGGCGTCACGTCGGGCCCGCTGCAGCACCTCAATCTGGCCAGCTACCGCGCCATCGAAAGCGCCAAGCCGATCCTGCGGGCGACGCCCACGGGAGTCAGCGCTGTCATCGACGCCCACGGTCGAATCGTCCCGGGAACGCGCCTGGATCTAGGCAAAAGTGGAGTGATCGACACCGCTATACCAGGTAAGGGTGGGGTTACACCCTTCGACAACTTCGGTGATTCTGCGTTTTTCGCGCTTCTACTGATATCTGCGGTTGCGTCAGTTCGCCGGCCGAGGGGTAAGTCCTTTTCTTCTATTGCAAGCGTGCAAGACTTAGGCTGAATTAAAACCGCAATTTCAGCTATCAAGCGTAGGCATGAGCGAGTCGTCCGACGCCGAGCGTCACCCCAATCCCGTCGACCTGCATGTGGGCGCCCGCATCCGCATGCGCCGCAAGATCCTGGGCGTCAGCCAGGAGCGGCTGGCCGAGGACCTGGGGCTGACCTTCCAGCAGATCCAGAAGTACGAGCGCGGAGCCAACCGGGTCAGCGCCAGCAAGCTGTACGAGATCGCCAAGAGCCTGCAGTCCTCGGTCGGCTACTTCTTCGAGGGCCTGGCCGATCCGGCCGGTGACGGCGTGGCCGACGCCGGCGAGCCGTTCGTGCACGACTTCCTGATGACCTCGGAAGGCCTGGAACTGGCCGCCCTGTTCCCCAAGATCAGCCGGTCCAAGGTGCGTCGCCGGATCCTGGAGCTGGTCCGCTCGATGGCCGAGGAAGAGGCCGCCGCCGGCGCCGACGAGGACTAAACGGCGCTAAAGACGGGCGCAGGTTCTCTCGCCTTGATCGCATAAACATATCTTTATATGGTTCTGGTCTAACTGGACGCCACACTGGGCGCCCGCACGCCTGCGCGCATCCTGCCTGACCGGAGCTGTCTCTTGAGCCGTTCGTCCTACATCTTCACCAGCGAGAGCGTTTCCGAAGGCCATCCCGACAAGGTCGCCGACCGCATCAGCGACACCGTCGTCGACGCGTTCCTGTCGGTCGATCCCGAAGCCCGGGTGGCCTGCGAAACCCTGGTCACCACCAACCGCATCGTGCTGGCCGGCGAAGTCCGCGCCGGCAAGCCGGACGGTGACAAGAAGGCCAACAAGCAGCTGACCAAGGACATCCTGGCCTCGCTCGAGCCCAAGGTCCGCGCCGCGGTCAAGGACATCGGCTACGAGCAGAAGGGCTTCCACTGGCAGAAGGCGAAGTACTCGAACTTCCTGCACGGCCAGTCGGCGCACATCGCCCAGGGCGTGGACGCCACCGAGAAGAAGGACGAGGGCGCCGGCGACCAGGGCATCATGTTCGGCTACGCCAGCACCGAGACCCCGGAGCTGATGCCGGCCACGCTGCAGTACAGCCACAATATCCTCAAGCGCCTGGCCGAGCTGCGTCACAGCGGCGAGCTGAAGGAGCTGGAGCCCGACGCCAAGAGCCAGGTGACCCTGGAGTATGACGGCAACGGCCGCCCGACGCGCGTCGTGTCGATCGTCGTCAGCCACCAGCACGCCAAGAAGATCGACGGCAAGGCCGCGACCTCCAAGCGCGTGCTGGACCTGATCAAGCCGCACATCCTGCCGATCTTCCCGGACGGCCTGATCACCAAGAAGACCCAGTGGCTGGTCAATCCGACCGGTCGCTTCGAGATCGGCGGTCCGGACGGCGACGCTGGCGTGACCGGCCGCAAGATCATCGTCGACACCTACGGCGGCGCGGCCCCGCACGGCGGCGGCGCGTTCTCGGGTAAGGATCCGACCAAGGTCGACCGCTCGGCCGCCTATGCCTGCCGCTACCTGGCCAAGAACGTCGTGGCCTCGGGCCTGGCCGATCGCTGCACCATCCAGATCGCCTATGCGATCGGCGTGGCCCAGCCGGTCTCGTTCCACGTCGACCTGCACGGCACCGGCAAGGTCGATCCGGCCGTGCTGGAAAAGATCCTGCCGCAGCTGATCGGCGGCGCCACCCCGCGCGCCATCCGTGAGCACCTGCAGCTGAACCGTCCGATCTACGCCCGCACCGCCGCCTACGGCCACTTCGGCCGCACGCCGGACAACGAAGGCGGCTTCTCGTGGGAGAAGACCGACCTTGTGAGCGAGCTGAAGGGCCTGGCGTAACGGTCCGTTCCGTTATTCCAAACCTGCCTTCCTAGGCCTGGTGCCTAGGATCCATCTTTCCGCCGGCGTTGCGCTCGACAGAGATCCGCAACGCCGGCGGTTTGCTTTCTGGACCGCTCAACCTGGCGCGACCATGGGTCCTAGGCACAAGGCCTAGGAAGGCGGATTTTGTTTTTCCCGATGACGGTTCTAAACAGCGCCCCATGACCAATCCGACCCAACCCCATGGCCCGCTGCGCTCGTTCGGCCGTCTGAAGTCGCGCCCGGTGAAGCCGCGCCAGCAGGCCCTGCTCGACACCCTGCTGCCCGAGATCGCCGTGCCGCAGGGCCCGTTCCAGCCGCTGGACCTGATGCCGGCCGCCAAGGCCGTGTGGCTGGAGATCGGTTTCGGCGGCGGCGAGCACATGGCGACCCAGGCCGGCCGCCATCCCGAGACCCTGGTGATCGGCGCCGAGCCCTTCGTGAACGGCGTCGCTTCGGCCGTGCGTCACGTCGAGGAGCAGGCCCTCAAGAACGTCCGCGTCCACGAGGGCGACGCCCGCGATGTGGTCGACTGGCTGCCCGACGCCTGCCTGGACCGGGTGTTCATCATGTTCCCCGACCCCTGGCACAAGGCCCGTCACAACAAGCGCCGCCTGATCCAGCCGGAATTCGTCGCTCGCCTGGCCCGCGTCATGAAGCCGGGCGCGGCCCTGCGCTTCGCGACCGACTGGGCCGACTATGGCGAGTGGACCACCGAGCGGGTGCTGGCCGACCCGAACTTCCGCTTCGCCGAGGCTGACGCCGACCGCAACGCGATCCCGGCCGACCACGTCACGACGCGTTACGAGGAAAAGAAACTGGGCGACTGCGCGCCGGTGTTCCTGGACTTCGTTCGGATCTGAAGACCCTCGGTCTGTCGAATTTGTAATGGAATCGGGCACATTTTGTGCCTGATTTCGATTGACACATTTTGTGCCAACTAGCATTCAGCGTCTCATCACTGAGGGGTTGAGTAGACACCGACTGCCGTTTCGTACGCCGTCATCGGCGTTTCATCAGGCAATCATCGGCTCGACATCCTGTCCATCAGCGGGGGTCGCGGCGAAATCCGTGGCTCCAACAACCACCGTCGGCGCCCTGAGGCGGACGCCGAGAGGAGAGCCTATGTCTGCCGCGCCTTTCATCAACCGGGCTGTCGCCCACGACCCGTGGGATCCGGCCTATCGCGACCTGCGCCAGGCGCTGTCGCGCGTCATGACGGGCCTGGGCCTGACGGATCTGGCCGAGCAGGGCGGGATCGCCATCCTGCTGGCCGATCCCCGCGCGCCGATGATCCTGACCATGAACGCCCAGGCGCCAGCGCCCATGCCGGAGCCCGAGCCCAGCGATGAACTCGAAGGCCTGTGGGTGCCCGGCCGTCACGGCCAGGTGCGCGTGGCGATCAGCGAGATCGACTGGATCGAGGCGGCCAAGGACTATGTCCTGCTGCACACGGCCACGCGCCGGCACATCCATCGCATCACCATGAACACGCTGGAGCAGCAGCTGAACCCGCGCCGGATGATGCGGGTGCACCGCTCGGCCTTCGTCAATCCCGAGCGGGTCAAGGCGGTCAATCGCGCCGGGCGGGGCCTGATCTCGCTGGTGCTGCGCGACGGCGCGGCGGTGCCGGTGGGGCCCAGCTACGTCGGGGCGGTGCAGGAGCGCCTGAACTTGCGCGGGCCAGCGCTCATGGCGGCGTGACGCGGGTCCAGCCCTGGAGCAGCGGCACGGTCGCGCAGGCCGGGCCGCCGTCCTTGGCGCGGCCGGCAATGGTCGCCGCCAGCACCTCGCCGCCGACCAGGTCTGCCGGCAGGTCGTTCAGATAGATCTTGATGCGCCGCGACCACTCGGTCCGGCAATCGCCCGCCTGTCCGCCCGAGGCGATGTAGACGAACCGTCCCCGACTGTCGTTGCGCACGAAGCCGCCGCCGGGACGCGGGCCCTGGGGCGTCGGGGTCAGGGTGATCGGGATGTCGAAGGAGAGGTCGCCTTCTGAACGCACCGGATCGACCGGGTGGTTCTTGGCGTCCTGCTTGGAAAAGACCACGCCGGGCGGTGGGTCGGCCAGGATGATCCGCAGTGTGAGATCGATCCTGGCCACCGGAAGCCTTTCCAATCTGATCGGCTCGATCAGATTGGATAAAAAGGCTGACCAAGAAAAGAGACTTAGTAGGTCTCGTTGTAGCGCTTGATCGCCGCGCGGATGATGTCGGCGGTCTCTTCGATGTCGGCCCAGCCGGTGATCTTGGTCGACTTGCCCTTTTCCAGATCCTTGTAGTGCTGGAAGAAGTGGGCGATCTGCTCGGTCAGGATGGTCGGCAGGTCGCGCCAGCTGGACACGCCCGTGTAGAACGGGTGCAGCTTGTCGACCGGCACGGCCAGGATCTTTTCGTCCGAGCCGGCTTCGTCGACCATCATCAGGGTGCCGATCGGGCGGCAGCGGATGATCGCGCCCGGCACCACCGGGGTCGGGCCCACGACCATGATGTCGGCCGGGTCGCCGTCATCGGCCAGGGTGTGGGGGATGAAGCCGTAGTTGGCCGGATAGAACATGGCCGTATGCAGGAAGCGGTCGACCATCAGGGCGCCGCTTTCCTTGTCGATCTCGTACTTCACCGGCTCGCCGCCCTGCGGGATCTCGATGATGGCGTTCAGATCGTAAGGCGGGTTGGCCCCGGTCGGAATCTTGGAGAGGTCCATTGTGACTCTTCGTCTTGTTGAGGACCGCGGGGAGGCGGCCTGCGCGGGCTGGCTTATAGGCGATTAGTGCTGCGGTGCGAAAGCCGGATCGGGAGATTTCCGTCTCCGCGAGTCGACAGCGCCCAACTGTTCGCCTATAAAGCGTCCTACATCGTCCGTTAGCGCTAGATGGCGCTTTCGAGCGGCGGCCGAAAGGCTGCCGCTTTTTGTTTGGCCGATCGGCAGCAAAGCCTGACGGCCCTGAGAATTGAGAGAACCGTGCGCGGCAAGACGCAGGAAGACCGTGATCTGATCGAGCTGCTCGATCCCGTCGCCGAGAGCCTCGGCTACGAGATCGTTCGCCTTCGCCTGATGGGCGGGGCCGAGCAGCGCCGCCTGCAGATCATGGCCGAACATCCGCTACAGGAAGACGGCAGCGGCGGCGACATGAACGTCGAGGACTGCGCCCGCCTGTCGCGCGGCCTGTCCGAGGTGCTGGATCCCGCCGATCCGATCGCCGGCGAATATACGCTGGAAGTCTCGAGCCCCGGCATCGACCGCCCGCTGACCCGCCTGAAGGACTTCGACGACTACGCCGGCCTGGAGGCTCGCATCGAGCTGGACCGCGTGGCCGAGGGCCGCAAGCGCTTCAAGGGCGAACTGGCCGGCGTCGAGGACGACCAGGTTGGTTTGAACATCGAGGGCGAGGACGACGTTACCGTCTACTTCCCCTTCGCGTGGATCATCGACGCCAAGCTCGTTATGACCGACGCCCTGATGGATCGGGGGGCCAAGCAACGGGCCGCCCGTCTGAAATCTGAATCCGACAACGAAGACCTGTCCGAAAGTGAAGAGGACTGACCATGGCCATCGGCATCGCCGCCAACCGGCTTGAACTCCTGCAGATCGCCGACGCGGTCGCCCGTGAAAAGGGCATCGAGAAGGAAGTCGTCATCGAGGCCATCGAGGACGCTCTGCAGAAGGCCGCCCGCGCCCGCTACGGCGCCGAGCACGACATTCGCGTCAAGATCGACCCGCGTACGGGCGAGACGACGCAGAAGCGCGTGATCGAAGTCGTCGCCGACGAGACCGACCTGGAAGGCGAGATCGGCAAGATGCCGTTCTCGATCGCCAAGCGCACCTGGCGCGACGCCGAGATCGGCAAGGTCTACGAAGAGGCCCTGCCGCCGTTCGAGATCGGCCGCGTCCAGACCCAGATGGCCCGCCAGGTCGTCATGCATAAGGTCCGTGAAGCCGAGCGCGAGCGTCAGTTCGACGAGTACAAGGATCGCGTCGGCGAGATCGTCAACGGCAGCGTCAAGCGGGTCGAATACGGCAACGTCATCGTCGACCTGGGCCGTGGCGAAGGCATCATGCGCCGCGACCAGTCGATCCCGCGCGAGAACTTCAATGTCGGCGACCGCATCCGCGCCTACATCTACGACGTCCGTCGCGAGACCAAGGGCCCGCAGATCATGCTGAGCCGCGCGCACGGCGGCTTCATGGCCAAGCTGTTCGCGCAGGAAGTGCCGGAAGTCTATGACGGCGTCATCGAGATCCGCGCCGTGGCCCGCGACCCGGGTTCGCGCGCCAAGATGGCCGTCATCTCGAACGACAGCTCGATCGACCCCGTCGGCGCCTGCGTCGGTATGCGTGGTTCGCGCGTGCAGGCCGTCGTGGCCGAGCTGCAGGGCGAAAAGATCGACATCATCCAGTGGTCGGAAGATGAAGCCACCTTCATCGTCAACGGCCTGGCCCCCGCCGAAGTCTCCAAGGTCGTCATGGACGAGGAAGACGAGCGCGTAGAGGTCGTGGTGCCGGACGAGCAGCTGTCGCTGGCCATCGGCCGTCGCGGCCAGAACGTCCGCCTGGCCTCGCAGCTGACCGGCTGGCAGATCGACATCATGACCGAAAGCCAGGAGAGCGAGCGCCGTCAGCGCGAGTTCACCGAGCGCACGGCCCTGTTCCAGGAAGCCCTGGACGTCGACGAGGTTATCGCCCAGCTGCTGGTCACCGAAGGCTTCGCCGCGGTGGAAGACGTGGCGTTCGTCGAAGCGCACGAAGTCGCCTCGATCGAAGGCTTCGACGAGGAAACCGCCGAGGAACTGCAGGCCCGCGCCCGCGAGTTCCTGGAAAAGGAAGCCGCCGCCCTGGACGCCAAGCGCGTCGAGCTGGGCGTGCAGGACGAGGTCCTGGCCATCGAGGGCGTGACCCTGGCCATGGCCGTGGCCCTGGGCGAAGGCGATGTGAAGACCGTCGAGGACTTCGCCGGCCTGGTGCCCGACGACATGCGCGGCTGGTTCGAGAACAAGGGCGGCGAGCGCGTGCGCGAGCCGGGTATCCTGGAAAGCTTCAACCTGTCGCCGGAAGACGCCGAGGCCCTGATCATGCGCGCCCGCATCATCATGGGCTGGGTCGAGGCCCCGCCGGAGCCGGAATACGAGCCGGAAGCCGAGGCTGGCGACTTCGAAGGCGAGGCCGAGGAGGCCGTCGCCGAGGAAGCCCCGGCCGAAGGCGAAGAGGCCTAAGGCCCTTCGCCCCAATTCCGTTTCCCCGGCGAAAGCCGGGGCCCAGATGAAGCCCTGCTGACGCTCAGGATGAACCTGGGTCCCGGCTTTCGCCGGGAAGACGGGGAATATTTGAGCGTCATGACCACGGATCAGGCCCCCAAGACCCACGCCGAAGCCAACCGCCTGCGCAAGGACATCGTCCTGGGCGAGGCGACGGACGAGGCGCGCCTGGTCCGCTTCGTGGCGGGACCGGACGGGGTGGTGGTTCCGGACGTGGCCCGCAAGCTGCCTGGTCGCGGGATCTGGGTCGGCGCCGACCGGGACTCGATCGCGACGGCGGCCAAGAAGGGCCTGTTCTCGCGGGCCGCCAAGACCAAGCTCACGGTCCCCGCGGACCTGGCCGACCAGGTCGAGGCCCTGCTGGCCAAGCGCGTGCTGGACAGCCTGGGTCTTGCGCGGAAGGCCGGGACCATTATCTCAGGCTACGAAAAGGTGGTCGCGGCCCTGGGGACGGGCAACGTCGCCTGGCTGATCGAGGCCTCGGATAGCGCCGAGGACGGTCGCCGAAAGATCCTTTCCGCCGCGCGCAAGGCCCCCAGAGCCCCCCGTTTGCTGGGCGCATTCAATTCGGATGAATTGGGTTTGGCCTTGGGCGGGGAGAATGTGATACACACCGCTCTCCTTGCCGGGCGCGGCGTTGATCGTTGGACACAGGATGTCGAGCGATTGTCAGGTTTCCGCCCGCTTTTGCCTCCCGAATGGTCGGCGAACGGACGTGAGGACGGCTAGAGGCCTCCCGCTCTCGGGCGATGGGGTCTTTATGGAAAAGGGCGAGCCTGTTCGCCCGGGTTGGCCAGCCGATCGTAGCAGGCCTAGGGTTTTTGCATCCCACCGGGGAACCGCCGGTGCGATGGAAAAGCTCTAGAATCTTTGACGTTGGGCGCGGCTATTCGGGTCGCGTTCGTGGGTAAGGGTCGGGAAACGCGCTTCCTTCTTGGAGGTACGTCCAGGCCCCTTTCTCACATGGAAACATCGGTTTTTTAGCCAGGTACCGCCTGGCGGAAGTACAAGCGAGCGCATGAGCGACGATAACGAAAACGGCCGTAACGGCAATCGACCCCCGATGACGCTGAAGCCCCGCCAGGGCTCGGTGAGCGCAGGTGTCGTGAAGCAGAGCTTCAGCCACGGCCGGACCAAGACGGTGGTTGTGGAAACCAAGCGGACGCGTCCTCACGCCCCCGCGACCGGCAATCTTGCCGCGCCGTCTTCGGCTGAACGTCGCCATGGTGACGCCCCGGCTCCCCGTCCGCAGCAGCAGCCGCAATCGAGCGGCGGCGGCGGCGGTGGTTCGGCCGGCGGCCTGTCGCAGGAAGAACTGCGCGCCCGTCAGCGCGTCGTCGACGCGGCTCGCGAGAACCAAGCCCGTCAGGCGGCCGACCAGGCCGCCGCCGAGGCGCGCGCCCGCGCCGCCCAGGAAGCCGCTCAGCGCGAAGCCGCCGCCAAGGCCGCGGCCGAACGCGCCGCGGCCGCCGCTGCCGCCGCCCCGGCTCAAGCGCCGAGCGCGCCCGCCGCGCCGGTGACCCCGGCTCCGGCCGCGCCGCGTCCGGTCGCCCAGGCTCCGGCCCCCGCGCCGCGCGCCGAGGCTCCGCGCCAGGACGCCCGTCCCGCCGCGCCGGGCCAGACCCGCACCTACGAGCCCAGCCGCGAACGCCGCGACGATCGTCCCAGCACGACGACCTATCGTCCGGCCCCGCAAGGCGACCGCCCGTTCAACCAACGCGCCCCGCGTCCCGACGCCGGCGCCAATTTCGGCCAGCGCGCGCCGCGTCCCGAGGGCGACCGTCCTCGGGGTCCGCGTCCCGACGGTGATCGTCCGCAGGGCGATCGCGGCGGCTATCGTGGCGACCGCCCGCAGGGTGATCGTGGCGATCGTCCGCAAGGCGACCGTCCGCAGCAGACCGTTCGTTATTCGGCCCTGGCCCCGCGCCCGGCGCCGGGCGGTCCCCGTGGCCCGGGCGGCCCCGGTGGTCCGCGCGGTCCGCGTCCGGGCGTCCCGGCCTCGGCTCCGGCCACTCCGGAAATCCAGCGCGCCATGCGTTCGGCTCCGCGTCCCGGCGGCGAAGTCCGCCGTCCGGATGAGGATGACGATCGCCGCAAGGCCGCCAACGCCCCCAACAAGGCCGTGTCGCGCGTCAAGGGCGCGCCGCAACGCCGTGAGGGCCGTCTGACCATCCAGGCCGTGGCCGGTGATGGGGACTCCGCCGATCGCATGCGTTCGCTGGCCTCGGTTCGCCGGGCCCGAGAGCGTGAAAAGGAAAAGCGCCGCGGCGGCGTGGCCGAACAGGCCCGTGTCGCGCGTGAAGTCGTCATTCCCGACGTCATCACCGTGCAGGAACTGTCCAACCGGATGGCCGTGCGCGGCGTCGACATCATCAAGTTCCTGATGCGTCAGGGCGTGATGCTGAAGATCAACGACGTCATCGACAACGACACCGCCGAGCTGGTGGCGACCGAGTTCGGTCACACGGTGAAGCGCGTGTCGGAAGCCGACGTCGAAGAAGGCTTCATCGGCGCGGACGACCACGACGATCACATGGAAGCGCGGCCTCCGGTCGTGACGATCATGGGTCACGTCGACCACGGCAAGACCAGCCTGCTCGACGCCCTGCGCTCCACGGACGTGGCGGCGGGCGAAGCGGGCGGCATCACCCAGCACATCGGCGCCTATCAGGTTCGCCTGAAGGACGGCCAGCGCGTGACGTTCCTCGACACGCCCGGCCACGCCGCGTTCTCGTCGATGCGCGCCCGCGGCGCCAACATCACCGACATCGTGGTGCTGGTGGTGGCCGGTGACGACGGCGTCATGCCGCAGACGATCGAGGCGATCAAACACGCCAAGGCCGCCGACGTGCCGATCATCGTCGCCGTCAACAAGATGGACAAGCCGGGCTCGGATCCGACCCGCGTGGTCAACGAGCTGCTGCAGCACGAGATCGTCGTCGAAAGCCTGGGTGGCGACACCCAGATCATCGAGGTCTCGGCCAAGGCCCGCACGGGCCTGGACGACCTGCTCGACGCCATCCTGCTGCAAGCCGAAGTGCTGGACCTGAAGGCCAACCCCGACCGCACCGCCGACGGCGTGGTGATCGAGGCCAAGCTGGACAAGGGTCGCGGCGCCGTCTCGACGGTGCTGGTCAACCGCGGCACGCTGAAGCGCGGCGACATCGTCGTCGCCGGCAGCCAGTGGGGCAAGGTCCGCGCGCTGCTCAACGAGCGCAACGAACAGCTGACCGAAGCCGGTCCGGCCACTCCGGTCGAGATCCTCGGCCTGGACGGCGTGCCCTCGCCGGGCGACGCCATCGCCGTGGTCGAGAACGAAGCCCGCGCTCGCGAGCTGACCGAGTACCGCATCCGCGTGAAGCGCGAGAAGACGCTGGCCCCGGTGGGCGCCGGCGCTTCGATGGCCGACATGATGGCCAAGCTGCAGGACAAGAAGCTGAAAGAGCTTCCGCTGATCATCAAGGCCGACGTGCAAGGTTCGGCCGAGGCGATCATCGGCTCGCTGGACAAGATGGCCACCGACGAGGTTCGCGCGCGGATCATCCTGTCGGGCGCCGGCGCGATCAGCGAGAGCGACGTCATGCTGGCCAAGGGCGCCGGCGCGCCGGTCATCGGCTTCAACGTCCGCGCCTCGGCGCAGGCGCGGGCCCTGGCCGAACGCGAAGGGGTCGAGATCCGCTACTACGCGATCATCTACGACCTGCTGGACGACATCAAAGGCGTGCTCTCGGGCATGCTGGCCCCGATCCAGCGCGAAACCTTCCTCGGCAACGCCGAGGTCCTGCAGGCCTTCGACATCTCGAAGATCGGCAAGGTCGCCGGCTGTAAGGTCACCGAAGGCGTGGTCCGCAAGGGCGCCAAGGTCCGGATCATCCGCCAGGACATCGTCGTCCTGGAACTGGGCACCCTGCAGACGCTCAAGCGCTTCAAGGACGAGGTCAACGAAGTCCCCGTCGGTCAGGAGTGCGGCATGATGTTCGCGGGCTTCCAGGACATCAAGGTCGGCGACACCATCGAGTGCTTCACCGTCGAGGAGATCAAGCGCCAGCTCGACTAAGAGCCGGTCGCACAGATCGAAAGTTAGAGGGCGCGGATCGCAAGGTCCGCGCCCTTTGTTTTTGGGAGCTTGACGTTTCGCCTATCTGGAAGACGCTGGGACCATCTGCATTGCTGAGCGGGTGGTTTGTGATGGTTCTGCTGAACGTCGAACCTGATGGGACGGTTCTGATCCCAGATGAAATGCTCAGAGAGGTCGGCGCTTCCGAAGGCGATGAGTTCGAAGTCGAGATCGGAGACGGCGAAGTCTTCCTGCGTCTGATCGTTCGAGGGTCTGAACCCCAGGCCGCCTGTGCCCGCGAAAGCGAGGATACAAGCTGACTTACCTTTCTCTCTCGTCATTCCCGCCCTTCTGGCGGGAACCTCCGGTTCAGCTGACACGTGAGACGCAAGCGGACTGCTTAGCAGTCCGCCCCTCCTGCACCTGCGGCGGATAGAGGGATTCCCGCCACAAGGGCGGGAATGACGAGATGTATTTTAGCGAAGAGGTTTCTGACGCTCTGTTTGGGTCCCGCTTTCGTGGGCATGAGCGGATAAGGGGTTTGGTGTTGTGCAGAGGCGCCCAAGGCCTCTCCAACCCAGACTGGAAATCGCCCCATTCCGGGGCTACCCATTCCCCATGCGCATCAAGGTTCTTCTTGCCCTGACCGCCGTCGCCGCCTCGCTCGGGGCCTGCGCGACCGCGACCCGTTACGACGCCGCCGGCGACGTGCACGCTCTGCTGATCGCCATCCGCGACAACGACCGGGCGACCTTCGACGCCCATGTCGACCGCCGGGCGCTGAAGCACCAGATCGAGTCCCGGTTGATGGAAGAGGCCCGTCAGCGCGGCGGGCAGAGCAACGGCGTCATGGCCCTGGCCGCCCTGGCGGCGGGGCCGCTGGCCGATGTCGCGGGCGAGGCCCTGATCCGGCCCGAGACCTTCCACGCCGCCGCCAACTATTACGGCTACACGCCCGACCGTCCGATCCCGGGCCGCATCGCCATCGCCAGCACCCTGCGTCCCGTCGGCGACGGCCGGGTCTGCGCGGCCAAGAAGGACGGCCCCTGCATGATGACCTTCAGCCTGGAAGGCGACCGCTGGCGCCTGTCGGGCTTCGATCCGCAAGCCGCGAACCTGCACGCCAGACGATGAAGCCAGCCATCTGGGGGGGCGTGGCCCTGGCCTTGCTGGCGGCGAGTTCCGCCGGGGCCGAGACGCGGATGTTCTCGTACGACCCGATCTCGCCGGACGCCAAGCGGCTGACCGGCGCGGGCGTGACGATCCTGTTCAACCAGGGCCTGCTGGGCGGCGGTCGGCCGATCAAGGTGCTGGCCACCGGCGTGCCGGCCGAGGCGCGGCTCAAGGACGGCCGCCAGAGAGATCTCGGCCCTGGCGGCCTCTCGGCCATGAGCGGCGTCGACGCCGACGCCATGCTGTTCGAGGTCGACGCCAAGGCCGCCCAGGGCAAGGTCTATGTCCGCGCCTTCTGCCCGGGCTCGACCCGGCTGTGGCTGTCGTTCAGCACCATCGTCGTCCGCCGCGACCTGCGCATCCAGGCGTTTGGCGACGATCCGAAAGCCGAGGGAAAGGCGCGCCTGTGCGGCACGCTGGACTTCTCGTATCGCGGCGAATGGCGGCTGCCCAAGAACCGCGTGCCCGATCCGATGGAGAACTGGACCGACAATCCGCAGCACCCGGACACGTCGAACTAAAAGAATTTTTCTCCGGTCGTGTCGCATCCGACCGGCCTCCCGCGTCTTTGAAGAGAGGAACGGGAGATGCGCATGCGCTTCATGGTGCTTCTGAAGGTCGAGGCCGAGCCAGGTCCGGAACTGAACCAGGCCATGCGGGCCTATGACGCCGAGCTCGAGCGCGCCGGCGTGGCCGACCACACCAAGCTGTCGGCCCGCGGCGCCCGGACCGCGCCCGATGTGAGTGGTGACGGCCGCACGGTCGCCGGCTTCTGGGTCTTCGATGTCGACAATCGTGAGGACGCCGCCGCCTGGGTGCGCCGCTGTCCCGCGCCGGCCGATGGTTCGGCTGAGATCGAGATCCGCCTCCTGCTCGAGCCCGGCGACCTCTCGGAGCGCCCGGCGCCCGGTAAGTCCAAGCCGGTCTGGGAGCGGGCGATGGCGTTCTAGGGAACGCCGGTCTAGCCTCCTCGAAACAAAGAGGGGCGGGCGCATGGCTGACGATGTCCTGGCGGGGTTCGAGCGTTTCGACTTCGACGACGGGCGGTGGAGCCGCGAGGTCTACAGGATCGGCTCGGGGCCGGCGGTGATCGTCATTCACGAGGTTCCGGGCCTGCATCCGGGCGTCCTGGCCTTCGCCCGCGACTTGGCGCAGGCCGGTCTCACCGCCTATTGCCCCAGCCTGTTCGGCAAGCCGGCCAAGCCGGTGACGCGCGCCTATGCCATCGGGGTGATCCTCAAGAACATCTGCGTGCGGCGCGAATTCAGCGTCTGGAAGGACGGCCGTTCCAGCCCGATCGTCGACTGGCTGCGGGCCCTGGCCCGCAAGGCCCACGAGGACTGCGGCGGCAAGGGCGTCGGCGCGGTCGGCATGTGCTTCACCGGCGGTTTCGCCCTGGCGATGATGACCGAGCCCTCGGTGGTCGCGCCGGTGTTGTCCCAGCCCTCCTTGCCGCTGAAGGACAAGGGCGGCCTTGACTGCTCGGCCTCGGAACTGGCCTGCGCCAAGCGGCGGTTCAAGGACGAGGACCTGTCGCTGCTGGCCCTGCGCTTCACCTCCGACAAGCTGGTCCCGAACGCCCGCATCGAACGGCTCAAGGCCGAGTTCGGCGACAAGGTCGAGGTGGTCGAGCTGGCCGACGAGGACGCCGCGCCCGGCGTGCCGATGGAACCGCACTCGGTGCTGACCTTGCACCTGCACCGTTCGGTTCCGGACAGTGGGACGATGAAGGCGCGGGATAAGGTGATCGGGTTCTTCAGGGAGAGAGTGGGGGCTTAGCCTTTGGCGCTCCCACGACCCGTCTCCCCGGCGAAAGCCGGGGCCCAGATCCAGCCTGAGCATCCTGGGATGATGCGCCTGCGGAGCTTGCCAATCCGGCAGGCGCCCTGGGTCCGATCTGGGTCCCGGCTTTCGCCGGGAAGACGGATGTATTTGGGGGAGGCGTCTTGGGCTAGGGTGTCGACGCCCTGCGCACTGGACTTTCCGTCCTCAGGAGCCTAGACACCCCGCCTTCCGATTTTCCCCGCGCACCGGCGTTCGATCCGCCGGCCGGGCCGCAAGGACATCGCGCCATGAAGCGCCACGCCGACAACAAGAAGGGCGCCCTGACGGGGCCCTCGCAACGCCAGCTCCGCGCCGGCGAACTGATCCGCCACGCCCTGGTCGAGATCCTCCGCGAGGAAGAACTGGCCGACGAGGCCCTGACCGGCGTCTCGGTCACCGTTTCCGAAGTGCGGATGAGCCCGGACCTGAAGCACGCCATCTGCTTCGTCGAGCCGCTGGGCGCCGGCCTGACCGGCGAGGACACCACCGAGGTCATCAAGGGCCTGAACCGCGTGGCCAAGTTCCTGCGCGGCCGCCTGGGCCGCAGCATCGACATGAAGTTCACGCCGGACCTGAAGTTCATCCACGACGAGAGCTTCGGCACGGCCGCCTATATGGACAAGCTGTTCCTGGACCCGCGCGTCCAGCAGGACACCCGCACCCTGGCCGACGTCCTCGGTGACGATGAGGACGAGAACTAGTCCATGGCCCGCCGCAAGAAGGGCGACGCCATTTCGGGCTGGCTGTGCCTGGACAAGCCCTACGACCTGACCTCGACCACGGCCGTGTCGCGCGTTCGCCGCGCGTTCAACGCCCAGAAGGGCGGCCACGCCGGCACGCTGGATCCGCTGGCGACGGGGATCCTGCCCATCGCGCTCGGCGAGGCGACCAAGACTGTCCCGTTCCTGATGGACGCCGACAAGGCCTATCGCTTCACCATCGCCTGGGGTCGCGACACCACGACCCTGGACCGCGAGGGCGAGACCACCGGGACCTCGGACGTGCGTCCGACCCGCGAGCAGGTGGAAGCCGCGCTGCCGGCCTTCATCGGCGAGGTCGACCAGATCCCGCCGAACTTCTCGGCCATCAAGGTCGACGGCGAGCGCGCCTATGACCTGGCCCGCGATGGCGTCGAGTTCGAGCTGGCGACCCGCAAGGTCAACATCTTCGACCTCAAGGTCGTGGAGCAAGCCGACGCCGACCACGTCACCCTGGAAATGGAATGCGGCAAGGGCACCTATGTCCGCGCCGTGGTCCGCGACCTGGCCAAGGCGCTGGGAACCTGCGGTCACGTCGCCGAGCTTCGCCGCACCCGGGTCGGCGGGTTTACCGAGCGTTCCTCGATATCGCTGGAAACTCTCGAGAATTTGAGCTATGAGGCCCGGCTGTCGGAGGCATTGCTTCCGGTCGAGACCGCGCTGGACGACATCCCGGCGTTGGCCGTGACCGACGAAGACGCCTTCCGGCTTGCACAGGGACGCGCCATCGTCCTGCTCCCGAGGCAGGTGGAAACGCTGAAAACCGAGCTCGCGCCCGGTGATCGCACCGTTTCCGCAATGTCCGGCGACAGGTTGGTGGCCCTGTGCGAGATGCGCGCCGGGAAGCTCAATCCGGTGCGGGTCTTCCAACTCACCTGAGCGGAGACAACCCGATGTCGATCACCATCGAGCGCAAGAGCGCGCTCATCGCCGAACACGCCCGCACGCAAGGCGACACCGGCAGCGCTGAAGTCCAGGTCGCGATCCTCTCGGAACGCATCTCGAACCTGACCGAGCACTTCAAGACGCACAAGAAGGACAACCACAGCCGTCGTGGCCTGCTGAAGCTGGTTTCCCAGCGTCGCCGGCTCCTCGACCACCTGAAGAAGTCCGACGCCGCTCGCTACCAGTCCCTGATCGAAAAGCTGGGTCTGCGTCGCTAAGGCACTAGGTCCGCCGCCCCGCTCACGCAGGGCGGCGGATCGCGTATTTGGAGCCCGGCGGTCGAGACAGGCCGTTCGTCGGGGTCCCAAGGCGGTTCGCTCTATCCTTTCGGGGAACTAGGCCAGAACCGTTCGTCCGTCCGAGGGTTCACGTCCTCAAACCCGCCTGTCGAATGGATGAGGATTATCGGGCCGGCTTCCGTAAGCCGTCCGCCCCTGTCCGCCCCGACGAGAATCCGCTCGCGGGAACCGAAAGAAACGAAATGTTCGATATCAAGCGCAAGACGATCGAGTGGGGCGGCAAGACGCTGGTCCTCGAAACCGGTCGTATCGCCCGTCAAGCCGACGGCGCCGTTCTGGCCACCATGGGCGAAACCGTCGTCCTGGCCACCGCCGTGTTCGCCAAGACCCAGAAGCCGGGCGGTTCAGCTTGGCGTCCGGGGCCTCGGGGCTGGGAACCTCGGTCCAC
>NZ_JAGIBH010000021.1 GCF_017744445.1 Caulobacter sp.
GCCGCCACCGCCGCCGCCGCCGCCACCGCCGCCGCCACCGCCGCCACCGCCGCCGCCGCCGCCGCCGCCGCCGCCTTCGCTGTTTTCAATTTGTTCTGTTATGTAGTCGTCGATGTCGTTCAAGAAGTCTTTAAGAACAGATATACTGCCCATGTCGTCCAGAAAGCCGACGGCGTCGAGAGCATCTGCGAGTTTTCCAGGGATGTGAGCGACATTTTTCATCGACTCCACCATACTGGTTTCGTTTGCATCGCTTTTCGCGTCTTGAAGGAAGGCGCTTAGCTTATCCGCCCCCTTTGTCACCTGATAAACTTCTACGGCTTTGACCGCAGCCTCGGTGCCCTTGTTGGGCGAGTTTGCCTTGATGAGCTCCGCTGCGTTCTTGACGTAGTCGCTACGGTCCGATGGGCCACCAGGCAGGTGGGGCAGGTCCTCGCTATCGCTCATTTTTCATAAACCCAGATCGATTAAAGGTTGAGCTAAGCCTTTCGTGCTGGTCCAGATTTATCAACCTTGGATTTATTAAACCTGTGGACGAATTTCGCACATCGATCACGCATTCAGCGCGCAATATTGGCCCTCGATTGCTCTGGATCCTCGTGAGCACGGCGCTGTTGACCGGCCTTGCCGCGTGCTCGGAGAGGCGCCCGGGTCACTATATTGTCTTCGCAAATCACTCGGTAATGGGCTCGGTGGAGATTTCAGATAGTAAAAAGCTCCCAACTCTTCACACGACGCTTGCGAAGCCAAAACTTGTCGACGGTAAATTTTCAAAACACCTAGTCCAGCCGGTAGAAGTTGACTGCAAGGCGCATAGGTTAAAGGTGCAGAGATCCTCCATCGTCGATAGCGCGGGGAGTGAGATCGCTGGCATCGAAGGTGAAAATTCTTGGAGCTCGCCCAAATCTGGGTCCTTGGAGGGGAAGGCGATAGAATTCGTGTGCGGGAGAAATTTGGAGAATCCAGACGCCGATAATTACGAGGATTTGTCGCTGATCTATGCCGTCAAGGTAAAGGGAAGTAATGAGTAATATTATTAGGATTTTAACTCGTGAATAGCGGGCCGTTGTGATCCCGTCGCCTTATCCTGATCGGCGCCTTGACGCATTTTTTGTCGCGATCTTACTCGCCTTGGGCGTCCTGATGCTCGTTACTGGCAATACTCATCCCCTGCGCGGGCCCTGGCGACCTAACTCTACGTTTCACGGATTTCGATGCTTCGATGACTGCCGCGATCATCGTGACGCCTACGCTTGGGCCGCTCGAAACGGCATTACTAGTCCGGCGCAATGCCGACACATTGCCCGCAGCTTTTCTGAAGGTTGTACCGCGTGGGCGCGTGAAGCTTCGAGCCGCCGCAGCCGAGAACGCCAGTCTTTTGATGCCGGGCTTTGATCTAGGTAGCTCAAGGGTCCGCGCGCTGGGATCGCCCATTTCGCGTGTGCAGATAGCCTCCAACGTCTGTTGCTGATCGGCGAAGATCATCCGGTCATGGCCTGAAGGTCCGCTTCCTAGAGGTGAGCCAATGGCTGCTTATGGCGCACCCGTCACCTGGCGGCCGCATGGCTCAACTCGATGGCGGTGATCTGCGCGGTGTGGTGCCGTTCGTATTTCAGCGGGTAGATCGCCCCCGGTAGGGCACGTGAATCGAGCGCTGCGCGTCTGGGTATGGCGCTTCCCCTTGGCGAAAAGTCGTGCGGCGCCCACCTTCCGACAGGCGGATCCGCACCGGTCTGCCTTTTTCCTGGCCACGCCATTGAGGCTGACACCAACCATGACCTTCGCCGCGCGCCTGCAGTTCAAACTCGGCAAGGGCCTGACCACCGACGCCGAGGCGCTACAAGGCCAGTTTGATGGTCGAGAGATCACCCTGAAGCCGCAGCTCGCCGGCGAGACGCTGCGCACCACCAAATTCTACATCCTCACCGCACCCGGCTTTTCCACGCCTGAGGCAGCCGAGGCCTTCGGTCGCCGGCTGCAGCGCGGGCTGGCGATCTCCGGCCTCCTCGCCAATGTCGGGGTCAATGTCGGCGAGGACAAACAGACCCTGTTCATGGCCCCAAGTTTTCTCAGGGCGGCTTTTCCCGACCATGCCGGCGAGTTCCGCTTTCCCATTTGGGGGTTGGAGGTCTACGACGAAACCAGGGATCCGAAGTGGGTCTACTTCGGCGCTGAAGCCACGGTTTCCGGCGATCCCGACCAGTTCCTGGCCGCGATCGACGCACAAAGCGCCCGTGTCGACGCTCTCAGCGAGACCCTGGTGCAGGCGCTCCAGCTGCTCAACGCGGCCGTGATGGCGCCCAACCCCGCCGCCCAACTCGTGCTGGGCATCGCCGCCATCGAGCTGCTCGCCAAGACCGAGGCCTGGTCACCGGCTCAGAAGGCCGCGGTCAAGCGCTACAAGGCCATGGCGTTGGAGGATAAAGCGCTCGCAGCCGAGGAGCGGGAAGAGGTCGCCGCCGCTATCGAGCGCATTTACAAAATTGGCGTCCTGGAAGCGAGTCGCCGCTTCATTCGGAGCGTGTGCCGGGAGGACCTGCTCGACGAATGGCAGGCGATCTACAAGCTCCGCAGCCAGATTTTCCACGGCCTATCGGCCTTCAAGGCCGACGATGTGAGCCTGCTAGCCGCGCGCACCCTGCCGATCGCCACCGCCCTTGTGACCGCGGCAGTCGAGCTGGCTCAGGCCGGCCCAGAGGAAAACTAGTCGAAGAAGCGCGGGCGGGTGGACGCCGACCACGCCGCTTCAGCCTGGCGGTAGAGCGCCTCGGCCATCTCGTAATCGATCGTGTGGGCGCTGTGCGGCATCGCGGTCACGAACCGGCGGATTTCCCAGGGCGCGAAAGAGAAATCCCGACGCAGGCCAAGCTTTCGCTTGGCGGCGCCGTCGGCCGAATTGCATTGCTCGCACATGACGGTCTCAGGAAACCGCGCCACAGCCGGCCCGGTCGCCCGACCGAAACGGACATCGTCGACGCCGTGATCGTGGTGGGTGTGATAGCCGCCGACCCAATCCTCGAAGGCGTTAGGCGTGCGTGGAAACCGGACCGCCCAGCGCAGGATTTCGAAAGGGGTTCGACCACAGCCCGGGCACGTCCATCCCTGCGGCAGACCCGCGTAGATATCGCGGCAATGGTGACCGTCGAACGCCTCGAAGTCCGCCAGGGTCGGCACCTTGACGGGGGCGATGTTTCTGCGGCTTGGCACGCGGGCTCCGGGGGCGATGGGCGAGGGACCTCGTCACCCAGAAGTCTAGCAGTCCCGGTCCTGCGGGAAAGCCTCGAGCCGACACGGCCCCACAGCGCTTCACGATCAACCAAGTCGACTTTCAACGCCCCATCGACGATTGGAAACCGCGCCTCGCCGATCGCGGTCGCCGTCGGCATCTGAGCTATTCGCTCGATTTCGATACGCGCGCCTTGATGCTTGAGGATCCCGAGCCTGGCTGGGACGAAGAACCCAAGCGGCTGCACTTGGAAAACCGCGCCTCCTTGATCGAGCATCTCGGCCAGGAGTTTGGAACCCGCTACCTCGACGGTAAGCTCAAGAACTTCGCCGCGATCAAGACTAAACCGTTCTCGATCCTGGCCTATCACAACCGCCTGTTTGACGAGGCGCGGACCGCCTTCGTGATGGGCGCTTACTATCCGGCGCTCGTGGGCGCCTGCGCCCTGGGTGAGCGGACCCTAAACCACCTCATTCTCGATCTTCGAGCCCACTACAGCCACACGCCCGAATACAAGAAGGTGGCGCGTAAGGACTCCTTCGACAACTGGAACCTGGCGATCGACACGCTGAAGGCCTGGGGAGTACTGCTCCCCGCCGCCGAAGCGCCGTTCCGGGCGCTGATGAAGCTGCGTCACACCGCGATCCACTTCAACGCCGGCACCTACGCGACCCTGCGCGACGACGCCCTCGCTGCGGTGCTTCACATGCGCGAGATCATCGATCAGCAGTTCAGCAGCTGGGGCCTGCGCCCGTGGTTCATCGAGGGCACGGCAGGATTCATCTTCATCAAGCGCGACTGGGAAGAGGACCCATTCGTGAAGACCTTCTTCCTGCCGCAGTGCCCGCTGGTCGGCCCCAACTTCGCGATCACCTTCGAGGGCGGTCTGCAGTATCACGACCAACACGACTACGGCGACGGCGTCTGGACCGACGAAGAGTTCGCCACGGCCTTCAACACCAGGTCGCCCGATGCCGTCGTCAGGCCGAGGTCGTGACGCCGGCGCGGGGCTTAGTCCGCCGGTATGGTTGGGCGCAAGCCCACGCAGATCGACATGCCTGCTGAGCCCATGCCCCGCGCTGGGCCCTGAAAGCAGGGCCGTGCTGGGCTCGCCAAGGCCAAGCCGCTTCCATGTTGGCGTCGATTCAGTCGGCCAGACCGTCGCACTCGTCGAGGGCGGCGAACAAGGCGTCATCGTAGCCACCCCTTCAGAGCACTGAATGTCGTCTTTCTGAGGTGCGCCAACGGCAGCAACTGGCGCACAGCCCAAGTCGCTGAGGGGCAGGTCAACCGGCTGGTCCAGACAGACCCGGCGGCGGGACGGTCTCGCCCTCTGGAGCGTCCGGGTCGCGTCCCTGGCTGCGATCGAGCCGGCGCATGATGGGCGTGACCGTCAGGCCATGGACGACGATCGACAGAAGGATGACCAGCGCCACGATCGCCCACAGCCGCTCGGCCTGCGGGAAGCGCGCATGGTTGAGGGCATAGGCGACATAGTAGATCGAGCCCACGCCGCGGATGCCAAAGAAGGCGATCGTCAGCTTTTCGCCGCGTTGAGCCTCCAGGCCCAGAAGGCCGATCAGGCCCGCGAGGGGACGCACGAGGAAAATGGTGGCCAAGGCCAGGCCCACGTCGATCCACGTCAGCGCCGCCAGGACGCCGCTGGTCAGGGCCCCGCCGAACAGCAACAGCAGGACCATCATTGCTAGCCGCTCGATCTGCTCGGTGACGTCATGCATCTCACGCTGGAAGTCATGCTCGCGATGGGCGTGACGCAAGGTCAAGGCGGTCACGAAGACGGCGAGGAAGCCGTAGCAATGGATCAGCTCGGTCAGGCCGTAGGACAGGAACGTGGCGGCGATGGCGATCAGGCCGTCGCCCGTGGCGGCCAGCTTGCTGTCGGAGGGAATGTGGAATGTCAGCCAACCGAACGCGCGCCCGACGAGCCACCCCCCCGCCACGCCCGCGCCGATCTCCCAAAGGACGTTGAACGTCAGCCAGTCGCCGAGCCAGGGCTTGCCGGTCGCGGCGGCCAGGGACAAGGCGATGGCGAGGTGCACGAACGGGAAGGCCAGGCCGTCATTCAAGCCCGCCTCCGACGTCAGGCCAAAGCGCGCCTCATCCTCCTCCCCCGCCTTGGGAGGGCCGACCTGGACATCGGAGGCCAACACCGGATCGGTCGGCGCCAAGGCCGCGCCGAGCAGGAGCGCGACCAACCAAGGCAGGCCAGCCAGGACGCCAAGTCCGGCGATGGCGGCGATGCAGAGGGGCATGGTCACGCCAAGCAGTCGCCACGTCACCCGCCAGCGACGGACTTCAAAGACCCTATCGATCTTCAGTCCCGCCCCCATCAAGGCGATGATCACGACGAACTCGGTGAAGCGCTCGGTGAACCGCGGATGCTCGCCGGGCAGAGGGCGCAACGCGATCGGCGCGAACCAGAACAGCGCCGCGCCTAGCGCGATGCAGATGATCGGCAGCGAAAGCGGTAGTCGGCGCAGCACCAGAGGCAGCCACGCCACCAGCGCGATCAGGAGGCCCGCGCCCGTCATGGCCAGGATGTAGGGCGACGGCGCAAGGTCTGGAAACAAGGTCATCGTCGCCAACGCGCCAGACGCCTGGGCGTTCGCATCGCGAGGTTGGCTAATCAACACGCCGCGAGACCAATCAGGCGCGCCGCGGACCACACGCAATCTGTCGGTTCCTGGATGTCCGTTGCCTGGAGATGCGCCAACATCACCCACGGGCGCCGACTTGCCATTTCGCCGACCGGCGTTCTAGACTCGCCTCACGCCGCTGAAAGCGCGGCGTCGGGGCGTGAGAACCTCGCTTGAACCAACCGCTTCGTGACCGGCTCCGCCCCGGCGCGACCGGTGTGCTGCGCCGGCGGCGCCGTCGATGACGGCCGCTCCACACTCAAGCATGGCCTCTCCAGGAGCCGGCATCCGCCGGTCCGCGCCCCCCCTGGAGGCGGACTTGGCTAGGCGACTGCGATCTGAAATCACGACATCACGTCCGGCGGGCAGGGCGCTTCAATGAGCCTGGACGCCGCCGATCCGATCGGCCGAGAGGCCGATGACCCCGCCCTGGCCGCCCGACGCCAGCTGGAGATCCTGTTCCGCCAGAAGGCCCCGGCGCTGGTCCGGTTCCTGCGCCGACGCACGGGTCAGGAGGAGGCCCAGGATCTGGCGCAGGAGGCCTTCCTGCGCCTGACCCGCGCGGCCGACAGCCGGGTCCTGCAAAAGCCGGAAGCCTATCTCGCCCGCATCGCCCGCAACCTGCTGCGCGACCGGGCCAAAAGCGTGTCGGGCTACCATGAACGCACCCACGCGGCCCTGGAGCCGGAACTGTATGCGGCCAATGACGGCGATCCTCATCTAGCCCTTGAGGCCCGTCAGCTGCTGGACCGGCTTGAACAGGCGATGATGCGGCTGCCAGCCAAGACCCGCGAGGTCTATCTGCGTCACCGGATCGACGATCAGCCCTATGCCGAGATCGCCCGCGATCTTGGGATCGGCGTTTCCGCCGTCGAAAAGCACATGATGAAGGCCATCGCCCTGGTCGACCGCCATCGCAAGCGGTCATAGGATCGCGCCATGATTTCGGGGACCGAAGAGCAACTACGCCAGGAGGCGGCCGGCTGGTTCGCGCGCATGCGTGGGCCTGGCGCCGAGGCCGCGCGCGCCGAATTCGATCAATGGCGCGCCGCGCCCGACCGCCAGGCCGCCTACGATCGTCTGCAGGCGCGCTACGAGGAGTCGGCGATCCTCGCGCAGTCGGGTCTGGCCGCCCTGCGCGTGAGGTCCACACCTGCCCGCCGGCGCCCGCCCCCGGCTGTGTGGTGGACGGCCGCGGCGGCCGCGGGCGTCGTGATCGCGGCCGGCGCCCTGACCCTGCGTCCGTGGTCTTCCACAATCGCGCCCGCGTCGCAGCGCTATGCGTCGGGACCCAATGAGATCCGCACCGTCTCGATCGCGCCCGGCGTGACCGCCGTGCTGGACGCCAACACCGTGTTGTCGGCCTCGACCGGCGAGCGGGCTCGGCTGGTCCTGGAGCGGGGACGCGCCCGCATCGACACCGCCCATCCCCTCGACGTGCGCACCGAGCAAACGACGTTCCACGCCGACCAGGCCGCATTCGACCTGCGCCGTGAAGGCGACCGGGTGGAGGTCGCCGCCCTGCGCGGCGCCGTCCAGGCCAACGCCGGTTCAAACCTGCTTCGTCGCGCCCGCACGCGGATCGAGCCTGGCCAGCGCCTTGTGCTGCGGGGCGCGCGGACGATCGTCTCTGGTTCCGCGCCCGCGCGCGACCGCGACTGGCCTACCGGCCTGCTGTTCTTTGACGAGACCCCGCTCGACCAGGTCCTGGCCGAAGCCAATCGGTATGGCGCTCAGAAGATCCGGCTTTCGGACCCAAAGCTCCGGAGCCTCAGGGTCAATGGGGCCTTGAAGGTGACCGACCACCAAGGCCTGGCCAGAGCCTTGGCCGCCGCGCTCGGCCTCAATGTCGACAGCGGCCCAGGCGGTGATCTCGTCTTGACCCGCGCCGCCGCCTGACACGGCGACGTCGTTTTTGTGAAAGTTTTTTGTGAGGGACCGCAGGCCCCTCTCGTCAGAGCCCCACGAACCGCCGCGAGCACCGCGGCCATCGGGTTTGGGGGCCCTCATGCGCAACACCGTCTATCGCCTTCGCAGCGGCCTCATGGCCACGGTCGCCGCGACCGTCCTGGTCGCCGCTTCGCCCGTCCTGGCCGCGCCCGTCGCGCCGCAGGGCGAGGCAAGACCCTACGATCTGAAGGTCCAACCTCTGGCCCAGGCCCTGGCGGATGTCGCCCGGATCAGCGGTCGCCAGGTCGTCGTCTCCTCGGCCCTGGTGCGCGGCAAGTCCGCGCCGGCGCTGAGCGGCCGCTACACCGCCGATGAAGCCTACGCCGCCGTGCTCTCGGGCTCGGGCCTGAAACTGACGCTGGTCGGCGACACCCTTGTGGTGAAGGACGCCGGCGCTCCCCAGGGGGAGCCGCAGGCCGGCGACGCTGAGGTCCTGTCGGAACTCGTCGTCACCGGCACGCGAATCCGGGGCGCCGCGCCGGTCGGCACGAACCTGATCACCATCGGTCGAGATGACATCGCCACCAGCGGATACGCCACGACCCAGCAGATCGTGCAGGCCATCCCGCAGAACTTCGGCGGCGGCGCCAACGACACGACCTACAGCTACAACAATCGCAACAACGCTTTGAACAACGCCGCTCTGGGGTCGAGCATCAACCTCCGCGGGCTGGGCGCGGAATCCACCCTGGTCCTGATCAACGGCGTCAGACCGGCCATGGGCGGCATCGCCGGGATGTTTTCCGACGTCTCGCTGATCCCGACGACCGCCATCGAGCGTGTCGAGGTGCTTCCAGACGGGGCGTCGGCGCTCTACGGATCAGATGCTGTTGGTGGCGTGGTCAACTTCGTGCTTCGCAACCGCTTCGAGGGCGTGGAGGCCCGCGCGCGTTACGGTACAGCAGACGGTGACTTCAGCGAGTACCAGGCGGGCTTGGTATTTGGGCGCTCCTGGCGAGGCGGCCATGCCACGGTCGCCTACGAGGTCTATGATCGCGGACGCCTGAGCGCGTTCGACCGCGACTTCGCCCGCGAGGACCTGCGCGCGCTGGGCGGAGCCGACAATCGCAAGGCCTATGGCGCGCCCGGCACGCTGGTCGCTGGCGGCAAGACCTTCGCCATCCCGCCGGGGCAGAACGGCATCGGGCTCACGCCAAGCCAACTGGTCGCTGGTACGTTCAACGCCACCGATCAGCAGGCCCAGATCGATCTCCTGCCGGCGCAGCGCCGACATAGCGTCTATGTCGCCGCGCAACAGGATCTCGGCGAGGACACGGAAATCTTTGGGCGGCTGCTCTATGCCGACCGCACCTTCGATCGGCGATATGTCGACTCGACCGCGGCCCGCAGTGTCACGGTTCCCGTCACCAATCTCTACTATGTCGACCCGATCGGCACACGCGCCCCGGTCGCGGTGCAGTACGACTTTGGCGGTGATCTTGGCGTCGCGCGCAATCGCGGGCGCGCCCAGGCCTACAACGCAGAGGCGGGCCTCTCCCGACGGTTCGGCGCCTGGTCGGCGACGGTTGGCGTGGGTTACGGGCGTCAGCGCGACGCCTGGTCCTTCACCGAGCTCAACACCGCCAAACTTGCCCAGGCGGTCGCCTCGACCAATCCGGCCACGGCCTACAACCTGTTTGGCGGTCCAGGATCCAACAGCCTGGCCATCGTCGACGCCATTCGAGGCTATGACGGCGCGAAGGGCGTGTTCGAGGTGTGGTCCGGCGCGCTGCGAATGGACGGACCCTTGTTCGCGCTTCCCGCGGGCCAAGCACGCCTTGCCGTTGGCGGCGAGTGGCGGTCGGAAGAGTTCAAGCAGGTCTCGAAGTCGTTCTACAACACGCTCACCCCGTTCGAGCGGATCATCGATTATCCCGGAGCGCGACAGATCTCGGCCGCCTATGCCGAGCTTCGCCTGCCCCTTGTCGGGCCGACGATGGCGTGGGCGCGCGGACAAAGCCTGGACCTGTCCTTGGCGGGCCGCATCGAGCGCTACAGCGACGTCGGCGACACCGCCAACCCAAAGATCGGCCTCGACTGGCGCCCCATAAGGTCCCTGACCGTCCGGGGCAGCTTTGGCACGTCCTTCCGAGCGCCGAGCTTCCAGGACCTTCGGTCCGGCGCGTCGGTCACTTCGTACCAGACCGCAGCGCTGTCGGACTCCGCTTCCCCGACCGGAACCAGCAAGGTCCTGGTCCTGATCGGCAATATCCCCGACATCGGTCCCGAGAACGCCACGACCTGGTCGGCGGGCTTTGACTACAGGTCCCGGATCGTCCCGGGCCTGACCGCCAAGGCGACCTATTTCAGCATCGACTACCAGGACCGCTTGGCGAATGTGAACGCCAACGTGCTGGCCATCCTGACGAACCGGGCCTTCTACGCCAGCCTGATCACCGACAAGCCGACGCCCGCGCAGCTCGCGCCCTATTTCTCCAGCCCCTATTTCCGCAACAGCCCCAACTACGCGGTCTCCGACATCGCCGTCATCGTTGATGTTCGCAATCGCAACCTCTCGACCGTCAAGGAACGCGGCCTCGACATCGATCTTGGCTACGGCTTTGCCCTGAAAGGCGGGCAGGTAAGCCTCGGCCTGGCGGGGACCTACATTTTCGACCTCCGCCAACGGATCACCGATACGTCGCCCCAGGCCAACATGGTCGGCAATGTCGGATTTCCGGCCGAGCTGCGCTTGAGAGCTCGCGCGAGCTACGCCGTCGGCGGCTGGTCGGCTTCGACGGGGATCAACTTCATCGACGGCTACACAAATCAGTTGGTCACGCCCATCAAGCCGGTCGCAAGCTGGACGACTGTCGACGCCCGGTTGGCCTATCGCTGGCCTTCGGGAGCGACCATCGCGCTCTCGGCCACCAACCTGTTCGATCGTGATCCGCCCTTCGCGGAAATCCGATCGACCTATTCGGCGATCGGCTACGACGGCGAAAAGGCCAGCCCGATCGGCCGCCTTGTGGCAATTGAAGTCTCGAGGTCGTGGTGAAGCTTAGTCTGAAGCTCACTGCGCTGATCGCGCTGACGTTCGGGACCGCCCACGCCGCTCCGCCCACGCTGCGCCAGCTGGTCGAATTGCACGATCTGTCCAGCCTGGCCGCTTCCCCCGACGGCCGATGGATCGCCTATCGTGAAGACGTGGCCTCGGTGGACGCCAATCGGCTGACCCAGACGTGGTGGGTCGCCCCCACCGACGGAGCCACGCCGCCGCGACGGCTGGCGGATGGCGGTGCGGCGCTGTGGAATGCGGCGGGCGTGGCGCTGACCGACCCACCGGCCTGGTCGCGCGATGGACGCTTTCTCTACTACCGGGCGCTGATCGACGGCCAGGTCGGCGTCTGGCGCGTCAGTCCGACTGAGGGCACGGCCCGCCTTGTTATTCAGGACCCCGCGGACGTTGAAACTTTCGATCTCGGCGCGGATGGCCAGCTCACCTACTCCGTCGGGCCAACCCGCGCGGAAATCCTGGCCGAGGAGCGCCGCCAAGCAGACGAAGGCATGCTGATCGACAACAAGGTCGACCTCGCCCAAAGCCTGCTCGACGCCGTTGAGATCAACGGTCGTCCCGCCGTGCAGCGATTTACCGGAAAGTGGTTCTGGCGCACCGGCATCCTGGGCGATCGGCCCAAGGCCGAGCGGACGGTCGCGCTCGGCGCCGACGGCTTGGCGCTCGGTCAGCCCGTCTCGGCGCCGAGCCCCGGCGTGGACCAGATCGATCGCGACCTCGTCTCCCGCGACGGTTTCGGTAAGATCACGCTGAAGCAACGTCCATCCGGGTCGGACCTCGCTGTCACCCGCGCCGACGGGCGGTCCATGTCCTGTCCCGCCACGGTGTGCGGCGCTGACAAGGTCGCGGCCGCCGCCTGGCGTCCCGGTCACGACCAGGTTGTGCTCATGCTGTCGGACGCGTTTCGGGCCAATCGGCTGACGCTCTGGGAGCCGGCCACGGGTCTGGCCCACGAGATCTACCGCGCGAAGGGCTCGCTGCAGGGCGGGGCGACAAACACCGCGCCGTGCGCGATCACACGCGAGGCGGCGATCTGTGTCGCTTCCGAGGCCATCAGCCCACCCCGTCTGATCCGGATCGATCTGGAGACGAGCAAGACCAAGGTGCTGGCCGAGCCGAACACCGCCTTGGACCACGGCGGGCTTGAGGCGCGGCCGTTGCAATGGACGACGGCGACCGGCGCGGCCTTCACCGGTCAATTGTTGACGCGCGCCAGCGCGCCACGTTTTACGCCGCTCTTCCTGACCTACTACAACTGCCGCGGCTATCTGCGGGGCGGCACGGGCGACGAGTGGCCGTTGATCGCTCTGGCGCAAGCGGGGATGGCGGTCCTTTGCATCAACAAGCCCACGCCCGTTAGCGATGAACAGGATGCTGTCGCCGACTACGAGCGGGCCGCGTCGGGAATCTCGGCCATTGTCGAACAGCTGGCCGCGCAAGGCGTGATCGATCCTAAAAGGGTCGGCATGGGCGGCCATAGCTTTGGGAGCGAAGTCACCACCTGGGTCGCGACCCACACCTCGCTGCTGTCGGCCGCCTCGATCAGTTCGCTTCAGCTCGAGCCCACCTACTATTGGCTCAATGGCGTGGCCGGTCGTGATGTCTGGGCCGGCCTGCGCTCGGCCTGGAAGCTTGGCGCGCCCGATGAAACGCCTGACCGCTGGCGCGCGCTATCGCCGGCCGCCAATCTGGCCAAGCTGCAGGCGCCGTTGCTGATGCAGCTTCCGGAACAGGAATTGCGCGCCTCGATCGAGCTGGTCGCGCGGGCCTCGCATGGCCCGACGCCGAACGAGGTCCGCGCCTTCGCGCGAGAGCCCCATATTCTCACTCAGCCGCGCCATCGGCTGTCGGCCTATGAACGCAATCTCGACTGGTTTCGGTTCTGGCTTCTAAGCGAGACGGATCCGGCGCCGGAAAAGGCCGAGCAGACCAAGCGGTGGCGTGAAGCGGCCGAACGCTGGCGGTCCACGCGATCGCCACCGTGAGCTAGGGATCCCAGCCGCGCGCCCAGACCTCGGTGTCGACCAAAAGAAAGACCTTCATCAAAGTTGCGCTCGGCAGTTGCTCGGCGCCAAGAACCTCGAAAAGGCGCTCGCGATCCAAGAGACCGTCCTGCGCGAGGCGCCCATCGCCCAGGAAGGCGCGTAACTGAGGCCGTACCTGACGATAGACCGAAGCTGCGAACCCGCCGAGCCCACCTTTCGTCGCGCGAAGGCGGACGCGCGCGGGCAACAGGTGCGCGAAGGCCTGGCGTGCGACCGCCCGGTTCTGGCCGCCCTCCACCCACATCCAGGTTGGGATTCGCAGGCAGAGCTCGACCATCGGCTGGGCCATCATTGGGGCAATGATCGCTCCGGCCTGCGCATGGGCATAGCGGTCGAGGAAGGCATGCGCGACCAGGATCGCCCGCACATGGTCGCGCTTTCCGGGCAGCACGGAGGAAGGCGCATCGAACCAGGGGTGCTCCGGCGGCGCGACATCGACGTCGCGGTTCAGCAGCAGGGGCTGGCGATCCCAACCCTGGACCGGCGGCCTCAGCGCCTTGGCGATGCTGAGTTGAGCGGCGCGCCACATGGTGCAGCCGTGGACGCGCGCCAGATCACCGATGGTCGTCCAGGATCGTGATCCAGGGCCGTACACCCGCAGCGCGTCTGCGCCTGGGCCCGCGGTGCTGATGCCGCACAGGACATTGTCGCCGCCCAGACCGCTGAAGAACGCGCTCGCCTGGGCGACTTGAGCCGTATCGATGATCTGCTGCTCAATGGCCTGCAGATAGACGTGGGCGCCCGGACGCGGCAGCCGGCCCGGACGGCGAACCTCCAGGTCCGACCTGGCCGCGACCGTCGCCTCGACCAGCCGTAGGCTCGCCGCCTCGGCGGTCAGCCGCGCATAGTCACGCTCGTCGCCATCGGCCTCCACCGTTACGATGTTGATCGCCGACATGCTGGGTGTCTTTGGCAGGCAGAGCGCGATCAGCGACGAATCCAGCCCGCCGGACAGTTCCAGGAGGCTACGGGGGTAGGCTCTTCCCCACAGCGACACGACCCGTTCAAGCGTGCGACGCAGCTGATCGCGCGCGACCCCGATGCTGTCGATCCGCAACGCCTTGTCCGCGAAGGTCCAAGGCGTCCACAGCTGGGTTTCGCTTACCCCCCCATGGCGCCAGGTCAGGCGCGCGCCGGCCGGGAGTTCCTCCACGCCGACGAGACCGGTCCTGCGACCTCGAATCTGAGGATAGGCCAGCATCTGCGCGACGCCGCCCTTGTCGCGTACGAAGCCAAGACCCGAGGCCCGTTCGGCGAGCGCGAGATCGGAGGTCAGAATGTCGAGGCCCGAGGCGTTCAAGCGCCAGGTCTGAAGCGCTCCCGACGGGTCGCGGACCACATCAAGCCGCCCTTCGGCCGGAAGGATCGCGACGTAGGCGCCCCAATAGGCTTTCGGCAAACAGGCGCCCTGCGAGCCTAGGATCTCGGCCGCCGCGTCGCGATCGAACGCCTCGATCCGCTCGCCACTTCGCTGGCTGAAGACGATCCCAAGCAACGCGCCGCGTTCCCCGACCTCGATGACCGACGCATCGGGATCAACAAAAAGGGCGTAGCCCTCGCCTTGGAGGATCAGCTTCAGTTTGGACAGCGCCAACGTGGCGTGTCGCGCCAAGTCGGCGTTGCGAGTTTCCCAGCGAAGGAAGATGAAGCCCATCTCAGAGCGCCAAGATGGGGGTATGGGAGCGCGCTCTGTGCAACGCGTCGTTCAGCACCAGGCCATCGGCCTGCACCCAGCAGTGGGCGCTGAACGGGTCCAGCGCCACACCGAAGACCAAGGTCGGATAGAAGCCCAGGGGCTCTAGATAAGACAGCAGCGCCAGGGAGTCGTGGAGACAGACCGGCGCGATCGGCACGAACCGACGCGCGGCAAGGAATTGCGACACCGCCTTACAAAGGTCCAACGTAGCCGCGCCGGCCGTTCCCGCCGGGCGTCGAGCGCGCCGCTGATCCAGCTGCTTCACGACCTCGGCGAACGGACGTCTTTCAACCGCGCGGCGCGCCGCAAACAATCGCCGGCCAACGCGCAGCACTTGGCTCAGCGTCGTATCGCCAATCTGACCATCTTCGAGATAGCTTGACGTCGGCGTCGGTACGTCCAGGACGCGGGTACGCTCCCCGTCGGCCAGTAGTCCGCGCCGGAGCAGCCGCTGGAGGTCGTCGGCCGAGGCGGGCCCGTCACCGTCGCCGACAAATCGACGAAAAGCGGCATTCAGGGCCAATGGCAGGGTGAAATAACGGTTTCGGGACGCATCCAGGATCGCGATGCGGTCCTGGATCGTGCAGAAGCCGATGTGATCGGGAACGGTCAGCGTCATGAGGAAAGGGGCCGCGGCGAGCGCACGGCCCCTCCCGCGCTCAGTCTTCGGAGATGCCGGTCGGCTCTTGGCCGATCCCCAGCTCGAACACGTCGGGCTGAGCGCCCTTCGTCTCGACGCTGACAGCGCCCAGGTCGACCAGGGCGTCTTCGATGTGGTCTTCGATCCGTTGCATGACGGTCTCCTTGTCTAAGTCACGCCACCGTGACGGTTGTACGGTGCGACCAGAGGTGGAGAACCCCCAGGGAATAACGCCAGAATTTTCCGATTATTCCGCCGGGCGAGGGCGCGGATCGCGATCATCGAGACCGTGCAATCGCCGGGTGATCGCCGACACTAGGCGAAGGCGACGGCGGTGATAAGCGACCAGCCCTTGGCGAAGGCTCGCCAGAGCGCCGTCGCTTGCCAAGCTGCGAAGCTCGCGAGTCTCTTCCTCGAATTCCGGGATCAGATCGAGCTCGACGCACCGCGCCCGGTGCAGGCGATCGCTGGCGCCGGCCAGCGCCCATTCGACCTCGACATTGCCGCTGCGCGCGGCCAGCCGGGCGAAGAGATCCTCCAAAGCCCGGATCGGCGCGTCGCCGTTGCCCTGATCCTCCAGGATCGGCGGCTCGGCCGTCACCGTCCGGGCGGCGTTGACCAGCAAGGCGAGGTTCCACTGGTAGAGGTCGGAGAGGTCCGGCTCGGTGACGCGGGCGAGGGAGAAGCCCTCGCCCTGATGGCTGGTCAGCAGCCGCTCGCCAACCAGGCGATGCAGCGCCGCGCGCACGGGCGTGGCGCTGGCGCCAAACCGCCGCGTCAGGTCCGGGACGTCCACACGTTCGCCGGGGCGCAGCGCGCTTTCGGACAACAAGAAGGTCTTGATCGCGAGGTAGACCCGTTCGCCGGTTCCAGGCCGGTCGATCATCAGCGTTCTCCCAGGGCGCCTTTCCCCGAGAAGCACGCCGACCCACGATCGCCCGCGCGGCTGAACCGCACAAAGCATCCGCCAAGGGTCGGGAGCATGACCGGTTCGGCGCCGAAGAGCACCCCGCCGGAATTCACGGGTCAGAATTGGGGGATTAGGTTGGTGTGCTGGCTGAAGGTCATGACGCGCCGGATGCGATCCGCGCCGAGCGGATCGCCAACCAAACCACGCCCCCGTCAAAGCAGGCCCGACGCCCGGAAGCTGACGACGCCCTCGGCGCCGATCACCACATGGTCGTGGATCGTTACGCCCAGCACCTTGCCCGCCTGGGCAAGGGATTTGGTCATGGCGATGTCCTCGCGGGACGGGGTCGGATCGCCCGAAGGATGATTGTGGGCCAGCACCATCGCCGACGCGCCGCACTCAAGGGCGCGGGCCATCACCTCGCGGACATAGACCGGCGCATGGTCGACCGTTCCTCGTCCCAGCCGCTCGACGACGATCAAGTGGTTCTTCTTGTCGAGAAAGGCCGCCCACACCTCCTCGTGCGGCAGCCCGCGCAGCCGGACGCGGAAGAAGGCCGTCACGGCGCTAAACGAGCTCAGGGACTCCCGCCGCGCCAGACCGCCGAGGACCAGACGTTCGGCGACCTCGCGGAGCATCTTAAAGGCGCTGATCGTGTCAGGCTCGACATGCCGGCGCAGTTCAGCGGGGCTGGCCCCAAGGACGCCGGCCAATCCGCCGAACCGATCGACCAGGCGCTCGGCAAGGCCCATCCCCGCTCGGCGATCACTCGGCCCCAGATGAAGCGCCAGGAGTTCGGCGTCCCGCAGCGTGTCTGGCCCCGAACGCGCGGCCAGAACCAGGAGGCGCTGATGGGTGGCGGCGCCGGTGACGTGACCGCGTCCGACGGGCGCGTCGGCGACAGCGCACCCGCCGTCCGCGATCGGCGACGTCGCGGGGAGAGAGGCCAGGGCAGGGGAGACGGACATGGCGATGTTCCAGTCTGACGGCGCCGAACCCGATGTCCGGATCGCTCGCCTCCCCAGCCCTGCCTTGCCCTCTCAGGCCGCCGCCGGCAGCAGGCTCTGCACAGGCCAGCGCCCCAGCACCGCGCCCAGCACCTCCGGCTTGTCGACGGGGACGAAGACGCGGGGGGTGTAGGCGATGATCTCGACGAAGCAGCCGAGGTTGACGAAGACCTGACGCTGAGCGGCCGCGCCGACCACCTCCAGGCGCCAGCGGTCCATCACCCGAGCCCGCCGTAGCCACAGGCCGCCCGCCAGGGCCAAGGCTGCGCCCTCCTGCAGGACAGACCGCAGCACGAACCGCGGCTCGCCGAGGGTCTGGGCGGCGTCGCCAAGACCAAGCGCCAGCTTCAGCGGAGGAACCTGAAGCGGATCCAGCACCCGACCCAGCCACCGCCGACCGTCTGGCGCCTTGATGCGGCGCACGCTGGCCTGACGGCTGGGAAGGCTCGACCACACGGGCAGCAGCAGGCCCGTCACCAAGACGATCTCGCGGGTGATGAAAGGGTCGGCCGTGGCGAGTTCGGCGCGCCAGGCCGCGCGCCAGGTTGCCTCGTCGACGCTCTCCCAGGCCGATTCCTCGAATACCTTGAGCGGCGTGGTGGTGCGCTTTTCGGGGCGCACCAGGCGCACGGCCGGGGTCAGACGGTCGTCGTCATCGGTCGTGGTCAAGCCTTGCACCGCCAGGGCCGCGCGTCCGGACTTGCGATTGACGCAGTAGAGCAAGGCCGCCGGGTCCAGACCCGACAGCGCGTCCTCGAGGCTAAGCAGATTGCGCCGGGTGCGTAGGGAAAACCTCGCCAGCCGCGTCTCGGCCCGCGTCATGACGTCGGTGCGGATGGTCTCCTCGCCCAGCACCTCCAACTCGTCGGTGACGATGTCCTCGACGCCACGGTCCAGCGCGCCCGACGCGGCCGCCCGTTCCAAGATGCCCGCCAGGATCGCGTCGAAGGCCGCGAAGAGGGCGTTCTGATCGGCGATGCGCAGGGCCAGCAGGCGGTTCAGGAAGGTGTTCATCGGCGGCAAGTCGTCGCATGCGCGCAGATTGCCGTCGCGGTCGACGAGGCTCAGGCCGGTCTTGGTCTCGAACGCGGGCCGATCCATGGCCGTCACCTCGCCGTGGTGGAGAGCGACATAGAAGGCCTGCAAGGCGCGATAGGCGAACGGGCTTTCGAGATTGTCCTCGGCCCGGAAGAGGCCGGCGCCGGCCGTGCGCCGCTCGCCCCGCGTCAAGGCGCCCAGGCTGTCCAAGCGCCGGGCGATGGTCGACAGGAAGCGCTTTTCGCCATGGATGTCGGTCGTGACCGGCCGAAAGAGGGGCGCGCTGGCCTGGTTGGTGCGATGCGAGCGGCCCAGGCCCTGGATCGCCGCGTCGGCCCGCCAGCCGGGCTCGACCAGATAGTGGACGCGGCGCTGCTGGTTGGCCGCCGCCAGGTCGGCGTGATAGCTGCGCCCTGTACCGCCGGCGTCCGAGAACACCAGGACGCGCTTTTTGCCGGACATGAAGGCGTCGGTCTCGGCCCTGGCGGCCGAAGCCCCGCGCCGCTCGACCACCCGCCGGTCCTGGCGGCGCACGATGCGGCGGGCCCGGCCGGTAACCTCGGCGACAAGATCGGGACCGAAGGCGTCGAGCACGGCGTCCAGCACGCCCGGCGCGGCCGGCAGGCAGGCCAGCTCTGTCATCAGCTGATCGCGCAGAGCCAGGGCCTCCTGGCTGTAGATCGGACGGCCGTCCTGGACCATCGGAACAAGCGTCACCGAGCCGTCGTCGCTTTCGAAGGCGCTCATCGCCTGGACCGGAAAAGCGGCCATCACGTAGTCGAGGACCTGATCCTTGGGCGTCAGGTCGACGGCCAGATTGGTCCACTCTTCGGCCGGGATCTGCGCCAGGCGCCGTTCCATCACCGCCGCGTTGGTGCTGACGACCTGGACGATGCTGGAGCGGCCGGCGGCGAGATCGGCGCGGATCGCCGCGACCAGGCTGGGCGCCTTCAGGCCCGCGAGCAGGTGACCAAAGAAGCGAAGCTTGGCCCCTTCGAAGGCCGACATCACCGCCGAGGCCGCCTGGCCGCTGCGCGTGGCGCCATCGTCATCGACCACCCCGGTCGCCTTCAGAGCTCGGCGCAGGTTGGTGTGGATCATCTGGTAGGCATCGGCCCAGCGATCCCAGATGAGGATGTCGTCGGGCGTGAGCACGTGGGGCAGAGCCTCGTACTCGACCCCGTCGAAAGACAGGGACCGCGCGATATAGAGACCCAAGGCCTTGAGCTCGCGCGCGATCAGTTCCATGACCGCCACCCCGCCGGCCGTGACGGCTTCCAGGAAGGCTTCGCGGGTGGTGAACGGCGCCTCGGTCCCGCCCCAGAGGCCCAGCCGACCAGCATAGGCCAGGTTATCCGGTGTCGTCGCCCCGGTGGCCGAAACATAGAGCACGCGGGCATTGGGCAATCGGTTCTGCAGGGCCAGGCCCGCCTGACCTTGCAGCGACGCTTTCTTGGGACCGCGTCCGCCTTTGCCGCCGCCGGCGGCGTTGGCCATGGCGTGCGCCTCATCGAACACGATCACGCCATCGAAGTCCGCGCCGAGCCAGGCGACGACTTGATCCAGACGCGAGGGGCGCTCGCCGCGCGCCGGCTGGCGCAGGGTCGCATAGGTCGAAAAGAGGACGCCGCGCTCGAGGCTGATGGCCTCGCCTTGCTTCCAACCGCCTTGGGGAACGATGTCGTGGTCCTGGCCGCCGATCGCGCCCCAGTCGCGCCGGGCGTCCTCCAGCAGGGCGTCGTTCTTGGAGAGCCAGACCGCGCGCAAGCGCCCCTGCGCCATGTTGTCGGCGATGATCCCGGCGATCTGGCGGCCCTTGCCGCAGCCGGTGCCGTCGCCCAGGAAGAACCCGCGCCGGAAACTCACCGCGTCCGGCGCCTCGGCGCCGACGGCGAAGGCCTGATGAGCGGCCGTCCCAATCCGCCACAGGCCCGGCAAGGTCTGGGCGTGAGCCTCGCCGGCATAGACCAGGGTCTCCAGCTGGGCGTCCGACAGGCACGCGCCATCGAGCAGGCGCGTGGGCAGGACGGGGCGATAGGTCGGAACAGGGGGCGCCACCGACGCCATCGGCCCGGACTCGACCAGCGGCGAGGGATGGGACGCCGCGCCGCTGATCTCGATGCGGCCCAGGCGATAGGCCTGGTAGAGACCCACGTCATGGCCTTCGCCGCGCCAGTCGATGACGCAGTAGTCGAGGGCGCGGGTCTCGGCGAACAGCGTCAGACGCGGGCCTGGACCGGCGGCGGCGCGTTCGCGCCCGATGTAGGCGGACGGTTGGACGGGCGTGCGAAACACCCGCGGCTTGGCGCTGGCCCGGGCCGGAAGGGCGCTGGCCTGAGCGGCCGCCTGCGCCAGGTCATCGCTCGACGACAGGGGCGCGATCGGCGCGGACGCCCCGCGATCAACCACCAGAAGGCCCGTCTCCACGGATGTTCCCTGGCCGGCGAAGGCGCGGGCGGGCAGGGCGATGCGGCCGACAACCGCGCCGCGCCGGGCCAGTCCGGTCAATCTGGCCTCGGCCTCCAGCAGGCGTAGCGGGACGATCGCCACCAGCCGGCCGCCGTCGGCCAGGGTGTCGAGCGCCGCATGCAGATGAGCCTCCAGCGCCCCGAACGGCGGATTGCACACCACGACATCGAAGCCGCCCGCGCCGGAAAGGCGGTCCTTCAACTCGATCGCATCGTGTCGCGACCGCGGCGCGCTCGGGAATAGGCCATCCAGCAGCCCGGCGCGCTGGGGCGAAAGCTCGTTGAGGGTCAAGCTGGCGCCGCAGGTCTCGGCCAGCACAGCCAGGAGTCCCGTGCCGGCCGACGGCTCGAGCACCTTGTCGCCCGCGCGCACCTGGCCGGCGAGCGCGCAGAGCGCGGCGATCTGCGGTGGCGTCGAGAACTGGTCGAGGGCGACCTGCTCGTCGTCACGCCGGGTCTGGGTCGGACAGAGCCCGTCCAGGCCCGACAGCAGCGCGCAGATCTCGGCGGGCGCATCCTCCAGCCGCGCCACCTGCGCGGCCAGCCGGCGAACCTGCAGCACCAGCGCCGCCTCGCAGGCGTCATAGGCGTCACGCCAGGACCACGCCCCGGCGGCGTCATCGGCCCCAAACGCCAGGGTCATCACCGAGGAAAGCAGTTTCCGGTCGAGGCGTCGGGATCGGTTGAGATGGGGAACCAGGGCGCGGGCGGCGGCCAGCAGGTTGGCGACGGCGTCGCCGGTGTCCTCGGTGAACAGGGACAGGCGCGTTGTGGAGGCAGCGGTCATGGAACAGGGCCTTGCTCGCCTGCCGCGGGAGGCTCTTCCTCCCAGACCCGGCGGGCTCGCCCGCCTTGGTCCTTCCCCTTTGTCCTTGTGGCGCGGCGAGCGCGCAGCAGGGTTCGAGCCCCCGCCGGATGGCGGAGGCTCGCGCCGGTCAGGCCGCGATTGGCCGGCTTTCGCCTTCGCCGTCCTCGGTCTTGGCCTCACCCGGAACGCCGACGGCTGCGTCGACCTCGGCTGTCCCTGGGCCGCTCGCGCCGTCCTCGGGCGCCGCGGGGACGTCCACGCCAAGGTTGGCTTCCTGGTCGGCCATCGCCGCGGCGTCGGCGTCGTCAGAACCGGCATCGACCTCTGTCGCGGTCCAGGACAGCGCCGCCGGCGCCCAACGTCGTTCGGCGGCGGCGTCCGCGACCAGGGTCACCAGGTCATCCTTCTTCAGGCTGGCGGCGCGCTCATCCTCGACCTTCATCGCCGCCAGCATGGCCAGCAGCTGCTTTTTGGAGTGCAGGGCCAGGAACGGGCCGTCGGCGCACCAGTGGGCCGAGAGGTCGGCGTCGCAGAGGGCGGCGATCTCGACCGCCTCGGCGCGGGCGCTGCGCCGGATCATGCTGTTGCGCGGCTCGCGAAGATCGAGCGATACCGCCACCAGCTCGGCCAGCAGCGCCATCTTCTCACCGTGCGCCAGGCCGTCGATGAAGGCGATCGGCCGCTGGCCCGAGGCGAGATAGGCCTCACGCCGCGCGGCCAGGCGGTCGAGGACCTCGCCGTCGAGCGCGGGCATTGGCGGGGCGGACGCGCGACGATAGCGGACCGCTTCGACCGTCAGGGCCGACTCGCTGGCCCCGCTTGGGCCGTTCAGCGCCAGCGCCTTGAAGAGTTGGGCCACGAGCGTGGTCAGCGCCGCGCCGGGGTTGTCAGCGAGATCGCGGATCAGGCCCCGCGTGGCGATGTCGGTGCGCGTCTCGTGCAGGCGGTGACCAGCCCCGTCGCGTTCGACCACGACGCAAACCTCGGCGACGTCCGGTGGCTCGACGGGCCCGTAGCGGATGGCGATCGGCGCCGCGTCCGCAGCGTCCCCGTCGTCGGCCGCCTCACGCTCGATCGCCTCGCTCTGGAAAAAGCGCGTGTCGACGCCAAGGTCGGCGCAGGGCGACAGCAGCAAGGCTCCCAAGGCGCCGCGGGCCAGGCCGGCCGCCGCCAGGTCGCGCCGCGCGGTCACGACCGCGACCATGGCGTCGAGGGCCGCGTCGCTGTCGATCGCCAGCGCCTTCAGCCGCGCGACAGCCTCGTCGATCGCCGCGCGAGCAGCCGCCCGCGCCGTCTTCTGCGGCTCCGACAGGTCGCCATGATAGACATAGGGCAGGGTCTCGAAGCCATCGGGCGCGGCCAGGCCGCCGTCCGGTCCGATGAACAGCCGCAGATCCAGCGCCTGCAGCTTCTCGCCCAGGGCGTCGGCGCGCGCCTGCCACAGGCGTTCGAGAAGATCAGGATCATGCAGCGCGTCCGGCATCTCGCCAAACAGGTCGCTGCTCGAGCCGCCGCCGGCGGCGGCGTAGCGCGCCATGCCGACCAGGGCCACACGGGGATCCTCTACCGTGACGCGCCCCCGCTCGACCCGCGCCCGCAGCTGATAGTCCTGCAGGAGGCCGTCCAGGGCCGACTGCGCCAACTGGCCCTGCTGGGACTTGTCCTCGATCCGCGCCAGGAGCTTGACCTGCTGAAGGGTCAGGCGGCCTTTGCGGAAGGCGTCCAGCACCCTGGGGTGGACGCCGGCCAAGGCCTCCAAGCGGCGGATCTCGGTGACGTCATAGCCCAGCGCCCTGGCGATGGCGGCCGTGTCCATCCGAGCCTTGCGGAACTTGCCGATGGCCTGGATGACCGCGGCGGTGTGGACCGGGGCGCGCTCGGTGTTGGGCAGGACGAGGGCGGCGGTCTGGGCGGCCTTGCTCACCGCCACCTGGCAGGTGACGAGATGATCATCGTCGATCTCGCCGCGATCGCGCCGCAGCAGCAGCGCCATACGGCGACGACGCCCATCGAGCGCCATGAACGCCTTCTCCCCGTTCCGGCCCGGCCGGACGATCGGCATGATCAGCACGCCGGCGGCGGCCATGGTGTCGGCCAACTGCGGAATGTCGGCGTCGGCCGGCTCGTCGAACCGAAGGTTTTCCGGGGCCAGGCCCAAATCGCCCAAGCGGACCTGAACGGCTTGGCCGTCGGTGAGCCTGGAGTTGGGCGCGGTCGGGCGCGCGGCGGCGGCCTTGCCGGTGGCGGACTTGCTCATGTCGGATCTCCAGCGCCGGACCAGGCCCATCCTGGAACCCGGCGCGCCCGCGCCGACCCTTCCTTTCCCCTCCTTGTCAGCGCCGGCCGTTGAGCGCCTCGTCCCAGTCCCCAAACCCCGGCGGCGGCAAGGCGATGGTCGAGACCACCCCGCCTTCGGTCGCGGTCTGGGCCAGCCGGGCGGCGGAGGCCTCGCCATCAGGGCCGCGATCGGCGGCGATCAGAAGGGAGCGAACGCCCGGCGGAGGCCGCCAGCGGCGCAGGTTCGAGGTCGACAGCAAGGCCCAGGCCGGGCGCGAAAAGCGCCGCCCGGCGGCGGCGGCGGTGAACACCCCTTCGGCGACCAGCAGGTCCGCCGCCAAGGGATCCAGCCGCACGGCGCTGCCGGCGGGCAAGACGCCGATGGTCTTGCGCGACAGGGCCAGGTCAAAGGCCCGCCGGCCGCCGGGCGTGAGATAGGTGACCTCGACGGCGGTCAGCGCCCCATCGGCGTCGCGGACGCCGGCCAGGAGGGCCGGGCGGCGGGCGCGGCCAGGCCGATAGACCGAGATCGGCGCGGCGGGATGATGACGAAGCGCGTCGGGACCCGGCAGGGCGCAAACCATGCCGCGCCCTTGGCAATGGCGCGCCGACAAGGTGTTGGCGAGCGGGCGCGCCGCCGCCCAGAGCGCCTCGGCGGCGCGTCGGCGCATGGAAAGAGCGGCGAGATCGGCCGCCGCGGTGGAGGGCGCGGCTGGCGAAGCGCGACGTCCTGCGCCGATCAGGCCAAGGCCGCGCAGGTGGTCGCGGACCTGGCGCCAGTCGCCGTCGCCGAAAGTGTGGACGATGATCTTGCCATCACGCTCGAGCAGCGAGACGGACCGGTCGGCGCGGCTGTGACCCGGGGCGGGGATGTTGGCGCGGCGACCGCCGTCATAGAGGTCGCCGCCCAGTTGGCGGACGATGGCGCGCAGGGACATGGTCAGGACTCCTCGGCCACCTCCGGTGGCCCGTCCTCATCGCCCCTGACTTTCACTCGAGCCGGCCAATCCCCCGACGCCAGCCGTCAGCACAGCTTGCCCTGCCGTGACAGCGCCAATCTCATCCACGGCTTGGGACCGATAATATTCCCATGGCGACCTGGCCGCTCAGAGCTCGGCAAGTGCGCTGGCCAGACGCGGCAAGCGTTGTTGGATCGCACGCGTCAGGCTTGTGTGAATCCCTTCGTGGAAGCCGACCGGCATTTGAGCCAGGGCCCGCTCGCCGGCTTTGTCGGCCAGGGCGATGATCTCGTCGAAGACCGCCCGCACCAGTCGAGGCCGAAGGCCTGCTTCCCGGGCCGTTTCCACGAAATGGCGACCGTGGACGTCAAGGATCTTGTAGTGACGGTTGTCCCCGGCCGACATGGCCAGCTTGTAGGTCCGGTGCGCAATGGCCTTGGCGTCGAAGGCGGGTTGGGCGCTGAGAATGTCGTAGAACGGCGTCATGGCGAAACGCCCTCCGGTCTTCAAAAAGACGCTGAAATTCTTGGCGTGCCCATCGGTGGCGCCGATGAGCCAAAATAGAACCTGGCTTTTGAAGAACGCGGCCTGATCCTCCAGCGGGGTCTCCGAGGCCTTTAGGCGACGAAGGATGTCTACGGCGCTCGGGCCGTGCTGGTTCTGATATTTCTGGGACGGAGCAATCGATAGAACCTGGCAAAAGTCCTCTTGCGGCAGTCGCAGCAGTTGGACGCCGCGCCAGGCGCGGTCAAACCGCTCAACCACCAGCACGGTGCGGTCTCCAAACCGGACGATCTGCGTCTGGGCCACGGGGAGGCCGAAGGCTTCGATCAGTTTCAGGCAATAGTGTTCATTCTCGACGCTATTGGAGAGGTCGATCGTCCCGAAGGCCGTTGGGATCTGACCCAGCTGCGGTTTGAGGATGTGGGTGGTGGCGGTCGTGCCGGTCGGCCGCTTCCATTGCCCGTCCTGAAAGAGCAGGGCTATCTTTTCCTGCGCGCCCGCGACCGAGATCCGAAACGCCTGTTCCTGATCCAGGCCCAGGGGCGCTCGGGCCAGGTTCGCCAGGATGGACTCGATTTCGGCGTCGCTGATCGATGTTCCAGTGGCCGGCGCGGCCGCGTCGAGCACCATCCCTTCAGGAAGAAACTGGAGCGCGCCAACGCAGTCGCGACCGATCTGCTCGAGCAAGCCGTAGGCGTCGAGGCTGGCCGCGCCGGTCCGTTCGGCAATGATCCGTCGCACGTCAGGATTATCGGGCAGCAGATTATCGAACACGGCCGCCACCGGTGCGCCACGGTAGGGTGTTGGCCTCAAAGGCAACGAAAGCGAAACGGGAAAGGCCGGCGCCCAGTCGAGCCAGGTTTCATCGTAGCGAAAGCCGATCGCGCCGTTGGCCTCCTTTTCCAGGCGACCGACCAGCCGGTTGTTGATCAGCACCTGCAGCGGGGCATGGGCGCGTCGCCGGCCCATCAGAAGACATCCAAGATGTCGCCGTTCGAACCCGACCGCGGGGCGACGGTCAGGTCCGTGTCCAAGGCCCGCAGCAGGTCAAGGATAACCGCGATCTTGGCTCCGTCATGGCCACGCTCGATAATCGACACCATCTCCTGACGAGCGCCGGCCAGCTCGGCCAGGTCTGTCTGGCTGAGCCCGCGGCGCTCCCGCAGGTTTCGGATGATGGCGCCGAGCTGATCTGGCGAACGGGCGATCCAGGACACACCACAGCTCCCAAGGTCATGCGCAAAATCGCATATGGGAGAGATATGCGATTTTCGACATAAAATCAATTTATGCTGTTTCAAGCATAAAGTCGATTTATGCGATTTCCGGCGTAAGCCTTGGAGCCGCCGCCCCCCGTGCTGGGGTTCGACGGCTAGCGGCAAGATCGGGCCTGTGAAAATCGCCGCTGTCGCGCACGAAATCCTGTCGGCCGTCATTCTGCCCGCGCCCCGCGTCCAGGCCGCGATTTTGTCGACAGGGCGCGATCCTTCAGGCCGTAGAGGCTGGGCAGCAGCTTGAGCGCTCCGAACTTTTCGCGCTCGCACATGGCGCGCAGATAGCCCCCCGCCGACGAGCGGATCTCGTGATCCTTCCAGCGGGCGAGCACCGTGGCCAGGGCGATCGCCGCCCGGTTTCGACCCATGGTCTCGCGCGCCTCGCGCACGGCCGACAGATTGACGCCCATCAGCGGCGCGGCGCGGCCGACGGCCTCGACCAGATCCTCCCAGCCGGCGCCGGCCGGGTCCTCCAGGAAGTCGCCCAGTTCAGGCACGGCCTCGAGCACCAGCGATAGCGGGATCGTCTCCTCGCTGATCGCCGCCTCCACCTGGGCCAGGTCCGCTTGCGCCGGTCGTCGGAAGGATCGCGCGGCCGGTTCGACTACCTCTTTTCGAAGAGATGAATACGTTGATCCTTCAGATCCAGGCTGGCTTGTAGGTTCTTTATGGGCTCGGCTTTCAGCGCCCCTGGGCTCTGATTGATCCTTTTCCCTGGCCTTGACCCAGGCCGCATCCACCGCCGCCATCAGCGCCGAAAAATGCTGATGCAGCGCCTCAAGCTCGCCGAGGCTGGGGGTGCGCGGCAGCCGGCCCTGCGCCTGGTCGACCGCGCCCTGCCAGTCGAAGCCCTCGAACCGCCGATGGACGGCGTCGGCGCAGACCGTGCGGATCTCGCGGCGGATCTCCCCCAGCTTGCGCATCAGGGCCCGGCGCGTGGCCTGTTCCAGGCCACGCGCGGCGGCCAGATCCGCGAACTCGTCCCAGCGCACCGCCAGCGGGGCCAGGTCAAAACCAAAGCCTTCGAGAATGTGGCCCCGCTCGTCGCGATAGCCCCAGCGCTTGCCGTTGCCGCTGTCGCGCATGTGGACAAGGCCCGCGGCGATGGCCGCGCGGATCAGGCCCTGGACCACTGTTCGCGAGCGCTGCAGCTCCTCGCACAGCGCGTCGTTGGACGGCCAGGCGATCGGACGCGTGCGGCCCGTCCAGTCCTGCTCGAACGTCACGCGCACCAGGGCGCGGATCAGGCGCACGAGACCATCGCCAAGCCCCAGCCGGGGCGCGGCGCGCTCGAAACGATCGAGCAGCATGGCCTTGGAGACACCCTCCGGCAGGCCTTGGTAGGCGTCGGCCAACTTCGCGGCCGCCCATTGGGCGTCCGCTTGACGGCGCACGTCGCCTACACCGTTCGAGACGGTCTGCATTTCTGCTCCTCCTTCCAGGGAGGCCGCAGGCACACAGGTTCCCGTCGCGCGAACGCGCGTTTTTGGATTGCAGCGATGTCGGTGATTCGGTTAGAAAGAGCAGGACTTGAGAGCTCGGGCGGGACGCCAATCCCGTTCTAGCGAATGACCTGGAGAACCCGGCGCGTTCCAGCGTGCCGGGTTTTTCTATGCGCTCACGGCAGGTTTCCTTTCCGATTTGCCCCCGTCGAAATAGGTCTCGAGCGCATGCTCGAGGGCGTCCATCCGATTGGTGAAACCGCGTTCGGCCTTGATTTCATCGAGCATCTCGATGAAGCGCTTGCCAACCATGCCGTTCAGCTGCGCCTTGCCGGCCGCGCGAGCGTCGGCGCGGAGGCGCTTTTGGTATTCGGCCTGGTATTCAAGCTGATGGGCGGATTTCATGGCGTCGGCGATAAGATCGCGATTCCAGCCCGCCAACTAATAAAGGCGGCGGTGGAAACACCCGCCTCGGGCGAATATAGCCCCTTGATCTAGATGGGAATCGCCCGGCTCGAGGTTGCTTTTCCAATTCAACGCGATGGCGGGTCTTCGGGCGGCAGGATCAGGTCCCGATCGATCAGCACCCGGACAAGCTGCCCCGGCGCGATCACCAGGGTGGGCGCGCGTTGCAGATCGCGTTCGACAAGGCGCTGGCCCGTCTGGCTGGCGGCGCTGGCCACCCCGCCGGCCGCGTCCTGCAGCACTACGCGATCGTCGCGGCGTCCGGCGCTGTTTTGCGCCGCCGCGCCGCCGATCGAGATCAGGGTCGACAGACCAATGGCGCGGGCCAAGCGCGGCAGATGGTTGTCGACCTTGCCGGTCAGGCCGCTCATCCCGGCCGCGTCGAGACCGACCATGGCGCCGAGATCCACGCTGCGGCCTGACGGGAAGACCATCTGCGTCCAGACCACCAGCACCCGCTGCTGGCCGTAGCCCACCTGGCTGTCGTAACGCCCGATCAGGCGCGCGCCTTGCGGGATCAGCACCCGCGACCCGGTGCGATGGTCGAACACCGGCGCGGTGACCTGGGCGATGACGGGACCGGGGAGATCGGAATTGATGCCGGTGATCAGGGCCGCCGAGATCAAGGCCCCGGCCTTGATCTCCCAAGGCGACAGCGGAGGGCGTGGCAGGATCGCCGTCGTGGGCCCACGCGCGCCCGCCGCCGCGATGAACCGCTCCTGGGCCGACAAGGCCGGCGCGGCGCTGGGCGCGGCGGGGCCCCAGCCTGCGGGACCGGCGCTCGCCGCCGGCGGCGAAGGCGTTGGCGCAGCGCCCGCCCCGCCAAAGAACGGACCCGATCCTCGCGCGGCCAGGCCTTCTTGGCGCGCCGCCTGGACCTCGGCCGAAGGTCCCGGCGCGGGCGAGGACGACGACGGTGGCGGCGCGGGCGAGGGGCGCGAGCCGCCGCCCCCCTCGGGCGGCGGCAGTTCCGCGGTGCCGGGCGCGGCCCCCGGATCGTCGTAGCGGGCTGGCAGGCGCGTCTCCAGGGCGACGGGCGGCTCGCCGGGCTCGGACGTTGCGACCGCTTCGGGCTTTTCGCGGGCCCGGTCATCAAAGCCGATGATGAAGGCCGCGCCGATCAGCAGGATGACCCCGCCGGCGATCGCCCCGACCACCACCGGCCGATAGCGGGTGATGCGGCGCGGCGGGGTCATCAGCACCGGCTCGGGCGGCGGCTTGGCGGGTCTTGTGTCGGTCGCCGCCTCGCTCATGAGCGCGCGCCCCGCCGGGTGATGCGCACCACGACGGGCTTCTTGTCGCCCAGCCGCAGTTCGGCCCGCTCGATCAGGCGATCGACGACGAGATAGCGGCCCGCCAGGCGCGGGATGACCAGTTGCACCTGATCATCGTCGTCGAGGAGGAAGAGCGGCGGCGCCTCGCGCACCGCCAGGTCCGGCGGAAACTCGACATAGGTCTTGGCCCCGTCGTTGAACACCCGGACCGGCTGCCAGGGCGGCGGCCGGCCCTTGGTGGTGCGCACCGCGTAACCGAAATCCAGCCGCTCGACCGGGACCGCGGGCGTGAGGACCTGGGCCTGCGGGCTGGCGGCCGAGGCGGCGGCCGCCGTCCGAGCGCGGGCCTCCTCCTGGGGATAGGTCCAGGCCAGCACGCTGGTATAGGGCCCTGCCGCGCTGGAGACGGCGTCGATCAGATAGGTGCGCTGGTCGGTCGTCAGCACGATGTTGGTGCGCAGGTTCGGGCGCGTTGGCTTGACCAGGATGATGACTTGCAGCGCTTCGCCCGCGCCGGCCTCGGTCTCGCCCAGCACCCACCGGACGGTATCCCCAGCCGCCTTGGAGATCAGCTTCTCGCCGGGCCGAAGGGTTATGGTGGTCAGAAACAGCGGCCGGGTGTGGAGATCGTAGATCCGGCCCGGCTCGTAGGGGTGGTAGAGCGTGGAGTTGACGAACGCGCCGCTGGCGGGCCCATCACGCGCCTCGCGGTTGGCGCGGCTGAGCTGGGCCAGCGGAGTGCTCGCGCGCGACCGCGCGTAGCGCGCGATCTTGGGCCGGGGCGATTGCGCCGGGGCCGACATCGCGCTCGGCGCGGGCGGCGATGAGGGACGAGCGGCGAAGCGCAGGGGCAAGGCCAAAGGGCGCGCGGGCGGCGGGGCGGTCTTGGCGGCGACGGGGTCGGGCGGCGAGGCCGCCAAGCTCGGCGTGGCCTGCAACAGCGCGGTCGCGAGCCCGGCGGCCAGCAGGATCGGCGCAAGCGATCGCGTCTTCATAGTTCGCGGCTCCATTGAAAGCTGGTGATCTCCAGGCCGCGCGGATTGGCCAGCAGCTGGGCCTCGTTGGAGGGTTTGCGCGGCGTCAGGGTAAAGAGCCCTGTCCAGCGCTGCGCCGGCGCGGCCACGCCTTGCAGATAGGTCGTCTCGCGCCATTGGACCTGGAAGGTGGTCGGGGAGGCCTGCAGGACCGACACGATCTCGACGGCGATGGCTTCCTGGCCCAAGCGCGCGGCCGGATCATGATCCTGGCCGTACTGCACGAGCTGGACGCGCGCGGCCTTGCCGGTCATGGCCAGGCCCCGCTCCCAGGCCCCGCGCAGCACCACCGGATCGGTGCTCTTGGCGCGAACAGCCTGGACAAAATCGGCCGTGAACGCGGCCATGATCGCCTGGTCGGGCCGGTAGGCCCGATCGGCCAGTTCGATGCGGCCGGGCCGATTGTAGCGATCGAGCGGCACGACATAGGTCGCGATCGGATGCGTAAGCTGGACATAGATGAAGGCGCCGGTGCTGAGGCTGGCCAGGGCCAGGCACAAAAACGCCATCAGTCGCCAGTTGCGGGCCTGGGCCAGCTTGGCGCCGTCCCGATCGTCGTGGACCTGAGCGGCGCGGTGATAGGGCGTCTCGGTCGGGGTCGAGGCGCCGTAGCGGTCCTCGGGTCGCGAGAAGGCGTTCGGCATCGGGATCTCGATCATCAGTTGGGATTGACGGGCGGATCGACGGCCCAGACGTCCGGCTGAGCCGGCGGGTTGGTGGGCGCTTCGCTTGCGGGCGGGCCGGGAGACGGCGCGGGGCTCGCTGGCGGCGGGGGCGGCGCCTGGTAGGTGCTGCGCGCCTGGCGCACGACGGCCGCCGATCCCGCGCCGCGTTTGGCCGCCGATGCCGCGGCGTCGCCGGACGCACCACTTCCAGACGGACTGCCACCAGACGGACCGCCACCGCCCGACGCGCCGCCCTGGCCGCCCGTCGACCCGCCCCGGCCGCTTGGCAACCGCGCCGCGGCCGAGGATGAGGCGGCCGAGCCGGCCGCGCCCGCGCCCAGCGCCCAACGGCCCGCCAGGGCCAGACCGCCGACGGTCGCGGCCAGGCCGATGGCGCCGGCCGCGGCCGAACCGGCGCTGAGCTGAGGACCGCCCGTGATCTGCGCGGCGGCGAGGGCCGGGATCTTCAGCGCCAGCATTACGATCATCAACGCCGCCAGCAGCAGGCCGCACGACTCCTCCCAGGCCGGCTCGGGCGAGACGGTGTAGCTGGCGAAGATCTGCTCGCCGATCGAGACCACCAGGGCCAGGGCCATGATCTTGGCCCCGACCGAGACGACGTAGCCGATCGCCCGTTCGGACATGAAGGCGGTCTGGGTGAGGATCCCGAACGGTACGGTGACGAAGCCGATCAGGGTGACGATGTAGAACTCGACGATGGTGACGGCGATCTCGATGCCCAGCACCAGATAGGCCAGGATGATGCCGATGGCCGCCAGGCCGGTGACCAGGATCGCATCGATATGGCTGAAGAAGCCGGTGCCCATGCCCTCACTGGCGACCCGGCCGATGTACTTCAGCAGATCAAAGGCGACCCCGAGCCCATCCTGCACCACCCGCGAGGGCGCCATCAGGTCGGCGACGCCCAGGTTGCCGCCGCCAGCCTTCAGACCCAGGGCCGCAAAGCCGTTGACGACGGTGAGGGTCAGGGCGTGCCAGCCACTGATCAGCCAGGCAAAGAAGCCAAACAGCAGGATCTTGCGGATCAGGGCGGCCGGCACGTTCTGATGCTCGTCGAGCGCCCAGAGCAGGGCCGACAGGCCCAGGCTGATGACCATCAAGGTCCCGAACACCGCCTGCACATCGCCCTGCACCAAGCCAAAGCCGGTGCCGACCTGGGCGGTGTAGCGGTTGAGCAGCTCATCGATGGCGGCGGGCGAGGCGGTCGACATGGCGGCCTCAGAAACGGTCGCGCGGTGCCGGTCGCGGCGTCTTAGTGACCACCGAAAGACGCTCGCGATCCGCAGCCGCTTTGTCGAGCAACGCTTGCATCTCGGCCGCGCAAGCGCGCGTTTGGGCCTGACGGGCACGCCACTCGGCTTCGGTGCACCGACTTCGCTCAGGCCTGGGATCCAGCTTGGGCGAGCAGCCCGTAACCGCTAGCAAAATGCCTGTCAGAACTGCCCGGCGCGTCATTGGAAACCGTCTCTCGGCATGGGACGAGACGTGCGGGTCACGACCGACATCCTTTGACGATCGGCCTCGGCCTTGACCGCGAGCGCGCGCTTTTCCGCCTCAAAGGTCTGGACCTGCCGCGCCTGGCTGATCAGCAGGGTCTGCAGCTGGGTCAGTTGGACCGAGAGCGCGGCCAGCAGCTGGTTGGTGGCCTGGACAGCGGCGGTCTGCCCCTGGGCGGCCTGGGAGGCGCTGACCGCGCCGCTCACCGCCCCGGCCGTCTGGCCCTGCGCCTGGACGATCTGGCTTTGGACCTGCATCGCCTCCTGCAGGGTCTGGCGGCTGGCCTGGTTCCAGGCCGCGAGCTTGTCGGCCAGGGCCGCGGGCGAAAGGCCCGCCAGATCGGCGGGATAGAGGGCGGCGAAATCCCGTGACAGGTCGGCGGCGTTGTAGCCCAGACCCTGGGATTGCCGCATCAGGCCCGTGGCCTGGCTGGCGATGTCGCGCAATGGGCCGGTGACGTCGACGCCCAGGCTCTGGAGCATGCGCTCGGAATTGGCCAGCTGCGCCTGAAGCGTCTGGATCTGCTGCAGGCCTTGGCTGACCTGCTTGAGCATCTGGGTCACGGCGGCCGGATCATAGACCGTGACCTGGGTCCAGGCCGGCGTGGCCAGGCCGAGCAAGACCATCGGCGTGGCGGCCAGGGCCGCGCGGCGCGACAAAGTCATGAGACAGGCTCCTTGGGAACAAGCGGGTCGTGCGAAGGGGGCGGCGCAAGCGGCGGCAGCCGTCTCGCGACCATCCGCGCGACGCCCAGGCCAACCGCGAGCCAGACCAGTCCGGCCAGGAGGATCGGCGGACTGACCAGGATTTGCGCGCCGGCGATGGCCAGGGCCGCGCCTGGAAACAGCGCGAACACCAGGGCCAGACGTCGCCGCCGCCGGCTGGCCAGCCAGGACGAGGCGCGCGCGGCGGCGTTGCGGCCAGGGTCAGGCCGCATCGCGCGTCTCCGCCAGGAAATCGGCGACCTCGGGCAATCCCTTGGCCCGGTAGAAGGCCGCGGCAAAGCCCTCCGCCCCGTGCTGCGCCAAGAGCCCGTCGATCATCGCCTGGTCGCCGGGCGAAGCCGAGGCCACCGCCGCCAGCGCCACCGGCCCCAGGCCCAGCTCGAACAGGCGATTGCCCGCCGCGCTTTGATAGTAGTATTCGCGCTTGGCCTGGGCCCCGGCGATGATCGCCACCTGCTGGCTGTTGAGACCAAAGGCGCCATAGGCGCGCGCCAGCTCCGGCGAGCGCGCGTCCGGATTGGGCAGGAAGATCCGGGTCGGGCAGGCCTCGAGAACCGCGCCGGCGATCGGCGAGTCCAAGACCGTCTTCAGGCTGGGGGTGGTAAACAGCACCGCGACGTTCTTTTTGCGCAGGGTCAGCAGCCATTCGCGGATCTTGCCGGCGAAGGCGGTCGATTCCAGCAGCAGCCAGGCCTCGTCGAGCACCAGCAAGGTCGGCCGACCGTCGAAGTCGCGCGCCAGGAGATGGAAGAGGTAGGTGAGCACGGGACCCGCGGCCGTGCGGCTGGCCATCAGTTCGCCCATCTCGAAGGCCTGCCAGTCGGCCCTGGCCAAGTCGGCGCCCGACGCGTCGAGCAGCCGGCCATGCGGGCCGGCCAGCGTGAAGGGCGCCAAGGCCGCCTTCAGCGCGCGATCCTGCAGGGTCGCGGCCAAGAGGGTGAGGGTGCGCTGGCTTCGCGGCGCGGCCGACAGGCTTTGCAGGGCGGTCCAGACCGCCTCGCGCACGGGGGGATCCAGGGTCACGCCCCCCGAGATCAGCAGGTCCTCGACCCAGCCCTGCGCCCAGGCCCGCTCATCGGCGTCGTCGATGTCGGCCAACGGCTGGAAGGCCAGGGCCCGGCCGCCGGAAAGGTCGTGGAACGCCCCGCCGACCAGCAGCGTGGCGGCGCGCGCGCTCGCGCCCTTGTCGAAGATGCGCACCTGCGCCCGCGGGTAGCGCAGCCATTGCAGCGCCAGGGTCAGCAGGCACACCGATTTGCCCGCGCCGGTCGGGCCGGCCAGGAAGGTGTGGCCGACATCGCCCTGATGCAGGTCGAGGCGGAACGGGGTGGTGGCCCCGGTCAGGGCGTGCATCAGCGGCGGCTGGACGCCGGCCGCCCCGCCCTTGGCGCACTCGGCCGTCAGGTGGGCGTTGCGATCGGGCCCAGGCCAGATCGCCGAGAGCGGCAGCATGTCGCAAAGATTAAGCGTGCTGACGAGCGGGCGGCGCACGTCCGCATAGGCCTGCCCCGGGAGACTGCCCAGCCAGGCCTCGACGGCGTTGAGGTCTTCGACCTTGGCCACGAAGCCGGCCCGGTTGATCGCCGCCTCGACCTGGCGCACCTGCCCGGCCAGGACGTCGGGATCGGGGTCCATCAACGTCACCGTCGGGGTGAAATAGCCCATGGCCGCGGCGTCCTCGCCTAGCAGGGCCAGGGCCGCGTCGGCGTCCTGGGCCTTGTGGACGGCGTCGGGATCCTCCAGCACCGACGGTTCCTTGGTGATCGCCTCCTTGAGCACGGCCAGCACGCCCTTGCGCTTGGAGAACCAGCGCTTGCGCAGGGTGGTCACGGCCCGGCGGGCGTCCTCGCGATCGAGGGGCAGGTAGCGGCTGACCCAGCGGTAGGACAGTCCCAGGGCGTTGAGCTGGTCGAGGATCCCCGGCGAGGAGGCGGCCGGGAAGGCGCGGATCGACAGGGTGCGCAGATAGTGACCGCCCAGGCGCGGATAGAGCCCGCCCTGAAGGTCATCGTCGGTCAGCAAGGCGTCGAGATAGGCCGGCGTCGGCGGCGGCGCGACCGGATGGGCCTTGGTGGAGATGCAGGCGTGCAGATAGGTCAGGGTTTCGGCGTCGTCGAGGGGGCCCACCCTTGGCAGCACCGCCGCCAGGATGTCGCCCAGTCCCGCGACCGTGGCCTTGAACTCCTCGAAGGCGGCCCTGTAGAGCGCCTGGTCGCCCTGGCCGCCGGGCAGGTTCTCGACCAGCAGGCTGCGGGCCTTGCCCACCGCGCTCTGCGGCGGGAGATAGGTGAGGGTGAGATAGAAACGGCTTTCGAAATGAACACCCTCGGCCTCGAAGTCGAGACGACGCTCCTCATCGATCAGATGGCTGACCGGGTCGGGAAAGCGGGCCGGCGGATAGGCCCGCGACGGGCGACGGACGGCCTCGACGTGGAGGCACCAGCGCGAGCCGAGCCGGCGCAGAGCGTTGTTGAGCTGGGCGCGGGCGGCGACCAGGCCGATATCGGTGGCGCTGGCCAGGTCCGGTCCTCGGAACGCCAGGGTCTGCTGGAAGGCGCCGTCCTTGTTCAGCACCACGCCCGGCGCGATCAGCATCGCCCACGGCAGATGGTCGAAGAGGCGTTGGGACCGGCGACGGTATTCGCCCAGATAGAGCATGACCGGTCCCTTCAGCCGTCGAGCGTGGCGGGCTGGCGGATGTGTCGGCGCAGCACGTCGAAGACATAGGGGTCGCGCCGGGCCAGGACATAGGCCCCGGTCCATAGGCCCAGGCCCAGCGGCAGACCGATCAACGGCACTTGCAGACCCAGCGCCAGCATGGCGGTGAGCGTCCCGATCAGCACGGCGATCTCGCGCGGCGCCCCGCCCAGCGTCACCGGCTCGGCCAGGGCGGTGTGGAAGGCGATCTCGAAACCGTCGACCTGGCCCATCGTCAGAACACCGCGCCGCTCGTGAAGCCAAGCCAGGGCAGGAAGAAGCTCGAGGCGGTAAAGGCGATGGCCAGGCCAAACAGCACGCTGCAGCCGCGCCGGACCATCGATCCCCCCTCCGACACCGCCACGGCGATGCCAAAGAGCGCGATCGCGATCACCCCGATCGCCCGCGCCACCGGTCCGGTCACGGAGTCGGCGATCGCCGTCAGCTTGTCTTCCCAGGGCATGGCGGCGCCGCCGCCCGAGGCCCAGGCGGGGTCGGCGGCCAGGACCAGCAGTCCAGCCAGCAGCATCAGGCGTATGGGACGCAGACACGCGCCAGCGGGCGGCGTCGCGGTGGCGGGCGTGGGCATGACCGGTTCCTCGCGGTTGGCGAGACCCACCGTGCACAGCCCTACATTGCGCCGCAATTTAGAGGATTTCATGGGTGAAAACCCACGGGACTTGAGCGTAACACGCCCCGCGCCCCGCCCCGTGCCCCGCCCCGTCGGTCAGGACGGTGTCGCGGCCGCCTTCCGGAGCGCCGGCCTGGGCGCTAGGCCGTCGGTCTCGGTCTCGGTTTCGGTCTCGGTCTCGGTCTCGGTCTCGGTCTCGGTCTCGGTCTCCAGGTCGGCCACCGTGCGCAGGAACGCTAGGGCCTTGCGCCTTAGGGCCAGACCTTGGATGGCGGCCAGCACCTCGATCCAAGCGCTGGCGTCATCCTCGCCCAGAAACCGCGAGAGGGCGGCGCTGCGCGCGCGGCGAGCCGGGCAAGGCGGCGCGCCTTGCGCCGCTAGCCCCTCGAAGAAGAAGGTCACCGAGACATCGAGCGCCTGGGCGATCTCGTAGAGCTTGGAGGCGCTGATGCGATTGGCGCCGCGCTCGTATTTCTGGACCTGCTGGAAGGTGATCTTCAGGTCCTTGGCGATGGCGTCCTGCGACAGGCCCAGCAGCTTTCGCCGAAGGCGGACACGGCGGCCGACATGCTGATCGATCGGATGGACGCGGGGATCGGGGGTGTCGGACACAGGGCAGGCTCCGCAGAACGAGGATACGGCGCGCGCCGTCCAGGTTCTGACGAGCTTCTGGCCCTCGACCGGAAAAATAATGTCGTGGCCGAGCGCGGCGACGTTGTGCCGACCGAGCGCCACAACGCCGGCCGCTGGCGCCGCGGCCGGCGTGATCGCATGGCTTGCCGACGACAAATCTTCCAGCCGTGGGCGCGCCAGGCGCTCGCTCTGGCCGCCAAGCCTTAGGATTGCGCCCCATGCCCGCCAAGCGCCGCCCATCTCCCCGCGCCAGCGCCTTTCGGCTTTGCCTTAGCGGCGTGATGGCCCTGACGGCGCCAGCGGCGCGGCCGTCCTGATCTTGACCCTGGTCGGCGTCGGCGTCGGCGACGGGGCATGGCCGCGCTATCGCATCGCGATCGACCTCTTCGCCGGAACCTTCAAACTGGGCCTGCTGGCGCTGCTGGGCCTGATGGGAGCTAAGCGCCTGACGTGACGGTCAGATCTCGCCCAAGCGCACCGCCTCGGCGACCGCGTGGGTCCGGTTTCGGGCGTTGAGACGACGATAGGCGTCGGAAAAGTAGCTGTTGACCGTATGTTCGGAAATGCCGAGGAGGTCGGCGATCTGGACGGCGGTCTTACCCTGTTGGGCCAGTTTCAGGCATTCACGCTGACGGGGCGTGAGCAGAAAACGGGGCACGCGATTACTCCGGTTGCGAACTGCAAACCGGCCCTGCTCAGTTTAGAGACGGTACTCCAAACAAAGCCGTTCTCACGCGGCGGTGTCCTTTCACCAGGCTCCTAAAGAACCGGACTCGGCTCAACCTTTACGAGAAACAATCTATCAACTGTTGCGGCAACGGCAATTCCAAATCTGCCCGGCGTTTTGAAGAGCCGCGCAGCGACGCCTCGCGCGCCAGGCGCAAGGCGAGAAATCCATCGAACTGGGCTGCGTGTCGATTTTAGGCCGTCAACGGACGGCTCAGGGGTGACGCCGTTTTCGCGTTCGGCCAGGCTTTACCGCTTTCTGTTGGGCCGCTTCGATCTGGTCGCGGGCGGTCTTCTTCTCATGGTGCTTATCTGCGCCGCCATGAAGCCCTGCTGGCTGCACTGCGGTAATCGCGACGGGGCGTAATTGTCGCGCTTGCCTCTTTGGCAGTTCGCCGACCTTGGTGCTGATCTAGCGCGCGCATTCGGTATCTTCGACGGGGAGGAGGGGGCGTCACTCCGTGGAACGTTCATTGTCGATCCGGCCAATGTTGTTAGGCCTATTTCTGTTAATGATTTCGTTGGAAGAAATCCGGCAGAGAGCTTGAGGGTTCTGGACGCGCTTCAGACCAACGCTCTCTGTGTGCATGCAATCGGCCGGTTGGCGGCATGACGCTCTACGTGACGTCAAGCTCTATTTGCAACGCTTCCCCAAGAACGGCTCGGCGTACTGGACACTCGTTTGCGTCATCCCCAGCTGAGCTCTGCGGGCGTCGACGCCAGCGGGGTCTTCGAGGCTGTAGAGGACGAGCCGGCCGTCGCGGCAATCAAATTGAGAGCCGAAGCGCTGCGGGCGCCCCTCCTGCATCGCTTGGCGATCGAACATTAGGGCGTAAAAATCCCCGGGAATAAGGCGGCGCTCCACGAGTGGCGGCATTTGCGCCAGCGATGTCAGAACGAGTTCTGGATCGAATATGTGTTGAATGACGCCAAATATGGCGGCGTCCAGCGCAATATCTCGGTTCTTCGTGCGCAGCCAAAAGCCGCCGCGCACAAGCCGGATCGCGACGGACCTCATGGTTTCGTCGAGTTTTAGGATTTCTTGGTTAATTCGAGCAATCTCTCGGGCGCGCTCCTCGCCGTCGGGCGCGCTAAGCGCGGCGGCTAACTCCGCCCTCAGTGCGTTGCTGGCTATCGGATAGGCTCTGAGCGCCTCCAGCTCCTGCTCGGACACGTCGCGGATTCCCAGGTCTTGGGCAGTGAGATTTCTGGCCGTGAATTGCGCGCGGGGCGCGCTCGGGAATGTGGCGAGCCCAACCACCAGAAGGGAAACAGTCACGACCTTGAGCGCGAGGCGGAGCACTCGGTTTCGCCCGTCAGGGCGTGAGCTATTGCGGGCGATAGCGAAGAGCATGATCGATATACCCTAGGGCGTAAAGTCGGACTCGACAATCTTTGGGCGCAGATGCAGTTTCGGCGGGACCGCTATCCTTCCCGGCTTAGCTGCGTCGAGACCCAGCAGTTTGCGCTTCCCCAGCAACAGACGGCTGCGCCGATTGAAACGCCTGTCGCTGAGAATCTACTCTGGCTCCACGACGTGCTGAGCGACCTTCCGGCGCGGGAACCGTCTCGGCCCACCGAACGGGCCGCTTGTTCAGCCATCAAAGCGGGGCTCTCAACCGCCGCGAAGCTTGGCGCAAGCCTCCATTCCGCGCGCCTCTGGCTCAAGCCTCGACCCGAGCGGCACTACGATCGAGCCAATCGCCTGGCGGAGAACATATGTCGACAAGCCACCGGTGACGACGCCGCCGATCGTCGTTTGATCGACCGCCACATCGGTAGCCAATGCGCCCAGGCGACGCTTCTGACGTGAGCCAGCGCCGCGTCGCGGTCGAAGGCGCGCGGCCGACCGCGTCCGCGCGAGGGGGCGTTGGCGTCGGTTTTCGGACCTTGTTCTGAATTTTGCATCGATCGTTAGATCAGCCCCTTAAACCCGCCCGGCGCCTTCCTGGCTGCTTATGTATCGATCACTTCATAAAAGGGCTTTGGATTCATATGAAGTATCTGGTTGGCAAGCGCGCCCTGGTGACGGGCGCTTCGCCATCGGCAAACCTCTAGCCGCGTTGGAACGCCATGGTTGATTTATAGACCGATCGGTTCCATATACCGTCTATGGTCAGCAGCACGTCGTCATCGCCATCTCCAGGACGCCCCCGCGAGTTCGAACTCGAAGAGGCGGTCCGCAAGGCCAAGGAGGTCTTCTGGGATCGTGGGTACCACGACGCCTCGCTGCCGGACCTGCTCGATGGGATGGGGCTTTCCAGGGGCAGTTTCTACAAGGCTTTCGGGGACAAGAAGGGCGTCTTCGTGCGCGCCCTCGACGCCTACATCGAGGACGCTCTGCGCGAGGTCGGCGAGGTCCTGGGCGCTCAGGGATCTCCGCTATCGGCCATTCGCAACGCTCTTCTGCGGAATGCGGACCAATCCTTTGGCGCAGAGGGCTTGCGGGGCTGTTTCGTCGTCCTGACGGCGACGGAAATGCTGCCGGGAGACGAGGAGGTCTCGGGCCGGGTCGCTAGCCTGTTCCAGCGGCTCCAAGACCTCTACGCCAAGGCGATCATACGGGCCCAGGCCGCCGGCGAGATCGACCCCCGCCGCGATGCGCCAACCCTGGCCAGGTTCCTCGTATGCCAGATTCAGGGAATGCGGGTGTTGGGCAAGGCGGGCGCCGATCGCGATGACATGCGAGCGATGATCAAACTGGCCCTCGAACCGTTGGGCTGACTCTAATTTGGAACCATACGGTTCCGAATTGTGCGCGAAACTGTTGAGCTGCGCCGGCCCCCGGCAGGAGACGACCTTGAACCACGCCCTGAACACGCAAGCCCGTCGCGACCCCCGCCGATGGACCGCCCTGGTGGTTTTGCTGGCCGGAGCGTTCCTGCCGCCGCTGGATTTCTTCATCGTCAATGTGGCGTTGCCGTCGATCCGGGCGGACCTGCGGGCTTCCGCGGCCGTGATGCAGCTGGTCATCTCGGGCTATGCCACGGCCTATGCGGTGATGCTGGTCACCGGCGGGCGTCTGGGCGATCTCTACGGGCGCCGGAACATCTTCCTGATCGGCATGGCCGGCTTTGCGGCCTCATCGGCCTTGTGCGGATGGGCTTCGGCCGCCCCGGCCCTGGTCATGGGCCGGATCCTTCAGGGCGTGTCGGCCGCCATCATGGCGCCCCAGGCCCTGGCCTCGATCAATGCGATCTTTCCGGAAGACGAAAAATCGAAGGCCCTGAGCCTTTACGCGATGACCTTCGGGCTGGCGTCGATGGCGGGGCTGTTTCTGGGCGGAACCCTGATCGCGCTCGATATCTTCGGGCTCGGCTGGCGAAGCATATTCCTGGTCAACCTGCCCGTGATCGCGATCGCCGCGCCCGCGGCGCTCTTGCTGGTGAAGGACACGCGATCGGATCGCCCCAGCAAGCTGGACGTCGGCGGCGCCGTCCTGCTGGCGCTTGGCCTTTTCGCGCTCATCGCGCCGCTGATCGAAGGGCGCGAGCAGGGCTGGCCGTGGTGGGCGCTGGCCATGCTGGCCGCCGCCGTCCCGCTGTTGCTGGCGTTCTGGCGATTTGAGCGAAAGCTGGAGATGGGCGGCGGCGACCCGATCGTGGCGCCAAGCCTGTTTCAGGCTCCCGGACTGATGCGAGGACTGCTGGCCGCCCTGTTCTTTTATGTCGTCGCGGCGTTCTGGCTGGTCTTTTCGATCTACCAACAAGGGGGACTAGGGCGGACGCCCTTCGCCGCCGGGTTGGCGATTCTTCCGGCGGCGGCGGGCTTCTTTCTTGGCCCCTTTGTCAGCGGGCGGGTGCTTAAGCTGTTCGGGCGATACGCGGCGGCCGCCGGAATGGGCGTGCAGGCTGGGGGGCTGGCGGCCACGGCGGTGCTGATTTCTTTCGGCGCTCCTCGATTTCTGTTCGTCGCGTTGTTCTTCATCGGCGTGGGACAGGGCATCGCGCTCCCGAACCTCGTCCAGACCGTCGTCCGGGGTATCGACAAGAGACAGGCGGGGCTGGCGGCCGGCCTGGTCAATTCGACGTTCCAGATCAGCGCGGCGCTGGCGGCCGCGTTGATCGGCGGATTGTTCTTCTCGGTGCTTGGATCGGCGACCGACGCCCGATCCTTCGGTCATGCCTATGGCATCGCGGCCCTGGCGATCGCCGGTTGTCTTCTGATCGCGGGATGGCTGTCTAGCGACCCTGCCGGTCCCACGACGGGCAGCCCGCCATGACTCGACCAGGCTTGTTCAGACCGCTCAAGCCTTGGCCCGGTCGGCGCGATCCGTCTCCACGTCCGTGGCCGGTAACCCGCTCTTTCCAAAGCAGCGCCGAACAGTTTCACGCAGGAACACCGATATGAACCTCGCCTCTCTTCGTCTCGCGGGCAAACGCGCGCTCGTCACCGGTGCGGCCCGCGGCATAGGCGCGGCCATAGCGCTGAAGCTGGCCGAGGACGGCGCCGACGTCGCCATCACCTACGAGAAGTCCGCGGGAAAAGCCGAGGCGCTGGTCGCCGACCTTCGCGCCCTGGGCCGCCAGGCGGTCGCCATCCAGGCCGACGCCGCGAGTGCTGACGCCGCCAAGGCGGCTGTGGAGCAGACCGTCACCGACCTCGGTGGCCTCGACATCCTGGTCAACAATGCCGGCGTCCTCTTGGCGGGTGACTTTTCCGAGCAGCCGCTCGAGCAGATCGATCTGCAATTGGACGTCAATGTGCGCGGCGTCTTCCTGATTACCCAGGCCGCGCTGAAGCACATCCCAAACGGCGGCCGCATCATCAGTATCGGCAGCAATGCGGGCCTGTCTGTTCCGTTCGCCGGCATAGCCGTCTACGCGGCCACAAAGTCCGCGCTGGAAAGCTTCACGCGGGGTCTTGCGCGTGAACTGGGACCGCGTGAGATCACCGTCAATTTGGTCCGCCCGGGTCCGATCGACACCGACATGAACCCCGCCGATGGCGCTCTGGCGCCGTCCATCCTGCCAAGCCTGTCGATCGCCCGCTATGGTCAGGCAAGGGAAGTGGCCGAAGCGGTCGCCTTCCTTGCCGGGCCTGGCGCCGCCTACGTTACCGGTTCGGGCATCCTTGTTGATGGCGGCATTAGCGCCTGAACGCACGCGCGAAGGGGCAGACTCCTCGCGCCCCGGCTGCGCCCTAAAATCTTATACCTCATGCGATCCGGAGCTGAGTGCCGAGATCGTGTAGCAGATCCAACGTCCGCAACCGGCGCGGGGCAGGAGTTGGACAAGCACTTTACGCTAAGCCGCTAGGCGCGATAGCAGACTGGCCTTTTCGAGCGCATGCTTGAGGCTGGCGTCACCGACGTGCGCATAGATGGCGGTTGTCGAGATGTTTTCGTGGCCCAGCAGGCGTTGTAGGAAGAGGAGATCCACGCCGTCTTCCAGCAAGAGCGTGGCGGCCGTGTGCCTAAGCATATGCGGCGTGACCTTGCGAGAGACCTGGGCCTCGACAGCGAAGAGCCGTAGGCGTTGACGGAAAGCCTGCGTGCTCCAGCCGCCACTTTGAGCGTTGAATAGCACCGCCCTCTCTGGAGACGCGAGCGCGGTCACGAGGGTTCGAAGCCGGGGGTCGACGATGGGAACGCGCCGTTCACGACGGCCTTTGCCCTTGACCCTCAAGCTGCCGGCGGCGTCGAGATCGGAAGGCGCCAGGGCTACGAGCTCGCCAACCCGAAGGCCTACGGAAAGCAGGAGCAGGACCGCGATGGCGAAGTCCTTGTCCGGCGCATCCGCAGCGCATCTCAGCCACGCTGCTCGCGCCAGCAGGGCCGCCTCCTCGCGAGCTAGGCAGCGCGGCAGCGATTTTGCCCGCGGTATGTTGATCTCCAGCGCCTGGAAGGGCGTCTGTTCGAGCGCGCCGATCCGTACGAGGTCCTTATAGAAGCCTCTCAGGCAAGCGACCCGCCGACGCACGGTTCGAATGGCAAGCGCGCGCCCCCGCGAGAGCTCTCGCACGTAGCTTAAAAGCGACTCGGAGGTTGCTTTGAGGGATCGATCGTCGAGGAAGGCGAGATAGTCGGCCAAGTCGGCCCGGTATGCGCGCAGCGTATGGGGGGAGGGATCGCGACGGGCGCTCAAGCGATCCAGATAGGCGTCCGTCATTTCCTTTGTAACAATCATGCTCAGCTCCCTCAAAACGGGGACGGCAGCGCAAGAAATGCACCACGGACGCGTAGGTGCATGCATGCGTTGAAGCTTCACCTTTTTGCAGCCATGCGTGTAGGGTGCGGTGAGGAAATGGCTGGATAATTCGGGATTATGCGTAGCGGTCCGCTGGAGTTTATCAATCGCGGCGCAGAGCTGGCCTACTTCAAGGGCGTCCTGGATCCGCAGTCTCAAGAGCCGGCCCTGGTCGTCGTCCGCGCGCCCTCGGGGTTTGGCAAATCAAGCCTGATCGATCGGGTGCGCGGCGAGATGGACGCGCCCGAACGTCGGTTCTGCTTGGTCGATCCGTCCATCCGCGCCACGGCCGGCGGCACGCGGCTCTACGACGGCTTTTTCCTGCAAAAGTGCGCCGAGGCGCTTTCGGACCTGGCCGCCGACGACAAGGCGACCTGGCCAAGCCTCTCGGAATTCCTCAAGCAGCGGCGATGGAAGACGGCCGCCGAAAAGTCCGCAGGCGACCTCGTCAGCGAGCTGCCCTCGTTCGAGAGCGCCTACAAGGTCGCGCTGGACTACGCGGCCCGTTTACTTGGCGTTGGCCAGCACAGTCCCAAGGCGCTTCTGCAGAGCGATCAGGCCCAAGCGGTCGCCGTCTGCGGGGAATATGCGCGCTTTGTCCTGGACGGCTTTGCGCTGGTTCTGGTCGTGCGCGAGGCCCAGCACTGCGACCTCGAAAGCCTTCGTCGCCTGTTGTCAGCGACAAGAC
>NZ_JAGIBH010000022.1 GCF_017744445.1 Caulobacter sp.
CCAAGGGCCATCACAGCCAGATCGACATCTACAGCGGCCAGAAGGCCACCCTCGGGATCCGCGCACGGTTCTGATCCCGCATCCACCGGGCGCGCCTCGACGGCGCGCCCGGCAGCAAGCCATGACCAGGAGCACACCCATGAAGGCATTCCTGCCCGCGCTCGCGCTATTAGCGTTGGCGTCCAGCGCCAACGCGCAACCGTCCGTAACCGAAATCGGCAAGCCCCTGCCCGCCTGGCAAAAGGGCGAGTTTGACATCCACCACATCAACACGGGACGCGGCGAAGCCCAGTTGATGATCCTGCCGGACGGCACCAGCCTGTTGGTCGACATGAGCGGCAAGACCAAGGAACAGCCGCCCTTCTCACTGCCGACCCGTCCCGATGCGTCGCGCCCGCCCGGCGAGTGGGTGGCGCGCTACGTGCGACGCGTGCTTCCACAAGGCGCGGACAAGATCGACTACGCGCTGATCTCCCACTTCCACGGCGACCACATGGGCGGGATCGTCAAGGATTCACCGCCAGCGTCGAACGGCGCCTATCGCTTGAGCGGCGTCACCGAGGTCGCCGAACATCTGCCGATCGCCAAGCTGATCGACCGCGGATGGCCGGACTACAGCTACCCCGAGCCGATCCATAACCCGACCATGGACAACTACCGCGCCTTCCTCGCTTGGCAAATCCAGCACCAGGGCCTGCAGGTCGAGCAGTTCAAGCCCGGGCGCAACGATCAGCTCGTCCTGAAGCACGAGCCCGCAGCCTACCCGCGGTTCCAGATCCGCAACCTGTACGCCAACGGTGTGCTGTGGACCGGCGCGGGCGACGAGACCCGCAGCCTATTTCCACCCGTGAGCGCCTGGCCCGCGAACCAGCAACTCGATGAGAACAAGTTCAGCATCGCGTTCCGCGTCAGCTACGGCGCATTCGACTACTATACCGGCGGCGACATCTCCTCCATCGACGAGGAGACCTCTTCCGCGCCGCCGCCGTGGGGCAACGTAGAGCCCCTGGTGGGCCAGGCCGCTGGCCCCGTCGAGGCGATGAAGGCCAACCACCATGGGAGCTGGGACGCCAACAGCATCCCGTTCCTGGCGGCGCTACGCCCTCGGGTGATCGTGATCGGCGCGCGCGCGGATGGCCATCCGGCGGTGAACACCTGGAAGCGCATGACGTCGAAAAAGGTGTGGCCGGGCGACAGGGACATCTTCGTCACCAACGTCTCACCGGCGACGGCCAAGACGACCTACGACATCGAAAAGACGGCCAAGAGCACCCAGGGTCACGTGGTGATCCGGGTGGCGGAAGGCGGCTCCAGCTTCCGCGTCTTCGTCCTGGACGACACTGACGAGGACATGCGCGTCAAGGCCGTCTTCGGGCCATACGTCAGCCAGCCAAGCGGCAGATAGCCGGCGAGCTGTCAGGCCAGGGCGCCGGGGACCTCCCCGGCGCCAAGAGGCAAGGTCGCGCCACTTGCTGCCATTGGCGCTCCGCCCGGAACGCGACGTCCGATATGGTCATCTGCGGCAATTGCTGGTTCCTGACGTCATGTGAGGTCCGACGACAATGGGCCCACGTCGAAGCACCAAACAGCGGCTGCCGAGATGCGGCTCGAACCTGGAGGCGTAGGCGGCGGCCGAGCTGTCGGCTTCTAAACAGACGCCGCAACGCAATCGGTCCAAACCCGTTCAAGCATGGCCGTGAGGCCGCTCGGGAGGGTATGAATCAATGACAGACGGGACTTCCCGCATCTCGACGGGTAACGAGGGCCTGGACCTCATTCTGAACGGCGGCCTGCCCGCCAACCGCCTCTACCTGGTCGAGGGCGAGCCGGGTTCCGGCAAGACCACCCTGGGCCTTCAGTTTCTGCGCCATGGCGTCGCCGCGGGCGAGCGCGTCCTCTACATCACCCTATCGGAGACCGCCGAAGAGCTGCGCGGTGTCGCCGCTTCGCATGGCTGGGATCTCGACAAGATCGACCTCTTCGAACTGTCCTCGGCCGAGGAGGTCCTGGGCGATGACCGGAAACAATCGGTCCTTCATCCCTGGGAGATCGAACTGGGCGGCACGATCAAGCTGATCCAGGACGAAGTCGAACGCGTATCGCCGACCCGCGTGGTGTTCGACAGCCTCTCGGAAATGCGCTTGCTGGCCCAGGATCCCCTTCGCTATCGTCGCCAGGTCCTGGCGCTGAAGCAGTACTTCGCCACCCGAGAATGCACGGTCCTCTTGGTCGACGACTTGACGACCAACGAAGGCGGCCGCGACAGCCACCTCCACAGCCTTTGCCACGGCGTCGTCACCCTGGAGCGCCTGACCCTGGAGTTCGGCGCGGCGCGGCGACGCCTGCAGGTCCAGAAGCTGCGCGGCGTCGACTTCACCGCCGGATACCACGACATGGAAATCCGGCGCGGGGGCCTGCAAGTCTTCCCCCGCCTGATCGCCGCCGAGCATCACAGCCCGTTCGTCGGCGAACCGACGCCAAGCGGCGTACCAGAACTTGACGCCCTCTTCTCAGGTGGCCCGCTGCGAGGGACCTGCACCTTGCTCACCGGCCCCGCCGGCTCGGGCAAGTCGACCATCGCCCTGCAGTACATCCATGCGGCCTGCGCGCGCGGCGAGAAGGCGACGTTCTTCGAGTTCGACGAGCGGGTCGGCACCCTGATGGTTCGCGCCAAGGCCATGAACCTGGATCTCCAGCCGTTCATCGATCAGGGACTGCTGAACGTCCAGCAAATAGACCCTGCCCAGATGTCGCCTGGCGAATTCGCCTCGATCCTCCGCCGAGAAGTCGAGGCGCGCGGCGTGCGCATGGTCGCGATCGATAGCCTCAACGGCTACCTGGCGGCCATGCCGGAGGAAAAGCAGCTGATCCTGCAGATGCACGAGATGCTGTCCTACCTGAACCAGCAGGGCGTCGTGACGCTGCTGATCAACCCGCAGTCGGGCCTCGTCGGCGGGATGTCGACCTCGCTGAACGTGTCCTATGTTTGCGACGCCCTGGTGCTCATTCGGTTTTTCGAAGCCGACGGCCGGATCCGCAAGGCGATCTCCGTCCTGAAGAACCGGGGCGGGCCGCACGAGGACACCATCCGCGAGCTTCGCATCGACGGTGGCGGTGTCCGAGTCGGCCAGCCGCTTACCCAGTTCAAGGGCGTCATGACAGGCACGCCGGAGTATGTCGGCAAGAGCGGTCCCCTGATGGAAGACCGCGGCCTTGCCGAATAGACGGATCCCAGAAGGTAGCTGTGTTCTCGTCGCCGCCCCCTACGGCAGCGACGCGGAGAACATTGGCCGTTTGCTGGACGGGCGAAGCCTGCATTGGCGCGCGTGCTCCAACCCGCAAGCGATCGCCGAGCATTTGAACGAGAATACAGGCGTCGTCCTGGTCACCGATGAAGCGCTGCGCGGCGACCTTGGCCCGCTCCGCCAAGCGCTCGAACAGCAGGCCGAATGGTCGGATACGCCGTTCATCCTGCTCATCGCCCGCAACGCCCGCTATCCCGGTGGCGGCGAGCTGGCCCGCCAGGCGCTCGGCGACCTGACGACCAACCTGATCGTCCTGGAACGCCCCTTGAGCTCGGTGTCGCTCCTGAGCGCGGTCGACACGGCGCTTCGAGCTCGGGCCCGCCAGTTCGACCTCCGCGACCGCCTCGCTGAACTGAACACCAGCCGCTCGGCGCTCGCCGCCAGCGAGGCCGAGGTCCGGCTGATCGCCGACGCCCTGCCGGTGCTGATCGGCTTCATTGACAAGGACCTGGTCTATCGTTTCGCCAACAAGGCTTATGCGGACTGGTTCTATCGTGATCCGGCCGAGGTCGTCGGTCGCCACGTCGGCGAGATCGTCGGCGCCGGGGGCCTCGCCGCCCGACGCCCGGCGATGGAGCAGGCCCTGGCCGGCGAGCCTGCACAGTTCTCGCTGGCCTGGCCCCATGCGGACGGAGGCCGCCGCGATGCGGATATCCGCTACCTGCCGCGCCGGAACGCCAGCGGCGAGGTCGACGGCTTCCACGTCTTCGTCGCCGACGTCACGGATCACGTGCAAGGCGAGGAGATGCTGCGTCTCACCGCCCAGGCGCTGGAACAGCGCGTTCGGGACCGCACCGCGGACTTGGAAACCGAGATGGAGCGTCGCGCAGGCGTCGAGGCGGCGCTGCGCCAGAGCCAGAAGATGGAGGCCGTTGGTCAGCTCACGGGCGGCATCGCCCACGACTTCAACAACATGCTGACCGGTGTGATCGGGGCCCTGGACATGATCAAGCGTCGGCGCGCGGCCGGTCGCGACCAGGACACCGATCGCTATCTGGAGACGGCCCTGACCTCGGCGCACAGGGCGGCGGGCCTCACCCATCGCCTGCTGGCGTTCTCGCGCCGCCAGTCGCTCGATCCGCGCGCGCTCGACGTCAATGCGCTGGTGCTGTCCCTGGAAGACCTGATCCAGCGGACGGTCTCCGAACAGATCGCCGTCGACTTCCAGCTGACCGCGGACGCCCCGGCCGTCGCCGACGCCAACCAGCTGGAAAGCGCCATCCTCAACCTGGCGATCAACGCGCGTGACGCCATGCCGGACGGCGGACGCCTGACCATCGAGACGTCCACCGTCGACCTCGACACCCGCTACGTCGAGACACGGCCCGACACGCGGGCCGGCCGGTACGTGGTGATCGCCGTGTCCGACACCGGCGTCGGCATGGCGGCCGACGTCCTGGAGAAGGTGTTCGATCCTTTCTTCACCACCAAGCCTATCGGCCAGGGGACCGGCCTTGGCCTCTCCATGGTCTACGGCTTCGCCAAGCAGAGCGGCGGCCACATACGCATCCACAGCCAACCGGGCCAGGGCGCATCCGTGAAGATATTCCTGCCGCTCGCCGAGGAAGAGGCCGCGCCGGCGCCTCAGGCCAGGCCGCCCGCAGCGGCCGATGGCGCTGGACGCACCGTTCTGCTGGTCGAGGACGAGAGCGCCGTACGCCTGCTGGTCCGCGAGGTCCTGGAGGAGTTGGGCTACCGAGCCATCGAAGTCGCCGAGCCCCAGGCCGCGATCAGTGTGCTGAAATCCCAGACGCCGATCCACCTGATGATCTCCGACGTCGGCCTGCCCGGCATGAACGGACGCCAGTTGGCGGAGGTAGCGCGCGACGCCCGTCCCGATCTCGCGATTCTGTTCATCACCGGATACGCCGAGAACGCCGCGATCCGAGCCGGCTTCCTCGGCTCCAACATGCAGATGATCAGCAAGCCCTTCGCGCTTGACGCCCTGGCCGCGAAGATTGGGGAAATGATGACGGCGCCGCCCTAGAGAGACCGAAGCGCGCCAGAAGCTGACCTTCGCTCATATCCAGAAAGCCGACGTTCGCCATGGCCATGCAAGCCGGCGACCAACGAACCCATCGTGCAATGTCGCCGGCCCCGCAGCCCACGTCTCATTACGGCTCTCGACAGCCGTAATGCCCATCGCCCGCCAACCCGCGGGCATTGGGCCTTTTCCGCCCGCAAGCGCGAAGTCCGCGGGTTCGTTCCGTCAAATTCACATTCAACACTCTGAATCTGCGCTGGAAACGCCGCCGGAACCGACCTTGCAGACCCACCGTTGCTCAGGCCTCGGGGAGTTCAGGAAGAGGCCCAATGACCCAACGTACGCTGACCGTCGCCCTCGTGGGCGCCGTCTCTGCCCTGGCCCTCACGGCGGCCGGCTGCTCCAGGAAAAACGAAGAGAACAAGACGACGGGCGACAGCCCCGCCGCCGCCAGCCAGACCACCGACGCCGGCAAGGCCGACGCCGACATGCAGGCGGTGCTGGACAAGCTGGCCTCGCTGGGCGGCAAACCGATCGAAACCCTGACGCCGACCGAAGCCCGCGCCCAGCCGACCCCGGCCGCGGCGGTCATGGCGCTGATGAAGGAAAAGGGTATCGCCGCCGACACGACGGTGACGACCAAGGACATCGCCTACACGGCCGGCGCCGGCTCGCAAAAGGCTCGCGTCTACACGCCTGTCGGCGCGGGGGCGAACACGCCGGTGGTGCTGTACATCCATGGCGGCGGCTGGGTGATCGCCGACCTCGACACCTATGACGGCGGCGCTCGCGCTCTGGCCAAGGAAAGCGGCGCGATCGTCGTCTCGATCGAGTATCGCCACGCGCCGGAGGCCAAGTTCCCGGCCGCCCACGACGACGCTGTCGCCGCCTATAGGTGGCTGCTGGCGAACGCAAAGACCATCGGCGGCGACCCGACTCGCATCGCCGTGGCCGGCGAAAGCGCCGGCGGCAACATGGCGGTGAACGTCGCCATCGCCGCGCGAGATATGAAGCTTCAGGCTCCGAAAGCGATCATCGCCGTCTACCCAGTCGCCGACAGCAACATGGCCACGGGTTCGAAGGTGGCCAAGGCGACCGCCAAGCCGCTGAACACACCGATGTTGGCCTGGTTCTTCACCAATATCCTGGCCAAGCCGGGCGACGCCCTGGACCCGCGTCTGAACCTGGTCGCGGCCACGCTGGAAGGCCTGCCGCCGACCACCATCATCCTGGCCGAGATCGACCCGCTGCACGACGACGGCGTCAACTTGGCCGACAAGCTGAAGGCGGCCGGCGTCCAGACCGACCTCAAGGAATATGCCGGCGTCACCCACGAGTTCTTCGGCATGGGCCCGGTCGTGGCCGACGCCAAGGACGCCGAGGCCTATGCAGGCAGCAAGCTCAAGGCTGCCTTCGGAATTTAGCCTCCGATGCGGATCGCCACCTTCAACGTCAACGGCGTCAACGGCCGGCTCGCCTCGCTTCTAAGGTGGCTGGAGGAAGACAAGCCCGACGTGGCCTGCCTGCAGGAACTGAAGGCGCCGCAGAACCGGTTTCCGACCAAGGCGATCCGCGAGGCCGGCTACGGCGCCATCTGGCACGGCCAAAGCGCCTGGAACGGCGTGGCGATCCTGGCGCGAGGAACCGATCCGGTCGAGCGCCGCCGGGGCCTGGCCGGCGATCCCGAGGACACCCACAGTCGCTATATTGAGGCCGAAATCGGCGACCTTGTCGTCGGCTGCCTTTACGCTCCTAACGGCAATCCGGCGCCGGGACCCAAGTTTGACTACAAGCTCAAATGGCTGGCGCGGTTTCTGCTGCACGCTGAAGCGTTGCTCGAGGAAGGCCGGCCGGTGATCCTGGCCGGCGACTACAACATCATCCCCACTGATCTGGACGTCTATGTTCCCGACCGTTGGCGGGACGACGCCCTGTTTCGACCCGAGGTGCGGACAGCCTATCGCTACATGGTCGACCAGGGCTGGACCGACGCCTTGCGCACCCTGCATCCGCATGAGCGGATCTATACGTTCTGGGACTATCTGCGCCGCCGCTTCGACCGGGACTCGGGACTGCGGATCGACCACCTGATGCTCGATCCGCGCCTTGCCAGGCGCCTTAAGGCCGCCGGGGTCGACCGGCATGTGCGGGCTCGCGAGAAGCCCAGCGACCACGCGCCGGTGTGGGTAGAGCTCGACGTTGCCTAAGATCGGTTGCAGGACAGCGCGCAAGTATGCGAACCAGGCCTCGCCTCGTGAGTTCCTCAAGACATGGAACAGCGTTGGCCCACTCGTCTTTGGATCGTCCGCCACGGCCAGAGCGCCGGCAACGTCGCGCGCGACGCGGCCGATGCGGCGGGACTGGCGCGGATCGACATCGCTGACCGCGACATGGACGTGTCCCTGAGCGGGCTCGGAAAAGAACAGGCGCGGGCGCTAGGCCGATGGTTCGGCAAACTGCCAGCGGACCAGCGCCCCTGCACCGTCATGTCTTCGCCCTATCTACGCGCGGTGCAGACCAGTGCGTCGATCCGCGACGCCGGCGGGCTCGCGTCTCCGACCCGCAAGTTCTGCATAGACGAACGGCTGCGCGAGAAGGAGTTCGGCGTCCTCGATCGCCTGACCCGCCACGGCATAGAGCAGCAGTTCCCTGAACAGGCCGAGTTTCGTCGCCTGCTGGGGAAGTTTCATCACCGGCCGCCGGGCGGCGAGAGCTGGTGTGATGTCATCCTGCGCCTGCGCAGCCTGCTTGATACGCTGAGCCTGCACCACGGCGGCGACCGGGTGCTGATCGTCGCCCACCAAGTCGTCGTGCTCTGCATGCGATACCTGCTCGAAGGCCTGAGCGAGGAAGAAATCCTGGCGATCGACCGGCAGGCCGACATCGCCAACTGCGGCGTCACGGAATACCGCTTCGACCCGAACAGCGGCCCGGACGGAGAACTCGTCCTGACGCGCTACAACTTCACCGCGCCGCTGGAACAGGAAGCCGCGCCCGTGACGGCAGAGCCTGACGCAAACGTGGCGGCGCGATGAGCGACATCGAAACGCTCGACGCCGGCTGGATGCGCGAGCGCCCGCTCCCCGAGCGGGGCGATGAAGGCAAGCATGCGCGGGGTCAGGTGCTCGTCGTCGGCGGTGAGGCGGAACTGGCCGGCGCGGCCATGCTGGCGGGCGTGGCGGCCTTGCGCGCCGGCGCCGGAAAATTGCAGGTGGCGGTCGCGGGCGCCGCCGTGGCTCCGCTCAGCGTCGCCCTTCCGGAAGCGCGCATCCTCGCCCTTCCTGACGCTGAGTCCAGCGCTGCGGCCGATCTGGTCATGCAGCATGCCGAGCGTTGCGACGCCCTATTGATCGGCCCCGGCATGATGGACGATCGTGCGGGGCTGGCTGCGGCCCTCCTCGCGCTCGAAACCGAGGATCCCGTCGTGGTCGACGCCGGCGCCCTTATGGCCGTGCCGTCGGCGCCGGGCCGGCCCGGCCGCGTGCTCACCCCGAACGCCGGCGAGATGGCGCGGCTGCTGGATTTCGAGAAACGCGCGGTCGACGCCGATCCGTTAGCGGCCGGTCGTCAGGCCGCCCAAAGATTCGAGGCGATCGTGGTCATGAAGGGCGCCGCCACCTTTGTCGCCTCACCCGACGGCCAGATCGGCCGCTATGCCGGCGGCGGTCCCGGCCTGGGCGTCTCCGGCTCGGGCGACGTGCTGGGCGGATTGATCGCCGGCTTGCTGGCGCGCGGGGCCTCTCCCTTTGAAGCCGCGGCCTGGGGCGTCTACCTGCATGGCGAGGCTGGCGCACGTCTGGCGTCGCGGATCGGCAAGCTAGGCTTTCTCGCCCGCGAGATCGCCGACGAGGCGCCGCTTATCCTGTCGAGCTACTGACGTCCTGCAATTCGGCCACCTGGCCATGCCGAGCTACAAGCTTCATGGGCTTGCCGCGAACCCACAGTCGATCGACCTCGATCGCCTCCCACCCCGTCGGCAGGACGACAGGCGCGCACGGCCAGGTTTCCGGCGCCTCGTCACCGGGTTCAAGGCGTGGAAAACCCAGCAGCAGCCCGGATAGGAACCCGCCCATATTGGCGAAAAATGGCCCGGCGCGCGGTTGGTCGGGGAACTTGTCTGGACGGTACTCCAGGATCTGGCCAAAACGTCCGCTCTCGAACTTGGCGTAGCCTTCCTCGAGCATTTTCAGCGCCAGGGCTCGATCTCCCGTTCGCGCCGCCCAGGCGCCGTAGAGCGCCGAGAGCATGGGACTGCCCAGATAGCGATCGGCCTGATCGAGATAGAATGCCAACGTCGCTTGTTCTTGCGCTTCCGGCAGCGGAAAGCCGAACGGCCACAGTCCCATCAACGGGTCCGGGGTCGCGCCCTTTTCCTCGGTCTTGCGATAGCCGTCGTGGGAGAGCACCACCTCCCCGCGCCGAGGAAGAGTCATTCCGGCGGCGATCGCGCGCCATTCGGGGTCGATCTGGCGTCCCGTACGCTCGGCGCAGCGGATCGTATCGTTCAGCACCACGACCGCGGCCATGTTTGTGAAGGCGGCGTTGTCCACCGGCAACGCGCGCTCGGCGATGCCCATGGAGGCGCGGATCGCATAGCCGTCGTCCGTGCGGTGGACACGCGAAACGATCCACTCGGCGACACCCGATAGCACTGGCCAGGCCCTGTCCCGACGAAACTCCGCCTGCCCCGTCACATCGGCATGGAGCGCGAAGGCTCGGCTCACGTCCAGCGATACGTGATCCTCGTGCCAGGCGGCGGTTCCGGGCAAGGGCGCGGCTTCCTCGCCCCATGAGGGCGAGCTCTCCCACGGAAACTGCGCGCCCAGCCGCCCCATCAGCTTGGCATTGGCGCGGGCTCGATCAAGGTTTCGAAAACGATAGTCCAAGAGGCTGGCCGCGGCCTGCGGCTGGACGAGACTCAGCACCGGAACGGCGAAGGCCTCGATGTCCCACATCACGTGGCCATAGTAGTAGTGATAGTCGTGCCAGGTCGCGAGGCCGAAGATCGATGTCGAGGCGCACGACGACGAGTGCACCGAGCTGTTCAGGTAGAAGAACGCCGCGTCCGCCGAGGCTTGCCAGCGCGGCTCGGCGCCGACGAGCTGGATGCGTCCCTTCCAGATCTCTTTCCAAGCCGCCCGGTTCTCAACGCGGAGCGTGTCAAAGCCATCGAAGGCGGCCTTGGCGACCATTCGTCCTGCCTGTTCATCGGGACGGGTGTGCATGGCGCTGGGCGTCAGGCTGGCGATCTGCCGCAGATGGTACGATTTCCCCGCCTGCGCTCGGAAGCCGTAGGTCGTGATCAGCCCACTGCCGTCCAGCGCTGGCCGCTTGGGCTCGATCGCTTTCGCCTCGCCCCCGGATATCTCTGTGACATAGGCCAAGCCCAGGCGCCCCAGCTTGCCGGCCGACTCCCAAAGCAGCGTTCCGTCGGAGTGCCGCGCCCCTTCGCCCGGCGTGTCGCGCCTGAAGCGGAGCGCTCTCCCGAGGACGCCCGCCGTCGACACGCCCCCACGGAGTTGCAAGTCACACGCGCCATCCACCCGCACGGTCAGTTCTTGGCAGACCAGTGTCGGATCCTCGCGGCTGGCGAACGTCAGGACCGTGCAGTCGATGCGCCTTCCCTGGGCGGCGAACACGAAGCGTGAGGTCAGCTCACCGCAGGAAAAGTCATAGGCCTGTTCCAGATCCACGACCTGATGGCCCAGGTCCGACAGCCAGACTCCGTTGACCGCGATGTCGCCCGCCAGCGGATAGGGCGCCGGCGCGGCTGCCTCGATCCCACGCTCGGGATCCTCGCCGACGTAGCCGCTGACCAACGCCATGCCCGACTGCAGCGGCTGACAGCGCACTCGCAGGCCGATCAGGCCATTGCTGACATAGGCCGGGAGGTCCTGGCCGCCCTCACCTGAGACCGGCGGCGGACTGATCGGTTCGGACATCACGTCCCCTGGGCGGTTGGCAGACCTGATGAACTCGGCGTCATGGGAAAGGTTCGCGAACCGCTCGATTGATCCGACGTTGGCCTCCGGACACCAAACGAGGAACAGACCATGGGACAGCTGGACGGCAGGATCGCGATCGTCACCGGATCGGATTCGGGGATCGGCCAAGGGATCGCCGAGGAACTCGCCCGCGAGGGCGCCGATGTCGCCATTACATATCTTCATGACGAGCAAGGCGCGGACGAAACGCGGCGCAGGATCGAGGCGTGCGGTCGGCGCGCCTTCGTCGCACGCCTGGATCAGGCCGACGAGGCGTCGGTTACGGCTCTGTTCGACGGCGTTGTGGAAGCTCTCGGCAGGCCCGACATCCTTGTCAACAACGCCGGCGCCACGGATATCAAGCAGACGCCCTTCGCCGAGACCCCAACGGCGGATTTCGACCGGATGCTGAAAGTCGACCTGTACGGTCCATTCTTCTGCAGCCGTGAATTCGTGCGCCGGCGTGAGCATGGCGGCAAGATCATCAACATCACCTCGGTGCACGAGGTCACGCCCAGTCCGAAATATACTGCTTACAATGCCGCCAAAGGCGGGTTGCTGAGCTTCACGCGCGGCCTGGCCCTTGAGCTAGCGTCGCGGCGGACGACGGTGAACGCCATCGCGCCCGGCCTGACGCGGGCCCCGCCCACGCTGGAGCGGATTGAAAGCCCCCAAGGTCAGGAAAAGATCAAGAAGAACATCCCGCTGCAGCGCGCCGGCGAACCGCGGGAGATCGGGCGCCTGGCCGTCTACCTCGCCTCCGACGACGCCGACTATGTCACCGGCCAAACCTTCACGATCGACGGTGGCCTGGAGACCAACTGGGGCCAGGGCGCTTAGGCAAGCCGGCGCGCATACGCGGCTGGATAGGCTTTGGATCTCGCGCCGAACGAAGATTTTTGGACCCGGAACTGCTCCTCCCAGCCGTCATTACCCCTTGCGACAAATCGCTGTGAGGCTGGGAAAGATGGGCTGTTTTGAACCTCGGCGAGTTCTGCTGACGGCAAGTTTCGCCGCCCTGCTCGGCCTTACCGCCTGCGCGACCGGGCAAGGCAGTTTCGTCGCCGGCTCGGGTGGGTCGTCCAGCGATGGCGAAGCCTTCGCCTTCGACGAAAGCGGCGATACGAGCTTCGAGCAGAATGCGCCCGGACTGCTGGCGGCGAGCGGCAACGCCCTGCTGCCGGGCGGCCGCAACCTGGCGCCGCCCCGCCTGAACGCCGCTACGACTAACGCAGCCCCGCTGCTGAGCACTGGTCCGGTCAATGCCGACCTCAACGCCAATGTCAGCCTGCTGAACGGGAGCAACGCTTCAGTGGGCCTGAACAGCGCCTTGGGCTCGGTGAACGTCAACGCCGCCCTCGGCGGGCCGCTGCTGGCGCTGAACGGCTCCAACGCCGCACTGCTCGGGATCAACGCCATCGGTCCCAACGTGATGGGCGTCACCCCCAATCTCACGGCCTCGCTGGGCGGGGCCATCAATCCCGCCACGGCCGCCACTCAGACCCTGATCAGCGCCACCGTCGGCGCCACGCAGCAGCCGAGCCAGCCCACGACGGGCCAGCCGCCGCTGCTGCCGCCAGTGCTGGGCGTGCCCGGCGCGACGCCGTTGCAGACGCTGCTGCCATTGCTGACGACGCCGAAGCCGCCCGTCCTCCCCGGCCTGCTGGGCCAATAAGAGATCCTCGATGCTCAAATGCACCCTGCTCGTCGCGGCCGCGCTGGCGCTGCCGCTGTCCGTCCATGCCCAGACCAGCACCAGCCGGGTGGTGCCCCAGGACCGCCCGGACCAGAACCCGCGCGCCAGCCGCGCCAAACCCGCGCCCGGTCCGCGCGCGCCGCGGGGCCGCATGCGCTCGACGCCTGTCGCGCCGTTCCAGCTGCAAGATGTCCGCATCGAGGGCTCGACACTTCCGATCGCCGATCTGCAGGCCGCCTGGCGTCCGTTCGTTGGCCAAACGGTCGACACCAAGGGGCTGGTGAAGATCACCGACGCGGTGGCCCGGCTCTATGAGCGCGAAGGCTATGCCATCTACACCGTGCTGGTCCCCGACCAGACCTTCGAGGGTGGCGTCCTGCGCCTGCGGGCCCTGGAGGGCTACATCTCCGAAGCCGTCGTCACCGCGCCTAACGCCAAGAGCCGCGCCCTGGCCGATCAGTACGTGGCTCGGCTGAAGGTCGATCGCCCGCTGAAGCGCAGGACGCTGGAACGCTACGTCTCGCTGATCCGCGACATTCCCGGAACCAGCAACGAAATGGTCCTGGAGAACGGCGACGGCGACAACGGCGTGCGGCTGAAGATGGCGCTGAAGCCCCGGCCCGTGCAGGTCGCCGTTTCGGTCAACAACCGGGGCACCGCCTATCTTGGCCGGACCCAGGTGCAGGCTGACCTTTACCTGAACAGCCTGCTGCGCTCGGGCGACCAGACCCGCTTCACCGTCGCGGTCCCCACCGACATCGACCGCTTCCGGTCGTACTCGATCGGCCACGTCACGCCGCTCGGCTCGAACGGCCTGTCGCTGGGTCTCAACGCCGGCTACCTGAAGACCAAGCCCGCGGTCGGCGGCCTGGTCGGCCACGCCAAGTCGGCCGGCGCCCAGCTGTCCTATCCCATCATCCGGGGCTACGAGCGCGACCTCTACGTCAACGTCTCGATCGACGGCGTCGACAGCGACAACGCTTTCCTCGGCTATACCTTCGCCAACGACAAGACGCGCGCGGCCCGCGCCGCCCTGTCGACCAGCGTCCAGAAGGATCGCAGCCTGTGGTACGTCAGCGCGACGGTCAGCCAGGGCATCGACGGCCTGGGCGCGCGCACCGATCCGGCGCTGGCCAAGCTGGCCTTCCGCAAGCTGAACGTCCGCGGCGGCGCGGCCTGGAGCATCGGCAAGCAGGGCGCGTTGCGCGTCAACGCCGCCGGCCAGACAACGTCGGACCGCCTGCCCGGCACCGAGCAGTTCGCCGTGGGCGGCGACGAGTTCGGCCGGGGCTACGAGGCCTCCGTGATCGCCGGCGACAGCGGCGTGGCGGCTTCCGCCGAGCTGGCCTTCGTGCCCGCCAAGCCGCCGAAGGGCTTTGGCGGTTCGGAGCTCTACAGCTTCATCGACGGCGGCAAGGTCCGGTACCGGGGCCGCTTCGGCTACGCCACCTCGCACGCCGACCTGCGCTCGGCCGGCGGCGGCGTGCGGGTGCGGATCCAGAACAAGGCGATCGTCCAGGTCGAGGCGGCCAAGGCGCTATCCAACGACATCGCTTTCTTGGACGGACGCGCTTGGCGGGGCGTCGTGAGCGTCAAGACCGTCTGGTGACGGCTTCCATCCGCCGCACAAAAGAAAGGCCGCCTGATTGGGCGGCCTTTTTAGTTGGGCTTTTGAGGGAGAGACGTAGCGGGCGCGGCCGAAGCCGCGCCCTGTAGGCCCGTTAGCGCGGGGTCGACGACGACGAGTTGTTCTGGCTGCCGTTGCTCGAACGGTTCGACATCGACGAACGGCCCGAGCTCTTGTCGCTCGAGGACTTGCTCGAGTTGTTGTAGCTGTTGCCGCCGGCGCTCGAGCGCGAGACGCCGCCCAGGGTCACGCCGTCGGTGCTGACCGGCACGCCGATGTGCAGGCCGCTCGACGAGGCGTCCGAGCTGTTGTTGTTGGCGTTGTTGGCGCCGTTGCTGTTACCGCCGCCGGCATTGTTGCTCGACGAAGCATTGTTGCTGGACGTGTCGCGGTACGTGCCGATCTGCGGATCGGCGTGGATGCCGCCGATCGTCGTGTCACGCAGATTGGTGTTGTTGTCGTGCCAGCGTTCGCCGCTCTTGTTGCTCTCGCGGTTCTGGACATTGTTCTTCCAGGACTCGTTCGAGTTCGAGCTCTGCGAGTTGTTCGTCGAGCTGTTTTGCTGGGCGTTGCTGCCGTTGGTGTTGCCGCCGCGGCCGAGCAGGTTCGAGCCATTGCCGCTGCTGATCTGGGCGAAGGCGGGCGCGGCGATCATGGTCAGCGCGACCGCGCCGGTCAGAATGTAATTACGCACTGAAAAATCTCCTGAATTTAAGTCTGTGGGCGCCGGCGGGCGCCGACATAGAGCTAACTCAGGGGAAGGATCTTGGTTTCTAAAATAAGAGTATTATCCAGTATTTTCTAAGTTTATAATGTCACGCTTACAAACTTTAGTCGACATGCCGACCAAACTTCTCAAAACTTATACTTCACTGCGTACGACGATTTACTGATATTGGATCTCTCTGCATCGATATTTTTTGATGCCTCGCCGAACCAACTCGGAGACCAAGGGTTGGTGAAGCACCCTGCGCCGAATGCGGAACGCGATGCCCCCCTTCTCTGCCGCCACCCTACGCCGCGTCGAGACGCCGGCCGACTGGATCGCTCGCATCGCGCATCAGCGTGATCGCCAGGCTTTCGCCGACCTGTTCCGGCGCTTCGCGCCAAAGCTGAAGAGCTACTTCCTGCGCAATGGCTTCGACGATGGCGAGGCCGAGGACCTGACCCAGGAGGCGATGCTGCGCGTCTGGCGCTGCGCGGAACAGTTCGATCCCGCGCGATGCGAGCCGTGGGGCTGGATCTACGCGATCGCGCGCAATTTGCGGATCGACCGCTTCCGCAAGGCCGTACGGCAGGCGCGGCACGACCACACGCCGCCCGATGCGCCGCCCAACCCCGAAAGTGAAATTCTCCGCACCGACGACGCCAGACGCCTCAAAGGCGCCCTCGACACCTTGCCGAACGACCAGATCGCGGTCGTACATCTAGCCTATTGGGTCGAAAGTCCCCATTCTGAGATCGCCCGACGGCTGAGCCTTCCGCTTGGAACGGTCAAGTCGCGACTGCGCCGCGCCGCGGCGCGACTTCGGGAGAGCCTCGGTGAGTAAGCGTTGTCGGCCCACAGTCATCCCTCCCCCCTCCTGCTGAGACGGTTCGCGGCCGGCGACCTGGCGATCGCGCCGGCGCTGGTGGTCGAATGCCATCTGGAAACTTGCCGCGCCTGCGCTGACGCGGTGTCGCGCGCCGAGACCGAGCACGGACACGCCTTGTCGCGTCTCCCGAACGCGCCGCTACGTCCGGACGCTCTGGCGCGGGCGCTTGATCAGCTGGATGTAGATGCGGCGCCTGAGAGACCTTTCCTCGGCGACGTCGCTCTGACCGACGCTCTGGTCAGACAGGGATTTCACGCGCGGCGCTTTCTGGGCCCTGACTACTGGGTCGCCCCGGTCCGTCGCACCCGACAGGACGGCTGGCGCGCTTATCTGCTGCGCGCCCCGGCCGGAACCGGGATCCCGGCGCACCGGCATCTGGGGCAGGAGTATTTTCAGGTGCTGATGGGTACGGTCACGGACGGTGAACGGCGCGAGGCCGGAGACTTCGTGAGCGGCGCGCCGGGCGATGATCATGCGCTTCAGGTCACAACGGACGGCCCCTGCGCCTGCCTGATCGCCGCCGAGCATGGCGCGCAGTGGCGCGGGATCACGCGACTGCTTTCGCCATGGCTCGGCATCTAGACTGGCGCGGGCTCAGCGTTCTCCAGAACCCGGCTCGGCCACCTTGCGGTGCTGTTCGGCCAAAACGCTCTGAGGCGTCACGGCCGCCATCGCCGCCTGCAGCTTGTTCTTGAAGCCGGCGACGACATCGCCCTCGCCCTTCTGCATGGCGCGGTAGCCGACCAGAGCCACGTCGGCCGGATCGGCCTTCTTGGGATCGGCGCCGACCTTGGTGTCCAGCATGCCGGCGCGCTCGAAGAACTCGGTATCGGTCGCGCCCGGCATCAGGCAACTGACCGAGACGCCGGTCTCCTTCAGCTCGTTGCGCAGCGCCCAGGCGAAGCTGTCCAGGAAGGCCTTGGTGCCGTTGTAGACGGCCTGGAACGAGCCCGGCATCAAGCCAGCGATCGAACCCGTGATCAGGATGCGACCACGATCACGATCGCGCATGTCGCGGGCCACCTTCTGGATCAGATAGACCGTGCCGGTGATGTTGGTGTCGATCACGAACCTGGCCTCGGTCCAATCCTGGTCGAGGAAGCCGTGACCAAGGCCGCGTCCGGCATTGGCCATTAGGGCGTCGACCTGTCGGCCGCCGATCAAGGCCAGCAGCTGGTCGACGCCTCCGACGGTCGAAAGATCGACCTGGAGCGCCTCGACCTTGCCGCCATGCCGCTCGAGGCCGGCCTGGGCCTCGACGATGGCCGGCTCGTCGGCGGCAATAACGAGGTCATAGCCGTCTTCGGCCGCCAGGCGGGCCAGCTCATAGCCGATGCCGGAGGAGGCGCCGGTGACCACGGCCAGGGGGCGAATATCGTCGATCATCACGCGGCTTCCTTTTCCCATTCCGGCTTGAGGACGACCTTGGTCACCTCGTTCTGGTTTTCCTTGAACATCTTGTAGCCGTCCGGCGCGCGCTCCAGCGGCAGGCGGTGGCTGATCAGGAAGGTTGTGTCGATGACGCCCTCGCCGATCAGGTCAAGCAGCGGCCGGAGATACTTCTGGACGTGGGTCTGACCCGTGCGGATCTGCAGGCCCTTCTCCATCAGCGCGCCGATCGGGATCTTGTCGCCCATGCCGCCATAGACGCCGGGGATCGAGACACGGCCGCCGGTGCGGCAGGCCATCAGCACTTCGCGCAGTACGTGGGCGCGGTCGGTGCCGATGCGGGTAGCGACCTTGACCGCGTCGACCACGTTGTCGATCGAGAAGCCGTGGCTCTCCATGCCGACGGCGTCGATGCAGGCGTCTGGCCCGATGCCGCCAGTCATGGCCATCAGCGCTTCGCGCACCTTGACGTCGTGATAGTTCAGCACCTGGGCGCCCAGAGACTTGGCCAGCTCCAGACGGTGGGGGTGGTGGTCGATGGCGATCACCTTGTGGGCGCCCTGGATTAGGGCGCTCTGGATCGCGAAGAGGCCGACCGGGCCACAGCCCCAGACCGCCACCGTGTCGCCGGGCTCGATCTGGCAGTTCTCGGCCGCCATCCAGCCCGTGGGCAGGATGTCGGAAAGGAACAGCACCTTCTCGTCCTCCAGACCGTCCGGGATGACGATGGGCCCAACGTCGCTATAGGGCACCCGGACATACTCAGCCTGGCCGCCGGCATAGCCGCCAGTCATGTGCGAATAGCCGAACAGGCCGGTCATCGGCGTGCCATAGGCGATCTCGCCTAGGTCCTGGGTCTCGGCGGGGTTCGAGTTTTCGCAGCCCGAGAACTGCTGCTTCTCGCAGTGGAAGCATTTGCCGCAGGCGATCACGAATGGGACGACGACGCGCTGGCCCTTCCGCAGGGTCGAGCCCGGCCCGGTCTCGACGACCTCGCCCATGAACTCGTGGCCCAGAATGTCGCCCTTCTCCATCGACGGGATGAAGCTGTCATAGAGGTGCAGGTCAGAGCCGCAGATGGCCGTCGAGGTGATCCTGATGATCGCATCACGCGGATTGACGATTTGCGGGTCAGGAACGGTGTCCATGCGGACGTCGTGTTTGCCGTGCCAGGTCAAGGCGCGCATGCGCTCTCCAGTTCTTGAGGATGTTGCGGGATCAGCCTTGCGGCGCGGCTTCGGGGGTTTTGGCGGTGGAGATCTCGCCGGTCTCCATCAGCTGCTTGAAGCGGCGCAGCTCGCGGCGCGCCTGGATCTTCGGCTCCTTCTGGAACAGCTTGGCGATCAGCTTGCCCAGGTCCCCGCCCGGGGGCTCGTAGACGATGGTGGCGGTGACCTCCGTGCCGCGCCCGGGCGGCCCGTCGCGAAACTCGATGCGGCCGGCGTTCTTGATGTCGGCGCCGGGGGCCGACTCCCAGGCCAGCAGTTCGTTCTCGACTTCTTCGGTCAGGACGCTGTCCCACTCGACGGTGCGCCCGGCCGGCGCCTTGACCACCCAGTGCGAGCGCTGGTCGTCGCCAGGCGTGACGCTCTCGACGTTCTCCATGAAGGTCGAGAGATTTCGGGAGTCGCGCCAGAAGGCGTAGAGCTCGGCGCGCGGACGATTGATGGTCACGGTGCGGCCCACGAGGGCGGCTTCATGCCACCCTCGCTCCTCCGCGATCTCATGACCCACATCACGTTGATGCACAGCGGCGGCTAGCGGCGCGTCGCTTTCCAGCGCGCGAGCGATCGTCTCTTCAGACATCGTCGATCTCCAGGGGTTCGGGAGATCAACCGGTCGGCGCCCGGTGCGTTCCTAGGGCCAAGTTCTCGCGCGTCTCAGGCCATCAAATGAGAATTTCCCGCATCATCGGACTTGAGCCAGACTTCAACGGTGTGGACCGCGCCAGGGCCGTCTTCATTGAGGCTCAAGGCGACGCGCCAGGCGGCCAGGTCGGGATGGCGACTGAAGAAGTCCAGATCGTGCGCGGCGTGGACGACGAAGGTCGCGTCGGCGGGGCGTTCGGGAATGTCGTGCTTGGGCTCAGGGCTCGCCGCGGCCCAGCTGGCTTCGGGCTTAAGCCAGATGAGGACATCCCAGTCTTGAACGTCGGCCTGGCCCGCCTTCATCGCCACCTTGTAGCGCTCGACATCCGGATGGCGGTCCCAGAACGCCTCGTCGTGCGGCTGGCCGCGGATCAGAAGATCGGCGCCCTCCGGCGCTTCCGGAGCAGGAACCGGCGCGGCCTGGGACGGATCGGATGACGGTGTCTCGAACATAGGCATCTCCCTGTCCGCGCCCCTGCGACGCGGATCCGCCTTAAACGCGCGAAACGCCCGAGACCCGATCCGGGTTGACTTACGGCGCCCCAAGGAACCCGTAGCCAACGGAGACCGTTGCTGCTCGCCGATCCGAATGGAGCCGTCCGTCATGTACACCTATCTTGTCTTTCCCAGCGTAGACGGCTGGCGCGTTCAGCTGCAGGACGAGATGAGGATGGCGCTGTTCACGAGCTTCGCCGCAGCCGAACGGCGCGCGCGATGGCTGGCCGCACACGCCAGCGTCAAGGGCCACGACAGCGAGATCCTGCTGCTGGACGCCGAGGGCGCTCTGGTCGGACGCTGGCATGCCGAGGTCTATGCGCCAGCGGCCCCGCCCGCCCACGAGGTCGCCGCATGAGCGATGGATCGGCGCCCATTTTCGACGACGGCCTGACCCTGCCGCCGGCCGCTTTCGCCGGCCCGCGGATCCTCCTCGCCGGCCCCGTCGACTACGGCATGTACGCCCACTTCCGCGATCAGCTCGCGACTGCGCGTGATGACTTGGTCATCGTCGAGCTCTCCACGCTGGGCGGCGATCCGGAGGTGGCGCGGATGATGGGCGAGGATGTGCGCTTCCACAGCGAGATCACGCCCCAGCGCCGGTTCGTCTTCCTGGGCAAGGCGGCGATCTATTCGGCGGGCGCGACCTTCATGAGCTTCTTCGCCACGGCCAACCGCTACCTGACGCGCGGCACGCGCCTGATGATCCACGAGCGCAAGCTGGCCAAGACCCTGGATCTCAACGGCCCCCTTACCTCGTGCGTGGCCTCGGTCAAGGCCGTGCTGCACGAGATCGAACACTCGATCGCCATCCAGAACGAAGGCTTCGCCAATCTGGTCGCCGGCTCGTCGGTCGACATGGCCACCGTGCTCGAGCGCGCGCCGGAGAACTGGTACATCGAGGCTGAAGAAGCTCGCCAGCTAGGCCTGATCCGCGCCGTCATCTGAGCAAACGCCAGCCTTAGCCCGCGCGCCGCAAGGCCTCTTCCGGCAACTGCGCGTAGAACCACGCCAGCTCCGGATGACGCTCGGCGAGGTTGGCGAAGGCCCGGCGGATCCTGGGCGTCAGCGACGTGTCCTTGGCGCACATCGAGACCACTAGCGCGGCGCTGGTGCGCAAGCTCGGGTTCCGCAGGGCCACACGTTGCTCCTCCAGGCGCCGACGATAACGGACAGCGCCGTCCTTGGACGGCAGCTCGGCGATCGACCTGTCGATGCCGCGAAGGGTTTCGGCGATGGTCTCGGCCAGGCCGATTTCCAGCGCCAAGGTCAGGAACTCACCCTCGATACGCGACACGCTAAGCACTCCCCACTGATGCGACGATGGACCGTTTCGCCGCGTCCGTCGTCTGCGACGCGGCGTCGCAATCCTCACGGTTTCAGCGCGTCTCGTGTTCTCGCGCAAGCGGAAAGTTCTCATTATGTTCACGCAGAGCGATTGACCTGCTCGCCACGATCTTCCACTGGCCTGCCGCATAGGTTGGAGCCGGGAACCGGTGCCAGAAACGCCCATTTCTCAAGTCTCCGTAGGAGCGCATCGACCTTGGCGCCTGTCGTGAGGCGACCTGGCCGTTCCGGCCGCCTGGTGGGGGACCGGCGGCCGGTCGCGCCCCATCTCCACGAGATAGGGCGCTTCCAGGTCGGTCAGTAGGTGACGTCCTGCGCTTCCATGAAGGCCTCGGCGTCGAGATCGTTCTTGATCTCGCGATCCCACTGCCGCAGTTGGCCGCACGCCAGCAGGAACTCGGGGACGTCGTCGGCGGTCTCCAGCAGGATCACGCCTTCGTCGCCCTGTTCGATCCCGGCCTTCTGGAACAGGACCTTGGCCGCGGCCGTATGGCCGATGAACTTGCCGTGAGCGAAGGCGTCGTTGACGAAGTCGAGCGCCGTCTTGTCCTTCGCCAGTTTCTTGGCGCCAGCTTCGGACACCACCAGGGCCACAGCGTCGTAGAGCACCGAAGGACCGCCATCGATCTTCTGCTTGGCCTCGACCATCGTGCCGTCGTCGAGTTCGGCTCCGGCGATGTGAGGCGCGACAATCTCGTAGACTGCTTTGAGCGCCTTGACCCGGTCGATCAACGCCGCGACCAGGGCCGCTGGCGCGCCGTCGGTCACCAGGATGCCGAGCTTGCGACCCTCGAACGTTCCGGTGATGCGCTTGACGATACTAAGGGCGTCCGACGGCGGCAGGTCCATGCGTGTCGGCTGCTTGGCTGGCGCGGGCTCAGGCAGCGTCTTCATGCCCAAGCCCGTGGCCACGGCCTTGGCCAGGGCCTCGTCGATGTTGAGCAGGTGGGCGACCATGCGCTGGCGAATATCGACTCGCTCGCACTTGGAGAGTTCGAACACCAGGGCGTCGCCGATGTGCTTCTGCTCGATCGGAGCCTGGCTGATGAGGAACTGCCGGGCCTGGCTGTAGTGGTCGCCGAACGACTCCGGGCGCAGCTGGCGCTTCTCTCCGCTGACCGGCTCGGCGAAGTGCTTGTAGCCGGTGGTCGGGCTCTCGCGCGGCCCGCCCCAGGTATTGGGCTCGTAGTTCACGCGTCCTGTCGGATTACGCATGGCCATGTGGCCGTCCTGCTGGAAGTGATGCATCGGACAGCGCGGCGCATTGATCGGGATGTGGGTGAAGTTCGGCCCGCCCAGGCGCTTCAGCTGAGTATCCAGGTACGAGAAGTTCCGCCCCTGCAGCAGCGGATCGTTCGAGAAGCCGATGCCTGGCACGACGTTCTGGGTGCAGAAGGCGACCTGCTCGGTCTCGGCGAAGAAGTTGTCGACCCGACGATCCAGCGCGAAGCTGCCGATGATCCGGACCGGGATCTGCTCTTCCGGGATGATCTTGGTCGGATCCAGCACGTCGAACTCGAACCGCTCGGCGAAGGCGTCGTCGAACAGCTGCACGCCCAGGTCCCACACGGGCGGATTGCCCAGGTCGATGGCGTCCCACAGGTCGCGGCGGTGATAGTCGGGGTCGGCGCCGTTGATCTTCACCGCCTCGTTCCACATCACCGACTGCAGGCCCAGGCGGGGCTTGAAGTGGAACTTGACGAAGGTGCTGGCGCCCTGGGCGTTGATCAGGCGGAAAGTGTGGACGCCGAAGCCTTCCATGAACCGGAAGCCGCGCGGGATCGCCCGGTCGGACATGGTCCACATGATCATGTGCATCGACTCCGGGGTCAGAGTGATGAAGTCCCAGAAGTTGTCATGGGCGGTCTGGGCCTGCGGGAACTCACGGTCCGGGGCCGGCTTGGCGGCGTGGACGAGATCGGGGAATTTGATGGCGTCCTGGATGAAGAACACCGGGATGTTGTTGCCGACGAGGTCCCAGTTGCCTTCCTTGGTGTAGAACTTGGCGGCGAAGCCGCGCACGTCGCGGGCCAGGTCGAACGAGCCCTTGGCGCCGGCCACGGTCGAGAAGCGCACGAACATCGGCGTCTGCTCGCCGACCTCGGTCAGGACCTTGGCGGTCGTGTATTCGGCCAGGGACTCATTCAGCGTGAAGACGCCATGGACGCCGTAGCCACGGGCATGGACAACGCGCTCGGGAATGCGCTCATGATCGAAGTGGAAGATCTTCTCGCGGAAATGGAAGTCTTCGAGTAGCGCCGGCCCCCTATCGCCCGCCCGCAGCGTGTTCTGGTCGTCGGCGACCGGCACGCCCTGGGAGGTGGTCAACACCTCGCCGCCGTCCGGCGCGATCTGATGGGTTTCGCCGGCCGCGCCCGGCCTATTTTCGAAAGTCTGCGCGTTCGAGATCGCGCCCAGGTCCTTGCCCAAAGTGCCGGCCATCATTTCCCTCCACGAATTGGCGGGACTTCAACCAGAGGCCGGCCCTGCGGTTGCCGCGCCTGTCCTATGATGGGCGGGCCGGCTGTGGGCGCCGGCCCGCACACCTTATCGGTAGAGGCTTTCGGGGACCTGGCCACCGTTGTCGGCGAGCTTCTTCATGACGGCCTTGTGCAGGGCGATGTTCTGCTCGGCGCTGCCAGCCTCGCCGGCGTGGACGCCGAGCTCATCGGCCAGCGCCTTGCGAGCCTCCAGGCTCGAATCGAGCTTCAGCAACTTCAGCAGGTCGACGATCGAGGTGCGCCAGTTACCGCCGCCGCCCTCGATCTCGGCCATGGAGGTCAGTACGGCCTCAACATCGACCGGCGCGGCGGGCGCGACCGGAGCGGTGGGCGTCAGCGCGGCGGCGGGCGTTACCGGCGCCGCCGAAGGCGTGGGCGCTAGCGCCGGGGCCGCACCGCTGGGCGCGGCCTTGTCGTGATGGAAGATCTTGTCGACAATCTTGGAAAACAGACCCATGTGGCCGCTCCTTCTATCCAATGGGGGTTAGTGAGCGCCCGACGCCAGGCCTTGGACATGGTCCAGGTGCGCCTTGATCTTGGGCAGGGCCTTGGCCGCGCCGCCCTTCAGGCCGGCGTCGTCGCCGTGATCGGCGTAACCCTGCATCAGGGTCAGGGCCTCGTTGTGGGCGGCCTCCTGCTGGGTCAGATAGACCTTGTCGAAGTCGGCCGGCGCGGCGGCGTTCAGATTGTCAATCATCCCCTTGCGGCGCTCGTCCAGACCCGTCGGCGCGGTCTTGCCGGCGGCCACGACCAGCGGCTTCATGGCGTTGGACAGGGCCGTGTGGTCCACGACCATCTGCTTGCCGAAGTCCTTTACCGCCTGCGTCTGACCCCGAGCCTGAGCGATCTGACCAGCCTGGATCTCGTACATGTCGCTGATCGCGGCGTTGGTCACGAAGGCGTCGGTCGACATCGGACCGGTAACGGCCGCGGCGGTCCCCACGGCCGCCCCGGTCGCGTCCTGGGCGGCGTTGACCGCGGCGTTGGACGTGCCTGGATCGACCGGCGCGGGCGCGGCGTCCTTCTTCTGGCAAGCGGCGAGAGACAGGGCCGTCAGGGCGGCGGCGGCCAGCAGGGTGTGTCGAACCATCGGTCAGGCGTCTCCAGGAATTTGAGAGACCCTCTGAACGACGCGACACCCGCGACGTTCCGCGCCGTGCCTTAAGCGCAACCGTCCTAGCCACCAGCCATGCCTCGACCAATCATTGCTCACGGTCAGTTTTGCGCGAGGCCCAAGGCGTAGCGGCGGCAGTGTTCGAGATAGGCGGCCTCGTGGACGGCGGTCAGGTCCACCACGCTCGACCAAAGCCACGACGGTGCGTCGAGCGCCCCCGACCTGTTACGGGCCAGGTGGGCGATCCAAGCCTTGCGATCGGCTCCGTCCATCTGCCGCCCATGGGCGTGCCCCACGACCCGGGCCAGGGATTTGGCCGCGTCCATCGCCTCGGCTGGCGACAAGCCGACGATCTCCAGCTTCATGTCCTGCGGCATCAGTTCGCGCACGAAGACGGCCTTGTCCAACAGGCGCCCCGCCGCCATGCGCTGTCCAAGATTAGGCGACAGGGCCAGCGCCCCGGCCACCACCCGCTCGGCGTTATCGCGCGGCATGGCGGCCTTGGGCTCGCGCGGCGCGGCGGCCTTGATCGCCTCCTTGATGTCGAGGAAGCAGATGTCGGGCGCCCCCTCCCCGCCATCGACCTCCAGCAGCACCGCAAAGCGCAGACGCCCCAGCGAACTGCAGCCCTTGACCCAATAGGCGGCGTCCAGGACGCGTATCTCATCGCTACGACGTCGCGATTTGAGGCTGGTGACAAGATCGCGCACGGCGTCGCTCTGGCAGATCGCCTCGATCTCGTGGCGTTCGGTGCGGGTGATCGGCCAGAAGCGCCGGCCGATCGGAATCTCGGGCCGCGCGCCGCGCAGGCGCTCGCCGGCCAGGTGTTTCCAGGTCCGCCGCTCGGCCTCGCGCACGACCGCGCCGATCATCGGCGGGTGCGGCGCTTCGATATCGAAATCGCCAGCAAGCGCGTCCTCATAACCTTCGACCATCGCCTCCAGCATCTGGGCGGTGATGACGCCGGGCAGGTCCGAGCCACGCGCGGCCGAGGCCAGTGAAAGACCCAGCCGGACCAGATCGTGGGCTGGATTGCCGATCACGGTCTGGTCGAGGTCGCGGATCTGGATGTCGACCTCACCTCGCGCGTTGGCCAGGGGGCCAAGATTGCCCAGATGGCAGTCGCCACAGATCCAGACCGGCGGCCCGCTGGGCAGGGTCTTTTGCCGACTCTCAAGCCATTCGTAGAACTTGACGGTGGAGCCGCGCACATAAGCGTGGGCCGAACGCGCCATCTTGAGATTACGCGTGCGCACGAGCACGGGTCCGCGCTGGGCGGGCCGCGCCGCCAAGGCTTCGCGCGCGGCGCCTTTGGCGCGGTCGATACGATCCTTGGCCATCAGGGCAGCGCCTCGGCCGGACGAATATGTCGGAAGGCCGCCTCGACGAAACCGAACAGCCCGAAGGCGACCAGCCCCATGGCGAGCAGCGCCAGCACCCCCGATCCGAACGGCTGGGCCTCGACCGCTTGCAGCGCTCCGCCCCAGCTGCGCGCGTCGCTGCTGCGTGCATCAAGGCCCGCTTCGATCAGGAAGACGCCCGCCGGCACGGTCGCCAGCCCTCGGGCCGCGTAGCCGATCTTGGCCATTGGCACGACCCAGCGACAGACCTTGTCATCGCACGACAACCGCTTGGCGAAGTCCTGCTTCAGGCCTTGGATGACATTGCCGACCCCGACCCCGACCAGCGTCGCGCCGGCCAGCATCAGCAGGAGGTCGCCGTATGGCAAGGCCAGGATGGTCGCCGCCGCGCCATGGGCGGCCTGTTCCTCGTCCGCCTCGCCGACATCCTCGACCTCGTCGAGCAACTCCAGCGCCCAGAGGCCAAGACCGCCATAGATCAGTCCGCTGATGGCCTGGCCAATCCGGATGGCGATGCCCTTGAGCGAGGTCCCGTGGCGGTCGGCGTCGAACACGGCTTGCAATGCCCGCCAGGCCGCGAACCCCAGGAGACCGACCGCGACCAGCGCCACGATGACGAGGCCAAGAGACCAATCGGCCCAGGCCGCCAGCATCGCCTTGGCCCCGCGCGCCTTGGGCAGCACGTCCGCGGCGGCCAGCAAGACGATCGCGCCGAGACCAAGATAGACCACCCCGCGCGCCGCGTAGCCCAGGCGCGAGGCCCACTCCAGCGACCGCGCCAGATCGAAACGCCTCGCCCAACGCGGTATCTTCAGTCCTGCCAGCACGGCCCTGCTGCGCCCCACGTCCAGCCCTCATGAAATCCGCGGCGGCCAAGCGCTGCCGTCGGGCAAGGTCAACGGCGCCCTGGTCATCGGCGTTCCCGCCGCCCCACTCACTTGTTTCAAAAGATTGCTGGAAACGCGCCGATCGTCCCTGCGCGGGCTTGCCCCCGGCGCGCCTGCAACTTCCCTGATCATCGGGTGTTCTGGCCCTGCTCGCGGCTGGGCGAGTGTCTGTTGTTCGAAGAGCTTTCACATGTCCGAGACCGCCGGCCTGACCCCCACCGTCGGCGAGACCCTGGCGCCGGGCGCGCGGCCGCACCGCGAGGCGAAGGCAGCCAGCGTCCAGACGCCGGCCTCGGCCACGGCCCTGGCGCTGTCCCGCAAGATCGGCGCCGGGCGCGGCGCCCCGCTCGTCCACTTAGCCTCGAGTGAGCGACGGGCCGAGGAGATCGGGCGGGCGCTGGCGGGCTTTGCGCCCGCGCTCGAGGTCTTGGTCCTGCCGCCATGGGACTGCCTGCCCTACGACCGCGCCTCGCCGTCGCGTGACGTCATGGGTCGGCGCATGCGGGTGCTGCAGCGATTGAACGACGGTGGACGAGGACGTGTCCTAATCACCTCGCCAGAAGCACTCGTGCAAAAGTTGCCGCCGCGTGAGACGTTTACGGCCGCTTTCCTCGACCTGGAGTGTGGCCAGACCGTCGATCGCCAGGCCCTCGCCGACTTCGCCGCTGCGGCCGGCTATGTGATCGACGACCGGATCGACGAGCCCGGCGAGATCGCCTTCCTGGGTGAGGTCATCGACGTCTTTCCCGCCGACGCGGCCCGTCCCGTGCGGATCGTGGTCGACCAGGACCGCATCGCCGAGATGCGGACTTATGATCCTCTCACCCAGCGGTCAGAAGGCGAGATCGAGATCCTGCATCTGGGGCCGGCCAGCGAATTGATCCTCTCGCCGGGACCGGACGGCGCCCTGCCGGACCGCGCGTCAGGCGCTGAACATTCGATGGCGCAGCACTACGGCGCGCTGGTCTCGCTGTTCGATCTCTTGCCCAAGGCGCGCCTGTCGACCGACGCGAAGGCCTTGGCCCGGTTGGCCGAGGTCGAGGAACACGTGCTGGACGCCTTCGAGGCGCGAAAAAGCCTGGGTGGCGGCGGCCAGGAGCCGACATCGCCGGACGCGCTCAACGTGCTCGGTCCAGCGCTCAAGGCCGAATTGGCCGCATGGTCGAACGCCCGCTTAGACCTCAAGGGTTTCGCGCCCGTCAGCAATCTGGCGCTGCAGCGCAATCCCGGGCGGGCATTTTGCGATTTGGTCGACAGCCATCGCCAGGCCCATCGCCGTGTCGTGCTGACCGGGCTTCGCCAAGAGCTTCGGCCACTGGCCAGGGCCCTCGCCCGGGGTCTGGATCTCAGGCCTCAGCCGATCTCGGACTGGTCGGCGGCGTTGTCGGCGGAGCGCGGCGCGGTGGTCAGCGTCGAGCTGGATCTCGATACCGGCTTTGTCGAGATCGCCAACGATCTCGTGGTCATCGCCGCCAGTGACGTCGCTGGCGGCCGGACAGCGGCGCGCGGCGCCACCAATGTCGAGGACCTGCTGGCTGAACCGGACCTGCGCCCTGGCGACGTCGTCCTGCACGAGGACCACGGGGTCGGCGTACTGCGCGAGCTGGCCCGCATCGAGATCGACGGAGTCGGTCGCGACACTCTGCAGCTCGAATACTACGGCGGCGACATCCTGCAGGCGCCTGTCGAGGAGATCGGCCGGATCTGGCGCTACGGGGCCGAGGAAAGCGCGGTGACCCTCGATCGGCTCAAGGGAGACGGCTGGGCCAAGCGTCGGGCCGAGGTCCATCGCCATCTCGAGACGGCCGCCGAACAGCTGGTGGCCCTGGCCAAAGCCCGACAGGAACGCCAGTGCGCGCCTATCGTCCCGCCCAAGGCCGCCTATGCCAAGTTCGCCGCCCGCTTTGCCTATCCCGAGACCCCCGACCAATCCGTCGCGATCGACGCGGTGCTGGCCGACCTCGCCTCGGGCCGGCCGATGGATCGGCTGGTGTGCGGCGACGTCGGTTTCGGCAAGACCGAAGTGGCCTTGCGCGCGGCGGCAGCCGTGGCCCTGAGCGGCCGTCAGGTGGCTGTGGCCGCCCCGACCACGGTGCTGGCCCGCCAACATGTCGAGACCTTCAAGCGCCGCTTCGCCGGCACAGGGGTCGGCGTGGCGCATCTGTCACGCTTGGTCACGCCAGGAGAAGCCAAGGCGGTTAAGCAAGGCCTGGAGAGCGGCGAAGTCCGCATTGTTATCGGCACGCAGGCCCTGGGCGGCAAGGACGTAGCCTTCGACAACCTCGGCCTGATGATCATCGATGAGGAGCAGAAGTTTGGCGCGGCGCTAAAGGGCCAATTGCGCGCCCTTCCAGACGACGGCCACCTCCTGACCCTGACCGCCACCCCGATCCCGCGCACTCTGCAGGCGGCGATGGTCGGCGTGCAGGACGTTTCGGTGATCGCCAGCCCGCCGGCCCGCCGTCGGCCGATCCGCACCTTCTTGGCGCCGTTCGATGCGGCCAGTGTCCGCACGGCCCTGCTGCGCGAGAAACGACGCGGCGGTCAGAGCTTCCTGGTCGTGCCGCGCATCGAAGACATCGCGCCGATCGCCGAGCAACTGGCCAAGCTCGTTCCGGAACTGCAGGTCCGTGTGGCGCATGGCGGTCTTTCCGCCGACGAAGCCGATGCTGTCATGGTCTGGTTCGCCGATGGCGATGGTGACGTGCTGCTGGCGACCAACATCATCGAAAGCGGCCTCGACGTGCCGCGCGCCAATACCATGATCGTCTGGCGACCCGACCGCTTCGGTCTCTCGCAACTGCACCAACTGCGCGGTCGGGTTGGCCGGGGCCGCATCCAGGGTGTGGCCTATCTGCTCTCGGACCCGCAGGACGATCTCTCCGACGCCACGCGGGCGCGGCTTTCCACCTTGGAGGCGTTCGATCGGCTGGGTTCGGGACTGGCGATCAGCGCGCGCGACCTTGATCTGCGCGGCGGCGGCGATCTGGTGGGCGAGGATCAAGCCGGGCACGTGCGGATGATCGGCGCGGGTCTCTATCAGCGACTGTTGACACGGGCGGTTCAAGTGGCGCGCGGCGAGGCGGATGTCGCCGACTGGACGCCTGATATCAGCCTGGGCGATCCCGGTGCGATCCCCGTCGACTACGTTCCCGACGCGGTGACCCGGATCAACCTCTATGGTCGGCTGGCCCGGTTCGACGGTTCCGGCGACATCGACGCCTTCGAGGAGGAACTGGAGGATCGCTTCGGAAGCCTTCCCGCGCAGCTCACCGACCTGCTCGACCAGGCCCGACTCCAACGCCTGGCCAGAGCGGCGGGCGTGCGCCAGCTCCGGGCCGGTCCCAAGGGCGTGTCGCTAGCCATGCCGGCCGCGGCCATTCCCGTCGCCGAGAAGGCCTTGTCCAGGTGGGGCGGCAAACTCTCTACAGGCGATGGCAAGATCGTTGTCGGTGTCGCCACCGAGACCGATGCGGAGCGCCGAGACCTGGTCCAGAGCCTGCTGTCGGCGCTCGCCTAGAGCCTCCGGCAACGCCCCGCCATTCGAGGCGTTCTGAAATCCCAACCGAATGAGGACGCGGCGATGGCCAAGGAACGCACCGACGACAACCCCATGTCGCCGCAAGAGGTACAGGACCGCATCTGGGAGCTGGCAGAGAAGATCGATATCTGCATGTTCACGACCTGGGATGGCGAGCAGCAGCACGCCCGTCCGCTGTCGGCGCGCGTGCGGCGCGACGAGCACGCCATCTACTTCCTGGTCGACGTCGAGGGCGACAAGAATGGACAGGTCGAGCACTTCCCCAGCGTCTCGTGCGCCTGGGCCGACAACGGGAACTACAAGTACGTGCTGATGGCGGGCAGGGCGCGGATCAGCAACGACCGCGCCAAGATCAAGCAGCTCTGGACCAAGTTCGACGAGGCCTGGTGGGAGGACGATACCGACCCGTCGATCCGGCTTCTGACCTTCGCACCCGAGAACGGCGAACTCTGGGACAGCCCCGGCAAGGCCGTGGCGTTGGTGAAAATGGTCGTGGCGGCGGTCACCGGCGCCGCGCCGGAAATGGGCGACAACGCCAAGGTGACGCTCTAGGGACCATTTCAATGTTCTGCGCCGATGCCCGTCGGCGCAGAACATTGACGTCGGCCAACGCCGCATCTGTGTGTCTCGGCTTACCGCGAACAGACCTTCCCAAGATCAGCGAAGAGTCATGAGCTGCCGTTAGCGCGCCGCCAGGAACGCGACCTTCATGAGCCAGGCGCGCCAAGAGGCCTTGCCGTTCAGCGCAACAGCTTTTCCCGGCGCGCGAAGTCGACGAACAACGGCAGCCACGGACCGTCGGGGCGGCCAGGCTCGGCGCCGACGCCAAAACCGTGACCCCCGTGCGCGAAGAGATGGGTTTCGACTGGAACCTTGGCGGCCAGCAGCGCCTCGCGCAGCCGCGTCGTATTGGCGACCGGCACCAGGGTGTCGTCCTCGGCGTGAGCCAGGAAGGTCGGCGCGGCCTGCGGCGTGACGTTCAGGTCCGGCGACCATTCGCGGATCTGGGCCGGCGACGGCGGACCGCCGAACAGTGACGGAGCGACGCCCACATAGGCGTAGGCGGGATCGACGGACTGCACGGGATAGATCGGCGCGGCCACCAAGGGCCTCGCGCTGAGCTGATCGGCCGCGTCGACCGGCGCATAGAACCGCGCCCCATGCCGGATCGCCAGGGTCGCGGCCAGAAAGCCGCCGGCGCTGAAGCCCATGACGCCCACGCGCGCGGGATCAACGCCAAAGCGCTGGGACCGAGCTCGGATGAGGCGCAGGGCGCGCTGGGCGTCGGCCGGACCAACGCTGGCCGGATCCGCCCACCCGTCGTTGGCCAGGCGATAGAACAGGACGAAGCAGCTGATGCCGGCCCGGTTCAGCACGTCGGCGACGTAATAGCCCTCGTGCTCGAAATAGTTCCAGCCAAAGCCCCCGCCTGGGATGATCAGCATGGCCGCGCCATTGGGCGAGGCCGCCGGGCGGGCGACCATATGCGGTGTGAGAATGCCCTTCCGGCGACGGCTGCTGTAGCCGGGCGTCGTCGAGGTCTGCTCGATGACTTCCGGCATCTGCGGATGCAGAGCGCCGGCCGGCGTGCTCGGCCATAGCGGAATGATCTCGCCCGGACCTTGCCGGGCCTGGGCCTTGCCCAGCCCGAGCGCCGAGACGCCGCCCAGGGCCAGGGCCGACTGCAGCAGATGGCGTCGCGACGGGCTCATGCGCGCACCAGGGCGCCGTTGCGCACCACGAGGCGAGCGCTCTGGCCCTTTTTCAGCATCACTTTCAACGTCGAGCCGGCATGGACCACGGTGTGCTCGCCATCGGCCTTGGCGGTCAACACCGCCTCGGTCAGCTTGCCGCCCGCCCAGCGGACATCGACGCCGACCGCGCCTCGCGCCCGCAGGCCCGTGATGTGACCCGTCGGCCAGGCCGACGGCAGGGCCGGCAGCAGGTAGATGCGGTCGTTGCGGCTTTGCAGGACCATCTCGGTCATGCCCGAGGTCCCGCCGAAATTGCCGTCGATCTGGAACGGCGGGTGGGCGTCGAACATGTTCGGATAGGTGCGCTCGGGACCGAGCAGCAACCGCAGAACCGCGTGGGCGTGGTCGCCGTCGCCCAGACGCGCCCAGAGGTTCAGACGCCAGGCGATGGCCCAGCCGGTCGTCATGTCGCCACGCTTCAGTAGAGTGACCTTGGCCGCGGCCGCCAGCTTGGGCGTCGTGTCGATCGAGATCTGATCCGACGGGAAAAGCCCATAAAGGTGCGAGACGTGGCGGTGCTGGGACTCCTTGGCGTCGGCGTCCCAGTCCTCCTGCCACTCCTGCAGCTGGCCTTCCTTGCCGATCTTGTAGGGGGCCAGCTTGTCGCGGGCCGTCTTCAGCTCGGCGACGAAAGCGTCGTCGGCGCCCAGGATGGCTTCCGCCCTCAGGCAGTTGTCGAACAGGTCGCGGATGATCGCCTGGTCCATGGTCGGGCCCGCCACGAGCGACGAGCCATGGCCGTGTTCGTTCTCAGGCGAGATCGACGGATTGGTGACCAGCACGCCGAACTTGGGATCGACCACCAGGGTGTCGAGGAAGAACCGCGCCGAGCCCTTCATCAGCGGGTAGACGCGGGCCAGATAGGTCTTGTCGCGGCTGTAGTCGTAGTGGTCGTAGACGTGCTTGCAGAGCCACGCGCCGCCGGTCGGCCAGACGCCCCAGAGCGGGCCATCGATCGGCGCCGTCGCCCGCCAGAGATCGGTGTTGTGATGCACGACCCAGCCGCGCGCGCCGTACATGGCCTTGGCCATCCGCGCGCCGGTCTCGGCCAGCCCCTCGACCATCTTGATCAGCGGCTCGACCAGCTCGGGCAGGCTGGTCGGCTCGGCCGGCCAATAGTTCATCTCGGTGTTGATGTTGATCGTGTATTTGCTCTCCCAAGGCGCGGAGGTCTTGTCGTTCCAGATGCCTTGCAGGTTGGCCGGCTGGCTGCCGGGCCGTGAGCTGGCGATCAGCAGGTAGCGGCCATACTGGTAGTACAGCGCCGCCAGGGACGGATCGTCGGTCGTCTCCGAGGCCTTGATCCGCTGGTCGGTCGGCAAAAGGTCGGCGCGGGTGCGGCCAAAGTCGACGCCGACGCGGCGGAACAGGCCCCGGTGGTCGGCCTGATGCTCGGCCAGCATCTTGGCCCACGGCTTGGTCGTGAGTTTGGACAGCGTCGCCTTGTTCAGCGCCACGGGATTCCCCGAGACGTCGTCGTAGCGCCTGTAGCTGGTGGCGGCCGCGATCAGCAGGAGCACCTCGTCAGCGCCCTTCACTGACAGCTTATCACCCTGCCCGCTCACCCTGCCGCCCTTGGCGCGCACGTCGACGCGACACTCGAACGTCAGCCTGGCCGGGATGCCCTCCTGGCTGTCGTTCGTCCCGGCCAGGATCAGCTGGCTTCCCTCGACCGAGGCGACAGGCTTGGACTTCAGCGGCGAGGCGAACGACAGGTCGACGCTGATCGCGCCCTTCTTGCTGGCGGTCAGGCGCACGGCGATGACGCCGTCGGGCGCGCTGCCGATCACTTCGCGGACATAGCGAACCCCGTCAGCCGTAAAGCTGGTCGTGGCGATCGCGCCGTCGATGTCGAGGTCGCGGACATAGTCGCCGCCGGCCTGGCCCAGGCCCGGAAAATCCAGCTTCAAATCGCCGATCGTCTGGTACGACATCTGGCGCTTGGGGGTCCCCATGAACTTGGCGCCGGCAAGCTCGGTCGCCTTGGCGTATTCGCCGGCGTCGATCAGGCGGCGGATCTCCGGCAGGGCCGCATGAGCCTCCGGATTGATCGGCTCGTACGGACCGCCGGCCCACAGGGTGTCCTCGTTCAGTTGCAGCCGCTCGGCCGCGACGCCGCCGAAGATCATCGCCCCCAGCTTGCCCGAGCCGACCGGCAGGGCCTCGACCCATTCCTTGGCCGGCTGGCGGTACCAGAGGCGCAGCGGGCCGGCCTTCACCTGGGCGCGGGCGGGCGCGGCGGTCAGGGCCGAGGCGGCGCCGAGAACAGCAAGGGTGGAACGGCGCGTCAGGGTCATGGGGCTCTCAAACGGCAACAATACTCCGACAAAAGCACAGCGAACCGCTACCTTACAAGCCGGTTCCGTCTATCGATATTTTCCAGAAAGTTAGCGCTACCATTGAGAAAACACGCGCGCTAGGGTGTGCCCGAAGCCGTCTCGGCACGGTAATCAGAGCCGGCAACTAGCCAGACATAATAAGGACTGCGCGTCAGCCGCAGCCGGTAGATAGGAAACGCCATGTCCGCGTACGCTTCATCAGGCCATCGGTCGCGACAGTCGCTCTATGGAATGGCGGCGGCCCTCGCGCTGCTCGCCGCCAGCGCCGGCCAGGCGCACGCCCTCGAGGCCAAGGCCCAATCGCCCGCCCCCAACGCCGCCTTCGACTGGTTCGAGTACGAAGGCGCCGATCCGTCGGACGCGGCTTTCAAGCCGACCGCTGGCCAGTACGCCAACCCGATCCTCAAGGGCACCTATCCCGACCCGGCGGTCATGCGGGTGGGCAAGGACTTCTACTTCGTCAGCTCGACCTTCGCCTGGTTCCCCGGCCTGCCGGTCTTCCACTCCACGGATCTCGTGACCTGGAACCAGATCAGCAACGCCATCGACCGTCCGGGCATGCTGGACTTCGGCAAGCTGGGCCTGTCGCGCGCCGTGTTCGCGCCCACGCTGAGCCATCACGACGGGGTCTTCTACATCCTCAACACCTGCGTCGACTGCCAGGGCAACTTCCTGATCACGGCCAAGGATCCCAAGGGTCCGTGGTCGGATCCCGTCTGGCTGCCGGCGGTCGAGGGCATCGATCCGTATCTGTTCTTCGACGACGACGGCAGCGCCATGATCGTCTTCAACGGCGAGCCGCCCGGCCCGCCGGAGTATCAGGGCCACCGCGCCATCTGGGCGATCAAGTACGACCTCAAGACCCAGAAGACCGTCGGCGAGCGCAAGCTGCTGCTGGACAAGGGCGTCAATCCGGCCGCCAAGCCGATCTGGCCCGAAGGCCCGCACATCCTCAAGAAGGACGGCTGGTACTATCTGGTCGCGGCCGAGGGCGGCACCGCCGAAGGCCACAGCCAGGTGGTCCTGCGATCCAAGGACCGCTGGGGGCCGTATGTCCCCTATGAGCACAACCCGATCCTGACCCAGCGCGGTCTGCCCAAGGACCGGCCGCTGCCGATCACCTCGGCCGGCCACGCCAACCTGGTCGACACGCCAGACGGCAAGTGGTGGGCGACCTTCCTGGCCGTGCGTCCTTATGGCGACGACCTCTACAACACCGGCCGCGAGACCTTCCTGCTGCCGGTGGAATGGAAGGACGGCTGGCCGGTCATCCTGGAGAACGGCAAGACCATCCCCTACGTCCACGCCAAGCCGGACCTGCCGGCGACGACGCCCAAGCCGCCACCGATGTCGGGCGCCTTCAAGGTGCGCGAAGAGTTCGACGGCAAGGCCCTGCCGCTCAGCTGGGTGACCATGCGCATCCCGCAGCAACGCTGGTGGAAACTGGAGGGCGGCAAGCTGGTCCTCAACGCCCGCCCCGAGACCATCGGCGGCATGACCCAGCCGTCGTTCTGGGGCCGGCGCCAGCAGCACATCAACGCCAGCGCCTCGACCGAGATGCGCTTCGCGCCCGCAAAGCCCGGTGACAAGGCCGGCATGGTCGCCGTGCAGAACGACGACTTTTTCTTCTTCCTGGGCCTGGAACGGAACGCCGCCGGCCAGGACGAGATCGTGCTGGAGCGTCGCGCCGGTCCGAAAGATCCCGAGAATGGCGTGAAGATCGCCAGCGCCCCGGTGACGCTGAAGGCCGGCGCGCCGGTGCAGCTGAAGATCACCGCCCGCGGCGGCGCCTACGACTTCTCGTACGCTCTCGCCGCCGGCCAGTGGAAAACGCTGAAGGCGGGCGAGGACGGCTCGATTCTCTCGACCAAGACGGCGGGCGGCTTCGTGGGCGTGCTGATGGGCGTCTACGCCCATGGCGGCGCGGCCAAGGCTCAATAAGGGGAAACGCCATGATCAGAATGACCTGGCCGATGGCCGCCTGCGCGCTCGCGCTCACCGTGGCCGCGCCGGCCCTGGCCCAGACCAAGGCCGATGCGCCGATCGCCGTGCAGATCGATACGGACGCCAAGGGCGCGAAGATCGACCGCAACATCTTCGGCCAGTTCGCCGAGCACCTGGGCTCGGGGATCTATGGCGGCGTCTGGGTGGGCAAGGACTCGCCCATCCCCAACACGCGCGGCATCCGCAAGGACGTGGTCGAAGCGCTGAAGGCCATCAAGGTGCCCAACGTCCGCTGGCCGGGCGGCTGCTTCGCCGACGAGTATCACTGGCGTCACGGCATCGGCCCGATCGCCAGCCGCCGCAAGACCATCAACTCCAACTGGGGCGGCGCGGTCGAGCCCAACACCTTCGGCACCGACGAGTTCATGGACTTCGTCGACCAGATCGGCTCGGAGGCCTATGTCTCGGTGAACGTCGGCTCGGGCACGGTGCAAGAAGCGGCCGAGTGGGTCGAATACATGACCGCCGATCCAAACACGACGGCCGGCAAGGAGCGCGCGGCCAACGACCACCCCGCGCCCTACAAGGTCAAGTATCTGGGCATCGGCAACGAGAGCTGGAGCTGCGGCGGCGCCATGCGGCCCGAGTACTATGCCGACGAGATGAAGCGCTACGCCCGCTTCGTCCGCAACTACAATCCCAAGCAGACCGGCGCCGAGGCCATGCAGCGGATCGCCGTGGGTCCCAACCAGGCCGACCCGGCCTATACCGAAGCGGTGATGGCCGCCCAGAAGGGCCACGACTGGGCCTGGAACATCGAAGGCCTGTCGCTGCACTCCTACACGACGGGCGGCTGGCCGCCGTCCTATTCCAGCACCAAGTTCGACGAAACCGCCTACGCCAAGCTCCTGAAGGAAACGCTGGGCATGGACGACCTAGTCACCAAGCACTCGGCGATCATGGACAAGTATGATCCCGACAAGAAGGTGCCGCTGGTCGTCGACGAATGGGGCGTCTGGCTGGCGCCGCTGGAAGGCACCGATCCCGGCTTCCTGGTCCAGCAGAACTCGCTGCGCGACGCCATCGTCGCGGCGCTGAACCTGAACATCTTCGCGCGTCACGCCGACCGCGTGCGGATGACCAACATCGCCCAGATGGTCAATGTGCTGCAGGCGATGATCCTGACCGACAAGGACAAGATGGTCCTGACCCCGACCTACTACGTCTACAAGATGTATCTGCCCTTCCAGGATGCGACCTTCGTGCCGGTCAGCTTCGACGCCGGGACCTACACGCAGGGCGACGTCAAGCTGCCGCGCATCGACGCCACGGCCGTGCGCGACACCAATGGCAAGCTGTGGCTGGCGGTGACCAACCTGGATCCGGTCAAGCCGGCGACCATCGCGCCGAAGCTGGCCGGGGCCGAGACCGCCAGCGCCAAGGGCCAGGTGCTGACCGCGTCCCGCGTCGACGCCTTCAACACGTTCGAGGCGCCCAACACGGTTTCGCCCAAGCCCTATACGGCCAGGACCACGGCCAAGGGCCTGGTGCTGGACATCCCGCCCAAGTCGGTGGTGGTTGTTCAGCTTGAGCCTGAGGTCTGACCATAGATGTCGCGAGGTGGGCATGATCCTGCCCCCTCGCGGCCAATGGGACTGAAAATATCTTCGGATTTCAACGAAGACACGCCTCGCAAGCAATTGGCGCCGACGCTGCAAATTGCCTGACAACTTGCCAAGACTCGCTGGGTTGCGCTTATAGATTCACGCGCAACCCAGGAATCGCACGCCCATGCCTTCGGACGAGCCAGACGACAAGCCGATCACGCGATCGGTGAGAGGGTCTGGCCGACGCCTGCGCGGCGCTGTCGCCCACTACCTGGGCACCGCGATCGTCTCGGGCCAGATCGCGCCTGGCGAGACGCTGAGCGGCGAGATCGCCAATGCCGAAGCGTTGGACGTGTCTCGCAGCGCCTATCGTGAAGCCGTCCAGGTCCTGACCGCCAAGGGCCTGGTGGAAAGCCGCCCCAAGGCGGGCACACGGGTGCTGCCGCGCAGCCGCTGGAACATTCTGGACCCGGCGGTGCTGGCCTGGGCCTTCGCGGCCGAGCCGGACGTGGCCTTCGTGCGCGACATCTTCGAGCTGCGGGCTGTGGTCGAGCCAGCCGCCGCGCGCTTCGCCGCCGAGCGTCGCGACAAGGACGACATCAAGGCCATGCGCGAGGCCCTGGCCAAGATGAAGCGCCACACCCTGGCGACGGAAGCGGGCCGCATGGCCGACCGCGAGTTCCACGACGCCCTGCTGCGCGCCACCCACAACGACGCGATGATCGCGCTGAGCGCCAGCATCAGCGCCGCGGTCAGCTGGACCACCGAATTCAAGCAGCGCTCGCGCGCCCTGCCCCGCGATCCGGTGCCCGATCACGCCAAGGTCTGTGACGCCATCGCCGCCGGCGATCCGGACGCGGCCGCCGCGGCGATGCGGACCCTGGTCGACCTGGCGCTGGAGGATACGCGCCTGTCGATGTAGCTACGGCTTGTCCAGGGTGAAGCTGTCGATATCCAACCGCCCCTGACCGCCCTTGGGATTGTAGCAGAACAGGCCGTACTGCTCGCCCTGGAAGGTGCCGGTGCGCCAGTCGAACTTCAGCGGGAAATCGTCCGGCATCTTGGTCCAGGTCTTGCCGTCCAGGCTGTAGCCCAGGGCGCTCTTGTCGGTGGTGAAGTCCATGGCCACCGACAGCCAGAGGTCCTTCAACGGGATCGATTGCGGCGTCGACTGCGATCGGGTCTTGGGGCCCTCGGTCGTGCTCTCGATCAGCCGGGCGCTGACCTGGCCCTGACCAGCGGCCGTGCGGGTGACCACCAGCTGGCCGGAGAACTTGCCGAACGTGCCCAGGCCGCATTCGTCGCCGACCGCCAGGCCGCGCAAATCGAGCTTGGCCACGGCCCGACTACGAGGCCCCTGCCCCTTCTGAACCAGCGTGTTGCGCGCGGTCCAGAACCCGTCGCTTGTCGTCGCCTTCAGGCGCATGAACCCCGGCCGCTCGGTCAGCGACCAGCGCGTATCGTCGGGATTGTGGTTCCACTGCCACTGACGGCCCAGCACGCGGCCGGAGAAGTCGTCGGAGCTGGGCGGTTCCTTGAAGGGCTGCCCCAGGATCGGCTTGGCGGCGGTGTCGGGAACGCGGTTGGGCGCCTCCGGCGTGCCCCACACCGGCCAGTCATCCTGCCAGAACACCGGGCTGATATTGGTCACCCGGCCCACGGCCCCGGCGTCCAGCATGACAAAGCCGTACCACCCGCCATTGGGCAGATCCACCAGCGCGCCCTGGTGGCCGCCGCCGGTCTTGTCGTCGATCTGCGGGCGGGTCTCCCACGGTCCCGTCAGACTCTTGGCGCGCGACACGGTCAGGGCCAGACGCGAGGGAATGGCGTTGAACAGATAGTACCAGTCGCCGCGCCGGATCAGCTTGGAGCCCTCGGCCCCCTTGTTGAAATAGACCACCTTGGCGTCGGTCACCGCCGACAGGTCGTCGGTCAGGCTCAGCAGCGTGATCGTGCCGTCCGAGCCGATCGAGGTGACCAGATAGGCCTTGCCGTCCTTGTCGATGAACAGGCCGGGATCGAAGGCCTCGCGGTCCAGTTCGCGCATGGTCCACGGGCCGGTGATCTTGGCCGACGAATAGATCCGCGTCTTGCCGCCGACCGGGGTGACGGCGATGTAGAAACGCCCCTTGTGGTAGCGCAGGCTGGGCGCATAGACCCCGTGCCGATAGTCGCCGCCGTCAGCCAGATCGTACTTCGGGCTGCCCGTCAGCCGGGGCATGACGTGGCTGACGATGTCCCAGTTCACCAGATCCTTGGAGTGCAGGATCACCAGCCCCGGCGCGTTCATGAACGTCGTCGAGGCGAAGTAGAAGTCCTCGCCGACCCGGATGATGTCGGGGTCGGGATAGTCGGCGTTCAGCGGCGGATTGGCGTAGGTCCCGTGTCCGGAATCCGAGCGCCAGACCTGGGCGGACGCGCCCGTGGCCGTGGCGACAACCGCCAGGCCCAGCAAGGTCGCGCCCAGCGCGTTCAGGCTCTTCCGCATGACGCCTACTCCTAGTGATTATCGCGCGGCAGGCCCTTGGACTGGGCGATACGCTGGTACTTCACGGCAGGCTCCAGCACCGCGCCGGTATCCATCTGGCCGACGACGGCGCGCTGCATTTCCTGCCACGGCGTCTGGCTTTCGGGATAGGCAAAGCCGCCGGCGGCCTCCAGCGCCTTGCGACGCTCGACGATCTCGCTGGGCGAGACCAGCACGTCGACGC
>NZ_JAGIBH010000023.1 GCF_017744445.1 Caulobacter sp.
GTGTCGTTCTTGTCGACGATGGCGGGAGCCGGAGCTTCAGCGGGAGCAGGCGCGGCGGCCGGCGCCGGCGCAGCCTCGGCGGGCGCGGCGGCGGCGGGAGCCGCGGCGGCCGGCGCGGGCGCGGCCTCCTGGGCGAAGGCGGTCGCGCCCAGCGGCGCCCCCGCCAGGGTCGCGGCGAGCATGAGCCCGGCCAGCGGTTTGAAGGTGAGTTTCATCGTCGGTATCCCCTTTTCCCGATGCTTACAGAGCGGCCGAGCCGGTTTCGCCGGTGCGGATGCGGACGGCTTCTTCGACGTTGAGGACGAAGATCTTGCCGTCGCCGATCTTGCCGGTGGCCGCGGCGGCCTTGACCGCCTCGACGGCCTTGGCGGCGGACGCGTCGTCCACGACCGCTTCGAGCTTCACTTTCGGCACGAAGTTCACTTGGTATTCCGCGCCACGATAGATCTCGGTCTGGCCCTTCTGGCGGCCGTAGCCCTTCACTTCCGAAACCGTCAGGCCTTCGACGCCGGCGGCGACGAGCGACTCGCGCACCTCGTCCAGCTTGAAGGGTTTGACGACCGCTATGATCAGTTTCATCCGCCTTGCTCCGACCCGCGTCGCCACGGGCTTTCTTTGCTTGGTTGTCGGAAGCGTTAGAGAGAGCGCCCCCAGTTTGATCACCGCCGACGCCGCCACTACGCGCTGCATCGTTTCCCCGGCGATGGCCACGCTATCGGCGACGGTTCCGTGACGTGTCTCGCGCACAAGGTTTTGGAAACGAATTGGGCGAGGCGCCTAAAATCTGCGCACTCGACGCCTCATCTGCGTCAGAAATTGGCGATTTTGCCCAACGGGAGGGTGGTGGCGCAGGGGGCGCCCCTTGTCCTAGTTTGCCGGAATCCTACCGCCCAGCTTTGGAGCCCGCGCCATGCCGCCCCTCGTTATGAAGATCGCGCCCTGGGTGCTGCTGGTGATGTCCAACGTCTTCATGACCTATGCCTGGTACGGTCACCTGAAGGGCAAGCCGATGGCGCTGCCGATCGCGATCCTGTCCAGCTGGTTGATCGCGCTGCCCGAATACATGCTAGCCGTTCCGGCCAATCGCATCGGACACAATGTGTATTCGACAGCGCAGTTGAAGGTCGGACAGGAATTCATCACCTTGCTGGTCTTCATCCTGTTCTCATATTTCTATCTTGGCGAGGCGATTAAATGGTCGACCATTGCCGGCTTCGCGCTGATCGTCGCCGGCGTAGCGGTCGTGTTCTATTTTCGGTGAAGCTTTGAGGTGATCACGAGCCCGTGATCGCGGAACCGAGTCCCCGGTCCGGGCGTACACCGCTCGAACCGAGAGGAACTCGACCATGAACACCAAGCGTCTCCTGACCGCCGCCGCGGCTATCGCCCTGCTGGCCGGCGCCGCTCAAGCTCAAGACATGTCGGCTCCGGCTGCGGCGCCCGCCACGCAGGCGCCGGCGGCTGCCTCGCCCGTCGTGGCCAAGGGCGACCTGATCGACACCGCCACGGCGTCGGGTCAGTTCTCGACCTTCCTGAAGGCCGTCGGGGCGGTGAACCTGACCAGCGTCCTGAAAACCAATCAGAACCTGACCCTGTTCGCCCCCACCGACGCGGCCTTCGCGGCCCTGCCGGCCGGCGAGCTGGACAAGCTGATGCTGCCGGAAAACGGCCCGATGCTGCAGAAGGTGCTGACCTATCACCTGATCAACGCCAAGGTGGACTCCACCAAGATCAAGGGCGCCAAGGGGGAAGTGAAGAGCGTCGAGGGCTCGTCGCTGCTGCTGGACGGCTCGGGCGCGACCCCGATGGTCGACGGCGCCACGATCACCCAGACCGACGTCATGGCCAGCAACGGCGTGCTGCACGTGGTCGACAAGGTGCTGATCCCCAAGGACGTGCCCGGCCTGCAAGCCTCGGCCGCGCCCGCCGCGACCGACGCCGGCGCGACCATGAACGTGGCGGCCAACGAGCAGATGGCGCCGGCGGCTCCGGCCGACCAGGCGGCCCCCGCTGCCATGCCGGCTGACTCCACCCAGGCCGCACCGACGACCGCCACCGACATGGCCGCCGATCCGGCCGCTTCGCCGAGCGCGACCTCGGCCCCGGCCTCGGGCGTCAACACCTCGGGCGTCGTGCCGGTCTCGTCGCAGTCGCCGGACGCCCAAGCCTCGCTGAAGGCTGGCGACCCCAATGTCGTCTCCAACCCGCCGGTGGCCGACACCCCGGAAAACCGCGCCAAGTACGGCAAGCCGATGTCGAACGCCGGCAAGCGCACGGCGCCGAAGGGCAACTAAGCCCTTTTACGCTTCGGACTTCGCTTGAAGCAGCAGTCGGCGGGCCCTATGGTCCGCCGACTTTTTTCTAGGCCTGCTTCGATAGATGTCGCGCGAAAAACCCAAGTCCTTCCAAAGCCTGATCCTGACGCTTCACAACTACTGGGCCGAGCAGGGTTGCGTGATCCTGCAGCCGCATGACGTGGAGGTGGGAGCAGGGACCCTGCACCCGGCCACGGTGCTGCGCGCCCTGGGCCCCAAGCCCTGGAACGCGGCCTATGTGCAGCCCTCGCGCCGCCCCGGCGATGGGCGCTATGGCGAGAACCCCAATCGCCTGCAGCACTATTACCAGTACCAGGTGATCCTGAAGCCGAACCCCGAGAACATGCAGGACCTGTACCTGGGTTCGCTGGAAGCGATCGGCCTGGATTTGCGCACCCACGACATCCGCTTCGTCGAGGACGACTGGGAGAACCCGACCGTCGGGGCCTGGGGCCTGGGCTGGGAAGTCTGGTGCGACGGCATGGAAGTGTCGCAGTACACCTACTTCCAGCAGGTGGGCGGCCTGGACGTCTCGCCGGTCGCCGGCGAGCTGACTTATGGTCTGGAACGCCTGGCCATGTACGTGTTCGGCGTCGACAACGTCTATGACCTGCCGTTCAACGACCCGGACTCAGCCCTGGGCGCGACGACCTATGGCGACGTGTTCCTGGAGAACGAGCGCCAGCAGTCGGAAGCCAACTTCCACGGCTATGACGTGTCGGTGCTCAAGCAGCAGTTCGAGCAGATGGAAGCGCAGGTGCCGCTGATGCTGGCCCGCTCCTACCAGGGCAAGGCCTTGGTGCTGCCCGCCTACGACATGGTCCTCAAGGCCAGCCACCTCTTCAACCTGATGAACGCCCGCGGCGCGATCGCCGTCGCCGAGCGCGCCAGCTACATCGGCCGCATCCGCGACCTTTGTAAGATGTGCGCCAGCGCCTGGGTCGAGCAGCAGGAAGCCGCGTAAAGTCTGATGCCCCAACTTCTCCTCGAACTGTTCTCGGAAGAGATCCCCGCTCGCATGCAGGCCCAGGCCGCCAAGGACCTGGAGCGCATGGCGCGCGAGCACCTGGCCGCCGCCGGCTTCCTGCCCGAGGCCCTGAAGACCTTCGCCGGCCCGCGCCGCCTGACCCTGGTGGCCGAAGGCCTGCCGCTGGCCCAGGCCGACCGCAAGGAAGAGCTCAAAGGGCCCCGCGTCGGCGCGCCGCCGCAAGCCATGGAAGGCTTCCTGCGCAAGGCCGGCCTGACGCAAGACCAGCTGGTCGAGCGCGACGGCGTCTACATGGCCTTCATCGAGAAGAAGGGCCGTCCGACGCCGGAGATCGTCGCCGAGATGGTCGAGGCCATCGTCCGCGGCTTCCCGTGGCCCAAGTCGATGATCTGGGGCACCAAGAAGCTGCGCTGGGTGCGTCCGCTGAAGCGGATCCTCTGCGTGCTGGACCGCGAGGTCGTGCCGTTCGCCATCGAGGGCATCCCGAGCGGCGACGTCACCGAGGGCCACCGCTTCATGGGTGAGGCCAAGCCGTTCGTGGCCAAGGACTTCGACGAGTACGCGGCGGGCCTGGAAGCCCACTACGTCGTGCTCGACGTCGAGGAGCGCAAGGAACGCATCCTCGAGGGCTGCAAGACCCTGTGCTTCGCGCGTCATCTCGAATTGGTCGAAGACCAAGGACTTTTGGAGGAAGTCGCGGGCCTGGCCGAATGGCCGACGCCGGTGCTGGGCGACATGGATCCGGTGTTCCTGAGCCTGCCGCCCGAGGTCATCCGCACCTCGATGCGCACGCACCAGAAGTACTTCGCCGTCCGCAAGGCCGGTGAGACGGGCCTGGCCCCGCACTTCATCACCATCGCCAACATCCAGGCGGCCGACGGCGGCGCGGTCATCGCGGCCGGCAACGCCAAGGTGTTGTCCTCGCGCCTGTCCGACGCCCGCTTCTTCTGGGACGAGGACGTCAAGGTCGGTTTCGAGCCGTGGCTCGAGAAGCTGAACGGCGTCACCTTCCACGCCAAGCTGGGCACCATGGCCCAGCGCGTCGAGCGCATCGTCGCCCTGGCTGGCGAGATCGCCCCGCTGGTCGGCGCCGATGTCGCCAAGACCAAGGAAGCCGCGCGCCTGGCCAAGGCTGACTTGGCCTCGCAGATGGTCGGCGAGTTCCCCGAGCTGCAAGGGATCATGGGCGGCTACTACGCCCGCCAGTTTGGCCTGGACGCCGAGGTCGCCGCCGCGATCGAAGGCCACTACAAGCCGCAAGGCCCCTCGGACGCCGTGCCGACCGCGCCGGTCAGCATCGCCGTGGCCTTGGCGGATAAGCTGGACACGCTGGTCGGCTTTTTCGCCATCGACGAGAAGCCGACGGGTTCGAAGGACCCCTATGCCCTGCGTCGCGCGGCGCTGGGCGTGATCCGGATCATCCTGGAGAACAACCTGCGCTTGTCGCTGGCCAAGTTCGGCAAGGACGACCTGATCGCCTTCTTCGCCGACCGCCTGAAGGTCACCCTGCGCGACCAGGGCAAGCGCCACGACCTCGTCGACGCCGTCTTCGCCCTGGGCGATGACGACCTGGCGCGCATCGTCGCGCGGGTCGAGGCCCTGGACGGCTTCTTGAAGACCGACGACGGCAAGAACCTGCTGGCCGGCTATAAGCGCGCTTCGAACATCCTCAAGGCCGAGGAGAAGAAGGGGGCTCTGCCGGTCGGGGCTCCGGAAGCCCCGACCGCCGACAGCGATGCGGAAGTCGGCCTCTACAACGCCCTGCGCCTGCTGGATAAGCCGCTGAAGGAAGCCCTGGCTCAGGAAGACTTCACCGGCGCCATGACCCAGCTGGCCGAGCTGCGCGGCCCGGTCGACGCCTATCTGGACGGCGTCTTCGTCAACGAGCCCGAGCACCGCGACAACCGCCTGAAGACCCTGGCCGCCGTGCGCGACGCCATGGGGCAGGTGGCGGACTTTGGCCTGATCGGGGGCTAAAACCACCCTCCGATCTTCCCGGCGAAAGCCGGGACCCAGATCAAATCAAGAGCGCCGTGCGGTTTCGCGCGGCGCTCTTTGCATTCACGGCTGAGGCTCAGGATGGATCTGGGCCCCGGCCTTCGCCGGGGAAACGGGGGAGGGGTTTCTAAGCCACCGCCGCGTCGAACTCGGCCTTCCAGTCGGCGAACTCCGCCCGATCATCCTGGTCCCACGGATGAAACCCCGGGCGATACCAGGCGAAATAGGTCTTCCAGCCCCGGCGGAAGAGGCCGGGCTTGCCCCACACGAACGCATTCACCGCCTTCAGCGCCTGCTTGGGCGTATAGCCGTCGGTCTCGAGCAGGTGGGCGGCGTAGCGGCAGATGTTGCGGGTGAACATGATGGTCACCAGGAACATCGCCCGGCAGCGCATGAAGTAGCGCCGGCGCGCGGTCCAGTCCTTGGTCGCGACCATGAAGACGTCGTAGGCGACCGCCTTGTGCTCGGTCTCCTCCATGGCGTGCCAGCGCCACAGCTTCTCGACCTCGGGATGGGCGCGGTCGAACAGGTCCTGATGGCGTACATGCATCTCGGCCATCATCGCCGTGAAGTGCTCCAGGGCGATGGTCGACAGCAGCATGCCCATCTTGCCGCGCTCGCGGGCCATCTTCACGCGGCCCTTCACGGTCTCTTCGATCTCGGCGACCGGGTAGCGCGTACGATCGATCAGGCTGTTCAGCTGATGGTGCTCGCGCGAGTGGATGGCTTCCTGGGCGATGAAGTTCTTGGCGTCGTCCAGCAGCTTGCCGGTCAGCAGGTGGCGGTAGTTGCGCACCGCGTCCATGAACAGTCGCTCGCCGTCGGGGAAGGTCAGGGACAGGGCGTTGAACACCGCCGTGCCGACGGGATCGCCGCCCAGCCAGTGACCTTTCTGCGCGTCGGCCAGGTCGAAACGGATGTCGCGCGGCGTGACATCCAGATCCGTGGGGGTGCTTTTCGTGTCGCTCATGGCGTTCTGCGCTCCGCCGGTTTAGGGCTGTCTCAGCCTCTTAATGGGCGCAGAGTGAGTTGTACTGACAAAAATGTCAATAGGGCCAGCCGCCGCTCCGAAGACCCGTGTCCGCCGCACGCCCGAGGCCGCGCGCGAGAACATCCTGGCCGCCGCCGAAGCGCTGCTGGTCGAGCAGGGCCCGCAGGCCATCAAGCTGGCCGATGTGGCCAAGGCCGCAGGCGTGGTCCACGCCAACGTCATCCACCACTTCGGCTCGATCGCGGGGGTCGAGACGGCGCTGATGGAGCGGATGATCCGGCAGCTGACCGACAAGGTTTTGGTGGCGCTGAACCAACCCGACGCGGTGCTGGGCGTCGGGGCCCAGGCCCTGTTCGACGCCTTCGAGGCCAAGGGCGCGGCGCGGCTGGCCGCCTGGCTGGAGCTGACCGGCGAGGGCGCGCGCATGACCCTGGTGCGCGAGGTGGTCGACGAGATCGTCCAGACTCGCCTGGCGCGCGACAGCGGCGTCGACCGCGACGCGGCGGTGGACTTCATCCTGCTGAACATCATTCTGGCGGTGGGGGTAGGGCTGTTTGGCCCGACGCTCAGCGCCCTGCTGGGCCGTCCGCCGGAGCGGGCGCGGGAACTGGCGCTGGAACTGATCGAAGGCCGGCTGACCGGCGCGCGTTGATCTTGGAGGGGTCCATGAAAGGTCTATTCGCTTGCGCCGTGGCGGCGCTGACGCTGATCGCCGCGCCGGCTCTGGCGCAACAAGCGCCGTCGGGGGCGCCGCCGGCCAGCTACTACGACAACACCGGCCGGGCCGACGCCTGGTCGGGCGGCGTGAAGATGGTCGACATCGACACGCCCAAGGGCAAGTTCCGGGTCTGGACCAAGCGGGTCGGCAACAATCCCAAGCTGAAGCTGCTGTTGCTGCACGGCGGTCCGGGCGCGACGCACGACTATTTCGAGGCGTTCGACAGCTACCTGCCGCGCGAGGGCGTCGAGTACATCTATTACGACCAGCTGGGCTCGGGTAACAGCGACAAGCCCGCTGACACCGATCTGTGGACCACCGAACGCTTCGTCGAAGAGGTGGAGCAGGTCCGCAAGAGCCTGGGCCTGACCAAGGACGACTTCTGCCTGCTGGGCCACAGCTGGGGCGGCATCCTGGCGATCGAATACGCCCTGAAATACCAGGCCAATGTCAAATGCCTGGTCATCTCGAACATGATGGCCTCGATCCCAGCCTACAACGCCTACGCCCAGAAGACCTTGATGCCGGCCATGGACCAGACGCTGCTGGCTGAGGTGAAGGCGCTGGAGGCGGCGGGCAAGACCAGCGACCCCCGCTACATGGAGATCCTGGTCCCGCTGCACTACGAAAAGCACATCCTGCGGCGGCCGCAGGCCGAGTGGCCCGAGCCCGTCGTGCGCTCGTTCGCGCATCTGAATGGCGAGCTCTACACCCTGATGCAGGGGCCCAGCGAACTGGGCGCCAGCGGTCGGCTGGAGAAGTGGGATCGGTTCGAGGACCTGGCCAAGATCAACGTTCCGACCCTGGTGGTTGCTGGCGCGTACGACACCATGGACCCGGCCTATATGTCGGCGATGGCCAAGAAGCTGCCCAAGGGCCAGTACGCCCTGATGCCGAACGGCTCGCACATGTCGATGTACGACGACCAGGCCAACTACTTCGCGGCGCTGGCGAAGTTCTTCAAGCCGCTGAAGTGAGCAGGGCGGGCAGCACCTGCTCGGTCAGCAGCGGCGCCAGGCGCAGGTCGCCGGGCGCGGCGGGATCGATCCAGGCCAGTTCCTCGATCTCGGCCCGCGCGGCGATCTCGCCCTCGACCGTGGCGAGGTAGGTCACCGACTGGACGGTGAAGCCGGCCTCGTTGGCGGCTGGGGCCGAGAAGTTGCCTAGCAGCTCGGCGCTGACCAGCCGGCAGCCCAACTCCTCATCCAGCTCGCGCGCCAAGGTGGTCAGGTCATCTTCGTCGCCGTCGCGCTTGCCGCCGGGCTTCATGAAGGTGCTCGTGCCCCGCTTGCGGACCAGCAGCATGCGGCCGTCCGCGTCGCGGATCACGGCGGTGACGATGTCGAGGACGCGGGTCATGCGAGGAGGGTAGCCGAGTCGCCGCAAGCATTTCCCCCAAACCCGATCATCCCCGCGAAAGCGGGGACCCAAGCTGACTTTCAGGATGAGGTAGGGCCGAGCGATGACCTTTTGACTCGGCTTGGGTCCCCGCTTTCGCGGGGATAGCCGGGTTTTTAATGTTCCACCGCCGCCAGGATGTGTTCGGCCAGCAGCTTCTCGGAGATCGCGTGCGGCTGGCGGACGCCGAAGTTGGCGGTGGTGATCACCGCCACCAGGTCCAGATCCGGCACGATCGCGACCTTCTGGCCGCCCGAACCGCTCATCAGCCAGGCCTTGTGGCCATTGAAGCTCTGCAGCCAGACCAGATAGCCGTAGTCGGTGTTCTCCCGCGCATTGGCGTGCGGCGTGACCGAGGCCTTCACGAAGTCGGCGGGCAGCACCTGCTTGCCCTCCCACTGGCCGCCATTGGCGTAGAGCTGGCCCAGCTTTAGCAGGTCGCGGCTGCGCAGGCCCAGGCCCCCACCGCCCATGGCCAGACCCAGCGGCGACATCTGCCACTTGGGGTTCTCGATGCCCAGCGGCTTGAACAGAACCTCATCGGCGAAGGCGGGCAGGGATTTCTGCACGGCGTTTTGGACCACTTGGCCCAGGGTCACGACGCCGGCGGTGCAGTAGCTGAAGCTGCGGCCATAGGGCGAGGCCTCGGGCTTGGGGCTCCACTCCGGGAAGCCGCGCACCGGCAGGTCCAGGTAGAAGCCGACCCAGTCCTCGATCAGGTACATCCGCTCCTCGTTACCGCGCGAGAAGGTGTTGTCGTCGTCGCACTCGGCGATGGAGCTCATGGTCAAGAGGTCCTCGACCGTGACCTTGTCCTTGCGCGGATCAGGATTGGCGGCTGGCGGGCGGCCCTTGAGGTAGGCCTTGATCGGCGCGTCGACGCTGGGCAGGGCGCCGCGCGCGATCGCGGCCCCGGCCAGCATGGCGGTGACGGTCTTGGTGACCGAGCGGGTGTTGCGGCGGGCTTCGGGACCGTCCTGGTCGTAATAGGCCTCGAACACCAGCTTGCCGTGGCGGGCGACCAGGACGCTGGTGATCTTCTGGAACTCGCCGGCCTTGATGGCGGTCGACATCGCCTCGAGCTTGGCGGCCGACAGGCCCTCGGCGGCGGGCGAGGCGGTGGTCCAGTCGGCGGCCTGGGCGGTGAGGGGTGCGAGCACGAGGGCGGCGGCGAACGCGAAGGCTTTCAAGGCGGGAACTCCACTGTGGTCGTCGCCGTCTAGGCGGTCGAAGGGGCCTCGTCTTGGATGCTTGAAACAATCGGCCGGCGGCCGCACAGCCGCGCGAACTCGCCGGGCGTGACGCCGTAAGCCTTCACGAACTGGCGATTGAGGTGGCTCTGGTCGCAGAAGCCCGAGGCCAGGGCGATCTCGCCGATCGGGTCGCGGCCGCGCATCAGCAGGTCGGCGGCGCGCTCCAGCCGGCGCGTGCGCAGGCGGTCGCCTGGCGCGGCGCCCAGCCACCGACGATAGCCGCGCGCCAGGTGGACCGGATGCACGCCGGCGACCTCGGCGAGGTCGGCGACGCTGATCGGCTGGTCGAAGCTGTCGGCCAGATAGGTCTCGGCGCGGTCCAGCCAGGAGGGGCGCTTGTCGCCGTCCGACACCGGCGTGATCGCCTGGGCGGCCAGCTCCAGGCTCAGGCCTTCCAGCGACAGCGGCTCGGCGTCGCGGGTGAGCAGCGAGCGGGTCAGGCGCAGGGCGGCACGGCGGGCGGGGGGGCCGGTCAGGCGCAGGGCGTCGATCGCCGCCCCGTGTCCGGCTTCGGCCAGGGCGCGCCAGTCGGCGGCGGCGAAGCTGACGGCCAGGAAGCAGCCGCCGCCATCGACGAAGCGATCACGGTGCACGACGCCCGGCGGGTTGTAGACCAGCACCGGACCTTCGGTTTCAGGCCCTGCGGCGGTGGTGATGTAGCGGCCGTGGGTAGCCAGCACGAAGTGAGCGTCGTCGTGGCTGTGCTCGTCGACGTGGTTGGCGCGGTTGGTGGCTTCCAGGTGCGCCAGGCGCACGCCCGGCAGTTGGCGCTCGACGGTGGGCGCGCCGTAGAACTGGCCTGGTCGAAAGGCAGTCCTCGGCGCGGCCATTTCCTAGCCCAGCTTCTCGGCGGCCCAGGGGGCGAAATAGGTGATGATCCCCGCCGCGCCCGCCCGCTTGAAGGCGGTCAGGCTTTCCAGGATGGCGCGGTCCTTGTCGATCCAGCCGTTCTGGGCGGCGGCCATGATCATCGCGTACTCACCCGAGACCTGGAAGGCGTAGGTCGGCATGCGGAACTCGTCGACCAGGCGGCGCAGGATATCGAGGTACGGCATGCCGGGCTTGACCATGACCATGTCGGCGCCCTCGGCGATGTCGAGCGCGACCTCGCGGATGGCTTCCTCGGTGTTGGCCGGGTCCATCTGGTAGGTCTTCTTGTCCCCCTGGCCGCCGGCCAGCTTCGCCGAGCCGATGGCGTCGCGGTACGGGCCGTAGAAGGCCGAGGCGTATTTGGCGGCGTAGGACATGATCATCACGTCCTGATGGTTGGCGCCTTCCAGCGCCGCGCGCAGCTTGCCGATGCGACCGTCCATCATGTCGGACGGGGCCAGGATGTCGGCGCCGGCTTCTGCTTGCATGACGCCCTGTTCGATCAGGCGCTCGATGGTCGGGTCGTTGAGGATCTTGCCGCCTTCGATCACGCCGTCATGGCCATGGTCGGTGAAGGGGTCCAGCGCCACGTCGCACATGATGCCGACCTCGGGGGCGGCGTCCTTCATGGCCTTCACGGCGCGGGGGATGACGCCATCCGGATCGGCGGCGATCGAGCCGGTCGCGTCTTTCCGGCTGCCGTCGATGTGCGGGAAGATGGCGATGGCCGGGATGCCCAGGTCGCGGGCGCGGACGGCGGCCTTGGCGGCTTCCTTGACGGAGAGGCGCTCGACGCCCGGCATCGAGGCGACGGGGATCGTACCTTCGTCCTCATGCACCACCATCGACCAGATCAGGTCGGACGGGCGGACCTCGCTCTCGCGGACGAGGCGGCGAGTCCAGTCGGCCTGGCGTACGCGGCGCAGGCGGGTGTGCGGATAAGGGGCGAGGGGCGGAACGGTCATGCGCCTGATGTCGCGCGAGTGGCCGCGCGAGGCAAGACGCCCGCCTCCTTAAGGTGGAAGTTTAGGGAGCGGCCCGCGAGGCCAGCACCGACGGACCTTCAATGCGGGTCCACAGCTGCGACTTGCACAGGAAGTTGCCGATCACGCAGCCCTTGGCGCGCATGGTCTTGGTGTCGACGATGTCGGCCGAGCCGACCAGGGTGACCTTCAGGGTCGGAACCCAGACGCGGCCCTTCAGCGAGCCGTCGTTTTGGGCTTCGAAGTCACGCAGCAGCTGCTTGCCGATCAGGGTGTCGGTGCCCGACTTGCGCGCATCGGCCTCGGCCTTGGGGCTGGCCCACACCACGACGCCGCAGGTGCTGGGGCCGCAGTCCTTGATCTCCAGATGCACGGAGTTCTTCGGATTGCGCCAGACGCCATACGAGCGCGAGATATCGCCGCCAGCGTAAGCCGGAGCGGTGGCCGCAGCCATTCCAAGGGCCACCGTCATGGCGGCAAGAGCAAGTTTCAGGAAACGCATAGTCGTTGATGCAGTTTTTTGTGTTTGAGAACGCCCAGACTCGAGTTTGGCCATTTGGAGTGAAAGGCGATGGTTATCAAGGGGGTGAGGCGCCGCAGGCTCTACACACCGTGTAACGGAGGATTTCAGGTCACACTAAACGGCGGCTGTGACACGCGTTGACAGCAGGCTTTCGGCGCGGCACGTCAGCGACCAACAAGGTGAGGGCGGTTCTGCCCCGCACGGGAGGAAAAGCGAATGGATTTCGCGCCGAACGAAGATCAAGTCGCAATCCAGGATGCCGCCCGCGCTTTCGCGGAAGGACAGCTTGCCCCGTTCTCGGCGCAGTGGGACGAGAAGAAACACTTCCCTGTAGAGACGTTGCGCCAGGCTGCCGAGCTGGGCTTTGCCGGCATTTACGTGAACGAGGACGTCGGCGGCAGCGGCCTGTCGCGCCTGGACGCCTCGATCATCTTCGAGGCCTTGAGCTACGGCGACGTGCCGACGGCGGCCTACCTGACCATCCACAACATGGCCTCGTGGATGATCGACCGCTTCGGCTCGGACGACCTGCGCCAGCGCTACCTGCCGCGCCTGACGACCATGCAGCTGATCGCCAGCTACTGCCTGACCGAGCCGGGCTCGGGCTCGGACGCGGCCAACATGCGCACCACGGCCAAGCTGGATGGCGACCACTACGTCCTGAACGGTGGCAAGGCCTTCATCTCGGGCGGCGGCGTGTCGGATGTCTATGTCGTCATGGCCCGCACCGGCGGCGACGGCGCCAAGGGCGTCTCGGCCTTCGTGGTCGAGAAAGGCATGGAGGGGCTCAGCTTCGGGGCCAATGAGCGCAAGATGGGCTGGAACGCGCAGCCGACCGCCCAGGTGAACTTCGACAACTGCCGGGTGCCGGTCGAGAACCGTATCGGCCAGGAAGGCGAGGGCTTCCGCTTCGCCATGATGGGCCTGGACGGCGGGCGGCTGAACATCGCCTCGTGCTCGCTGGGCGGCGCGCAGTTCGCCCTCGACACCGCCAAGGCCTATCTGGAGACCCGCAACCAGTTCGGGCGTCCGCTGAAGGACTTCCAGGCGCTGCAGTTCAAGCTGGCCGACATGGCCACCGAGCTGGAGGCCGCCCGCCTGATGGTGCGCCGCGCCGCCCACGCGCTGGACAACAAGCACCCCGAGGCGACCAAGCTGTGCGCCATGGCCAAGCGGTTCGCGACCGACGCCGGCTTCCAGGTGGCCAATGACGCCTTGCAGCTGCATGGCGGCTACGGCTACCTCCAGGACTATCCGCTGGAGCGCATCGTGCGCGACCTGCGGGTGCACCAGATCCTGGAAGGGACCAACGAAATCATGCGCGTCATCATCGCCCGCGAGATGTTTCGGCAGTGATCTATCTCTGTCGCCACGGTGAGACCTTCCACAATCGCGAGGGGCGCCTGCAGGGGCGTTCGGAGTCGGACCTGACGCCGCTGGGCCGCGCCCAGGCGGCGGCGATGGGCGACCTGCTGTTCGATCTGGTCCGCCGAGACCCGCCGGCCGATTGGCGCATTGTCGCCAGCCCGCTGCGCCGGGCGCTCAACACCGCCGAGACCATCGGAGCGCGCCTCTCCCTGCCGGTGGAGATCGACGAGCGCCTGGTGGAGATCGACGTCGGCGAGTGGTCCAACCGCCTGCGCGAGGAGGTGAGGGGCGAGAACCCGCACCTGCACGGCGACGACGCCTGGGGCTTCCATGCGCCGGGCGGCGAGACCTATGAGATCATGATGGCCCGTCTCGGCGCGTGGCTGGCCGAGCAGGCCGCCGAGCCCGAGCGTCGGCTGATCGTGGTCAGCCACGGCGTCGCCGGCCGACTGCTGCGCGGCGCCTATGCCGGCCTGTCGAAGGCCGAGACCCTGGCCCAGGACATCCCGCAGGACGCCGTCTATCGCCTGATGGCCGGCCAGATCGACCGCCTCGACTGCGCCCCAGTCACGGAACCCGCATGACCGAAGAGCCCGAAGTCCTGATCCGCGTCGAGAAGAACGTCGGCCGCATCACGCTGAACCGCCCCAAGGCGCTGCACGCCCTGACGCAGGGCATGTGCGAGACCATGATCGGCGCGCTGCTGGACTGGCAGGAGGATCCCGAGGTCTACCTGGTCCTGATCGACCATGCGGGCGAGCGGGGTTTCTGCGCCGGCGGCGACATCCGCATGCTGGCCGACAGCGGCGCCAAGGACGGCGTCGAGGCGCGGGCCTTCTTCCACACCGAGTACCAGCTGAACCACCTGCTGTTCACCTACGACACCCCGGTGGTGGCGGTGATGGATGGCATCGTCATGGGTGGCGGCGTCGGCATCTCGATGCCGGCCCACGTGCGGATCGCCACCGAGCGCACGACCTTCGCCATGCCCGAGACCGGCATCGGCCTGTTCCCCGACGTCGGCGGCGGCTGGTACCTGCCGCGTCTGCCGGGCAAGGCGGGGCTGTGGCTGGCCCTGACCGGCGCGCGGATCAAGGGCGCGGACTGCATGCGCCTGGGCATCGCCACCCACCACGTGGAGTTCGGCGCCATCGAGGGCCTGAAGAAGGCGATCATCGCCGATCCGCGCCGCATCGACGAGATCCTGCGCAAGTACCGCGCCGACGCCGGCAAGGCCGCGCTGCTGGGCTTCGAGCAGGACCTGAACCGCCTGTTCGTCGGCGAGACCGTCGAGGAAATCTTCGAGTTCCTGACTCTGGACTCCAGCGACTGGGGCAAGGCCCAGCTGGAAGTCCTCAAGACCAAGTCGCCCCAGACGCTGAAGGTCGCCTTCGAGCAGCTGAAGCGCGGTGAGGCCATGACCGACTTCGCCGAGAACATGGCGATGGAATACCGGATCGGTTCGCGCGTGGTGATGAAGCACGACTTCATCGAGGGCGTGCGGGCGGTGATCGTCGACAAGGACAATGCGCCGAAGTGGAACCCAGCCTCCTTGGAGGGCGTGACCGACGCGATGATCGCCGAGATTTTCGCCCCGCTTCCCGCAGCGGAAGAATGGGTACCGCTGACGTAATGGTTTGCGTAGGCTAACGTCGCCTCAACTAAGAACACGTCGGTTCGGAAGGATTGCCATGCGTAAGCCGCTTCTCAGTCTCATCGCGGTGCTGGGCCTCGCCGCCTGCGCCACGCAACCGATGCTGGGCCCGCCGCCTCCGCCGCCTCCGGGCCCCGTCGCCGCCGCCATCCCGCCGAACATCGCCGCCGCCCTGAGCGATCCGTCGCGTCCGGCCGCCGACATGATCCGCGATAACGATCGCCGACCGGGCGACGTACTGGCCTTCGCTGGCGTGCGTCAGGGCGCCAAGGTCGCCGACCTGATTCCCGGCGGCGGCTACTTCACCCGCATTCTCTCCAAGGCCGTCGGTCCGCGCGGCGTCGTCTACGCCTATGTGCCGGACGAACTGACCAAGCTGGCCAAGCGCGAGCCGGCGGTGACCGCCATCGCCCGCGATCCGGAATATTCCAACGTGAAGGTGGTCCTGAACACGCTGCCCAACTTCTCGACCCCCGAGAAGCTGGACCTGGTGTTCACGGCGCTGAACTATCACGACATGCACGACAAGTTCATGGGTCCGGCCGACCTGTCGGTCGTGAACCGCCAGGTCTTCCGCTCGCTGAAGCCCGGCGGCGTCTACATGGTCATCGACCACTCGGCCGAAGCCGGCTCGGGCCTGCGCCACACCGAGGACCTGCACCGCATCGACTCCGCCGTCGTCCGCGCCGAGGTTACGGCTGCCGGCTTCATCTTCGAGGGCGAAAGCAAGGTGCTGCGTCGCCCCGCCGACGACCGCAAGACCAACGTCTACGACGCCGGGATCCGGGGAAAGACGGACCAGTTCGTCTACAAGTTCCGCAAGCCGTCGACGGCGCGCTGACAACTATAGTTGTCATCCCGGCCGTAGCGTAGCGGAGAGCCGGGACCGCCACAGGCTCAGAGCTTCCGGCGATCCCGGCTCGGCGTGCTTCGCACTTGGCCGGGATGACAGCTTTCAACGAAACCGCGCCCATGAGGCGCGGTTCGCATTTGCAGGGAGCTCCACAATGACGCGCATCGCCTTCATCGGCCTGGGCAACATGGGCGGCGGCATGGCCGCCAACCAGGCCAAGGCCCAGCACCGTGTCCGCGCCTTCGACCTGTCGGCCGCGGCGGTCGAGCGGGCCGTGGCGGCGGGCTGCCACGCGGCGGCCTCGGTGGCCGAGGCGGTGGCGGACGCCGAGGTGGTGATCACCATGCTGCCGGCCGGCCCGCACGTGCGTTCGGTCTATGCCGAGCAGGTGCTAGCCCATGCGTCCAAGTCGGCCCTGCTGATCGACTGCTCGACCATCGACGTCGAGAGCGCTCGCGCCGTGGCCAAGCAGGCGGCGGAGGCGGGGTTCCGCTTCGCCGACGCGCCGGTGTCGGGCGGGATCATGGCCGCCGAGGCCGGGACCCTGGCCTTCATGGTCGGCTGCGACACCGCCGACTTCCCGGCCATCGAGGCGGCGCTGGCGCCGATGTCGCGGGTCACGATCCACGCCGGCGACCACGGGGCAGGGCAGGCGGCCAAGATCTGCAACAACATGCTGCTGGGCGTCTCGATGCTGGGGACGTGCGAAGCCTTCGCCCTGGCCGAGAAGCTGGGGCTGGCGGCCGACCGCTTCTTCGAGATCGCCAGCAAGTCGTCGGGCCAGTGCTGGTCGGTCACCAGCTATTGCCCGGTGCCGGACGTCGGTCCGCAGACCCCGGCCGACCGCCACTACGAGGGCGGTTTCGCTACAGCCATGATGCTGAAGGATCTGAAGCTGGCCCAGGATGCGGCGGCCAAGGCCGGGGCTTCCACGCCGATGGGCGCGCAGGCCGAGGCTCTTTATGCCCTGTTCGACGGCAACGGCTTTGGGGGAAAGGACTTCTCGGCCGTGATCCAAATGCTGCGCGGCAGGCTGGCGGACTTGAACTGAATCGACCAAAACGCTGCGTTCGTCGCAGAGCTATCGGTTTCGTCTATGCGTCCAATCGCGCAATTCTATTTGCTAGGTAAACGCCCTTAGATGGACACTAACGATGCTTGGTGCGAAAAGCCGAGCCTGGAATTAAGGGGACCGTCGGACGATCGCCCGGCGGTTTGAAAGATCGACATGGACTACAAAGCCGCGTTCCGCAGCGCCGTCGACCAGATCCGCGAAGAAGGCCGTTACCGCGTCTTCGCCGACCTGAAGCGTCAGCGTGGGCAGTTCCCGCGGGCCACCTGGACCCGCCAGGACGGCTCGGAGCGCGAAGTCGTGGTCTGGTGCAGCAACGACTATCTGGGCCAAGGCCAGAACCCGATCGTGCTGGACGCCATGAAGGCGGCCGTCGACGAACACGGCTCAGGCTCGGGCGGCACCCGCAACATCTCGGGCACGAACCACGATCACGTCCTGCTGGAGCAGGAACTGGCGGATCTGCACGGCAAGGAAGCCGGCCTGCTGTTCACCTCGGGCTATGTCTCGAACGAAGCGACCCTGTCGGTGGTGCAGAAGATCCTGCCCGGCCTGATCATCTTCTCGGACGAGCTGAACCACGCCTCGATGATCGCCGGCATCCGCAACGGCGGCGGTCCGCGCAAGGTGTTCCGTCACAACGACCTGGCGCACCTCGAGGAACTGCTGGCCGCGGCTCCGGCCGACGCGCCCAAGATGGTGGCGTTCGAGAGCGTCTATTCGATGGACGGCGACATCGCCGACATCCGCGCCACGGCCGCCCTGGCCAAGAAGTACGGCGCCATGACCTATCTGGACGAGGTCCACGCGGTCGGCATGTACGGCCCGCGCGGCGGCGGCGTCGCCGAGCGCGAAGGCCTGATGGGCGAGATCGACATCATCGAGGGCACGCTGGGCAAGGCGTTCGGCGTTATGGGCGGCTACATCACCGGCGACGCCGTGGTGATCGACGCCATCCGCCTGATGGCCTCGGGCTTCATCTTCACCACCTCGCTGCCGCCCGCCCTGGTGGCCGGCGCCCTGGCCAGCGTCCGCTGGCTGAAGCAGCACCCGGAAGTGCGCGAGATCCATCAGGAGCGCGCCGCGACCCTGAAGGCCATGTTCAAGGCCGCTGGCCTGCCGGTGATGGATAATGAAAGCCACATCGTCCCGGTGCTGGTCGGCGACCCCGTCCACACCAAGATGATCAGCGACATGCTGCTGGCCGATCACGGCGTCTATGTGCAGCCGATCAACTATCCGACCGTGCCGCGCGGCACCGAGCGCCTGCGCTTCACGCCCACGCCGTTCCACTCCGACGACATGATGCGCAAGCTGGTCTCGGCCATGGAAAAGCTGTGGGCCCACTGCAACGTCGCCCGAATGGGCGGCCACGCGGCCTAAAGGAACAGACGCACCTTCTACTTCGACCGAACCACACATCGTCGAAACGAAAAACGCCGCCGGAGTCCGGCGGCGTTCGCATGTCTCGAGCTCAGCGCATCAGCTGCCGCGCCGCACGCCCTTGCCCAGGCCGATCTTCTTGGCGAAGTCCGAGCGACGGGCCGCGTAGGCCGGGGCCACCATCGGATAGTCGGGCGGCAGGCCCCACTTGCGACGATATTCCTCGGGGCTCATGTCGTAATGCGAGCGCAGGTAGCGCTTCAGCATCTTCAGCTTCTTCCCGTCCTCCAGGCAGACGATGTAGTCGTGCTGCACCGAGCGGCCCACCGGCACCGCCGGCTTAGCCTTCTCGACCGGCCGCGGCGCCTCGCCGCCGTTGCTCAGCGAGGTCAGGGCCTCGTGAACCGTGCGGATGAGGTCGGGAATGGCCGTCTGGGACACTGTGTTCTGGCCGACATAGGCCGCTACGATCTCGGCGCTGAGCCCCAGGATGTCGACGTCGTTGTCGTTCGCCGTGTCCGTGCCGCCGCCCTGAGACGCCATGAGAAACCCCACTACTGTTGTTGCAGATGTTCTGTCGCGGGCGGTCAGCGCCGCCCTACGCGACTGCAACGCACAGCTTTGCATGTGGTTCCGAGATTGATCGCCGCGCCTTACCCGTTAAAGAGGGCGCCTCTGCTGACTCCCCCAAACGCCTGGAGAGCGTCATGACCCAATCCAACACCAGCGCCTTTTTTGGCGCGGACCTCGCCACCGCGGACCGTGATATCTTCGACCGCATCGGTCGCGAGCTGGACCGTCAGCAGAACCAGATCGAACTGATCGCCTCGGAAAACATCGTCTCGAAGGCGGTGCTGGAGGCCCAGGGCTCTATCCTGACCAACAAGTACGCCGAGGGTTATCCCGGCAAGCGCTACTACGGCGGCTGTGAGTTCGTCGACGAGATCGAGACGATCGCCATCGAGCGCGCCAAGAAGCTGTTCGGCGCGGCCTTCGCCAACGTTCAGCCGCACTCGGGCTCGCAGGCCAATCAGTCGGTGTTCATGTCGCTGCTGCAGCCGGGCGACACGTTCCTGGGCATGGACCTGGCCGCCGGCGGCCACCTGACCCATGGCTCGCCGGCCAACCAGTCGGGCAAGTGGTTCAAGCCGATCAGCTACACCGTCCGCCAGCAGGACCAGCTGATCGATTATGACGGCGTGGCCGAGATCGCCCAGCGCGAGAAGCCCAAGCTGATCATCGCCGGCGGCAGCGCCTACAGCCGCGAGATCGACTTCGCCAAGTTCCGCGAGATCGCCGACTCGATCGGCGCCTATCTGATGGTCGACATGGCCCACTTCGCTGGTTTGGTGGCCGGTGGCGTGTTCCCCAGCCCGATCCCGCACGCCCACGTCGTCACCACCACGACCCACAAGACCCTGCGCGGTCCGCGCGGCGGCATGGTGCTGACCAACGACGAGGCGATCATCAAGAAGGTCAACTCGGCCGTCTTCCCGGGCCTGCAAGGCGGTCCGCTGGAGCACGTCATCGCCGCCAAGGCCGTGGCCTTCGGTGAAGCGCTGCAGCCGTCGTTCCAGGAATACGCCAAGCAGATCATCGCCAACGCCAAGGCGCTGTCGGAAGCCCTGCTGAAGTCGGGCGTCAACATCGTCTCGGGCGGCACCGACAGCCACCTGATGCTGGTCGACCTGCGTCCCAAGGGCGTGACGGGCCGCGACGCCGAGCACAGCCTCGAGCGCGCCCACATGACCTGCAACAAGAACGGCGTGCCGTTCGACACCGCGCCGTTCACGATCACCTCGGGCATCCGCCTGGGCACGCCGGCCGGCACCACGCGCGGCTTCAAGGAAGCCGAGTTCACCCGCGTGGGCGAGCTGATCGGCGAAGTGGTCAACGGGCTTGCGGCAAATGGTCCGGAAGGCAATGCCGAGGTCGAGGCCAAGGTGCGCGAAGAAGTGCTGGCCTTGACGGCCCGCTTCCCGATCTACAACTAATTGGCCTTCAGGCTCGCGGGAGGGGCCACATCATGCGTTGCCCCTTCTGCGGCCATGCCGAAAGCCAGGTCAAGGACAGCCGTCCGTCGGAAGACGGCGCGGCCATCCGCCGTCGCCGCATGTGCCCCGAGTGCGGTGGTCGCTTCACCACCTTCGAACGGGTCCAGCTGCGCGAGCTGATCATCCTGAAGCGCTCGGGCCGCCGTTCGCCGTTCGACCGCGACAAATTGGTCCGCTCGATCGCCCTGGCGACCCAGAAGCGTCCGGTCGAGGCCGAGCGCATCGAACGGATGATCAACGGCATCGTCCGGCAGCTGGAAAGCATGGGCGAAACCGAGCTTCCGTCGTCGGCGGTGGGCGAAATGGTCATGAAGGCGCTGAAATCGCTCGATGACGTGGCCTATGTCCGCTACGCCTCGGTCTACCGGGATTTCAAGGAGACGAGCGACTTCGCCAAGTTCCTGACCGAAGAAGGTCTGAGCGACGTCGCCGAAGACGAGCTATAGTTCGTTAATCCCTGATGTGTGCTTTTGGTCGCGCGGTTAGCGTGGCCGTGGAGATTCGAGCTAGATGGTTGAAGACAACATCCGCCTGTTGATCGTGGAGGGCCGAAGCCATTCGGGGATCTCCGACGAGCTGCTGCGCGGAGCCGCCCAGGCCATCGAGGCCCAGGGCGCCGAGTATGACGTGATCACGGTCTCCAGCGCGCTGCAGCTTCCGACCGCCATCGCCCTGGCCGAAGAAGCCGGCCACAAGCCCGTCGGCGTGCGCTACGACGGCTATGTCGCCCTGGGCGTGGTCATTCGCGGCGAGACCTATCATTTCGAGCTGGTGGCTCACGAGACCGCTCGCGGCCTGCAGGACCTGGGCGTGGGCAAGCGCCTGCCGATTGGGTTCGGCGTACTGGCCGTCGACGACGAGGCCCAGGCCTGGACCCGCGCGCGGGTCAGCGAAGGCGACCGGGGCGGCGCGGCCGCCAAGGCGTGCCTCGAAACCATCGCTCTGAAGCGTCAACTGCTAGGACAAGCCCGATGAGCGGCGCTCGCATCCAACCGCGCTCGGTGGCGCGCCTCGCCGCCGTCCAGGCCTTGTACCAGATGGAAGTCTCGGGCGCCGGCGTCGACGCCGTGGTCCGCGAGTTCGGCGAGCACCGCTTCGACCGCGACGTCGAGGGCGAGCGCCTGGCCGCCGCCGACGAGAAGTTCTTCGCCGAGCTGGCCAAGGGCGTGGTGAGCAACCAGGCCAAGGTCGACCAGGGCATCGTCAAGCGTCTGGCCTCGGGCTGGCGGCTGGAGCGCCTGGACGCCACGGCCCGCGCCGTCCTGCGCGCCGGAGCCTTCGAATTGATGTTCCGGCCGGACGTTCCGACCGAAGTCGTCATCAATGAATACGTAGAGATCGCGAAATCCTTTTTCGAAGGACCCGAGTCAGGCTTCATCAATGGCGCCCTCGACGCGATCGCACGTGATGCACGAGACTGACGAAGACGACTGGTTCGCCGAAGACGACGCCCCGCCCACGGCGGTGGCGCCGGCGACGGAATTCGACCATATCGAGCGCCTGCTTCGCCCGCTGACGCGCGGCGATCCGGTGGCGCTGGACCTGCTGGACGACGCGGCCGTGCTGCCCTCGCGTCCGGGCTATGACCTGGTGATCACCAAGGACGCCATGGTCGCCGGCGTGCACTTCCTGGCCGACGAGGCCCTGGACGTCGTGGCGCGCAAGCTGCTGCGCACCAATCTCTCGGATCTGGCCGCCAAGGCCGCCGAGCCCTACGGCTACTTCCTGGCCGTCGGCTGGCCCTCGGGCTCGGACGTCGCCTCGCGCGAGACCTTCGCCCGGGGCCTGGCCGAGGATGGCGCGGCTTTCGACATTTCGCTGCTGGGCGGCGACACCGTCACCACCTCGGGTCCATTGGTGGTCTCCGCCACGCTTCTGGGCTGGGCGCCGCAAGGCGGGGCCATCCTGCGTCGCGGCGCCAAGCCTGGCGACCGCCTGATGGTCTCCGGCACGATCGGCGACGGCTGGCTGGGCCTCCTGGCCCAGTGGGGCGAGGTCATGGACGCCGACGGCGCCATGCTGCGCCGCTATCGCCAGCCCGAGCCGCGCGTGACCCTGCGTGACGCCATGCGCGTCCACGCCAAGGCCGCCGCCGACGTCTCCGACGGTCTGCTGGCCGACAGCGCCCACATCGCCAAGGCCAGCGGCTGCCGTGTCCGGGTCGACCTGGAGCGCCTGCCGCTGTCGCCCGGCGGCCAGGCTTGGCTGGACCAGCAGCCCGAGCAGGTCGAGGGCCGCATCTCGCTGGCTTCCGGCGGCGATGACTACGAGATCATCTGCGCCGTCGACCCCAATGAGGCCTGGAACTTCCGCATCGCGGCGGCCGCCGCCGGCGTGAAGGTCAGCGAGATCGGCGAGTTCGTGGAAGGCGAGGGGGTCAGCGCCTACTACAAGGGCCGTGATGTCACGCCGTCCCGCCTGGGCTGGCTGCACGGCTAAACGCGAGAACGCGGTTAGGTTAATCTCAAGGCCTGTCGGTTATGGGAAGGACCCATGACCGCTCTCCGTACGCCCTCGCGCCGCTTCCTGCTCGCCGCCGCGCTCAGCGCTGTCGCCGCTCCGGCCTTCGCCAGCAGCGGCAAGAAGGAGAAGAAGGAAGGCGGGGAGCAGGCCCTCGATCCCACCTACAAGCTGGGCTCGATGACCATCCCGATCATCGCCAATGGCCGGATCGTCAATTACGTCTTCGTGGCCATGACCCTGAAGCTGGCCTCGGGGGCCGAGGTCGAGTCCTTCAAGGACCAGGAGCCGGTGCTGCGCGACGCCATCGTCCGCGCCGCCTACAAGACGCCCTTCACCCGCACCGACAGCTGGAAGGAAGTCGACGGCCCGCGCCTGACCAGCTTCGTGCTCAGCCAGTGCAACACCTTGTTCGGCAAGGGCAAGGTCGCGTCGGTCGAGATCGTCAAGCAGATCCCCCGCCAACAGCTGATGCCGCCCAAGGCCAGCGCCGCCAACACGAGCGGCGAAGGCCCTTTGAACCCCTGATTCCGCCCGAACTGCCAAGCTTTGCCTCGCCAAACGCTTGCGCCGACACGGGTTGCGCGCCTCCCGACCATCTGACAGTCTCATTTGGATGACGCCGTTCGGCGGTCATTCAGGGAGCATCGAGGGGGCACGAGGCCAAAGGCCCGCCCGTCGATCCAGGCGGCGGTTTGGCGTTCGTCATTTTTTGGCGCTCGCTCGAGCCTCCAGCCGCCGGGACCGGCGCACCCCTCGTGATTTGGAAAGCGCGAAGGGGCGAAGAACCTAATGAGTCTTTGGCTTAATCTGGCCATCGGGGCCGGGCTGCTGGCGGTGCTTTACGGCGCCGTACAATCGGCCAGTCTGATGCGGGCCTCGGCCGGCAATGCACGAATGCAGGAGATCGCCGCGGCGATCCAGGAAGGGGCCCAGGCCTATCTGAACCGCCAATATACAACGATCGGCATCGTCGGCGTGGTGGTGATCGCCGTTCTGGCGTTCTTCTTCAAATCTTGGGAGCAGCCCGTCGGCTTCGCCCTCGGCGCCATCCTGTCGGGCGCCGCCGGTTTCGCCGGCATGCTGATCTCGGTCCGCGCCAACGTCCGCACGGCCCAGGCCTCGTCCGAGAGCCTGGCCAAGGGCCTGTCGATGGCCTTCACCTCCGGCGCCGTCACCGGCATGCTGGTGGCCGGCTTCGCCCTGATCGGCGTGGCGGGCTACTACGCGCTGCTGCTGTCGACCGGCCACGCAGGCACCGACCGCGTGGTGGTCGACTCGCTGGTGGCCCTGGGCTTCGGCGCCTCGCTGATCTCGATCTTCGCCCGTCTGGGCGGCGGCATATTCACCAAGGGCGCCGACGTGGGCGGCGACTTGGTGGGCAAGGTCGAAGCCGGCATCCCGGAGGATGACCCCCGCAACGCCGCCACCATCGCCGACAACGTTGGCGACAATGTCGGCGACTGCGCCGGCATGGCCGCCGACCTGTTCGAGACCTATGCGGTGACCACGGTCGCCACCATGGTCCTGGCGGCGATCTTCTTCGGCGGCACCGACGTCGTCGGGTCGATGATGATCATGCCGCTGGCGATCTGCGCCGTCTGCATCGTCACCTCGATCATCGGCGCCTTCTTCGTCCGCCTGGGCAAGAGCCAGAACATCATGGGCGCCCTGTACCAGGGCCTGATCATCACCGGCCTGCTGTCGATCCCGGCGGTGTGGTGGGTGATCCATCAGCTGGTCCCGACCCCGGTCGAGCTGGATGGTCAGATGTTCACCGCCAACAACCTGTTCTACTGCGGCCTGGCCGGTCTGGCCGTCACGGCGCTGATCGTGCTGATCACCGAGTACTACACCGGCACCAATTTCCGCCCGGTGAAGTCGGTCGCCCAAGCCTCGGTCTCGGGTCACGGCACCAACGTGATTCAGGGCCTGGCCATGTCGCTGGAATCCACGGCCCTGCCGGCCCTGACCATCATCGTCGGCATCGTGGTGACCTATAATCTGGCGGGCCTGTTCGGCATCGCCATCGCCACCACGACCATGCTGTCGCTGGCCGGCTTCATCGTCGCCCTGGACGCCTTCGGCCCGGTCACCGACAACGCCGGCGGCATCGCCGAGATGGCCGGCCTGCCGCCGGAGGTCCGCGTCACCACCGACGCCCTGGACGCCGTGGGCAACACCACCAAGGCCGTGACCAAGGGCTATGCCATCGGTTCGGCCGGCCTGGGCGCCCTGGTGCTGTTCGCCGCCTATACCGAGGACCTGAAGTTCTTCTCGGAGAACGCCGCGGTTGGCAGCTTCTTCCACGGCATCGGCGCGGTGACCTTCGACCTGTCGAACCCCTACGTCGTGGTCGGCCTGCTGTTCGGCGGCCTGCTGCCGTTCCTGTTCGGCGGCCTGTCGATGACCGCCGTCGGTCGCGCGGCCGAGTCGGTCGTGGCCGAGGTGCGTCGTCAGTTCCGCGAGAACCCGGGCATCATGACCGGCGAGGTCAAGCCCGAGTACGGCAAGGCCGTCGACATCCTGACCAAGGCCGCCATCCGCGAGATGATCGTGCCCAGCCTGCTGCCGGTCGTTTCGCCGGTGGTGCTGTTCTTCGTGATCAACGCCATCGCCGGCAAGGTCGACGCCTTCGCGGCGCTGGGCGCCATGCTGATGGGCGTGATCGTCACCGGCCTGTTCGTCGCCATCTCGATGACCAGCGGCGGCGGCGCCTGGGACAACGCCAAGAAGGTGATCGAGGAAGGCTTCACCGACAAGAACGGCGTGGTTCACAAAAAGGGCGGCGACACCCACAAGGCCGCCGTCACCGGCGACACCGTCGGCGACCCCTATAAGGACACCTCGGGTCCGGCCGTGAACCCGATGATCAAGATCACCAACATCGTGGCCCTGCTGCTGCTGGCGGTGCTGGCCCACGGCGTCTGATCTCAAGTCAGAGGCTGAAAAGAGAAACGCCCCGGAGGAAACTCCGGGGCGTTTTGCTTGAGAACGTCTTGTTTTCGGGGACTGAGGAGATCTCAGTAGACGTCCTCGAGATCCATCTCCGACAACGCGTCCTGGATTTCGACCGGGGCCGCGCCACGGCGTTCCACGCCCTGGAAGTCGTGGTCGATCCGCCGGCGCCGGCAGGGGCCGAAATATTCGGTCGCCCGGATGAAGGGGCGGGGGTTGTTCACGATCTCATTGATCCGGTGCATGACCCCGCGCGCCGTCAGCGGCTTGGCCAGGAACTCGGTCACGCCCGCCATCCGCGCGTCGTTCAGCGAGCGCTGCGTGGCGTGGCCTGTCATCATGATGACCGGCACATAGGGGTTGGGGCTGGCCGTCGATGTGCGGATCCAGCGGATGAACGCCAGACCGTCGACCGGCGACATCATCAAGTCGGTGAAGATCAGGTCGATCTCTTGCGACTGGAATATTTTCAACGCCTCGAGGCCGTCGCTGGCCTCGCGAATCTTGCGCACGCCGGCCGCCTTCAGGATCTGGCTGACCACCTTGCGCATGTTGGCGTTGTCGTCGACCAGCAGAATGGCGACGTCACGAAGATCCATTCCCTCCATAGTGCGCCTCCCACCGCCGCTATGAATTCGTTCTCCAAAACCTTGGAGATCAGAGTCCGACGTTGGCCCATTTCGGGTTTATGAAGTGTTGAAGGCGCGGTTACTTGTTTGAATTAAGAAGGTGAACGTTGAATTCAGAATGAACCGGCGTGGTTTACTCACGTCTTTGAGTAGGTTTCGGTGGCTCCTGCACTCCGGACGCGAAAAAGCCGCCCACCTTGCGGTGAACGGCTTTTCTAATCTGTCGAGTTGTCGACGTTTTGCTGGCTGACCTAGCGGCGGTCGCCAGGGCGCTGGCCCGGGGCCTCGTCGTCTTGCGGGAGCATGCCGCCGCGACCGACGTTGCCCAGCAGTTGTTCCAGGATGGTCATCTCGCGGCCGCGGGTCGGGGTCTCACGGCCGTTATAGGCGATGACCTTGCCGTCCTTCAGCGTGTAGGTGTTCACCGAGGCGACCTTCTCGTCGGCCGGGTTGAACTTGATGGCCACGACGTCGCGCTTGATCACGCGCGGCATGTAGAAGGCCACCCGGTCGGTGGTCTGCGAGATGTAGTACCAGGTGTTCTGGTCGAAGGTCGAAACCACCGACGGCGAACCCAGCTTTTCCATCAGGGTCGACTTGGAGTCTTCGCCCACCTTCATGTCGGCGGGCTTGGCCTCGATGGCCTGGAAGCCCGAGTAGCTGGTCAGCGGCGTACAGGCCGAAGTGGCGATCGCCAGGCCGAGAATGGCGGCGGCGAAAACGGCGGGGCGAGACATCGAGGCTCCGAACCGGAAAAATGCAGACTTTGACCTATCGCCCGCGGGAGCTTAGTTCAATGCCCGCGTGAAAGCGGACCCCGCGTCTAGCGGGATGTCGCGGCGAAATCGAGGCGTTTCATGTTTCTGGATCGGTGGCTCAAGCCCAGGCCCGCCAAGGCGGCGGGGGCCAAGCTCTATGCTGGAGCCGTCGGGCAGGCGCGATCCGCGACCTTTTATCGTGACTTCGGCGTCCGCGACTCGATGGAGGGCCGTTTCGAGCTCTTCAGCCTGCATGTCATCTTCCTGGTCGAGCGACTGAAGGGGCAGGGCGAGGCGGCGGCCGAGACCTCGCAGGCCGTCTTCGATTCCTATGTGAAGGGCCTGGACGACGCTTTCCGCGAGATCGGGGTGTCGGACACCTCGGTCGGCAAGAAGATGAAGAAGCTGGCCGGCGCCTTCTATGGCCGCCTGAAGGCCTATGACGAGGCGGTGGCGAGCCTGCCGGACGAGGCCGCCGTGGGCGCCTTCCTGGCTCGCAACGCCTTTGAAGAGCGCGGGGAGGGTGATGTCGCCGCCCTGACCGCCTATGTGATCAAGACGCGCAAGGCGCTGGCGGAACAGCCGCTGGACGCCGTGCTGCAAGGAGACGTGACTTGGCCGACCCCGTGACCGCCCCCTGGCCTTGCGAGATCCCGCTGGCCCAGGTCGACCGTGGCGCCGTGAAGCTGAAGCTCGAGCCCTCGGCCGAGCAGCGCAAGGCGATCGCCAAGCAACTGGATCTGGTCAGCCTGGAAGCCCTGACCGCCGAGGTGTTCCTGACCTCGTGGCTGGATGGCGCCGAGGTCTCCGGCGTCTTGCGCGCTCGCGTGGTCCAGACCTGCAGCGCCACGGCCGACGACTTCGAAACCCCGATCGACGCGCGCTTCGATCTGCGGGTGTTGCCGGCCAACAGCAAGAACGCGCCGCAAGGCGAAGAGAGCGGCGACCTGGGCGTCGATCCGGACGCCGACGATCCGCCGGACGTGCTGGAAGGCGAGAAGGTCGATGTCTCGGGCTATGTCATCGAGCACCTGGCGCTGGAGCTGGATCCGTTCCCCCGCAAGCCGGGCGCGGTCTTCGTTCAACCGCCCGAACCGGTCGAACTTTCTCCGTTCGCGGCGCTGAAGAGCCTCAAATCAACGGATAAGGACGGCTAAACGGCCCGACTCGACCGCTTGCGTGATATTCACGCGGATGTATCGTCCGCCGCCTTGAGGGCGGCCGGGCCGCCTGCCGGAGCTCTAAGCGCCACGTGTCCCAATCCGTAGTCATCTCCGTCGACGCCATGGGCGGCGACCACGGCCCTTCCATCGTCGTGCCCGGCATCGCCCAGGCCAGCCAGGCGCTGCCGGGCGTGCGGTTCCTGCTGCACGGCGACGGGGCGGCGATCGAGGCGGAGCTGGCCAAGCATCCTAAGGCCAAGGCGGTCAGCGAAGTCCGTCACTGCGACAAGGCCATCGGCATGGACGAAAAGCCCGCCCAGGCCATGCGCCGGGGCAAGGGCTCGTCGATGTGGAACGCCGTTGAGGCCCTGCGCGAGGGGCAGGCCCACGCCTGCGTCTCGGCCGGCAACACCGGCGCGCTGATGGCCATCTCCAAGCTGATCCTGCGCATGGGCGCGGATCTGGAGCGGCCGGCCATCGTCGCCAACTGGCCCAATATGAAGGGCGTGACCACGGTCCTGGACGTCGGGGCCAATGTCGAGAGCGACGCCGAGCAGCTGGTCGAGTTCGCCATCATGGGTGCGGCCTACCACCACGCGGTGCACGGCGACAAACGCCCGACCGTGGGCCTGCTGAACGTCGGCTCCGAGGACCAGAAGGGCCACGAGGAAGTCCGTGAAGCCCACGCTATCCTGCGCGAGACCAAGCTGGACTTCGACTATCACGGCTTCGTCGAGGGCAACGACATCGCCTACGGCACCGTGGACGTCGTCGTCACCGACGGCTTCACCGGCAATGTGGCCCTGAAGACGGCCGAGGGCCTGGCGCGGTTCTTCACTAACGAGATCAAGTCCACCCTGACCTCGGGTCCGCTGGCCATGATGGGCGCCTTGATCGCCTCGGGCGCGCTCTCCAAGATGCGCAAGCGCCTGGACCCCGGCCGGGTGAACGGCGCGCCGCTTCTGGGCCTGAACGGAATCGTGGTGAAGAGCCACGGCGGCGCGGACGCCAACGGCTTCGAGTCGGCCATCCGGGTCGCCACCAACCTCGCGCGCAGCGATTTCCGCGCCGAGATCGACAGAAATCTGAAGCGCCTGACCGCCGCCGCGGCCAAGGACGAAGCTCCGACGTCGGAGCAGGGAGCGGCCGAGTGAGCGTGATCCGTAGCGTAGTGACCGGCGTCGGCGCGTATCTGCCGCCCAAGGTCGTGACCAACGAGGACCTGGCCAAGTTCGTCGACACCAGCGACGAGTGGATCGTCGAGCGCACAGGCATTCGCCAGCGCCACCAAGCGGCCGACGACCAGCCGGTCTCGGACCTGGCCTTCGAGGCCGCCAAGGAAGCGCTGGAAGCGGCCGGCAAGACCGCCGCCGATGTCGACCTGATCATCGTCGCCACCACCACCGCCGACCTGACCTTCCCGGCGGTCGCCACCATCGTCCAGCGCAAGCTGGGCGCGCCGGTCGGCATCGCCTTCGACGTCCAGGCCGTGTGTTCGGGCTTCGTCTATGCTTTGAGCGTCGCCGATGGCTTCGTGGCCCGCGGCCACGCCAAGTGCGCCCTGGTCATCGGCGCCGAGACCATGACCCGCCTGATGGACTGGAGCGATCGCGGCACCTGCGTGCTGTTCGGCGACGGCGCCGGCGCGATCGTGCTGGAGCCGGGCGAGGGGCAGGGGACCACGGACGACCAGGGCATGCTGGGCTTCGCCCTGCGCGCCGACGGGACCAAGCAGGACCTGCTGTATGTCGACGGCGGCGTCTCGACGACCGGCACGGTCGGCAAGCTGCGGATGCTGGGCAACCAGGTCTTCAAGCACGCCGTGGTCAACATCTCCGAAGCCATCCACTCGGCGGCCGCCAATGCCGGCGTCGAGGTGGCCGATGTCGACTGGTTCATCCCGCACCAGGCCAACCAGCGCATCCTGGCCGGCGTCGCCCATCGCTGCGGCATCGACGAGGAAAAGGTGATCTCGACCGTCGCCATCCACGCCAACACCTCGGCCGCCTCGATCCCGCTGGCCTTCGCGCACGGGGTGAAGGACGGTCGAATCAAGAAGGGCGACCTGCTGCTGCTGGAAGCCATGGGCGGCGGCCTGACCTGGGGCGCCTGCGTTCTGCGCCTTTAACGGTCAAGCTGCGCGTGCTTGCGCACGGGCTTGAACTCCTGACGTTGAGCCTTTGACTTCATGCGATAATCACGGCATGAGGTCGTCGGTGAATTTGGGCGCGGTCCGTTGAGGGCGGTCGCGACGAACCCAGGTTTACCGCCAGTGCTCCATCGTAGGTGGTCCTTCGGGCCGCCAGGATACGCGTGAAGGGGGTTGCATGAAGGGCGCTACTTTGACCCGGGCCGACCTGTGCGAGGCGGTCCATGAAGAGGTCGGATTGACCCGTCAGGACTGCGCCGGCCTGGTCGAGCGCACCCTGGATCTCGTGGCCGAGGCGCTCGAAGAGGGCGAGACGGTCAAGCTTTCCGGATTCGGCGTCTTCCAGGTCCGCGCCAAGCGGGCCCGCATGGGGCGTAACCCCAAGACCGGCGAGCCGGCCGAGATCGAACCCCGTCGGGTGATCGGCTTCCGCGCCTCCCAAGTCATGAAGGCGCGAATCGATCGCGCCCTCGGCGGCTAAGGATTCGATGCGGTGGCGAAGGGGCCCAACGCCTTCCGCACGATTTCCGAAGCAGCCGACGAGCTGGGCGTGCCGCAGCACGTCCTGCGTTTCTGGGAAACCAAGTTCTCCTTCATCCGCCCGATGAAACGGGCGGGCGGGCGGCGATTCTATCGCCCACAGGACGTGGCCGTGCTGAACGGCGTCCGCACCCTGCTGCACAGCGAAGGCCTGACCATCAAGGGCGTGCAGAAACTGCATCGCGACCAGGGCCTGGCGCAGGTGATCGCCGCCGGCATCGGCTCGAACGGCTCGGCCAGCCTGGATCCCGACTTTGATTATGACGCCCCGGCCCCGCAGCGGCTGGATGGTGAGGCGCGCAATCGCCTGGCCTTCGCGCTGGACGATCTGACGGCCATCAAGTCCCGTCTCGACGGCCTTTTGAGCCGCCCCTAATTTCGTCCGAAATCGCTGTTGCCCAACCGGAGAGCGGCGCCTATAAGAGCGCCTCTTCCGTCGGAGCGTGGCGCAGCCTGGTAGCGCACTTGACTGGGGGTCAAGGGGTCGCAGGTTCGAATCCTGTCGCTCCGACCATTTCCTTCGGGAAGTAACGGAAGACGAGAGGCCGCCCTTCGGGGCGGCCTTTTTCATTTCCAGGTCTAGCGCTGGCCCACGTCCAGCGGCTTGTCGGCCTTGCCCATCCACGAGATCAGCGGGATCACCGGCAGGATCCAGCCCATGCCCAGCGCCACGAAATAGATCAGGTGCACGAAGCGGTTCGACGGCAGTCGGTCGTACAGGCTGGTAAAGGCCCAGATCCAGGCGAACAGGACCGCCATCACGGCGATCGAGCCCAGGAACTTGCGCAGGCGCGCGGGAATCATGCGGGCAGGACTCTGGGGGGCGCTCACGCGGTTCTCCGGAAGAGGCCGAGCACGGCCAGGAACAGGATCGCGCCGACGCTGGAGACCAGCAGCTCGCCAGCGAAGCCGGCCAGGTGCAGGTCGATGCGCGAGGCGATGAACGCTCCGATGAACGAGCCGATCACGCCGATCAAGAGCTTGATGAACAGCGAGTGCCGGCGGGCCAGCACGATGTCGGCGATCCAGCCGGCCAGGATGCCGATCACCGCCGCCGCGAATACGCCCATGCCGCTCATTGTCTTCTCCGCCCCCACGCGAGACCTCGTTTCTCGCACGAAGTCACGGCGCCGTCATGCTGAGCCACAGAAACATTGATGCGGGCAAGCGGGGGGCGTAGGGAGGTTGCGCCGCATTTCGGCCCACTAGTGACGCTTTTCAGGCCCTATGACGTCTTTCCTGCGTTCCGACCGTTCGCGCCCCGTCGCGATCTGGCTCTTCATCGTCGCCGCCATGGTCTTCGCCATGGTCGTCGTTGGCGGCGCGACCCGCCTGACGGACTCCGGTCTCTCGATCACCCAATGGAAGCCGATCATGGGCGCGCTGCCGCCCATGTCCGAGCAGGCCTGGCGCGAGAGTTTCGAGCTCTACAAGAAGATCCCCCAGTTCCAGCTGGTGAACCCCGACATGACCCTGGAAGGGTACAAGGGCATCTTCTGGTGGGAATGGGCGCACCGCCTGCTGGGCCGCACGGTCGGCGTGGTGTTCGCGATCCCGTTCGCCGTCTTCCTGATCCGCCGCGACATCCCGCGCCGCCTGATCGCGCGTTGCGCGGTCATGCTGGGCCTGGGCGGCCTGCAAGGGCTGGTCGGCTGGTGGATGGTCTCCAGCGGCCTGTCCGAGCGCGTCTCGGTCGCGCCCGAGCGGCTGATGATCCACCTGGGCCTGGCGCTGGCCCTGTTCGTCGTCCTGATCTGGACGGCGCTGGACGCCTGGAGCGGCTCGCCGCGGGTCGAGGAACGCTCGGCCTGGCGCGGCTGGGCCCTGGCCTTCCTGGGGGCTGTGTTCTTCCAGAGCCTGCTGGGCGCGCTGGTGGCCGGCAATGACGCGGGCCTCGTCTACAACGACTGGCCGCTGATGAACGGGGCCTTCTTCCCGGCCGAGTATGTCGGGAAGGGCTTCTGGGGCACGCTGGCTCATAGCCAAGGCGCGGTGCAGCTGCATCACCGCCTGGTCGCCTACGCCCTGTTCGCGGCGGGCATCGCCATCGGCGTGCTGGTCCGCCGCGACCGTCCGCTGGCGGCGGGCAGCAAGGCCGCGGGTCTGGCTGTGGCGATCGTCGTCACCCTGCAGGCGGGCTTAGGGATCTGGACCCTGATGGCCTCGGTGCCGATCGCCCTGGGCGTGCTGCACCAGGCCGGCGCGGCGCTGCTGCTGGCCACGGCCACGGCCTTCGCCTGGCGGGTGCGCAGGCCTTAGGGTTTTCCGGGGCGTGCAACAAAGCCCCGGAACAACTGTCACACGCCGGGCGCAAACGAAGGCCGATTCCTCATGGAGCTTGGCCTTGATCCGCTCGCTTGTTCTCGCCCTGGTCGCGACCGCCGCCGTTCCCGCCATCGCCCTGGCTCAGGCGCCGGCCTCCGCCAGCGCCAACGACCCGTACTACAAGGCCGGCGAGGCCGCTCTGGCCAAGCAGCTGGCCGTGGTCCCCAACACGGGCAAGGCCAAGAACGTCATCCTGTTCCTGGGCGACGGCATGGGCATTTCGACGGTCACGGCCGGCCGCATATATGACGGCCAGCTGAAGGGCGTGGACGGCGAATCCAATTCGCTGGCCTTCGAGAAGCTCTCGTACTCGGCGCTCTCCAAGACCTACAGCCACGACACCCAGGTCACCGACAGCGCGGCCGGCATCACGGCGATCATGAGCGGCGTGAAGACCCGCAACAAGATCATCGGCCTGACCGGCGCGGCGCTGGGCGAGAAGTGCGAAACCGAAAAGGGCAATAGCGTCGCGTCAGTCGCCGAGCTGGCCAAGGCCAACGGCCGCGCCGCCGGCGTCGTCACCACCACCCGCGTCACCCACGCCACCCCGGCCGGCGCCTATGCCCACACCGCCTATCGCGACTGGGAAGGCGACGCCGACATGCCGGCCGAGGCTCTGGCTGCCGGCTGCAAGGACATCGCCCGCCAGCTGATCGAAGCCCCGGACGCCCTGCGCCTGGACGTCGTCATGGGCGGCGGTCGCTCGCGCTTCCTGCCGGACGGCAAGGACGTGGGCAAACGCGCCGACGGCCGCGACCTGACGGCCGAGTGGCTGAAGGCCGAGGGCGCGGGCTCGTCCTACGTCACTACGGCGGATCAGCTGAAGGCGATCCCGGCCGATACCAAGCACGTGCTGGGCCTCTTCGCCGGCGAGCACCTGCCGTACGAGGTGGAGCGTCCGGTGCTGGGGCAGGGCGTCCCGACCCTGTCGGAAATGGCCCTGTCGGCCATCGACGTGCTGTCCAAGAACCCGAACGGCTACTTCCTGCTGGTCGAGGGCGGCAAGATCGACATGGGCAGCCACCTGGGCAACGCCAAGCGCACCCTGACCGAGACCGTCGCGTTCTCGCAGGCGATCGACGCCGTGCTGGCCAAGGTCGACCTGAAGGACACCCTGGTCGTCGTCACCGCCGACCACAGCCACGGCCTGGTGATCTCGGGCTATGCCGCCCGCAACGCGCCGATCCTGGGCCTGGCCGGCAACGAGGGCGAACCGGTTCTGGCCGGCGACGGCAAGGCCTACACCACCTTGATGTTCGCCACCGGTCCCGGCGGTCCGGAAGGCAATGACACCCGCAAGGATCCGGCCAAGGAAGACACCGACGACATCGACTACCACCAGCAGGCCACGGTGAACCTGGCCAGCGCCGCCCACGCCGGCGAGGATGTGGGCGTCTTCGCCGACGGCCCTCAGGCCTTCCTGCTGCGCGGCGTGGTCGAGGAGAGCTACATCTTCCAGGTCATGCGGCACGCGTTCGGGTTTGATGCGAAGGCGGACGCTGTGAAGCAGTCGCGCTGACTCGGCTGGGGGGCTGGCCAGCTTCACCCCAAACCCGTCTCCCCGGCGAAAGCCGGGGCCCAGATACAGCCTGAGCATCTGGGGCGTTCGCGATCAACGCCTGGTCAGGGACTGAAGCGCTCGTGGGTTCGATCTGGGCCCCCGGCTTTCGCCGGGGAGACGGACGTAGGGGGATTGAGCGCGCTGTATCCTCGGCGTTCGCGAAATCGAACCCAGCAAAATCAACGCCTTGTCGATTTTACGCGCCTTCGAATGATCCGCACTCAGAACCGCCGCACAATCATAGCCATCCCTGTCGCGGGGGAGGGCGTTTGGATCCGGCCCAAA
>NZ_JAGIBH010000024.1 GCF_017744445.1 Caulobacter sp.
CCTGGTCAACTGGGACCCGCAGTTCCAGACCGCCATCTCCGACCTCGAGGTCGAGCAGAAGGAGGTCGACGGCGCCTATTGGCACTTCGCCTATCCGCTGGCCGACGGCGTCACCTACCAGCACCCGATCGCCTTCGATGAAGACGGTAAGGCCACCGAGTTCGAGACCCGCGACTACATCGTCGTGGCCACGACCCGTCCCGAGACCATGCTGGGCGACACCGGCGTCGCGGTTCACCCCGACGACGAGCGCTACAAGGGCTTGGTCGGCAAGTTCGTGACCCTGCCGATCGTCGGCCGCCGCATCCCGATCGTCGCCGATGACTATGCCGATCCGACCAAGGGCTCGGGCGCGGTGAAGATCACGCCTGCCCACGACTTCAACGACTTCGGCGTTGGCAAGCGCGCTGGCCTGGAAGCGATCAACATCCTGACGCCGGAAGCCAAGCTGAACGACAGCGTGCCGGCTGAATATGTCGGCAAGGACCGCTTCGTCGCGCGCAAGGAGATCGTCGCCCGCGCCGAGGAAGAGGGCTGGCTGAAGGAGATCGAGAAGACCAAGCACATGGTCCCGCACGGCGACCGTTCGGGCGTGGTCATCGAACCCTTCCTGACCGATCAGTGGTACGTCGACGCCAAGACCCTGGCTCAGCCGGCCCTGAAGGCCGTCGAGACTGGCGAGACGGTCTTTGAACCCAAGCACTGGGAAAAGACCTACTTCGAATGGCTGCGCAACATCGAGCCCTGGTGCGTCTCGCGCCAGCTCTGGTGGGGCCACCGCATCCCGGCCTGGTTCGGCCCGGACGGCTCGATCTTCGTCGAGGAAACCGAGGAAGAGGCCTATGCCGCCGCCAAGGCCCAGTTCGGCGCCGACGTCGTCCTGACCCAGGACGAGGACGTTCTGGACACCTGGTTCAGCTCGGCCCTGTGGCCGTTCTCGACCCTGGGCTGGCCGGAAAAGACGGCCGACCTGGCCAAGTTCTACCCGACCAGCACCCTGGTCACCGGCTTTGACATCATCTTCTTCTGGGTCGCCCGGATGATGATGATGGGCATCCACTTCATGGGCGAGGCCCCGTTCAAGCAGGTGTTCATCAACGCCCTCGTCCGTGACGAGAAGGGCGCCAAGATGAGCAAGTCCAAGGGCAACGTGATGGATCCGCTGATCCTGATCGACGAACTGGGCTGCGACGCGGTGCGCTTCACCATGACGGCGATGTCGGGCCAGGCGCGCGATATCAAGCTCAGCAAGCAGCGCATCGAGGGCTATCGCAACTTCGGCACCAAGCTGTGGAACGCCTCGCGCTTCGCCCAGATGAACGAGTGCGTCCGCGTCGAGGGCTTCGATCCTTCGACCGTGCAGCAGCCGATCAACAAGTGGATCCGCGGCGAGACGGTCAAGACCGTGGCCGAGGTCACCAAGGCCCTGGAAGGCCCGGCCTTCGACGAGGCCGCCGGCGCCCTGTACCGCTTCGTCTGGAACGTGTTCTGCGACTGGTACCTGGAACTGGCCAAGCCGATCCTGAACGGCGACGACGCCGCCGCCAAGGCCGAGACCCGCGCCACCGCCGCCTGGGCGCTGGACGTGATCCTCAAGCTCCTGCACCCGGTGATGCCGTTCATCACCGAGGAACTGTGGGAAAAGACGGCCGAGTTCGGCCCGGCTCGCGACAGCATGCTGATCTCGGCCCAGTGGCCGGACCTGCCGGCTGACTGGATCGACGCCGAAGCCGAGGCCGAAATCGGCTGGCTGGTCGGCACGGTCGGCGAGATCCGCTCGATCCGCGCCGAGATGAACGTGCCGCCGTCGGCCAAGCCGGCGCTCAGCGTCGTCGGCGCCGGCGCGGAGACCAAGGCCCGCCTGGCCCGTCACCGCGACCTGCTGCTGACCCTGGCCCGCCTGGACAGCGTCCGTGAGGCCGATGCGGCGCCCGCGGGTTCGGTCCCGATCGTGATGGGCGAGGCGACCGGTGCGCTGGGCATCGCCGACTTCATCGACCTGACGGCCGAGAAGGCCCGCCTGACCAAGGAAATCGCCGGTCACGCCGGCGAGATCGAGAAGGTCAACAAGAAGCTCGGCAACCCCGACTTCCTGGCCCGCGCCAAGGAAGAGGTCATCGAAGAGAACCGCGAGCGCCTGGCAGACGCCGAGGCCGCCAAGGCCAAGCTCGAAGCGGCGCTGAGCCGCCTGGAGTCGGTGGGGTAACGATCCTCGCAACACCCAACCCGCCTTCCTCGCCCTTGTGGCGAGGACCCATGGGGCGGCTGGGCTCTGAACTTTAGGGAAGGGCGCGTCCGGTGTGGGTGCGCCCTTTCTTGCATCTGAGCGGTTGAACGATGGGTCCTAGGCACAAGGCCTAGGAAGGCAGGTTCTGTGGGGTTCAGAACGCGAGTGCGCCCGACGTGGTGACCACGAGCGGCCCGTACCCCGTCACCCCCGGATGCGGCGTCTCCAGGGGATGGCTGTGCGTGGCGGTGACCACCACCACCTTCGCGCCCGCCGCTTCGCCGGCCGCGATGCCCGCAGGGGCGTCCTCGAACACCAGGCAGTCTTCGATCGGATGGCCCAGGCGCTGGGCCGCCAGCAGGAAGCAATCGGGCGCTGGCTTGCCGCGATCGACGTCCTCGGCCGTGATCAGCACGGCGGGGATCGGCAGGCCGGCCGCCGCCAGGCGCACCTTGGCCAGCTCGCGCGGGGCCGAGGTGACGACCGCCCAGCGATCGGCGGGCAGGGCGTTCAGGAAAGCGGCCGCGCCTTCGATGGCGTCGATGCCGTCCGTGTCGGCGATCTCGGCGTCCTTCAGCCACAGAACCTCGGCGTCCTCGTCGACATCGGGAATGTTGAAACTGCGCACCGTCTCGACCGCGCGGCGGCCGTGGATGGACTTGCACACCGCCTCGACGTCCAGCCCGTGCTTGCGCGCCCAGGTCCCCCAGACCCGCTCGCTGGCGACGATCGAGGTCAGGACCGTGCCGTCCATGTCGAACAGGAAGGCGGCGAACGGACGATCGGGAAACAGCAGGGACTGGGACAACGCTACGCTCCGGTTCATGACCAAGGATTAACTGGGCCGGGACAGGCCAGGCTGTTCTCTTGCCGCCCTCGACGAGGGAGTGCGGGCGATGAGAACTCTGAGTCTGGGATTGCTCATACTGGGCTTGGCCGGCGGCAGCGTCCAGGCCGCGCCGGACCCCGTCGAACGCGCCGACGCCATCGTCCGCCGCGCCATGGCCGAGCAGCATATCCCCGGCCTGCAGATCGCCGTGGTCAAGGACGGCAAGATCGTCATGTCCCGCGCCTATGGGGTCGCCGATCTGACCAAGCAGACCCCGGTGACGCCGGGGACCGTCTTTCCGATCAACTCGATCACCAAGGCCTTCACGGGCGTGGCCGCCATGCGCGAGGTCGAGGCTGGGCGGCTGGACCTGGCCAAGCCGATCGGCAGCTATGTCGAAGGTCTGCCAGAGGCTTGGCGCGGGATCGAAGTCCGTCGGCTGCTCAGCCACACCTCGGGCTTGCCGGATTTCGACGACAGCGACGGCGACGCGAAAGCCGCCTGGGCGATCACCGTGGCCAAGCCGATCCGGTTCCCGCCCGGTCAGCGCTTCGAGTACAATCAGACCAACTACGCCCTGGTGCAGATGGCCATCAACGGCCTGCGGGGCAGGGCGCCCGACGCCACCTTGGCCGGCGAGCAGATCGCCTTGGCCAACATGACCCACACCGGCTTTGGCGACGCCCGCGACGCCGGGCCCGAGCGGGTCACCTCGTACGGCTACCGCAAGGCGACGCCAGACCAGCCTAACGTTCGCATTGAGATCTTCTCGCCGATGCACCGTGCGGCGGCCGGGATGATCACCACGGCCAATGACGTGGCGCGCTGGATGATCGCCCTGGAAGGCGATGTCCTGCTGAAGCCGGCGACCAAGCAGGTGATGTGGACGCCGGTGACCTATACGGACGGCAAGGTCGGCCAATGGGGCATGGGCTGGCTGGTCATGGACCGGCCAGCGCACCGGGCCGTCGCCATGACCGGCGGCAGCCGCTCGGCCATGTACCTCTATCCGGACGACAAGGTCGGGGTGGTCGTCCTGACCAATCTGGGCGGCTCCGCGCCCGAGGACCTGGTCGACGAGATCGCCCAAGGCTTCATCCCCGGCATGACCCTGACCGGCGTCTCGGCCCTGCGCGCGACGCTGGCGGGGCAGGAGAAGGCCGATCCCGCCGCCACGGTGACGGCTTTCCGGAAGGCCAATCCGGGTTTCAAGGCCGACGAGCACGAGCTGAACGATTGGGGTTATCGCCTGATGGCGTTCGGCAAGCCGCGCTCGGCCCTGGCGGTGCTGAAGCTGACAGCTGATCTCAACCCAACCAGCGGCAACGCCTTCGACAGCCTGGGCGAGGCCTATGCGGCCAATAGCGACACGACCTCGGCGATCACCGCCTACGAGCGGTCGCTGCTGCTGGATCCCACCAACAAGAACGCCGTGCAATGGCTGGAGAAGCTGAAAAGTCGCCCGGCTAGGGTTGTAACTTATCAATGTTCTCCTAGCGTCAAACAGACGTTTGCATCCCGCTTCCGGCTGTGCTCTCTGGTCGTCGAACGCGCTCGATCAAACAGAGTGCGACACCGATACCGAGGGAGTTCCGTATGACCCAGGCCGCCTCCAAGCCCGCGCCGTGGCCCGCGATGTCCGTCCAGCAGGCCTATGCGCTGATCACCGCGCCCGGCACGCCCGGCGAAATGGAGGAGGTGGAGATCCGGGGCGTGAAGACCCGGACCTGGAAGAACGCTCCGCCCACGCTGCGCGACACCGTCGCCTTCGGCCGCTCGCACGGCGAGAAGATCTTCCTGGTCCACGAGGACGAGCGGGTCAGCTTCGAGGCCTTCTACCGCGCCGTGACCCACATGGCCGCCGAGCTGGAGGCCGCTGGCGTCCAGAAGGGCGACCGGGTGGCCATCGTCATGCGCAACCTGCCCGAATGGCCGGTGGCCTTCTATGGCGCGCTGTCGCTGGGCGCGATCGTCACGCCGCTGAATGCTTGGTGGACGGGCCCCGAGCTGGAATACGGCCTGGTCGATTCCGGCGCCAAGATCGCCATCGTCGACGTAGAGCGCTTCGAGCGCATGGCCGAGCATTTCGACCGCTGCCCGAACCTGGAGCGCGTCTATGTCAGCCGCTCGAAAGAAGAGATTGCTCACCCGTATGTGAGGCGCTTGGAGAAAGCGATCGGCTGTCCCAACGACTGGGCCAAGCTGGACGAGAAGCCGCTGCCGACCATTGCGATCGGGCCGGACGACGACGCGACCATCTTCTACACCTCGGGCACCACGGGTAAGCCCAAGGGCGCGATCGGCACGCACCGCAACGTCAACAGCAACATCTTCGCCGCCGCGGCCGCCGGAGCCCGCGCCTTCCTGCGTCGCGGCGAGGCGCCGCCCCAGCCAGATCCCAGCCTGCCGCAGAAGGGCTCGCTGCTGTCCGTGCCGTTCTTCCACGCCACGGGCTGCTTCGCGGTGCTGAACCCCTCGCTGTTCGGCGGCGCCAAGCTGGCCATGATCCGCAAGTGGGATCCGGAAAAGGCCATGCAGCTGATCCAGGACGAGAAGCTGACCCAGATGGGCGGCGTTCCGACCATCGCCTGGCAGATCATCGAACACCCCTCGCGCCCGAACTACGACCTGTCGTCGCTGGAGACGGTGGCCTATGGCGGCGCGCCGTCGGCCCCGGAGCTGGTGCGCAAGATCAAGGAGCTGTGGCCCAAGTCCTCGCCCGGCAACGGCTGGGGCATGACCGAGACCTCGGCCACGGCGACCAGCAACTCGGCCGAGGACTATGAAAACCGTCCCGACAGCTGCGGTCCCGCCGTGCCGGTGACGGACCTCAAGATCATGACCATCGAGAAGCCGTATCGCGAGCTGCCGATCGGCGACGTCGGCGAGCTGTGGTGCAAGGGCCCGCAGGTCGTGCGCGGCTACTGGAACAAGCCGGAAGCCAGCGCCGACACCTTCGTCGACGGCTGGGTGCGCACGGGCGACCTGGCGCGCCTGGACGCCGAGGGCTTCTGCTTCATCATCGACCGCGCCAAGGACATGCTGATCCGCGGCGGCGAGAACATCTACTGCATCGAGGTCGAGAACTGCCTCTACGACCATCCGGCGGTGATGGACGCGGCCCTGGTCGGCATCCCGCACAAGACCCTGGGCGAGGAACCGGCGGCGGTCGTGACCCTCAAGCCTGGCGCGGAAGCGACCGAGGCCGAGCTGCGCGCCTTCGTCGCTGACCGTCTGGCGGCCTTCAAGGTGCCTGTGAAGGTAGTGTTCTGGCCCGAGACCTTGCCGCGCAACGCTAATGGCAAGATCATGAAGAACGAACTCAAGAAGGTGTTCGTCGAGGGGTAGGGATCATGGTCCAGTCGAAGGCGGCGACGGTCGATGACTTCATGCAGGAGGTCGCACTCGACCGCCGCCCGGCGCTGGACCGACTGCGCGAGCTCTGTCTCCAGACCTTCGGGGCGGAGCACGAGCTGATGGCTTTCGGCATGCCGGCCTATGGCCCGCCGAAGCTGCCGTGGATCGCCTTCAACAGCCAGAAGCAGCACATCGCTTTCTATGTCGGCCAAACCGCCATGGACGCCTTCGACGCGCGCCTGGCCGGTGTCGACCACGGCAAGGGCTGCATCCGCTGGCGCAAGCCCGACAAGATGGACTTCGCGCTGATCGCGGATATGCTGGAGCATGTCCGCGACCGGACGCAGAGCTAGAGACTGACCGGCGGCTTGCGGTGCGCCCAGGGCTGGGCGGCCTCCAGCTGATAGGCCAGCTGGAACAGCAGGGCCTCGCCGCCCGCACGGCCGGCGATCTGCACGCCCACTGGCAAGCCGTCGGCGGTCCAGTGCAGCGGCACGCTCATCGACGGCGCGCCGGCGACATTGTGCAGCGGGGTGTAGCCGACATAGGTCAGCAGCCGCGCCTGCAGCTCCTGGAACGGAACCCAGCCCGCGACATAGCCCAGCTCGACCGGCGGCTTGCCCAGCACCGGCGACAGGATGACGTCGTACTTGGTCAGCCAGGCGTCATAGGCCTTGGTGTTGGCGTTCAGGCGGTCGATGGCGGCGGGCAGAGCCTCGGGCGGCAGCTGGCCGACCAGCTTGGCCATGCCAAGGCTAAACGGCTCTAGCACGGTGTCGTCGGGCGCGCGGCCCATGGCCTTGCCGACCCCGGCGACCAGCTCGGCCGCGCCGCTGGCCCAGAGCACCGTGAAGTCCATGCCGAACTGCCCGCCGTCCATCGGCCAGGCGGTGGGCTCGACCTTGTGGCCCAGGCTTTCCAGCAGCTTGGCGGCGTTGTTGACGGCGGTCTGCACCTCGGGATCGGGCGTCACGCCGGTACCGGTCTGGACGATCAGCCCGACCTTCAGCGTCTTCTTCAGCGGTTCGGTGACCACGCCGATCGGCTTGAACACCTGGTCGGCGCCGGTGCGCTCGGTGGCGGCCAGCAAGGCGGCCGAGTCACGGACGCTGTGGCTCAGGGCGTGCGAGACCGAGATGTCGAGGCCGCGCGTGCTGGGGCGGCCTGGCAACATGCGGCCGCGCGAGGGCTTCAGGCCGAACAGGCCGCAATTGCTGGCGGGGATGCGGATCGAGCCGCCGCCGTCGCTGGCGTGGGCGATCGGGATCATGCCCGAGGCCACGGCAGCCGCCGCGCCGCCCGAGGAGCCGCCCGACGAGTGCGCGGTGTTCCACGGATTGCGGGTGGGCTGGAAGCCCATCGGCTCGGTGGTCGGCAGAAAGCCGTATTCCGGCGTCGCCGACTTGCCGATCACCACGAAGCCGGCGGCGTCGAAGGCGTCGACATAGGGCGTCTGCGTGGTGTCCGGCGGGCTTCGCAGGCCGCTGCGCGAGCCGTTGCGGGTGGGCAGGCCCTTGTAGGGATCCAGGTCCTTGACCATGAACGGCACGCCGGCGAACGGGCCGTTGAGCTGGCCGGCCTTGGCCTTGTCGAGGGCGCGGTCGAAGTCGGAGGTGACGATCGCGCCGACCTGGGGCTGCAAGGCCTCGGCCTTGCGGATGGCGTCCTCGACCACCTCGGCGGCGCTGACCTCCTTGCGACGGATGCGGCCGGCCAGTTCGGTGGCGTCGGGGGTCCAGGGCGCGGGTGCGGACATGGTCTTGGGCTTTGCCTCCACTGAAGATGCGGCCGCCACGGCGGCGGATGCGGCCATGAGGCCGCGACGCGTGAATCGCATCGGTTGTTTCCCCCTCCCAGAGCATGGCGTCGCCACGCTCAATCCCAAATATGATTGGCGTCTTGCGCGCCGGTGATCAGCGTTCAGTTGAACCCGAAGAGACCGCGGCCGCAAGCCCGTGCTAGAGGGCGGCGATGACCCGCAAACGTATTGATGTCCTGCTGGTGGAGCGCTGCGTGTTCGACAGCCGCGCCAAGGCGCGCGCGGCGATCGAGGCCGGCCTGGTCCGTGTGGGCGATCGCGTCGTCTCCAAGCCCTCGGAAGCCGTCGATGAGGATGCGCAGATCGTCGCCGAGGCCGCCCATCCCTGGGTGGGGCGGGGGGCGCTGAAGCTGGTCCATGCGCTGGATCTGTGGCCGATCGCGGTCGAGGGGCGGGTGGCGATCGATGTCGGCGCGTCCACGGGCGGCTTCACCGAGGTGATGGTCTCGCGCGGCGCGGCCAGGATCTATGCGGTCGATGTGGGCCGCGACCAGCTGCATGCGACGCTGAGGGGCGATCCGAAGGTCGTCGACCTGTCCGGCACGGACGCGCGGGCGCTGGGTGCCGAGCTGATCCCTGAGGCGCCGCAGTTGGTGGTCAGCGATGTCAGCTTCATCTCGCTGACCAAGGCCCTGCCGGCGGCGCTGGACCTGGCCGAGCAGGGCGCGGACCTCGTGGCGCTGATCAAGCCGCAGTTCGAGGCCGGGCGGGACTTCGTCGGCAAGGGTGGGCTGGTGAAGGACCCCGAGGTCATCGCCCGCGTTCAGGGCGAGATCGTTGATTTCCTGGAAGCCTCGGGCTGGTCGGTGCAGGGCCTGGCCGAAAGCCCTATCACCGGCGGCGAGGGCCAGGTCGAGCGCTTAGTCTGGGCGCAAAAGAAATCGGCCGCTCCATAGGAGCGGCCGATCGTCTACCACAAGGTGCTTTGAGAACTTAGTCGACGACCTGGTACTTGCCGTTGGCGTCCGGGCAGACGCGCACGAAGCGCTTCTGGGTGCGGCCGTCGGGCAGGTAGATGGGGCTTTCGGCCAGGGTGCAGCCGTTGACGTCGGCCTGGCCGCGGCTGTCGTTCACGCGGTAGCCTTCACGACGCTCGTACGAACGCTCGTAGTAGCTGTCGCGATCGGCGTCGCGGCGAGCGTCTTCGTACGAACTGGAGCGGTAGCCGCGGTCGTAGTCGTAGCTGTCGTTATAGGCCGACGGCGGCGGGGGAGGCGGCGGAGGCGGAGTGCGGCCCGGCGTGCAGGCGGCCGAGTTCTTGCCGATGTTCGAGCCGATCACCGCGCCCAGCAGGCCGCCCAGGACCGCGCCTTCGGTCTTGGCGCCGCGCGCGGCGACGCCGCCGCCGATGCCCGCGCCGATGGCGGCGCCGGCCAGACCGCCGCCCGTGCCACGCTGCGTCGTCGAGCGCTGGCAGGGATCATAGTAGCCCTGGCTGTACGCGCCGCCGCCGTAGGGCGTCGTGCCATAGGCCTGGGCCGAGGCCAGGGTCGGCGTCAGCACGCCACAGACGAGGGCGGCAGTGACGCCCAGCACGGTCTTCATCTTGGAGGTCCTGCTCTTCGAAGCGGTCATGGTCATGAGAGAGCTTGTCTTTTTAAGGGGCGGCCATTTTGTGACCGCCACGCCCATCCGTTGATCTAGGTATGCGCCGGCCAAGATGAACGGTGGCTGACAGGTTTCTTCACCGAACAGAAAATCGTCCGAAGGCCGCGCTCAAGCCCCGGTTTTGGGGTATGGACGGCTCATGCAAGAACTGACGATCAACGCCATCGGCGCCCAGGGCGACGGTCTCGCCCGCTTTGCCGACGGCAAGCCGGCCTTCGTGCCCCTGACCCTGCCGGGCGAAACGGTGCTGGCGAAGATGGACGGCGCGCGCGGCGAGGTCGCCGAGATCCTGAAGGCCAGCGCCGAGCGGGTGGACCCGACCTGCAAGCACTTTGGCCACTGCGGCGGCTGCGCGATGCAGCACTGGGCGGCGCAGCCTTATCTGGGCTGGAAGGCCGAGCAGGTCCGCGTCCAGCTGTCGATGGAAGGCCTGGAGACCGAAATCCTGCCGACCTTCGCCGCCCCGCCGGCCTCACGTCGCCGGGTGGCGCTGCACGCCCGCAAGGTGAAGGGCGGCGCCAAGCTGGGTTTCAAGGAGCGCCGCTCCTGGAACCTCGTGCCGATCGAGGAGTGCCCCGTCACCGACCCGCGCCTGATCGCCGCCCTGCCGGCCCTGGCGCGCCTGGCCGAGCCGTTCCTGGAGCATCCGAAGTCCGCGCCGACCCTGCACGTGACCCTGACCGGCACGGGCCTGGACATCGACGTCACCGGCGTCGAGCGAAAGTCGGGAGGCCTGTCGGCCGACGCCCGCATGCGTGCGGCCATGGCGGCGGGCGAGGGCGACTTCGCCCGCGTCACCCTGGCCGGCGAGACCGTCTATGGCGCGCGCCAGCCGCTGGTGAAGCTGGGCCCCGCCATCGTGGCCCTGCCGCCGGGCAGCTTCCTGCAGGCCGTGCCGGCCGCCGAGCGGGCCATGGTCGACTTCGCTGTCGCCGAGTCCCAAGGCGCCGGCCGCATTGCCGACCTCTATTGCGGCGTCGGCACTTTCACCTTCCGCCTGGCCGAGGTGGGGGCGGTTCACGCCGCCGAGATGAGCCCGTCGGCCATCGCCGCCCTGAAGGCCGCGATCGGTCCGACGCCGGGTCTGAAGCCGATCAATGCCGAGGCCCGCGACCTGGTCAAACGTCCCGTGCTGAGCACCGAACTGGCCAAGACCGATGTCGTGGTCATCGACCCACCGCGCGCCGGGGCCGCCGAGCAGACGGTCGAGATCGCCAAGTCCAAGGTCGCCAAGGTGGTTAGCGTCTCGTGCAATCCGGCGACCTTCGCCAAGGACGCCCGCGTCCTGGTCGACGCCGGCTTCCGCCTGGACAAGGTGCTGCCCGTGGACCAGTTCGTCTGGTCGCCGCATATTGAGCTGGTCGGGGTGTTCACGCGCTAGGAGCGGGCATGGACGAGCGTCGGTCGAGAGCTGCTTTCACGGTCGACGCCGCGGGCCAGCGGGCCAGGGCGATGGTCAAGGCGGCGTGGTGGACGGCGACCGGTTCGCTGGCCCGCTCGCTGACCCAACCGACCAAGGGCGAGCAGGCCCGCAGCTTCTCGCCCAAGTCCGCGCCGGCCGCGAAGGGCAGCTTGCGGAAAGCCTATCTGGAGGCGTTCGAGAAGGACGCCCGAGACGTTGCCGCTGGTCTTTATCCCGCCGTCGAGGACGGTTTGGTCCGTCCCTCGGCCGCCTTGCGAGAGGCCGCCGACTTCATCGTCGACGCCTTCGAGGTCGATCAACGGCGTCGCCGGGGCGATGGCGTCGAGGTTCGCGATGCGGTCGATAGTCAAGCTTATCCAAACTATTACCGCCAGAACTTCCACTACCAGTCCGGCGGCTGGTTCACACCCGAGAGCGCCCGCCGCTACGACGCCCAGGTCGAGGCGCTGTTCTCCGGCACGGCCGGAGCAATGCGTCGGCGAGGGCTGTCGCTGCTAGCCAAACACTGGCGCGGCCGTGACCATCGCGACGCGAAAATCCTTGATGCGGCTTGTGGTTCGGGCGCGTTCCTCAAGGACTTGAAGGCGGCATTCCCGCGCGCCGCAATCGCCGGTCTGGACCTCTCGGAGGCCTATCTGGCGGAGGCGCGCAAGCGGACCGGCGCGGGCGGGATAAAGGCTAACGTCGAAGCTCTGCCATTCGCGGATTCCACATTGGACGCCGTGAGTTGCGTCTATCTCTTCCACGAACTGCCACCCCGCGTACGACCCGTCGTGGCGGCCAGCCTGGCGCGGGTTCTCAAGCCCGGCGGGGTGCTGGTGTTCGTGGACTCGGTGCAACCGACCGACACGCCGGACTTGGCCCGGCTGCTGGAAGCCTTCCCGGTCTATTTTCACGAGCCTTACTACGGCAGCTACGCCGAGACCGATCTGGTCGCCCTGTTCGCCGACGCCGGCCTGCGGGTGATCGGCGAAGACCGCGCCTTCCTGACCAAGGCCTTGCTGCTGGAGAAACCCGTCGGCTAAGCAAGGGCTGGGTCGAGGGGCGGACGGTTTGCAAGCGTACGAGACGAGGCGACGATACGAGACGCTGGACGGCCTGCGCGGCGTCGCGGCGGTCGGCGTCATGCTCTACCACATCGGCAGCTGGACCGGCCGGCCCTGGGTGGTCGCGCACGGCTACCTGGCGGTCGACTTCTTCTTCTGCCTGTCGGGCTTCGTGTTGGCCCATGCCTATGGTCGGCGCGAGATCGGCTGGCTGGGCTTCATGCGCCAGCGGCTGGTGCGCCTGTGGCCGCTGATCGCCGTGACCATGCTGGCCGGGGCCACGGTGATCATCCAGCACCGCGAGCATGTGCCGGGGTGGCTGGGCCTGGGCCTTTTGATGATCCCGCGCGTGTGGGTCGACGACACTGGCTTCTCGCCGCTTTTCCCTTTGAATCCGCCGGCCTGGTCGCTGTTCTTCGAGCTGGTCGTCGGCGCGGCCTGGTTCCCGCTGCGGCGGCTGGGCGTCATGGGCCACGTGCTGATGATCGTGCTGCTGATCCCGGTCATGGCCTATGTCGCGCACGGCATGGGCGGGGTGCTCACCGGCTGGGATCGCGGCACCTTCGTGATCAGCTTCCTGAGGACGATCTTCGCCTTCCTGCTGGGCTGGGGTTGCTATCGGGTCCAGGCCTTCACCGAGCTGGCGGTCCCGGCCTGGGTGCTGGCGGTAATGCTGGCCGTCGTGATGTGCGTCCCGTGGACGCCTCTGAACTGGCTCTACGACTTCGTCTGCGTGAGCATGGTCTTCCCGCTGATGGTGCTGGCGGGGCGGAAGGACTCCGACGGTTTCCTGGGCGCGTTGTGCCGCGTTTCCGGCGCGATCTCGTATCCGCTGTACGCCCTGCATTGGCTGGGCTGGGAGCTGATGCTGCGGCTGTTCCGGGCGATCGGCGGCAAGGGTTATCCGCTGGGCTTCGCGGCCGTCGCCATCCCGGTGATCCTGGCCTTCGCCTGGGCCGTGCTGAAGTACTACGACGAGCCGGTTCGGCGCCGGCTGAGGCGCCTCTAAAAAATTCTCGAGGCGATGTCGGATGCGGGCATAGTCCGCCGTCCTAGGGACGGAAGCAAAGGACTGCCCATGCTCTACGCCATACTCTGCTACAACCAGGAAGACGTGATCTGCGGCTGGTCCAAGGACCACGAGGACGAGGTCATGGGCAAGCTGATCGCCGTCCAGGAGAACCTGGCCAAGCAGGGCCGCCTGGGCCCCGTCGCCCGCCTGATGCCGACCACCGCCGCCACGACCTTGCGCAAGGACCGCGAGCCGCCGCTGGTGCTGGACGGCCCGTTCGCCGAGACCAAGGAACAGCTGCTGGGCTTCTACGTCGTCGATTGCGACAGCCTGGAAGGCGCGCTCGACATCGCCCGCGACCTGGGCAAAGCCAATCCGGGCGGCTCGTACGAGATCCGTCCGATCGCGATGTTCAACCCGGCCCCGACTCCAGAGTCCATTGGGGAGGCCGTTGAAGCGTGACCGACCTGGGTTGGATCGAGGGAGCGCTCACCGCCGCCCGGCCCCAGGCCATGGCGGCGCTGCTGCGCTACTTCCGCGACATGGACGCGGCGGAGGAGGCGTTCCAGGACGCCTGCCTGCGCGCCCTGAAGAGCTGGCCCAAGAACGGCCCGCCCCGCGATCCGACCGCCTGGCTGATCATGGTCGGCCGCAACGCCGCCATCGACGCTGTCCGGAAGACCAGCCGCAACACCGCCTTGCCGCCCGAGGAGCTGCTCTCGGATCTCGAGGACGCCGAGGCCGAGGCCGCCGAGCGGCTGGACGGCTCGCACTATCGCGACGACGTCCTGCGGCTGCTGTTCATCTGCTGCCACCCCGACCTGCCCGCCACCCAGCAGATCGCCCTGGCCCTGCGCATCGTCTCGGGCCTGTCGGTCAAGGAGATCGCCCGCGCCTTCGTGGTCGGCGAGTCGGCCATGGAGCAGCGGATCACCCGCGCCAAGGCCCGCATCGGGGCCGGCGACGCGCCGTTCGAGGCGCCGGGCCCGATCGAGCGCGCCGAGCGCTTCGCGGCGGTGGCGGCGATGATCTACCTGGTCTTCAACGAAGGCTATTCGGCCAGCGGCAAGGCGGTCGAGGCCAAGGGCGGCCTGTGCGACGAGGCCATCCGCCTGGCCCGCCTGCTGCTGCGCCTGTTCCCCGCCGAGCCTGAGATGATGGGGCTGACCGCGCTGCTGCTGATCCAGCATGCTCGCTCGGACGCTCGCTTCACTGCCGACGGCCAGGCGATCCTGCTGGAGGATCAGGACCGAAGCCTTTGGAATCGCCAGATGATCGGCGAGGGGCTCGCTCTCATTGACAAGGCGATGCTGAAGCGCGATCCGGGGCCGTACCAGGTGCAGTCCGCCATCGCCGCCCTGCATGCCCGCGCCGGGACGGCGGCGGACACCGACTGGGGCGGAATCGACGCCCTCTACGCCACGCTGGAGATCATGCAGCCCTCGCCGGTGATCACGCTGAACCGCGCGGTGGCGACGGCCAAGGTGCGAGGACCCGAGGCGGCGCTGGCGATGATCGAGCCGCTGGGCGCGCGCCTGGAGGGCTATTTCCACTATCACGGCGCGCGGGGCGCCTTCCTGCTGCAGGCCGGTCGCAAGGCCGAGGCCCGCGAGGCTTTCGACCGGGCGATTTCGCTGGCCAACACCGCCGCCGAGGCGGCCAATATCCGCCAGTACCTGGACCGCGTGACCGCCGAGGCGGAGCGGAGCTGATCCGCAGCGAGCGCCATCTGTTTCACGCCGGAACTTGGCCGACGAAGGCGGGGTTCCCTCCTGAAACAGGAGGACCTCATGGCCCAACATTCCGACAACACCGAACGCTGGGGCGGTCCCGGTTCCAGCCACGAAAACCGCGACAAGTCCCCGCCGGATCCGACCGTGAAGGATCCCGACGATCCCGATCGCTACAGCCGCCACAGTAAGGTCTCCGGCGGCGGCGGCGAGACCGATCTGCGCCATGCGCACGATCCTCAGCTCAACCATGACCGCGAGGCCAGTGACGCCGAGAAACGCAAGGCCTAGTCCAGGATCAGCTCGTCGGAGGCCTTGGCCTCCGACGTCTTGGGCGGGACGGGGCCCTTCAGGACGGTCTCGATGCGCTTGAGCAGGTCCTGGGGCTTGAAAGGCTTGGCCAGGTAGCCGTCGGCGCCTTGCTCCAGGGCCTGCATGATGGTGGCCGGATCGCGATGGGCGGTGATCATCAGGATTTTCGGTCGACCAGGGCGGGCGCGCATCAGGCGCAGGACGTCCAGGCCGTTCATGCCGGGCATGTTGATGTCCAGCAGGACCAGGGCGAAACCCTCGCGACCCAGCAACTGCATGGCCGTGTCGGACGAGGCGGCGGTGACCACCTTGAAGCCCTGCTGCGTCAGCACAAGGTCGACGAAGTGCCGGATCATCGGGTCGTCGTCGACGATGAGGATGCGGTTGGGCATCAGGCCGCGACCTCGTGCGGGAGCGCTCCTTCCAAGCGGGCGATCCAGGTCGCCAGCACGCGCTCGGCGGCGTCGGCGGCCGTGCGGGCGGCGGCGAAGGCGTTGGCCGAAGGCTCGCCGGCGCGCAGGCAGTCCTCCAGCACCCGCGCGGCCCCCGACAGGCGCATGAAGCCCAGCAGGCCCGCCGAACCGGCGGTGGTGTGGGCTTCTTCACTCAAGGTCCGCGAGGCGGGATCCCGCAGCACCGCGTCCAGCTGGCCGCGCAGCAGGCGGGCCATCTTCAGGCTGGCCTCGGCGCCCATCAGGGCCTCCAGAGCGTCGCGGGCCTGGCGCTCGTCGTCGAGCTCGTCGGCGGGCGAGGGGGCGGGCGCGTGGTCGCCCAGCAGGTGCTGGGCCAGGGCCTGTTCCAGCTGCTGCTCCGAGAGGGGCTTGAGCAGGTAGTCGGTCATGCCGGCCGCCTTGCAGGCGGCGATCTGGTCGGGCGTGCCGCCGGCCGTCAGGGCCAGGATCGGCGCGTCGGTCAGGCCTCGGCGGCGGATCTCGCGGGTGGCGGCGCGGCCGTCCATCACCGGCATGTGCACGTCCATCAGCACGAGGTCGTAGCGAGCGGTCTCCAGCGCGGCGACGGCCTCGGCGCCGTCGGCGGCCAGGCCGACCACGCAGCCGCGCCGCTCCAGCAGGGCCTTGAACAGCTCGCGGTTCAGCTCGGTGTCGTCGACCAGCAGGACGCGGCGGCCTTCGAACCGGCGCAGGGCCTTGGGCGCGCCGACCGTGACGATCGGGGCGGCGACGGCCAGATCGATCTCGAACCAGAAGGTCGAGCCTTCGCCCAGCGTGCTCTCGACACCGATCACCCCGCCCATCAGCTCGACCAGCTCGCGGGAGATGGCCAGGCCCAGGCCCGTGCCGCCGAACTTGCGGGTGATGGAGTCGTCGGCCTGCGAGAAGCGGGTGAACAGGCGGCCCAGGGCGTCAGGCGCGATGCCGACCCCTTCGTCGATGACTGCGACTCGCAGGCGCTTGCGGCCGGCGGGGGCGTCCAGCGGCGTGACGTCGACGCTCACGGCGGCGTCCTTGGTGAACTTCACCGCGTTGGACAGCAGGTTCAGCAGCACCTGGCGCAGGCGGAAGGCGTCACCCTCGACCCAGCCGGCGGTGCGGCCCGCCCGGCGCAGGGACACACCGCGCTCCGAGGCTTGCGGTTCGACCATGGCCAGGGTGTCGGAGACCAGGTCGTCCAGGCTGAAGGGCTTGGCCTCCAGCGCCACGGCGCCGGCGTCCAGCTTGGAATAGTCGAGGATGTCGTTGATCAGGACGTTCAGGCCTTCACCGGCGGAACGGACACGCTCGGCGTTGCGGCGATCGCCCGGGGTCAGCTCGCGGCTGTCGGTCAGCAGGCGGGCAAAACCGATGACGCTGTTGAGCGGCGTGCGCAGCTCGTGGCTCATGGTGGCCAGGAACTCGGCCTTGGCGCGGGCGGCGTCCTCGGCGACGTCCTTGGCCACGGCCAGCTGCTCGGCCATGGCCGCCAGGGAGAGGGTCTGGCGCTCCAGGGCGTCCTGGGCCTCGATGCGGGCGGTCTGGTCCTGGACCTGGGCGATGAAGTGCTTTGGCGCGCCGTCGGGGCCGCGCACCAGCGACACCGACAGATGCACCCAGACCAGCCGGCCGTCCTTGTGCAGGTAGCGCTTGTCCATGCCGTAGGTCGAGATCTCGCCAGCCAGCAGCTGCTGCAGCAGGGAGAGGTCCTTCTCCAGGTCCTCCGGGTGAGTGATGGTCTGGAAGTCGGTCGCCAGCAGCTCTTCGGGCAAATAGCCGACGATGCCGCAGAAGGCGTCGTTGATCTTGTGGAAGCCGCCTTCCAGCGTGACCAGGGCCATGCCGACGGCGGCGTGGTCGAACGAGGTCTCGAAGATCTCCATCTGCGCTCGGCGGGCCGAGATGTCGTGCATCAGGGCGGTGAAGGTCCAGCCGTCCGGCCCTTCGGCGCCGCTGATGGCCAGCTCGATAGGGAAGGCCTCGCCGGACTTGCGTAGGGCCGGCACCTCGATGCGCTGGTCGATCACCGCGCTCTCGCCGGTGCGCAGGAAGCGAGCCATGCCCCGGTTGTGGGCGCTGCGGTGTTCCTCGGGGATGATGAAGTCGCTGAGGCGCTTGCCGATCGCTTCCTCGGCCGTCCAGCCGAAGGTCTGCTCGGCGAAGCGGTTCCAGCCGGTGACCTGGCCGGCCTCGTCGATCGTGACGATGGCCTGATAGGCGTTGGCCACGACCTTGCGGGCATGAGCCTCGCTGGCGCGCAGTTGGTTCTCGCTGCGGCGCAGGGCCTCGAAGGCGGCGTTGCGGGCGGTGACGTCTTCCAGCACGCCGAAGACGGCCACGACCTTGCCGGTCTCGTCATACTCGCTGGTGGCGCGGCCCAGACCCTGGCGAACCTCGCCGTCGGCGCGCATCAGGCGCAGCTGGTGCTCGACCAGCGGCTCGCCCTTCACGACCCGGCCAAAAGCGGCGCGGGCGGCGGCGCGGTCGTCGGGGTGATAGAGGTCCAGCCAGTTGTCGGAGGACGGGATGAAGGTCTCCGGTGTCAGGCCGTAGATCTTGTAGACCTCGTCCGACCAGTGGATCGCCCCGGTCAGCAGATTGGCGCGCCAGTGGCCGACGCCCGAGATGGTCTCGGTCATCTGGAGGAGGCGGCTTTCCTCCTGCAGGCGGCGCTCGTAGCGGGTCTTTTCCAGTTGAGCGACGACGGCGCCGGCCAGGACCTTCAGCTGGCTCTTCTGGGCGTCGGTGATCGGCGGGCGAGGTGTGCTGTCGATCACGCACAGGGTGCCCAGGTTGTAACCCTCGGGGGTGGTGAGCACCGCGCCGGCGTAGAAGCGGACATTGGGATCGCCCGTGACCAGTGGGTTGTCGGCGAAGCGCGGGTCCAGCGCAGCGTTCTCGACCACCATGATCTCGTTCGGCGGCAGCTTGATCGCATGGGAGCAGAAGGCTTGGTCGCGAGGCGTCGAACAGCCGTCCAGGCCTTGCTTTGACTTGAACCATTGGCGATCGCGATCGACCAGCGAGACGACGGCCATCGGGGTGTCGAACAGCTGGGCGGCCAGGCGTGTGATGTCGTCGAACACCGGCTCGGGCGCGGTATCCAGAACCCGGTACGAGACGAGCGCGGCGAGGCGTTCGCTTTCGGACATTCGACGCTTCCAACTTGGCCACGCAAACCTTTGCGCGGTCTGGCTTTCAGGATCGCCCGGATGAGCTTTCCAAAGGTTGAGCCGCGTGGTGAACGGGCTGCGACGGATTGGCGCAGCGTCGCGCAGTGAAATGAAGTTCTTGTTTTGTTCTGAATGGCGCGCATAATCACGCCATGGCCGAGGCAGTAAAATCGGCGCCGGCTCCCAGGGGGCGGGGCGCGAAGTCCAATCGAACAGGGCGTTTCGAGGCGAACCAGCGCGAGGCGTTCGACGACGGCTGGGGCGAGGAGGAAGAGCCCAAGCAGCTGAAGACCGAGCTGCAGGCGATGAAGTCGCGGACGATCATCGCCCGCAACCAAAGCCCGGATGTCGGCTTCGACCGCTCGATCAATCCGTATCGCGGCTGCAGCCATGGCTGCATCTACTGCTACGCCCGGCCGGCCCACGCGTATCTGGGCCTGTCGCCGGGCCTGGATTTCGAGAGCAAGATCTTCTTCAAGCCGCATGCGGGCGAGCTGCTGGAAAAGGAACTGGCCAAGCCCGGCTACAAGCCGGCGACCATCCATATCGGCGGCGACACCGATCCCTACCAGCCCGACGAGAAGCAGCTGCGGGTGACGCGGCAGGTGATCGAGGTGCTTGAGCGCTACAGTCACCCATTCACGATCATCACCAAGTCGGCCTTGGTGCTGCGCGATCTCGATATCTACAGCCGCCTGGCGGAACGGAAGCTGGCGCGGGTGGCGATCTCGATCACCACGCTGGATCGTCACCTGGCCCGCAGCATGGAACCGCGCGCGGCCACGCCGGGCAAGCGGATCGAGGCGGTGCGGCGGCTGACCGAGGCGGGCGTGCCGGTGACGGTGATGTTCGCCCCGGCCATTCCGGGTCTCAACGACCACGAGGTCGAAGGCGTGCTGGAAGCGGCCGCCAAGGCGGGCGCGCGCGGGGCGGGCTACGTGGCCCTGCGCCTGCCGCGCGAGATCGCCCAGCTGTTCGAGGAATGGCTCGAAACCGACCATCCCGACCGGGCGCGGCGGGTGATGTCGCTGGTGCGGCAGATCCGGCATGGGGAGGCCTACAAGGCGACCTGGGGCGAGCGGATGGTCGGCGACGGGCCGGTGGCCGAGGTGCTGCGACAGAGGTTCCACCTGGCGGTGAAGAAGTTCGGACTGGATCAGCCGTGGACGCCGCTGGATGCGAGCCAGTTCACGCCACCGAGGCTGGGGGGCAGTGGGCAGATGGATTTGTTCGGATAGCCGCTTAACGCCCCCTCCGTCTCGCTGCGTATCCGCAGCGATCCACCTCCCCCGTTTCACGGGTGAGGAGGTTGTCGCTTCTTTCCTGCCCCGCTTGCTGGGGAGGTGGCACGGCGAATACGCGCCGTGACGGAGGGGCGCTCTTGACCTCAAGCGCTTCGCTAGCCCAAGCAGGGCCATGATCTCCGTCGTTCTCGTCGCCTCCGAAGACCTGCCAGGCCTGGCCGCTCAGATGTCCATGCTGGTGCCCGCCGCCGTGGACGGGCTGGTCAAGGAGGTGATCTTGGTCGCCGATGGCGAACCCGGCGTGGAGGCCTTGGCCGAGGACAGCGGGGCGCGGCTGGTGCAGGCTTCCGGCGACCGCCTGGCGGCCGGCGTGGCGGTCGCGCGGGGCGACTGGATCCTGACCCTGCGCTCGGCCCCGGCGCTGCGTGAGGGCTGGCGGGAGCCGGTTGAGAAGCACCTGGCTGGCGGGGCTGGGGCGCCAGCGGTGCTGACCGTTCCGGGGGGGCTGCTCAGCAAGCTGTCGCCGCGTTTGCATGGAATGCTGGTGCGGCGGCTGGACTGGCCTGCGGGCGGTGGTGACGAGAAGGCTGTGGCGAAGGCGCTGAAGGCTAAGCGGCTGGACTACTAGGCCATCCAGCCACCCCCAAACACCGTCATTCCCGCCCTTGTGGCGGGAACCCCTCTGCCCGCCGCAGGTGCGGGAGGGGCGACCTGCTCAGCAGGTCGCTTGCATCTCACGTGTCAGCTGAACCAGGGGTTCCCGCCACAAGGGCGGGAATGACGGGAGGAGGAGGGCGCGGCCTAAGGCTGCGCCGACGCCAACGACGTCATCAGCTGATCAATGCTCGTCGGCGCCGCCACCTGCGGGTCGAGCCTGAAATCCACCGTCCGCGCGCCCGACGCCACCGCGTCCAGGGTCTTGTTCTCGGCGCCCATCAGCCGGCGATAGGTCCAGTAGCTGGCCATCACCTTCTCGACGTAGTTGCGGGTTTCCTTGAACGGCAGGCTCTCGATCAGCAGCAGGGTGTCGCAGTCGGCGCCCAACTGGGCGGCGGTGCGGTTCAGCGTGGCCGGGCCGCCGTTATAGGCCGCCACCGCGCGCAGCAGGTCGGGACTCTTGACGCCGCGATCCATCAGCCAGGTGAAGTAGTCCTGGCCGGCGCGGAGGTTGTAGGCCGGGTCGAACAGCGGGCTGTTGTCGGCCAACAGCTTGTCGTCGCCCACCACGTCGGCGGCCGAGGCCGGGCGCACCTGCATCAGGCCCATGGCCCCGGCGGAGGAGACGGCCAGCGGGTCGAAGCGGCTCTCCTGGCGCACCAGGGCGTAGACCATGGCCTTATCGATCGTGAAACCGCCCACCGGATCCAGCGGGGGCAGGGGATAGTCCTCGCCGCCGACCCGGCGCACCGGCCGGCCGGCATTCAGCGGAGCATTGGCGTTCAGGGCCAAGGCCAAGGCGGTCCAGTCGTCGCGCAGTTCCGGCGTATCGGCCAGCGACAGGCCGGCGCGCAGCTCCATGCCGGCTTCGCGCCAGCGGCCGACCTGAGCCAGGGCGGTGGCGCGATGGGCGCGCGGATCGTTGCTGACCAGGCGGTCCAGCGACGCGGTGTCCGGGCCGGCATAGCTGGCCCGGGTCAGCAGGCTGGCGATCGGGTCGAAGCTTTCTTCGGCCGTCGTCGTGATCCCGGCCATGGCCAGCTGGCGCACGGCGATCATGCCGTAGAAGGTGTGCGGCGAGCGGGCGGCCTCGCTGAGCAGGGCCTGGGCGTCGCGGCCGTGGCCGGCCTGGCTGGCGGTGCGGGCGGCCCAGAAGGCGCCGGCGGCGCGCAGCCACTCGTCTTCGTTCTGGTCGTGGGCGACCTGCTCGAAATAGGCCTGGGCGGCGCGGTAGTCGCCCAGGCGATAGGCCGAAAGCCCCGCGATCCAGGTCTCGCCGCCGGCGATGGCCAGGGCCAGGGCCTTCTGCACGTCGCCGGAATAGTAGGCTTCCCGCGAGGCGCGGCCCTTGTCGGCGGGCGGCGGCGCGGTGTCGTCGCCGATGAACAGTTCGGGGATCGGCGCGGCGGCGACACGCTTGCCGGCCGGCTTGCGCTTGAGCGCCAGGGCGTAGACGCGATCGGCGCCCGCTTCTTCGGGATAGGCGCGGAGCCACTTGGTCAGGTCGTCATAGCTGGCCGAGTAGCGGGTCGGGTGCATGACCTTGGCGAAGGCCAGGCGGCCGGCCAGGCTGTGGTCGCGGGTGTTGGCGTAAGCGGCCTCGGCGGCGTCGAAATCGCCGCGATCGGCGGCCGCGAAGGCGGCGCGATAGGCGCGGACATCTTCCGGAGATAAAGGGTCGAGGGCGCCCGCATGCGAAACGGAAGCCGTCGCGCACAGGAGAAGGGCCGAAAACACGGCAAGAGGGCGAGCCCAAAGCTTCAAAAAGTGATCCGCGCTCCCCCGCAGGCGCGCGTCCCCCGTTCCCACTAGTCGAACGACGTTTTAATGCGGGCGCTCGGGACGATCAAGCCGCTCGGTCAGCGTCAGAAGGTCCTGCCAGGCCTTCTTCTTCTGCGCGGGCGTGCGCAGCAGGAAGGCCGGGTGCAGGGTCGGCATGGCCGGAAGCTCGATCGACTTGTCGTCCGAGACCCATTCGAACCAGCGGCCGCGCATGGACAGGATGCCTTCCTCGCGCTTCAACACCGACTTGGCCGAGGCCCCGCCGGCCAGCATCAGCATCTTGGGTTTCACCAGCGCGATGGCGCGCTCGACGAAGGGGGCGCAGGTCGCCTGCTCCTGGGGCGTGGGCGTGCGGTTGCCGGGCGGGCGCCAGAAGACGGTGTTGGTGATGAAGACGCGGCCTTCCAGGCCGGCGGCCTTGATCATGCGGTCCAGCAGCTTGCCGGCGCGGCCGACGAACGGCTGGCCTTGAGCGTCCTCGTCGGCGCCGGGGCCTTCGCCGATGATCATCAGCGGGGCATCGGCGGCGCCGCGCGAGAACACGGCCTGCTTGGCGCCTTGGGTCTTCAGCGGGCAGCCATCGAAGGCGGCGATGGCGGCGGCCAGGGATTCCAGGTCGTCACAGGCGGCCGCGGCGGCCTTGGCCATGGCGACGGCCGAGCCGACGTCGGGACCACGCGAGACCACGGGCCGGGCGATGGCGACTGGAGGCGGCGGCTGGCTCTTGGCGCGCAGCATCGCCGCGCCCTCGGCTAGACGGTCGATCGGGGCGTCCGCGTACAAGGCTTCGACGCCCGCATCGGCCCAGAAGGCTAGCAGGCTTTCGACAGCGCGTTGATCGGCGGCGAGGCTCATGAGACCGTCTTAGCGCGGATCTTCGCCGGTCTCCACGCTGCGATGCAGCAAAAAAGAGACGCTAGGCGCTTGACCGCCACTACGTCACGTTTGGATAAGCTCTGATTCAAACAGTCATAAGACGGGCGGCCCCAAGAGCGAGGGTTGGGCCCGATCGGGAGACCTTATGAGCGAAGACCTCGAACGCGAGTCGATGGAGTACGACGTCGTCATCGTCGGCGGTGGTCCTGCAGGCCTCTCGGCGGCGATCCGCCTGAAGCAGATGGCCGAGAAGGCCGGGACCGAGATTTCGGTGGCCCTGCTGGAAAAGGGCTCGGAAGTCGGCGCCCACATCCTGTCGGGCGCGGTGATCGATCCCAAGGGCCTGGCCGAGCTGTTCCCCAACTGGAAGGAACTGGGCGCGCCGCTGGAGACGCCGGTCACCAAGGACCGCTTCAAGCTCCTGGGTCCGCAGGGCGAGCTTTCCCTGCCGATGTTCGCCATGCCGCCGTTCATGCACAACCACGGCTGCTACATCGCCTCGCTGGGCAACCTGACCCGCTGGCTGGCCGGCAAGGCCGAGGCGCTGGGCGTCGAGATCTATCCGGGCTTCGCGGCTTCGGACCTGGTCTGGAACGAGGATGGTTCGGTGAAGGGCGTCGTGGTCGGCGTCGTCGGCATCGCCAAGGACGGCCACCATAAGCCCGACTTCCAGCCGGGCATGGAGCTGCACGGCAAGTACGTCTTCATCGCCGAGGGCGTGCGCGGCTCGCTGGCGAAGCAACTGATCGAGAAGTTCGATCTGTCGGCCGGCAAGTCGCCACAGAAGTACGGCATCGGCATCAAGGAGCTGTGGCAGGTCCCGCCCGAGCAGCACCAGCCGGGCCTGGCCGAGCACACCACCGGCTGGCCGCTGGACAACAACACCGGCGGCGGCAGCTTCATGTACCACTTCGGGGACAACTACGTGGCCATCGGCTACGTCGTACACCTGAACTACAAGAACCCGTGGATCTCGCCCTTCGACGAGTTCCAGCGCTTCAAGCAGCATCCGGGCGTGAAGCCCTATCTGGAAGGCGGCAAGCGCATCGCCTACGGCGCGCGGGCCATCACCGAGGGCGGCTACCAGTCGGTGCCGAAGCTGACCTTCCCAGGCGGCGTGCTGATCGGCTGCTCGGCCGGCTTCGTCAACGTGCCGCGCATCAAGGGCAGCCACAACGCCGTCAAGACCGGCATGCTGGCCGCCGAGGCCGCCTATGAGGCCGTGCAGGCCGGCCGGACCAGCGACGAGCTGACCAGCTACCAGACCGCCTACGACAAGTCGTGGGTGGCCAAGGAGCTGAAGGTCGTCCGCAACGCCAAGCCGATGCTGGGCAAGTTCGGCACCGCCCTGGGCGGCGCGGTCAGCATGTTCGACATGTGGTGTACGCACCTGTTCGGCGGTTTCTCGTTCTTCGGCACGATGAAGCACGAGAAGACCGATGCGGCCTCGACGGGCCTGGCCAAGGACTATCAGCCGATCGTCTATCCCAAGCCGGACGGCGTGATCAGCTTCGACAAGCTGAGCTCGGTGTTCCTGTCGGCTACCAACCACGAGGAAGACCAGCCAGCGCACCTGAAGCTGAAGGACCCGTCGATCCCGATCTCGGTCAATCTGCCCAAGTATGGCGAGCCGGCGCGTCTGTACTGCCCGGCTGGCGTCTATGAGGTGCTGTACAACGAGCAGGGCCAGGATCCGCGCTTCCAGATCAACGCCCAGAACTGCGTCCACTGCAAAACCTGCGACATCAAGGACCCGTCGCAGAACATCGTCTGGACCACGCCGGAAGGCGGCGGCGGACCCAACTATCCGAACATGTAAGAGCACAAAGCCTCCCAGCCCCGGCTGGGAGGCTTTTTCTTGCGAGGCGCATCGAAAGCGTCGAGGGTAGACGGATGACGCGTATCCAAGTCCTTCTCGCCTGCGTTTCCGTCTCGGCCCTGGCGGCCTGCTCGAGCGGGCCGCCCAGCTCGATCACCCTGCGTGGCCCGGCCAGCATGAGCTCGTCGCTGTTCGACACCCGCAGCTCGTACGGCCAGTTCCTGGCGGGGCAGGCGGCCTTGCGTGACGGCAAGAGCAAGGAGGCCGCCGGCTATTTCGGCACGGCCGCGGTGCTGGGCGAGGATCCGGGCGTGCTGGGCGAGCGGTCGTTCACGGCGCTGCTGCTGGCGGGCGAGATCACCCGCGCGGCCGCCGTCGCCCCGACCGACCCGGACGCCACCGAGGCGGTCAAGCGCCTGGGCGTACTGACCCGCGTCGTCGAGAGCCTCGCTACCGACAAGGGCAAGGACGCCCAAACCCTGTTGAAGACGCAGGCTCCGGGCTTCCCGCACCAGCAGGCCGCCGCGTTGTTGGGACCGTGGGCCGCCGCCGCGGCGGGGGACAAGGAAGGCGCGATCGTCCAGCCGACCCTGCGCAGCGACAAGCTGGTCCAGTATTTCGGCCAGCAGGGGCAGGCCCGCCTGTTCGAACGCGCCAAGCGCTATGACGAGGCCGAGACCGACTACAAGGCCCTGGTCGCCAATGCCGCCACGGCCAGCATCTTCACCCTGGACTACGGTTCGTTCCTGGAGCGCCGCAAGCGTCACGCCGACGCCGTGGCCCTGTACGACAACGCGCTGCGTACGGCGCCCAGCGACACCGGCCTGCTGCGCGCCCGCGCCCGCGCCGCCGCCAAGGGCGCGCCGCCGGCGCTGCCGACCATCCGCCAGGGCGCGGCCGAGGGCCTGGTGGCCTGCGCAGCCACCTTCGCCGGCGAGCGCCAGACCCAGTTCGCCTTGGCCTATCTGCGTCTGGCCCTGCGCCTGGACCCCGCCCGCGACGAGGCCTGGGTGCTGGTCGGCGACCTGCTGAACCAGAGCGAGGACCCGCAGGGCGCGATCGAGGCCTATGCCCATGTCCAGCCGGGCTCGCCGCACTACGCCTCGGCCCAGAGCAAGACCGCCTGGGCCTGGAACGACATCGGCGACAAGGCCAAGGCGCTGGAGGTGGCCAAGGCCGCCTCGGCCGCCGCGCCCAACGACCGCGACGCCAGCGTGGCCCTGGCCGACCTGCTGCGCGCCGGCGGCCAGTGGAACGAGTCCGTCGCCGTGCTGGACCCGATCATCGCCCGCGAGACCGAGACTCCCGACTGGCGCCTGCTGTACCTGCGCGCCGTCGCCCTGGAGCAGGCCAAGCGCTGGCCCGAGGCCGAGCGCGACCTGAAGTCGGCGCTGAAGGTCAATCCGGACGAGCCGGAGCTCTTGAACTTCCTCGGCTACAGCTGGATAGACCGCAACGAGAACCTGGCCGAGGCCTTAGGCATGGTCCAGAAGGCCGTGGCGGCGCGTCCGCAGTCGGGCGCCATGCTCGACTCTCTGGGGTGGGCCTACTACCGCCTGGGCGACTACAAGACCGCCGTCCAGAAGCTGGAAGCGGCCGTCGAGATGGAGCCGGGCGATCCGGACGTGAACGGGCACCTGGGCGACGCCTACTGGAAGGTCGGCCGCCAGACCGAGGCCAAGTTCCAATGGCAGCGCGTGCTGAGCCTGGAACCCGACGACAAGCAAAAGGCCGAGTCCGAGGCCAAGCTGAAGAACGGCCTGGGCCCGACGGGCACGGCGGCGACCAAGTCGACGGTGGCGCACAACTGAGCTATCGGCGGATGGACCGTCGTCCCAGCTGAGTCAGAGAGATCATGAGGCTGTCCGCCTTCGCGCCTGCCAAGGTCAATCTGTTCCTGCACGTGGGCGGGCCGGACGCCGAGGGCTATCACCCGATCTCCAGCCTGATGGTCTTCGCCGACGTCGGCGACCAGGTGGCGATCCAGCCCAGCGACGCGCCAGCCTTCGAGACCTCGGGGCCGTTCGGTGGGGCGATCCCGGCCGATGGCGACAACCTGGTGGTCCGCGCCGCGCGGGCCTTCCACGCCAAGCTGGGCGGGCCGATCCCGCCGTATCGCCTGATCCTGGAAAAGCGCCTGCCGATCGCGGCGGGCCTGGGCGGCGGCTCCAGCGACGCCGGCGCGGCCTTGAAGCTGCTGCGTGACGCCCTGGCCCCGAACTTCTCCGACGATGACCTGGAGCCCCTGGCCGCCAGCCTGGGCGCGGACGGCGCGGCCTGCCTGCGGGCCACGGCCCTGATGGCCGAGGGGCGAGGGGAGATCCTGTCGCCCGCGCCCGCGCTGCCCGAGCTGAACGCCGTGCTGGTCAATCCGGGCGCGCCGTCGCCGACTGGCGCGGTCTACCGGGCCTATGACGCCGCCGTGCATCCCGAGGGTGCGACGCCGCCGTTCCTGCCGCCGGACCTGGAAAGCGCCGAGGAGGTCGCCGCCTGGCTGTCCGTCGCCACTCGCAACGATCTGGAGGCGCCGGCCGTGGCGCTGGAGCCGCGCATCGGCGAGGTGCTGGACGTCCTGCGCGAGGAGCCCGAAAGTCTGCTAGTCCGGATGTCGGGCTCGGGGGCGACCTGTTTCGCCCTCTGCGCCAGCGACATCGAGGCCGAGGGGCTGGCCGAGCGCCTGGAAGCGATGCGGCCCGACTGGTGGGTGCGGCGCTGCCGCCTGAGCTAGGAGCTACGAATGAAGCGCCGTGACGTTCTCGCCGCCATCGGAAGTCTCGTCGCCGCGCCGGCCTCCGCCCAGGTGCTGAGCCTGCCGCCAACCCCGATCGTGCCCGGTCCAGGCGACGTCCTGGTCAGCCTCGACACCAGCCTGGGCGCGATCATCATCGCCCTGAAGGTCAAGCAGGCTCCGCTGACCACGGCCAACTTCCTGCAATATGTCGACGGCAAGCTCTATGACGGGGCCAGCTTCTGGCGCGCGGCCAAGGCGCCCAGCTCGGTCGACTACGGCCTGATCGAGGGTGGCCTGGCCGGGGATCCCAAGAAGGTCCTCAAGCCCGTGGCCCACGAACCGACCACCCAGACGGGCCTGCGCCACGTCGACGGCACGCTGTCGCTGGCCCGCCGCGAGCCGGGCAGCGGCGACAGCGACTTCTTCATCTGCGTGGGTGAGGCGCCGTATCTCGACGCCAATCCGGCGGCGGAGGGCGACAATCTGGGCTTCGCGGCCTTCGGTCAGGTGATCAAGGGCATGGAGATCGTCCGCAAGATCCTGAACCTACCCACACCGGGCGAGGCGACCAATCCGGTGATGAAGGGCCAGATGCTGATGCCCGTGGTGCCGATCGTCACCGCGCGCAGGATTTAGCTAGAAAATCGACAAGCTTCGCTTTCCCACCACCGACCATCCCCGCCTTCGCGGGGATGGTCGGGTTTGGGGTCGCTCAAAGCTGGATGCCGATCCGCCCTAGATCACCCGCGCCAGCATCACGACCCCGGTCGCGGCTGGGACCAGCAGCAGCTGGGCCAGCACCGTGCCGGCCACACGGCTGCCGGCGAACCAGACGACGGCGCGGCGGAAGGCCGGTTCGCTGACGCGGCCGTCCATCACGTCGTCGGTCATGATCGACAGGGCAGGATCGATCAGCACGAACAGCAGGATCGTCGCCACGCCGTTGATCACCGACGACAGGCTCACCGCCGTCACCCGGAACTGCGGGTCCAGATAGCCGGCATAGAGCGAGGCGAAGACCCCGACGGTCAGCAGGGCCTGGGCCAGGACGTTCAGCACGATCACCCGCGCGGGCACGTCGATCTTCTGCTTCAGGCTCTTGAGGTGGCCGGGCGAGGGCAGGGCGACCGCGTCGCGCACATAGGACAACCCGCCCTTGGCGAAGGCGTGCATCAGCAGCTTGGGCACCGAGCGGTGGACCTGGAAGTGGGCGACGGCGCGGGTGAACAGTCGCTGGGCCGTCGGGATCATCAAGGCGCCGACCAAGGCCGCCAGGCTGGCGCTGGCCATCAGCCACTGGAAGTCGGCCAGCAGGTTCTGTCCCGTGCCGGCCAGAAGCTCGGTCTCGATCCGTTTGGACAGGAACGGACCCTGGAAGGCGTTCGAGGCGCGCGACAGCAGCACCAGCACGTTGAACAGGGCGAACGACATGGCGATCCGCCGCGTGCGGACGCCGGCGATGCGCACGGCGTAGGCCAGGGCCCCGATCAGGTGGATCACGAAGGTCAGGACGCATAGCAGGAACAGTTGGGCGTCCACGACGGTCTCCAGAGCGGGAAGGCGCGGAGCTTGGCCGATCAACCCGCAAAGAGAAAGGGCGCGGAGATCGCTCTCCACGCCCTTCCGGTCTTCGACGAGGAACTATCCCCAGCTTAGCTGTGGTAGGCGCGTTCGCCGTGTTCCGAGATGTCCAGGCCTTCTTCTTCGGCTTCCGGCGAAGCCTTCAGGCCGATGACCAGCTTGATCACGTAGAAGACGATCAGCGAGGCGACCAGCGACCAGACGATGGTGACGCCAACGCCCTTCAGCTGCGAGATCACCTGGCCGACCATGTCGTAGGTGGCGTTGTCGCAGGTCGACAGGTCGCCATCCAGGCCGCAGGTCTTGTAGTCGACGATGCCGGCGCCGCCCCAGGCGGGGTTGACCAGCAGGCCGGTGCCGATGGCGCCGACGATGCCGCCGATGCCGTGGATGCCGAAGGCGTCCAGGCTGTCGTCGTACTTCAGGGCGTTCTTCACGACCGAGCAGAAGAAGATGCAGATC
>NZ_JAGIBH010000025.1 GCF_017744445.1 Caulobacter sp.
CGAGCAGCGCCTGCTCGGCTTCCATGTTGTGCGGAGCCACATTGATCACGGGCTCTGGCTCTGGCTCGTGGCCTGCGATACGGGCCAAGGCGTTCATCAATAGCTCCCTTCGCGTTTGAAGCAGGGACTCAAAGACTGTGGATGGATTCGCGCCTTGGCAGAACGCCAGCGCCGGGCCTGCGACGACATCGACCTGGAGGCCTATCCGTCGTCGGGCCGCGTTGAGCGGGATTATCCAGCGCGCCGAGAAAGCCCATGCGTAAGGTCTTTCGAGGTGGAGTTCGCGCAAGCCCTTGCCCGTTGGGCGAAGGCCTTCAACGCTGTGACCTCCGGGCGCTCAACGCCTAAGCCTTCCGTTGGCACAGGCCCTGCCCGCGCCTCGGCGATCTTGGCGGCGGCTTCATCGGCCGCCTCGATGATCGCGGCGATGCGCCCCTCGAGCGTCGCGCCTTCGCCGCTGGCGATCATCGGACGGGTTTGGCCTTGCTCAGGAGCGCGACGCAGTGCTTTTGTAACAACTCCGCGACTGGTGCTCGCGGCCACGGCTGACAGGCATCAGCAATCGTCCTCTTCCGGATCCGCCAGGCTCTGTTTGGGCGCGTCGAGCCAGACGTGGCAGCTGTAGTCGGCGTTGAGCTTCGTACAAACCATCTTACCGTCGCCTTTGTGCAGACCCGCCGCGCCGCAGGCATTGGCCGCGCCTCGGCCAGGCAAGCGGTCGTAGAGCGTCCGCGCCGCTGGCCCGATGATCAGCAGGTCGACCACGCCCTCGGCGTGCGGAAACGCGCGCGCCTCTGAGACGCCAATGCTCGCGGCCCCCGCCGCCTTGTCTGGCCGGGCCGCCGCCTCGAGCTCCAGGGTCCGGGTCACCGTCATGGCCATGCGGCAGCCAGGACGCTCGACCATGTCGATCGTCCCGCCGCTCAGGCCTTCCTCGCATGAGGCGTCGCGGCGCTTGATCCAGGCGCGCTGCTCGACGCGCAAGGCTTCGCGAGCCTGCGGCGAGCGCTTGGCCATCGCCGCGGCGTAGGCCGCATTCAGGCGCTGGTCCTGCTTGACGTATTCGGCATTGATGCAAGCCGCCATGGCGACTGAAACGCCTTTGGCCGCCTCCCCGGCCCGTAGGCACCGAGCGTATTCGGGCGAGTACTGTTTTTCCAGGTCGACCGCCTGACCAGCGCTATGGCTTGAGACAGGCAGAAGAAGCATCGCCAGTGTCAAGGAAAGCAACTTCATCGGATCCTCGCAGCAGCGGTTCGGGCAGTCCCTAAAAGCTTGAGCAAGCCGCAGGTTTCCCACCTATGCGATCGGCCTCACGCGACCGTCACGCAAACCGACACGGGAGCCGCCTTCGCGTTGCCGTTGCCTACCGAGCAGCGTCTCCGGCGCCACGTCGCTGGCACGCAGCTTCACCAGGACGCAGCCTCTGGGCTTGGCGTCTATTGGTGCAATTGAGCATGGCGAGATGGCGGATCGGTTGGCCGGCGCCCAAGAGTGCGGAGATTGGAGGCAGCATTCTCCGCAATCTATGCGGAGATTTGGCTTGTGCTCTGCGTGGCCTGCCTTCAAGCTCCGGCTGAAAGCAGAGGAAGATGGTACTCTATATATACGATCGTGACGGCTGGCCGGACCTCGAATGGAACAAGGTCGAACTGGCTGACCAGCTTGTCCACGTGCGCCATCGCCAGGGTCGATTGCTCGGACGGATGGACGCGCTGGGCTTTCCGTTGCGGGATGAGGCCGCGCTCCGGACCTTGACCGAAGATGTTCTGAAGTCGAGCGAAATCGAGGGCGAAATCCTCAATAGGGCGCAAGTTCGTTCATCGATCGCGCGGCGCCTTGGGATCGATATAGGAGCGCTTACGCCTGCTGATCGCCACGTCGAAGGCATGGTTGAGATGATGCTCGACGCCACTCAAAGGTTTGACCAACCGCTGAACGAAGAACGACTTTTCGGTTGGCATGCCTCGCTCTTTCCGACTGGCTACAGCGGCCTTAGCAAGATCGTCATCGGCGCCTGGCGCGACGAAAAGGCGGGGCCGATGCAAGTGATTTCGGGGCCGATCGGGCGCGAGAAAGTCCACTACGAAGCGCCAGCCGCTGACCGGATGGCTGGCGAAATGCGCGCCTTTTTGGACTGGTTTAATCGCGAAACTGGCGATGATCCGGTGATCAAGGCGGCCCTGGCTCACCTCTGGTTTGTCACCATCCATCCTTTCGAAGATGGCAATGGACGGATTGCCAGGGCGATCGCTGACATGGCCTTGGCGCGCTCGGATAGAAGCTCTCAGCGCTTCTACAGCATGTCATCGCAGATCCGCTTGGAACGGAAAGATTACTACGACACCCTGGAGGCAACGCAGAAGGGCGGCACGGATATCACCCGATGGGTTGCCTGGTTCCTGGGTTGTCTAGATCGTGCCTTCGATGGCGCCGAGGCCACCTTGGCGACGGTGCTGACCGCCGCGCGCTTCTGGGAAAGTCATGCTGGCGAGCCCTTTAACGAGCGCCAGCGCACAATGCTTCAGCGCCTTTTCACCGGGTTCGAAGGCAAGCTCACCTCGTCAAAATGGGCTCTTATCGCCAAGTGTTCTCAGGATACCGCTGGGCGGGACATCGACGATCTCGTCAATCGTGGCGTTCTGGTCAAGGACGCCGCCGGCGGGCGAAGCACGAGCTATTCCCTTCACCTCTCCTAGTATGGATATCCTCCTCATCCGGGAGGCCGCTGATGGATCAGGTTTCAATATTTGTCGTCGGGGGAGATGACGACGAAACGGTTTCTCTAACGGCGGCTGACTTGGGAGCAAGTTGCCGTTTGACGTGCACTGTCCGGGGTGAGACGCACCATGCTGAAGGTCCCGACTTCTTCGATGCATTCCGCACGCTTCGCCGGCGTGTGTTGGAGCCCCGGGGGCTCATTCCATTCTGCTACGGAGCCAGTCTCAAGGTCTGGCCCTCCGCGACGGCGCGGGACATGGGCCGTGGTCTGAAGGCCTACAAGATCGAAGCCGGAACCCCGGCGTCAGATCTGGTAGGAATCTTCGACGAAGGTCCCGACGTAATCCCGTCATCGGTTCTAAATCAGGAGAATTTCGCGCGGGAGTGGCTCTCCTCTCTACGCTCCTGAGCGTCCGCTATGGGTCGGGACCCGAAATTGACACCGCGCCGACAAGCGGACCTTAGGCGAGACGAAAGAGCGGCGCCGGCGCCGTGACTTCAATGTCCGGTGCCGGTCAGGGCGCTCATTTCCGTTGCCGACCCATATGCGACGCCGGGAAGGTCCAGTGCGGGCCGCCCACGGGAGTCGGTCAGGCCCCTTTGGGGCCTGTGCTTGCCTTCAATCGCTGCGCCGCTGCGAGTGTCAGGCGCTTTCCAGTGTCGTCGGTGAGGTAGAGGAAATTGCCACGCTGCTGCTGGTCGAGCGCGATCTCTATCGCGTTGGCGAGCGAATAAGGCCCGACATCGACCCTGACTCCGTCGGCGCCATTCCGCCAAACAAAGTACTTCATCGGGCCAACGTATGTCGGTTTTCTGATCCGGTCACAATGACTGCTCCCCACCCTCAGCCGGCGCTCGCGACGTCATCTCGCGGCAGAGACAGCTCAGCGCGCCAGGTCATGCGAAGGATGGACAGATCGATCGCTAAGGCTGTCTCCGTAAGAAACGGACAGCCGGCAACAACATCTTCGCGCAGGGCCTCGCGATCCAGTGCGGCTAGCTTCGCCAACGCCAGATCAGCCGCTTCGTTGACCAACCCATTTTCTGGTCCGGTCAGCTCGCCATTGAAAATCCAGACGCCGATGTTCGGCGACTCCCAAGCGCAACCGTCTCGAATGATCTGAAGGTCGCCGCCCCGATTGATCATGCCCGCGTCCCGGTAAGCCTCTATCACAAGCGCTATCGAGCTGAGCGGCCACGATGCATTCCCGCCAATCACCTCTACAGCGGCAACGAGATAGTCTGGAAGGGCGGCAAGGAGGGGCGAGCTGCTCATCGTCGCAGGCTACGAGCTTGAGCACACCGCGCCAATGTCCGCGATCCACCCTTCCCTGCCAATCCGCAGGTCCGCATTGCCGACCGGGTAGTGCCTGTTTCTGCCGCTGTCGCACCGCCAGGAACAGGACGTTCAGCACCTAGGATAGGGAGACCATCTCAGCCCCTCCCCTTCGCCACTTGGGAGATCGCTTGTCGGCGGGAACTTGGATGTTAGCCTCCCTGGACCGAAAGGGAGCCGGCGTGGATTGGATCGCAATAACAGGAGAGCTTCGCGCGGCGGCGGTCGGGGCCGTTGACATGTTGAGCTCCGTGCTTGAAGGGCGACACCTCTATGCGATCTGTCTTCAGACAGCGGATGACGCCATGAGCGTCGGCTTCTGCGCCAATACCGAGGAAAGCTACGCCGACAAGCACGCCTCGGAGGCCAAGATCGAGAACATGAGTCCGGACTACGCGGCCTATCTGCGCTGGGCGCCCGCCGAATGGGGATACGAAGGTTTCGGGGACGACCTTTTCGCGGATATCAATCGCGACCTCACTGCGGCGAGCGCCGCTTCGGAGAATGATTTCGCCGTCTACTTCCACCATCTCATCCAGGCGATGATCGACGCGTTGGCCCATCTGCGGGCAGAGCGGACGCAGGCGCTCGAAGCTGTGACGTTATTCGTGACGATCTCCGACAGCGAGGCGGCGCAAGCGGTTGAGCGGCAATCCGTCCATCAGCTGAATAGATCGACGCTCGCTGCTGAATTCTGCCAGCGTTTCGGCTGAAGTGGCAGCGCAGCGCCATCTCCGGACGTTGGCTCGCCTCCAGAAAGGCGGCGTTGACTGGCCTTTCGCTAAGCTTGGAAAATGACCAACGCCTAGATCGTGGCTCGACTGGACGCGGCAAGGGGGATATACATGATGTATATCCTCGAGGCGGTCATGTCGAAGACGAACCTTTTTCAGTCCAACCGTACGCAGGCGGTTCGCCTGCCCAAGGATGTCGCCTTTCCCGACGGCGTTAAATCCGTGACCGTGCTGCGCGAGGGCAATCGGCGGGTTATCGTCCCGTCCGATGCGGTTTGGGACGACTTTTTCGACGCTCCCGGCGTGGACCTTGAAGCGCGCGATCAACCCACGCTCCAGGCGCGAGAAGCCTTGTAGTGCTGCGTTACCTGCTGGATACCAATCTCTGCATCCGAGTGCTCAGAGATCGACCCCAGGGCCTTCGGGAACGCTTCAACGCCAACGCCGAGGCGCTCTGCATGTCCACCGTGGTCCTGACGGAGCTGCTGCATGGCGCGGCGAAATCCGTCCGGCCAGAACATAATCGCCGCGAGGTCGAACGCTTCGCGGCCAAGCTCGAGGTGCTGGCGTTTGACGAGGCAGCGGCGGATCACGCCGCCGATATCCGGGCGGCGTTGGAGCGGCAGGGGCGCCCAATCGGCGGCTATGATCTCCTAATCGCGGGTCATGCCCGCTCACGCGGGCTTGTCGTTGTGACGGGCGACCTGGCGGAGTTCCAGCGCGTCGATGGTCTTCGTTGCGAGGACTGGCTGGCCGATCCGCATTGAAGGGGGATTGCGCTGGGCGGGGCGGCGCCATGTGTGGACGGCGCATAGCCAGCAAGCGGACATCAGCCTATCAGGCGCACGGCGAACGCGATCCGCAGCGAACCAACAGCATTACGACGGCGTCAACGCGCTGATTGCAAGGACATCTGCATCGTCTCTTCCGCGCCCGGACCGGCCTGACTGCCAGCGCACCTGCGCTGTTTGAACTTACGGAAGTTTTCTCCGGCTGTTGGCCATACTTGTCAATCGCCTTGGGCTGCGCCTAGTGCCGCTTGCGACGCTTCCTGAAGCCAACCCATTGCCTCAGCCTTTATGGCCTAATACTGGTCCCAAGGTTGTGGTGACGATCCGAGGTTGAGAATGCTTCCTGAGCCGACGAAGGCCGAGATATTGGCCGCCATTCTCAATCCTAACAAATACTGGACCACGCCTACTATCACGTTCAGCATTCCCAAGCTCGGCAGCACTTGGCCGTCCTATGGCTCTTCCGAGCCCGAGTCCGCTCACTATGGGGTCTTAAACGCGACGCAGGCTGCCAATTTCAGAACTGCGGTGGCGTCGATCGCCCGCGTCATCAATACGCCCATAGTTGAGACCGATGACCTAACCCAACCAGGTCAGATCCGGGTCGCGTTTTCCGATGGTAGTGGCCACGTATACAATCCACCCGCTGGCGGATCAGCGGCGACCAACGCTGGCGACATATGGCTGCGGTCAGCCTGGAGCGATTTCACCTTTTCGCCTGGCTGGGTAGACGGCGCTCAGTCCTTCGAGTCCCTCCTCCATGACTTGGGCTTCGCTCTCGGCTTGCAGCATATTCATGAGGGCTCGAACGCACTGCCATTTGGCTACATGAGCACCACGCGCTTTTCGATGATGTCCAACAACACGGCCATAGATCAAGTACATTACAGCTATGCCACGTCAGCCGAATCTTCGGGTTACAGCCGAAACCTTGAGATAGTTGGCTATAACGGCCCTATGGTCTATGACATCTTAGCGCTTCAGGCCCTTTACGGTTCAAATCCATCAACGGCGGCTGGAAATACCACCTACACCTGGAGTCCAGACAAAGCCTACTTCGAGACCATTTATGACGCTGGCGGGATCGATACGATCGATCTCTCTACTCACATGCGCGGCTCGATCATAGACCTGAGGCCGGGAGCATACAGCAGCATCGATTATTTCTCCGCGGCTGATCAGAAGGCATACTGGGCAGCATTGATCCCCGCGACAGCGCACGATTTTGAGGCGACATTCGATTCGTCCCACTTCGCCAAGTACGGCTATCAGTGGAGCAACAACGTCGGTATCGCCTTCGGGACAATCATCGAGAGCGTTCTCGCGGGCTCCGGTGACGACTCCATCCTCGGCAATGATGCGAACAATGACCTCCGCGGTGGAGCGGGAGCCGATACACTATCGGGCGCCAATGGCGATGACGTCCTTTTCGGCGGCGTCGGCAACGACAAGCTAGACGGTGGTAGCGGCGACGATCTCCTCGATGGCGGTGCAGGCGATGACATCATCGACGGCGGAGCTGGCACTGACAGGGTTCGGTACGCGGGAACGATGAAGGACTATCAGGTCGTCAAAAATGGCGACGGCACAATCACCGTGACCGACCTGCGCGCGGGGTCACCCGACGGCGTAGATCATCTCAGCAACGTCGAGACCATCGTTTTCGCGTCGGCGCCATCGGCCGAGGAAGTCTCGGCGCGGATCCTCAACATCCTGAGACAACCCTCAAACAGCGCGAACGCGGCCTTCTCACAGAGCCTACTGACACAGTGGCAAGCAGGTCAGTTGTCGGACGATCAGATAACCAAGGCTATCGTCGACGCTGCCGATGCCACAACGTCCGTGGCGTCGATGAGCTACCAGTTCTTCATCGGAAAAGTCCCCAGCCAGGGCGGCGTGGACTTCCTGATCTCGCCGGCCGGCCCGAACATCAACAATCTCAACAGCGGCTACTACCAGTCGTTCAACCTCGAGAACCGCTACATCAACTTCGCGGTCAATCTGGGCAAGGTGGGCGAGGGCAATGCCAAGTTCACGGCCGAGTACGGGGCGCTGTCCTTGTTCGACGCAACCAAGAAGGCCTATACGGCGATCTTCGGCGGCACGCCCAGCGACGCCAAGCTCCATGCCCTGATCGACACCCGCATCGACTATTTCGCGAGCTATGGCGGCGACGGGCAGAACGGGATCGGCACGAAGGCGGCCATGGTCGGCTGGTTGCTGGCCGAGGCCGAGAAGGCCGACGTCGGCGTCATGGCCCGCAGCAACGCTGCCTGGCTGACCGACCTGGCAGACGGCTCGGGGCCGTTCGCAATCGACATCCTCGATCCCACCAAGGGCTACTTCAAAGCCGACTTCATCTTCGGCGGTTAGCCGATACGACCAGCCCCACCCTAACCGGTGAGGCTTTTATTTGGGCCCGACCGCCTCGCCTACCTCCATTCAGCCCCGCCCAGCGCGGTGCTTGAGGTGGGGGAGCATCCTGGCGCCGGGCGCGTTGCTCTATGTCAACCCGAGGCAATGACATGACCGACCCGACCGCTCCGCCGCCTATCGAACCGACAACGCCGGAGATTGACCCTGGCGGCGCTCCGCCAGAGATCGATGATCCCGGCGCCCCAGCTGAAACGCCGCCCATCGCGCCGCCGGTCGATCCTGGTGACGACCGACCTTACGGCTAGACCACACGGGTTCAGGGACCCGCGTTCAGCGAAGTCGTTTTGACCGCCGCTGAATGCGGCGCTCCTCTATGCGCCGCCCTCGGCGCCGGCCGCCCAGCGGGGGAACATCGGCGGCCGGCTGCCGTTAGGGATCCTCGTCGCCAGGGCCTCGGCTCGTAACCAGGCCCCTATGAAGTGAGGCCCGCCATCGTCGACGGGCCCCCAGCGAACTCAGTCGCAAACAGTGCCGGTCTCGTAGTCCTCGTAATCGCCCGTCTGCTGTCCGAACGACCGCACGCTCCCGTCGCAATAGTAGCGGTCCCAGCCCACCGCTATTCTTTGGTCCGATCCCCAAGGCGTTGGACCTCCATCGGGGAACGGCGACGTCCCCGGAACATATACCGTGCTGTAGTAGATGGTTTCTCGGTAGAAACGCGGACCCGCGTTCGAAACCGAGGGGATCGAGGCAAGGGCCAGAACAGCTATCAGCGAGACGTGAGCGAAGCGCTTCATGCGTAGTCCTCAACGGGTGGAAGTACCCATTGCGAATGACGCCATAGATTGTAAATCCACGCAAACAGAAGTTGAGCGCCCTCAGTTAAGTTCGCTCGCCTTCTGACAGGCCGCGCGCTTCCAAGCTTTCGGGTTGCCGCTATGCGGCGCCCTGCAGCGTTCTCGTTGAGCCCCTCTTGATGAGCGGGCTGACTCAGAACTGCGCGAACAGTTCATCGCCGTCCTTGGCCACGACCTGCGTAACCCTCTTGCCGCCATTGAGGGGGGCGTGCGCCTTTTCCGCAAGGATCCGGCCGGCCCGAAGAGCGGGTGGATTCTCAGCCAGATGGAGATCAGCACCTCCCGCGTGGCTGGCTTGATTTCCGATGTCATGGATTTTGCGCGCGCCCGCCTGGGACGATGCCGGTTTCCTGCCGCGGCGCAGGCCTGCGAAGGCCGTCTCCACCCTCCCCGGCTCGTCGGAAGGTCTGCTCACCAATGGGGTTTCGCCCATGCGTCGTTGGGCAGATCTCTGAGGGGCGCGTTGCCAGTGGGGTCTTGGCTTCGCCGAGATGAAGGGCGACGAGGATGGTCTACGCCGCGTTGGCTGGTCGCCGCGGTCGGCGGCGATCCACAATCGAGAACCGACGGCGACTTCCACGGCGGCGTTGCGCCCGTTACCGACCTTAGGTCTCAGGCAGGCGGCGTTCGACCGATCTCAAAGAACGGTCCACCGACCAGAGTGTGAGATCAGAAAGCACAGTTCGGGCCGTCCTGGACCTTGGCATCGAGGCGGCGTTCGCCGTTGACGGGCGCTTTGGAGATGGATTGGCCATGACGGCGTGGCATCGAGCAGCAGACGCATCGCACACCCAGTGTCGGCGCGCGACGCGCGCCTTAAGCGCGATAGGACATCAATCGTCGTTGAAGGGCGCCTTGGGATCGCGCACGCCGGGCGGACCGGGCGGCGACAGGTCAGAGCAGGACGAAGACAGGAGGCCTCCACGCAGGCGCGTGCGCGCGAAGGTGAGGGCGTCATCGAACGCGCCGTGCATGGCGCCGTCGTGGCCCAGGCCCTCGTAACGGCGCCAGTAGACCTTGTCGCCCGCCGCGCACAGCGCCGCCACGGCGCCATACTGCCGCAGCGGCGGCGTGGTGGCGTCGGCGAGACCCGTGCCGACCATCACGGGCAGGCCGAGCCGCTCGCTGGGCATGTCGGTGACCGGGATCCGGATCGCGGCGAGTTCGTCCAAGGAGATCGAGAGCGAGTCCGCGAGGCTGGCCACCTTCAGGCGCCGGGCGACAAGCCCGATCTCCTTGGTGCAAGCCTGGCGCGCCGCCTGCAGCAGGTCCTTGCCCTGTGGGCTGAGCAGCTCCTCGATCGGCGGCGCGTCATCGCGCAGCCCGCCCGACACGAAGCTGAGGAACATGTTGGCCGAGTTGCGGACCGGCAGCGCGACAGGCCCGTCCGGGAAGGTGCTGACGACGCCCGTGGCCACCACGCCGACGACGTTGAGTTCGGGCGCGTAGCCCCGAGACAGTCTGGCCGCCCCAAGGGCCGCGCCAGAGCCTTGCGACTGCCCGGCGATCAGCACCTTGTTGGCGATCAGCTTCGTGCGGCCGGCGCGCGCGGCGCGGATCGAGTCCAGCACCGACCGCCCTTCGGCCTGCCAATAGAGGTAGGGATGCGGTCCAGGACCGCCGAGCCCCTGATAGTCGGTAAGCACCACGGCGAACCCGGCCTGGAGCCAACGGTTGATGTAGACCGCGTCTCGCGCCCGAAAGCCGGTCCAGGACGGCGCGCAGGCGTCGGCGATGCCCAGGGTGCCGTGCGCCCAGGCTAGGATCGGCCAGCCGCCGGCGGGGGGCTTGCCTTTGGGGATGTAGAGAACGCCACTGACCGGGACCTGACCCGAACCCCAGCGCGCATCCTCTGACGTGTAGAGAATACGCAGGGCCTTCGACGCGGCGGTGATGTCCGGTTGGCTCGGCATCGGCTCTTGGCGCAGCAGCGCGCCGGACTTACCGGGCAGATGCGAGGTCCACCGATAGAAGGGCGAGAGGTCCATGTCGCCAGCGACCGTCCCGGTCGGCAGTTGGCCCGCGGCGGCGACCTCTGGGCGAAGCGCTCCAAGGCCGATCAGCACCAGCATGAACAGCGCGGCGACGAACGCGGCCTGGCGTCTTGGGATCGGCATCGCATGTCCTTGGAAAGGGGTCACGGACAAGCGGATCCGGTCGCCCGGATCCGCCAGCATCGGCGCGGTCGACGGGTCTAGAAGTTCCACCGCAGGGTCGCGCCATAGGTGCGGGGCGCGTTGTAGGCGACGAAGAAGGTCGAGTTGAACAGCACCTGCAGCGTGCGGCTGCGCTCGTCCGTCAGGTTCTTGCCCCACACCGAGAAGGTCCAGGTCCCATCCGGGCTGGTGTAGCCGGCGTTGGCGTCCACGAACTCGGAAGGCTGTCTGATCTCCGGCTCTTGGTTGTTGTTGTCGTCATAGATCAGGCTTTCGTAGCGATACTCGGCCGTCGCCTTGAACTGCCCGCCATTGGCGAAGTCGAAGGTGTAGCTGGGCGCCACGGTGACCTTGTTGCGCGGCGTGCGGCTCAGCCGGTTGCCCGCCAGGTTGATCGGGGCGTTGTTGTCGTCGACCGTGGCGAAGTCGTCGAAGGTCGCGTCGGTATAGGCGTAGTTCAGCGCCAGGTCGAAGCCGCCGCCGATCCGCCAGGCCAGGGCGGTCTCCCAGCCCTTGATCGTGGCCTTGCCCGCATTGTTGGTGATCTTGGTCAGGCCGACCGTCTGGCCGGTCTGCAGGTCGGTGTAGTCGATCAGGTAGATCGAATTGTTCCAGGTCAGGGCGCGATCGAAGAACTGCTGCTTGAGGCCAAACTCGTACTGGGTGGCGTATTCGGGGCTGAAGGGCGTGACGGCGGCCAGCTGCGAGCTGGGCGCGTCCTGGAAGCCGCCGCTCTTGAAGCCGCGCGAGATCGTCAGATAGGCCATGTGATTGGGGCGCAAGTGATAGTCGGCGGCCAGGCGCCAGGTCACCGCGTCGAAGCTGGCCTTGGCGCGCGCGTCCAGCGGGAACACCGTCTGGAACTGCTGCGGCCCCTGATTGACGATGTGATAGTCCTTCTTGTCCTTGGTGTAGCGCACCCCGGCGCTGACATTGAGGCGCTCGCTCAGCGGATAGGTGACGTCGCCATAGACCGCGTAGCTGTCGAGCTTGGCGTTCTGAACGACCCGCTCGCGGCCGGCGAAGTTGAGGGTGTTGTTGGTCGTGATCCGGTCGGTCTTGGCGTTGTAGGTGTAGACGCCGACCACCCAGGTCGCCTTGCTGTCCTTGGGCGAGAGCAGCCGCAGCTCGTTGCTGGTCAGCCGGCTGTCTTCCAGGTCGCCGCCTTCGATGCCGCGCGTGCCGTTCGAACCGTCGAAGTCGTAGTAGGACTCGTAGTCGACCTGTCGGTGCGAGCCCAGATAGCTGAGGGTCGCGAAGGGCATAGACCAGCTGACCTCGGCGCGCAGGCCGTAGGTGTCGCGGTCCTGGCGGCCGTCCAGGGTGGCCAGGCTCTTCTTGGGATCTAGCGACAGCGGATAGCGGTCCGGGCGGCTGGTGAACAGCACGTGGTTGGCCGGGCCCGTGCCGCGATCGGTCGTGCTGTCGGCCGTCAGGTGAATGCGCAAGTCGTCGTTCGGCTCGACCAGCAGCTGGGCGCGGGCGCTGCGGGTGTCGCCGCGCTCCAGATCGCCGCCCGTCACCGTGCTGGTCGTGTAACCGTCGTGCTTGCGCACGCTGCCGCTGAGCCGCAGCGCCGCCAGGTTCTGGGCGAACGGGACATTGACCATGCCGGCGACTTCGCGACGATCATAGTTGCCCAGCGTGCCTTCCAGCGCGCCGGAGAAGTCCGAAAGTTCGGGCGCCTTGGTGATGACGTTGATGGCGCCGCCGACCACGTTGCGGCCGTAGAGGGTGCCCTGCGGCCCCTTCAGCACCTCGATGCGCTCGATGTCGAAGGCGTCGAAGGCGATAGCGGACGGGCGGCCCAGATAGACCTCGTCGAGGAAGACCGCGGCGCTGGGATCGCCGGCCGAACCGCGATCCGACGAGCCGATGCCGCGGATGAACAACCGCGGCTCGCTAGCGGGGAAGGCGTCGAAGCTGAGGCCAGGCGTGCGCGTGATCACGTCCTGGACGCCGATGATGTGAGCGCTCTCGATCTGATCGGCCCCGAAGGCGGTGACGGTCACGGGCACGTCCTGCAACCGCTCGCTGCGGCGCTGGGCGGTGACGAGGACTTCCTCGAGAACATCCGCCTGGGCGGCGGCCGGCGCGGGCGCGGCGTCCTGGGCCAAAGCCGGCGCGCTCGCGAGAACACCGAGGGCGACTCCTGCGCATAGGGATGCGCGTCGAATTCCAACCTGCATGTTTTCCTCCCGCCCCCGTTTTCCGGGGTGCTTGTGAAGTCCTTAACCCGCGCGACCCGGCGGCCGTGATGCAAAGAGCGAATGGAATGATTTGCCCGATGAAACCCCTTGATGCTCCGCCCTAGGACGTCCTGGGCGTCAGGATGATCGCGCGGAAGTCGTTGACGTTGGTCCGCGTCGGTCCGGTGAAGACCAGGCCGTCGATCGCGCCGAAGAACCCGTAGGCGTCGTTGTCGGCCAGGCGCGCGGTCGCCAAGACACCGGCCGCCGCCGCGCGCGCCAGGCTGTCGGGGGCGAGGATCGCGCCGGCATTGTCCTCGACGCCGTCGATTCCGTCGGTGTCGGCGGCCAAGGCATGGATGCCCGCCGCGCCGTCCAGGGCGACGCCCAGCGCCAGAAGGTACTCGGTGTTGCGCCCTCCCCGTCCCGAGCCGACCACGGTGACCGTGGTCTCGCCGCCGGAGATCAGCACGATGGGCTTACCGTCTCGACTGAGCCCTCCCGCCAGGTTCAGCGCCATCGCCGCGTGGCGCCGGGCGAGGTCCCGCGCCTCGCCCTCGATCGCGTCGCCCAGGACGACGGGCTGATAGCCCAGGTCCGTGGCGACACGCGCGGCGGCCTCCAGCGACAGGGCCGGCGTGGCGATCAGCCGATAGTCGTCCGGGCGCGCCGCCGGAAGCTGGGGGCCCTGGCTCGCCGGGTCGGCCAGCCAGGCGCGGGCGGCCGGCGATACGTCCACGCCATAGCGCTGGAGGATCGCCAGGGCGTCGCCGCTGGCGGTCGGGTCAGCCACGGTAGGCCCGGAGGCGATCGTGGCCGGGTCGTCGCCGGGCGCGTCGGAGATGGCCAGGGTGAGGACGCGGGCCGGGCCGGCGGCCTGACGCAATCGCCCGCCCTTGACCCGCGACAGGCGCCGGCGCACCGCATTGATCTGCGCGATCGGCGCGCCGCTGCGCAGCAGGGCGCTGACCACCGACCGCTTGTCCTCCAGCGAGACGCCCGGCGGCGGCGCGGTCAGCAAGGCCGAGCCGCCACCCGACAGCAGGCAGATCACCAGGTCGTCGGCCGTCAGACCGTCCAGGCTGGTCAGCAAGCGGGCCGTGGCCTCCACGCCGTTGAGATCCGGCGTCGGGTGAGCCGCTTCCAGCACCTCGATCGTGCGGGTCGCCGCCGCATGGCCATAGCGGGTGATGACCAGGCCGCTCAGCGGTCCGGGCCAGTGGGTCTCCAGCGCGGCCGCCATGGCCGCGGCGGCCTTGCCCGCGCCGACCACGACGGTGCGCCCCGCCGGGACCGGCGGCAGATGCGGCGGCAGGCAAAGATGCGGATCGGCCGCCGCCACGGCGGCGTCGAACATCTGACGCAGGTCGGATTGAGGATCGGGCACCGGCATGTCTCGATGAAGCTTAAGGGGCGTCGGGCGCCGCCGCGCGCCTGGCCAGGTACTGGGCGGCATAGGGCCCGACCAGCAGCACCAGAATGATCCGGATGACCTGCGCCGACAGGATGAACGGCAGGTCGACGGGGGTGGAGGCGGCGATGATCAGGATGGAATCGACGCCACCGGGACTGGTCGCCAGATAGCCGGTCAGCAGGTCGACGCCGCAGGCCAGGCTGATGACCAGGCCCGAAACGCCGCAGAGGGCGATCAGCAGCAGGGCCGCACCGAGGATCCTGGGCAGGGCCCGGGCGCTGTGCAGCAGGGTCGGCCGGGTGAAGCTGAGTCCGATCGTCCAGCCAACCACTGCATAGGCCAGGGCGGCCAGGACCGGCGGGACCTGCAGGCGGAACCAGCCGGTCGCCAGCAGCGCCGCCCCGGCCAGGCCCGGGATCAGGAACACGCCGGCCGGAAATTTCAGCGCCTTGGCCAGCAGGCCGCCGGCCACGCACAGGACCAAAGCGCCCAGCAGGCCCAGTGGGTCGAGCGGCGGAAGCCAGCTCTGGGCATGCGGATGCCCCGTCGGCAGCGGCGCGGCCAAGTGGGCCAGGCCGATCGCCGAACTGGCCACCAGCAGCACCCGGAAATACTGCATCAGGGCGACGATCCGCGCATCGGCGCCGGTCTCCTGGGCCAGGGCGATCATGCCGGCCGCGCCGCCCGGCGAAAGTCCCCAGACGGCCGTGGAGCCGCCGAACCAGCCAGCCCGCGACAGCAGCCAGCCCAGCCCCAGGCTAAAGCCCAGGGTCGTCGCCCCGATGTAGAGAAAGGCCGGCAGGCGCCCCAGCAGCTCTGGCCCCATGGCCGACCCCATGGCCACCGCGACCAGGCAGCCGATCAGTGTCGAACTGACCACGCGCGAGGCCGGCGGCGGCCGGATCGTCGCGCCGGAGACCCCGAAGATGATACCGACCACCAGGGGTCCCAAAAGCAGGGCCGCGGGCGCGTGCATGGCCTTCAAAACGACCACGAGCACGGCGGTGATGGCGACCAGCAGCACCCACTGGACATCCGCCCGCTTCACAGCCGACCGCATCACCGACGCCACGCGCACCCGATTGACGCCATCAGGCGTCGTAGCCGGGGTTGAGGCGCTTGAGACGCCGCAGCAGGCCCGGCCACACCAGCCCGTTGGCCACCACGCTCAGGCCTTGCGACTGCTCCTCGACGACGCCCTGGACGTGGTCGTCCGGGATCCGCAGCGGACCGCCGCCCTGGGCCGCCACTTGCATCTCGCAGGCGCGCTCCAGGAAATACATGGTCGTGAAGGCCTCGGCGACCGAGGCGCCGGCGACCAGGGTGCCGTGGTTGCGCAGGATCATGGCGCTCTTGTCGCCGAGGTCCGCCACCAGCCTGGGGCGTTCGTCATGGTCCAGGGCCACGCCTTCGAAGTCGTGATAGGCGACCTTGCCGTTCAGCAGCATCGCGGTCTGGTTCAGCGGCAACAGCCCCGCCTCCTGCGAGGACACGGCCGTGCCCGCCACCGTGTGCAGGTGCATCACGCAGCCCGCGTCGGGCCGGGCCTCGTGCACCGCCGAGTGGATGGTGAAGCCCGCGGGATTGACCATCTCCGTGGTCTCGCCGACCACATTGCCATGCAGGTCGACCTTGACCAGAGACGAGGCGGTGATCTCCTCGAACATCCAGCCGAACGGATTGATCAGGAAGTGGTGCTCGGGACCCGGCACGCGGGCCGAGATGTGGGTGAACACCAGATCGTCCCAGCCAAACAGCGCCACCAGCCGGTAGGCGGCGGCCAGATCGATGCGGACAGTAGCCTCAAGGGCGCTGTAGTCCGAGGCTTCGGTCTTCAGGGCGTGAGCGTTCATGGCCGTCTCCTCAGTCCAGTTGAACGTCGAGCAGCCGCACATATTGCTGGCCGCAGTGCATGTCGCGCTCGACCTCGCCGCCCTGGGGCGCGGCCCGGGCGTACGAGATCTTGACCACGTTGAGGCTGGGCACGGCGAAGCGCTTGACCAGCGCCGGATCGGCGCCGAACAGCCGCTGGATCGTGTCCGGACCCAGCGCCGGGCTCTGGCCGTACTTCTCGAAGGTCTCGGGCCCGTCGAAGAACAGGTCCAGGGTCACCCAATAGGGCCCGGCGTTCTTGGAGCGCACGTGGTGGCAGACTTGCCTGACGGTCGCCATTACGCGGCCTCCTCTTTGCGCAGGTCGACCCAAGCGGTGCGGACCAGCTCCATGGGGTCGTCGACATGGACGACGTGGTTCAGCTTGAACTCGTAGACCTGGCCGCGCTCGACGTCGGCCGGGGTGAAGGCGAAGCCGTAGCTGGGCAGCTCCTTGTCCATCGAGATCGGGTAGTGGAAGAAGTAGGCGTTGCAGGCCTTGGCGATCTGGGTGGCCAGTTCCTGGGTGTCGGCCGTGGCGACGAACAGCACGCCCAGCTCGCGCGGAGCCGGCGTCCCGGGCGGCGGCTTGTCGCCCGACACCGCGTTCCAGCCATACATGCGCAGCGAGATGTGGAAGTCGCCGGCCTCGGGGCCCAGCGACTTGCGGGCGCGGTCATAGAGGGCGGCCAGCATCTTGTCATGGAACGCGTCGACACGCGCCAGGACGTCCGGATCCTGGATGCCGACCAGCATCAGGGTCTGGTAGCGGCCGCCCGCGGCCCCCTCGAGCTTCATCGTGTAGGGCTTGGGATCCCAGACCGAACCGGTGACCCTGACCGTGCGATCGTCGGTCGAGGCGTAGACCGCATCCGTCACGTCCAGCACGCCGCCCGGCTCGGTCAGGCGGAACGGGTCGCTGTTCTCGTACAGCATGTGGGCCGAGACGCTGTGGGGCGTGCACTGGTTGTTCAGCGCCAGGGTTTCGATCTCGAAGCCGTCCTGGTCGATGGTCAGCAACACCCCGGCCCCGCGATCGCGATGAACCGAGCATTGCGAGCCGCATTCGGAGACCTTGCCCGCGTGCCAGGATGCTCCCTGGGGCGCGCCGTGCAGCAGGGCGAAGCTGGCGATCACCGCCGTGTCGGTCGTGCGGCCGCCCAGGATGACGTCGGCGCCCGCTTGCAGGGCGGCGATGTAGGGCTCGGGACCCAGGGCCGCGACGATGTGATCGCAGCTGTCAATCGTCGCGTCGTCCAGCGGGCCCAGCGGCGCCAGGGCCGTGATCTTGCCGGCGGCGTTCTTGGCCTTGAGGACAGCCTTGTCCTGCTCGGAATACAGCAAGGCGATCTTGGGCGTGATGCCCAGCTCGCCGGCGATCTCGACGGCGATGTCGCGCGTCCAATCGACGTTCAGATCGCCGCCCGCCTGGCCGCTGGTGCCGATGATGACCGGGATGCCCGCCTCGGCGCCGGCCTTCATCAGGATCTTCAGGTCGCGCTTCACCGAGCCGCGATTGTTCTTGGACATGCCCAGCGCCAGATAGGCCGCGCCGCTGTCGGTCGACCCCGCGTCGGAGGCGATGGCGTGAGCCCCCAAGGCGACGCCGCGCTGGACTTCTTCTTCCACCACGCCCGCGCCCAGCGAACCGCAGGGGACGATGATCTTAATCGGGCCGCTCGGCATTCCGGCGCTCCTCCCTCATTGAATTCAGAATATTGTATTTTTGGATGCAAAACTGAAGACCGATCACGCGGTGATTTCGAGGAGGTCTTCGCGCAACCGCTTCTTGTCGACCTTCCCGGTCGGCCCCAGCGGGATGTCGTCGACGAACCGCACCGCGTCAGGCATCCACCATCGCGCGATCTTGCCCGCCAGGAAGGCCAGGTGGGAGCCGGCGTCCGGCTCGGCGCCCGGTCGCAGCTTGACGATCAGCAGCGGGCGCTCGTCCCAGCGCGGATGCGGCACGCCGACGACCGCGGTCAGTTCCGCATCGGGGTGGCCCGCGGCGATCGACTCGATCTCGACGGAGCTGATCCACTCGCCGCCGGACTTGATGACGTCCTTGGCCCGGTCGGTGATCTGCAGGAAGCCTTGCGGATCGATGGTGGCGATGTCGCCGGTGTCGAAATAGCCGTCGGGATCCAGGACATCGCCTGCCTGGCCGAAATAGCCCGCCGCCACGCCGGGGCCGCGCACCATCAGCCGGCCTTGCGAACGGCCGTCGGCCGGCTGGACCGCGCCGGCCGCGTCCTTGACCGTCAGCTCGACGCCCAAGGGCGGCGTCCCCTGCTTGGCGCGCCATTTGATCTGCTCGTCGAAGCTGAGCGCGCTGATCTCGGGCCGGGCGTTGGACAGCGTGCCGATCGGCGAGGTCTCGGTCATGCCCCAGCCCTGCACCACCTCGACGCCGAACTCGTCGTGGAAGGCGCGGATCAGGCTTTCGGGCACGGCCGAACCGCCGATCACCACGCGCTTGAGGGTCGACAGGCCAAGATTGTTGTCGCGCAGGTGTGTCAGCAGCCCCTGCCAGACGGTTGGCACGGCCCCGGAGAAGGTCACGCCCTCGGTCTCGATCAGCTCGTGGATCGCCGCGCCGTCCATGCGCGCGCCGGGCATGACCAGCTTGGCGCCCGCCGCCGGCGCGGCGAAGGCGATGCCCCAGGCGTTGGCGTGGAACATCGGGACGATGGGCAGGATCACCGCGCTCGGATCCGCGCCCAGAACCGTGCTCTGCAGGCCCATCAGCGTGTGCAGGAAGTTGGAGCGATGCGAATAGAGCACGCCCTTGGGGTCGCCCGTCGTGCCCGAGGTGTAGCAGAGAGCGCAGGCCGTGCGCTCGTCGAAGCCGCCCCAGTGCGACGGCCCCCTCGCCTGCTGCAGCAGCGCCTCATAGGCCAGGGCGCCATCCAGGCCGGCGCCGGCCACGGTGTCGGCGTCGCTGAGAAGGACCACGCGCTCGACGGTCGGGCACCGAGGCAGCACGGCCTTCAGCAGGGGGACGAAGGTCAGGTCGGCGAACAGGATGCGGTCGCCCGCGTGGTTGATGATGTAGACCAGCTGCGCGGGGAACAGGCGTGGATTGAGCGTATGGCACACCGCGCCCATGCCCATCGCCCCGTACCAGACCTCCATGTGCCGGGCGGTGTTCCAGGCCAGGGTGGCGACTCGGTCGCCGGGCTCGACGCCCCAGTCGCGCAGCGCACTGGTGACCTGCTTGGCGCGGGCGTGCAACTGGCCGTAGGCGCTGCGCACGATCGGCCCCTCGACCGAACGGGTCACGATCTCGCGGGCGCCGTGCCAGGTGTTGGCATGGTCGAGGATCTTGTCGACCGTCAGCGGCCAGTCCTGCATCCGTCCGAGCATCGTCGGGTCCTTCATCTCACGCCGCCGCAGACACTTGGCGGGTCGCCCCCTTGAGTAACCAGACGACCGGGCCCGTCGTGTTGCGTAGTTTCGATTGAATGATGCGTGATACGGGGCTGGCGCCGGCGCGGAGCGCTGCTTCCCTTGACGCGGCCTGCCCGTAGGAGATCCAGAGCCATGCCCCGTCCCCGCAAGGTCGTCGTCACCCAACGCTTTTTCGACGATCGCACCCAGGCCTATCTGCGGGCCCATGGCTGCGAGGTGGTGATCGCCTCGCTGCCGGCGGGCAAGGCCGACGGCGACTTGAGCCACGACCAGCTGGTCGAGATGCTAGACGGCGCGGCCGGCTGGATCGTCGGCCACGCGCGAGTGACGCGCGAGCTCCTGCAGGCGCTGCCCGAGCTGCAGATCGTGTCGCGCCGCGGCGTCGGCTACGAGCGGGTCGACCTCGACGCCGCCCGCGATCTGGGCCGCGTCGTCGCCATCGCGGCCGGCGGCAACGACGCCTCGGTCGCCGACCATGTGATCGGCCTGATGCTGGCGGTCGGGCGGCGCTTTCGCGAGTCCCAACACCGTATGCTGGACGGCGACTGGTCGATCCTGATGGGCTCGGACCTCTGCGAGAAGACCGTCGGCGTCGTGGGCCTGGGCCGGATCGGCAAGAGTGTCGTCAAGCGGCTGTCGGGCTTCGACTGCAGGGTGCTGGTCCACACCCCGCGTCCAGACGAGGCCTATGCCGCCGCGGCCGGGGTTCAGTATGTCGACCTGCCCGAGCTGCTGGCCCGCAGCGACTATGTCACCCTGCATGCGCCGCTGACCCCGGCGACCAGGTTCATGATCGACGGCTCGGCCATCGAGTCGATGCGGCCCGGCGCCATCCTGATCAACACCGCGCGCGGCGGCCTCGTGGAGGACGCCCACCTGCTGGACGCCCTGCGCGCCGGACGGCTGGGCGGCGCGGGGCTCGACGTCTTCGTCAGCGAGAGCGACCCGGCCTACAAGCCGATCTCCCAGGCCCTGCTGGCCCTGCCCAATGTCGTGGGCGCCCCCCATTCCGGCGCCTCCTCGCGCGAAGGCCTGGACCGCACGAACATGGTCGCCGCCCGCTCGGTCGTCGCCGTCCTTGACGGTGATGACCCCGCCCCCGAATGTGTCGTGGCCGACGGTCGCCCCGGCCGTTGAGCGACCGGAAAAGAGCGTGTGCATGGAGCTCGATTGGCTCGAAGATTTCCTGGCCCTGGTCGAGCATCAGCATTTCGGACGCGCGGCCGAGGCGCGTAACGTTTCCCAGCCCGCCTTCAGCCGCCGCGTGCGCCTGCTGGAGAACTGGCTGGGCGCCCCCCTTTTCAACCGCGACACCCACCGCGTCGCCCTGACGCCGGCGGGCGAGCAGTGGCGGCCCACCGCCGAGGACCTTCTGCGCCGGCTCTATCTGGGCCGCGAGCAGACCCGCGCGGTCGCCGAAGGCTTCGTATCGACGGTGCGCTTCGCCTCGACCCACGCCTTGTCGATCACCTTCTTTCCGCAATGGCTGGAGGCGATCGAGGCCGAGCAGCCGCTCAGTTCGGCCGTCAGCCTGGTGACCGACAACATGGCCGGCTGCGAGCGGATGATGCTGCAGGGCCAGGCTCAGTTCCTGCTGTGCCATCACCACCCGTCGACGCCGGTGTCGTTCAAGCCGAACTATTTCACCTCGATCGACATCGGGCGCGACATCCTGATCCCGGTGAGCGCGCCAGCCCTCGACGATCCGACGCAGCCGCGCTTCGCTCTGCCCGGTCAGATGGGCGCCCCCGTGCCCTATCTGGCCTTCACGGAGGTTTCGGGCATGGGGCGCATCCTGGCCTCGACCCACGCGCTGGAGGGCCCGTCGATGTGGCTCGCCCCGGGATTCACCTCGCACGTGGCCACCGTGCTGGCGGCCATGGCGCGGGCGGGAAAGGGCCTGGCCTGGCTGCCGGTCAGCCTGATCGCCGGCGACCTCGAGCGCGGCGTCCTGGTGCGGGCGGGCGAGGCCCAGTGGGACGTGCCGATCGACATCCGCCTGTTCCGTCCCAGAGCCCGCCAGAACGCGGCGGCCGAGGCCTTCTGGGCGCGGCTCAAGGCGCGGGCCGAGCAGGATCTCGCGGGCGATCAGGGCTAGGTCGCCAGCGAAGAGACCGGGCGCACCGAGGGTGACGATGCGCCCGGGTCGAGCCGCCCTCGGCGCGTCCCATGCAAGAGGACAGGCCGCCGACCGCCGTTCCAAGCCGCCAGGCTAGCTCGACAAGTTGCATCGAGGCGGTCCCGAGGGACCACGATCATATACCGCCCGCCGGCGCGACTTTGCGCGCCCGCCGGGCGCATCGTTCGATGCGGATCTTCGATCAGCCAGCGCCGGCGATCGGGATCGCGCCGGTCAGCATGGCCACGCTCAGCACCAGCAGGCAGATCAGCGCCGACCACTTCAGCGAGAAGCGCTGGGCGTCGGCGACGTCCACGCCCACCAAGCCGCAGGCCAGGTAGATCGGCGCCAGCAGCGGGCTCATCGAATGGACGGGCTGGCCGATCAGCGACGCACGGGCGATCGCCGCCGGCTCGATGCCAAAGTTGGCGGCGGCGTTGGCGATCACCGGCACCACGCCAAAATAGTAGGCGTCGTTGGACATCACGAAGGTCAAGGGCAGGCTGACCACGGCCGTGATCGGCGCCAGATAGGGACCGATCTGCGGCGGGATGATCGACAGCGCGGCATTGGCCATGGCCGCCGACATGCCCGTGCCGTTCAAGATGCCGGTGAAGGCGCCGGCCGCGAAGATCAGCACCACGACATTGACCACATTGTCGGCATGGGCGGCGATGCGCGCCTTCTGGTCCTTGACGCTCGGATAGTTGACCGTCGCGGCGATGGCGAAGCCGGCCATCATCAGCACCGGCAGCGGCGCCAGGCCCAGCACCATGCCCAGGATCAGGCAGACCGTCAGGACGACATTGAACCAGAACAGCCTGGGACGGCGCGTGGCCTGGGCCTCGGCGTCGTCGACCGCCAGGGGCGCGCCCGAAGCGCTCGCACGGACCAAGCCGGCCGACGAGACGCCGAGGCGCCGGCGCTCGGCGTGACCGAACATCCAGGCCATGGCGACGATGCCCATCAGGCCGACGGCCGCCGGCAGCAGCATGGGTCCCACCACCTGGCCCAGATCGACCCGCACCGCCGTCGCGGCCCGCGCCGCCGGCCCGCCCCAGGGGACATAGTTCATCAGCGAATTGGACAGGCCCAGCAGGGTCAGCAGGATCAGCGGGTTCATGCCGATGCGCCGATAGACAGGCAGCATGGCCGAGACGACGATCAGCACCGTGGTCGTGCCGTCCCCGTCGATCGAGACGACCATGGCCAGGACCGCGGTCCCGATGGCGATGCGCAGCGGATCCTCGCCGACGATCGACAGCACCTTGCGGACCAGCGGATCGAACAGTCCGGCGTCCATCATGATGGCGAAATAGAGCACGGCGAAGGATAGCATCAGCGCCGTGGGCGCCACCTGCCCGACGCCGGTCAGGATCATCTCGCCCAGCTTGGGGCCGGCGCCGGCCACGAGGCCGAACAGGATCGGGATCAGCAGCAGCGCGGCGATCGCCGACATCCGCTTGGTCATGATCAGGGTCATGAAGGTGAGCACCATCGCCAGCCCGAGGACGGCGGGGTGAAGCAGCAGATCGATCACGAGACGGTCTCCGGGCCGGTTTGGGTCGGCGCTCTCATTGGAAGGGAATCGGGGAAAGGGGGATCGCACGCCGCGGACTTGCGCGACCGGCGGCGTGGCTGTGTAAGAAGACCCGGACCGACCCGGCGCGGCCGTCCGTGGAGAAGGCGAAGGCATGACCCAGACGAGCGGCTTGGACGAGAACCTGGGCCTCCCGAGCGATCCGCCCCAGGTGGAGCTTGCGACCAACACCGTGCTGATGAGCCTGCGCGAACGTATCGTCACCGGCCAGATCTCGCCGGGGACGCGCCTGCGCGCCGAGGGCCTGGCGGCCGAGCTGTCGGTGTCGCGCACGCCCATCCGCAGCGCCCTGGCGGTGCTCTCGGCCGAAGGCCTGGTCGAATACGAAGCCAACCGCGGCTACACCGTCCGCGCCGTGACCATCGGCGACGTCTTCGACGCTATCGAGGTTCGCGCCCGGCTGGAAGGCCAGTCGGCCCGCCTGTCGGTGGAGTTTGGCTGGGAAGCCGAGGCGGTCGATCGCCTGGCTGGCGTCGCGCGCCAAGGCCGCGCCATCGTCGACGCCGGCGCCTGGTCCGAAGCGATCGAACGCGACTGGTATCTGATCAACCGCGCCTTCCACCGGACCATCCATCACGCCGCCCAGAACCGGGTGCTGCGCAACGCCATCCGGATGACCCTGATCTATCCGGTGCTGGGCGACCCGGCCCGGCTGTGCCCCAGCCTGGCGGCCGCCATCCCGCCGCGCGCGCGGCAGCTGGGCGACACGCCGCCAGCCTATATCCTGACCTCGCAGGACGGTCACGAGCGCCTGGTCGACGCCATCGCCCGAAAGGACGGCGCGAGCGCCGACCACATCATGGTCGAGCATGTCCTGGCTACGAAACGTCGTCTGCATGAGATCGCTGTCCGCCGCTGATCGAGGGACCAGCCGGTCAGCCACGGTTAGCCAGAACCCGGCCAGGCGGCAAACCGAGCCGGCAGCGTCGCGCGGCGCGGCGAGCCTCCCGGCGACTTGACGCGCCCTGGGCGCGTCGGGTTCGGCATAGACCGAAATTCAAGTAAAAACAGCGCCATAGAGGGGGTTTTGGGGACTTGATCGTCGGTCCCGCCGGGGCCGGCTTCGCGCCCGGCATCATTTCATGTCAATTCCGCATTGGCCCGGCGCGTCGCCGCTGGCCTACCCCGGAGGCGTCTGGCCGGGACGGGTGAGCGGACCGATCGGCCCGCGCCCATCGCTCCCCGGCATCCGAGGGATCCGCATGAACGACGCGCGCCATTACCGTATTGCGGTCATTCCCGGTGACGGGATCGGCAAGGAGGTCGTCCCCGAGGGGCTGCGCGTGCTGGACGCCGTCGCCACGCGCTTCGGCTGCGCCTTCACCTTCGACCATTTCGACTTCGCCTCGTGCGAATACTATCTCGAGCACGGGCAGATGATGCCCGACGACTGGAAGGCGCGGATCGGCGGCCATGACGCCATCTTCTTCGGCGCCGTCGGCTGGCCCGAGACCGTGCCCGACCACGTCTCACTGTGGGGATCACTGATCCAGTTCCGCCGCGAGTTCGACCAGTACGTGAACCTGCGGCCGGTCAAGCTGATGCCCGGCGTGCCCAGCCCCCTGGCCAACCGCGCGCCCGGCGACATCGACTTCTATGTCGTGCGCGAGAACACCGAGGGTGAATACTCGTCGATCGGCGGCCGGATCTTCCCCGGCACCGAACGTGAGGTCGTCATGCAGGAGACGGTGATGACCCGCGTGGGCGTCGACCGGATCCTGAAATACGCGTTCGACCTGGCGGCGCGGCGGGACAAGAAGCACCTGACCTCGGCCACCAAGTCGAACGGCATCTCGATCACCATGCCCTATTGGGATGAGCGGGTCGAAGCCATGGCGCCAGCCTATCCGGAGGTGCGCTGGGACAAGTACCATATCGACATTCTGACGGCCCACTTCGTTCAGCATCCCGACTGGTTCGACGTCGTGGTCGCCTCCAACCTGTTTGGAGACATCCTGTCGGACCTGGGACCGGCCTGCACGGGGACCATCGGCATCGCCCCCGCCGGCAACATCAATCCCGAGCGCGCCTTCCCGTCCCTGTTCGAGCCGGTGCACGGCAGCGCCCCCGACATCGCCGGCCAAGGGATCGCCAATCCCGTCGGTCAGATCTGGTCGGCGGCGCTGATGCTGGACCATCTGGGCGAACACGAGGCCGCCGCCGCCATCGTCGAGGCGATCGAAACCGTTCTGGCCCGCCCCGAACTTCGAACCCGAGACCTGGGCGGCCCGTTGGGAACGCAGGCCTGCGGCCAGGCCATCGCCGACGCGCTGCTGGCGCGCCACGAGCCCGCCGCCTACGCCCGCGCCGCCGGATCCTGATCTAATCGACTTGGCCCGCAAGCGCTTCTGGGACTCTCGGAAGGCCTTTGTGGTGATCTCGGCGCGGTACTGTGCGAGGTCTCGGCCCAGCCGCACGGTCTGGTTCAGCGGATCCAGCGCGACGCCGTGCAGCGAGAACAGCCCAGCCTTGCGCCGCTCGTCGGTTCGGATCAGCGCCGGGTCCTGAACCGCCACCTGCGCTTCGTAATAGATGTCGTCGTGGATGCCGTTGCGGACGGCGGACGGCCTATCGGGCCGCGGCCGGCATAGAGCCATCGCCGGGACCAACGATAACTACTGATTATGCGCAGCTTCCAAAAGCTGGACATGGCGTCGACGGACTGGTTGACGACGCACTTCCTGGCCAAGTCGCCGGACCGATCCCGTGAGATCAATGGCCTGGACATCCCCCAGGGGGCCCGCGTCCTGGACCTCTGTTGCGGGCCGGGCCTTTTCATTCCGCTGCTGCTGAATCTGGTCGGCCCGACAGGGCACGTCACAGGGGTCGATCAGGATCCTATGTCACTCGACGCCGCTCATGCCCGACTGGTCGCTCAACCCCACCGGAATTGGACGCTTCAGCAGGCAAGGCTCGAGGATTTCATTGATCGGGTCGCAGACTTCGACATCGTGCTCCTGTTCAATTGCATCGGCTATTTTGGCGATCCGGTTCAAGTGATCCGCAATCTGGCGTGTCGCCTTCGGCCCGGATCCCGGATCATAGTGAAGGACTTCGATCTGGAAGGCTTCTTCTTCCAGCCTCGCCGGATCGCTGAATGGGCGACGCTGTTGGAGGCCGCCAAGCTGCGGAACGATCACGACAACCCTGTCT